>NZ_JBIRRV010000024.1:0-108112 GCF_044333925.1 Streptomyces sp. NPDC020898
CCCGCGGAGCGGGTACCACATCGCTGCGCGATGTGCAAGCGAACACCCCCGCTGCGCGGGGGTGTTGCGCTCCCGCTCCGCGGGAGCGTTGGCGGGACGCTGCGCGTCCCGCTCATCCGCCTTGCTGCGCAAGGCGGATGACGCTCCGTCCGCTGCGCTCCCGGAGCTGCGGGGGCTACGTCCCCGCTTGGTGGCCTCCGCTGCGCTTCAGTCACCCTGTGGCGCTGCGCGCCACAGGGGCCGGCCCCGCTGTGCGGGGCCGGCCAACGGGCCTGCGGCCCGGGCGGCGAGGAGGGGGTGGTTGCCTCTTACTCGGGCTGAGTGACTGTCAGGGCCCAGCGGATGTTCTCGTCTGAAGCGTCTATTCCTATGGTGAAGGATCCTGACTGTACGACGCCTGCCTCCATGGTCACCAAGCCCACTCCCGCGGTGCCGGCGGGGCAGTCCACGGTGAACTCGGCTACTCGTCCCTGCTGTGACTCCATCGTCACTCCCACACTGCCCCCGCCTTCGCATGCCACGGTGAGCACGGTCGGCAGTCCCTCCCATGCCCCGCCGGATGCGACTCCCCCGTCCCCGGTCATCTCTTCAACCCACACCAGTCCTTCCGGTCCCGGGTGAGGGAGAAGCCCATCAGCCGCCATGGTGGGCGTAGCTGCTACGCCCACCATGGCGAAGGCCGCCAGCATTGCCGCAGCGGCGGTCTTCCTCGCGCTCATTACGCCTGCCTCTCCTGATCACCTGTCATGACACGGCCATTCTGATACGGGGGCGGGCCTTCGTGCATGAGTATGCGAACTCACGACAACGGCGGCCGCCCCGTGACGTTCTCAGGTACTCCGTGGTGTGGAGCAGCTGCCCTTCGCGATGCAGTGCGGATGTTGACCGGATGCTGCCTGTTGAGTTGATGCAGCATGTAGAGTTGGGAAAAATGCGGCACACCTTCTCCTAGGTTCTTGTTGATTGGCGGGGCACCTTAGTCGGGCAGGTTGTATTGGCGGAGATCTCACGTCACAACTGGGACGGAATGGAGTGTGGCTGCATGCGGGCCGCCGGTCACGTCCCCCGGGATTTCCTTGCCTCGTTGAGTGGGGCGCCACCTGAGCGAGTAGGAGAAGGCTGGGCGGACAATCACGCGTACATCCAGTCCAACCTGATGATGCCAGCCGTGGCCACCGCCTCCATGGTGACGGCCGCTCTGGCTGACCCGCTGGTACCGCTGGCGTGGCGGCGCAGCCTGATCCTGGTCCTGAGTGCCCTGTGCTTCGGGGAGCAGGACGATGTCGCGGAGGCGTGCCAGGAGGCCGTTCGGGGGTGCAAGTGGTCGCTGTATGAGGAGATCGGCTCGGGGCGCACGATCGATGCCGCCTCGTATGCCTTCGAGTTGCTGACGGCCTTCCCGGAAGAGAGGGAGAGGCTCGGGTTCTTCCAGGAGAGGTACCGGGCGAACCTGGGGCAGGATCTCCACCCGGAGAACTTTGATGTACGCCGTACCGACTGGTGAGGGATTCTGATGATGCAGGGGGTCACCCTTCGGGAACACCAGGTGGATGCAAATGTGCGTATCCGGAAATGGGTGGGATTCCCTGCAAGATCTTTTGTTCCGGAGCGGGGTGCCCGCGCCACGCTCGTGTCGGCCACCGGGTCGGGAAAAACCTATACGGCCGCCGTGGCCGCGCTGGAGTGCTTCCGGAGCGGCCGGATCTTGGTGATGGTGCCCACCCTGGATCTGTTGGTGCAGACGGTCCAGGCGTGGCGCCGGGCCGGGCACAACGGGCCGATGGTCGCGGTGTGTTCGCTGGAGAAGGACGACGTCCTGGAGCAGCTGGGGGTCCGCACCACCACCAACCCCATCCAGTTGGCGCTGTGGGCCGGTCATAGACCGGTGGTGGTGTTCTCTACGTACGCCTCCCTCGTGGACCGCGAGGACCCGGAGGATGTCACGGGCCAAGGTCGCGTTCGCGGGCCGCTGGAGGCCGCTCTGGCGGGCGGGGAGCGGCTGTACGGCCAGTCGATGGCCCCGTTTGACTTCGCGGTGGTGGACGAAGCCCACTCCACTACAGGCGATCTTGGGCGTCCGTGGTCGGCGATCCACGACAACCAGCGGATCCCTGTCGACTTCCGGCTCTACCTCACCGCCACCCCCCGCATCTTTGCCTCCCCGCGGCCGCAGCGCGGGAAAGACGGCCAGGAGCTGGAGATCGCCTCGATGCACAGCGATCCCGAAGGGCCTTACGGCGAATGGATTTTCGAGCTTGGGCTCTCGGAGAGCATCGAGCGGGGAATCCTCGCCGGATTCGAGATCGACGTCCTGGAAATCCACGACCCCTCCCCCGTCCTCGGGGAATCCGAGGAGGCACAGCGGGGCCGGCGCCTGGCTCTGTTGCAGACCGCGCTCCTGGAGCACGCCGCCGCACACAACCTGCGCACCGTGATGACGTTCCATCAGAAGGTGGAGGAGGCGGCGGCGTTCTCGGAGAAGATGCCGAAGACGGCAGCGGAGCTGTACATGAACGACGCCTCCGACGACGACCTCGCGGCCGCGGACCGGCTCCCCGCATCGTCGATCGACGCGCAGTTCTACGAGCTGGAGACCGGCCGCCACGTCCCGCCGGAGAGGGTGTGGTCGGCGTGGCTGTGCGGCGACCACCTCGTAGCCGAACGCCGAGAGGTCCTGCGGCAGTTCGCCAACGGCATCGACGCCGCCGGCCACCGGGTCCACCGCGCGTTCCTCGCCAGCGTTCGCGTCCTCGGAGAAGGCGTCGACATCACCGGCGAACGCGGAGTCGAAGCTGTCTGCTTCGCCGACACCCGCGGCTCCCAGGTCGAGATCGTCCAGAACATCGGCCGGGCACTCAGGCTCAACCGCGACGGCTCCACGAAGGTCGCGCGCATCATCGTGCCGGTCTTTCTGGAGCCCGGCGAAGACCCCACCGACATGGTCGCCTCCGCCAGTTTTCGCCCCCTTGTAGCCGTCCTTCAGGGCCTGCGCTCGCACGATGAGCGCCTGGTAGAGCAGCTCGCCTCACGTGCCCTCAGCAGCGGGAAGCGCAAGGTGCACATCCGACGCGATGAGGACGGGCAGATCGTCGGGACCGGCAGCGAGGGCGACGGCAAGGACCAGGAGCAGGACGACACCGACGCCGCTGCCGAATCGGCCCTGCTCCACTTCTCCAGCCCCCGCGACGCCGCCACGATCGCCGCGTTCCTGCGTACACGCGTGTACCGGCCGGAGTCCCTGGTGTGGCTCGAGGGCTACCAAGCCCTCCTCCGCTGGCGGAAGAAGCACCACATCACCGGCCTGCACGCCGTCCCCTACGACGTGGAGACCGAGGTCGGGGCGACCAAGGCGTTTCCCCTTGGGCGATGGGTCCACCAACAGCGGAAAGCCCTGCGGGCCGAGGAACTGGAAGAACGGCGCAAGACCCTCCTGGACGCGCCCGAGGCCGGGATGGTGTGGGAACCGGGCGAAGAAGCCTGGGAGACCAAACTCGCCGCCCTCCGGTCCTACCGGCAGGCCACAGGCCACGTCGCTCCGCGTCAGGACGCCCTCTGGGGCGAGAGCGAGGCCGAGGGTCTGGTGCCCATCGGGCAGCACATCGCCAATCTGCGCCGCAAGGGCGGCCTCGGAAAGGACCAGGAACGGGCAGCAGAGCGCGCCAAGCAGCTGGCGGCGATCGACCCGGACTGGAACTGCCCCTGGCCGCTGGACTGGCAGCGGCACTACCGCGTCCTCGCCGATCTGGTCGAGGACGAACCCGGCGGTGTCCTGCCCTACATCGCACCCGGCGTACTCATGGACGGCGACGACATCGGACGATGGCTCCAACGGCAACGCGAGGCGAGCACCTGGAAGCTGCTATCCACCGAGCAGCAGGAACGGCTGACCAAGCTGGGCGTACAGCCGCTTGAGACGCCGTCTCCCACCCCGGCGGCCACGCGCACGGCGAAGAGGCCGAGGAAGGCGGAACAAGCGTTCCAACGCGGCCTGACGGCCCTCGCGCAGTGGGTCGAACGGGAAGGCCCGGACCGGCCCACGCCGCGCGGGCACAGCGAGCAGATCATGGTCGACGGCGAGGCCGAGCCGGTGATCGTGAAACTGGGCGTATGGAATTCGAACACCCGTTCTAGGTGGGACAAGCTCACCCCCGACCAGCAGGCCGCCCTCGCCGCCCTGGGCGTGCCCTGGGCAAAGGCAGCGGTGCCGGCCCCCTCCAGCCCCGCATCAGTGGACGGCAGTCCCGTCCAGCCTGGCAGAGAGTGAGCCACTGCCGGGAGCCTCACGGCCTGCACCGATCAGGTTCACCGTGAGCAGCACTACTCGTGGACCGGCAACTGCTCTGCGCGCGTCCCGGACGGCACGTCGTCCGGGACGCGTCAGCTCGAAGACGGCTCACGTATCCCTTGCACGTACGCAATTCCCTGGCGAGCACGACCAGCGCCATCCCCGTCACCTGACACAGGCAACACAGCTCCGACCTGGACGCAGCATCGCCGAGCAGACGTCCTACGCATCGGCGTGGACCACAGAGCCGCATCCCTCGGCCGCGACCACAAGGACTCCTTGCTCTTCATCGGACGGCAGTGAGGCACGGCGCACCCGGGTTTCCCACTGTGCCGGCCATAGAGTTGTTGCGTCCCACAGGATTCCCTCCAGGGGCACATCGTCCAGCTTGGCGCTGGTGAGGTCTGCTCCGACGAAGTCATTGCTGGCCCGCTCGACTTCTGCGACAACTCTGGCCAGCGCGTCGGCATGCCCACAGCCGTGGGCCAGATCGTCGATGAGGTCCTGGGCGACTGCCCCGACGCCGAACAGGTAGGCACGTCCGGTTGCCTGGAGTGCGGCGACGGAGGGGGCCAGTTCTTCATCCAGGAGTTCCCGGATGCTGTGCAGTTCGTTGGCGAGGCGCTCGGCCGGGTCGGCGAGGGCGGACTCGACGGCGTTGAGGTAGTCCAGGCCGCTGAGGGCAGCCTGGGACCGGTGCGGTTGGGGCCGCCGGGACATGCCCGCAAGGTGTTCTCGGAGTTGTTCCACCACAGTGTCGGCACGGCCCAGCGGCTGTGCGCCGTCGCCCAGAAGGTCACACAGGTCCTGGACGATGCGGACAGCGGTGCGCATGGCCTCGGCCAGGTCGAAAGGCCAGTAGTTGTGCACCAAGCGCAGTGCCCCCTCACGGTATTTCACTCGGATCGTCGCAGGGCGGCGGACCAGGTGACCCCGGGGCCCGAGACTCGCCTGGAGTACGGAATCGCGCTGAGCGGCGTAGTCGTCCCGGGACAGGCGGCGGCTGACAGCCTTCCCCGTGGCGCGGTGGGTCCCTGCCAGGAGGCGGTCCAGAGCAAGGTCCGGGGTACGCAGTTCGGGCGGCCCGCCGTGGGCGTTGAGGCGGTCAGCAACGGCAATGCCCAGTCGACTGTGCATAGTTGTCAGCAGCGCGTCGAGGTCGTCGTCGTATCGGCCGTTTCCTTCCGCTGCGCGGTGATCACTGCCCATCACGTCTTCCTCCTCTCGTCGATGAACCGGCCTTCCAGCCGCAGGCCTTGCTTCAGCGCGGTTCTCGCGCGGGCCAGGTTCTGGCGGACGGCCGCCTGAGTGGTCCCCATCGCGCGTGCGCTTTCCTCAGTGGTGAAACCGTCCAGATGCCAGGCCATTGCGGCTCGTTGTTTGGCCGGCAAATGCTGAAGAAGGGAGATCACCTGGCGTTCCTCCTCCCCCAGCTCGGCGGCGTGGGCCGGGGTCTGCCAGCGCAGGCCGATCTGCGGTTCGGGCAGGTCCGCGCAGGTCTCTTCGAGTTTCACCTGCTGGCTTACCCAAGACCGCCATGCCACCGTGCGTAGCCAGGCGCGAGGGTAGGTGATCGTGACGCCTGGCGCGCACATCTGAGTGAAAGCGTCCTGTACGGCATCCTGGGCCTCGGCCCAGGACGCTCCCTGCAACAGCAGGAAGCGGACCAGAGCGGGATACTGCTCGTCATGCAGGACCCCGGCGAGCTGGATACCCGGCAGCGGGGCGGCAGTTGTCTCCAGCGGCTCGGCAAGGTGCAGGTCAGTGCTGACGGCGTCGTCCACGCTCGCCACCCCCGCTCCGGCCGGCGGGCTCCGCCTCGCGGCCGTCACGGTGGGGGGCAGGTGCGGCGGACCGCCCAGTGAGGCAGCGGACCCGCTCGGTCTGCGCCGCCTCACTGATGCGCGCCATCTCCACAGACACGTTCAACCGCCGCTGAGCGATCTTCACAATGGCGTTGATGACACTGACGGCCACGGTCACCACCGCTGCGGTGATCACAGGCTCCATTCCGCACCCTTCCCCTTCTCGTGCAGGCTTCCAGCCCACCCTCACGCACCTCGCGCACCTCAACAGTGCGATTTTTCCCAGGAGTTGTGACATCTGCCTGGTCACGAGACTGTCCCTGCGCGGGAAGACGGCTGGGGTTAGGGCGGCAGCACATCGTCATTCGAATGTGCGCTCCTGAAGTGCACGCTGCAGGACGAGCGTTGGAGGGTGGCCAGCCAGATTCGCACTGCCGACACAGGTGCGGAGCCCGAGTCGGGCAGGCCGTAGCCCCACCACACGGTCCCGCGGGCGTCAATGTGGTCGCCGGTGGTCGCTGTTCGGGGGCTACAGGTCGAAGGTGAGGCGTTCGATGTCGGTGAAGCGGACCTCCTCCAGGCTTCCGGCGCGGCGGCCGCCGTCCTTGGGCCTGTGCTCCGCGGGCTGCTGCGGGGACCAGGAGAGACAGCTCCGTGCGAAAGCGCCCGCCGGAACGGCGAACACGAGACCGTGGTGGAGTGACCCATCACCCAGGCCTGCTGCGGACCGCTCCCCTGACCGGAGAGACGACGGCGTCGCTGATCTGCCGCATCGCAGGCCGCTACGGGATGGAAGCGAAGGCGTTGCGGTCGTACTGGCAGTGGCGCAACTACCCGCCCACGTACGACGGCGGAGGCGCGCGGGCCGACGCCGAGGTGCTGCTGAACGCGCCCGGACGGCAGCTCCTGGCGAGCCTGTGCGGCGTCACCGAAGACGTCCTGGCGCGGGCGCTGCCGTCCTGGGGACAGGAGGACGCCAAGCTGTCGGCCGGAGAGAACGGGGTGCCGGCGGCGGCGTGGCGGACCGGCGGCGCGGTCGCCGGGCCGGTTGCCTTCGGCTGCCGCCTGTGCACGGCCCGGCGCATCGGGACAGGTGTGCGGGTGGTGCGGTACACGCCGCGCTGGGAGCGAGTGTGTGTCCGGCACGGGCGGTGGCTGCTGGACGCGGACGCCAACCAGCCTCTTGAGCATCTGGACGTGCGGGCTGTGCCGGAGGTGGTCGCGGCGCAGCGGCGGTGGGCGGGTGTGGCGCGGCGGGCGGTGCGGGCCGGGGCCGGGCCGGAGCGGGTGTTCGCGCTGGCGTATGCGGTGGTGGCCCGGTGGTGGGAGCAGGCCCTCACCTGGGAGCGGGAGGCGGTGTGGCCGCGGCGGCTGCACCAGGTCGCGGGCGGTGACGCCGGGGAGGATCTGGAGCGGTGGCGGATCGTGGGGCGGGACGCGGTCGTCTTCCCCGAGGTGGTGGCCGTCGCCGACGAGCTGCTGGACCCGGCCATGGCGCAGCTGGTGTGGACGGACAGCGGGGCCGGGCGGCCGCGGGCGCTGCCCGCCGACGGGGCGTTCTGCCGCCGGCTCGGTGAGCGGGTGGGCCGTACGTGGCTGGGGCCGCTGGCCGCGACCGACTACGGCGGCCCGCTGATCTCCTGGATGGGCGCCGTCATCCGCATCCGGCGCGGCGCCGGAGGGCCGCCCGGATACGACAACGACCCCTGGTGGCTGCGCCAGGAACACCAGCCCTCCACCATGGCCGGGCAGCTGCGGGTACTGGGCAAGGAGAAGAAGGCACCCGGTTCGGGGAGGATGTGGCGCGCGACCGTGTCCGCCGAGCAGCGCACGCTGATCACCCGGGCGATCGAGGACGCCGGGGAACAGCTGATCCAGCTGCGCGGAGTACAGACCGGGCCGACCGCCGACGTCGCCCAGCAGCTCCTGCGCACCCTGCGCCACAGCGCCGCCCTCATCGACAACGCCTGGAAACGGACCGCCCTGGCCGCGGTGAACGCCGGGATGCCCCTCGAAGAGGTCGCCCAGTGGGCGGGCATGCCCGCCGACACCCTGATGGACGTGCTGACGGCCGGCCAGGACGACGACGGCTGACGGACCGGCGGCAGCGTGCGGGCGGCCTCCGAGAGGGCGGCCTCCGAGAGGGCTCGTCAACCGTTAGCGCACGCGGTACCCCTTTGTGGCAGGAATCGGGGAAACCACCCTGCCTGCACGCGGATACGGCTTGGCTTAAGCAGGTGATCAACGCGGGTGCGGCCGGGTCCGAGGGCCGGGCGAAGCGAGTGACGGCAGATCGGGGCTCTGGGTTCGAGGCGGTCTTCCTCGACCCTCTCGGGCAGGCGGTCCAGCAGCGGTGGACGGACGCCGCCCTCACGGTGGCGTTCGAGGACCTGCCACCGGTGTCCGCGTTCCCGGTGATCCCGGGGCGGCGGTGGGGACCGGGCCTGTGGTGGTCGGCCACGACCGGACGGCATGTGTCGGCCGGATCGAACGCGATGCGCACCCAGCTGATGGTCCTGGACAGCGACCCGGACGTGACCGGGCTGGCCGGGCGGCCGGTGCGGCTGCTGTGGCGCACGCCCCGCGGGCAGGTCCGTTCCTGGGTACCGCAGCTCTTCGCCCGCCACATCGACGGCACCGCCCTGCTGGCCGACTGCCCCAGCCACCCCGACACCGGCGGCGAACGCGCCCTCAACGCCGCCCAGGCGGTGGCCGAGGCATGTGCGCACGTCGGCTGGACCTACCGGCGCCTGGCGCCGCTCGACGACGTCCTGGCCGCCAACCTGAAATGGCTGGCCGGCTACCGCCATCCCCGCAACGCCGGCCGCCCCGGCCTGAAAGCGGCCGCCCTTGAGGCGTTTTCGCGGCCGCGGCCGCTGATCGAAGGCGCCCAAGCCGCCGGCGACCCGATCGAGGCCCTCCCCGCCGTCTTCCACGCCCTGTGGCACAGACAGCTGACGACATCGCTGGAGGCGCCGCTACACGAACGCGTCCTGGTCGGCCCGTGCGGCTGGGGCAGCCCCGGCACGACGGAGGGCGCCGGATGAGCGTGCGGCGTCATGCCCGGCCGGCGGTCAGGGTCGGGGCGCAGGTCCGCTTCCGCGGCGTGAAGTGGCAAGTGGTCGCTCTGGCCGGGCAGGACATCCACCTCATCGGTCCGGACGGCGGCGGCCAGGCCGTGCTCGCCGGGCACCTGTTCGCCGACCCCGGCTTCAGCGTCATCGGGGCCGACGCGCCCCAGGCCGCCCCGCAGTGGGGGCTGTTCGAGAGCGCCCCCGCCGCGGCGCGCGAGAAGGCGCTGGCCTGGCAGCGGCACGTCAGGGAAGTCGAATACGGCCTGGCCGGCGGGCCCGGCAGCGACGGAACTGTACGGCCGCAGTACAACCCCGAACAGCACACACTGGCCGAGCGGGAACAGGCCAAAGCCCAGGAGCTGACCGCGCTCGGCTTCGGCCGTGTCTCGCGCACCACGGTGCAGCGCATGCGCCTGGCCTACCGCAAACAAGGGTTGTGGGGGCTCCTCGACCACCGCAGCACCCGTGCCCCCAGTCCCACCGGGCGGGCCGACGAACGGGTCGTCGCCGCCGTCCGCGAGGCGCTGCGCCGCCGGCGCGGCCGCTCCAGGGGCACCATCAACGGCCTGTTCCCGCTGATCCACCAGATCCTTACAGACCGGCACGGCCCCAACACCGTGCCGGCGCCGTCCCAGGCCACGCTGTACCGGCTCGTCACCACCCTCGCCCGCCCCGGCGAACTGCCCAGTGGCCCCGTGCGGCAGACCCCCGCCAGCTTCGACGGACGCGCCTTCACCCCCACCACGGCACTGCGGCCCGGCGAACAGGTCCAGGTCGACACCACCCGCCTGGACGTCCTCGCCCTCTTCGACGACGGCACCCTGGCCCGCCCCGAACTCACCATCGCCATCGACGTCGCCACCCGCGCCATCCTGGCCGCCGTGCTGTGCCCGAGCGCGACCAAGGCCGTCGACGCCGCCCTGCTGCTGGCGGAGATGGCCGTCCCGCACCCCGCCCGCCCCGCCTGGCCCGACATCCTGCGCATGGACCACGACCGGGCGCTCCCCCACCAGCGGCTGGCCACGCTGGATGCGCGTCTGGCCGGTGCGGCGGCCCGGCCGGTCGTCCTGCCCGAGACGATCGTCGTCGACCGGGGCAAGGTCTTCGTCTCCCGGGCGTTCACCGCCGCCTGCGAAACCCTCGGCATCAGCGTCCAGCCCGCCCCGCCCTTCGCCCCCACCGCCAAAGGCATCGTCGAGCGCGCCTTCGGCACCATCAACCACCTGTTCTGCCAGCACCTGCCCGGCTACACCGGATCCGACGTCACCCGCCGCGGCCCCGACGCCGAACAAGAGGCCTGCTACAGCGTCCCCCACCTGCAAGACCTCCTCGACGAATGGCTCGTGCACTACCACCACCGCCCCCACGAAGGCCTGCGCCACCCGATGATGCCCCGCAAGGCCCTCACGCCGAACCAGATGTGGGCCGCGCTGATCGCCGTCGCCGGATACGTCCCCGTCCCGTTGACCGGCCGCGACTACCTCGAGCTGCTGCCCGTGCGCTGGCAGGCCATCACCGCCTCCGGCATCCGCATCCACCACCGCACCTACGACGCGGACCTGCTGGCCCCCTACCGCGGCCAGCCCTCCCCGGTCGCCGGACGCAACAGGAAATGGGAGATCCACCACAACCCCCACGACGTCCGCCAGATCTGGGTCCGCCTGCCCGACGGCCACCTCACCGAAATCGGCTGGATCCACCGCGACCACGTCCACCAGCCGTTCAACGACCGCACCTGGCAGCACATCAGAACACTCGCCCTGCACAGCAACCACCACGACGCCGAGCAGCACGAAGCCGACCTCGCCGACGCACTCGACCAGCTCATGCGCCGCGTCCACAGCGGCCACGCCACCAAGACCGAACAGGCACTCGTGGCCCGCACCACCACCATTCCCCTGCCCGCAGCCCGCCACCCCGAACACGACACGGGCCAGAGCGCCGACGACCCAGCGCAGTGCGACGAGGACGACAGCATCGACGACCTCGACGACATCCCCGACGACGACACCCACCCCGCCGCGGCCACCGGATTCGGGCTCTACGACGCATACGAGGAAGCCGACAAGTGGTAAGCCCACACCCACAGAGCCCGAGCAGCACACCAGCCGGCACCACCGGCGCGGACGGCGGTGCGGCCGAGCCGTCGTGGCCCCTGACCACCTGACAGGGCTGGCACCGCTTCGCCACCACCGACCCGCCCGCCCCGCCCCAGACCGGCGAGGCGCCCCGCAGCACAGAAGAACGCCTCGCCTACCACTCCAGCTTCGTCACCATCCGCACACCCGCCATCAGCCAACTCGCCACCCAGGTCCGCACCCTGATGATCCTCGGCCGCCACCAACAGGCCACCGCACGACCCTCACTGATCGTCACCGGCCCCGCCGCAGCCGGCAAAACCACCGCCCTCCTCCACGTCGGCCGCGCCTGCCACCTCGCCCACACCCGCAAAAACCCGCTCCCGCCCGGGACGGCCCACGCCGCGGCACCCGTCGCGTACGTCCTCGTCCCGCCCGGCGCCACCGCGAAAACCCTCATCACCGAATTCGCCCGCTACCTCGGCATCCCCACCACCACCCGCATGACCCAGACTCAGATCACCGAAGCCGTCTGCCACACCTACACCCAAGCTGGCATCCAACTCGTCCTCATCGACGAAATCCACCGCCTCAACCCCCGCACCACCACCGGCGCCCAAACCGCCGACCTCATCAAAGACCTCACCGAACGCCTCCCCGCCACCTTCGTCTACGCCGGCATCAACCTCCCCGACACACCCCTGTTCACCGGCGTGAGAGGCGCCCAACTCGCCGGACGCGCCACCCTCATCGACTGCGGCCCCCTCCCCGCCCGCCACGGCCAAACCCAACCCTTCCGCGACGTCATCACCGACATCGAAAACAACCTCGACCTCCACCACCACAAACCCGGCACCCTCCCCCGCCACACCCCCTACCTCCACCAACGCACCGCCGGCCGCATCGGATCCCTCACAAGGCTCATCCGCCAAGCAGCCATCACCGCCATCCACGACGGCACCGAACGCATCACCAAAAAATCACTCGACGCCATCTGCCTCGACCACCTCGCCGAAACCCACCACCGCCCCACACCAAAACGCTGACCGCCCAACTCAGCTGTCGCCCCGTTCCCTCAACAGTGCGAAATCAGCCGTACCGGGCTGTTCAGGAAGCAACACGCCCCCATCGCTGCGAAACTCTGCCTGTCAGGCAGTCGCACTGGACGGGGGCGTGTAGCTGTGGCGAAAGCAAAGACGAAGGCCCAGTCCCGCAAGGGCTATTACCGAGCAGCGCACTACGTGAAGCCGTCCTCGGCGTCCAGCCGATGGAAGAAGCCGTCCCTGGGGCTCCTCCTGGGCGCCGCTGTGCTGCTCATCGCCGCGTGGAACACCCTGTTCTCAGACGGCTCCGACACCTCGGACAAGACGCCTCACCCTCAGCCGTCCAGGGTCTCGGCCTCTGTGACACCCGGTCAGTGATCCCGCCTCCGGCGGAAGGCCGACAAAGGACGTTGCCACGCTCTGGCCTTCTCAGGCCCGCCATCACGGGCAGCTTCCGGGCTCGCCGTCTCCGCCGGCAGGTTCTGCGCGCGCAGCTGCTGCCAGGCGCTCTGCCACCGCGTGATCTGTTCATCGGGAACACCGCACGCTGAAAGGTAGACGGCCGTGGTACCCCAAGTCGTCGGAAGAGTGCCGCGGTTGAGTAGACGGCCGACGGTGCCAGCCGCCATGCGTCCGGCCGAACGCTCACTGACCGCCTGGTGAGTCAGCCCACTGACCACCCGCACCTCCGCGAGGGCAGTGAAGAAGCCGGTCACGGTACGGATCGCGCGCGGATCCGGCCAGGGACGCGCCCCTGCATCCGCACCGGCCGCAGCAGCAGCAACAACGGGCGCGGCAGGCAGATCCGCCTGGTTACGTCCGAGCGCGACCTGAGCACCACTGTTGCGGTCCCGCGCCTGCGGAACAGGATGCCCACGCGCCTCCATCGTCAGGCGCAGATGCCGGTACAGCGTCCCAAGATCGACCAGCGCGGGACCACCCGGTATGCCCTGCCGCAAGGCCTCCAGCAGAGCCCCGGTGAAGGCCGTATAGGTCTCCCCCACCGGCGCCAAAGCCGTACGGGTCTCGGCCGCGGCCGCCAGCAGGAAACTGCCCTCCACCGCCGCCTGGTCGGCAAGCCCCCTCCCGGCGCTCATCCTCCCCAACGCCAGACCGCTGTAGCAGCAGTCCAGAATCACCACATGCCGCTCGGCCCGGGAATCCAACAGCAGCACCTGGCGCACCCAGTCATAAGACAGGCCGGTCTCGACACGGCCGAACTCGGTATCCGGCAGAGCCAGAACGAGCTGATCCTGCGCATCAACCAGTCCGTGCCCAGCGAAGTAGACCACCAGCGTGTCAGTGGCCTCAGCGGCCGCTTGCCGTACCGCGCCCATCACTGTGCGCGCGGCCACCGGATCCTCCACAACCGTCACGTGCCGGACGGGCAGTTGCAGCGACAACGGGCCGCACAAAAGATCGGCGAGAGCCCGCAGATTGTTCGCCACGGCCGGCAAAGGCTCCAGATACTCAAAACGGCTCGCGCCCACCAGCACAGCCCTTGAGGCCCCCGGATCGGGCAGCACACTCACCTGTCGCCACCCGCACCGCCGCCGGCCGCCTCAAGCGCCCGGACCGCCCGCGCGATCTCCTCTTCCGAACCCTCCGCAAGGACGATGACCGTCTCCCCCCGCCGGATCTCCACCCGCGGCCGCTGCGGCCGGCTCTGCCGCCACGCCGCGACCGCCAGCACGAACGACGCCGCACTCCACCCATTACCCGTCACCAGCTCAAGCACATCCAGGACCGTGCCCATATCCCCCGGCCCCGGCACACCACCCCGCACCCCCACCACAACAGACCGGCGCACCACAGGATCCGCACGCAACCAGCCCTGCAGCGAACGCAGCTCCCCCGCACCCAGCCCCACCTGCAGCTCTAACCGCACCCCGGCCTCCCCTGACCCGCACGCGCACCCACCGACACTGCACAACCGATCAGGAAACCCGCCCCAGCACAACACCACCCCCGGACCAGACAAAAACCCCTGAACAGCACAAACACCCGCCGGGCCTTTTCACTCAACCACTACCCACAACAAGCCCAGCCGCTCTCAACAAACCACCCACAACCCCAGCCCACACCCCTGCCCTCCTTCCAAAACCAATCCACCCAACCTCTCAGCGAACCAGCAACACCCCAGTCCAGACACCACCCCGCACACCAACAAGCCCCCCTCCGAGCGTCACCAGCGCCTCCACCGGCAGCGTGGCGAGCCACTCTTCGGTGGTCTCCGGGCTGACCGACAGGATGCCGCCGGGCCCGGTCACCTGGCCGGAGGCGGTGGCCGCGACCGTCCAGGAGGTCCCGATGCCGATCCGGAGATCCACCCCGAGGAGGGCGACCGACCGCAGCCGTACGACGCCGGCGATCCCGCACGCGTCCATACCGAAGTACCCGACGGCGCCACGGAGTTCGACCAGAGCCGCACCCGGCGGGATCGCCTGCACCACCGGCGAGATGCCGTCCAGCACCTACAGCACCCGGTGTGATACCCCTGCCTCCGGCAGCCCCACCGGACACCTCACATGCATCACCGACGCCACCCGCCCCGCCCTCGCCCGCTCACCCGTCATCCCGCACCTCCACCCCGACCATATCGAACATTCATTCGAACGCGAGGATGCCGGCAGGCGCCCGGCGTACGGCGGCCGCAGGCTGATCGTGTGGAGTGGCCCGTAGACGTCGCCCTGGCCCGCCCCCTGACACAGCTGCCGACGGGCCCGTGGGCGTACGAGATCAAGGTCGACGGTTCTCCAGACACTTGAAGTTGTCTCACCTGCGTGACGCCAGGCTGCTGGCAGCACACCCCAACCCGCGTCGGAAGACCGCACGTTGCCGGAGTGGTGACAATGCCTGTGGGACCGCCTTTTAGGCCCCGCACTCGGTCTGATGACCGCCCGCCGCTGCGTCATCGCCGGGCCGACCGCCGCGAACATCCCGACAGCGGCCGACGGCCGCCGAAATTGTTAGGTGGGTCGCGCTCGCTCCAGGTTCGCCCTCACCAGAGCGGTTGTCGGGTGGTTCGGGCTCAGTACTCGTCCGCAGTCCGCCAGAGTGCGTTCGTAGAGCGGGAGTGCCCGGCTCAAATCCCCCGCCTCCCAGTACGCACTCGCGAGGTTGCTGCGCGAGACCAGCGTGTCGCGGTGGTCCGTGCCCAGAATCTGCTCCCGAGCGAAGAGGACGCGTTCGTGCAGCGTGATGGCCCGATCTAGATCTCTTGCCTCTAGGTACACGTGCGCGAGGTTGTTAAGAGAGGTCAGCGTGCGCGGGTCGTCCTCGCCCAACGTCCGGACAGAGTCCGCGTAGGTGCGCTTTTGCAGCGAGATTGCACGGCTCAAGTCCCCCATCTCCCGGTACAAGCTTGCGAGGTTGCTGCGCGAGACCAGAATGTCGGGGTGGTTTGGGCTCAGTATTCGTTCGCAGTCCGCCAGAGTGCGTTCGTAGAGCGGGAGTGCCCGGCTCAAATCCCCCGCCTCCCAGTACGCACTCGCGAGGTTGCTGCGCGAGACCAGCGTGTCGCGGTGGTCCGGGCTCAGTACTCGTTCGCAGTCCGCCAAGTTCTGTTCGTGCAGCGAGATCGCCTGGGGCAAATACCCCGCCGCTTCGTACGCACGCGCGAGGTTGTTGCGCGAGGCCAGCGTGGTGCGATGGCTTTTGCCGAGTACGCGCTCGACGTCCTCGAGAGTGCGCTCGTGAAGTGGAATTGCCCGGCTCAGATCTCCCGCCGCCAGGTACGCATCCGCGAGGTTGCTGCGCGAAACGAGCGTGCGTGGGTGGTCCTTGCCGAATACGCGCTCGACGTCCGTGAGAGTGCGCTCGTGAAGTGGAATTGCCCGGCTCAGATCTCCTCTCGCCCGGTACGCGCCTGCGAGGTTGCTGCGCGAGGTCAGTGTGTCGGGATGGTCCCTGCCCAGCACCCGCTCCCGGGTGTCCAGGGCACGCTTGTGCAGCGGGATTGCACGTTTTAGATCTCCCGCTGCCTCGTACGCGAACGCAAGGTTGCTCAGCAAGCTCAGCGTGCGTGAATGTTCTGTACCCAGTACCCGCTCGCAGTCCGCCAAGGTTTGTTCGTGCAGTGAGACTGCCCGGTTCAGGTCTCCTGCCGCCCGGTACGCGCACGCGAGGTTGTTGCGGGAGGCCAGTGTGTCGGGGTGGTCCTTACCCAGCACCCGCTCCCGCGCGTCCAAGGCATGCTCGTGTAGTGGAATTGCCCGCTCTAGATCCCCCGCTGCCTCGAACGTGCACGCGAGGTTGCCGCACGAGGCCAGTGTGCGCGGATGTTCCCTGCCCAGTACCCGCTCCCGGGCGTTGAGGGCCCGTCGCAAGGCGGGTATGGCGGTGGCGACTGCGCCCTGTCCCTTCCAGTAGGCGGCAGCGCGGTCAAGGACGTGGGCGGTGTGGATGGTGTCGTGGTCGGGCGAGTGGTGGTAGGTGAGGGCATAGGTGTGTGGGAGGAGGGCCCTGCACCGGGGCCAGGTCTCCGGTAGGTCAACGTCGATGGGGAAAGCGTCCGCGAGGAGAGCGGCGGCTTGGTCGCGGGCGTGATCAATGGTTTCGGGGGTGTGGCGGGGGACTTTGGGGTCGGGGGTGCGGGCGCAGGCCTGGACGAGGCGGTGGACGGTCAGAGTGCCGTTGTGGTTGTCGACGATCATGCTGTAGGCGGTGAGCCGACCGATCGCGTCGGCGAGTTGGAGCGGTTCGGCGAGGCCGTCGAGCAGGTTGCGGGGGATGTCGTCGGGGGCGTACCAGGCCAGGATCCGCAGGAGGTTGCCGACGAGCGGGGTGTCGGCTAGGTGTTTGAGGGTGACGCGCCAGATCCCGGCGATGGTGCGATCGGAGTCGGCGCCCGCGGTGCCCGCGGCGAACGTCGCGGCGGGCCGTTGGGTCAGATGGTTCAGGTAGGCGCGAGGGCCCATGCCGGTCTCGGCGCAGTACGCGGCACCCAGTTCCACCGCCAGCGCCAGGTAACCGAGCTCCTCACACACCGCGTCGGCTCCGTCGGTGTCGCGGGGGTCGTGGTGGGTGAGGATTCGAGTGAACAGGTCGACCGCTTCGGCCGGAGCCAACACACCGAGCCGGATTGCGGTGGCATCGTGGTGCCATCCGGTCGCGCGGCGGGTGGTGATCAGGACCCGGCCGCCCGGCAGGCGGTCCAGGAGCGGCCGGATGTGCGCGGGGTCCTCGACGTTGTCCAGCAGGAGCAGCCATCCGGTATGGCTGGCGAGCCAGGCCACTGCGCGTTCGCTTTGCAGCTTGGCGGGCAGCCCGGCCAGTCCGGGTTGAAGGGCCTGCGCCAGCGCGGCCATCCCGGCGTCGACGGCGGCCTCGGTGTTGGCGGTGACCCGCCAGCGCAACTTCTCGTGCCGTCGGGCCGCCCAGTGCGTGGCGAGCGCTGACTTGCCGACCCCGCCTAGCCCGTGCACCGCGTGCACGACGACCTCGCCGGGGCGGGCGAACGCCTGCTCCAGCGCGGCGAGTTCGTCGGCACGGCCGACGAAAAGCCTAGTCCCGATGTTCGACACCCCACCGGCCGCAGCGTCGTCCGGGATCGGTGCATAGGCCTCGGGTGGGAGCACGGACGCCTGCTTGAAGTACTGCGTCACCGAGGCATTCACGTCCCTGCCGGCGACGATTGCGCCGTCGCTCCCGTGGAGTGCGCCGGGTGGCGTCGGCTGCCCCACTGTCTTCTCCGGCTCTCTGGTCACGGCCGGTACTCGGTGTGGGAGTCGTCGATGTCCTCGCCAGCGACGATGGAGCCGTCACGGCCCACCAATCCTGGCGTTCCACCGGGGGGCGGCGCCGTGGAGGCGGGGGGTATCGGGCTGGTGTATCG
This sequence comes from Streptomyces sp. NPDC020898, assembly GCF_044333925.1. Lineage (NCBI taxonomy): Bacteria > Bacillati > Actinomycetota > Actinomycetes > Kitasatosporales > Streptomycetaceae > Streptomyces > Streptomyces sp. NPDC020898. The sequence continues at coordinate 18,122 of NZ_JBIRRV010000024.1, forward strand.
AGTCGAGGAGCCCGTCACGTTTCCCCGCGCCACTATCGCCCCCCGCTCCCCGGTCACAGGTTCCGGCTGCCCGGGCGGAACGGCGGGGCTGGTCGCCGTCGCACGCAACTGCCAAAGCGACACCCCCAACGCAGCGACCCCAGCCACCGACCCGGCGACGCCCCAGGTCTGACCCGATCCTTCCGGGTGTGCGGCTGTCACCCACACCAACAGCCCCACCGCCCCACCAGCTCCCAGCAGAGCAAGTACCCACCAACACACCCGACGCCAGCTCGCCATCCCTCATGGTCGCCCCGAAAACATGGTCAAGTCTGCCCCTCCGCAGACAGAGTCCTGCTCAAAGAATCCAAGCGCGCGTCGACCGTCTGGGTGGCCACCCCAGTTGGTGAGTGGCGTGCACTGGCAGGGCATGTGAGACACCGTGAAGTCGAGAGAACGATGGTCACCGGACCGTGCTGTGGCGGACCGGGGAGAGTGTCCGGCTGCAGTCCCGTACCGGCCGCGACGTCACCGCGCTCTGGATGGACCTGGCCGGTCGCCGCCATGCGCCTGCCGCCCGGCGTGATCCTGGACGGCGAGGCGGTGGTGCACGTCGCCGACGACAACGGCAACGTACGGATCAGCTTCGAGGCGGCGCAGTCCCGCGCGCTCTCCAGGCCGAGCCGGGCCCGGGAACTGGCCGACCGGCACCCTGCGACGTACGTAACTGGAGTACGCACGGGTTCCTGAGTGGGGACCAGGGGCACGATCGGGCGGAGTCGGCAGGTAGGAGACCCGTGTTCGAGCCGTCCCTCAAGGGTGTGAGATTCCCGCAATCACGCGCAGATTCTGCGAGTGGCACTCGTAATCTGCGGGTTCATGGGGGAATCCGAAACCCGTTCCCTGGCCCCTGGACGCGATGCGGTCGGCCTGGCGGAGGTCTTCTCTCTCCATACCTACCGGAACCGTTCGGGGCAGCGGGACGAGCGGTCGTACTTCTTCGACACACTCGCGGAGTACCAGTGGGCGCGGGACGCGGCAGGGTTGATGCCGTCGTCGATTGACCAGCTGGTCAAGCCGGTGATCGAACTGTGCGAGCACTACGACGTCGCGCCGTGGCAGCTCACGCCGGCCGCTCTGGACCGTTACTTCGCGGGTCCGGGCAAGCGTGCCCGGTCGACGGTCCTTGCGAAGATCAGCAAGATCGACGCGTACTTCGCGTTCCTGGAGCAGCGGTACGCCGGGGAGGTCCACCGGCTGTTCGGGGCGGTCGTGGAGTCGCCGGTCGACCCGTTCAACCGGCCACGTCACCGGGGTGACTTTGGGTTGCGGGTGCCTCCGTCGCAGCGGGCGATGCGGGAGTTCTTCACCGCGTGGCGGAATGCTTTGCCGCAGGCCCGTAAGGAGGCGGTGGCGTGCCGGGACTACGTGATGGCGAAGATCGCCTACGTGTCCGGGGTGCGGGCCGCGGAGTTGTGCGGGGTGGCGCTCGGGGACGTGCACTGGGAGTTGGGCCGCTGGGGGCGGTTCGTGGTCCAGGGCAAGGGGGCCCGCGGGTCCGGTCCGAGGCCGCGGGAGGCGTTCCTGTTCGAGGAGGGCCGCGAGTTGCTGTGGTGGTACGTGGAGGAGGTCCGCGGCCTGTTCCAGGACGACCCGGAGCATCCTGCGGCGCCGCTGTTTCCCTCCGAGCGGTTGCCGAAGCCGGTGGCGGCGCTGAACCTTCCGATCGCGCCGGCGATCGTCCCGGCGACGTTCCGGCGGGCGCTGAAGTCGGCGTCGCGGCTGTATCTGCCGGGGCCGGTGCCGGAGTTGTTCCCGCATCTGCTGCGGCATGCGTGCGCCACCCACAACTACGAGCGCGGCATGACGTTGTGGGAGGTGCAGCGGATGCTCGGACACATGTGGACGACTACGACGGTCAATTACCTGGCAACGGCCCAGGCCGATCCTGAGCAGGCGGACCGCTGGCGGCAGTCGGCGGCGCGGGCCGGGCAGCGGCTGGTCGCGGATAGGGGGAGTTTGCGGTGAAGTGGAATCTGCGCTGGGCAGCGGCCAAAAGGGACATCTGGCGGCCGGTCGACCTGCAGGCGGCGTTCGCGAAGGTGGGGTTCACGCCGTCGCTGAGCAAGGTCGCCGCTCTGTGGGGCGGCACTCCGGTGACGGTGCGGCTGGAGGACCTGGACAAGATCTGCGCGGCGCTGGGGTGCACGGTGGCCGACCTGATGGAGGCCGAGCCGCTGGCTGCCGCCGGGGGCCAGGAGGAGCAGGAGCGGGCGGTCGGCGGCGAGGCGGGGCCAGTGCGGCCGGTGCCGCGCCGGGACGGCCCGCGCCGGCTGCGGCCGCCGAACTGACGGTGGGGGCTGCGGTGGTGGTGCGGCAGTGTGGGCTCTGCCTGGACTGGGGCGTGTCGCGTCTGTGGGACGGGCTGTGCTGGAGCTGTCGTGGCTGGCTGGAGAACCGGGGGACGGCGCGGTGTCCGCGGTGCTGCCGGGTCGGGGCTGTGGACGGTGACGGACTGTGCCGTCCGTGCGTGATCGCGGTGCGGGAGGAGATCCGGGCCGGCATCGAGGCCGTCTTCCCGGAGCCGACCCAGCTGCACGTCTATGTGCTGGGTCTGGGGCAGCAGGGTGCCCGCAACCTCCCGCGCCCCCGGGGCGCGGCTGCTCCCTATCTGGGGCCGCGCGAGGCGCGGCATCTGGTCGACGACCCGAGGATCTGTCCCGCGGTGATGCGCGGGCAACTGACGTTGTTTCCGATCCGGCGGCGCCTGGAGCGGAGCGATGCCCGGCGGATCAGTGGCCGTACGTGGCCGGAGGAGGAGGTCCTGCAGGCGCTCGCCGGGCAGCGGGCGGCGAACGCGGGGCTGTCCGGGACATGGCCGCAGATGGTGCTGCGGCTGATCAGGTGTGCGCTGGCGATCCGGGACGCCGAGGGGGAAGGCACTGGTCGCGCAGGAGATGCTCGATCAGGTGCGGTTACCGTTGAAAACTGCCGCCGCTGAACTGCTTTCCCAGGCAGGGATGTTGAGGCCGCGCACGGCTCCGCCGCCTGCGGCCTGGCCGGTGCGGTCCTGCGCGGACTGTGCGTGCTGGGGTGTTACGGCGACCCGGTGCCGCGGCTGTCGCGAATGGCGGAACAACCGTGAGCGCTACCGGGTGGGCTGGTGTCCGAGATGTCGGCGGGACGATCTGCCGCTGCACGTGGAGGAGGGCTTGTGCCGTGCCTGCCTGGCCTACGTGCGCGAGGTCGGGGCGGAGTCGGCGTCGGTGTCCTTCACGCAACTCGCCTTCGCCGGACCGCTCGCGCACCAGCTCAAGCGGCGGGCCGGGGAGCTGGGTTTCGTCGTGCACAACCGGTCCGGTCCGGCCTCTCGTTCACGTGCCCGGCCGTTCACGAAGTCCTCCCCGGAGGGACAGGAGGTGGCGATGCCGGTAGGCCCGGGGCAGCTTTCTCTGTTCTCGATGCCGCGGACCTGGCAGCGCAAGCAGCGCGCCCGCGTCCTCGCGCTGCCCCCGCTGTCCCCACTGCCGGCTCCGGCGCAGGACCTGCTGGATACCTTCGCCGCCGCCTACCCGCGGTCCTGGCTCGCCGACAAACGCAACGTGCCGGGCGGTGCGGCCGTGGTCTTGCATACTCTGCTGGCCCGGCTGGGGCCGCACGTGCCGATCCCCGAGCGGGACGTACGTTCCCTGGCCGGGACCGTTGCGGCCGGGACCGCCGCCACGCGCCGTGTGATCTCCTTCCTCCACGCGCACGCGCTGCTGGAGGCGGACGAACTCTCCGAGACACCCGCACAGCTGCTCACCGACGTCCAGCACCAAGCACCCCCTCACATACCGGACTTGAGCCAGGAACGGCGCGACCGGTACGACGAGAGGGCCCTGCACACGCGGATCGCTCAGCTTCCCGCTCCGATGGCCGACCAGCTGAGCGCCTGGGTGCGGGTGCTGCGCGGCCGCGGCCGCTACCGGCACGCCCCGGCCGGCTTCCGGCGCATCCGTCGCTACCTGCGCATCGCCTGGCCGACCCTGACTGCGTGGACGGCGGCCGGGCTGGACCTGCGGCAGGTCACCGCCGATCACATCACGAGCGAACTCGCCCGCCATCAGGGCAACGTGGCCCGCGGGCTGCTCAGCGTGCTGCGCAGCATTTTCCGGGCCCTGAAGCAGGAGCGGCTGATCTTCCTCAAATCCACGGCCGGGCTGCAGCTGCCCGCTGGAGTACACCTGCCGCGACCCTTGTCCACCGATCGACTGGCCGGGGCCCTGGACCGGCTGGATGGTCCCGCCGCGCGCCTCATCGTCGGTCTGGTCGCCATCCACGCCGTGCGTGCCGTCGAGGTGGCCCGGCTCGACCTGGCCGACCCCGACCTCGCCCGCCGGACACTGGCGGTGCGCCGGGGTGAAGGCATCCACCTCGTCTACCTCGACGACCTGAGCACCGACCTGACGGCCGACTGGCTGCGCGAGCGCCGCCGCCGCTGGCCCCAGGCCACCAACCTGCACCTGCTCATCACCTCCCAGACCTACCGGCACCCGGCCTCTCCGCAGATCAGCTACTGCGCGATGCGGGCCGCGTTCGACCAGATCGGGCTGCTGCCACGGCAGGTATGGGCCGACCGCATCCTGGACGAGGCCCGGGAGACCGCCGATCCGGTCCACCTCGTCCGCCTCTTCGGCATCCACCCCGGCATCGCCGTGAAGTACGTACACGCCGCGCACCCGGACAAGGCCCTGCCCCGGATCCGCTGACCGGGCGACACCGTCCCGCACCCACGGCACGCGGTGGAAGACGTCCACCATGCCTTCGCCCTGGTCTCTGCCGGATCCGATGCTCGCCACCCCCACCTCCAATCCCGCCCTTCCCCCCGATCATGCGGCGGAGCCCAAGTTATGGACAGGGTTTGCCATTGCCCGTTGTCCATGGCCCACGTCAGGACGATGAAGGGCGGCTGGCCCACTCGCATGGATCGCCGCACTCGTCGGTGTCGGTGTCGGTGGACTGATCGCCTCCGTCATTGCCCTGTCCGTCGGCTCACCCTCTTCAGACGTCTACAAGTCACCGACACCCCCGCCGCACTCGAGCAGCGGGGGTGTCGCATGTTGGACTGACCTGGCCGTCACCCCGTACGTGTCGCACGGCGCCGGGGTCCGCGCTGTGGCCGAAGACCCGTGCTTCACAGGTCTTGGAGCTTGTCGACGCGGACGGGACCGCCGGTGGTGACGGACTGGATGGCGGCGAGGGCGATGGCCAGGGCAGCGCGTGCGTCCTCGCCGGTGGCGGAGGGGGTGCGCTCGGTGCGGACGCTGTCGGTGAAGTCGGCGAGTTCGGCCACGTAGGCGTCGTGGAAGAGGTGCTGGTCGTAGGTGACGCACTCGGCGGCGACGCCGTCCAGGCCGTATGCGGTCAGGTGGGTGCGGCGGACGTCGCCCATGGTGAGCATCCCGGCCGAGCCGAGGACCTCGGCGCGTACGTCATAGCCGTAGACGGCCTGGAAGCTGGCCTCGGCGGTGGCGAGGGCGCCGTTGTCGAAGCGGACGGTGACAACGGCGGTGTCGAGCAGGCCGCGGTCCTTGAAGTCGGGGCGGATCAGGGCGTCCGCCATGGCGAAGACCTCGACGGGTTCGGCACCGGGATTGAGGTGGCGCAGGACGTCGAAGTCATGGATGAGGGTCTCCAGGAAGATCGTCCACGGCGGTATGCGGGCCGGGTCGGCCAGAGCGGGGTCGCGGGTGAGCGAGCGCAACAGCTGCGGTGTGCCGATGGCGCCGGCGGCGATCTTCTCGTGGGCGGCCCTGAAGCCCGCGTCGTAGCGGCGGTTGAAGCCCACTTGGAGGGGCACGCCCGCATCCGCGGCGGCCGCGATGGCGCGGTCGGCCTCGGCGAGGGTGACCGCCATCGGCTTCTCGCAGTAGACCGCCTTGCCCGCCTTGGCGGCCGCCTCGACCAGGTCGGCGTGGGTACGGGCCGGGGTGGCGATCACCACCGCGTCGATGTGCGGGTCGGCGAGCAGTTCACCGATGCCGGTGTAGGCGGTGGCGCAGCCGAGCCGGTCGCCCAGGCTCCGCGCGGCGCCCGGGGTGGGGTCGGCGATGGCGATGAGCCGGACGCCCGGGAGGCGGTGGGCGAGGGTCTCGGCGTGGAACGAACCCATCCGTCCGGCGCCGATGAGGCCGACGGCGAGAGGCTGCTGGGTGGTCATGCGGGTGCTCCGTACGTCGTCGTCAGGGTAGGTACAGGCTGTGGAGACAGTCAGACGGTGAAGGCGGAGCGGAAGCGCTCCAGAGCGAGCTCGCTGTCGCTGGAGGCCCATGCCTCCATCGCGACCGTGCCCTCGTAGCCGAGGTCCGTCAGGGCGCGGGCGACGGCGGGGTAGTTGATCTCGCCGGTTCCGGGTTCGCGGCGGCCGGGGACGTCGGCCACCTGGATCTCGCCGATCAGGCCCAGGGCATGGGCCCTGCGGACCAGCTCGATCAGATTCCCCTCGCCGATCTGGGCGTGGTAGAGGTCCAGATTCATCCGCAGGCCGGGCCGGTCCACGGCCGCGACCAGGGCCAGGGTGTCGGCGGCCGTCGCGAACGGCACCCCGGGGTGGTCGACGGCGGTGTTGAGGTTCTCCAGGGTGAAGACGACCCCGGCGCTCTCGCCCAGCTCGGCGAGGCGGGTGAGCGTGTGGTGGGCGGCGATCCACATCTCTCCGGTGACCTCACCGGTCACCGGCACCACCGGCAGGCCCTGGCCGTCCAGGCCGGTGCCGTGCAGGTTCAGGCGAGGGCAGCCCAGTTGCTCGGCCGCCTTGAGCGACTCCTCGGCGGTGCGCAGGAGTTCGGCCGCGCCCTCCTCGTCGGTCAGACTGCCGCGGATGTAGCCGGTCATGGAGGAGAAGTCGGCCGGGGTCCGGGCCAGAGCGGCAAGGTCGTGCCGGGTCCAGTCCCAGATCTCGACCTGGAAACCGGCGTCATGGATGCGCCGTGCCCGCTCGTCGATCGGCAGATCCAGGAAGACCATCTCGGCGCAGGCCGCCAGTGTGTACATCGCCACGTACCTCTCTCCGCTACTTTGGGCTAGAACGTTCAAGGAACTAGAACGTTCTAGAACTCCGTGGAGCAGCAGTACGCCAGCTGTTGCCCTCCCCTGTCAAGGCTCCGGTGGCCGTGAAAGCTAGAACGTTCTATAGTCGCCTCCGTAGGAGACGACTCCGACCAGGGAGGACAGGTTGCCGGCGACCCCAGCGGTCCCCAACAAAAAGCGACCGACGCTCGCCGACGTGGCGTCACGGGCAGGGGTGTCCACGGCGCTGGTCTCCATCGTGATGCGCGGCGCGAAGGGGGCCGGCGAGGCCACCCGCGAGCGCGTCCTTCAGGCCGCGCGGGAGATCGGTTACCGACCCGACGCCCGGGCCCGGCTGCTCCGCAGCCACCGCTCCCATCTGCTCGGGGTGCAGTTCGGCCTCCAGCATCCGTTCCACTCCGACCTGGTGGAGGGTATCTACGCGGCGGCCGAACCGGCCGGGTACCAGATCGCGCTGAGTGCCGTGGCCGCCGGGCGCGGCGAGCAGCGCGCCGTCGAGACGCTGCTCGACGACCGCTGCGAGGCGCTGATCCTGCTCGGCCCGCAGGCCCCCGCCGCGCGGCTGGCGGAACTCGCCGGGCAACTGCCGGTCATCTCCGTGGCCCGCCGGCTGCGGCCGTCCGTCCCGGGCCTGGAGGTCGTACGGACCGCCGACGACGAGGGAGCCCGCCAGGCGGTGGACCACCTCGTCGCTCTGGGCCACCGCGACATCGCCCACATCGACGGCGGCCGGGCACCGGGCGCAGCCGACCGGCGCCGCGGCTACCGCACCGCCATGAACCGCCACGGCCTGGGCGAGTACATCCGCATTCTCCCCGGCGGTCTCACTGAGGAGGAAGGCGCCGAGGCCGCCCGAAGCCTGTCGGCCACTCGCCCGCGCCCCACCGCCGTACTGGCCTTCAACGACCGCTGCGCGACCGGCGTACTCGACCTCTTCCTCCGTTCCGGCGTCGCGGTCCCCGGCGACATCTCCGTCGTCGGGTTCGACGACAGCCATCTGGCCCGCCTGGCCCACATCGACCTCACCACCGTCGGACAGGACATCGCACGCCTCGCCGGGCTCGCCGTCGGCCGGGCCGTCGCACGCCTGGAGGGCGCGGAGATCCCCGCCGGGGAACAAGTCATCACCCCCCGTCTCGTCGTCCGGGGAACGTCCGCCCCGCCCCGCTGAAGGCAGATCCCGGGGTGCGAGGCCTGTGTGTTCCACGGCGACGACGCCGGCCACACCGAGAAGTAGCGATTCGACTCGACGTCGTACATGCCGACCGGCCTGATCAGGAACGGCTGCCCCTCGGGCACACGCATCCCGCGGCCACATCAGCTCGGCGAGTGAAGTGCGCCCGCCATGTCGATCACTGGATGGCGGGTGAAGTGCACCCGCCATCCAGTGATCGACATGGCGCCGGACGATATCCCGCGGACAGCTCAACAGCGCAAAACCCAAGTTACGGACAAGCTTTGAAGTTGTCCGTTGTCCGCAACCGAACGTCAATGGCGGCGGTGATCTGCGTGCCTGGGCGGGCAGCGCAGTGCGGGGCCGTGGCCGGTCTCCCGCCCCGGTCACGGCCCCGCTGGTGTGGCGGTTGCTCATCGGCGTTCAGCAGCAGCCGCCTGCGACGGCCGGTTCCTTCGCGTCGACTCCTTCGCCGGCCGTGCCGGTGCAGCAGGTGCTGTCCTGCTGCTTGGCCAGGGAGTCGGCGTCGGCCTTGACGACGTAGAGCTCGCGGCGCGGGGACGGGGGCCGGCATGAGCGCTGCTGACGCGCTGCGGGCGGCGTCGGCAGCGATGGGGGGATTTCGCGTCCCGTTGCGACGTTGCGACTTAGCCGCGTGGTCCTGCGCCGTGCAGAAGGGTGTCGATGACGAGCGTGGCCAGTGCGTCCGGGTCCTGCGCGGCAGGGTCCTGCTCCGCGCCGGGCCTGTTGATGGCTTCGCTGAGGAGGGCGTAGTACACCTGCCGCGTCCACTCCAGGTCTGCGTCCGGGGCGAGTAGCCCCTCGCGCTGCGCCCGGTTCATGAGATCGACGGTGTGGGTGTTGATCTCGCCCCAGAGGGCGGCTGCGGCGGGGGTGTGAGCGTTGGCGTGGCTGAGGGTGAAGCGCCAGGTGTTCTTGACCCGTAGGACGTTCGCCGTCACTCGGTGCAGCGCCACGAGTGCGGGAGCGGCGTCCGGCCGGGCTTCCTTGATGGCGTCGATGAGCTGCTGCTTGGCGGAGACGGCGAGCGCCCCCAGGAGGGCCTGCCGGTTCGCGAAGCGGCGGTGAACGGTGATCCTGGTCAGTCCCGCCGCCTCGGCGACCTGTTCCATGGAGGCGCCGGCGTCCTGGGCGAAGACCTGCTCGGCCGCCTCCAGAATCGCGCGCACACTGCGCTCGGCATCTGCCCGCAGTGCTCGGCCCATGTCTGTCTCCTGTCTGGTTCGCTACCCGGTCCCCTGTAGAGGATACGGGAACGCTACGGGTATCTCATTAATTGATTCTCCGGGGTTGCAACTTTGGCGATAGTTGATACCTTAGTGACACTGTTAAGGGATCGCGCCGCACCGACGGAGCGGGCATCTGCACGACCGTCGCTCACGACCGGTACCCCGTCTCCCCTACCGGAGGAGACATCCGAGCCCGACTCAAGGAATTGGCATGCCCACAACGAAGCTACGCACCCGTGTCTCCCGACGCACCGCAGTGGCGCTGGCCACCATGTCGGTCGTCGCCGCCGTCGCCGGCGTCGCGCCGAGTGTGGCGAGCGCAGTGAGCGACAGCTCCAGCGTCACCCGTCACGCGGTCGTACAGACGCAGAGCCCCCAGAGCGCCACCACCGCCCCCAACCTGCGGGTCAAGGTCGCCAACGGCGTCACCTACCAGTACCGGCGCTTCGGCAACCCCAGCGCCGGCAGCGTGCCCCTGATCTTCCTCCAGCACTACCGCGGCACCCTCGACAACTGGGACCCCAAGCTCATCGACACCATCGCCGCCAAGCGCGAGGTCATCCTCGTGGACAACGTCGGCGTCGGCGGCTCAACCGGCACCACACCCAGCACCATCCAGCAGATGAGCCTGGACGCCATCGACTTCATCGACGCCCTCAAGCTGCCCCGCTACGACGTGTTCGGCTTCTCCCTCGGCGGCCAGGTGGCTCAGGAGGTCGCCCTGCGGCGCCCCTGGCAGGTCCGTCGCGTCGTCCTGGCCGGCACCGGCCCGCAGGGCGGGGTCGACCAGAGGGCGTCCGACCCCAAGGTGCTGGGGAGCGTGTTGGCGGACAACCCCGGCCCTGCCGACCTCCTCTTCCTGTTCTTCAAGAACACCGCATCCAGCCAGGCCGCCGGAACTGAGTTCCTGCAGCGCCTCGGCCAGCGCACCACTGACCACGACGCGCCCGCGAGCCTCCAGACCCGCGACGCGCAGCTCACCGCGATGTCGGAGTGGGGCATCCCGGACAAGTCCAAGCTGGTGCGGCTCAACGCCCTCTTCCAGCCCACGCTGGTCGCAGACGGGGACAGCGACATCCTGATGCCCCCCAAGAACTCCCGCCTGTTGGCCAAGTACCTCCCCAACGCCCAGCTCAGCATCTACCCGAACGCCGGCCACGGGTTCCTCTTCCAGTACGCCGCCAAGTTCGGCGCCGAGGTGAACACCTTCCTCGACCACTGACAAGCCATCAATCCATCACCGCGAGACGGTCACCGGCACCGCACACGGTGACGGCCGATCAACACACCTGCCCCGCCGGAGCCCCGTCCGGCGGGGCAGAGCCACGCAGAGAGTCCCCCGGCGCCCTCGCAGCCCTCCGCGTCACGACTGCGCACCCCAGACCATTCGCTCACATCTGCGCCGCCATCGAAGCCATGGGCCCAATGGGCGACTGAGGCGCCCCCGCGGCCGGCGGCGCGTGCTGGCCGCGAAAGGGTCGGTGCGTCGTCCTGGCCGTCACGGCGACGGCCTGCGTGGCCGCCCGGCCCAACACGTCGTTGCAGCTCAGCCCGCCGTCCGCGGGTCTGCTTCATGGAGCCGGCGGCACCTTGGAACGACCCCTGCCCGGCAGCGTCAGCCCATCCGGTGACCCTCCGTAGAGGATACGTTGACGCTACGGATAACCGATTAATTGATGCTCTATTGTTGCTACTGCATGGAAATCTGATACATTGGTGAAACCGATTGAGGGATGCCGGAAGCGATCCCCTACACGGCAAGACACACGCGATCCCCTGAGTCAGGAGTCCGAAATGGCAACGACGACACGACCGGTAGCCCTCATCACGGGTGCGTCCTCCGGCATCGGAAAGGCAGCCGCCCTCGCGCTGGCCGCGGCGGGCTACGACGTGGTCGGCACCAGCCGCAACACCGTGCACATCACCCCTGTGAAGGGCGTGACCTTCCTCGACCTCGATGTGACCAGCGACGATTCGGTGACCGCTGCGGTCGGCGAGGTGATCGACCGGTTCGGGCGGATCGACGTCCTGGTCAACAACGCGGGTATCGGCTCGGCGGGCGCCGCCGAGGAAAGCTCCGCCGCTCAGGCCCAGGGCCTCTTCGACATCAACGTCTTCGGCGTCATCCGCATGACGAACGCCGTCCTGCCGCACATGCGCGCCCAGCGCAGCGGACGGATCATCAACATCTCGTCCATCGTCGGGTTCATCCCGCAGCCCTACATGGCGGCCTACGCCGCCTCCAAGCACGCCGTCGAAGGCTACTCGGAGTCCGTCGACCACGAGGTACGCGAGTACGGCGTACGGTCCTTGCTCGTCGAACCCGCCTGGACCAACACCGCGATCGAAGCGGCCACCGTGCGGCCCGACCAGCCCCTGGACGTCTACGCCAAGCGGCGGCTCGCCTTCGAGGAGTACATGGCCGGCGCGGTCAAGGACGGCGACGACCCCGCCGTCGTCGCCAAGGAGATCGTCGCGGCGGCCACCGACGCCAAGCCCAAGCTGCGCTACACCGCCGGCGCCATGACCGGACGCGTCCGCACCATGCGCCGCATGGTCCCCTCCCGCATGTTCGACCAGCAGCTGCGCAAGCTCAACCACCTGCCCGCCTGACGACTCCCAGAAGACCTCCACGACACATCGACAGGAAAGCGAACCCCGCCATGAGCACATACATTGCAGACGCGGCCGAGGACCTCACCGTGGAAGGACCCTCCGCGACGTTCACCTACCGGCGCATCGGCCCGCGGGGCGGTGTCCCGCTGGTCCTGCTGAACCGGGTCCGCGGGACCCTCGACTGGTGGGACCCGAAGTTCCTGGACCACCTCGCCGCCGGCCATGACGTGATCGTGTTCGACAACGTCGGCACCGGCTACACCACCGGCACCCCGCGCGACTCGGTCGAGGGGATGGCCGACGGCACCGTCGAGTTCATCAAGGCCCTCCGTCTGCCCCAGGTGGACCTGCTCGGCTGGACCCTGGGCGGCACCGTCGCCCAGCACATCGCCCGCCTTCGGCCCGATCTCGTGCGCAAGCTGGTCGTGGCGGCCGCCAACCCGGGCGGGCAGGTGCCCGGCGCGCCCGACCCGGACCCGAAGGTGCGGGCCACCATGACCAAACCCGAGAACACCGGGGACGACCTGGTGTTCCTGTTCTTCCCCGAGACGGACACCGGCCGCGCCGCCGGGTACGAGCATCTCGCCAGGGTGGCCACACGGCTGGCCACCGGGCTCGCCGACGTGTCCGAGGCGGCGGCCATGGGTCAGATCGCCGCGATCGGGAAGGACGCGTCGATCCCCTTCGAGCAGGTGCGCGCGGACCTGGCAACCATCCGGCAGCCCGTTCTGTACGCCACCGGCATCAAGGACGCGATGATCCCCGCCCTGGCGTCCTACACCGCCGTCCATCACGTCACCGACGCCACCCTCGTCGCCTACAGCGACGCCGGGCACGCCTTCCTCTTCCAACACGCCAAGGACTTCGCCGGCCAGGTGAGCGCCTTCCTCGCCGACTGACCGTTCACACGGACACCGGCCCCCCAGGAGGCACGACAAAGTCGGGACGCCTCCCGCACCGAGGAGAGTCATCGTGCAGGTGACCAGCGACCCGGCGCGCCGGGGTCACGCCGCTGAAGTTGTTCTTCGACCTGGTCTACGTCTTCGCGATCGGCCAGCTCTCGCACCGGCTCCTCGTGCACCCCACCTGGACCGGCGCAGCCCAGGCGCTCGTGCTCTACCTCGCCGTCTACGCGGCGTGGGCGTACACCACCTGGGCGGTCACCCTCGTCCCGGCCGAGAACCCGCGGACCAGGCGGATGCTGCTGGCGGTCATGCTCGCGGGGCTGTTCATGAACGCCGCGATCCCACGAGCCTTCGGCGACGCCGGCTGGGTCTTCGTCGCCGCCTTCCTGCTCATTCACATCGGCCAGACCGTATGGCTGCTGACCGTCGGCCTCGACCAGGTCAATCAGGAGCACTTCATCCGCGTCCTGGTCTGGTTCACGGCGGCCGCACCCCTGTGGCTGATCGGCGCGGCGGTCGACGGAGGTGCGCGGCTGACCTGGTGGGCCGGGGCGATCCTGATCGAGCTGGCCGGCACCTGGGCGGCCCATCCACTGCCCGGCCGCAGACTGGACTCCCGCGAGGTCGCCTTCGCCGACGGCCACCTGCTGGAACGCGGCAGACTCTTCATGATCATCGCGTCGTGAGACGATCATGACCGCTCGATCGGAGGGGTCAGTGCCACACCGCCACATGTACGCGGCCTCTTCGCATTCCGCGCGCTGAGCGGCGCCGAACGGACGCAACGGGGTTGGCTCCGGGGCGTGACGACCATCCGCCGTTCCTCACGCCCCTGACGGCCACGCCCGCGCGAACTCGTCTGCCCGGCCGGGCAGAATGAACCGAACAACGACGGGTTCGTGCGCAGGGTGGTCCGGGAATCTGCGAACCTGCGCGCTTCCGCCTTCGACCTCCTGGCCCACCCTGCGGCAGGCCTCCCCGACCTTCGCCCGCGCCCGTACGTGGGGCACCGCCAGGTCCTCCTGGACGTGCTCGCCAACGTCGGTCCGCCGATCGTGCCGGTGTGGTGACCTCCGAGCTGAGCGAGGCCCTTGTTCTGCCAGCGCCAGCCTTCTACTCGGGATGCGTCTCCTTCTGCTCCTGGCGTTCGAGTTCGGCGTGCTCCGCGTGTCGATCGCCCGTGCCTTGCAGTCATCGCGCAGGTGCGGGTGGCGGTCGCGTGGACGGCCCCAGTCGAGCACGGTGGTGGTCCACCGGTCGTCGGTGAACTTGGCACCGCGGTCGCCGCACACGGGGTGGCGGACCTCGTGTGCGGCCGTTTGCTGCTCGGCACGGCGCTGCCGCCCTGAGACGTTGCGAGCCAGGACCGCCTCCCGGCTGGGGTTGCCGATCGCGTCCAGGAGGCATTGGCGGCCATCACGGCCGCTATTAGAAACGCGAGGAGCCTTACCGACGGCCAGAGCAGCCCCTTCAGCTTCGCGGGCCAGGCCTTCTTGCGCGGGAGCAACCGGTGTAGGTCAATCGGCATGGCGAAATTCCACCCAGGCGCACAAGGGGGTTGTATGAGTGGTGAGGTGATCGCTTTCTTGGCTGCGGTCGTCGGTGTGGCGGGAACCTTGCTGTCACCAGTGCTCTCTCAGCGGCTTGTATACGGGGGCAGAGGCAGCAGTTCGAGCAGCAGCAACAAGTAGCCAACGCACAATGGTTGCGAGAGCAAGCCCTCACCGAACTCGCCTTGAAACGCTCTTGCTATGTGACTGCCAACACTGCGTACAGGCGATACACCGGATCCAACTCATGAGGTTCCTGTGGCACGTCCACCGAGGAGACGTCACCGAGGTTGCCCATGAAGAACTGGAAGCAGCGCGTCACGCTCACCACGCGGCCTACGCTGAAGCCCAGATGGTCGCGTCACTCGCGGTACTCACAGAACTGGACAGCGTCGGCGACGAACTCTCCGAGGGGTACCGCAAGACCAAATGCCTCCAGGAAGACCATCCCGTCCCCGGGGGCTCCTTCGAGGAAATCCAAGTGGATCTCAACCTGCTCTGGGAGCGGTACCGGCGGATGCGGAGTGTGATGCGTAGAGATCTGCAGATCAACGATCCTCCGCTGACCTCGCCCGCTGATCCCAGTTGACGCTGTCGGCTCCAGCAGCGAACAACTACCGGACGGCCCGCCCGGCTGGCGTGGTCCGGCCCACCCGACCCTGCAGACTGGACTCGATCAAACGCTCAGCGACCGAGCTCTAGAGGGCGGTACGTTAATTTATGTCCGTATTGCCTTGTCGGCTGGGATAAGCGGGCCGGTCGGAGGGCCACCAGGCTGGCACGCGGTCGGGTCGGCCACAGGGCCGGCCCGTGTCGGCCCATGGAGCGTCGCACATCACGCCGGCGGCGCGCCGGGCCGTTGCGGGCCTGACGCGCCGCCGTCTCACGTGCGCGGGGTCGGGTGGCATGGTCAGCCGCCCATGTGGTGTGCGGTATTAGCGGCGGGCGTCACCGTGGCGGTGGCCGCGGTCACGGTCGCGGCCCCAGGACTCGTCGTCGATGAAGCGGCCGCGGTCGTTGCGCAGAGGGGCCTTGTCGCGGTCGTTGTTCCACACGTAGTGGCGGCGGTCCTGGTAGAGGTCGGTGCGGGTGTCGCGGCCCTCACCGGTGTGGATACGCACCGTGGCACGGCCCGCGAGACGGTAGTGGTCGAACGTGTAGGTGTGCCCGGAGGCGTCCTCAAGGGTCCAGCCGTCGAGGTTGACCGTGTGACGGGTGGTGTTGGTGACCTCCACCCACTCCTTGTTCAGCGACCTGTTGGAGCGGTCGTCGCGCCCCGGGGAGTCGTACTGGACCGCCGAGATCTCCACCTTCGGGCGCTGCGGGCGGGCATGGTCGGCCGCGGACGCCGGCAGCACCGCCACCGACACCAGAGCACCGGCAGCAAGCGCGGCAGCGTCCAGACGACGGGCGGTGACAGAAGCAGAAGCGGACAAGAAGTACCCCTGAGAGTACAGGCACCCCTCCCCCGTAAACGGCCTTCCGGCCGCCGTGGGAGTCGGTGCGGTGTGCGGGTGGCGGCCGGACTGGCCGCACACCCACACTCTGTCCACCCCGTGCAGGAATTGGGCAGAAAACATGGAGTGTGTTACCAGTTGCCCATATTCCTGTGACTCTCACCTGTCTCATCCACGTATGCGAATGACGCCCCATGTTGACGACCCGACACGATCCCGCACCCGTACAGGAGTTGGTTCAGTGCTCGCAGCCACCACACCGCGCCACCCCGGAACCGCGCGGGCCGTCACCCGAAAGTGAGTAACAGCCCCCCGCGTTCGCCGCTCCTGGCCTACGGAATATCTCCGTCACCCACAGGCTCACGGTCCGTCGCTGTCGGCCGCCGCCTCGGACTCGTCGGGCGGTACCTCCATAAGCGCGGCTGGCCGCCGCACCACGAGGTGCTGGACCTCGTACGACATCTCCTTGACGTGGGGAGCCGGTGGCGGGTGATAACGGCCCGCGGACACCGACAGGTTGACGATGAGGTAGGCGTGCCAGGCACGCCCCACGCCCTGACGGTCGGCGAACACCCGGCTGCTGTTCACCCACCAGATCACGGACCTCGGGCCGAACTCAACGCGAAGGTCGACCCACGCGCCCGGGCCGATAGCAGGGTCGCGGTAGTAGAGGTGGCCGCCGCGAACGTGGTTGGTCAGCTCCAGGAGGTCGGGGTTGTCGGGGTGGTACTCGAAAACGTCGATCTCCTGGTCGCCGTCCCGCCAGGTCCAGATCGCCGGCCAGGCCCCGGCCTCGTACGGCAATCTGACCCGCGCCTCGAGCACATCCCCCGCACGGACGGTGAAACCCTCCTCGCTCCCCTCTGTGGTGAGCAAGCCCGTGTCCCACCGGCCGTCCTTGCGGAGGCTGGCACGGAAGGTGCCCGAGCGGCTGTACGCGGGGTCCGCCGTCAGGTGATCTAGTTTGTTGTCGCCGGGGTTGACCGGTCCGCCGTTCGGATATGCCCACGAACGCCCTGCCACCCATTGACGGGTAGACGCGAAGTCCGCCGTAAAGACGACCTCAGGTCCAGACAAAATCCCCTCCGCCGACGGTGTCCCATCGCATGCAGGATTCTCCATGCGCAGATGCTGCTCCGTATACGACTTCGGCATGCACATGCCGGTGAACCCACGGCAAGGACCACTCGGACGAGCGAATCTGCATTGCCAAAGCTCTGTCGCAGACACCGCCCGCGCCCACGAACCGATGCTCGATGAGGTCGGCGACCTCGTCCCGGTGCGGTCGTAGAATTTCGCCGTCACCTCGCCCGCTGCCAGTTCGGGCACCCGGTGATGGCGCCGCCCAAGAAGATCGAGACAGCATCGCCGTCGTAGCGCGCTGGGGCCTCTACGTAGCGCAGCGTCCGGGGCGGTAGCAGCGGAAAGGCGGCGACGGCGATCGCGTCCATCAGCGGAGCAGAACGGGCCGGGAGCGTACTTGCGGGCGTTGGTGACCAGCTCGCTGACCACCAGCTGGGTGAGGTCCCTGGGCCCCGCCGGACGGGAGAAGCCTGGGGCACATGGCCAGGGGGAACACCGGCGGTGCATCCAGTGCGCTCGGCTGCTCGGAACGAAGACCGCCCGTACGAAACTCAGTTCGTCAGCACGGGACGGCGCGCGACGCACGTCCGGGTGGTACTTTCCCGCGCGGGTGCATTCTGGCCGTTCGGGTCCGGGCGGGCGGCAAGAGTTGGGTCATGATCATGGATCCCGCCAACTCCGAAACCCCTGAAGCTCCCGGTACCCCGGCGGGCCCGCACCTGCGCCCTCCCGTCGTACCGTCATCGCCGGCGCGGCCGCCGTCGCCGGAGCCGGCGGGCTGACGGTCGCCGCCACCTCCGCCGGGACCGCGCAGGCCGCCCCCGCCACCGCGGTCACCGACTGGGGCGCCTGCCTGACGATCGCCCGGGCCATCCTCCTACGGGACGACGAGGACCAGCCGCTCGTCCCGCGCTACGCCGACATCCTCCTGAACAACGGTCTGCCCCGCTCGCGCCGCCGCGGCAAGAAGGTACTGATCGTCGGCGCCGGGCCGGCCGGCCTCACCGCCGCACACCTCCTGCGCGAGGCCGGCCACCAGGTCACCGTCATCGAGGCCAACGCCAACCGGGTGGGCGGCCGGATCAAGACCTTCCGCACCGGCGGCCACGAGAACGCCGCACAGCCCTTCGCCGACCCGAAGCAGTACGCCGAGGCCGGCGCGATGCGCATCCCCGACAGCCACCCCCTGGTCACCGGACTGATGGACAGCCTCGGCCTCAAGCGCCGACGCTTCCACCTGGTCGACGTGGACGGGGCCGGCCGCCCCGCCTACCGGACGTGGATCTACGTCAACGGCATCCGCGTCCGCCGCGCCGACTACGCGCGCGCACCGCAGACGCTCAATCGTTCCTTCGGAGTGCCGCAGGCGTACGAGTCCGTCACCGCCTCGCAGATCGTCCGTGACGCCTTCGCCCCCGTACGCAAGGAGATCGAGGACAAGAAGGACAAGGAACTCGTCGAGGGCTGGGCACGCGTCATCCAGCGCTACGGCCACATGTCGATGTACCGCTTCCTGACGGAGGAGGCCAGGCTCGACGAGCGGACCATCGACCTGATCGGAACCGTCGAGAACCTCACCTCCCGCCTGCACCTCGCCTTCGTACACAGCTTCATCGGCGCCTCCCTGATCAGCCCCGACACCGCCTTCTACGAACTGCCCGACGGCACCGCCACCCTGGCCGACGCCATGTACGCCCGCGTGAAGGACCTCGTGCGGCTCGACCGCCGTGCCACCCGCATCACCCACGGCGAGGGCAAGGTCAGCGTCGAGACCGTCTCCGAGGGCCGCAGCGGCCACCCCGTACGGCGCGAGACCTTCACCGCCGACACCGCCATCATCACCGTCCCCTTCTCCGGACTGCGCCACATCCCCATCACCCCGGCGCTCTCCTACGGCAAACGGCGCGCGGTCACCGAACTCCACTACGACGCCGCCACCAAGGTGCTGCTCGAATTCAGCCGCCGCTGGTGGGAGTTCGACGAGGCCGACTGGAAGCGCGAGCTCGAGGCCGTACAGCCCGGCCTGTACCGGAAGTACCAGACCGGGCAGACGCCCACGAACGGAACCCTGCTGGGCGCCCACCCCTCCGTCCCCGAGGGCCACATCTCCGCAGGCCAGCGCTCCCACTACGCCGCCAGCCGCGTGGTCACCCGCGACCAGCCCGAGGCGGCCGGCGTCATCGGCGGCGGCTCGGCCACCGACAACCCCAACCGTTTCATGTTCCAGCCTTCCTACCCCGTCGAAGGCAGCGCCGGCGGCGTCATCCTCGCCTCCTACAGCTGGTCGGACGACGCCCTGAAGTGGGACTCCCTGGACGACGAGGAGCGCTACCCGCGTGCCCTCGCCGGGGTCCAGGAGGTGTTCGGGCAACGCATCGAGGTGTTCTACACCGGCGTCGGCCGCACCCAGTCCTGGATGCGCGACCCGTACGCCTACGGTGAGGCGTCCGTACTGCTGCCCGGCCAGCACACCGAGCTCTTCGCCCACGTCCGAAAGGCCGAGGGCAACCTGCACTTCGCCGGCTGCCACACCTCCATCAAGCCCGCGTGGATCGAGGGAGCCCTGGAATCCGCGGTGCGGACCGCCATGGAAGTGCACACGGCGTAGAGGCCGCCCCGGCGGCGCCGTCAGCTCTCGGCGAGCACGATCAGCCAGTCCTCCTCCAAGAACCGGACCCGCTGCCGTTTGTCGGGGTTGATCCGCACCCCGTAGTCGGGGCCCGTGGCGCTCCGCGCGCGCAGCCGGTAGCCGACCGCGCATTCCCTGCGACGGCGTGCCGACTCGACGGCGGTGGCGAACGAGACCTCATGGCCGGCCCGGACGTAGTCCGCGGCCGGCTTGAGGTGGAACTCGTGGCCCTCGGCCTTGAACAACTCCTCAAAGACCTCGGCGAGATACGGGCTCTGTGAGATCTGGGTCATCAGAAGGCTGATCAGCCTGCCGCTCACGATGAATTCGGCGCCGTCCCGGGCGGGCGCGAGGAGCCGGTTGCCGTCGTCGGACAGTTCGGTGGTGAGCGCGAGTTCCCGTTGCGCGGCCTCCGCGACGGCCCGCAGATGCAGCAGGGTTACCAGTGTCCTGTCGTCCGCCCGCGCCTCCGGATCCGGCACCGGAGCGAGGGAGGCGACGGGCGTGTCCGAGGCCGAGCCGCAGGCCGGGGCCGCGAGTTCCGTCTCACCGATCACGATCACGCTGTCGTACGAGGGCACGTCCAGCTTGGCCAGGGTGCGCGGGTCGGTGATGTCCCCGTCGTGGAAGGAGACTTCGAGGTGGGACCGCTCGGCCGTGAGGGCTCGGGCGCCGCGCGTGGCCGCGTACTCGCCGAGCGCCACGACGTCCAGGGTGGTTCCCGGGCTCACGTACTGGTCGAGCTGCTCGATGACGAGCGGGGCGCGGCGGTTCCAGCCGAGCAGGAGGAGGCGTTCGGCCTGGGCGGTCCTGGGCCCGGCCGTCACGATCGCGTCCTCCTCGACATGGGAGGTCACGTCCGCCCGCACGGCCGTGTCGTCGTCCTGGGAGATGACGATGATCCGGTCAGCCGGGCCGATCGCCGCCCCCGGATCCGGATTGAGGGTGACACTCCCGTCGGTGTGCAGCAGGCCGACCGCAGAGGACGTGGCGAACGACATCAGCGCCTCGCCGAACGTACGCCCCACCAGGCCCCCGGCGGCGACCGCATAGAACTCGTCGCCCTCGAAGTCCAGCAACTCCGAGTAGACGAGCGAGAGGCCGGGCTGCCGGGCCGTCGAGACGAGGAGCCGGGCGACGATGTCGTCGACGCACAGGACGTGTCCCGTGGGCCCGGCGGCCAGCCTGGCGGTCATGTGGTTGCGGGAGTCACGGACGGCGGCGACCACCACCGCTTCCCCTTCACCGGACCCTGGGACGGCCGCGTCGAGGGCCAGCAGCGTCTTCACCACATGGGCGTCACCGGTGTCCCCGGTGGGAGGCAGCACAAGCACTGCCGTCGCGGTGCGCGGACTCACCCGGCACAGCTCGGTGGGGTCGGTGGTGCTCCCGTTGCGGCAGATGATCCGCGTCCTGCCACTGTCGCCGACGCGGGTGGAGATCTCGTCCTCCATCCACACCTTGTCCTGCGGAGCGAGCACGGCGACGGCGGAGCGGCGCTGGTTCGCGTTGGCGGCCACCAGCTCCCTGATCACGGGAAAGACCTGGTCCGACCACCCCAGGACGACGGTGTGCCGCGTCTCCAGCACGGTGGAGTGGCCCAGGCGCAGCGACATGATGCGCCGGTTGATGCCCGTGGTGATCAGACTGACCAGGGTCGACACGAAGAGCAGCGCCACCAGCGCGAGTGATACGGAAGCCAGCACGTAGAGCGGGGAGCCGACCGCACCCCCGATCTTCAGCGTCTGGCCGACGCTGACCCACACGGCGGTGAGCCGGCCGGAGAGCGTTGCCGGAGCAGCCCGGTCGGACCAGACAAGGACCATGCTCGCCGGAACGACAACGGCGAGGCAGGCCAGGGCCAGCCAGCCGATGAGCGCGGTCGTTCCCCCCGAGACCAGATGGTCAAAGCGGTACCGGAGACGGAGCCGAAGTGACGTCGTGTGCTGCTGCGCCACACAAACTCCCGTACATGAGTCGACGCGCCGATCGGAGCGGCTGCCCGCCACCCCAGAAATCACCCTAGGCAGACCTCTACTCCCGCCGACCTTGAACCCGACCGACCTCACTCAGAGGTATGAACGCACCATGGAAACCAGACCGGGCGGGGCATCGAGCGACGTCAGTGATCAGGTGCAGCGCCCTGCGGGGAAAGGACCGCGTGCCGGGTTCGAGGGCATCCGGGAGGTATCGCCGTCCTCGAAAGCGGGCAGGCCAGCGACGCTGGAATCCTGGACCAGGCGCGCGAGTTCGCCGTCGGTACATACCGATCCGACCTCGCCCCACGACCACGACCGTGCAGACCACAGGCCGCAGGGATGTGCCTGGCGGCGACGCATCAAGCGGCGGCGCCACTCCGATCTCCGCCTGGCTGCCCCGTAGAGCGTCACACCAAACGCCGGTGGCGCGCCGGGCCGTTGTGGGCCGGGCGCGCCGTTGTCTCATGTGCGGGGGTGGGTGGCATGCTCAGCCGCCCGCGTGGTGGGGGGGTGTCAGCGGCGGGCGTCACTGTGGCGGTGGTCGCGGTCACGGTCGCGGCCCCAGGACTCGTCGTCGATGAAGCGGCCGCGGTCGTTGCGCAGGGTGGGGGTCTGTCAAACGAGCGGTGTAACTGGGGTTGTTGGAGTTACTGACGGGCTGCCGAGAGGCGGCCGTCGAAGGTGATGTCGAAGGCGTTGAGTGCGGTCTTCCAGCGCATGGTCCAGCGGGCTTGTCCCTTGCCGGTGGGGTCCAGGGACATGATGGCCATGTAGACGCACTTCAACGCGGACTGCTCGTTGGGGAAGTGTCCGCGGGCCTTGACTGCCCGCCGGATCCTGGCGTTGACGGACTCGATCGCGTTCGTCGTGCAGACGATGCGGCGGATCTCGGTGTCGACGCGGAGAAACGGCGTGAACTCCTCCCACGCGTTCTCCCAGAGCCGCACGATCGCCGGGTATTTCCTGCCCCAGGCGTCGGCGAACTCGGCGAACCGATCGAGTGCGGCCTCTTCGGTCGCCGCGGTGTAGACAGGCTTCAGAACGCGGGCGATCTTGTCCCAGTCCTGGCGGGCGGCATAGCGGAAGGAGTTCCGCAGCAGGTGGACCACGCAGGTCTGGACCGTGGTGCGGGGCCAGACGGCCTCTACCGCGTCGGGCAGGCCCTTGAGTCCGTCGCAGACCAGCATGAGGACGTCGTTGACACCGCGGTTCTTGATCTCGGTGAGGATGTGCATCCAGTGCTTGGCGCCCTCGCCGCCGTCGCCGGCCCACAGCCCGAGGATGTCCCGTCGGCTCTCGACAGTGACCGCCAGGGCCACGTAAATGGGCCTGTTGGCAACCGCGCCGTCACGGATCTTCACGTGGATGGCGTCAATGAAGATCACGGGATAGACGGCGTCGAGGGGCCGGTTCTGCCATTCGGCCATCCCGTCGAGAACCTTGTCGGTGATCGTTGAGATCGTCTGCCGGGACACCTCGGCTCCATAGACTTCGGCCAGGTGGGCCTGGACCTCCCCGGTCGTCAGGCCCTTCGCCGCGAGCGAGATGACCATCTCGTCCACGCCGGACAGACGCTTCTGCCGCTTCTTGACGATCCTCGGCTCAAAGCTGCCTTCCCGGTCGCGAGGCACGGCTATCTCGACAGGGCCGACATCGGTCAACACGGTCTTGGCGCGGGTGCCGTAACGCGAGTTGCCGCCGTTCTTCCCGGCCGGATCGTGCTTGTCATAGCCGAGATGGTCGGTGATCTCACCCTCGAGAGCGGACTCCAGGAGCCGCTTGGTCAGCTGCTGGAGCAGCCCGCCCTCGCCGGTCAGCTGAAGGCCCTCGGCCTGAGCCCGGCCGACCAGCTCGTCAATCAGCCGGTCGTCCACAGACTTCGCCGACGCCGCCTCAGATGGCCCGACGGGCTCGGCCTCGGTCATGTTGTCGCTGGTCATCGATGCATCTTCCATGATCGGGAGTTACACCGAACGTTTTACAGTTCCGATCACTTGCTGAGCAGCACGAGCTGTCAGAATGTGAGGTACTTGGGCACTCCGACTTGGGACGTTAGGTGGTTGAACACGGCCCGACAGTCCTGCGGTGCCGGTACTTGAGCAGCGGATCATGCTGCCTGTCTGCAGGAACTGCGCACTCCGCTCGCGAGCCTGCGGCCTCCGCGAGTGAGCCGAGCGGCGGCCGAGGGGCTCTGGCCCTTGCTCTTGCCCAAGGTGATGACACGGTTCTGGGCAATCTGCGCTGTGGGCACACCCTGGCGGTCGCCGCGTACGTTCACATGGTCGGCCACGCAAGTGATCGGCGCACCCCGAAGCGAATGCCGGGCCCCCGACTGGGGAGCTCTCGTGGCCGGGCAGGGAACAGCCGACGAGGCAGCCATCACCTCGGTAGAGGATGTCGACTTCGTATGGGAAGCGGTGGCCGGGAGCTGACTACGTTCCGCCAGCCAGACCGAGCCAGACGCACGTCGCAGGGCATGAGGACCGGTGTGCGGACGGTGTGTTGCACTCGCCGCTATGGTGCGGCCCGGCCGGGATCCTGGGAGTGGGACAATCCCCAAGGGATCGCCTCCGGCCCTGCTGTGGAAGACCCTGCGGTGAGGGGTACTGACAGGGACCCCCACTGAGCGCCTCGTTTTCCTACGCTGGGCTCCATGGACAACCGGGCCGAAGTCAGCGCATTCCTCACGTCCCGCCGCGCCAAGATCACACCGGAGCAGGCGGGCATGCCGGTGTACGGGCAGCGGCGGGTGCCCGGGCTGCGCCGCGGTGAGGTCGCGATGCTCGCCGGGATGAGCGTCGAGTACTACACGCGCCTGGAGCGCGGCAACCTCACCGGGGTCTCCGACAGCGTCCTGGACGCCCTCGCCCAGGCGCTGCGGCTGGACGACACCGAGCGGGATCACCTCCACGCCCTGGCCCGGGCGGCCAGCACCAGTGCGGCCCGGGTCCGGCGCCGCCCGAAGAAGGCCACCGTGCGGCCCAGCGTGCTGCGCATCGTCGAGGCCCTGCACGACCAGCCGGCGTACGTGCGCAACAACCGCATGGACATCCTGGCGGCCAATCCGCTCGCCCGCACTCTGTTCAGCGAGGTGTTCGAGGCGGAACCGGTCAACACCTGCCGGTTCGTCTTCCTCGACCCCCGCGCCACCCGGCTGTTCCCCGACTGGGAACGCGTGGCCCGCGACGGGGTCGGGGTGCTGCGGGTCGAGGTCGCCAAGAACCCCTACGACCGGGAGCTGTCGAACCTGATCGGTGAGCTGTCCACCCGCAGTGACGCCTTCCGCACCATGTGGGGCGCGCACGACGTGCACGTCTTCACCGAGGGAACCAAGCGGTTCCACCACCCGGCGGTGGGCGAGATGGAGCTGGTGCACGAAAGCCTGGACCTGCCCGGTGAACAGGGGCTGTCCATCACCGTGTACAGCGCCGACCCCGGCACCCTGGCCGCGGACGCCCTGAAGCTGCTGGCCAGCTGGGCAGCGAGCCAGGGTGCCGGGGTCGCCTCTGAGGCCGACACCGAGCACTGATCCCGGTCGGCACCTGCGGGACTCCCCTCCTCGGCACCGCCCTCAGGCCGTTCGGTCCGCTGCATCTCACGCCGGTCGCAGCCGGCGTCACGTCAGCTCCGGCTATTGAGCGAGAGTTCAAGACAGGAGGCGCAACGGGTGTAAAAGCCCCGCACCGTGCGGGTGCGGGGCGGGAAGGCGCGGCCGTACCCTTCGAGAGTTCGGCGGACGGCTCAGAATTCGTAGTCGGCGATGATCCACGTGGCGATCTCGCGCCACAGCGCCACGCCCGCCTGGTGGTCCGGGTGCTCGAAGTACGTGTGCAGCGCGTCCACGTCGTCGAACGCGAAGTTGGCCGCGAAGTCGTAGGCGATGGGGCGGTCGGTGAAGTTCCAGCCGAGCTCGCAGGTGCGGATCTCCTTGATGCTGCCGTCGAGCGCGCGGAGGGCGTCCACACCCTTCATGACCCGCGGGTCATCGCGCTCGACGCCCTCGTTGAGCTTGAAGAGGATCAGGTGGCGGATCATATGAGCTCCAGGAGGGGCGTAAGGGGTGGGGGGCTACTCAGCCTGGTCAGCGAGCCAGGTGAAGAAGTTACCGACGGACTGAGCCGGGTTCGAGATGTCCTCGAACCCTGTCTGGACGTAGCCGGTGGCGTTTCCCGGGTCCGTGACATCACGTACAGCACGAAGACCACGAGCTGGACGCGTTGGAGGCTGAGGGCCGCGCCGTCTTTGCGGCCCACCTGGTCGACGCGAGCGCGGGCGGCCTGGCGACGGCGACCGCAGGCTGCGCGGACTTCGAGCGCAACTACTTGTACCCGACCGCGCCTGCGCCGGCACCCTCGTCGACTGGGCCAAGACCTGTCTCAACCTCACGGTCAAAACCGCGAGCAGGCCCAAGAGCTCGCAGGGCTTCGTGGTCGCTACTCGCGGAGCATCGCGCCGCCGTTGACCGACCAGACCTGCCCGTTGATCCACTCGCCGTCGTCGGACAGGAGGAACGCCACGATGCCGGCCAGGTCTTCCGGCTTGCCGAAGCGGGGGCTGGGAAGCGTCATGCGGGTGAATTCCAGCGCCTCCGGGCTCAGAGCCATCGTCTGCGCGGATTCGGTCAGGACGACTCCGGGAGACACGCAGTTGCAGCGGATGCCCTGCTTGCCCCAGCGGGAGGCGATGTGACGGGTGAGTGCGTTGATCCCCGCCTTGCTCGTCTGGTACGCCGCACGCGCATGGTCGCCCACGTGCGCCGCGAGGGAGGAGGTGTTGACGATGGCACCACCGCCCTGCTCCAGCAGGAGGGGAAGGACTGCGCGGCTGGTGAGCGCGAAGCCGATCAGGTTCACTTCCAGCGTGCGCCGCCATACGGCCGGGTCCATGTCGAGCAGATCGCCGTCACGGCCCAAGGTCTCCGCCGAGACGTCGGCGGCGACGTTGTAGAGGCCGTCGACTCCGCCGAGCTGGGAGACGGCGGTGTCGACGAGTGCCTGTACCGAACGCTCATCGGCGAGATCGAACTCGACGGCGAAAGCCGTTGCGCCCGTACTGGTGATGCGCTTGGCGGTGGCCTCGGCCGCGTCGATGTTGACGTCACCGACCACGACCGCCGCGCCCTCGGCCGCGAGCCGCTCGGCGGTGGCCGCGCCGATCCCGGACGCCCCTCCGGCGATGACGATGCGCTTTGTGTTGAGTCCCTGCATTGCACTACTCCTTGTCTGTTCCGGCGCCGCAGCGATCGTCTGCTGGTAACGCCTCGTGGGGGATGTGCGGGTCTGATGTCGACCTGTGATCTCAAACTAGGGGCGGGTTTCCGCGCTCTCAGCCCCCTGCGGGCGGAACCTGGCGGGGCCGATTGGTCCTGCGGTACTAAAGGGCCGCCTGCTCGCTCGCACTGCAGCGTGCTCGGGGTGCATTCCCGGAGGCGTGACGTCGCCGTCTGCAACACCCGCCACAGCTCGGGGAGGTAGCGCCCGGTCACCGGCAGCCACGATGGCCGATCGCAAGAGCGAGGAGCGGCCGTCACGCTCCTGGGCGGGTCACTGCGTTTCGCGTGAGAAGGCCGCGACGATGGTGCGGGCCAGCTCGTCACCGACCGCGGCGCTGCCGAGGCGCTGCTCGTCGAGCTGGTCGAGAGCGGCGACGACGAGCCCGCCGTAGGCCGCGACCAGCCACTCGGGCGACAGGTCGCCGCGCAGCTCGCCGGCCTGCTGACGGTCGGCGACGTACTTCCTGAACTCGACCGTGTTGGTCAGGTTCTGCCGTCTGTCGCTGGAGGCGATCAGGAACCGGTAGCGGTCACCGAAGGCCATGATGTCGCCACTCAGTCGCAGCAGTACGTCGAGGGCGGGGCCGCTCTCGCGCAGGCGCCGCGCCATCAACTCGTCCACCTCGGCGACCACATGGGCGTGGATCGCCTCGACAAGTTGCTCGCGGGTGGCGAACCACCGGTACATCGTGGCCCGCCCGATGCCGGAGGCGGAGGCGATCTCCGCCATGCTCGCGCCGGGATTCTCGGCGAGTGCCGTAGCCGCCGCCGACAGCACGTAGCGCCGCGCCTGCGCGCGAGGTCCGGGCATGTCGTCGATGTGAGGCGAGGGCATAGACATCAATCCTACGGTGACGGAGCGAGCCGGAGCAGCCGACCTGGGATCGCGAACGAACGTGGCATGTCGTTGATCGGACTGACTGGTCCCCGCGAGGACGCGGCCGGCGTGGCTGAGGAAGCCGACCTCGCTGGGGGGCACACCGTGCGCTCTCACTCGCGGAGCAGTCCGCCGCCGTTGACCGACCAGACCTGCCCGTTGATCCACTCGCCGTCGTCGGACAGGAGGAACGCCACGATGCCGGCCAGGTCCTCCGGCTTGCCGAAGCGGGTGCTGGGCATGGCATGCTTCGCCATGGCCATGGTCTCGGCGTTCTGGGCCGTCTTCTGCGCGGATTCAGTCACGACGAGTCCGGGTGACACACAGTTGCAGCGGATGCCCTGCTTGCCCCAGCGGGAGGCGATGTGGCGGGTGAGTGCGTTGATCCCCGCCTTGCTCTGGTACGCCGCACGTATGTGGTCGCCGGCATGCGCGGACGCGGAGGAGGTGTTGACGATGGCGCCGCTGCCTTGTTCGAGCAGCAGGGGAAGGACCGCGCGGCTGGTGAGCGCATAGCCGATCAGGTTCACTTCGAGGGTGCGCCGCCATACGGCCAGGTCCGTGGCAAGCAGGTCGCCGTCGCGCCCCAGCGTGTCCATGGACAGGTCGGCGGCGACGTTGTAGAGGCCGTCGACTCCGCCGAGTTGGGAGACGGCGGTGTCGACGAGTGCCTGTACCGAACGCTCATCGGCGAGGTCGAACTCGACGGCGAGAGCCGTTGCGCCGGTATCGGTGAGGCGTTTGGCGGTGGCCTCGGCCGCGTCGATGTTGACGTCACCGACCACGACCGCCGCGCCCTCGGCCGCGAGCCGCTCGGCGGTGGCCGCGCCGATCCCGGACGCCCCTCCGGCGACGACGATGCGCTTTCCGTTGAGACCTCTCATGACACAGCTCCTGTCCTGGATGATGCGACATCCCCGTCTCTGAATGAGACGTTACTATCTCAACATGAGACGGACAAGTATCACTGCAGGGTCACGCCCTGTGCTCGCCGACCGCGTTCCGAGGGCGAGAGAGCCGTTGGTCCCGACGTGGACGGGCAAGGTGAGAAGCTCCGCCGGGCGCTGGACACCGCGTCGGCCGACACCGGGCGGCCGCACCCCGAGCTAGTGGGCGCGGCGGCTCTGGTGGGCGCCGGATCGGGGCTCCCTGCGAGCACGGCCGAATACAGCGCCGCCCCAGCCCTCACCGGCGTCGACAACGACGAAGAGGCCGAGGCTCTCGCGCCTGCCCGGCATGCCTGCGGCCGGGTACGAGGACCGTCCCGGCTCAAGAGGCACGGCCGACGCGACGACAACGCGACCACCGCCAACGTCGACACGCCCCAGCAGCAAGAACCGACAATAGGGACATCAACGAAGAAACTTCCCTGGAGGAAGTGACGGAAAACGGCTGCCCCGGCCGTCTCGCCAGCCCCGCCCGTCGGTCCGGTTCCCCAGCGGACCGGCGGGCGGCTCCGACATCTCGTGGAGACAAACACCCGTGAACGCACCGAGCGCCCGCGCCCAACCCGTAGACCCGGACGACCTCCAGGTCCTCAAGACCCTGACCGGGGACCCCGAGCAGCAGGTGATCGTCTCAGTGCTCTCCAAGCTCGCGAGATGGCGGCGAGCCGACCGGGCCCACTCCTGGGTCCGCCACTGGGGCGTCCCAGCATTCTGCGCAGGACTCGGCGTGAGCTCCTTGGCCAACCCCTACAACACCGCCCCCGTCCCGCTGCAGCTGGCCCTCCTGCTCGCGTTCTGCGTTCCCCTGCTGTGGCGGGAACGCCGCCCCATGCTGGTCTTCGTGGTCGTCACCGCCGTCGCCGTGGCAACCCTTCCGATGGGGGTGCTGACGGGCGCCGAGACCGCACGGGTCGTGGCCCTGTTCAATGTCGGCCGCTACTGCACCCCACGGCAGTTGGCCATCGCCATAGGCGTGTCCACCGCCCAACTGGTCGCCTGGGCCGTCGTCTTCTGGCAAGGCCGTCAGCTGGAGTTCGCGACCCGTCCGGAGGTCGTGAGCCCGATGGCGGTGGCCGGTCTGATGGCCTTCGCCCTGCTGGGTCTGCTCACCCGGCTGGCCCACGCCTACGTCGTCGCGCTGCGCAAGGAGCGCGACCGTCAGGCCCACCTCGCCGTCGCACAGGAACGTGCCCGCGTCTCCCGCGAGATGCACGACATCCTCGGCCACACCCTCGCCGTCATCGTCGGCCTCGCCGACGGCGCCGCCGCGCTCGCCGCCACCAAACCCGAACGCGGCGCCCAGACCCTCCGCATCATCGGCGACAGCGGCCGCCAGGCCCTCGCCGAACTGCGGCGCCTGCTCTCCGTCATCAGCGAGGACGACGGCCGGCCACACGACGCACCACTGTCCCCGCAGCCCGGACTCGTCGACCTCGACGCACTGCTGGAGCGCGTTCGCGCAGCAGGCCCCACCGTCATCCTGGACTCCCAGGGCGACCTCACCGGCATGACGCCCGGCCTCCAGCTGTCGATCTACCGCATCGTCCAGGAGGCCCTGACCAACACCGTCAAGTACGCCGCCTCCGACACGACGGTCCACCTCCGCATCACCGCCGGCCCCGATGCCGTACGCGTCACCGTCGACGACACAGGCCCGCCCCGCGCCCGGCGAGCAGAGCGCCGGACCCGCACCGGGGGCGGCCGGGGTCTGGTCGGCATGCGTGAACGCGCCGCCCTCTACGACGGCGAAGTCACCGCCGGCCCCAACGACCGTGGCGGCTGGACCGTCCAGGCGCTCCTCGTCCCCAATCCACCCTCCCCGGAGAGGCACCCCGCATGACCACCGTGCTGATCGTCGACGACCAGGCTCTGCAGCGGATGGGCTTCAGCATGCTCCTGGAGGCCCAGCCCGACATGACGGTCGTCGGCGAGGCCACCAACGGCAGCGAAGGCGTCCGCATGACCGCCGAACTCCGGCCCGACGTGGTCCTGATGGACGTCCGCATGCCCGGCATGGACGGCATCGAGGCCACCCGCCGCATCGTGGAGTCCGGCGGTCGCTCCCGGGTCCTGGTCCTGACCACCTTCGACCTCGACGAATACGCCTACGACGCCCTGCGCGCCGGTGCCAGCGGCTTCCTGCTCAAGGACGCCCAGCCCGACGAACTCGTCGCCGGAGTCCGCGCGGTGGCCGCCGGCGACGCCGTCATCTCACCGGGCCTGACCCGCAAACTCATCGACACCTTCGGCGACCGCTTCCCCGGCAACAGCCCACAACAACAGCGCCGGCTCGCCGACCTCACCCAGCGCGAACGAGAAGTCCTCACCGCCATCGCCACCGGCTGGACCAACTCGGAGATCGCCGAACACCTCCACCTCGCCGAATCCACCGTCAAGTCCCACATCAGCCGCATCCTCCCCAAGATCGACGCCCGCGACCGCGTCCAGGCGGTGATCTTCGCCTACGACACCGGCCTCGTACGACCGGTGTGACCGAGCAGCGTCCCGGTGAACTCGCGCACGACCGGTAAGAGGGATGGCTACAGATCTGCAGCTCCGTCAAATTGGCGTACAGGTCCGCAATGGCGGGTTCCTCGGCCTGTTCACCTGTCTGACACGGTGCCGGTCACCAGGCGACCGGCAGCCGGTGGGGTCCGTAGGTGAGGGTGTTGTTCCGGAACTCGATCTGCTCCAGCGGCACCGCCAGTCGGAGGTTCGGCAGCCGGCGCAGCAGCGCGGGCAGTGCGATCTGCAGCTCGACCCGGGCCAGGGGCTGGCCGAGGCACTGGTGGGCGCCGTAGCCGAAGGCGAGGTGGCCGCTGGTGTTACGGTCCGGGTCGAAGGTGTCGGGGTCGGCGGAGAAGGTCGCGTCGCGGTTCCCGGCGGGCAGGTTCACAGCCACGGCTTCGCCGGCCCGGACGAGCTGCCCGCCGACGGTGACATCCTCGGTGGCGACGCGGTAGATCGCGTCCTGGACGATGGTCAGGTACCGCAGCAGTTCCTCGACCGCGTTCGCCATGACGGCGGAGTCGTCCGTGTCACGGATCCGGGCGAGCCGGTCCGGGTTCTCCAGCAGGGTCAGGGTGCCGAGGGCGATCATGTTGGCCGTCGTCTCGTGCCCGGCGACCAACAGCGTGTTGGCGTTGACGACCACGGTGTCGCGGCTGATCTCCCCGGCGGCGACCCGCTGGATCTGCCGGCTGATCAGGTCGTCCTCCGGCTCGCGCTCCCTGCGCGCCACCAGCTCGTACATGTAGCCGGCCAGGGCCACGGTCGCGGCGTGCTTCTCCTCGTCCGAGGCGTCGGCCGTGATGATGGTGGCGCTTTGCTCCTGGAAGAACGCGTGGTCCTCGTAGGGCACGCCGAGCATCAGCGAGATGACCATGGACGGAATCGGGAATGCGTAGGCACTCACCAGATCCGCCGGCTGCCCCTGACTGATCATCTGCTCAAGGAAGTGATCGGCCTGCTCCTGGATGAGCGGGCGCAGCCGCTCCATCCGCTTGACGGTGAACTCGCCGGTGAGCATCCGGCGCAACCGGATGTGTTCCGGGCCGTCCATGCGTATGAAGGGCTGGGCCGCCTCGGGCCCGGCGCTGGACGGTACGGGAAAGCCGGGCGTACGGTCGTCCGCGCTGAGTCGCGGGTCGCTGAGAACCTCGCGGATGTCGGCGAACCGGCTCACGACCCACATCGGCCGGCCGCGCCACAGCACCCGCCGCAGACCCTCGCCCTCACGCCAGTCCGCGTAGTCGGTCGGCGGATCGAAGGGGCAGCGCCCGGACCGTACTCCCGGGAACGGGGGAAGACCGGTGTGGTCGACCGGGTCGGTCGTGCTGGTCGTCGTAGTCATGGATCTCTCCTTGAAAAGGCATGAAGGGCTTGAGGGGGGGGTGGACGACTTCGAAGGCTGGCGGGTGGGGTGTCGCTGGCGCGCTCGGCGGCGACGCCCACCCGGTCGGCGCCGTCGGCCCGCGGATGCGGTCACGCGGCGGCGGTGTCCGTGACGGCCGCTTCCCAGGCCGCGCCGGAGGCGATGAGGGCCCGCCAGGCGCGCAGGATCTTGGGTGACTTGCCCATGGCGAGCACGCCGGTGAGCCGGTCTCCCCGGCGGTAGGCCACAAGGAGCTGCCGCGCCGTGACATCGCTTTCCAGGACGAGTGCTTCGTCGTGGTCGCGCAGATAGCCGTACGCCTGGACTCTGGTGTCGTACTGGTCCGACCAGAAGTACGGCACGGGGGCGAACGGCCGTGGCTCGTCCGGGTTGAGCAGGTTGTGGGCGACGGTGAGGGCCTGCTCGCCGGCGTTGGTGCGGTGCTCGACGCGCATCTTCGTGCCGAAGAGCGGGTTGTGCCAGCAGGCCACGTCCCCCACGCCGTACACACCGGGTGCGGCGGCACTGAACTCGTCGCACACGAGCCCGCCGTCGAGAGCGAGCCCGCTTCCGGCCAGCCATTCGGTGTTGGGCAGGGAACCAATGGCGACCAGGACGTCGTCGGCGGGCATCTCGCTTCCGTCGGCCAGCGCGACACCGGCGACCTCGCCACCGACGCTGAGCACTTCGCTCACCGCCGCGCCCGTGCGCAGTCGGACGCCATGGTCACGGTGGAGTTGCGCCAGGAACCACCCGGGCTCCTCACCGACCGCCTGCGTCATCGGCACCGCGTCGGCTTCCAGCAGGGTCACGTCCACGCCGAGCCCGCGTGCGACGGCGGCCACCTCGGCGCCCAGGAACCCGGCGCCGACGATCACCAGCCGCCGACCTGCGCCCAAGCGGGCCTTCAACGCCAGCGCGTCGGTCAGGGTACGCAGTGTGTGCACCCCGGCCACCTGCTCGGTCCCGGGCAGCGGACGGGCGCGTACGCCGGTCGCCACGACGAGAGACTCGTACGGCAGCCGGGCGCCGTCCGCCAGCAGAAGCGTGCGCGCGGCCATGTCCAGTCCGGTCGCCTTCGCCCCCAGTCGCAGGTCCAGACGGAGCGCGTCGATGTCCGCCCGCCCGCGCAGGGCGAGCCGGTCCGGCTCCCACTCCCCTTTGAGGATCTGCTTGGACAGCGGCGGGCGGTCGTACGGGAGGTGCGGCTCGTCACCGACGAGCGTGATCTCCCCCTGATGTCCTGCCCGGCGCAGCGCCTCCGCCGTGGCCAGCCCGCCCGCCGACGCGCCGACCAGCACGGTGCGACTCATGACGTCGTCACATGGATGGCGGCGGCGGGGCAGGCCAGGGCCGACTCACGCACGACCGGATGCAGCACCGGATCGGGCGTCCCATCGAGCAGCACGACCACGCCGTCCTCCTCCCGCTGATCGAAGACCTCGGGCGCGATCAGGACGCACTGCCCGGCGGCCACGCACTTGGGTTCGTCCACGGCGACGTTCATCTTCATGGCGGTTTCCTCTCTTGGTCGGCTGAAGCACTCTCAAGAAGCACGTTAGCCGACATCCGTCGGTAAACCAACATGCGTCGGATAGGTAAGGTGGACTCATGGCCACGACAAGACAGAGCACCCCTGTGGGCGACCGGCGCGTGCGCCGCACGCACGCCGCCCTGCAGGGCGCGTTGATCCAGCTCGTCGAGGAACAGGAGCTGGGGCAGATCAGCGTCGCCGACGTGGCCGAACGGGCCGGGGTGAACCGCACGACGTTCTACGACCACTACCGGGACGTGCATGAACTGGCCGAAGCGGCCTGCACCTCGACGATCGACACCCTGATCGCGTCCGTCCCCGCCCTCGACTCCACCTCGGCCGAGTCGGACGCGGACCCCGCCAGTTCACTCGTGGCATTCTTCGAGAACCTCGCCGACCACGCGGGCCTCTACCGCAGCCTGCTGGGACCCCAGGGCAGCGCCCGCGTCATCGATCACATCCGCAGTCGCATCTGCACCACCGTCCACGTCGCCGTACGCGTGAACTCCGGCACCGCGCCGGACAGCGTCGCGTCGGCGGACATCCCGCACGACGTACCCGCCGCATTCATCGCCGGCGCACTCCTCGGCGTGGCCACCGACTGGCTCCAACGCGACAGCCCCCGCACACCGAACGAGATGGCCGAACTGACCTGGCAACTCCTCGTCACCCACCACCCCACCGACGCCCGGCATGCCACAACATGAGGTGATCCTGCGGCTCGCGAGCCTCGAGAAGAATCGCCCGCGAACGACGATCAAGACCGCAGTCGACAGCGCGAAGGGCTGGAGGACACGCTGGGCGGCGGGGATCCACGGACATGCGGCTGGGAGGAAACCACCTTCGCCCAGCTCTACACGCCCCGCGCCGCCCTCGCGTCCATGCCGCACGGAAGTCACCGCAGGCCGGGGGCGGACAAGCATTCCGAATCTGCCACCCAGGCCAGGCTTTGAAGCCACCCGGCCCGACTCCGGCCCGGTGCTGCTGGTCGGCCGGCGCCCGCCCGCGCGACGGCGCGGGGATCACCGTGAGGCAGCGGCGTCTGTCTTCTCGCGGAGGTCTCACCCGGAAAAGACTTGCACCTGACGTTGGCGTCAGGTTCTAGCGTGGCTGTTGTCGGGCCCATCAGAGCGCTCCCGACTATGCATACCTACGTGAAGGACCACCCCCCATGCACATCACCAATTCCGTCGCCCTTGTCACCGGTGCGAGCCGCGGCCTCGGCCATCACTTCGTCACCCAGCTGCTGGAGCGGGGAGCCACGAAGGTGTACGCCACCGCACGCAACCCCGAGCGCGTTGATCTGCCCGGAGCGGAGGTGCTGGCGCTCGACATCACCGACCCGGCCTCCGTCGCCGCCGTGGCGGAAGCCGCCTCGGACGTGACGCTGCTGGTCAACAATGCTGGCATCATCACCATCAATGGCCTGGTCAACGGTGACCTGGACCAGATCGAACTGGAGATGGACACCGCCTACTACGGCCCGTTGCGCATGATCCGGGCCTTTGCCCCGATCCTGGAGGCGGGTGGCGGCGGGGCGATCGTCAACGTCCTGTCGGTCGCATCCTGGGTCCCCTCCGAGCACTGGGGTGCCTACAGCGCGGCCAAGGCCGCCGCGTGGAGCCTGACCAACAGTGTCCGCCTGGAACTCTCGCGGCAGAACACCCTGGTCACCGGCCTGTATCTGGGACCCACCGACACCGACATGGCTAAAGGTCAGCCATTCGAGAAGAACGATCCGGCCGACGTCGTCAGGGCCGCGCTCGACGGGGTCGAGGCCAAGCAGTCCGAGGTCATCGCCGACGCGCTGTCCGCGCGGGCCAAGGCCAACCTGGCTCTGGACCCCGCCGTGGTCTACACACCGGCCGCAGTCTCCGCCTGACATCCAGGCTCACTCACCACAGGGCGCGACTTTTCGCAACCGAGGAGCGCCCTCTCCATTCCCCCAGCTCGCAGCGTGAAAGAAGGCCCCGCCATGAACGCCCCCACCTCCTCGTCGAAGCCCAAGGCACTGATCGTCGTCCCGTCGGCCGCTGTCCTGCCGCTCACCGCACCGGCGGACCACCCCGGCGTCTCGACCGGGTTCTACCTGGTCGAGCTGGCGCAGATCCTCAAGGAATTCGGTGACGAGTACGAGTTCACCTTCGCCACCCCCGGCGGGCTCGTCCCGCAGCTGGAGATCAACGGCCTGGCCCTGTCGATGCACGCCGCGGACAAGTTCAGTTCCGCGACGGTCTCGGCCACCGCGGCGCAGGCGTTCCGCTTCGATGTCGACACCTTCCGTGCCAAGCGGCCCGGGCTCGTCGCCCGCCGGGACAGCGAACTCGCCCTCGCCCGCCGCTACCTGGGCCGCCTGCCGGTCTCCGAGGCGCTGCCGGGCAGTGACAAGGAGGTCGTGGTGCTGCGGGACGACCTGGTCAAGTCGATGCAGGACCTGTCGGAGCACACCTACCAGTCCATCGAGCAGCTCGTGCTCAGACACCGTGACCCCGAGGACGCCTTCGACCTGGGCGCGTTCGACTTCGTGCACATGCCGGGCGGCCACGCTCCCATGGTCGATTTCGTCGACAACCCCTGGCTCGGCGAGCTCCTGCACACCCTGCGGGAGAACGGGGTGCTGATCTCGCTGATCTGCCACGCCCCGGTCGCCATGGCCTCGGCCAAGTACCGGGTGGGTGCTGACGGCACCGTCGTCACCGACCTCGACCACGCCTTCAACGGCGTGCGGGTGACCACGGTCGCCAAATCCGCCGAACTCTTCGTCCTCAGCAACGGCTACCTCAAGATCCCCGGCAAGAAGGTACGGATGGGCTACTTCATCGACGAAGCCCTCAGGAACGCCGGCTACAAGGTGGAGACGACCACCAACCCGACCGCCATCAAGGTCATCTGGGAGGAGGGTGTCCGCCTGCTCACCAGCAACGGTCCCCAGTCGATCGACGAGCACGCCGCCCGTCTGCGCACCCTCCTGCCGAACCACTGACCCTCACCCTCCTGGCACCGCCGGGACCACAGACTTGGCGCATGCCATCCACGGATGGCATGCGCCAGATCGGCATGTCCACCTGATTCACCGTGATCCGGCACGCTGCTGCCGGACAAGAAGAAAGGCCCGTGATGACGACGTCAGCTACGCTGAAACCTCACACTGACGTCAGGGGCAACTCTGGCGCCACGCCAACCCGGCAAGGAGGAGCAATGCGGATCGGAGAGGTCGCCGAACAGGCGGGGGTCAGCGTCCGGGCACTGCGGTACTACGAGGAGCAGGGGCTGCTCGGCGCCACCCGTACTGGTGGGGGGCAGCGACAGTACCCGGACGGCGCGGTCGCCCGGGTCAGGATGATCCAGCAGCTGTACGCCGCCGGCCTGTCGAGCAGGCTCGTCCGCGAGGTCCTGCCGCGGTGCATGAACGAGGGTGAATCGCCCGTCGGGTTCAGCGACAGCCTCATCACCGAACGGGCCCGCATCGACCGCCAGATCGGCGACCTCACAGCAGTGCGCGCCCGCCTCGACGAGATCATCGCGGTGGCGACAGACCCCAGCCACCCGCACCACAGCCACCCCGTACGCGGCGGCGCTGCCGCCAGTACCGCCTGAGGCGTTCTTGTCGCACACCGCTGATGAGTGGTGTGCGACAAGAACGCCTCAGCGACCGACCCCGTCGTCGCCTCGGTGGGGTCGCTGCGCGCGCAACGTCGCCCGCCTGGCTGCACGGCCTCGTCACGGTCTGTGCGTCCGGTACCGGACGGCGACGGCCTCTGTCCCAGCTGGGACAGAGGCCGTCGTGCGAGAGGGTGGGTGTCGTGCTCAGTCCATGGTGAGGACGACACGTCCCTGGAGCCCGCCCCTGGTCATGCGGGCGTATGCCTGCGCGGCCTCCTGCAGCGGGTAGGTCTCGGCCACGCGGAGCGCCAGGTGTCCGGCCGCGGCCAGATCGGACAGCGTCGAAAGCATCGCTGCGTCCGGGCCGACCTGCGTCAGGAGGACCCGGATACCTCGCTCGGTCTGGGGCAGGGCGTCGAGCCGTGTGGTCACGAACCTGCCGCCGTCCGCCACCGCACCGATGGCGGTCTGCCCCAGCCTGGCTGTGTCGAGAACGGCGTCGACTCCTTCGGGGCGCACCGTGCGGACGGTCTCGACGAGCGGCTGCGACGCCGGCACGTATACGTCAGCCCCCGCCACCTTCGTCGCGAACTCGCCGTCGGACGAGAGGTCACTGGCGATAACCACGGCTCCCCGGCGCTTGGCCAGCTGCACCGCGTAGCCGCCGACCGCTCCCTCCGCACCGGTGATGAGCACGCTCTGGCCCGCCTGGATGCCGAGCAGTTCGACGGACTGGGCCGCGGTCAGGCCGTTGAGGGGGATGGTGGCGGCATGGACGGGGTCGACGCCGGCGGGCGCCGCGGCGATCGCCTGAGAAGGAACCACGATGTACTCGGCCTGGCCCCGGTTCAGCCCCAGGGGCAAGCCGTGACTGAACGCGATGACCGGCTGTCCGGGCGTCCAGTGGATCCCCGGGCCGACGGCGTCGACGATGCCGGCGACATCCCAGCCGAGGCCATAGGCGGCCCCCTCCGGCGGAGCGGGGAAGAAGCCCCCGCTCCAGGCCGCCACATCGGTCGGATTGAGCGCGGCCGCCTGGACCTTGATACGGATCTCGCTCAAGCCCGGAACAGGCTTCTCGACTTCGGCGACCTCGACGACGTCCGGGCCGCCGAGCGAACGGTAAACGGCTGCGCGCATGAGTACTCCTGCTGTCGGTCGCACCTGCTCACAGCAGACGCGGAAGATCACTGACGTAGAAAGGCGATGTCCGCAGGGAGCCGCGGAGCGCCAACAGCCACCACGCTAAAACCTGACGCCAACGTCAGGTGCAAGTCGGGCAGCGTTCGGCATGAGGCCGAGCACGCCGAGCTGGCTCTCCTCCATGGTCCAAGCCCTCGGTCGAGTAGAGCGGGGTGCAGGGACGCCACGCAGGACGTGGCAGGGAAGTCGTCACCAACGACACCGCGCAGATCATCGAGCGAGAGGACCTGCGAGGCCGACCAGGTACGGGCCAGCGTCGACTTGCTCGCGCCGAGGGCTCCGGTAAGTCTGTTCTCGGGCAGGCCCGGGTACAGCACCGAGGTGGATCTCCCTGCGGGTGACGGGAGCGGGCAGCCCAGTTCAGGCGCTGCCCGGCGCTGTCGGTGATCAGGGCGGCGGCCTCGTGCAGATAGCAGGAGGCGTCACCGTCACGGTCCGGCTCGAGCTGCTCCGCCCGGCGTGCGGCGGTGCTGACCACCTGCGCGAGCATCGGTGAGGACGGCCCGCCTCCCGTGCCGCGGCCGTTACCCCGATTCACGGTGCACACGCTCACGTTCTCGGCATGAGGGGGTCCCTGCTGTTACCCCTCACAGGCGTGACTGTCTGCCGCTCTCGACTGCTGGTTTCGTGGATTGCGGCGGGCCAGAAGTGCTCCGCCCGCACCACCTACGGCGCGCACGCCGCTTTGGCGGAACGCCTCCGGATGACCGGGGCCCGCGCCGGCTCTCTTGAAAGGATCGTCAGTGAGTTCCCCCTCGTCCACGAAGCCGGATCCCTCGGCCGCCGCACCCCTCACGGGTGACAGCGGCACAGCAGCGCCTGCCGGGAAGGTCAAGCTGCCGCCGGTGGTGTGGCTGCTGGGTGCCATCACCTTCATCATGGGCACCAGCGAGTTCGTCGTCTCCGGCCTGCTGCCGGAGATTTCCGGCGCCCTGGGTGTCAGCGTCTCCAGCGCCGGAACGCTGATCACCGCCTTCGCCGTCGGCATGATGATCGGCGCACCCGTGATGTCGATTGCGACCCGGCGCCTGCCGCGTCGCTCGGCCCTGGTCGCCGCGCTGCTGGTCTTCGCCGCGGGTCACGTCGTCAGCGCGCTCAGCTCCAGCCTGGGGCTCGCGCTCGTCGGCCGGGTCGCCGCCGCGCTGGGCAACGGGACCTTCTGGGCCGTGGGCGCGGTGGTGGCGACCGCCGCCGCCGGACCGGCCGCCAGCACCCGTGCCACGGGCGTCATGGTCGGCGGCATCACCCTCGCCAACATCGTCGGCGTCCCGCTCGGTACGGCAGCCGGCCAACTGAGCGGCTGGCAGGCCCCCTTCTGGATGCTCGCCGCTCTCGCCGTGGCCGCCGCCGTGGTGGTGGCCCGCCGGCTGCCCGCCGACACCACACGCACCGACACCTCCCTGCGCGCCGAGACGGCCGCGCTCAAGCATCCGCGCCTGTGGCTGGTCTACCTGGCCATCGCGCTCATCCAGGCCGGCATCATGGGTGCCTACAGCTACGTCGCCCCGCTGCTGACCGAGCGGGCCCACCTCGCGAGTGCCGTGGTGCCGCTGGCGATGCTCGGCTTCGGCATCGGCGCCCTGGCCGGCACCACGGTCGGTGGACGCCTCGGCGACCGCCGGCCCTACACCACGCTCATCCCGGCCACCGCAGTCACGGCCGCGATCCTGGGCGCCATCACCCTGTGGGCGACCAACAGTGTCGTGGCCGTGGTCCTGGTCGTGCTGCTCGGCGCAGCCGGCTTCGCCAACAACCCCATCGTCGTCGGCGAGGTCGTCCGCATCGCCGGAGCCGGCCGGTCCCTTCCCATGG
Source organism: Streptomyces sp. NPDC020898 (assembly GCF_044333925.1). Lineage (NCBI taxonomy): Bacteria > Bacillati > Actinomycetota > Actinomycetes > Kitasatosporales > Streptomycetaceae > Streptomyces > Streptomyces sp. NPDC020898. The sequence goes on from NZ_JBIRRV010000024.1 coordinate 58,937, forward strand.
CCCTGGCCACGTCCGCCTTCCAGGTCGGCATCGCCACAGGTTCCTGGCTCGGCGGCATCGCCCTGACCTCCAGCCTGGGCCTCAAAGGCCCGTCGCTGACCGGCTTCGCCTTCGCTCTCGCAGCCCTGCTGCCGCTGGGCCTGCTGGCCGCCTCCCACCGCAACGCGGAATCAGCGCGGAGCTGACACCGGTCGGAGAGGCCGGGCCCTCCCCGTGCAGCATCCGACACCTCGATCCGAGCAAGCCGTACAAGACAGTTGGAGACCACCATGGAGCACCGTCTGCTGGGCCGTACCGGCCTGTCCGTCAGCGAAATGTGCCTGGGCGCGATGATGTTCGGCCCGTGGGGCAACCCCGACCACGACGAGGCCACCCGGACCATCCAGCGCGCCCTGGACGCCGGCATCAACTTCATCGACACCGCCGACGTCTACTCCCACGGCGAGTCCGAGGAGATCGTCGGACGGGCCATCAAGGGCCGCCGGGACGACATCGTCCTGGCCACCAAGTTCCACAACCCCATGGGGGACGACCCCAACCAGCGCGGCAACTCCCGACGCTGGATCATGCGGGCCGTCGAGGACTCGCTGCGCCGGCTGGGAACCGCAGGCCGGCATCAAGCACCGCTGAGCAGACGGCTGCTGCCCGGCCGACGCCCCCACACACAGCCAGAAAGCGAAGGTCTCAGCCATGACCAGCAAGATCCCCAGGTTTCCCTCAACAACGGCGTGCACATGCCGATTCTCGGCTTCGGCGTCTTCCAGATCCCCGAAGACCAGACCCAGCAGGCGGTGGAGGCCGCGCTCGAAGCCGGCTACCGCCTGCTCGACACCGCCGCGGCGTATGAGAACGAGCGAGCCGTGGGCCGGGCCATCGCCGCCAGCGGCATCCCCCGCGAAGACCTCTTCATCACCACGAAACTGTGGGTCCAGGCCTACGGCCAGGACAGCGCCGAGCGCGCCTTCGACCGCTCGCTCGACCGCCTCGGTCTCGACCACCTCGACCTTACTTCGCCCGCGAGGGCTTCAGCGTCCAGGCCGCCGACTTCTCCACCACCGGCCTCGACCAGTTGCGGGCCGCCGCCCGGCAGCAGGGGGTGGCCGATCGTGTGACCGTCGTCGTGCACGACGTTCGCGACCCGCTGCCTCTACCGGACGCCTCGTGGACGCGGTGTTCGCGCACATGCTGCTGTGCATGGCGCTGTCGACGAAGGAGATCCGCGCTCTTGTCGGCGAGGTCGGCCGGGTGCTGCGGCCCGGCGGCGCCTTCGTCTACACCGTCCGTCACACCGGCGACGCCCACTACGGCTCCGGTACCGCTCACGGCGACCACATCTTCGAGCACGGCGGCTTCGCCGTGCACTTCTTCGGCCGCGCCCTCGTCGACGCTCTCGCCGACGGCTGGACACTGAACGAGGTCCACGCCTTCGAGGAGGGTGATCTGCCGCGCCGGCTGTGGCGCATCACTCAGACCCTGCCCCGGTGAAGGCCGGAGATCAGGTGCCCATCACGCGGTACATGCCGATCGAGTCGTGCGTGGCGGTGTCGGCGAAGCCGAACTTCTCGTAGAGGGTGCGCGCGGGGCCGTCCGCGATCAGAGAGACGTAGGCAGTGGCGGGTGCCCGGCGCTCCAGTTCCTCGGTGAGCGCGGTCATGATGCGCCTGCCGAGGCCGCGGCCCTGGTGTGCGGGGTGGACGCAGATGTCGACGATCTGGAAGGCGGTACCGCCGTCACCGATGACGCGGCCCATGCCGATGGGCTCTCCCTCGTGGTGGAGGACCACCCCGTGCCAGGTGTTGGGCAGGGCGAGCGCCACCGCGTCCGGGGCTTTGTCGGAGAGGCCGGCATCGGTGCGCAGGCGGCGGAAGACTGCCACAGAGGGCACGCCCTCGCTCACCTCGTACGGGTCGTTCAAGCTGTCCACTTCCGATCGTGCGATGTGTGCGGCGACGGACTGCCGCCGTGCTCGTCTCGTTGGTCAGTGGCCGGTTTCGGCGTGGTCGCCGTGGTCGCCGAGCTGTGCCTCGAACCAGTCGTGCAGGGCGTCCACCAGGGCGGGCTCTTCGGTGGTGTAGGTGAGGGTGGCTCCGTCGGGCCGTTCCCGGTAGCGGACTTCGATGCGTTTGTAGCCCTCTTGAAGTTTCGCAAGGCCCGGCATGCTGTCCCCGTGGATCTGTGCGGGATCGCCGAGGTCGCCCTGGCCGAACGCCTTGGCCTCCTGCTGGAGGTGGGTGCGTATGAGGGTGACCTGCTTGGCGTCGTCGGGCTGGTCGGCGACGACGTCCTGGATGCCGCCCGTCTCGGTGGGTGTGAAGCGGTGGGTGGTCTGTTCGAGGTCGAAGGGCATCACGGTACGACCGCGCTCGGCGACCGCCTCCTGCCGGTCGGTCCGTCCCTCGTCACTGTCCTGCCAGGGGCTGCCGATCAGGAGTGCTGTGCCCAGTGCCGCGCCGACACCTGCCGCGGTGATGCCAGCTGTCAGCATCCGACGCTTGCGGTGATTCATCCAGTGCCTCCGTGAGCCTGTCGAGGGCGTGCAATACGCGGGCCCCGTTGTGGGTGGGATCGCCCTGATGCGGTGACCAACAGGGCGCATCGGGCTGGTCATCGGCTTGGGCTTACTGGTGCTTGGCGGGGATCAGCCACAGGGCGATGACGGCGGAAGCCGCGGCCAGGCCCGTGGCGACGAGGAACGCGTCGTCGAAGCCGGAGCCGGTCTGGGTGCCGGTGTGGGCGGCGATGCTCGTGGCGGCGGCGCTGGAGACGGCCGCGGCGCCGGCCGCGGCGCCGAACTCGTGGAAGGTGCTGACGATGCCCGATGTCACCCCGGCCTCGTGGGGAGCGACGGTGGCGAGTGCGGTGGCGGAGGCAACGACGAACAGGGCGCCCAGTCCTGCCGCGGCGACGCTCACGCCGGTGACCATCGCGACCGTTCCGGACCACAACACCGGCAGGAGGAACCCGGCGGTTGCGACAGCGAGGGAGACCACCGCTAGGAGCCGTGCTCCCAGACGGCCGATCACGCGGCCGGCGGCCGCTGCGGCGGCCATGGTCAGCAGCGCCACCGGCAGGAACAGCACGCCGGTCATCAGGGCGCCGTGGCCCTGGCGGTTCTGGAGGTAGAAGGAGCCGAGGAAGAAGGCCCCCACCATCAGGGCCGTGGTGACGGCGATGACGAACGTGCCCGCCACCACCGGGCGTCGGCCCAGCAGACGCAGGTCCATCAGCGGCGCCGCCGCCCGGCCCTGCCAGAGGGCGAACGCCGCGTAACCGGCTACCGAGGCGCCGACCAGGACCACGGTGACGATGTCGAGCCAGCCGTGGTCACCGGCACGGATCAGCGCGTAGATGAGGGCGCCGGTCGCGGCGGCGACCAGAGCGGCGCCGGGTATGTCGAGGGAACCGGTGGCCGCACGGGGCAGGCCGGGCAGGATCCGAGCGAGCGAGACGAGGACGACCAGGCCGACGGGGACGTTGACGAAGAAGACCCAGGCCCAGCCCGGACCTGCCGTGATCAGCCCGCCCAGCAGCACGCCGAGCGCGGCACCCCCGCCGCCGAGCGCCGACCAGATGCCCAGCGCGCGGTTGCGCTCGTCGCCGTCGAACAACCGCACCACCACCGACAGAGCGGCAGGCGAGAGCATCGCGGCGCCTACCCCCTGGGCGATCCGTGCGGCGAGCAGCAGCGGGGCGCCGGTGGCGAGCCCGGCCGCCAGCGACGCAGCGGTGAACACGGCGAGCCCGGCCAGGACGACCCGCTTGGGACCGAAGAGGTCCGCGGCCCGGCCGCCGAGCAGCATCAGGCTCCCGAACGTGAGGGCGTATCCGCTGACCACCCAGGTCAGTGCCGCGCGGCCCAGGTCCAGTTCCACGCCCATGTCCGGCAGTGCGATCGCGACGACGGTGATGTCGAGGATCAGCATCAGCTGGGCCAGCCCCAGCAGCCCCAGGGCCGTCCAGCGCAGCGGATGCGGTGCATCCGGTGCGCGTGTGGTGGTGGTTTCCGTGTCGCTCATGACGCTCACCCCTCGTCGTTAAGTCGTACAGGTGTGTTCACGTTATACGCCCGGGGGGTATAAGCCAAACAGTGCTGTACGACTTACTGGGGTACCGTGGGCGCATGGGCAGCAAGAACTCCACGGCCACCAAGCGCGCCGACGCTCTGCGCAGCATCGAGGCGATCGTGCAGGCCGCAGCCGAATGCCTAGGACGCAACCCCGAGGCGAGCATGAGCGAGATCGCACGGGCCGCAGGCGTGGGCCGGGTGACGCTGTACGCGCACTTCGCCTCCCGGGCGGAGGTCGTCGACGCGGCGATGAGCCGCGCCATCGACCGCGGCAACGAGGTCCTGGACACGGTCGACCTCACCGGTGACCCACGGCTCGCCCTGGCGCGGTACATCGAGGCCGGCTGGCACCTGGTTGACCAGGCGAGGGCGCTGCTCGCCGCCGCGCAGCGGGAACTCTCCGCCGGACGCATCCGCGAACTGCATGCCGGGCCCGCCGCCCGGGTCGAGGAGCTGGTCGCCCGTGGCCGCGCCGAGGGAGCCTTCCGCACGGACCTGTCGATCGCCTGGATGGTCAATGTCCTGCACGCGGTCATGCACAGCGCGGCAGAAGAGATCCGCGCCGGTCGCCTCACCTCCGACCGCGCCGCCGACCACATCACCGCCACGGTGCTCGCCGCCTTCACGCCCCCGGGTGCACCGGTACCCGAGACCGGCGGCGGGGCCCGCCCGTGACCCGAAGCGAAGAGCTGCGAACCCCGAGGAGTCCTCGGTCAGTCCGCCCGAACGGTGATCTCGACGGCGGGCGTCGGTCAGGCGGTGAAGGGCGGTCTGGTGCGGGAGGAGGTCGTCGCGCAGCCGTACGAAGCGGACCGGGTGGCGGTAACGGCCGGCGTCGACGGCGGTGTCGGAGACGAACTCGGCCACCATCTCCGGTCTCACTGTGCGGAACTCCAGCTCGCCACCAGCTCCCCATCTGGCGCTGAAATGCCGCCCGTGCCAGGGGTGTTCGGGGCCTGCGGGTACCAGCCGCTGGCCCAGCTCGCGGCGGACCGAGGTGTTCAGTGCAGTGGTGCGGGCGACCAGGCGCAGGTCACCTGAATCGTCGTAGCGGCCCAGCAGGATGGTGAGCGGACTCTTCGGCGAGCCGGTGACCGCGCCGATCACCGCTTCCGACGTGATGCGGGACCACTGGTGAAGTGTCGGTATTCGAGAGGTGCAGTATTCGTCCGCAGGGTGAGCAGCCCGGTGGCTCGGCCGTGTGGCCAGGGTTTGCCGTTGACGGTTGACCACTTCCTCAGCTGGTTGCTGACCGCATGGAAGGGATGGAGGTCAGGCGAGCGACTCCCGTCCCGGCTTCAAGTTCTTCTCTCAGCTTCTGGAGCAATGCTCGGGACTTGTGGATCGGTCCTCGGGGCGGGACGCGGAGGGCGTACCTTCCCGACTGATCCTTTGATGGTCACCGAGTAGGCCCGCGTTCGCTGCGCGGGTCGGGAAGGCACGCCACCGATGCTCAGCGTAGTGAACGCCGACGGTTCGACCGAGTCCGGCTCCTTGATCGACGAGATCGTCCGCGAGGGCGCCCGGCGGATGCTCGCCGCCGCGCTGGAAGCCGAAGTCAACCAATACATAGCTGAGCTGGCTGCCGAGACGGACGAGGCTGGGCGCCGCCTGGTGGTTTGCAACGGCCACCACCGGCCCCGTGGTGCCCACACTGACCGGGCGCGGCCCGGCCGTCTCCAACCACGACATCGCGGTCGTCAACTACACCGCCCGCGCGTGGAAGGCGGGCAAGGACCTGCCCTCCACCTTCCGAAAAGACGGGAAGGCCGGCACACCGCTCGTGTTCACCGTCGGGAAAGGAACGGTCCTCCCAGCGCTCGACCGCGCGGTGCAGGTCCAGCGAGTCGGCAGCCGGATCCTGGTGATCGCACCGCCGTCGGCTGCCTACGGCACCTCGGGCAACTCCAGCATCGGGGTGGCCCCGACCGAGACCGTGGTGTTCGCGGTGGACATCGTCGGCACCGTGGACGCCCGCGCCACCGTCAAGGGCCGGCAACACGACACCGGTGGAGAACTGCCGAGTGTCCAGGCGGAGTCATCGACTGTCTCCATCGGCGTGCCCGACACGGTTCCCCCGAAGGAACTGACTTCCCGCAGCATCGTCGACGGCGCGGGACCACGTGTGCGCTCAGGCCAGACGGTTGTTCTCAGACGAGCCGGCGCGGTGTGGAACACCAACCGGGGCAAGGATGAGGCCACCCTGTTCGACGCTTCCTGGAGCACAGGCCCAACGCCGGTCGTCGTCGGCCATGCCAACCTCATCCAAGGACTCGACCGGGCACTCGCCGGCACCAAGGTGGGCAGCAGGATGTTGATCGTCGTACCCCCGACGCTCGGATACGGCGCCCAGGACCAGAAGGGAATACCCGCCCGGTCCACCCTGGTCTTCGTCGTGGACGTCCTGGCTGCGGTCTGATCAGCAGGACCCAGCACTCGATGGGACGGCTCATCCCTCAACGGCGGTCTTGGCCCTCACCGGCATCAAAGGCTCGGGCGATGGCCAGGGCCGCCGCAATGAGCACTGCGCATCGTGAAGTTGCTGGCCACGGGCCTGGTGTGCGCAGGGTTCGGGATGATCGGGCTGGCCGCGGGCGGATGACTTCGGCGAAGATCGTCGGTCTGAGGGAGACTTCGTGGTTCGTCAGGACCAGCAGGCGGTGATCTCCGACGCCCACCCGGGCCGGACCACCGAGACCCGGAACCGAGCCGCGCACCGGCACTGGCCGGGAGGCGGCAACCGGATCCCACCGATCACGGCCTCCCGGCCAGCCGCCGGTTACCGGGACATGCTTCTACTCGTGCGGTGTGCGGATCAGGCCGCCGTGTCCTCCTGCAGGTCCAGGCGGAGCGCGGGCAGGGCGTCGAGGAGGTTGCCCACGGTGTCGCCGAGCGGGGCCGGGAGCTGTGGCACGCCCGGGAGCCAGCCTGTGTCGATCACGGTGAGGCCGGTACGGAGCGGTTTCGGCTGCGCCTCGTCCAGGTCCCAGCTTGCGCCCGGGGTGCTGTCGTAGGAGGGGACGGCGGGCGGGATCTCCCCCTGGGAGAGCGGCCAGGTCACGCCGCGAAAGCGGCCCGACTCCAGGTATCCGAGGAAGCCGTGGGTCGCGGAGCGGCCCTTGACTGCGGCCTTGGCGTCCGGAGTGATCACCAGCCAGTCGAGGTCGGTGGAAACGATCGTGAGCTGACCGGTTGCGGTGGGCACGGAGAGCTTGACCGCCCCGGCGGGCACGGTGGAGCCCGCCGTCGGGTATTTGGCCAGAGCGGTGAAACCCAGGCCGTCGTCCAATGTTCCGGCGCCGGAGGCGAGACCGGCGCGCGGGTCGTACACGACGACCATGTGCTCCGCGTCGTCCTTGCCGCCGCCGTCGTCGTCGGTCACCTCGACGGCGACGGTGTCCATGCCCGCATCGTCGTAGACGTGGCTGGTGTCGCAACGGCCGTTCTCCGCAGGGAAGTTGGAGGTGCTGCCGTCGTCCCAGGTGACCTTGCAGGTGTGGGTGTCGTTGCTGCCGGGGTCGGTGAAGGAGGCCGACACGGCGACCTCGCTCTCGACGCGGTGAACGTCCCAGTCCTTGGGCGCCATCACGTCCAGCGTCGGGGCGACGTTGCGGACGGTGACCGTGGCGCGGTCGCTGACAGGCTGGTTCACGCCGTCGTCGGCGGTCAGCTTGACGGTGTACGTGCCGTCGTCGGTGCAGGTGAGGGTGGTGCGGGGGGCGGTGGGGTCGGCGAAGGCGCAGGTTGCGCCCTCGTCGACGTTGTCGCCTGGGGTGTACGTCCACTTCGTGGCAGGGGTGCCACCGTCGTCGGCGGCCGTGCCCTTGAGGGTGACCGCTGAACCCTCGTCGACACTCACGTCGGGGCCGGCGTCGACCATAGGGGCGAGGTTCTCGGGGTCGCCGCCATCGGTGGGTGGGCGGCTGAACCAGCCCTGGTCTTCCGTCGTACCCCAGTTGCAGCCGTGGATGGCAATGTCCTCGGTCACCAGTTCCCAGGCGATGTTCGGACGCTCCGCCTCCAGGTCCCAGGTGTGGCCGCCGAGGACGCCATAGGCGTTGAATCTCACATGGCACCACAGCTGCTTGTAGAGCGACTCCGCCTGATCGTCGGTGACGGTGCCCGGCCGCGGAAGGCGATCCGTCACGTGATCCCAGATCTGCGCTGTATAGGAGTCGACGATGGCGTCGACATCGAGCCCCTTCGCCTTGTCCGTGGGGACGACCGTCACGACCAGGGTGTCCCCGCCGGTGTCGTACTCGTCGCGATAGAAGCTGGCGTGCGTGTACAGGTCGCTACCGTCGTCGGTGTAGGAGCCGACCCAGTCGTTGATCACATTGGTGCTGCCCAGCTGGTTGCCGTCGGAATCCTTGGCGGTGAGGTGCCACTGCAGGGACGCCATGACCGACTCTTCGTAACCGGTCTCGACCGAGTACAGCTTGAAGGGGAGAAAGCCACCGGTGCAGTCGTCCGCGCTCCAGCCGTCGACGGCCCGTCCCTCGATCGTCCAGCTGACGACGGGACCTTCGCCGTCGTCGCACTTGTCCATCACCTGGAAGAAGTTGGGCTTGTCAGGGCTGGCGTTCTCGTGTGCGTGGTAGTACCACAGACCGGAGTTGAAGGACGCCGCCATGACGATGTCGCCGTCCTTGTTGTAGATCTTCCCGTTGCTCGTCGCGGCCTCTGCTTCTTTCGTGGCGCCAGGGCCGAACGGTACGGCCAACAGGCCGATGCCGAGGGCGAGGACGGTGACAAGGCGCAGTAATGTTCTTCTCATCGCGAGAGTTCCCCCATGGACTCTGGCCACGCGGGTACCCCGTGCCAGAGGGCCGGGTCCTGCGCGCAGCATGCGGTAGGAGCGTAGGGGGAGACAAGGCGGTCGTGGGTGCGTGAGGCGTGTGACTGATGCGGGCATTCTGTGTCAACTGCGCTGCAGGCCACGGGGAGGTAGGACCGCAAATGGGCGACCACCCTAGTGCGGGACGTGCATCGTGAAATTGCTGATCGTGGGTGTAGTGTGCGTGGGCTTCGGGATGCTTGGGCTGGTTGCGGGCCGTACGTGCTGTTGTGCCGGGCCCTGAAACGGGCCTCGAAGGTCGCGGTCGCCCGGTACGCGTGGCACGGCCGTGGGCGGGCCGGTCTGCTCCGGGTCCGCGGGGACGTGATCGCTTCTGCACGGTCTCCTCTGGCCGGACGAAGTCCGAGACCCCGCCGCCGCGGCCCCGGCTCCGGTCCAGCTGGACGATGACGAGATCGACCAGGCGGTGACCCTGATCGAGGCCATGACCCGCGACGACCTCACCGGCCCGGAGTTCACCGACCGATACACCCACGCCCTGCACCAGGTAATCCAGGCCAAACAGGAAGACCGCCAACCGCCGCAGGCCCCGGCGCCGGCGTCCCGGTCAGGGGAGCTGGTGGACCTGATGGCCACGCTGCAGGAGTCCGTCAGCAAGGCCCGGGTGGCGCGCAGCGAGACGCTCGACACGGATACGGCCGAAGCGCCGGACACGCCCGCGAAGAAGGCGCCCTCCCCGAAGGCTTCCTCGAGGACCGCCCGGCAAGCGGGCGGTCGGCGCGGTACGCCAGCACGCTGACCTGCCGTGGTCGGGGCCGGGGTGTCCGCCGTCGTGGTTGGGCCCGCGGCTTACGTCGGCCAGCAGTCCGGCGGGGGGCTGGACGCCACGACACCGTCCAGGACCCGGTCGCGCAGCTGGACTGCGAGCCCGTCAATCGCGCTGACCAGGGCCAGGAGGACGTCCTCCCCCTCGCCGGAATCGACCGCCGCTACGGCGTCGTCCAGGAGTTGCAGGGCGTCACCGGCAAGTTCTGTGCGGGCGGCGCGCTCCTGCGCGCTGGCGCCAACCAGTTGATCAGGGGTGAGGGCCGCGGCGATGCCGTCCATCTGCTCCCGGGAGCAGGCCAGTTGCTGCATCGCTGATTCAAGACGTTCTGATAGCACGATCCTGAAACGACGCACCGCCACCGAGGTCACCCAAGGCTTCCTATGTCGCGGCGAGCGACGCCGGCGCGGGAAACCACCACGGAACTGGGACCAGGACACGGGTGTTGGGCCAGTCCTCCAAGGAGGCGGTCGTCTTGGTGGTCGTCACGGGCTGCGTGTGGTCACCGTGCGGCGGCCTCCTTGTCGACCTTCAGGAGCAGCAGGTCGTAGACCGGTCCACCGGGCTCGTTGCGGTACGGGCCCGCGTACGTGTAGCCGAGGCGTTCGTACAGGGTGCGGCCGGCGGTGTTGTCCGGGCGCACCAGCGGAGCGAACCGGCGGACCCGGCAGTTCGCGCGCGTTGCGGATCGCTCCTACAACGCTGCTGTCGCCACCGGGCCAGCAGTCTCCGCAAGCGACTACTTCGCTCAGCCGACCATGCCCGGCCAGCCGCCCTCACCTGCATAGACAGCGCTGCCCGGGCGGCAACTGCCGCCCGATTGTCGCGACGGCGCCCGGTAGCCCGCCCCGACCGAGCCACCTCCGATGTCGCCCGAGCACCGGCTCGATCACCTGCTCTGAATTCCGATTCCGCCGCCGGCCGCAACCAGCCGGGGCCCCAGCTCACACGTCCCGCGGGACCAACTGCGGAACATCCAGAGGTGGTTGACGGTTCATCTGTATGTGGCTGCGGAGGGGACAGTGTCCCCGGGCCTCACCTCCAGCCCATGGGGACGGTCGTTCGGCTGAAGCCCCATGGAGCCTTTCGCCGCGAGGCGACCGCCCTCCGCACGCCACCACCTACCGCCCCGGCTGGTCTCCCCCGTCCAGCCGGGGCTTCACGTCGTCTGGGGTGCGTGGCTCCCGCTCTCGCGATGAGTGGTCAGTAGTCCTCGGGTGCGCGGGGAGCGGCGGAGCCGGCCAAGGTCAAGCCGGGTCAGGCTGTCGAGCACGTGGTATCCGGGGTGAGACAAGCGGACGATGTCCTGGTCGACCCCCAGTGAGATGCCGAAAAAGCTGCCGTCCTGGAGTTCCTCCGTACGAGGCCATGCCGCAGACGACGACCGTGTTGACTCACCTTGACCCCGGCCCACATTCATTCGTTGGATGACGCCGCAGAGGCTGGACGGGTGAAGTGATTCGTGGGCTCTACCGATCGGGGCACAGTCGGCCGATAACAGGGAACAGTTGCACACCGACCAACGGAGGCATCATGGGCCGAGTCACCACCGACGCCACTGCCGAGTACCTCACGCGAACGGCCCCACCCGTCCGCGAGCGTCTGGCGGCCGCCACGCAACTCGAAACCTTCCTGGCGGGCGCCGGAGCGCTCACGCTGGAGCAGAGGATGCTCCTCGTCGATCAGGCCCTGGTGCTGATGGAGCAGAACTACGTACACCTGCCCCTGAAGATCGCGATGCACGCGGTCAACCCCGTACAACGGCTCCGCCTCATCCGCCGACAGCTGGAGCAGCAGACGGACGACAGCATGCCGCCCGAGTGGCTCTTCCACTCGGAGATGTCCAAGGTGTTCCACTCAGTCCGGGACCTGCACACCAACTACCAGCTGCCCGCGCCGTTCGCCAAGAAGATCGCCTTCCTCCCCTTCCGGGTCGAAGAGTGCACCGATGGACCGAAGCCCCGTTTCCTGGTCACGCGCATTACCCAGGGTTTCTCCGTACCGGGCTTCGCACCGGGCGTCGAGATCACCCACTGGAGCGGCATCCCCATCGAGCAGGCCGTCGAGCTCAACGCCGCCCGGTTCGCCGGAAGCAACACGGCTGCGCGCCGCAGCCGAGGCATCCAGTCACTGACGGTGCGCTCCCTCTCGGCCCATCTGCCCCCGTTCGAGGAATGGGTGACCGTCAGCTACACAGGCACAGACGGCGACGCGCACGAGCTGCGTGAGAACTGGCAGATCGTGGAGAACCTCCCACCGATGACCGGCCCGCTCGGTGAGGCCGCGCTCCTCATGGGCATGGACTACGAGGGCGACGAGATCTCCCGGGCCAACGTCATGCTCTTCGCCCCGCGCGTCGTTGCGCAGCAGCGGGCCGTGGAGGCGGGTGAGTCCCCTGATTCCGCGGCGGGCGAGATCGTCAGCATGATGCCGAATGTCTTCACCGCCCGCACCGTCCAGACCCCCTCGGGCGCCTTCGGTCATATCCGTATCCACACCTTCTCCGTCCAGGACGCCGGTCCCTTCGTCGAGGAGTTCGTCCGGCTCATCGGGCTGCTGCCCCAGAACGGTCTGATCGTCGACGTGCGTGACAACGGCGGCGGTTTGGTCTGGGCATCGGAGCTCACCCTCCAAACCCTGACACCACGCCGGATCACGCCGGAACCGTTCCAGTTCATCTGCACCCCCCTCAATCTGCGGATCTGTCACAGCAGCCCCCGCCTCCGCCCCTGGGTGAAATCCATGGAGCAGGCCATCGAGACCGGGGCCGCCTTCTCCGACGGCCTGCCCCTCACCCCGGAGGACTCCGCCAACGCCATCGGACAGCAGTACTTCGGCCCGGTCGTTCTCATCACCAACGCCCGGTGCTACTCCGCCACCGACATGTTCGCCGCCGGATTCCAGGACCACAAAATCGGCACCGTGCTCGGCACCGACGACAACACGGGAGCCGGCGGCGCCAATGTCTGGGCGCAGGGCGACATCATCACTCTCTTCCCGGTCACCCCCTCGCCGTACCGCCCCCTGCCGAACGGAGCGGGCATGCGTGTGGCGATCCGCCGGTCTCTGCGGGTCAGTGACCGGGCCGGTACGCCCCTGGAGGACCTCGGCGTTGTACCGGACGAACGTCACCGGATGACTCGCCGGGACCTCCTGGAGGGCAACGTCGATCTCATGGCACGTGCCGGTGAACTCCTCAAGGCGCAGCCGGTACGGGAGTTGACCATCACGGACGCCACACGCGCCGACGGCTCGCTCCGTCTCAAGCTCAAGACGGCCAACGTCGACCGCGTGGACGTGTACCTCGACCAGCGGCCCCGCACGTCCGTGGACATCCCCGACGGCCAGGCCGAAGTCGTGGTTCCGGGGGCCACGGCCGCCGAGTCGGTGCGAGTGGACGGATTCGCCCAGGGCAAGCTCGTCGCCGCCCGCAGCTGGCGCCTGTAGACGGGGTGTCGAACCGGGCCGGGGAGCGGCAGGAGGAGGTGGCGCTGTGCCACCCGCGCCCATCTCCACGGGCATCTGCCCTCGTCCCGGCTCGGTCTGCCTCCCCCGGATGCACCGCTTCTCGCCTCCTGCACAGGGCTGGGACTGTTCGCGGTCGCCGTGTTCCACTGCGGGAAGCGAAGATCGCGTACCTCCGCCAGCACGCGGGGCGAATCGGTGGCCTGCTTGCCGCCCGGCTTCACCGGGCCCCGGTCCTTGAGCGCGGTCAGCAACAGGTCAAGCCTTTCTCCTCCATCCCGTGCTCGACCAACCGCGTGCGGAACTCGGACAGCACCGAGGCGTCGAACCCGGGATCATCCAGTTCCAGGCCGAGCGCGTATTTTTGGTCCATGCCGTACCGCACCCGATGCGCTGCCGCCCGGTCGCTGAGGTTCTCGGCGAACTGCAACACCGTCACCAGCGCCTGCTGGCCCGGTGACCAGCCCGGCCGCCCTCTGGATCCGAACGCCTCGGCAAACTCGGCGTCCACGAACAACTCGCCCAGCTCGTCACGGGCCCGCATCGCCAACGGGTACGGGCCCCGTGCCGCCACCGCCCGCGCCACCTGCGCGGTCAGCTCGGGCACCTTCGGCCACGGCCTCGGCCGCGTCGTCATCCCACACCCCACCCGCGACCGGGAACGTCCGGACGGCCGCTACTGCCCTGGCCAACGAGCTGCCAGCCCTTCCGGGCACGGAATAAGCCAGCAGGATCGGTGACAGCGTTCTTACCGGCACGACGCCCGTGAGTTCAGCGTGACTGAGGGACTTTCACCGGGAACCCACAGCGTCTTCTGCGGATGTGCTCGAAAGTGCGGTGGGTTCGTCGCCGCCGTATCGGCAGGATTGTTTTCGACAGGTTCCATGAGAGCCACCCGGGCAACGAGATTGGAAGCCACCTGTACCCTTGTGACAGCAAGTCGATTGGTCTTGCTCGGCGATCCGGTGGGAGATAACCCGTCACCTGATCGAGCGACGCCTGGCGCCACTGCTCCCGGAGGGCGCCGGCGCGTGGACCGTTGTGGTGGCCAGCTCATTCCATCAGCGATCATGCAGCCATGACCCTCATCGATACCCTCGCTCGTGTGGACGCGGACCTTGCCGCGGGGCGGGTACCCATAGCGCGGCAGCGTCTGCGCGGCCTGGTGTCCTCCTTCCCTCAGGACTTGCTGCTGCGGCGCCGTCTGGGTGAGGTCTACCGGCTGTACAGAGAGCCGGCGGAAGCAGGGCGGTGGATGTATCTCGAAGCGGATCGGGACCCTGCGGAGACTTCCGCCTTCGAGGAGCGGTATTCCACGCCGCTGCGGCGGATGCGGGCGCTGGCCTGGCGCGCGCCTGAATCCCTCGCCAGTACCGCATTCGCAGCTCAACAACTTGCGGCCGTGCGCAAAGCCAGCTCGGACTACGTCGGCCGTCCCGTCGACTGGGCCACGATCCCCCTCGACCGCGACGATGAACTGGAAGATGAGAGGAGCTCGTTCACCGATTGTCTCGTCGTCGCTGGCGTGGTTCTGATGGTGCTGGGGTTCTTCGCCATCTGGGTGGTTGGCTTCATCGCTTTCGTCCGTTGGCTCTGGCAGTAATTGAGGAGCGGCGCCAGATGCCTAGTGTCCTGAGTCCTTGATCCGTCGTTTTCAGTGCATGGGACGTTCTGGGCCGAAACTGGTTGAGTTGGTGTTGTCGGATGTCGAGCGGCAGTTGGGAGCGGGGGCAATCGACTCCGCAGGCACTGGCGTTGAGAGCGCGGATCGTGCTGGCCTGCGCCGTGACGGAGCCGACCGGTCTGCCGCGTTCGGCCACTGCGGTGGCCGGCGGGGTGGGCGTGACCACGGAGACTGTGGCCAAGTGGCGGCGGCGCTTCCTGCAGGGCCGGCTCGACGGCCTGGGGGACGCGCCTCGTCCGGGCCGGGTGCGCACGGTGACCGACGAGCAGGTCGCTGAACTGGTCCGGGCCACCTTGGAGACGAAGCCGAAGAACGCCACGCACTGGTCGACCCGGTCGATGGCGAGCCGGGTGGGCCTCTCACAGTCGACCGTCTCCAGGGTCTGGCGCGCGTTCGGTCTGCAGCCGCATCGAGCCGAGTCGTTCAAGCTGTCCACCGACCCGTTCTTCGTGGACAAGGTCCACGACGTAGTCGGGCTCTACCTCGACCCGCCCGAGCGGGCCTGGGTGTTATGCGTCGACGAGAAGTCGCAGATCCAGGCTCTGGACCGGTCCCAGCCGGTGCTGCCGATGATGCCCGGAGTGCCCGAGCGCGCCAGCCACGACTACGTGCGCTCGGGCACCACCACCTTGTTCGCGGCCCTGGACATAGCCAGTGGGAAGGTCATCGGCTCCCTCCACCGCCGCCACCGCGCCGCGGAGTTCAAGCGGTTCCTCGCCAAGATCGACCGGGAGGTCCCTGCCGGGCTGGACGTGCACCTGATCTGCGACAACTACGCCACCCACAAAACTGAGGCGATCAAGAAGTGGATGCTGGCCCACCCCCGGTTCCAGCTGCACTTCACACCCACCAGCTCGTCCTGGCTCAACATGGTCGAACGGTGGTTCGCCGAGATGGCGAACAAGAAACTCCGCCGTGGCGTCCATCGCTCCGTCCAGGCCCTGGAACGTGACATCCGCGCCTGGATCGCCGACTGGAACAACAACCCCCGCCCCTACGTCTGGACCAAAAGCGCCGACCAGATCCTCGAATCCCTCGCCGCGTACTGCCGACGGATCAAGGACTCAGGACACTAGAAGGCTGCTGAAAATCTTGTCGAGGGGCTGTCCGGCCGCGGGCCGGGCGGCCCTCTTCGTTATGCGGTGGCCGGGGCGAGGTGCCAGGTGTTGCTGCTCCGGGTGAGTCCTAAGGTGATCAGTCGGCGGAGGTTGAGGGCGGCGGCGCGGTGGTGGAGCCCGAGGTTGTTGGCGATGACGTCTCGGTAGGGAACCCGCCGGTTGCCCTTGGCGACGAGCCAGGCGATGGCGCGTTCGACGGGTGGCCGCCATCTGCGGTATTCGTCCTGCCAGCCGGCGTCGGTGGCGGCCTGGCACCGGGCGGCGGTCAGCAGTTTGTACCAGGTCTCCATGGAGTTCTACGGCAGGCTCAGCTGCCCCGACTACGAAGGCGTCGCCCTCAACCACGCCGAGCAGCGGCGTCTCGTCGCCGACCTCGGCAGTCACCCCGCGATGATCCTGCGCAACCACGGCCTGCTCACGGTGGGCGAGAGCCCGGCGCAGGCGTTCCTGCGCATGTACTACCTGGACAAGGCCTGCGAGATCCAGACCACGGCCACCGCGGCTGCGGGCACCCGGCTCGTCATCCCCGCCGCCGACATCTGCGAACTCCCCGCCCGCCGGCTCACGGGCGAGGACGACAGCTCGGACCTCCAGGACGACAGGGCGTACGAACTCGCCTGGTCGGCGCTGCTGCGGCTGGTGGAGCAGGTCGCTCCTGACTGCAAGGACTGACGCGACGGGACCTCCAGGCCTTGTTCGCCGGGGTCCGTCTTCCGTCCCGGCGGACGACGCCTGGTGGTCCGGGCACCGAGGTGGCCGGGATAGGCTGGCGGCCATGTCATCGCGTGTTGCGGAACTGGTCGAGTCGCTGGCTGCTGTTGAGTACCCCGGTCGCGGGCTTGCCCTGGGGCGGGATTCGGGCGGACAGCCCTTCGCGCTCTACTGGCTCACCGGGCGCAGTCCCGCCTCGCAGGAGCGTCGCCTCTCCCGGCCTTCCGACGGGCAGGTTCTCGTCCACGACACCACCGGTTCGGCCGATGACCCGCTCCGTCACTACGCTGCCTACGAGGTCGGCCCTGGCATCGTGACCGTGGGCAACGGCACGCACGTCAGTGACATCGCCGCTGCTGTGCGTACTACGCGTGACTTCCCGGCCGCCCTCGCCGAGCACGATTTCGAACCCGACGCACCCATCCGAACGCCCCGCATCGCGGGTGTCGCGTCGCTGCGAGGCGATGCCATGGCTGTCGCCGTCGGTGGCGCGCGGTCCTGCCCGGCTTCGGTGGACGAGTCCGACCGCGTGTGCGTGTCCGCAGACGACGTACCGCCCGGCTGGGTGCTGACGGTCAACACCTACCGGGGCGGTGCCCAGAACGTCAGCACCGACGGCACGCCACGCTGGCTGTCCGTGGCGGACCCGGTGGGTGAGTTGCCCAAGGCGGTGTGGAACGCGTTGGACGGTCGGTTCAGGGTCGCGGTGAGCTGCGCGATCCTGACCGATGGCACAAGGCTTGGCGACGTGGTGTTCACGGGCCTGCACAACTGAGGCTCAGCCGACCGATTTCGGGAACAGCGGGTGGAAGTAGCCGTCCAGACCGCGCAGTGAACGCAGCGCGTCCCGGTACTGCTTTCGAGGGCTGAACGTGTCGTAGAACGTCTCGTCCTCGGTGTTGAAGATTCGCGCGTTCGGCTGCAAGGACGGCCCGCGCACGAAGAGCGTCAGGCAGGGCACCTCGAAGCTCTCGTTGACCACTTGGTGCGGCTGTCGATAGGGCAGTGAGTTGCTCATCCCCTCCCGCAGCTCCGCGGCGGAGGTCTCCACCACCTTGGCGTGCTTGCGCTCTTCGTCCAGGCCCTCGACCACGAATCGTCGCTCGACGTAGGAGCCCGACAGGATGACCGTGCTCATGTGCCACTTGTGGTAGTGGACCTTCTCCACCACGCCCCCGGTCATGTTGCGTGGCCAGAACCGGTGCAGCCGGACCCGGAATCGGTCCTCCTGGTCCACATGCACCGTGAACTTGTCCATGAGAACCCGCGGGTACTGGCTGTAGTCCACGAACGTGTTGAAGGCGGCATCGTCCTGAAGCAGGTGATCAACGCACTCCGTGATCGCCGTCGACGTGACCTGCACTTCGCGCAGCAGTGCTTCCAGTTCGAGAGCAGGCCCGGAGAGCCAGTCACCCTGCCAATCGATGTCGGTCTCCAGGGAGCGGACGAACGTACTCCAATTCACCATGGGCTCCTTTCACGGTACGGGGGTCAGTACGGCGTGACTGCCGAAACCGAGGTCTCGCAGGAGGGGCAGGAACGCCAGTGCGTCGAGCCTGCGGCTGAGCGGGATGAGTCGGTCGAACCACGGCAGCACGACGCCGTCCGGGCGGAACGCGTCAACCCGGAAACCGGCGTCGCTGAGCGTTGTGCGCATACGGCGGGGGAACAACCAGCGATGGCGCAAGGGCACGCTCATCTCCACGACGTTCTCGTCCACACCCGGGTACCCCTGGACACGGGCGAGGGCCACCCTCAAGGCACCGCGCAGCAGTGACCGTACGGAGCCGGCGCCGAACGCGTAGGGATCGCCACCGCCGAGTCGGCACCACACCGCCGGATTCAGGCAGGTGGGCAGGCCGACGACGAGTTGACCGGCGGTCCGGCGCCGCAGTGCGGCAAGAGCGGCCCCGAAGTCGTCCACGTGTTCCAGAATGTGGAGCGCGAAGACCTTGTCGTACCGCGTGAGCAACTGATCGAGTTCTTGGATCGGCGTCACGGAGACGTGCACCGCCACGCCGTTCTCGGCGGCGAAACGCCGCACCACCCGTGCCTGCTCCTCGTGCGGCACGCAGATGAGTACGTCGTGGCCCCGTGCCGCCGCCATCACACCCAGCACGCCGTCGACGGAGCCGCCCCGGCCGACGTCCAGCACGGTGTCGCCGGGTTCCAGCACCCGCAGCAGGCGTTCGACCTTGTCCCGGTGGATGTAGCGATGGATCGGCCTGCGCGAGTACCAACGGGACGTGAGCCTGTCCCAGCGCTCCGGGTTGACGACGTCCGTCATGACGCGGTCCCGGCGAGCCATTGCCTGACGCGGGCGATGTCCTCCGCTTCGTTGTCCCGCAGCAGCAGCACGTCCTCACGCGAAGACATGTCCTCGAACGCCTCCCACAGGGCGACGAGGAAGTCGTCGGTGTCCTCGAAGGAGAACACGGCGTCGCGCTGGGCGCGCACTTTGGCCTTGCGTCGCCCGCCGAGCCGCTCCCGGACGACCTCCAGCGGTGGGTTCAGCAGCACCGTGGGGCACGGCTGCCGGTAACCGGCCAGGACGTGCTCAAGAATTCTCACCTTCTCGGCCGGGATGATGCCAAGCTTGCCGTAGGCACGGATGTACGCCTCCGAATCACGCACGCCGCGGCTCACCAACGTGCACGTACCGGGCTCGGACGGTTCGGTGTTGCTCTGGGCGATGTACATCCGGTGGTACAGCCGCAGCAGGCAGCGCTCCCAGTCCTCCAGGGCGGGGAAGCTGCGGAACTCCGACAGGAAGTCGATCTCGAACGCCGGTGGACGGTAGCGGTCGGACGTGTCCAGCAACCGGTCGATGAGCGTGGTCTTGCCGCCTCCGTGGGGGCCGGAGAAGAACGCCGAGCTCAGCATGTGATCACCCTCTTTCCCGCGGGTGCCGGCCCTCGGCCGCCACCCGCACCAGATCGAATTTGCGGGCCGACGTAGGTGTCAGCGTGATCGCCGATCGGAGCCGGACCGCCTGTGCCACAGCGACAAGGCTGGAGACGCAGTCGCCCTCGTCGGCCGGCAGCGCGTCGGGCCGCACCGTGCCGAAGTACTCGATCTCGACCTGACGCTGGACGTCGCCGGACGTGTTCACGCACACGGTGGCGGCGATCGAGTACACAGCGGTCTCGGCGAGGTCGAGCAGGAAGTTCTTGGCCCGCAGCTTGTGGAGACCGCCGATGGGACGGGCGTCGCGGCGGGCCAGCTCGGCGTCGATGTCCCGCCGTCCGTACCGGAACGCCTCGAAGGAACGCATCACCGGGCAGCCGGCCAAGTCCAGCACCTCGTGGTTCTTGATCTTCAGTAAGTCCTCGCCTTCGTACCGGAACAGGGACAACTCCGTAGTGCCGTCGAGGAGGTAACGCGGGCTCATCTGCGCCCGCGTACCGCAGGCATCCAGCAGGAGGTGACCGTCGCCGATGTCTCGGCACACCAGGTTCAGCAACTCGCCGGGGTCGTCCCCGCAGTGGTCTGGGGCATCGAGCTTGACCTCGTATTCGATGTCCGGACGGAAACGGGTGACGCGGTCCTCCGCACGCAGGGTGCTGGTCAGCCGCCCGCCCTGGGCCAGGGCCTTCCACCGCTCGGCCTCGGTCACCGTTCGTCGTCCTGGAGGCAGGTGGCTCCAGGACTCTTGTGTTCGGCCAGGAAGATCGTCTGCGCCATCATCCGGTAGCCGGACATCTCCTCCCGCAGTGTCTCCAGCGACTCCTCCGGGTGCACCGAGTCGATCACCGCGTGCGGCCCGTCCGCGTTGAACTGGTGTGAGACGCCGCGGGGAATCTGCATGTCGACCCAGGAGTTCTCCGGCACGATCACGTTGTGACGGGTCACCGGCGAGCCGTCGTCGCCGGGTATCCGGTCGGTGAACGCGTGCAGTTCCGGCCCGCACCACCCGATGGACGGCGTCACGACGGGCTCGGTCAGACTCGACACCCGGATGCTGGTCCCAGGCCCGGTCATCATCCGCACGAAGCGCAGGCCGGTGTGCAGGTGCATGCGAGAGCAGATGTCACGGCTGCGAACGTCGTAGAAGTCCATGAGGTACCGGTCTGCGAAGAAGCCCTCGAACGGAGCCTCCAGCATGTAGACGTCGCCTTCCTCGAACTGCTGTGCCCGCTTGATCTCCCCCTGCGGGGTCGGGTTCGCGGCCTCGTCCGCATGAGCGTCGCGGACCATGTTGGCGAGGTGGGACACCACGGCCAGTGCCACGTCCCCCGGCAGCTGCACCACTGGGGTCAGCCGGTTGGCCAGTGAATCGGAGTGGCTGTGAACGCTGACGAATTCGTCCTCGTTGTCGGGCACCATCTTCATCCGGATCATCGACTCTGCTCCGTCCCCTGCTGGTTCACGTCGTGGTGGGCAGCCGCCTCGGCGGACAGTGCGCGGCGGTCGCACTTCCCCGACCGCAGCTTGGGCAGCGCGGTCACGGCAGTCGGGCGCAGGCCCAGGGCGGCGGCGCTGAACAACCGCTCGACGTGCCGGGATATCTCGTCGTGGCCGGGCGCGTCGGCGCTGGGCACGTAGAACGCGGTGACCGCCTCGCCGCGCTGCGGGTCCGGTCTGCTGACACAGCATGCCTCCAGCACGCCGGGCAGGGTCAGGAGCCAGCGGTCGATCTCCTCGAGGGAGACCGCGAGGCCACCGCACTTGGCGATGTTCTTCTTGCGGCCGAGCAGTGTGAGCCATGGCGGGGACCCGTCCGGCCCCGCGTCCAGCCGTCCGAGGTCGCCGGTGTGCAGCCAGCCGTCGCGCAGCGCCTGGCCGGTCGCCTCCGGGGCGCCCAGGTAGCCGGTCATCAGTGACGCGCCGCGCACGCACACCTCGCCCACGGCACCCAGCGGCGCATCGGTCCCCTCGGTCGTGCGCACCGATACCTCGCAGCCCGCGACGGCGTGGCCCACGGGCAGCACGTCCGCAGCCAGGAACCACTTGTGGTACACGTCCTCCGGGAGGTCCACGGGCAGGGTCGTGGCGAAGTTCATACACTCCGACAGCCCATAGCCCTGTACCACAGGCCGGCCGGAGCGCTCGACCACCGCGGATGCGGTCTGTCGGGGAAGCGCGGCGGCGGCGCTGACGAAATAGCGCAGGTCCGGTAGCTCGGGCCACCTTTTACGCCCCAGCAACGCCTGGAGCAGGCTCGGCACAGTCGTGGCACGGGTGGCCCGTTCTCGGCGCAGTACCCCGAGATAGGTCAGTGGTTCGAACTTCTCGAACAGCAGACAGGACCCACCGGTGTAGAGGGGCGCCAGCAGACCGAAGTGCAGACCGTTGACGTGCGAGATCGGCAGCGCGCAGGCCATGACCTCCCCGGGCGCCATCCGGTGGTGCGCCGCAGTGGCCAGCACATTGGCCGTGACAGCGCTGTGGCTCTGGGCCACAGCGCGGGAAGCCGCCGTTGACCCGGTGGTGAACACCGCGAGCGCGGTACGCCCGAAGTCGTCGTCCGTCAGATGTGTCTGTGGTTGATGCACGTGCGCGCGACGGTCGTGAAGCACATGCGTGCAGAACTCGTCGAGCTGCTCGTTGCGACGCAGTACCGGCTCGTTCGCGTCCACCACAACGGCTGCGGCGCCGGCCGAGGCGACCGCGAGGAGGTCTACGACGCTGTCGGTGTCGTTGCGCACCGGCACACCGACGCACGCACCGGGGCCGATCCCCGCATCGCGCAGTTCACCGGCCCGCCTCCGGACGGATCTCGCCAGCTCGCCGTAGGTCACCCGGCGCACCACGCGCCCTTCGTGGTCCACCTGCGACACGCACGTCACGTCGGGCCACTCCGCCGCCGCCTCGAAGAACCGGTCGGCCACCAGTGGTGTTCCGCTCTCCATGGTCCGTTCACCGTCCCCCGTGGTCGTCGGTCCACTGCACCCGCGGCCGAGGCAGAGCGGACCTCCCCAGCACCCGCGCAGAACGGTGGCGGTCGGCGAGACGGGAGAGGAACTCGTCGTCCCAGCGCGCCGGCTGTCCGTCGAGCGCGCCGTAGGCGTCGAGGTAGTCCAGGTCGGCGGGGCGGAAGCGAGCGAGGGCCGCGGTGTCGATCACGCCGGGGAACACCTCATCAGTGCAGTGCAGAGCGAAGTACAGTTCCCCCGCCAAGCCGTGTTCGTCGATCGCCCGCTCCAGCACGTCCCAGTCCAGGACGTCGGCGGTGTGCCGCACCCACAGCGCCACGTCCAGGAACCGGAGCAGGACCAGGTCCTTGCCGGCGTGAATGGAGCTGAGCGTCGTCGCTTCCCGGTGCAGGTGCACGGCGATGTCGAGCAGCATGTCCTCGTTGCCGGGAACGAGGACGTCCTCGCCGCCGATCTGTGTGGTGTGCGCCCTGGCCAGGAAGGCTTTGGCGGGAACGCTCTTGCCACTCGCGGGTTCCATCAGGTCTCGCCGTACGTCGATCGAGAACACATCGATGTACGGATCGCTGGTCGGCCTCAGGAAGGGAGGCAGTGCGGCTACGTTGAGCTGCCAGAACACCGCCGTCTCTCGCTGAAGGGGCACCACGTGGCGCCGGTCCGGGGAGTCACTGCCCTGCTGGTAGCCGAGGTCACTGAGTGCCTCGACGAGTGCCGGCAGCTCCTCGTCGGTGACATAGAGGTCCAGGTCCTCCATGTACCGGAGTGCGGGGTCCGGGTACACGTGGTTGGCCAGGTACGCCCCCTTCCGCGCCACCGCGCTGATACCGCGCTCGCGCAGCAACGCGAAGACGGACCGCCACTCCGCGAGAGTCGCCTGATGGCGCCCGCGGTTGTACAGGTAGGCGGCACGCAGAGTGGACCGCCGCACCGTCCCGAGTGGTCCCAGATGCTTGCGGTCGAAGTTGCGCGCCACGACCGCGAGCACGCGATTGCGGGTGGCCAGGTCCAGGAACGCGCCCCAGTCCAGTCGGCGGTCGTGCAGGATCGCCGTGGCGAGGTCCACGTGGTCCGGTGCCATGTCCAACCGCGCTGTGCTGAGCAGCAGTTGCGCCTCGACCGGGAGATCCGACCACCGCGACAGTGTGCTCACACGCGGCAGTGGGTTCGCAGTGGGCTCGGCCGCCGCCGCGGCCGACTGCCGAGGCGCGAGGCATTCGCTGGAGCCGTTCCGGCGGGCCTCGACCAGTCGCACAGTTGCGCTGACAGTGTGGAAGTTCGAAGGCAGGAGGTCGCCCTCGGTGAGCTCCAGGTCAAACTCTTCCTCCAGCTGGGTGATCAGCTGGATCAGGAGTAACGAGGTGATACCCAGGTCGCGCAGCTCGTCGTCGAGCCCGATGGCATCCGGGTCCGCGGCGGACTCGCTCACCTGGCACACCAGTGCCACGACGCGAGCCGTACTGTCGTCTTCCATGAATCCAATCCCGTCAGACTATTCGTGCATGCATATGCCGGGGCCAGTTTTCGGCGCAGCGGTCAACTGTCGACGTACGCGCCGACTCAAGCGCGGGAATAGAAAGGTTCCGCGCGTCGGAAGCTTTCAAAAATTAGCATTGCAAAAAACTGGCAAACCTTGTCGAGTGAATGCGTTTGCCGCACTCGCGATTTACCCGACAGCATGCCGGACTACACGTCTGCGGCCGACATCAGCGGTTCAACTCGCCCTGTTCACCGGCCTGTTGCCCAGAGCGAACGGAAGATGAAACGTGTCCATCGTGGGCTGGGCGATCTGTCGTGTCAATGCCGTCCCTCAGGTGATCTTCGATGTAAAGGTAAGGGTTTTCTTAAGGGATGCAAACATTTCCTATAGAGGGTCGCCGACGCCTTGTCGTGCCGTGGACCCAGGGCTACGTTTGGTCATCGCTCGCGAGGCCGAGCCGATTCATCCCTCTTCAGCACTGCTAATTCAGGCATTTCCGAGACATCGACAAGCACTCGGACGAGGTCGGTGCGACCGTGCTCGTCGCCCGACCATCGCGGTCAGCACCACGTGAGGACACCACAGGTGGCGAGATGCTGCGCACACCGTTCGATGTCGGCCGACCAAGGGGAGACGCAGGCGTGAAAAACGGTGCTCGGCCATGTGCCCGAACGGCCTGGCGCTCCAGGTGCGAGTTACTGCTGTTCCTGAGGCACGGCGGTCCGATTGCCCTTCCGTCTCTCGTCGTTGTCGTCCTCGTCAACTCGTTGTTGCCCGGAGCGAACGCACTGCTCGCAGGACACCTGACATCGGCCATCTCGGCGAGGCTGACCGACCCGCGGACGGCGTCGGGTGGTTCGGCCACGGTGCTGCTGGTGGGCCTCGGCGGAGTTCTCCTGCTGGGGCACGTCCTGGAGGCGGCGAAAGGCGTGCTTGAGGTCGACATCGCCCAACGCCTGGACGGGTGGCTGCGCTCAAACATCCGGCGCCTCACGATGTCACCCGACACCATCGCTCATCTGGAGGACTCCGCGCTGCAGGCAGACATCGTGCGTGCCTCGGACATCGGACCGGCGAACCAGGAACGGGAACGTTCCCCGGGGACAGCGGCCACGGCACAACTGAGCCTGGCCGGCCGACTGCTCAGTGCTGTGGTCGCCGCCGCCGTCATGGCGGTCGCGTTCTCGTGGGCGCTGGCCGCCACCGTACTGGTCACCGCCCTGCTCACGCGCACCCTGCTACGCCGACAGTGGCTCTACCTGGCTCGTGCGCAGGACGACGCCGCCCCGCTCGAACGACGTACGCGCTACTGGTCGTCGGTCCTCAGCGAAGGTACCGACGCGAAGGAGGTGAGGCTCTACGGGCTGGCCCCGCACTTCGCGCAGCTGCGATACCGGGAGACTCAGCAGTGGATCAACACCTATCTGGCTGTGCTGCGTGGCGTACTCGCCCGGCAGCACTGGACGCTGATCCTGGTCGGTGGATCCGTGCTGGCCGGCATGCTGGTGCCCGGTCTTGCCGCACTGGACGGCAGGATCTCCATAGCCACACTGACGACGTGTCTGGTGTCGATGTGGGCCGTTCTCAGCATGAGCTTCATCGGACGTGAGGCCTACGACATCGAGATCGGGCTGCGCGGATTCGAGGCCGCGTCCCGGCTGCGCCGGCGATCCGAGGAGTGGTCATCCGCCCGGACGGGGCAGCCAACCCCGGCTGCCGCACGACCTGCCATCCGTTTCGAGGAGGTCACCTTCTGCTACCCGGGCTCCCCGCGCAAGGTACTCGACGGTCTGACGCTCGACGTGCGGCCCGGAGAGGTGACGGCCATCGTCGGAAGCAACGGAGTCGGCAAGACCACACTGATCAAGCTGCTCGCCGGGCTGTACCGGCCGTCCGCCGGCCGGATCCTGCTCGATGGCCAGGATCTCGCACGGGTACGCCCCGACGACTGGCGGCGCAGACTGACCGTGGTCTTCCAGGACTTCGTCCGCTATCCCCTGTCCGTCGCGGACAATGTGAGGCTGTCGGCACCCGAAGGCGGCGACGACGAAGCGCAGTTGGCCGACGCGATGCGGCGCGCCGGCGCCGGGGAGATCCTCAGCCGGCTGCCCGCCGGAATGAGCACCTCTCTGTGGTCGGCCGGCGCATCGGCGACCGGCCTGTCCGGCGGCCAGTGGCAACAACTCGCCATCGCCCGGTCCTTGTACGCGCTCGACCACGATCGCACCTGCCTGATCCTCGACGAGCCGACCGCTCACCTGGATCCCCAGGCAGAGGCCGGCTTCTATGAGCACGTCGTGCGGAGTGTGGCGTCAGCCACCGTCATTCTCATCTCGCACCGAATGTCGACGATCCGCAACGCCGATCGCATCCTGCTCCTCAGGGACGGCCGGCTTGCCGAAGAGGGCAACCACTCGGAGCTGATGGCCGCGGGCGGCGAATACGCGCGACTGTTCACGTTGCAGGCTTCGCGCTTCCAGGCGATGGAGGCGAACTCATGAAACCGTTCACGAAAGCAGGGCCGACCCACGGCAATGGCGGTGAGGCGTCCTTCTCGCGGATCCTCACCGTCCTTCGCCACGTACTTCGGCTTGCCGTTCGCACCGACCCCAGAGTTGCCCGGCTGATCGTGGTCCTCACTGTGGCCTTTGCGCTGTCCATCAGCGCCATCGCGTTGAGTCAGCGCTGGATCGTGGAGTCCAGCCGGGGCGGAATCGCCCTCGGGGTCATCGCCGCGGTCGGCGTCGGCGTGGCCGGACACGTCGTCCGGGGGGCGTGCCAACGCATTCAGACCCATCTGCAAGGCGACCTGGCGGACCGAGTGGCGATGCTGCTCACCGACGAGACGCTCCGGACAACGGCCGCCATTCCCACGATTACCCACCTGGAGGATCCAGAGAGCCTCAATCGCATCGCAGTCCTGCAACGGGGCATCAGGAAACTCGCCCAGTCCTGCTGGACGATCGCCGACGCGGCCGCCGCCGCGCTGAGCCTTCTGCTGTCGATGGTCCTCCTCGCGTCCATCAACCCGGTTGTCATAGGGCTGGCGGTACTCGCCGCGCCGCCGATCTGGTTCGGCAAACGGGGACAGCGCATCGTGGCGGCCGCGGAGGACCAGGTGGCCGAGACCATGCGGCATGAGCGGCAACTCCACTCGCTGTGCGTCTCTCCCGATTCGGCCAAGGAGATATGGATCTCGGGCAGTGGCGCCTATCTCTCCGATCTCGCCGATCAGCGGTGGAAGGAGAGCAGAGTGGTGGAGCGCACGGCCCGGTTCAACGCTGCCCTGTGGCACGTCGCCGGCTGGGCGTGTTATGCCGCGGGCCTCATTGGCACGCTGGCCGTCGTCGCGCGGCTGGTCCAAGGGGGTCATGCGGGTCTGGGAGACCTCGTACTGGTCATCACCCTGTCCGTCCGGCTGCGCACGCAGGTCTCGGACGCTGTGGGCGGCGTCGGAGAGATCGGCGAGGTCCGGCGGGTCGCCGTCGAGTACCTCTGGTTGCGGGACTACGCAAAGAGCCGTCCCGTGGGCCAGGAACCCGCTCCGGCCCGTATCGGTCAGGGACTTCTGCTGAAGGACGTGTCGTTCACATATCCCCATCACGACCGCGAGGTTCTGTCGCGGATCAACCTGTCCGTCCCACCGGGATCAACGGTCGGCATTGTGGGGCTCAACGGCGCCGGGAAGAGCACTCTGATCAAACTGCTCCTCGGTATGTACCGTCCCGCGCAGGGTGAGATCGTTCTTGACGGGATACCGACATCGGCCATGAACCCCACGCAGTGGTATGCGCGGAACGCGGCCGTGTTCCAGGACTTCTCCAAATTCCACCTTCCCGCAGGCCAGGTGGTGGGCATCGGCGACATGGCGCGCAAGGACGACGAGACGGCCGTACGCCGGGCTGTCGACGGGGCAGGTGCCGCCGGCGTCATCGACGTGCTGCCGCACGGACTGGACACACTGCTGGGCACGTCGCATGCAGGGACCGAGCTCTCACACGGGCAGTGGCAGAAACTCGCCCTCGCCCGTTCCCTGATGCGGGAGGAACCGCTCCTGGCCGTTCTTGACGAGCCGACTGCCGCTCTCGACCCGCAAGCAGAGCATGATCTGTTCGAGCGGATCGCTCAACGAGCCGCTGAAGCCGGCAGACGCAGAGGCGGCATCAGCGTGTTCATCTCACATCGGTTTTCCACGCTGCGGATGGTGGACCAGATCGTCGTTCTCAAGGACGGCAAGGTCCTGGAGAACGGAAATCACGAAGAGCTGATGTCTGCCGGGCTTCACTACGCCACCCTCTACAAAGCTCAAGAAAATGCCTACACGTTGTCGGCGGGCCAGGAGAAGGAGACGGGGAGAAAATGGAAAAAGTGACGATCCGCTTCGAGGGCAAGCGCAGGGCGATCGCCCCTCTCACCTGGGCCCAGCGGCGGACTTGGCGAGGCTCTCGCCTCAAGTACCGGTCGTACGTGCATACCCAATCCGTGCCACCAGGGAAAAGTATCGAAGAGGTCGGCAACGCCGCCAAATGGGCATTCGAGGAGTTCGAGTCCCTGCGGACGGTTTTTCCGGTAGGTGCCGACGGGGATCCCTACCAAAAGGTTGAAAAAGTCGGATCAGCGGAGATCCTCAAAATTCCGACCGGGGAGCCCGCCGAAACTGACATTCAAAATGCAATACATCGCCTCAAGTGGGAACGCTTTGACATTACCACCGAGTTTGGGGCCCTGTTCGCCATAGCGACTCGCGCCGACGTTCCCACACACCTTATTTGTCTCGTTTCTCACCTCGCAGTCGACGGCCAAGGTTTCAAAGCACTGGGAGGGGCGCTCGATAGCTATTTTTTCGGTGAGCACGATCGACCATCGGTGCCTCGCCTGCAGCCGGTGGACCGAGCGCAGCTGGAGCGATCGACGAAGTGGCAAGAAAAGAGCGCCCGCTCCCTCGAACACTGGAAGTCAGTTCTGGAGAAGCTTCCGCACGACGGCGGCCGGTCAGAGGTAATGGATTCCTGCGCACTGAGGGCTGCCGTTTCCGTCATCTCAAAGAAGTATTCGACAAGTACGTCCGCTATCTACCTGGCCGCCGTCTCCGTGGTTACTGGCGCACTCATCGGGCGAAGCAAGACCTCCTTTCTGTTGCCGGCCTCCAATCGTTTGAACCAGGAAGAACGTTCGTTCGTCGGAGAGCTCGTGCAATTTGCCCCCGGGCTGCTGGAATCGCTCGATATGCCATTCGAGGCAGTAGTTGTTGACGCCTGGAAAGCGAGCCTCAAGGGTTACAGATCCAGCTCCTACGACGAGCAGGCTCTTCAGTCGGTGATCACAGATCTCGACGAAGGCAGAGAGTGTAAGAGAGCTTTCGACTTGTCATTCAACGACACGAGAAATTCCACGGAGGTGGAGACCCACCGCGGGGCCACGGACGAGATTCGCGACCTCACGAAACAGACGAACATCGAATCGCGCGAATACGCGTATCAAGGCGGAAGCCGATTCCTGTCGTTCGCTCTCCGGAGTGCCGGCAACGACATACTCTCCATCACTGTTCACGACTCGTACTTCCCAGAGTTCCCTACCCGGCAGATTTTGCTGGCGATCGAGGCTCTGGTCGTCGGGGTCGCCGTGGGGGATGCGGAGCCACTCCACCACCCCCTGCGATTCACGAAAGCCAGGCTGAGTGGGGACGCATATCGATAAGCAGAGGTGTTTCTCGCCCTGGACGGCCCCGCTTGCCCCCGAAAGGCGCCTCCACGTTCCGCCCGACGGTATTCACGCCCGCTCCCCCTGCCCGCAACCGCCGCGTGACACGAAACGCACACGCCACATCCCCGGACCAGACGTAGTCGATGAGGCCGTAGTCGCTGTCGTTCGCCAGCGCCATGCCCTCCTCCTCGTCCTCGAAGTGGATGACGTCACCACCGGCCCGAAGATCTCCTCCCTCGCCACCCGCATGTCGTTCGTGCAGTCGGCCAGCAGCGTCGGGACGACGTAGACCCCCCGGTCGTACGGCGGCCGTTCACTCTCCGCCACGACCACCGCGCCCTCCTTCCGCCCCAGTTCGACGTACGCCCCCACCCGGTCCCGATGCGCCGCCTAGATCATCGGCCCGACCACCGTGCCCTCGGCTCGTGGGTCGCCGACCTTCAACTGACGGCGTACGCGGCGAGTTGCTCAACCACCCGGCCATCCACACCCCGCTGTGCCAGCATGCCCACGCCAAGGGCCGATGCTGTCGCCGAGCAGGTGAACATGGCTTTGCGCTCCCGGTCATACCTGGGGGCGCAAAGCCATACGGCAAGGCGAGCTTGACGTGTTCTGGCAGGCGATGTTGTGACGCGCGAGGTGAACCGTGCGGGGTTCAGTGCTGAGCCTGATCCTCAAGTGGCTGATCCGCCGCTGGGAGTTCATCGCAGGGCGAGCGGGGTCTCGGATTCGATGCGGGACAGTTTCTCGGGGTTGCGGACGACGTAGAGGCCGGTGATGCGGCGGGCCTCTACGCGGGCTGCCATGATGCCGTCCAGCTCACCGTCCATGTGGACCACCAGCGCCGGGCTGCCGTTGACCAGGGTGGGGCCGAAGGTGATCGGGACCGTGCTCTTGCCGAGGCCGCCGACCAAGAGGCGGGCCACCTTGTCGGCGCCGACGATCGGCCGCAGTGCAGCGTGCTTCACGCCGCCGCCGTCGCCCATATAGACGACCTCAGGCGCGAGCACGTTGAGCAGACCCTGCAGGTCCCCGCCCTCCAGCGCCCGCAAGAACGACTCCAGAGCCGCCCGCGTCTGGCTCTGGGAAACCACCTCGCGCGGGCGCCGGGCATCCACGTGCCGGCGGGCCCGGTGCGCGATCTGGCGGACGGCCGCCGGGGTCTTGTCGACCGCCGCCGCGATCTCGTCGTAGCCGACGTCGAAGACTTCGCGCAGCACGAACACGGCCCGCTCGGTCGGCGACAACGTCTCCAGGACGAGCATCACCGCCATCGACACGCTCTCGGCGAGCTCGACGTCCTGGGCCACGTCCGGCGCGGTCAGCAGCGGCTCCGGCAGCCACGGGCCCACGTACGACTCCTTGCGCCGCGACATCGTGCGCAGCCGGTTGAGCGCCTGCCGGGTCGTGATCCGGACCAGGTACGCGCGCTGGTCGCGCACCTCCTCCAGGTCGACCTCGACCCACCGCAGCCAGGTCTCCTGCAGGACGTCTTCGGCATCGGCCGCCGAGCCGAGCATCTCGTACGCGACGGTGAAGAGCAGATTGCGGTGGGCGACGAATGTGCCAGTCGCCCGGTCAATGGCATGATCATCACTCATGTCCTGATCATCTCCCCCTTGGCCGACCCGGACCTAGGAAACCCGTTCGACGACGACCGGCGCCTCTGCGCGCATGGCCTCCAGCGCCTCCTGGCGCCCGGCGCCTCCCTTCACGCGGTGCAGGCTGTACCCACCGGGCTTGTGCGCCTCATCGGCCAGGTGCTTCACGATCCCTTTGCACACGCCCTCCTTCATCTTCGCGCCGAGGCGACCGTCGATGTGGAACCACACCGCGACGTCGGACCTGTTGCCGAACTGGAAGATGCCGGTGCCGCGGCCCAGGCTGATGCACTGCGCTCCGAACGACTGGTTGAGGGTCTCGGGCTGCTCCTGCGTCAACCGGCTGAGCACCGTGTCGGCGGCCCGCGCACCCAGCGGCATCGCGGCCTGGCAGCTCATCCGCAGCGGCAGGCCCGACGGTGCCGCCGAGTCGCCGGCCGCGACGATGCGGTTGTCATCCACGCTGGTCAGCGTCTCGTCGGTGAGCAGGCGGCCCAGGGCATCGGTGCTCAGCCCGCTGCGCACGGCCAGGTCCGGCACGCCGAAGCCGGCGGTCCAGATGGTCACCGTACTCGGCAGCTTCCGGCCGTCAGCGAGCCGCACGGCATCGCGGGTCACCGCCGTCACCTTGGCGTCGGAGCCGTCGAGCACGGTCACTCCGAGTGCCGCGAGCCGCCCGGCCACGGAACGCCGGCCTCGGGTGTGGAGGTACGGGCCGAGCACGCCGCCGCAGACCAGGGTGACGGTACGGCCCTGCTCGGCCAGTTCGGCGGCGGTCTCGATGCCGGTGGGCCCGGCTCCGACCACCGTCACCGCGGCCGTCGTGGGCGCGGAGTCGAGAACCGGCCGCAGCCGCTCCGCCTCCTCCAGGGTGGCGATCGGACAGGCGAACTCGGCCGCTCCGGGCACCTGCGGGTCGGCGCTGCCGCTGCCTACCGCGTAGACCAGGTAGTCGTAGCCGGCCGCACCACCGCTCGCCAGCTCCACACCGCGCCCGGCCGCGTCGATCCGTGTCACGCTGTCGACCACCAGCCGGACGCCTTCCGCCAGGACCTCCCGGTAGTCGACGACGGCGGCGTCGGTCCCGCCCACCAGCTGGTGCAGGCGGACCCGGTGGACGAAGGTCGGGCGCGGGTTGATCAGCGTCACGGTCACGTCGTCGCGCTGCGTCAGGCGATTGGCCGCCATGACGCCGGCGTACCCGCCGCCGATCACCACCACATCGGTGTTCTCAGCCATGATGTCTCCCCCGTTTCGAGCGGTTCGAGCGGTTCGAGCACAAGACACCGCCTCATCGATCCCTGTGACAGCATGTGAGCCAGATCACTTCGGAGGCGTGGCCGTCTGGACGCATTCCGGCCCGACCGCCGGGACGCCCCGGCGCCATCATCTGCTTGGCGCGTTCGGTGGCGAAGGTGCGTCCGGCGAGGTCGTCTTCGTGCCACCGGGTCTGGATGAGACAGATGGCGCCGACTGGTTCGAGTCGGGTCTGCAGTACCGAAGTCCACCAGTCCCAGGCGCGCTTGCGCATGGTGGGGCTGTCGGCGTCGGCCATGTCCTTGACCGGGTCGTCGACGATGGCGATGTGTGCGCCGCGTCCGGTGAGCCCGCCGCCGATACCCGGCCGCGAGGAGGCCGCCTTGGCCGCCGACGATGTCGAAGCGGTTGGCGGCCTGGCTGCCTGCCTTGAGCTGGATGCCGAGGTCGTCGCGCCAGGTGTTGATGGCGTCCCGGATCCACCGGCCGTGGTCGTCAGCCAGGTTGGCGGAGCAGCTGGCGATCATCATGCGGCGACCGGGGGTGCGCCGCAGGTACCAGAGGGGCGCCCAGCGGGAGGCACGTCGGCTCTTGCCGTGCCGCGGGGGCATGGTCAACATCACGCGGTCGCATCGGCCTGCGGCCATGTCGATGAACGCCTGGTCGATGAGATCCAGATGGGGGGCCTGCATCTCGCGCCCGCCGGTGAGGACGGCGGCGAGCGCGCCTGGCGAGCGGTCCATGGCGAGTTGGCGTTCGACGCGCACCAACTCGGCGCGCAGCGTGGGAGATGCGGCCGGCGCGATGGTGCGGCACTGCGCCGGCGGAAGGGTCCTGTAGTGGGCGACGACGCTTTCGTGGTCGCGCGGAGTCATTCGCCGTCCGAATCGGTGAGCGCGATCAGGGCGTCAAGCTCGTCGACGGTCACGTTCTCGACCTGGACCGGTCCGCCGTCCGGGCCGGACAGTTCCGCCTTGACGGGTATGTCGAGGCCGAGCAGCCGTGCGCGGCGCTCCGTGATCCGCAGGGTGCGGTCGATGGCAGCGAAGTCCTGCTCCCGGACGGCCTTCTTGTAGGCAACGAAGAACAGCCGGTCGAGTCGGTCGGCCTCCAGCGCGCGCAACTCGTCTACGTCATCGTTGAGTTCGGCGCGGCGGTCAGCGAGCGCGGTGCGAACGTCCCGGCACGCGGCGTGAACCATGCCCTCATTGGTGGGCGGGTCCTGGTTCTTGCGGTACCGCTCGACTCCGTACCCCTGCGCCCGTGACGCTCAGTGAGCCGTCAGGGGCGGTCGATCGCGGTGGGATGATCGCGCGGTGAGTGATGCGAGTGTGTTGGCCGCGGAGGCCGTGGAGTCCCATGTCCGGGCGTTCTTCGAAGGGCACTCAGTGGAGGTCGTCGACTACGACCTCGGGCCGGAACGGCGAGAGGTGGCGCCCGATCTGCGCGTTCTCGTTGTGGGGCCCGGTCCCCGCAGCGACAGCTGGGCCTATGTGACCGCCGGGTGCTGGGCCGTGATGGAGAAGGACGGTCACGGCCTTGAGTTCGTCATGACCGCCCACGTCCGCGACCAGCGGTTCATCGAGCTCATGTCGATGATCGCCTACTACCACTGCGGAGGACATCAGCTCGACCTGGAGCACAGCATGCCGATCGGTGAACCGTGGGTGCCGGGGTCAACCTGCGATCACCTGCTGATCAGCCTGCCCTACCTCCACGGACCAGACCTTGAACACTGTCCCGTTCCCGAGGGCCACGCCCGCATCCTGTGGACCCTGCCCGTAACGACAGCCGAGATCGAGTTCCGCAGGCGTCACGGACACGAGGCGTTGGAGCAGCTCTTCGACGAGGCAGAGATCATCCCCACCGATCCTTTCAGGGCGTCGGTTGCCTGAAGTTCCGTCCTCCGGCGGTCACCGATGGTGGTGCCGGGGCCGAGGGCCCGCGCAGGGCAGCGGAGGCGCCCGTCTGCTCGTCGCGGTCCGGCGGCCCCGGCCCTCCCTCACATACCGATCCGCGCCGCGATGACCGGCGCCAGACGGTCCGCGATGACGCGGTGTCCCTGGTCGTTGGGGTGGACCGCGTCCGTCAGATCGCCCGAACCCAGCCAGCCGGTGGTGTCGACGAAGGAGACCCGGGAGTCGCCGCCGTCGACGGCGGCCTTGACCGCCGCCTGGGTCTGCGGGACGTACCGGCCGCGGAAGGTCTCCAATGCGAAGATCCACGCCTGTGGGTACGCGGCGCGGACCTTGCCCAGCAGGCTGGTGTACGCCGCCTGGAACTGCGCGGAACTGACTGCGTGGCCCACGTCGTTGGTGCCAAGGTTGAGGACGACCGCGTTCGCCTGGTAGCGGGAGAAGTCCCAGTCGGGGGTGGCCGCGTTCGGGTTGAGCTTGGTGAACTGCCGCTCCAGGCCGACGCATCCGTCCGCCGCGGCGACCAGGCAGGCGCCGCCCTGGGCGATCTGGGTGTGCTCGGTGCCGAGCCGTTCCCCGATCAGCCAGCCGTACGCGGTGCGGGCGTTCTGCGACGACGTCGTCCCCACCGTGATCGAGTCGCCGACGAACTCGATCTGCTTGCCGGGCGCCTGCGGTGCGAACGTCGTGGCGCCACTGTCGAGGGCCAGTCCCTGGAAGACGGCGTCACCCCGGTAGGAACCGGCGACCACCTGGTAGTTGACCTGGAGGGTGTGGTTGCCGGCGGACAGCGGGGAGGGGGTCAGGTTCACCGTTCCCTTGACGTCGTCGTAGAACTTCACCGGGCCGTTGTCGATCCTCGCCCAGAAGTCGATCGTCCCGCGCTGCTTGAGCTGGACGGTCCGGCCGGTGAAGCCGACCCTGTAGTAGGCGCCCGCCCAGTACGGGGTGTAAGCGGTGGCGGAGGTCTTGGTGTCCCAGCGGCCCACGAACTTGATGTTCGGGTCGCCTGGTTGGCCGGGAGCGGCCGCCAGGGTGGACGCGGGGGTGTCGAGTCGGGCGGCGATGACGGGGGCGAGGCGGTTCGCGAACTTGGTGTGGCCCGCCTCGTTGGGATGCCCGTTGCCGTCCTCGTAGTCGGTGGTGTCGGTCAGCCAGCCCGTGGTGTCGACGTAGTGCACCCTGCTGTCACCGGCGTTGGTGCGGGCGGTGACGGCCGCTCTGGTCTCGGTGACGTAGCGCTTCTTGAGCGTCTGCACGGCGAACAGACGCGCGTTCGGGTAGGTGGCACGCAGATCGGCGAGGAACGTGGTGTACGCCGACTGGAAGGAGGCGCCGCTCACTGCGTGGCCGATGTCATTGGTGCCCAGGTTGATGACGACGGCGTCCGCCCGGTAGCGGGAGAAGTCCCAGTTCTGGCTGCCCGTGCTCGCCGTCCTGAAGAACTGCGTGCTCAGGCCCGTACATCCGGACTGGGCGACGAGGCAGTAGCCGGACCGGGCGATCTGGGTGTGGCGCGCCCCCAGTTGCTCGCCGGTCTTCCAGGCGTACGAGTCCAGTGCGAGCCGGTCCGTGAGCGCGCCGGCGGTGATGGAGTCGCCGACGAACTCGACGAGCCGGGACGGGGCGTTCGGCGCGACCGTGCGCGCACCGGGGTCCAGCACCAGGCCCTGGAAGACGGTGTCGCCGGAGCGGTACGAAATGCGCAGGGTGTGGGTGCCGGCGGACAACGGCTGGGGAGTGAGGTTCACCGTGCCGCGCACGCCGGGGTGGAAGACGTCGGGGCCGCCGTCGATGCTGGCGTACAGGTTGACCGCGTCTCTCGCCTTGACCTTCACCGTGGTGCCGGTGAAGGCCGTCTGCAGATAGGCGCCGGTCCAGGAGGGCACCGCCGCCGTGCCGGCGCTGGTGTCCCAGCGCCCGACGTAGACGATGTTGGGGTCGGAGACCGAGCCGTCACCCGCCGCGGCCTGGGCGGGAGAGCTCCCCGCCCAGGACAGCAGGCAGGCGACGAGAACGGCCGTGACGAGGGCGGGGAGGGTACGGGCGAGGCGGCGTGAGGAGGTGACGTGGGGGGTGGCGTGGGGGGTGGTCTGCACGGGATCCCTTTCGGCATGGGGTGGGAGCGCTCCCAAAAGCAGCCTTCCGAGAGAAGCAATGAAACGGTTCAGCGTCAAGGGTTCGCGTGAGGCAGCGTTTCGACGGCGCCCGGTCCGTGCGCGTGCGGCGCATGTGGGCCGCCCCCGCCCGCGCCACGCCGTTCTGCCCCGGTCCCAGGGCCTCTCGTTGGACACGCCGGGCTCGCGGGGGTCGGACAGGCCGGGCTCGCCGGGTCTGGCACCGCACCCTGGTCAGGCCGTTCAAACGAAAGACCCTAAAAGCTGTCCTGCCTTTCACGCGTGGATCTGATCCGATCATTCGTAGGACCGGAGAGCCCGGGGCTTCGGGTATGGCTGTAAAGGCTGAGCCGCTGGATGACTTACGGGACTTGACCGCCCGGCGCCTGCGTGACTCCGGCCGCGTCAGCGGAAACCTGCACAGACCTCGCCGCTACCACCGCGGCCTGCTGCGGACCATGTACTTGTCGGCGATGGCCAGCCTGAAGTCCTGCCTCGCGTCCACGGCGTACTACCAGCGGAAGAGAAGCGAGGGAAAGGGACACAAGCAGGCTCTGCTGGCCCTCGCCCGCCGCCGTGTCAACGTTCTGTGGGCGATACTCCGTGACAGAGAGTGCTACGACCCTCCACTCCTGATCGTCGAGGCGGCTTGCCATCAGCGTGGGGAAGTCCCGGCCGGACCGAGGCGAGGGCCGGCCAGTGCCCTAATCGTGTTGACCGCCCCCGGCAGGCAGTGCTGGAGTCGGCACGTGGACAGCATCCCCGCCAACCGGCGGCTCTGGAACCGGATCAGCAGCGCCTATCAGCACGAGCACGACCCGCAGATCGGCGCCACACCCAGGCTGTGGGGCATGTACTCCATCCCCGACGCGCACCTGCACGCCCTGGGCGACGTCACCGGCAAGCGCGTCCTCGAACTCGGCTGCGGCGCCGGCCAGTGGTCCAGGGCTCTCGCCGCCGAGGGCGCCACCGTGGTCGGGCTCGACCTGTCCGAAGCCCAACTCGCCGCAGCATCCCGCGCGATGGGAGCGGCCCGCTACCCGCTGGTGCAAGGCGCCGCCGAACAACTCCCCTTCGCCGCCGACAGCTTCGACCTGGTGTTCTGCGACTTCGGTGGGCTCAGCTGGGCGCCCCCGCACCTGGCCGTCCCGCAGGCCGCACGCGTCTTGGGCCGAGGCGGGCGCCTGGTGTTCAACGTCGCCAGCCCATGGTTCGAAGCCTGCTACGACGAAGCCGCCAGCCGCGTGACCACGACGCTGCAGCAGGACTACTTCGGGCTGAACACCATCGCCGAAGACGACGGCGCCACCAGCTATCAGCTCACCTACGGCGACTGGGTCAGGGTCCTGCGCGGCGCGGGTCTCATCATCGACGACCTCATTGAGCCGCGGCCCGAACTCGGAACACCCAACGGCTACAACGAAACCGACCCAGCCGACTGGGCACACCGCTGGCCGGCGGAACTGCTCTGGGTAACCCACAAACCGTAAGTTCCGCCGCGCCGAGACGTGAAGGCGTCCCCTCGCCGGGCAGGCCTGGGGCCTGTCCGGCTGATCATGGGCGGAGCCAGAGCCGGATCAGGGCGAGGGTGACGGTCCCGCGGAAGACGTAGGCGCGTTCGTCGAAGCGTGTGGCCACGGCCCGGAAGTTCTTCAACGCGTTGATCGTCCGTTCCACTTCGTTCCTGCGTTTGCAGATCGTCTTGTCGAAGCCGGCGGGCCGTCCGCCCCTGCTGCCGCGTCTGTTGCGGTGGGCCCGCTGATCTCGGGACTCGGGGATGGTGTGCGTGATCTGGCGACGGCGAGGAATACGCCTTGTCGGCGCCCAGGTGGTCGGGCCAGGTGCGCGGATGCCCGCCGCCCGGGCGGTGGACACGGATGCGTTCCATGACCGGGATGAGCTGCAGGGCGTCGCCCCACTGGTCCGGCGTGATCAGCAACGCCAGCGGGCGGCGTCCGCCTTCACTGGCCAGGTGGATCTTGCAGGTCAGGCCGCCCCGGGAGCATCCGAGTCCCTCGTCTGGGCGTTGGTGGCGGGGCATGTTTCTTTTCCCGGCACCCGCGGAGGTCTGCTGCGCGCTCCTGCCGCATGCTGATGGCTCCGGCAGAACGTGGAGTCCACGCTCACCATCGACCAGTCGATACGGCCCTCGGCATCAGCGTCGGCCGGCACGACCGCGAAGATCTTGTCCCACGTGCCGTCCGCCGACCACCACCGGTGCCGCTCACAGCGATGCCGGTTACTTAGCGTGTTTCCACAGGTGGCAGGGGTTGGTGAGCGAGTCTGTAAGGGCTCTGACTCTGTGAACTCTGCCCCGATTTGGGCGGTTGTCCGGCGAAAGCCCCACGCGGCAACGGAGTTCCCCACAGACAGGAGATCGGCCAAGATCCTTCTGTCGCACGAGGAACTCCGTTGGATGCTCGGTGTCGCACCCTGCCCGCACCAACCAGGCAGCATGACCGGATACGGCGACGGACCGGCCGTAAGCGGTGTCTGTCGGCTTCGAGGCGACGGGCCAGGGCGCCGGTGTCGGGTGCTGTCCCGAGGCTGTCCTCCCGGCGGTGGTGGAAGGGACGGCCGCATCAGCGCCGCTGGAAGGCGCGATTCAGGACGTCGAGGGTGACCGCCAGCCCGAGCCGGTGCCCGTGCTCGGAGGCGAAGCGGTAATGCACGCCGGCCCAGATTCGCGCCTCCAGGAGTTCGGCTGTCGCCGCCCGAAGACTGTCGTAGTGGCGGGTCGTGCCGGAGGCGGGGCTGTACGCGGCGAACGTGAGGTCGTCACGGCCGAAGAACGACCCCAGGGCCGTCGTGACCGCCGTGGTGAAGCAGGCGTGGCCGGACGGGTACTCCGGCGACGGGGCGGTGACCCGCAGCGGCGTCCAGCCCGGGTCGGGATCGGTGGCCGCGTTGCCGTCGGTGCCGGCGAGCGGAATGGCCGTCACTGGTCGCCAGAAGTTCCAGTGCGCCTTGGCCTTGTAGCAGGCGATCAGGGTGTCGGCGGAGGCCACGTACACCATGGCGAGCAGCCGGGCCGTCCGGAGGCTGCTGAGGCGGTGCGCGCCGGCGAGTTGCCGGGTGATCGACCATTCGACCATCCGGGGGTCGTCCCACCAGATCGCCGCCTCGGTCTGATCCGAGGTGCGGACGGTGCTGGTGGCCGCGCCGAGGCTCTTGACCTCGTTCAGGTCGCGGGCCCAGGCGGCGCTGGTCAGGGCCGGCGGGGGCTTGACCGGGTAGGCGCCGGCGTCGGGGACGACGAACGGATTCAGGTTCGGCACCCAGGCGCCGGCGTTGACGTAGCCGGGCGGGGTGAGCCGGTATTCGCCCGGCTCGGTGCCGACGGTCCACGGCGCGGTGGGGTCGAAGCCGTCGTCACGGCGGCTCTCGGTCATCGCCGCGGCGGCGGCCCTGCCGACGGCCACCCCGCCGTCCTCGGCACGGCCGTCGGGGATCGCGGCCAGCGCCTCGTCGTACCGGGCGTTCAGCGACTCGGCCTGCCCGGGGAAGAGCCACAGCAGCGTGTCGTGGGCGGCCGCGGCCACCGCCGCCGCCGCCGCGGTGGAGTCCCCGGGGCGGCTGCGGGGCGCGCTCACCAGGGGCTCGTACGGACGGCCGGCGACGGCGTTCACCGCGTCGTACACGGCGCCCTGCACGATGGCGAAGCTGCGGGTGCTGGTGGTGGGCGACTGCCTGGCGGTGTCGTAGATGGCGGTCTGGGCATGGATGTTCCAGGCGATGACGGGATTGCCCGGGGCGGCCTCCACACCGCTGTGTGCCTCGGCGGTGGTGGCCGTCAGTGGGACGGTCAGGGCGAGTACGGTCAGGACCGCGATACGGCGTAACCCTCTGAATGATCCGGCGAGCTGACGTTGTGTCACGAGACCCCCCATGGGCTTGTCGGTGACAGATTGTCCGAGCCTATCGGCAGGGGTCAGATTTTGTCGTTACATCGACAACTCATCGACAATCCGACGGGGTTCACACCCGGATGTCCGTCACCTCGGCGACGAATGCGCGGGCTCCGGCCGGGAGCAGCGCCGGTCGCGCCGGAGCTGGTCCGGGCCATGCTCCGTGACCAGGACGCCTGGTGCCGGCTGGAGCAGCAGGACATGTTCACCGTGCACGTCGGGTGGGATCCATACCTGTACGTCGGCAGCGCCCAGCCCTGTGAAGCAGCCGTCGCCCTGACCCGCGAGCCCGGCCTGTTCGCAAAACCGATCACCGCATCGCCTACGCCGCAGACCTTGAGGAACCAGAGGTGACACAGGCTGCGGACAAGGAGTCCTGGGAACGAGCACGCGCAGAACTGGCCCCACCGCAGATGCTCCTCTCCTGGAGGAGACCTACCTCCGCAACGCCACCCGCCGACACCGTCTCACCGAGAACAGCCTCGATACCGTCTGCTGCGCGCCAGGTGGTGACCTGGTTCTCCGTGTCCTGTCTACGGGGTCGGTCCCACGCTGCTCGCCCCGTTTTCGCCTGGCGTTGCGAGGCACCCTCACCGAGCGCCCGACCGGGTGGCTCTGCTCATCAGAACGGACAGCAGATGTCCACCACGTCGGGAGGCACTGCGCGTGGGGATTGTGCGATTCGCTATGGGCTCAGCACCTCAGAGGGCGCTCCTGCTGGTCCGAGATCCCCCATTCGGCTCTCATCAGGCTACGAGGACCTCCACGCCGAGTGTCTTGAGTTGCTCGATGACCGTGTCGTGAGGATCGGCGTCGGTGATCAGCCCGGTGATCTTCTCCCGCGGCAGGACGCGGTACGGCGAGGCCGTGCCGATCTTCTCGCAAGAGGCGAGGATGTAGGTGTCCGCGCCCCGCGCGGACAGGGCACGCTTCATCGCCGCCTCCTCGGCGTCCCCCGTGGTCAGTCCGGCCTCGGGGTGGACGCCGGTGACGCCGAGGAGGCACAGGTCGGCAAAGACGTTCTGCGCGGCCTCGACCGCGGCGGCGCCGCAGGTGACCGCCGAGTGCTTGAAGGCGGTGAACATCTGCTGTCCGTCCTGATGAACAGAGCCCACCAGGCCACTTCACCGTCACGGCAGGTGACCGAAACGACTACGGGTTCGCAATTTTCGGCCTGCCCGACTCGCAAGCCATCGCGCACCTCCAGGCCCCCGACCAGGTCCTCCCTCGCCACCTCGCAAGCCACGGTGCTCCGTCACCTTGTGGTCGGGTAGCCGGATCACATCTGTCCCCAGCGAGCGAAGTCGGCCGGAGCGGCGTACGCGGGAAAAAGTGCCCCTGATACCGGCGCTCTCGACCGATGCTCGCCGCCGCGCGCGACCAACTGCCTCCCGATGGGGCACTTCCCGGCGACCTCGGCACAGAGCAGAGACCCGACGGCTTCCGAGTCATCGTGCCCGGAGATCACCGAGGCCGCCTCGGCGATAGGTGAGGACGTCGCATTCGACGGCGTCATGTGATCTGTGGGGGTGTCTCAACCGGTGGCGCCGCAGCGGCCGCTCAGAGGTGGCCGTCCAGGAACTTCCGTACCTCGGCGATGGTCATGGGCCCCGTGCCGTGCGCCACCGTCTCCCCCTCCTTCAGCAGCACGTAGGACGGGGCTGCGGTGATCCCGTATCGCTCGGTTGCGGCCGGACAACGCGTGATGTCGGTGCGGACGGCCGTCAGGCGGCCCGTGTAGTCGTCGGCGATACCGCCCACGACGAGGTCCATCACCCGGCAGGGCTCGATCGCCTTGGGCCATGTCCCGGTGAAGTATGCGAGGACCGGAACTGCGCTCATCCCGAGGATGAAATCGAACTCCGCGTCCTCACGGGGGCGGTGAACCGTCTTCGCCATGGAAGCTCCTGACCTCACGTTCCGTCATTCCCTCCCCATCATCCCTCGCGCGGTGTGCCGGGCCGACCCGGTCGGTCGTCCGGCCGACCTGCCGGAAGGCAGGCACGGGGCCGTCGCAGAACCACGGTGGTCCCCGGCGCGAGCGGCCCGGCTCCCGGCCCCTCGTGACCCGGCCTGGCCGCCTGGCCGGTCACCCGGCTGCAGCCCGCCGCGCGCCCGTGCCCTCGCCCGTGGGTCAGCTCGTGCCAGGACAGCGCCCTCCGTGACGGCATGAAAGCTGTTTTCCAGGGCGTAGCGGTCCAGATCACCGTCCAGATGCTCGTTGAGGGCGTCGACGAGCGGGCCGGTGCGCATCGTCCACCGGATCCGGTCGAGCCGTATCCGTCACCGCGCTTGTCAGAGGCAGCGCCCCCGACGGGCTTGACGAGGCCTTGCCCGGCCTTCACGTCAACCCCCCGTCTCCGCCGGCTCATACCGCTCTTCGACGGGCCGCACGAGCCGGCTGATGGCACCGGTGTAGACGGTCACGTATTTCCCCTTTCCCCAGCCAGAAGTTCCCGTGCTTCCCCATGGGGATCCCGGAGCCGACTCCGTTGGCGCGCCCGCCCATCAGAGCGGCCCTTCCTTGCGAAGAGCTTCGGCTACCCGGCCTACACCTGGATCGACACATCGCGTCCGGCCGTCTTAGCTGTTGCCGAAGATGGGCGTTTTCACCCACTTATACGCCGAAAGGTCTGCTTGCATGGTTCGCCGTTGGTTCACAGCCGTCCTGGGCGCGTTCCTGCTCCTCACGCCCGGGGCACTCACTGCGGCCTCTGCCGCCGAGGCTCCCGTCCCCTTTCGGGTCATGACCCGCAACCTCTACCTGGGTGCCGACCTCGCGCCCGTCCTCGCCGCCGGTAACCCACAAGCGCTCGTCGCCGCGGTGACCGCGGTATACGCGAACGTCCAGGCGACGAACTTCCCCGAACGGGCCGAGGCACTGGCCGACGAGATCGCCGACAGCGACCCCCACCTCGTGGGCCTCCAAGAAGCCGTGCTGTGGCGCAGCCAGACCCCAGCCGGACCGGGCAGCGCCACCCACGTCGAGTACGACTTCCTGCAGATCCTGCTCGACAAGCTGGCCTCCCGGGGCAAGCACTACGCGGCCGTGGCCACCGTCACCGTCGGCAGCGACTTCGAGGCCCCGCGCTCCCTGCCCGGCGGCGGCCTGCAGGACATCCGGCTCACCGACCGCGACGTGCTCCTGGCCCGCACCGACCTGCCCGCGCGCGTCTTCTCCGTGGCCAACCCTCAGGCGGCCCGGTTCCAGGCCCACGTGCCCATCTGCCGCCCGTTGTTCGGCTGCGTTCCGCCCTCCAACGTTCCCATCCGGGTCGAGCGTGGCTGGGTCGCTGCCGACGCCACCGTGCGTGGCAACACCACCCGGGTGGTCACCACCCATCTGGAGCCCGCCTCTCCCACCGTCCAAGAATCACAGGCCGACGAACTGCTCACCGGCCCGCTGAACACCGCACTCCCCACCGTGCTTCTCGGCGACCTCAACTCGGCCGCCGGCGGAGTCGGCGCAACACCGGGGTCCGCCACCCAGACCTACAACCACCTGCTGGCCGCCGGCTTCACCGACGCCTGGACCGCCACCCGCCCAGGCAACCCCGGCTTCACCTGCTGCCAGGCCGCCAACCTGATCAATCCCACGTCCAGCCTCGCCCAGCGCATCGACTACGTGCTCTTCCGCGGCAATGTCACCGCACTGACGAGCAACCGGGTGGGCGACACTCAGGCCGACCGCACTCCGTCAGGACTGTGGCCCTCCGACCACGCCGGAGTCAGGAGCGTGCTCCTGCTGCGTTGAGTTACACCCGCACAGGAGTAGGGCCCTTCATGAGGGATTGCCCCATCACTCCCTCCAGACAGGCACCCCTTCGCCATGGAGCGTCTCCGCCTGGGGAATTACGTGACGCTCAAGGCCTCGATCGTGGGGAAATCCCTGAACGCTCACAACCGGGAACGAGGCACGATTACTGGACCGCTCGCGGACGCAGTCGTGGACGGCCGACGTACGCGTCAGCTGACCCGAAGGCCGACCGCCAGCGTCAGTTCAAGGACCCGGTGGGGCGATGCGAGATCCGGGAACAGCTCCCGCACCTGCGACATCCGGTACCGGACTGTCTGGGGGTGGACGA
Source organism: Streptomyces sp. NPDC020898 (assembly GCF_044333925.1). Classification (NCBI taxonomy): domain Bacteria; kingdom Bacillati; phylum Actinomycetota; class Actinomycetes; order Kitasatosporales; family Streptomycetaceae; genus Streptomyces; species Streptomyces sp. NPDC020898. The sequence goes on from NZ_JBIRRV010000024.1 coordinate 103,545, forward strand.
ACAACGCCGCCGCCACCTCCTCCCGCCTGCCCTGGTGCAGCAGCCACGCCCGCAACGTCTCCTCCAGCCGCCGTGCGGTCGCGTCGGGCACGGTCCGCAACGGTGCGAGGGCCCGCTCACGCAGGTCGGCGAACGCCTCCGCGTCGGCGCTCAGCACCAGCTCGGGCAGGTGGTCCTCGGTGTCGCGGATATCGGCGGAGAGCAGGCGGGCGCGTACGGCTCGCGCGTACGAGGCGGACGCACGAGTCCATGGCCGGGCCGGGCCGACCACGGCGGTGCGGTCGGTCAGCAGCCGCAGGAGATGTGATCGGTCGGCATCGGGGACGAGCAGCACACCCGTGGCATCCGCAAGATCGTCCAGGACAAGGGTGCTCGGGTCGAGCGTGCGGTAGGCGGGCCGGGCCTGGGCGGCGGGCAGCAGGACCGCGGTCAGCGAAACCGGAGGCTGCCACCCTGCCCGTTGAACAGAGGCCAGCAGCACGTCGGGGCTCGCGCCGGCGAGGAGGTCGCGGGCCAGGTGTTCCAGGTGGCGCTCTTGGTCCCTGCCCCGGGCGGCCAGTTCGTCGGCGTGGCCCGCGGCGCTCGCGGCGGAGAGCTCGTCGATGTAGGCGAAGGTCAGCTCGGCGAACTTGGCGACCTCGGCGGCGGGCAGACCGGCGGGCACGGCACCCGCCGCCAGGCCACGCCAGGCCACGCGGGCGCCGACGCGATAAGCGCTGAGCAGGGCGTCCATCGAACGGCCGTCGCGCACCTCGCCGCGGCCGAGCTCATAGGCCGCGTCACCGGCGTCGCCGCCTGTGGCGTTCCCGCTCGCGAGGTCCAGGTAGTGCCCCAGGGCGGTGCGGACGGCTCGGCGGATGGTGGCGCCCATACGGCCCGAAAGTGCGTTGGCGTAGGGAGGGACCTCGTCGATGATCGCCTCGACGACCTCGTCGGCGGTGCTCCTCAGCACGGCCCGCAGTGCGGTGACCGTCGTCTCATCCAGGGCCAGTTCGCTGGCCCTCCGGATTGCATAGCTCACTTTTTTGTTCCCTGCGAACAATTCAGCCGACCAGATTTACGTCCTGCGGTCAGGACTTTACGCCTTCAGGCGCAGCAAGCTGGAGTCATGACGAGTACAGCCCTCCGCAGCAGGGCGTGGAAACTGCTGGAGATGGTCACGACGCCGCTGCTGCCGTCGGACTACCTCGACCTGGTCAGCCCGCTGCGGGCGGGCGCCGACCTGCGTGGGCGCATCGAGGCCGTGCACCCCGAGACGGGTGACGCCGCGACCATCGTGATCCGGCCGGGACGGGGCTGGCGCGGCCACACCGCCGGTCAGTACGTGCGGATCGGGGTCGACGTCGACGGGGTGCGCCTGTGGCGTGCCTACTCCCTCACCTCTCCGACCAACCGCCCAGACGGCCGCGTCACGATCACCGTGAAGGCGATCTTGGACGGCAAGGTCAGCAACCACCTGGTCCGCAAGGCCACACCGGGCACGCTGATCCATCTCGACCAGCCGACCGGTGACTTCGTACTGCCGCAGACCAAGCCCGCCAAGGTGCTCTACCTGACGGCCGGCAGCGGCATCACGCCCGTGATGGGCATGCTGCGCGACACCGAGTTCGACGACGTCGTCATGGTCCACTGCGCGCCACAGCCGCACGACGTGATCTTCCGCAACGAACTGCACGACCTGGTCGCGGACAAGAAACTGCGGCTCACCGAGGTGCACACCGACACGGACGGCCAGCTCGACATCACCCGTCTCGACGCCCTCGTGCCCGACTGGGCCGAGCGCGAGACCTGGGCCTGCGGGCCCGCGGGCCTGCTCGACGCCGCCGAAGAGCACTGGAGCGAGCACGGCGTCCCAGAGCGCCTGCACACCGAACGCTTCCGCCCCAGCATCGTCGTCGCAAGCGACGGCGGCGGTGAGGTCACGTTCAGCGCCACCGGCAAGACCGTCGCCGCGGACGGCGCCACGCCGCTGCTGGACATCGGTGAGGAGGCCGGCGTGCTCATGCCCTCCGGGTGCCGCATGGGCATCTGCTTCGGCTGCGTCACGCCGCTCAAGGCGGGCGCCGTCCGCGACCTGCGCACCGGCGAGATCACCGAGGCCGAACCCGGCGTCCTCATCCAGACCTGCGTGTCCGCCGCGGCGGGCCCCTGCGACATCGAACGGTAGGAGCACCTTGACCGCCATCGACCCCACCGCCCACCTGAGTGCGGAGCAGATCGAGGAGCTGGGCCGCGAGCTGGACGCGATCCGCGACGAGGTGATCGCCGCCCGCGGCGAGAAAGACGCCGCCTACATCCGTAAGGTCATCTCGGCGCAGCGCAAGCTCGAACTGGTCAGCCGGGGCGTACTGCTGTTCTCGATCTTCCCGCCCGCGTGGCTGCTCGGCACCGCCGGACTGTCCGTGGCGAAGATCATGGACAACATGGAGATCGGCCACAACATCCTGCACGGCCAGTGGGACTGGATGCGGGATTCGAAGATCCACTCCACCACCTGGGAGTGGGATCACGTCTCGCCGTCCGAGCAGTGGAAGCACTCGCACAACGAGCTGCACCACACGTACACCAACGTGATCGGCAAGGACAACGACCTCGGCTACGGCATCATGCGCGTCGACGAGGACCAGCGGTGGCACCCCTTCCACCTCGGCCAGCCGCTGTGGAACTTCCTCAACGCCTGCTTCTTCGAGTACGGCATCGCCGCCTACGACCTGGAGCTCGGCAAGAACCTGAACAAGCGCCGCCGCAAGAACCCGGAGTTCCGTGCGCGGGCCAGGGCCGTGGGACGCAAGATCCGCAAGCAGGTGCTCAAGGACTACGTGATCCACCCACTGCTGTCGGGCCCGTCGTTCCTGCCCACGCTCGCCGCCACGTTCACCGCGAACCTGGTCCGCAACATCTGGACCCACTCGGTGATCATGTGCGGGCACTTCCCCGAGGGCGTACAGGTCTTCGAGCGCCGGTCGATCAAGGGCGAGACGCGCGGCCAGTGGTATCTGCGCCAGATGATGGGCTCGGCGAACATCAGCGGCAGCAAGGCCCTGCACTTCATGAGCGGCAACCTCTCGCACCAGATCGAGCACCACCTCTTCCCGGACCTGCCGAGCAACCGGTACGCCGAGGTCGCGGTGAAGGTGCGCGCCCTGTTCGAGAAGTACGAGCTGGAGTACGTCACCGGTCCGCTGCCCAAGCAGGTGTTCTCCGCGTGGCACAAGGTCTTCCGGCTCTCGCTGCCGAACAAGAAGCCCACGGTCAAAACGCCGGACCGCGAGCAGGAGCTCGTCGCCGCCTGATTCCCGGTACTGGTTCAGATCTCTCGGCCGCACCCGGCGGCACCCGCCGGGTGCGGTGAGATCCGCCCGGGACGGTGGGCGAGCGCGACGCCAGAGGGTACGACACGGGACCCGCGGCAGCCGGTGTCCGGCCGCGCCGCTACCCGGACGTGCGCCAGGAGCTCAGCGCACTGCGACACCCCGGCGAGGTGTCGCAGTGCGCCGGGGTGTGCGCTGACCTGCCATGGCCGGGCCGGTAGCCCGGTGCGTACGCGCACCCGGTTTGCCGACGGGCGGACTGGGCGGAAGGCATCGCCTGTGACACGTACACCGCCGCAACCGATGCCCGCCGCCCCTGTGTCCGACCCCGCGCCGCTGCCGCCGGGCGGGCGGGTGAGCCGAAGCGGGACGAGGGGCGGGCCCTGGTCGGTGCCGACGCGGGCCGAGCAGTGCTGCACTCACGGCGGGGCACGAACCTGGCGGCTTCGTTCCCGCAGATCGAATCCGGGAGCAGCCGACTGCCGGACACGACGGCACTGGACTGGCGAAGCCGTGCTCTACGCCCACGGCAGGATCGATTTCGCGGCGCGCACCCACGCGCCCTGTCCACCCCAGCCCGCGCACCGTCTCGCCGAGGACCTGCCCGCCCATGTCGTCACTGGAGTACGCACGGGTTCCTGAGCGGCGACCAGGGGCGCGATCAGGCGAAGTCAGCAGGCAGGAGACCCCTGTTCGAGGCGTCCCTCAAGGGTGGCCGCGTTCGACCAGATAGGGCCACTGCCACGGCAGGTACGGGCCGGCCCCATCCTGGGACGAGGCCCGAGAGAGCGCCGATCCGGTCCACCTCGCCCACCGCTTCGGTATCCGTCCCAGCATCGCCGTGCAGTACGTACACGCCGCGCACCCGGACAAGGCCCTGCCGGATCCGCTGACCGGGCGACACCGCCCCGCACCGACGGCACGCGGTGGAAGACGTCCACTATGCCTCTGCTCATGCTCTTTCCTCTAACGCACCCCACGCTTGCGGACCTTTCTCAGATCTTTCCCGGATCACCGGATGCGGCCACTTGCCAGCGACCGACGACCCCCGTATGGTCGTACGAACGTAAGACATACGAACGTACTGCAAACTCAAGGGAGCTAGTAATGGCGACAACTCGGCCGGTAGCACTCGTAACAGGCGCGTCCACCGGCATCGGAAAGGCGGCCGCCCTCGCGCTCGCCGCAGCGGGCTTCGAGACGGTGGGAACGAGCCGGAAGGCGCCGGAAGGCGACCGCCGCGACGGCGTGACCTTC
>NZ_JBIRRV010000025.1:0-93121 GCF_044333925.1 Streptomyces sp. NPDC020898
CAAGCTCCGATGCTCGACGACCCGGATCACGAGCCTCGTCCAAGCTGTCCTCACCCTCCAACTGGCCAGCTCAGACTGAGGATGGAAAAGGCTCACTGACGAGGAAACCGGTGCGGGTCGTCGGCCGTGGTGTTCCAACGGCGAACAGAGCGAGGATCTGGCGGTATGCGGACGACAGCGGCTCCGGGCCGCCGGGATCGCTCTCCTCGGCGATCTCCAGGACCGTCTCCCCACGCCACTTGCCGAAGTAGCCGAACACCGCGGCGGTGTACGGCGGGAAGTCATGCGGCAGATAGCACCACTGGCAGCCCACCCGGGCCTGATAGAGGATCGCGTTGACGATCTCCCGTATCTCGTACCGGCCCTGATGACCGCTGACCGACGGGTGCTTACCCTTCCACCCGGAGATAACCGGCCGGATCAGCTCCCACGCCTCGTCCGACAGGTCGCTCGGGTACGGCTGCCGATCGTTCCCCTTGCCGGGGTGTAGTCACTGGCCGAGCTGATTCGGTTTTGGTTGCGGGAGGGACTGGCGGTCGTCCTCGGCCGCCGGGCGCGAAGTGCGTCCTGCCCCGAGCAGAATCACGCGCTCATCGACCGCGTGCCGGACGACGACCTCGAAGCCGTGGTACAAACCCTGCGGCCGTTCATAGGGCCCGCGACCCGACCGGCGCGCCCCTCGTTCATCGGCATGGGCCGGTCCGGGCACTCCGGCACGTCCGCCCGCGCGGATGAGATTCTGCGGGAGACAGGGTTCGGCGAGTGATCGTCGTCACCGCACCCCGTTCCCCCGCCGGCCCCTGACTCACGCCCCCAAATGCCGCTCCACAAACTCCAGTTCAAGCCGCACCTGCTTGATCCGTTCGTCCACCACCAGGGATCCGTGTCCCGCGTCGTACCGGTACACCTCGTGCACCGCGCCCCGCGTCTCCAGGCGCTTCACGTAGTTGTCGATCTGGCGGATCGGGCAGCGCGGGTCGTTCACGCCGGCCGAGATGTACACCGGGGCCTTCACCGCGTCGACGTACGTCAGGGGCGAGGACGCCTCGAAGCGTTCCGGGACCTCCTCCGGCGTACCGCCCAGCAGCGTGCGGTCCATCGCCTTCAGCGCTTCCATCTCGTCGTGGTACGCCGTGACGTAGTCCGCGACCGGCACCGCCGCGAGGCCCAGTGTCCACGCGTCGGGTTGGACGCCGAGGCCGAGCAGCGTGAGGTAGCCGCCCCAGGAACCGCCGGTCAGGATCAGCCGGTCGGGGTCCGCCAGACCGGACGTCACCGCCCATTCCCGGACCGCCGCGATGTCCTCCAGCTCGATCAGACCGACCCGGTGCTTGAGGGCGTCGGTCCACTCACGCCCGTACCCGGTGGACCCCCGGTAGTTGACCCGCACCACCGCGTACCCGTGGTCGACCCAGGCGGCGGGCCCCGCCGCGAACGCGTCGCTGTCGTGCCAGGTCGGCCCACCGTGAATGTCGAAGACCGTCGGGAAGGGGCCCTCGGCCCCCGCCGGCTTCTGCACCAGCGCGTGGATACGGCCGCCCGGCCCCTCCACCCACACGTCCTCCACCGGCACCGAACCCGGCGACTTCAGCCCGGGCGGGTCCAGGACCACCGCTCCCGTCGTCGAGCGCACCGACGACGGCTGCGCCGCCGACGACCACAGGTACTCCACGCTGCCGTCGGGCCGGGCCGTCGCCCCGGAGACTGTGCCGGTGAGGGTCTCCACCTTCACCAGCTCACGGTCGCCCAGGTCGTAGCGGAACAGTTCACTGCGCGCCTCGAAGCTGTGCGCGACGAGCAGACCCGAACCGTCCGGATACCACTCCGCGCTCACATCGCCCGGCAGCTCCAGCGCGAGGTCCGTCTCCTCACCGCTCACCACGTCCCACACCAGCGGCTCCCAGCGGCCCCGCCGCTGATGCCCGACGAGCAGCCGCGTGTCCCCCTCGACGGGCGCGAAGCCCAGCACCTCCAGGCCCAGCTCCTCCGCACCGCCCTTGGTGTCGTCGAGGTCGGCGACCGTCGTACCGTCCGGGCGCAGGACGCGCAGCGCCGAGTGCATCGCGTCGCCGTGCTCCGTGTGCTCGATCGCGATCAGCGAACCGTCGTGCGAGAGGTCACCGACACCCGCCGACTCGCGGTGCCGGTAGATGACCACCGGGGACGCGTCGGCCACCGCCAGGTGGATCGTCGTCCCCTCCTCGTCCGTCGAGCGCCCCACGATCGCCGTACGGCCGTCCCGGCCCAGCGCGAGGCCCGCCGGGTACGAGGCATCCAGGCCGGGGGTCGCCAACGCGTCCCCGGCGCCCTCCGTCCCGCCCCCGAACGGCTGGCGGCGCCACACGCCGAACTCGTCGCCGTCCTTGTCGTCGAACCACCAGATCCACTCGCCGTCGGGCGACAGCACTCCGTCGGTCGTGCCGTTCGGCCGGTTCGTCACCTGACGCTGCTCGCCCGTCGCGCGGTCCCAGGCGTACAGCTCGTACGTCCCCGTCGCGTTGGACACGAACAGGGACCGGTCCGGCGCGTCCTCCGCCCAGTCCGGCAGTGACACCCGCGGCGCCCTGAACCGCTTCTCCCAGTCCGGCACGGTCGTGTTCGGCGTGGACCCGTTGCTCTCAGTCATGACCCCATACTGCCCGCCCGGCACGACATTCCGCCGCCGAGGTCCCCAGCCTGTGGAAAACTCCACGAGGGATCGCACATATCCACAGGTCAGGGCCGATTGTCAGTGGTCAGGTGCAGACTCTGCCGCATGACCGACACAGCCGATGCAACCGATGCATCCGATCTGCGCAAGACAGTCGACAGGTTCTGGGCCACCGCCGAGGCCCGGGACTGGGACGCGTTCGCCGACACCCTGGCCGACGACGTCGTCTACACGCTGCCCCAGACCCGGGAGCGGATCAGAGGCAAGGAGCGGTTCGTCCGCTTCAACCGGGAGTTTCCGAGCGACTGGCATCTGCGGATCGAGCGCGTGGTCGCCGAGCCGGGGCACGTCGTCACCTGGCTCATATTCACCGTGGGACAGGAGGAGATGCCCGCCGTCTCCTTCTTCACCGGCGACGAGAAGGGGAACATCACCTCCATGACCGACTTCTGGCCCGAGCCGTACGAGCCCCCGGCGAACCGCGACCACCTGGCAGAGCTGACGGAGCGGTACTGACGGCGCGGTACTGACCGAGCGGACCCCACGGGCGGGGGCCGGACGGCGGCACCGTACCTTTGAAGGCGTGTACCGGTTTCTGCTGACGCCCCGTTGGTGGGGGATCAACGTCTTCGTGCTGCTCGCCATCCCCTTCTGCGTGTTCATGGGGTCGTGGCAGCTGAGCCGGTTCGAGGACCGGGTGCAGGACCACAGGACCGCCACCGAAGAGGTCTCCGCGGAGCAGACGGAAGCCGCCCGGCCGCTCGCCGAGCTGCTGCCCGTCGACAAGAAGACCTCCGGCGACCGCACCACGGCCACCGGACGCTACGGCGAACAACTGCTCGTCCCGGACCGCCAGTTGGACGACCGGAACGGCTACTACGTCCTCACTCTGCTGCGCACCGACGGCGGCGAGGCGCTGCCCGTCGTACGCGGCTGGCTGCCCGGTACCGCGGACCCCGCGAAGGCACCGGCCCCGCCCGCCGGCGAAGTCACCGTCACCGGTGCGCTCCAGGCGTCCGAGACCCCCGGGTCGAACGGCGTGAGCGCGGCGGGCGGCCTCCCGGCCGGGCAGACCGCGGCGATCAGCGCGGCCTCGCTGGTGAACCTCGTGCCGTACGACGTGTACGACGCCTGGGTCACCCTCGACAAGGGCGACTCCGGGATGACGGCCGTACCCGCGACCGCGCCCGCGGACACCGGGCTCGACCTGAAGGCGTTCCAGAACCTCGGCTACACCGGCGAGTGGTTCGTCTTCGCGGGCTTCGTCGTCTTCATGTGGTTCCGGCTGATGCGCCGCGAGGTGGAGTTCCTGCGGGACGCGGAGCTGGGAATCGCCGAAACACCCGCCGCCGAGGAGACCGCGACCGTCCGCGCAGGCGCCTCCGCCTGACCCTCTCCACCTGCCCCCCTCCCTGGGTGCTACCGCGTACGTAGCACCCAGGTATGACTTCGCGGGGTGCTACGTGGTCTCCGCCATGACCCCGGTCTTGTACACCGTGCCCGCGCACGCGTTCGAGACCGTCGCGGACACCGTGGGCGAACCGGCCTCCGCCGTGTAGGACACCGTCACGCTGCCGTCGGCCGTGCCGCCGTCCGTGAGCAGCTGGGTCGTGGTACCGGTGTCGCCGACCGCGGCAGTGGTGCTCGAGTCGGTGCTCTCGGTCGGTGTGGGGGTCGGCGACGGCGTGCCCGTGGAGCCGCCGTCGGTCGTGCCGCCGTCAGTGGTCCCGCCGTCGGTGGTGCCGTCGTCGGTCGTGGGGCAGGTCTCCGAGGGCACCCAGGCGAACTGCACCTGGAAGGCCGCACCCGGCGCGAGTACCAGTCCGCTGACCGAGAGCGACGGGTCGGGCAGACCGCCGGCCGCGTCCCCGGCCGTGTGGTCGGACGTGGACACCTTCGCCGAGTCGGCCGCGCCCGCCACGAATGTCGACACGGAGCCGTTACCGCCGACCGTACAGCTGGTGCTGGAGACGTTGACGACGCGGAACGTGCCGTAGGCCACGCCGGTGGTGTCGGCGCCGTTGGCCGACCCGGTGGCCGAGCCCAGCTGGGCGGCGTCACAGACGGGCGCGGACCCGGAGGAGGGCGCCGAGTCGGTGCTCCCGGTCGTACCGGTGCTGCCGCTGTTCGTGTCGGGGCCCGTCGCACTGGCCGAGGGGACGCTCGTCGGGCCGTCACCGACGGTGCCGGAATCGCCCCCGGAGGTGCTCTCGCCACCGTCCGGGCCCTTGCCCTTGTCCTCGTCGTCCCCCGCCTGCGAGCCGTGGCCCGCGATGACGGAGGGGTCGGAGCCGGTGGCGTTCGAGACGTGCAGCAGGGCCGGGACGGCGGTGCCGATGAAGAGGGCGGCGGCCGCCATACCGATGGCGGCGTGCCGCTTGCGGGCCCGTCGGGCGGGCACCGCGCGTCGAAGATGGTCCAGCACGGCGTCGGTGGGCTCGATGGCGCCCACCGCCTGATGCAGCATCCTGCGCAGTGCCAGCTCTTCCGAGTCGAGCCCATCCAGGCTCTGGTCGTCGGGGCCGTGGTTCACAGTTCCGTTCCCAGCATGCGGTCGCTTGTGCTCTTGCTGCTTCTGTTCTTGATGCTTCTGTTCCAGCTGCTCGTGTTCTTGCTGCTCGTGTTCTTGCTGCTTGCGTTCTCGCTGCTTCGGAACACTACCGGTCCGGAATTCCTCGGGCCGGAAACCGTCGTTCGGGGTCCCGTCCGCGCGGTCGCTCATACCGGTTCCTCCATGGCGATGCGCAGCGCGGCGATCCCCCGCGAGCCGTACGCCTTCACCGAGCCGAGCGATACACCCAGCGTCTCGGCGACCTGGGCCTCGGTCATGTCCGCGAAGTAGCGCAGGACGAGGACCTCGCGCTGACGGCGCTGGAGGCCCTTCATCGCCTTGATGAGGGAGTCGCGCTCCAGCAGGTCGTACGCCCCCTCCTCCGCGCTCGCCATGTCCGGCATCGGCTTGGAAAGGAGCTTCAGGCCGAGGATGCGGCGGCGCAGCGCGGAGCGCGAGAGGTTCACCACCGTCTGGCGCAGATACGCGAGCGTCTTCTCCGGGTCACGGACGCGCTTGCGCGCCGAGTGGACCCGTATGAAGGCCTCCTGGACGACGTCCTCGCAGGACGCGGTGTCGTCGAGGAGCAGCGCCGCGAGGCCGAGGAGGGAGCGGTAGTGGGCGCGGTAGGTCTCGGTCAGATGGTCGACCGTCGTGCCCGCCGTCGCGCTCTCGTCGCCGCCCTCGCGCTGGTTGGGTATGCGGGCCGGCCGCGCTGCGGGCATCGGCGCGATCACCGGCATGCCGCCGGCAACACCGGGCGGACGGGGTCGGCGCGGTGGACGCAGGGCTGTGCCGCGCGTCGCCGCTCTGAAGTCCAGTACCTCTGCCACGCATGTTGGACACGCTTCCCCCCGTCAGGGTTGTACGCATCCGGCATTGATTTTGCGTCGTACGACACAGCCGGGAGTGCCCCAATAGCCCTCATGCGTCCCGCTCTTCCCCTAAATCCATGGTGATCGCGCGCCCCCTACGCCCCGGAAGGGCGACCGCAAAGACGCTCCCCGCCCTCCTCGTGGTTGCGGGAGAGCGGGGAGCAAAATCTTCGAACGCGAAAGAGCACAGTTCTCACCTTGATCCTACAAACGTTTTCTGCCATCACCAGGGTGATTTTCGGCAAGATCAACGGCAGGTCAGGGTGAGCCAGGGCGGGTCAGGGCGGGTCAGGACAGCTCGGCCGCCACCAGTTCGGCGATTTGTGCCGTATTGAGGGCGGCTCCCTTGCGCAGGTTGTCACCGCAGACGAAGAGTTCCAGCGCGGTGGGGTCGTCCAGCGCCCGCCGGACCCTGCCGACCCAGGTGGGGTCCGTACCGACCACGTCCACGGGGGTCGGGAACTCCCCCGCCTCCGGGTCGTCGAACAGGACGACCCCCGGCGCGGTGGCGAGGATCTCCCGGGCGCCGGCGACGGTGACCTCGCCCTGGAAGCGGGCGTGCACGGTCAGGGCGTGCGCGGTGACGACCGGGACGCGTACGCACGTCACGGCCACGGGCAGCTTCGGCAGCCCCAGGATCTTGCGGGACTCGTCCCTGACCTGCATCTCGTCCGACGACCAGCCGTCCGCCCGCACGGACCCGGCCCACGGTACGACGTTCAGCGCGACCGGCTCCGGGAACGGCCCCGTCCCCTCGCCCACGGCCCGCCGTACGTCGCCGGGGCTGGTCCCCAGTTCCGTACCGGCGACCAGGGACAGCTGCCGGCGCAGCGTCTCGACGCCGGCCCGGCCCGCCCCACTCACCGCCTGATACGTGGACACCACCAGCTCGCGCAGTCCGTACTCGGCGTGCAGTGCGCCCAGGGCGACGATCATCGACAGGGTCGTGCAGTGCGGGTTGGCGATGATCCCGCGCGGGCGCTGCCGTACCGCGTGCGGATTGACCTCGGGCACGACCAGCGGGACCTCGGGGTCCATCCGGAAGGCGCCGGAGTTGTCGACCACGACAACGCCCTTGGCGGCGGCGACCGGGGCCCAGTGCCCGGCGATCTCGTCGGGTACGTCGAACATGGCGACGTCGACGCCGTCGAAGGCCTCCTCCGACAGCGCGATGACCTCGACCTCCTCGCCGCGCACGGACAGCTTGCGGCCGGCCGAGCGCGGGGAGGCGATCAGGCGGATCTCACCCCAGATGTCCGCATGCTGGGACAGGATCTGGAGCATGACCGCGCCGACGGCGCCGGTCGCTCCCACGACCGCGAGCGTCGGGCGCGCGATCGATCGGGGACCGGCAGTCGATCGAGTACCGGCCATCAGCGGCCGGTGCCTCCGTAGACGACGGCTTCGTCGCTGTCGGAGTCGAGGCCGAAGGCGCTGTGCACGGCGCGGACCGCCTCGGGGACGTCGTCCTGGCGGGTCACCACCGAGATGCGGATCTCGGATGTCGAGATGAGCTCGATGTTGACGCCCGCGTCGGACAGCGCCTGGAAGAAGGAGGCGGTGACGCCCGGGTTGGTCTTCATCCCCGCGCCGACCAGCGAGATCTTGCCGATCTGGTCGTCGTAGCGCAGCGAGTCGAAGCCGATCGCGCCCTTCGCCTTCTCCAGGGCGTCGATGGCCTTGCGGCCCTCGGACTTGGGGAGGGTGAAGGAGATGTCCGTGAGACCCGTCGAGGCCGCCGACACGTTCTGCACGATCATGTCGATGTTGACCTCGGCGTCCGCGATGGCACGGAAGATCACCGCGGCCTCGCCCGGCTTGTCCGGGACGCCGACGACCGTGATCTTGGCTTCGGAGACGTCATGGGCGACTCCGGAGATGATGGCGTGCTCCACCTGCTGGTCCCCTTGCCACTTGGGCTTCTCGTTGCTGACCCACGTGCCCGGCAGTCCGGAGAAGGACGAGCGGACGTGGATCGGGATGTCGTAACGGCGGGCGTACTCCACACACCGGTGGAGCAGCACCTTGGAACCGGACGCGGCCAGCTCCAGCATGTCCTCGGAGGAGATCCAGTCGATCTTCCGGGCCTTCTTCACCACACGCGGGTCGGCGGTGAACACGCCGTCGACGTCGGTGTAGATCTCGCACACCTCGGCGTCGAGCGCGGCCGCCAGCGCCACAGCCGTGGTGTCGGACCCCCCGCGCCCCAGCGTGGTGATGTCCTTCTTGTCCTGGCTGACGCCCTGGAACCCGGCGACGATGGCGATGTTGCCCTCGTCGAGCGCGGTCCGGATGCGGCCCGGCGTGACGTCGATGATCCGGGCTTTGTTGTGGACCGAGTCGGTGATGACACCCGCCTGGCTACCGGTGAACGACTGGGCCTCGTGGCCCAGGTTTTTGATCGCCATGGCCAGCAGCGCCATGGAGATCCGCTCTCCGGCGGTCAGCAGCATGTCGAACTCACGCCCGGCAGGCATCGGAGACACCTGCTCGGCGAGATCGATCAGCTCGTCCGTCGTGTCGCCCATCGCGGAAACGACCACGACCACCTGGTGGCCGTTCTTCTTCGCTTCCACGATTCGCTTGGCGACGCGCTTGATGCCCTCGGCATCGGCTACGGATGAGCCTCCGTACTTCTGCACGACAAGGCCCACGTGCGCTCCTCGCTCAGTCCGTCTCGGTCCGTCTGCGGTCGACTCAGTCTAACGAGCGGCCGAAAACCCTTTACGGGGTATCGCATGGTGAGATGTCCCGCTCACCAAGCGATCACCGGTGGGATCTACGGCCGCTCGGAACGGCTCCTGCCCATCCGTTCGCGGGATACGCGTAACGCCTGTGAATTAAGTTTCAAGGACCAAGGACTAAGGTTCGGCTGTGCGCGTACTCCTGGTGGAAGACGATGAACCGGTCGCCGAGTCCCTGCGTCGTGGCCTGCTGCGCTACGGCTTCGAGGTGGCATGGGTGTCCACGGGCGGCGCGGCGCTCAGCCACGACGAACCGTACGACGTCGTCCTGCTCGACCTCGGCCTGCCCGACACCGACGGCCTGGACGTCTGCCGGGCGCTACGCGCTCGCGGTGACGTCCCGATCATCGTCATCAGCGCCCGCAGCGACGAGACGGACCGCGTCGTCGGCCTGGAGCTCGGCGCGGACGACTACGTCTCCAAGCCCTTCGGCGTACGAGAGGTCATCGCGCGCATAAGGGCGGTGATGAGACGTGCCCAGCCGCGCGCCGATGCCGCCGCGGCCGGCCCCGACGCGTACGGCACCCGCCTGACGATCGACCGCAAGGCCGCCCGCGTCCGCCTCGACGGCGACGAGATCGCCCTCGCGCCCAAGGAGTACGACCTGCTCTCCTTCCTCACCGAGGAGCCGGGCGCGCTGATGTCGCGCGAGCAGATCATGGAAGCGGTCTGGGACGCGAACTGGTTCGGGCCGACCAAGACGCTCGATGTCCATGTGGCGGCGCTGCGGCGGAAACTGAAGGGCGCGATCGTCATCGAGGCGGTACGGGGGGTCGGTTTCCGCCTGGAGATCGCCAAGGACGACAAGAGCGAGAAGAGCGAGAAGGACGACACGGGCAAGGGCTCGGGCGCCTCATGAACCGGCAGCTCATCCGCAGTTACATCCTGCTCGTCGCGGTCGCCATCCTGCTGTTCACGGTGCCGGTGGCGTTCACGCTCACCACCCAACTGCGGGACGACACCAAGCAGTCCGTCCTGCGCGAGGCCCAGACCATGGCGTTGCTGCTGGGCAACGGCGACAGTACGTCCTGCGAGGCCCTGACCAAGGTGGCCAGGGCGTACGACGACACCGTCCAGGCGACACGGACCGACCGCTGCGCCCCGGACCTGCCGAAGCCTGTCGCGGACGCGGCGCTGACGCGGGCCGTGAAGGACAAGAAGCCGACGACCGACTGGGGTTCGGCCTTCGTGTGGGGCAAGCACCTGACGGTCACCGTCCCCGCCGAGGACGACGCGGCCGTACGGATCGTCTACTCGACCTCGGACATGACGAAGCGGCTGTGGCAGATCTGGGGCTTCCGGGCCGGCCTCGCCGTGCTGGTCCTCGCGGCTGCCGCCGCCATCGGCGCCATCGCCGCCCGCCGTATCACCGCCCCCCTCCGCGAACTCAACGGCATGGCCGCCAAGTTCAGCGACGGCGACCTGACCGCACGCTCGCAGGTGACGGGCCCGCCGGAGACACAGACCCTGGCCCGCACCCTCAACCAGGGTGCGGAGCGCCTCGACACCCTGGTCGCCTCGCAGCGGATCTTCGTGGCGGACGCCTCGCACCAACTCCGTACGCCCCTCACGGCGTTGCGTCTGTCGCTGGACAACATCGCGGACGGCACCGACGACGACTTCGTACGGGAGGACGTGGAGCAGGCGACGGCGGAGGTGGTCCGGATGAGCCGCCTGGTCAACGGGCTGCTGGTGCTGGCCCGGGCCGAGGCGAAGGTCACGGCGGCGGAACCGCTGTCCCTGCGGGACATCGTGGACGAGCGCCTGGCGGTGTGGAGGCCGGCCGCCGACGAGCGCGGAGTCACCATCGCGCTCATGGGGGGATGGGGTGTCGACGGCCGGCTGCTTGTGCTGGCCAGCCCCGGTCATCTGGACCAGGTACTGGACAACGTGCTCTCCAACGCCCTGGAGGTCTCACCGGACGGCGGGACGATCACCGTGCGGGCCCAGTCCAGGGGGGACGAGATGGAACTGACGGTGGCGGACGAGGGTCCCGGCATGTCCGACGCCGAGAAGTCCCGCGCCTTCGACCGCTTCTGGCGCGGCCAGGGCCTCACCGGGCGCTCCGGCTCGGGCCTCGGCCTCGCCGTCGTCAAGCAACTCGTGACGGACGACGGCGGAACGGTGACCCTGGCGGACGCGCCCGGCGGCGGACTGTGCGTCCGGATCACCCTCCGGGCCGCGCAGCGGGGGGCTTAGCCCTCGGGCATCATCGACGAGTGGTGGTTGACGATCAGCCACTGGCCGCCCCGCTTCTCGTACTCGTACGTGTAGCGGGCGTCGACTCTCTTCTTCTCGCCGGTCTTCGGGTCGGTGAGGATGAAGTAGTACGAGCCGGTGTCGATCGCCGAGTTGTTGTCCAGGACGTTGATGATCGTCTTGGTCTTCGTGCCGACCGGCTTGTTCTCCAGGAAGTGGTGGAAGTAGTCGGCGATCTCGGTGTGGTTGGTACGGATCTTGTTGGAGACCGTCGGCAGCAGCACCGCGTCGTCCGCGTACCGCGCGGTGACCTTGTCCTCGTCGCCGGTCTGCAGGGTCTTGTTCCAGCCGTCGAACAGGGCCGCGATCTGCTTCTTGGTGGGCTTCGCCGGCTTCGATTCGCCACCCGCCGCACTGACCCCGACCGTCACCGTGGCTGCGGTGACAAGGGCGGTGGCGGTGACGAGGGCGGCGCGTATGCGGGTCTTGCGGGTCATCGCAACTCCTGTGCGGCTGGGGTGGTTTCCTTCCTCCGCGTCTCCTGCGGTGGAAGTGACTCCAGCTTCGCTTTCCGCTGGTTAGCGCCCGTGCAGCGGACGTACAGGGTGCGGGAAGGACGACTCCAACTCACATACGGCGACCGCCTCGTCACGCCATGAAGTCGCCCCCGGACACGCCGAAGGGGGTCGGGCGTCCGCCCAACCCCCTCTTCCCCCCTCTTACTTCACGTGCCGCTTACTTCACGTGCCCGCTCTTACTTCACCGTCCGCAGGCCCAGCGGCTCCGCGATCTCCTCCGCCATCACCTTGCCGGCCGCCTCCGCCAGGGCCTCGTCGCCGAGGTCCTGGTCCGTGTCCAGGCCGTCCAGTTCCTCCAGGGGCTGGTTCAGGCGGACGTGGGCCACCAGGGACTGGAGGGCGCGGAGGGTCGCCGAGGCGGTCGAGCCCCAGTTGGAGAAGTACGAGAACTGCCACCACCACAGCGCCTCGGTGGTGCGGCCCGCGCGGTAGTGGGCCATGCCGTGGCGCAGGTCGGCGAGGACGTCGGCCAGGTCGTCGGAGATACGGGCCGGGACGGGCGCCTTGCGGGGCTCGTACGGGTCGAAGACCTCCGAGTAGACGTCCACCGGGTCCAGCATCAGCGCCAGGCGTTCGCGGATGTCGTCCACGTCCGGTTCCGGGCCCATGTCGGGCTCGTAGCGCTCGTCCGGGAGGATGTCCTCGTGGGCGCCGAGACGGCCTCCGGCCAGCAGGAGCTGGGAGACCTCCAGGAGGAGGAAGGGGACCGCCGAGTCGGGGTCCTCGCCCTTCGCGACCTCCGTGACGGCGACCAGGAAGCTCTCGACCTGGTCCGCGATCTGGACCGCGAAGTCGTCGGGATCCTGCGTCGTGTTGTGCAGCGTGGCGTCAGACATCTAGGAGTCGTCTCCCCTCGAAGGCGCGGCCGAGAGTCACCTCGTCCGCGTATTCCAGGTCGCCACCCACCGGGAGGCCGCTGGCCAGGCGGGTGACCCTGAGGCCCATGGGCTTGATCATGCGGGCGAGGTACGTGGCCGTGGCCTCGCCCTCCAGGTTGGGGTCCGTGGCGAGGATCAGCTCGGTGACCACACCGTCGGCGAGACGGGCCAGGAGTTCCCTTATCCGGAGGTCGTCGGGACCGACACCCTCGATCGGGCTGATCGCGCCGCCCAGGACGTGGTACTTGCCCCGGAACTCACGCGTCCGCTCGACCGCGACCACATCCTTCGGCTCCTCGACCACGCAGATGACCGACAGGTCGCGTCGCGGGTCCCGGCAGATGTTGCACAGCTCTTCCTGTGCCACGTTTCCGCAGGTCGCGCAGAAGCGGACCTTGGCCTTCACTTCGAGGAGCGCGTGCGCCAGCCGCCGTACGTCCGTCGGCTCGGCCTGGAGGATGTGGAAGGCGATCCGCTGCGCGCTCTTGGGACCGACGCCGGGGAGTCGCCCCAGTTCGTCGATGAGGTCCTGGACCACGCCTTCGTACAACGGACTGCCTTTCCGTGCATCGGTACAACGGTTGCCTCGTGCCTGCTGTACGTACCGTAGTTGGCCGCTGCCCACCTGAGGAAGGCGGGACGGGGGGCGCGCGGTGCGAACGTCAGAACGGCAGGCCCGGAATACCGCTTCCGCCGCCGCCCAGACCCTGCGCCAGCGGGCCCAGCTTCTGCTGCTGAAGCTGCTGCGCGTTCTCGTTCGCCGCCTGTACGGCCGCCACGATCAGGTCGGCCAGCGTCTCGGTGTCCTCCGGGTCGACCGCCTTCGGGTCGATCTTGAGGGCCCGCAGCTCACCGCCGCCCGTCACGGTCGCCTTGACCAGGCCACCACCCGCCTGCCCGTCGACCTCGGTCCGCGCCAGCTCCTCCTGCGCGTTCGCCAGGTCCTGCTGCATCTTCTGGGCCTGCTGGAGCAGCTGCTGCATGTTGGGCTGGCCACCACCGGGGATCACGATCAGCTCCTCTTTCGCGTCGTTCACCTACGAATTTGGCGTTCAGCCTGAGCCTACGTGGTCGGCGCGGGCGTCGCCGCAGCACTCTTTCGAGTGAGCCGGTTCCCTGGCCTATACCTGATCAAGGACTTCTTCCGAGCGGAAAAGAAACGAAAGCCCGGTTACCGCCACCCATTGGGCGGTAGGAAGGGGGCGGCACGACAGGTTCACAACAGCATCAAGGGTCACGCGGGCGCCCGTACGGTGTCACGCACCGTGATGAATCGTGGGTCGGTCTGCTCAGTTGCAAGCAGCGCAATAGCTCAGTTGCTCAGTAGCTAAGTTGCTCAGTTAAGGGAGTGCCGGGTGAGCCAGCCGGAGATGCAGCCCGATGGGCCGCCCCAGGGACCGCCCCCGGAGGGGCGGAGCGACGTTCCCGCCGGGCTCCGGCCCGGAGACCTCACCGGCCGCCCCTTCCCCCTCGGCGACTGGGGCGAGCCCGCGCCGCGCCTCGACGAGCTGTACCGGTGGGTGGAACAGGGCGCCCTGGAGACGGCGGCCTGGTACCTCGCGGACCGGGTGTGGAAGCGGCGGTGCGCGCGAGCACTGCGTACGGGCGCCGCGCTCGGGGCGATCACCGGGGCCGCGCTGCCGTTGCTCGGCCTCACGGGCCTGATGAGCGGGGTCGCCGCCTGGGGGTATCTGGCGCTGCTGCTCGGGGTGGCGTGCGTGGGCATCGACCGGTTCTTCGGGGTCACCTCGGGGTGGATAAGGGATGTCGCCACCGCACAGGCCGTACAGCGGCGGCTTCAGGTGCTCCAGTTCGAGTGGGCCTCCGAGAGCGTGCGCGAAGTACTGGGCCCGACGGAGGGAACGGCCAGCGAGGCCGCCGACCGCTGTCTCGGCGTACTGCGCAGATTCTCGGAGGACGTGACGGAGCTGGTGCGGTCCGAGACGGCGGACTGGATGGTCGAGTTCCGGACGGGGTCGGCTCCGCTGGGCATCCAGTCGGCGGGGATGGGGGTGCCGCGGCAGGACGCGACGGTGCACCAGGGGCGGTTCGGGATCGCGCCGGGGGCGCGGCCGAATATGCCCCGGCAGAGGCCGCCGGAGGCGCGGTGAGGTAGATGGCCCGTGTGTAACGAAGAAACCCCGTCAGGGATTACCTGACGGGGTTGCGACTTCATGCACCAGGACCTGAGAAGGTTCGACACGCCTCGACCCCACTGACGAGGTCCCCCCCGTACCCGAATGCCTCCCCGATCGACACGTACCGCCCGCACTGCCCCCGCGTGAGCGGCACCGACAACGCGTCCAGGACCCGGAGAAACAGCCGGAACCCCAGGTCGGGATCGACCAGGTCGACGACCTGCTCCAGGGCGTTCGTCACGGTGGAGTCGGTGATGTCGTGGTCGTACGAGTTGGCCGTGCGCACCGCCAGCGCAGGCACCACCTCCCTGAGTTCCCCCCGCACCTCTTCCGTCAGGCCGACAGGGTAGGTACGCGGCACGAAAGGCGCGGCCTCGTACGCAGGCGCAACCTCACGCAGCCGTTGTCGGCACACGTCCACGATCTGCCCGAGCCAGTCCCGACCCTCAGCGTCAATGCCCCCGCCGAGACTGCCGTTCGACGCAGCCTGCCACAGCGTGGTGATCGTGTCGGTGGACAGCGGAGACTCCCGCAACCGGAGCACGTCGTCGAGCAGGACCGCCGCCTGTGAGCCGGGAGCCAGACCCGCGTCCGCGAGAACCAGCCGCTCGATGTTCTCCCGCACGGTGCCCTCGTACTGCCATGAGCCCGAGAACAGCGAGGTGAGGGCCGACAGCCCGAAGTCGAACACGAAGTCGCGCCGACCCGGGTCAAGAGGCGGCCACCGTACGTGAAGTTCTTCGAACACGGCCCTCCCGGGGTAGGCAAGGAGGTCCCCGAGTGCCAGTAGGCGGTCGTACTGCTCCTTCTCCACCGGCACCGCGTACGCCTTCAACACTCGCAGGAGTAGGCGGAGTCCGAGGTCGGCGTCCGCCTCGGTCACGACGGCCGCCACGGCCGGGGCGATGTGCGGCACCGCGACGGCACGGGTCAGGGTGTCCGCCACAGAACCGATCTCCCGCAGCACCGCCCCCCGCAGTTCCTCCTCCGCGACCACCGGCGCGAGGCTCGTCACGGCAGGGCTCGGCTCCTCCCTCGTACGGACCGGACAAACATCGGCTAGCCGACGCAGCCACGTACGCCCGTCCATGCCATGACCGACCGGGTCGAAGCAGCCGCGGGTGGCGGCGAGCCACACCCTGTGCAAGACCTCCGCCGGGAGGCTGGACGCGAGCAGCTTCCGTACGTCCAAGCCCAGTTGGTCGTCTTCGTCCTGGCCGCAGACCTGCTCGGTGGCAAGGCTCAGGACCGCCGACACGTCGAAGGACCCCGTCCGGGTGCCCAGCTCCGGCAGCTTCCCCGCCAGCCCGCTCAGTCCGAAGTCCTCCTCATAGTCCGCGTAGTACAACTCGCGTGGATTCACCACGGAGACCCTCCTCACTCTCTGCTCACAGATGACAGGGGAACGGGCACCCCTGGTGGCAGAGGGGTGCCCGTGTGTCGGATACGCGCCCTGCTGTCAGCTCTTCGGGAGCGGGAAGGACGTGTAGACGACGAACTTGCTCGGCTTGTGGGACTTGCCCACGTATCTCAACACGATCTGAACCGTGTTACTCGCGGCCTCTCCGGCTCGGCTTCCGCCTCTCGTAAATACGGTGCCGAGCGACCCTCTGTCCCTGAGCGTCCACTTGAATGGGAGTGTGTCGTCCTCTGCGACGAAGAAGTAGCCCGGCTTCGACTGCTTCTTGGCTTCGCGAATCTTCCAGGCTTCCAGCTTCGCCGCATTGCCCGGCTGCTGAATCCACTCCCTGAAGGCGTCGTCGACGGCGCTCACGGCGGTCGCTTCGTCCGCCCACTTCGTCACGATGCCTTCCGTCTGCGCCTTGTTGTACGCAGCCGTTGCGTCGCCGTTGATGTGCTTCGCCTTGGTGTGCGCCCCCGCAATGCCCTCGTCCCCGAGGATGTTGGTGCAGTTGTGGACGAGTACGTCCTGCTCTGCCACGCCGTGGGTGCGCACGAAGAAGGTGTGCGTCCTGTCCACCGTGAGGTCGTAAACCTCGCTAGGGGCGAGGCCCGTGCGGTCCCGGAGGGCCGTCACGGTCTGGACCGTCCCGGACGGGGTGCGCAGCCGATCGCCCACCCGCAGGTCGGAGACGATGGTCCAGCCCCGGTCGACGACGAAGAACCGGTGTCCGATCGTGCTGGTCAACAGACCGCCACCGACCGTGATGTCCACCATGTGCTCGGTGTAGTGCCGGAACGTGTCCGTCACCGGCTCCGACCGGAGCAGGCCGGTGCCGGGGGCCTCGGCCAGCACGCGGTCACCTCGGCGTACTCCGCTGATCGCCTTGTGGCTGCCATCTGCCATCAGCACACGGGTGTCACCGGGGAAGCTGTTGGTCCTGCACGCCGCCACCACGTCCTCGTAGGTGTTGACTGTGCTCTCGATCTTGGACAGCGTCGCGGGGTCCAGGTCGAGGGCCCTCAACGCCTTGAAGGCGTCGGTGACGCCGATGCCTGTCCTCATCGCGGCGTCCAGCGCGCGGATCGCCTCGGCAACCGTTGCGAACGCCTTGCCGGGGACGAAGTTGCTCGCCGCCCAGGCGCAGCCGCTGCCGCTGCCGTGCCAGCAGTCGACGAAGTCCTGGACCAGGACCGCCTTGATGACCTGGTACATGAGGGTCTGCTGGATCAGCTGCAGCTTCGTGAAGTGTTGGGTGATCTCCTTCTCCAAGCCCTTGAGGGGCTTGCTTTCCAGGAGCAGCGTGTCCTCTGACGGGCAGCCACTGGCGGAGGCCGGTACATCGGGGTTGTTGCAGAGGAAGAAGTCGACGGTCACGTTGAACGTGACCAGGAACGTGACGGTGCAGCCCTCGAAGCCAACCTCGATCACGCAGTCGTTCTTCTGCTTGGTGTCGGTGATGTCGAGGGTGTCCTCGTCGACGACGTACCAGGTACCGCCGATTCCGGTGCCCGCACCGGTGGAGACCTGCTTGTTCGCGGCGTTGCGTGCCGCTTCCTCTGCTGCCTTCTGCGCCTCCTGGGCGTACTTCAGTGCGTCCTTCGCCGCCTGTTCCGCCTCCGTGGCGGCGGTGTCGGCGCGGTCGGCGGCGGCTCGGGCGTCCCTGGCGGACTGCTCGGCCGTGGCTGCGGCGTCGCGGGCGGCCTGGGCGTCGAGGGCTGCCTGGTCGGCGGCGGCGCGGGCGTCCTTGGCGTAGCCCTCGGCGCGTCCGGCTGCCTGGTCGGCGGCGGTCGCGTCGGCGGTGGCCTGACGGTCGTACTCGATGGTGCGAGCCAGAGATGCCGTCGCCTGTGAGGCTGCCTTGGCCGCGTCGGCCGCGTAGCCGAGGGCCTCCTTGGAGTAGGTGCGGGCGGTGGCCGCGTGGGCGGCGGCGTTGGCCGCGTGCTGGTAGGCGATCTTCGTGTCGCCCGTCGCCTGTTCGGCGAGGTTCTTGGCCGCTGCTGCTTCCGCCTGCGCGTTCTTGGCGTGGGCGTCGGCGACGGCCTGCTGCTGTGCGGCGATCGACTTCGCCGCCTGACCGGCCAGCACGACCAGGCCGGCGGCCGAGTCGGTGGTGACGTAGGGCGAGCCGAGCTCGATCGCGTCGTTGGCCGGCTTGGCGACCTGGGCGGCGGCGTTGCCCGCGTCGACCGCGGCCTGCGCGGTGACATGGGCGAAGCCCGCGGCCTTCGCCGAGGCGGCCAGGGCCTTGGCGGCCTCCTTGTTCGCCTCGTCCGCCTGGGACTTGGCGGTCTTGGCCAGCCTCTGCGCCTCGTCCGCCAGCTCGACGGCCGTCCTGGCCTCGGAGGAGGCGTGCTGAGACGCCGTGATGGCGTCGGCCACGGCGCTGGTCGCCGTCGCGACGGCGGCGTCGGCCCTCAGTTTCGCGGCCTGGGCGGCGTCCGCGTTCGAGCGGGAGCGCTTGGCGGCCGCTTCGGCGCGGGTGGCCGCGGCATCCGCCTCGGCTGCCGCCTGGGTGGCAGCGTCCGCTGCGACCCGGGAACGGCCGGCAGCTGCCTCGGCGTCATCCGCGTGCGCGGAGGCCGCGTCCGCTGCCGCCCTGGACTCCCCCGCGCTGCTGTCGGACTCGTGGGCCTGGGCGAACGCCTCCTTCGCGTCCGCCTTCGCACGGGAGGCGTCCGCCTTCTGCTCGGCGTCCCAGGCGTCGTCCCGCAGATCGCGGGCCCTGTCGCGGGCCGTCACCGCGTCGTTCTTCCGCGCGGTCGCGGTCGCCTCGGAGGCTTCGGCCTTCTCCTTGGCGTCCTTCGCGTTCGCGGCCTCGGCCTGCGCGTTCTGCTTGTGCTGGTTGGCCTCGATCTGCTTGGCGGTGGCGGTGTCCTTCTCCGCCTTGGCCGTCTTCTCCTCGGCCTCGGCCGCGAGCCGCTTGGCGCGCGCGTCGGCGGCGGCCACCTTCGCGTCCGCTTCAGCCTTCACCGCGACGGCGAGTTTCGCCTCCGCCGTCTCCTTGTCCTTCTTGGCGTTGTCCCGGTGCAGCTTGGCCGCGTCCGCCGCGGCCTTCGCCTGCAACTCGGCCGCGTGCGCGGCCTCCTTACGGAACTCGGCGGCGACCTGCGCTGCCTGGGCGTGAGCCCGCTGCGCGATCGTCTCGCTGTCTGCCGCGGCTGCCCTGGTCGCGGCCTCGGCGGTCTCACCGGCCTTCACCGTCGCCGTCAGCGCCGCCACCGTCGCCTTGGTGACCTGTGCTTTCTGCTGACCGACCAGAAGCCCGCGGCCCCGCGGGGCACCGGCGCCGTCCGCGATGCCGTACGCGGCCTGCTCGGCGGCGTCGGACGCGGTGGCCGCCTTCTTGGCGTTCTCCAACTGGGTCCTGATCGTGGCCAGTTGCTTCTTCGCCGCCGCCTGGGCGTCGGCGACGACCTTCTTCGCCTTGTCGAACTCGGCCTTTTTCGGGTACACGGCACTGTCCATGCCCTTGTGGCCGGACGGCTTGATCAGGAACTTCTGCGCACTGGTGTCCTTGCAGTCCCAGAGCCGCGTGTCCGTGCCCTTGGTGAGCGCACTCAGGTCCAGGCACTTGCCCGTGGTCACGCTCCTCAGGGGCGAGGTGGCGCGGACGTCGCCCTTCCACGACTGCCCCGCGGACTTGTAACAGTCCGTAATCACGATCTTCGTGCCGTTCGCCGCGTTGTTCCCGGCCACGTCCAGACACTTCTGCGAGCCGACGTTGCGGAGGCGGAGGTCACCCTCGCTGCCTTCGAGCGTCCACTGCTGGGACGCGCCGGCGTCGCAGGTGAAGAGATGGACCGGTGTGCCGTTGGTCTTGGCACCGCCCTTGACCTTCAGGCAGTTGCCCTTCGCGCCCGGCACCTCGATCGTCACGGGGCTGTCGCCGATCCAGCCCAGCCCGCCCGCCGACCAGTAGTCCTGCCAGCGAGTGGAGTAGTCCGCGAGCCATGACTGGCCGAGGGTCTGCCCGAGGGCGAACGTGCCGTCCCGCAAGGCGTTCGTGGCGTTGAGGCCGGCGGTGAGGATCTGCTGCCGCTGGGTGGCCTGCGAGGCGATCTCCCGCTGCCACTCGGCGGACGCCTGCGCCACCTCCTTGCCGAGAACCCGGTTCGGGTCGATCGGTGCGTGCCACGCGCACGACGCGAAGCGGGCCTTCAGGTCCTCGACCGCGATGCGGAACTCCGGGGTGTCCGCGGCCGGGGCCGTACGGGGGAAGCCGCCGGAGGCCAGGAAGATACGGGCGTCATCGGCGAACACTCTGGGAACGAACAGCACATCGGGTTCGATCTTCCCCGAGTTCTTCTTCCACAGCTTCCACGCCTGCTGCTCCGTCGGTGTCCCCCCGGTGGTGTACAGCGGGTCGCCGATCGCGAGCGCGGCGGCCTTCGTCTTGTCGTCGGCGGTGGGCGACGGATCGTAGAACGGGGAGAACAAGTCGATCGAGCTGCTGTACGACTGCGACACCCACTGTTGCAGCCCGGTCTGCTCGTAGATCTTGAACTCGTCGTCAGGCTCGCCAGGGTAGAAACTCAAGCCGGTGACGGCGTTGGTAAGCGCGAACTCCTGGGCGAACATCTTGTCGTCCCACTGCTTACTGCTGGCGCTGTCCGCGCTGAATGCCTGGTGCAGCGGGGTGGTGGAGTCTGCGAGGTCCCGACGGAGCTTCTGGTGGAGCTGATCGGCAGGCAGCCCGACGGCGTTCTGCGCGAGGGCGAACAGGTTGGGCCCGCCCTTGCGCAGGCCATAGGCGGCCACGCACTGGTCCTCGCGCAGTTGCTCGGCCGCTTTGGTGTCGAAGCCGTCGTACGAGTCTCCCGTCGCGGCGACAGGCTGTGCCGCGTCCCGGCCGAGCAGGCCGGGCTGGACGGCCAGTCCACCGAGGACGGCCAGGGCTGCTACGGACGTGACGGCGGAGGTGAACGTGGCGGAGGTTCGTGATCTGGGGTTGAGCAATCCCGGTCTGAAGCGCAAAAGCAAATCCTTTGTAGAAGGCGAGTGAGAGCAGGCAGACAGACAGGGGTGACTGCCTGGGCCGCCCGAAGAGAGGGAGGGTGGGACACGCGCGGGTCAGCTCGCCGTCCCGGTGCGGGAAAAAGGGCCGCAGACAGCAGTGGTCAAGTAGGCGTTCACAACGAGCCGGCATCGCGGCATGACGAACCAATCCCCCGTGGCGGCACAGTTCCCCCGGGCCACCGAATGACGTGCACGCGTCACGGCAGGGGCGTGGTCAAGGCCCTCACGTCAACGCGCGGCGCTCACCATAGCCACAGGCCGACAGGGCATGACAAGGGGTGACCTCGACGTCCGGGGCGCGGAACGGAAAACCATTTGCACGGCTCCGGACAGCACGGCACATGCAAACTCCGCACTCAGGGGCGGGAGTTACCCATGGGGGACATGTGAAGAAGAGGTGTGCACGGGGTGCGTTCTCCGCCATTAATTGACCAGAAGTCGCACCCACTCCGGCCGTTGGCGTTCAGCTCTCCTTCTCGTACGTCAACCTCTCGCCGCTGCCCGCCGTCACTCGTTGCAGCGTGCCGTTCGGGAGCAGGGTGAGGGTGGTGGCGGCGCCCGGGGTGATGGTCAGGCGGCGGGTATTGTGGCCCCCGGAGTTGTGTGCTCGGGTGGGGCGTCGGGGGCCGGTTACCCCGCATTCCCCGTATTCCGCTGTCTCGGCGTACTGCGCAGATTCTCGGAGGACGTGACGGAGCTGGTGCGGTCGGAGACGGCAGACTGGATGGTTGAGTTCCGGACGGGGTCCGCGCCGCTGGGCATCCAGTCGGCGGGGATGGGGGTGCCGCGGCAGGACGCGACGGTGCACCAGGGACGGTTCGGGATCGCGCCGGGGGCGCGGCCGAACATGCCCCGGCAGAGGCCGCCGGAGGCGCGGTGAGTGTCGCCGTGAGGTGTTCGCCCCCGCCGCCCTTACCCGTCCCATCCCTGGGGGCTGCGCCCCCAGACCCCCGCCACGGCCCTGAACGGGCCTCGTCCTCAAACGCCGGACGGGCTGGAAAGAGGGGCCTACCCCGGCGCCGGGAACGCCACCTGGCTTCGTAGCCCCGTCGCGCCGACCGCCCGTACCCCGAAGAACACGTTGTCCTTGGACAGGTCCAGCTCGTGCGAGGTCACGTCACCCACCGCGACGACGTGGGTCCACTCCGGGGACGTCGTCTCGCGCCAGACGATCTCGTAACCCGCCAGGTCCGGCTCAGCATCCCGCGTCCACACCAGCTGCGTCGCGTTCGTCAGCGTCGACGTCAGGATCTTCGCTCCGCGCGGGGTGCCCGGGGACTGGGACAGCGTCCACAAGGCAGCCGCGTTCACCTTCGCGACCCGGGCGACAAACGGGAAGTCGCAGAACTCCGGCAGGTCTCCGTACTGTTTGCCGGTCTCGTCGACCCGTACGTCCTGGTGCTGGTGGGCGAAATCCTCGGCCGGTTCCGTGAAGCGGGCGGCGGGGTAGCCGCGTTCCAGGAACGGGATGTGGTCCCCGCCCCGACGGTAGCGGTCCCGGCGGTACACCACCCGTACGCGCATCCCCGTCGCGTCGTTGTCCCCCGTGTCCCTGACGAAGCGGGCCAACTGCCGTGACGGCGAGTCGTTCTCGCCGCCCACCGACCGACGTACCGCCGCCTGTTCCGCCGTCTCCGAGGAAGGGACCCCCTCTGCGAACAGGCGGATCGTGTACGGGTCCGCGGTGCCGTCGTCCGCCTTGGAGCTGCCGACGATGTCGTTGGTGAACATGGCCTGGACGTCCGTACCGGCGGACTTGTACTGCTGTGCCATGTACGCCGCCCCGTACAGCCCCTGTTCCTCCCCTGCCACCGCCGCGAACACGATCGTCGCCGCCGGGCGGCGCTTCGACATCACCCTCGCCAGCTCCATGGCCACTGCCACGCCCGACGCGTCGTCGTCCGCGCCCGGTGCGTCCGAGGTGGCGTCCATGATGTCCGTGACCCGGGAGTCGTAGTGCCCGGAGACCACGTACACGCGCTCCGGGGTCGCCGAGCCCCGCAGGGTCGCCACCACGTTCGTGATGCGCGTCGCCACCGGGATACGGCTCGCCGGTTCCTGGATGTACGACTGGAGTTCCACCGTCATCCGGCCGCCCGACTCGGCGGCGTAGGAACGGAGTTCGGCCGCGATCCAGTCCCGCGCCGCGCCGATCCCCCGCACCGGGTCGTCCTGGACGGAGAGGGTGTGCCGGGTGCCGAAGGAGACCAGTTTGCGGACCGTCGCCTCGATGCGTGCCGGGTCGATCTCCCGGAGGAGGGCGCGGAGTTCACGGGTCGGGCGTTGGGCGGTGGCGGGCGGCCGTGTGTCCTCCGAGGCCGCCTCCGCCGGGGCCGCGCCTCCCAGCGCCGCCGCGCTCCCTGCCGCCGTCGCGGCCAGAACCGTTCTCCTGCTGGGAATGCTGGAGCGCATGTGTTCTCCCGTGGCCGGTGCGAACGGACCCCACCATGGTTGTGGACGCGTCAAGACGAGCGCAAGAGGCCCTGGCCGGACAGTAATTGACGGAGCGCCGTCCTCAGTTCCCCGCGTCGCTCTCCTTCTCGTACGTCAGCCTCTCGCCGGTGCCCGCCGTCACTCGTTGCAGCGTGCCGTTCGGGAGCAGGGTGAGGGTGGTGGGGGCGCCCGGGGTGCAGTAGGAGGCCGGTTCGCCGGAGGCGACTCGTGACGGGCCGATCCTCAACAGGGCGGCGTCCGACGGCTGTTCGGCCAGGGTGGCGACGAACACGCATTGGTAGGCGCCCGTGTCCGTGGGCCCGGTGGCGACCAGGTTCAGTACCGTGTCGCCGACCTCGCCCTGGGTGATGGTCAGCCGACGGGTGTTGTGGCCCCCGGAGTTGTCGATCGAGGCGGTCCAGGTGCCGAGGTAGCCGGATGGGACGGCGCCGGCCTGCGGCGAGGGCGGCCGGTCGGAGGCCGGTGTGGGGCCCGGGAGTGGGGGCGGGGTGTCGTCGGCGCCGTTGAGCAGGGTGAAGACGGAGGCGCCCGCGGCGAGGGTGACGATCAGGGCGGCGCCGGTGAGCGCCACCGACAGCCGGGTTCTTCTGACCGGTCTCGGCGCGCGCAAGGACCCCACCGTGGAGGGTGGGGGCGAGTACACGGGTGCGCTGCTCCACGCGGCCGGGACGGCATGCGCTTCGAGCGTGAGGTCCCCGGGCCAGGCAGGGGGCCGTTGGCTGCCGCCGGGGGTCGGAGCGAAGGGGTGCGGGTGGTGCTGGGGGTGGTCCTGGGCGGGAGGGGTGGGCGGCGCGGCGGGTGGAGCGTGCTCGGGTGGCGCGTGTTCGGGTGGGGCCTCGGGGGCCGGTTCCCTGCCCGCGAAGACTTCCGAATCCTCCGGGCTCTCCCGCTCCCCCGTGTCCCGCTCGCCCAAGGGCTCCTCCGCCTCCAGCAACCGCACCGCGTGGCGCCCGAGTTGGGCGACCAGGGGGCCCGGCAGCCAGGTGTCCCGTTCGTAGCCGTCGGCGATGGCGTCCGCCGACACCCCCGTACGTTCCAGGATCTGTTCCGGGGTGGGGCGCTCGGCCGGGTCCTTGCGCAGGCAGTCGCCGACGAGGCCGGCGAGGCCCTCCGGGATGCCCGCCAGGTCGGGCGCCTCCTGAGCTATTCGGAACATCAGGGCGTGGGCCCCGCTGCCGATCGCGCCGAAGGGCAGGGCGCCCGTGGCGGCGTACGCGAGGACGGAGCCCAGGCAGAAGACGTCGGCCGCAGGGGTGACCCGGTCGCCGCGTACCTGCTCGGGGGCCATGAATCCGGGGGAGCCGACGAGCGCGCCGGTGCGGGTGAGGCCGCCGTCGGTGACGCTCTCCAGGGCGCGGGCGATGCCGAAGTCGATGACGCGGGGTCCGTCGATGGTGACCAGGACGTTGGTGGGCTTGAGGTCGCGATGGACGATCCCGGCGGTGTGGATGTCCTGGAGGGCGTGGGCGAGCCCGGCGGCGAGGACGCGTACCGAGCGTTCGGGCAGCGGCCCGTGGTCGTGCCCGACGACCTGTCGCAGGCTCGGCCCGGCGATGTACCCGGTGGCGACCCACGGGACGTCTGCCTCGGTGTCGGCGTCGAGGACGGGCGCCGTCCAGCGGCCCCCGACCCGGCGAGCGGCCCCGACCTCCTGCCGGAACCGGTCGCGGAACTCGTCCTGCTCGGCCAGTTCCCGCCGGACGAGCTTGACGGCGACGGTGCGCCCCCGCTCGGACCGCGCGAGATACACGTGGCCCATCCCGCCCGCACCGAGCCGGGCGACCAGCCGGTACGCCCCGATCCGCACCGGATCCCCGTCCCGGAGCTTCTCCATGACCGCGCCGCCTCCCCGTACACCCAGCCCAGTCCACCCGGTCCACCGGTCCATCTCGTTCCGCGGCGGACAGCCCGAGGATAGTGCGGAGGGGTCAGCCCACCGGCGGCGGGCCGGGCAGGCCCCGCACACGCGACAACCTGTCGCTTTCCGGTCCCCACCGCAGACAGATCGCCGCTACCGCGCCCTCACCCGGGACACCTACGCTCCCCGGCATGACGCCTCAGCCCAACCCCCAGTCCCAGGCGCAGGCCCAGTCCCAGGCCGGCGCCGCCGTGAAGGCCGCGGACCGTGCTCATGTGTTCCACTCCTGGTCCGCGCAGGAGCTCATCGACCCGCTCGCCGTCGCCGGTGCCGAAGGGTCGTACTTCTGGGACTACGACGGGAAGCGGTACCTGGACTTCAGCAGTGGCCTGGTCTTCACGAACATCGGGTACCAGCACCCGAAGGTCGTCGCCGCCATCCAGGAGCAGGCCGGGCGGATGACCACCTTCGCGCCCGCCTTCGCCGTCGAGGCGCGGTCGGAGGCGGCCCGGCTCATCGCCGAGCGGACCCCCGGTGATCTGGACAAGATCTTCTTCACCAACGGCGGTGCCGACGCCGTCGAGCACGCCGTGCGCATGGCCCGGCTGCACACCGGGCGGCCCAAGGTGCTGTCCGCCTACCGCTCCTACCACGGTGGCACCCAGCAGGCCGTGAACCTCACCGGCGACCCCCGCCGCTGGGCCTCCGACACCGGCAGCGCCGGAGTCGTGCGGTTCTGGGCGCCGTTCCTCTATCGGTCCAGGTTCTATGCCGAGACGGAGGAGCAGGAGTGCGCCCGTGCCCTCCAGCACCTTGAGGACACCATCGCCTTCGAGGGGCCGGCCACCATCGCCGCGATCATTCTCGAGACCATTCCCGGGACCGCCGGCATCATGATCCCGCCGCCCGGCTATCTCGCCGGGGTGCGCGCGCTCTGCGACCGGTACGGGATCGTCTTCGTCCTGGACGAGGTGATGGCCGGGTTCGGGCGGACCGGTGAGTGGTTCGCCGCCGACCTGTTCGGCGTCGTGCCGGACCTGATGACCTTCGCCAAGGGCGTCAACTCCGGCTATGTGCCGCTCGGCGGGGTCGCGATCTCGGGGGCCATCGCCGAGACGTTCGCCACCCGCCCCTACCCCGGCGGCCTCACCTACTCCGGGCACCCCCTCGCCTGCGCCGCCGCCGCCGCCACGCTCACCGTGATGGCGGAGGAGGACATCGTCGGACAGGCCGCCCGGACCGGCGCGGACATCATCGGGCCTGCGCTCACGGGTCTGGCCGAGCGGCATCCGAGCGTCGGCGAAGTACGCGGCACCGGTGTCTTCTGGGCCCTGGACCTCGTACGGAACAAGGAGACCCGGGAGCCGCTGGTGCCGTACAACGCGGCCGGGGAGGCGAACGCGCCGATGGCCGCGTTCGGGGCCGCCGCGAAGGCGGGCGGGCTGTGGCCGTTCGTGAACATGAACCGCACCCATGTCGCCCCGCCCTGCAACGTGACGGAAGCCGAGGTCAAGGAGGGGCTCGCCGCGCTGGACGCCGCGCTGTCGGTCGCCGACGAGTACACCGAGTAAGCGCTTGTACACCCGGTAAGAAGGAGACGTACGAGAAAGACTTCCCCGGAATCCGAACGCGTAAGGTGACGTGCTCGTAGACATACATGAGTACGTCACTCACACGCGCGAAGGGGGAGAGCCTCGACCATGCCCGGCAGCAGCGGCAACGGCGCCGTGACCCGCAGCACCCTGCGGCAGCAGATCGCGGACGCGCTCCGCGACGAGGTGCTGGCCGGGCGCCTCCAGCCGGGTCAGGAGTTCACGGTCAAGGAGATCGCCGAGCAGTACGGCGTCTCCGCGAC
The DNA here is from genome assembly GCF_044333925.1 of Streptomyces sp. NPDC020898. Taxonomy (NCBI): domain Bacteria; kingdom Bacillati; phylum Actinomycetota; class Actinomycetes; order Kitasatosporales; family Streptomycetaceae; genus Streptomyces; species Streptomyces sp. NPDC020898. Next base: position 27,202 of record NZ_JBIRRV010000025.1, read on the forward strand.
GCCCGTCCGCGAGGCGCTGGTCGATCTGTCGGCGCAGGGGCTGCTGGAGGCGGACCAGCACCGGGGCTTCCGTGTGCACGAGTTCTCGCTGGCCGACTTCCGGGGCATGATCGAGGCCCGCGGTCTGGTCACGGACGGCATGTTCCACGGGCTGGCGAACGATCGCGCCGGTGACGTCCAGGGTGTGCGCAGTCTCTTCGTCCGCGCCAACGACCCCCGGGCCGCCGCCGCCCTCGCCGGTGTCCGGCGCCGTGGCGAGGAGGCCCGGCGTGCCGCCGCCGCCGGTGAGCTGAACATCCTCATCGGCTACGACCTGCGGTTCTGGCGCGAGTTGGGCGCCCTGTTCGGCAACCCGTACCTCACCGACTTCCTGCACCGGCTGCGCGTCCAGTCCTGGGTGTGCGCGGTGCAGCACCTGCGCCGGCTGAGCGATCTGCGCGGGCACCTGTGGTGCGACCACACCGAGGTCGTCGACGCGCTGGCGCGCCGCGACCTCGCCGACGCGCACCGGATCGTGGACGAGTACAACGTGCACTCCATCGCCCTCATCGAGGGCCTGGTGAACAAGCACAGCGCGGACAGCGCGGCGGGCCACGGCGCGGGCGACGGGGGCGGGGACGCCGGTACCGGCTGATCGTGAACGGGTCGTACGTGAACGGCTCGTACGTGGACGGGCGGAGTGTGGGTAGGGAACCTGCGCGACGGGTCGTGAGCCCGGGGCGCGCTACGGCGTACGCCCCCGGAACGCACGGCCGTTCGTGGCCGGTTCCTGTCCAGTTCCTGTCGATCTCTGGCCCGTCACACAGGGGCCCTACCCGTGCCCGACCCATTACGCTGCCCTGACCGCGGTGCCTGACCACCGCCTGCGACGCTGCGAGGAGTTCTCCTTTGGCCTGTGACCTGTGGCTGGTCCCACTCGTCGACGTTCTGTGCCACACCCCCAACAATCCGTTCGCCGAGGAACTGGCGCTCTACGACAAGGTGCTGGGCGAGGCCGGACTGCCGCCGGTGCCGGTGTACGCGTACATGCCCGGACTGTCCGGCGACGTGGCCCCCATCGCGGGCTTCGACTACGACGCACTGCACTTCCTGCGGCGCGCGTATCTCCTCCAGGTGTGCGGTCTGCCGGTCACGCCGGTGGGTGAACTGGGCGGCGACTACGAGCAGTTGCTGGAGATGTTCGAGGCGACCGCCCAGCAGTCCCACCTGGTCTGGCACTACGACCACGCGGGCGCGTACGTCCCCGTGGACTTCCCGCACCCGCTCTCGAACGACGAACTCCTGGCAGGGGGCGGCCCGTTGGGCTCCTCCCAAGCCCTCCTGAGGGAGCTGGCGTTCGTGGCTCCCTCGCTCGGCATCGACCCGGCGAACCCACCGCTGGCACCGGCCCCGCCGCTCACTCCCACGTCGCTGGAGGAACCGGCGGCACCGGCCCCCTTCGACGCGAGCCCGTTCGCCCGGGAACGGCACGTGTGGCTGGGCCTGAACGCGGCGGCGACCCGGAGCCTGGCCCAGGGGTCGATGATCATCTTCAGCTGAGCCCGCCCGCTCACCGGATCCCCGCTCACCGGATCTGGGAAAGACCCTTCTGGAGGTCGTCGGCGTTCATGACGGGCGTGAGCGAGATCTTGGCGTTGAACTGGGTGAAGAACGGCTCGGCGGTGGCCGGGATCTCGGAGCTGTCCTTCATGTCGATGACCAGGTAGCAGGTCCGGCAGCCGTTCTCGGGGCCGAAGTACGCCGCCTCCGGCTTGAGATGGTCCAGGGTCTCCTTCAGCAGCTCCGGCAGCTTGCCGCTGCGTATGCCCTCGTTGCTCTTCTCCGTGTCGAACTGCGCCTTGAGCATGACGCGCATCGCACTCACCTTCTCCTGGTTGGACGCACGCGGCGGTACGGAAACGTACGAAGTCAGGATATGCCCGGCGTAAATGGTTGGCGCGCGCACGTTCGGCTCACCCGGCGGAGCCGGTCAGCCGGTCAGCCGGTCAGCCGGTCAGCCGGGACAGGGCAACCTACGGGGGGACAGTGCACGAGAAGGTGGACGCGATCGATCGTGGAGGCGGGCACCGAAGTCTTCCGCGGCAAGGGCAAGTTGAGCACGTCGTCGTACTCGGTCAACGTGGGCTGACGATCCGACCGGCGGCCGGGGGCCCGCGTCCTTTTCGGGGCGCGAGCCCCTTCCCTTAAGGGAGTTATCGCTGACGCGGCAGCCTGAGGGTCCGCACGAGGGGCATGTCCGCGTACAGATCGGGGTCGACGGTCAGTACGCGCCGGCCGTCCGGCCAGTCCGCCGTCGGCCGGGACAGGTGGACCGCGTGACCGAGCCGCCACTCCACCCCGTCACGCAGCAGCGCACCCACGGTGGACGCGCCCGAGAAGTCCAACTCGACGATCTCCACGGCGGGCAGCGCGCCGATGTGCTCGGCCAGCCCCTTGCGCATGCCGTCGGCGGCGGCGAGGCAGAGCGCGGGCACGTACACGTGCCGGGTGGGCCCGTGCTCGGTGTTCGACACGAACTGCGAGGCGAGCGAGTTGCCCGAGCCGAGTGCCAGCAGCGCCGACTCGTCGAAGACGACACCCGTCGATCCGATCGATCCGGCCGGGCCGGACCTTCCGGACCCCTTGGAGGCGCTCACAGGCTCTCCACCTCCTGTCCGGCCTCCAGGTCCTGCCACACCTTTTCGACGCGGTCGTGGTCCTCGTCGGTGAGGGTGACGCCGAAGTGCGTCTCGCAGTACGCCTTGGTCTCCTCGTACCGCTTCCGCAGCTCCTCCTGCGTGGGCGTGGCCCCCGCCAGTTCGGCGATCAGATCGCGCATGGTCATCCCGCGCTCGCGGGCGAGCACCATGAGGCGGTCACGTACTGCGGGGTCGACCTTGACGGTGGTGTCAGCCATGACGACAGTATACCGCCGGTATACCGTCTCGGCCGCTCAAGCAAAGCGGTCATCCTGTTTCCTTCCGGGTGGGTTGACCCGGCCGCACGGGCGTACGGCCGGGAGCCTGTGTGCGTGCGCCTATGCGGGCGCGGGCCGCCCTTGCAGCAGGGCGCGGGCCATAGCGCCGCCGCGTCGCGCAGCCTCGCGGTAGCCGACCGCGCCGGGCTTGCGGATCTCAACGGTCGTGACGGGAACGGCTGTTGGCGTCGTCGACCCGGTCGACTCGGAGACAGCAGCAGCGGCAGCGACTGGGGCCGCCGGAGCGGCCGGGCATTTGCGGCGGAGGCGGTTCTCGATGATGGCGCCGGGTGAGTACAGGGGCTTGGGCAGCCCCTGTGTCAGGGCCGCGCGCACCTCGGTGCTGCTCGCACCCGCCGCCCACCACTCCTCGACCAGCGGCGCCAGCCGCAACGCCTCGGCGACACCGAGGGCGAGCCGGGGATCGGTGCGGGCCAGCGAGCCGAGCAACCGCGCGGCGAGCGCGGTGCGTTCGCCTGGGGGCACCTCGGGCTCGGCCGACCCAGCCTCCGGCTCGGCCTCGACCTCGGCCGACGGCGGGGAGGGAGGTTCTTGTTCCCTGGTTTTTTCTCCCGAAGGGAGAGCTCCCGAGGCCACGGATTCCGACTCACCGGAGGCCAGGTTCTGGACTTCTTCGGATTCACCCGCAGGGGGCTCGTCGTCGTACGGAGTGTCGAACACCTCGTAGACGGTGGAGAATTGGCCGGACTCCTCGTCCTTGCGCACGACCCGCCGCAGATACCGGGATTCCTCCAGCTCATGCAGGGCTGCGGCGATCCGCGCCCGCCCTTCCTTACGCTGCTCGGCAAGGGTTCGGATGGTGGCGCGGGCGCCGTTCGGGAGGCTCAGGAGGTACGTCAGTACGCCTACCGCGCACCAGGAGAGACTCCGGTCGCGGAGAAGGGCGTTGGAGAAGACTGAAAACGCGCGCGTGGGCGTCGTACGATGAATGCGCATTGGGAGCTCTACTCTCTCGGTGCCGAGCCCCCGGGTGTTGGCGCACCGCGGGGGCGTTCTTGTTGCCGTGACTCTATGGGCACGCAGAGCGACGAATGCAAGCTGAACAGGCTTTTCCGGGGCGGAAGTTCATGTTCTTCACTCCTCAGGGTGAAGCGCCGCCTTCAAAAGCAACGCGTGTACGAAGTGATCTCTCGCCGTCGGTCGATAACGCCAAGTCAGCGGCCACGTAAGGCCGTTGAGAGACGGGACCGGAATGAAGGCGACGCGGCTCGGGCCCGACGCGAGACACGTGACGCCCGGCGGCCAGATCCGGTCGGACGTCGCGCCCACCCGTACGAGGAAGTAGACGGCCCGGCTCCCGTTCGCCTCCTCCACCACCGGCCCCGGTGCCCCGCCGGTCATCCGCGCCAGCCGGTCCGCCACCAGCCTGCCCTCGTCGCCGTCGACCCGTACCGCGTCGAACTGGACGCCCGCCTTGCGGAGTTGGATGCCGGTGGGCGGGATCCAGTCGGGGATCTCAGGGGTGAGTGGGGGCTCGTCGAGGTTTACCTCGTCACTTTCCGTGTTCATGGGGACAGTTTCCGCACGCGGGTCTAGCTTTTCCATAACTCTGCGTCGAGAGTGCGTAGCTCTCGGAAATCGGTGCGAGTCGGTGGGGACCAGTTGAGTTCGGTTGAGTTCGGGAGTGACCGGATGGCGAGTTCGGACAACAAGGCGGAAGCGGGCGGTACGGCACACATGGTCGCCGCCCTGGCCAAGGCGCTGCGTGAGCAACAGGGGGTCACACAGGAGGAGTTGGGCAAGCTGATCGGCTACACGGCATCCGCGATCAGCGCGATGGAGACGTGCGCGCAGCCCGCCAGCGACAAGATGCTCGTCAAGTTGGAGGAGGTGTTGGGGGGTGGGTTGGGCGTCTTCGAGAAGGCACGAAAGTGGATGCTGATGGAGAAGTACCCGGCTCGGTTCCGGGGGGCTGCGGGGCTGGAGCGGGGTGCGGTCACGATCTCCTCGTACGCAACCTTCTGCATCGACGGGATCTTTCAGACCGAGCCGTACGCACAGGCGCTCATCCGGGGCAGCTATCCGCCGGTCTCCGACCAAAAGCGCGAAGAACTCGTCGAGGCGCGGCTCGCCCGCCGGGCGCTCTTCGATCGTGACCCGACCCCGATGATCGAGCTGATCCTCGAAGAGGGCGTACTGCGGCGGCCGTTCGGCGACTGGGACATCATGCGCGAGCAGCTGCGATCGCTCGCCGAGGACGCCCAGCGGGAGAACGTGTGCCTGCAAGTACTCCCCATGGACCGCGGGCTGCGCGGATCGCATGCTGGTGAACGCGGCCCCATGAAACTCCTCGTCACCGAGGACCACGATCACGTCGTTTACATGGAGATCGAGGACCAGGGCATCCTGGTCAGCGAGCCGTCCGAGGTGGCCCAACTCGCGCACCGCTATGCGAAGATCCGATCACAGGCACTGAGTCCAGACGACTCACTCGGCCTCATCGAACGGTTGGCAGGAGAGGAACCATGAGCGACGCCCGTGCACTGCGGTGGTTCAAGTCCAGCTACAGCGACAGCGGCGGCGGGGACTGCGTCGAAGTCGCCCACGCGTGGCGCAAGTCGACGTACAGCGACGGTGGCGGCGGGGACTGTGTCGAGATCGCCCCCTGCCCCCACACCCCCACCGCCGCCATCCACATCCGCGACTCCAAGAACCCGGGCGGCCCGAACCTCACGGTTTCCGGCGCTGCTTGGGGCGCGTTTCTCCCTCGTACCGCCTGAACCACTCCTCAGGAGTGGCAGAGCACCTTGAGGACGACGGTGTCGGCGTCGAGGTCGTCGAGATAGCGGTTGGCCTGGTCCCAGTGGTCGTCTGAAACGACGTGTCGAAGTGCGGGTCTCCCGCGACCGCCCGCTGGGCCACCTCCTGGACCAGCGGCTGAGCCAGGTGATCTCTCCTGGCGTCCGCCCGGGAGTAGCTCTCAGGATCGGCATCGTGGCGTAGGCGTCAGCGCGGAGGACTTCCGTACGAGCTCACTGGACCAGTTCGATGTGGGGGTGGGACGGGTCGGCCGGGCAGGCGTGGAGCTGCAGGTTGTGGCCGCCGACGATGTCGATCAATGTGAAGTTGCCGTTCTGCGCTCCCAGGGGAGGCGGGGCCGGGGTCGTCGGCTCCTCGTCGGGGATCCAGGTCCCCTGGCCGCCGTCCCATTCCCAGGAGGCGATGGTGAGAAGCGGCACCTCGTCCGTGCCGCACTCGGGGCAGGGGCGGTCGACGGGGTCGCTGGGGTCCCAGCGGGTCCAGCCGCCGGTCTTCCAGCCGGGGGCGTGGCAGAGGTTGTTCAAGTACAGCTCCCCGGGGTCGTACGCGTAACTGCTGTACAGCGCGGGGTCGACCGACTCCCATCGGCTCATGTCCTCCAGCTGGGCGCGCAGCTCCTCGGGCAGCTCTGAGGGATTGGGGTAGTCCGTGACCTGTTCCGGTGAGAACAGGCACGGCTCCGGGAGGTACCACTGGGACTGGATGACCGGCGGCTCGGGCGGTGCGTCGAGGACGTCGGTGACGGTGGCGGAGGAGCGCCAGAAGAGTGCGGTCGTGGGGTGGGCGCGGTCGATGTGGTCGTGGTCGAAGGGGCACCACAGAACCTGGAGGAGATCCGCGTCGGGCGGGCACGGGAAGGGAACGTCACGCGCGTAGAGCTGGGCGACGGGAAGCAGCGGGATCGGGCCGTCGAACCACGGGCGGCCTACCTCGATCCGCTCCCAGTTCTCCCGTTCCTCCGGCGTGACCTTGGGCGCCTCGGGGTCGAGACGCAGCCGCTCCTCCGCGGCGGCGAGGTCGCGGCGTAGCAGCCGGACGTCGTCCGGCGAGTAGACGGTCCGCGACGCGTGCTTGTTGTGCGGCTCGTCGCAGTACGGCCACGGCTCGTCGGCAGGCCACAGGAGCGGCCCGCCGACGGAGCCGTCGTGCACGGTCGGCGACCCGGGCCGCGGGTGCAGCCGGGTCGCCGTGCGCGCCAGCGGGGCCAGTTGGGGGAAGAGCGCGGCGATGTCGAACGGCCGCGGCGGGGTGGTGAATATGGCGTTCACAGCGGTGATGCTGCCAGCAACCACTGACATTGATGTTGCTGATCCTCAGGTTCCGGTGATCGTGGCTCAGCCACTGACTGACGCCCTGCTGGGGGGCCTTGACGTCCATGAAAGCGGGTGCGTCGCCCGCTTGACCGCCGGTCAGGACGAACGCAAGGGGACGCCAGCGGCCGTCGGCAGCAAGATGGATCTCGTGGTGAGTCCCCCGCGTGACCGGCCGATGCGACAGGATCTGCGGCCGCTCGGGCCCGCGTGGTCACGTCGTGGGGAACCGGATTCCGGCGAACGGCGAAGTACCGGTGAAGGCACAGGACTTCAGCACCATCGATCCGACGAAAGGAACCCCGATGACCGTCGAGCCAGACGTCAGAGTGGGGCAGGAGAGTGACGCCTCGGTGGTCGAACGGTCGTGGCACGAGCCCGAGGTGTTCGCCGTGCTCTTCGACCGCCATGCCGACTCGGTGCACCGATACGCGGCGCGCCGGCTCGGTGGGGAGGCGGCCGAGGACGTGATGGCGGAGACCTTCACCACCGCGTTCCAGCAGCGCTTCCGGTACGACACGGGGCAGGCCGGCGCCCGTCCGTGGCTGTTCGGCATCGCGACCAACCTCATAAGCCGCCACAGGCGTGCCGAGGCCCGGCGGCTGAGGGCGCTCGGACGGTTGCCTCCGGATGGCACCGGCGGCGGCCGGGCCGAGGAGACAGTCGCGGACCAGGTGGCGGCGCGGGTCAGCGCGCAGGCGGTAGGGCGTGAACTCGCCGGTGCGCTGGCCCGGTTGCCCGCCCGTCATCGGGACGTCCTGCTGCTGGTCGCCTGGGCCGACCTCGGCTACGAGGAGGTCGCACGCGCCCTGAACGTGCCGGTGGGGACGGTCCGGTCGCGGCTGCACAGGGCTCGCAGAAAGGTTCGCGAGGCATTGGGCGGATCTGATCCAACCGCTCTCCAAGAGGAATCCGGGCAATCAGACGGGCAATCAGACGATGGAGGTCTCCGACGATGAATGAACTCAAGCTCCTCAGGGAGTGGGACGCGGACGCGCCGTCCCTCACGGACGCCGCCCGCGCCCGTGCCCGCTTCCGCCTGCACCAGGCGATGCGGGAGCCCGCCGCCCCCATGACCATCGGCCGCCGCCCGCTGCTGCGGGTCGCGGTGGCCGCCGTAGCCGCCGCGACGGTCACCACGACTGTGGTGGTCGCCCAGAACACGGGGACCTCGCCCCCCACCCAGACGGTGAGCGCGGCCACCGTGCTGCGAGGGGCGGCGGCCGAGGAACGCAGGCTCGAAAAGCCGATCGCGCCGCGCGACGACCAGTTCATCTACTCCAAGGAGATCATCAAGGAAACCCCGGTCGGAGGCGGCCGCACCAAGACATACGTCGACGAGAGCTGGAGCTCGGTCGACGGCTCCAAGAAGTCTTACCTCAGCGAGCTGGGCAATGGGAACTGGGTCCCGCCGTTCCAGTCGGGGGAGAGCATTTGGCCGCCGAACAGGTGGTCGGAGCTGAAGCAACTGCCCACCGACCCTGTCGAGCTGCCGATCGCGCTGCGCGGCCTCCTCCGGAAGCCGGACCCCGACCGGCCTTTGAGGGCCGACGAGTGGCCGCTGGTCCAGTTCGGCCTCTCCGGCCTGCTCCGCAAGGCCGTTCTACCGAAGGGACTGCGCCCCGCGGCGTTCGAGGCACTCGCCACCGTCCCCGGCATCAAGGTGCTGCCGGGCCAGACGGACGCGGAGGGCCGCACGGGCCTCGGCATCCAGTACGTCGACCCCAGCACGCCCTGGGGGGACGGCAAGCAGGTGCTGGTCTTCGACGCGAAGACGTACCAGTACCTCGGTATGCGCGACCAGCGCAGGGAGGGAGGGACGACGTACGAGCAGTGGTCCTACCTGGCCGTCGACGGCGTCGTGGACCGAGTGATGCAGCGCCCCTGACGCCTCTACGCCCCTGACTCCCCTGACTCCCCTGAGTGGTCACCCCGACACTCTGTCGCGACCGCCCGACGCCCGGAAACCTCACGGGGGCGTCGAGCGGTCGCGTCGTGCCCGCCCGGCCGAAGTCCCCTGCCCACTGCCCGGATCAGTTCTGCGCTTGAGCTTGCGCCTTGGAAACCGATCGGTTTACAGTGAGGGCACGAGAAACCGATCGGTTTCCAAAGGGACTTCGGGAGTGCATGATGACGACAAATCGGCCGGTGGCACTCGTGACGGGTGCCTCCTCCGGCATCGGCAAGGAAGCGGCGCTCGCGCTGGTCGCGGCGGGCTTCGAGGTGGCCGGTACGGGCCGTGACACCTCACGGGTCGCACCGCTGGGCGGGGTGACGTTCTTCGACCTCGACGTGGTCAGCGACAAGTCGGTCACCGCCGTGGTCCAGCAGGTGATCGCACGGTTCGGGCGGATCGACGTCCTGGTCAACAACGCGGGCGTCGGCTCGATCGGCGCGGCCGAGGAGACCTCCCTCGCCCAGGCCGAGTTCGTGTTCGACATCAACGTCTTCGGCGTCATGCGCATGGTGAAGGAAGTACTGCCCCACATGCGTGCGGCGGGACGCGGCCGCATCATCAACCTCAGTTCCGTGCAGGGGTTCATCCCCGCTCCCTACATGGCCGTCTACGGCGCGTCCAAGCACGCGATCGAGGGCTACTCCCAGTCCCTGGACCACGAGGTCCGCAAGTACGGCGTCCGCTCACTCCTCGTCGAACCCGCCTACACCAACACCGGGTTCGAGGCCAACAGCTCCAAGCCCGACACACCCCTGCCCCTCTACGCCGACCAGCGGCGCGTCTTCGACCGCCTGATGGAGGAGTCGATCAAGGCCGGCGACGACCCCGCCGTCGTCGCCAAGGTGATCGTCACGGCAGTCACCGACAAGAAGCCGAAGCTGCGCTACGCCGCCGGCCCCACGGCCCGACTCGCGCGCATGCTCCGCTTCGTTCCCGCCTGGGTCCTGGACAAGCAGATCCGCAGCCTGAACAAGCTGGCCGGCTGACACCCCGCAACCCCGCGCACCACCCACCCGTAAACCCCATCGCGCCGTTGATTCCGGGAGCAACCCATGTCCGAGCCCCTGCACTCCGCCGCCGCTACCATCGCGCGCTGGCGCGCCGCCGAGGAACGCGGTGACGTCGACGCCGCGGTCGCCTGCCTGAGCCCGGACGTCGTGCTCAGCTCGCCGCTCACCGACCAGTTCGCCTTCGAGGGAACCGACCAGCTGCGCGACTTTCTGACCGCGGCGTTCGCGGCGGTCAAGGACGTCCGCTACCACACCCAGACCGGCGAGGGCGACACGTACGCCCTGGTCTACCGGGCGCGGGTGGGTTCCCAGTCGTTCGAGGAGGTGCAGATGCTGCGGCTCGACGACCAAGCACGCATCACGGAGATCACGCTCTTCGGGCGTCCGATGCCGGCCCTCACCGCCCTGATGCACCTCATGGGTCCCGCGCTCGCCCGCCAGCAGGGCCGCCGGGGTCTCGCGACACTCATGAGCGTCGCCACCATACCCATTCACGCGATGGTCACCTCGGGGGACCGCAGCATGGTCGCGAAGACCCGCCCGGCAGCCCGGCGGGCCTGACAGAACCAGATCCACTGAGCGTTTGGCCCCGTTCCCCTTCCAGGAGTTGGCGGCAGCCGCAGGCGATGTCCTCGGCGGACAGCTCCGGGTCGCAGGAACGCACGAGGTACCTGCCGTACAGGTTGGCTCCGGCTCGCCCTGACCACACGGGCGAAGCCGACTCCGTGCGAGCGGCTGCCGGAGGCGGCGTCCTCCACCGGCCACGGCAGCGTCCGGACGATCCCCCCACACGAGGTGATACGGCAACTCGCCGCACCCTCCAGCGACTTGACCCCCAGGAGACGCCCCCATGCAACGACGTACGTTCCTTACCGCGACCACCGTTTCGCTGGCCGCCACCCAACTCGCCGGGCCCGCCTACGCCTCCGCCGCCCCCTCCCACTCGCCCGCCGGTTCAACTGCCGGACGCTACGAGGTCGTTGCCCGCTTCTGGGACGCGATGCCGACCGGTGTCACCGTCTCGCGGCGCGGCCGGATCTTCGTCAACTTCCCCCGCTGGGGCGACGATGTCCCGTTCACCGTCGCGGAACTGCGGGGCGGGAAACCGGTGGCCTATCCCGACGCCGAGGTGAACCGCGAGGACGCCTCCGACCTGGCCGGGCACTTCCAGTCCGTGCAGAGCGTCGTCGTCGACCCGGCCGACCGGCTGTGGATCCTCGACACCGGAAGCCCGGGGTTCGCCGGGTCCTCCTACGGCGGTCCCAAGCTCGTGGCGGTCGATCTGCGCACCGACCGCATCGTACGGAAGATCCTGCTCCCGCCCGAGGTGGTGCCGTCGAGCAGCTACCCCAACGACGTGCGCTTCGACCTGCGGCGCGGCGCCGAAGGCACGGCGTTCATCACCGACTCGGGCGCCTCCAACGGCATCATCGTGGTCGACCTCGCCACCGGCCGCTCCTGGCGGCGGCTGACCGGGCACCCCTCGGCGCTCCCGGACAGGCAGTTCCTTCCCGTCATCGAGGGCGAACCCTTCATGGTCCGCCCCGCGGGCGGCGAGCCCGTCCACTACGAGACCGGCTCCGACGGCATCGCTCTCAGCGCCGACGGCACGCGCCTCTACTACTGCCCGCTCTCCAGCCGCCGGCTGCACAGCGTGTCCACCGCCGCCCTCGCCGACCCGGACGCCACGGACGCCGAGGTGGCGGCGACGGTCGAGGACCACGGCTTCAAGCCGATGGCCGACGGCCTGGAGAGCGACGACAAGGGGCGGCTCTACGGCGGCGACCTGGAGCACAACTCCCTCTGGCGCAGGAGCCCGAACGGCACCTACCGGACCCTCGCCCAGGGGGCCGACCTCGTCTGGGTCGACACCCTGTCCGTCGCCTCGGACCGGCACCTCTACGCCATCGCCAACCAGCTCAACCGGCTGTCCCCCTTCCACGAGGGCCAGGACCTGCGCCGCAAGCCCTACCTCCTGGTCCGCCTGCCGATCGACGCCGGACCGGTCAGGCTCGTATGACCGGACCGCTCAGCACGTTCCTCGCGGTCACACCTCACACCTCCAGCACCAACCGCTCTCCTTCCGGCGCACGCGAGACGCAGGGCAGCATGGCGCCGGTCGCGCGTTCGGTGGCGGTGAGCCGGCGGTCACGGTGATCGACGCGGCCCTGGGCGACCCGTACCCGGCAGGTGCCGCAGAACCCCTGGCGGCAGGAGAACGGCAGGTCCGGCAGGGCCTCGTGGAGAACATCCAGGGCGGAACGGTCGTACGGAACCGGCAGAACCCGTCCGCTGTCGCCCAGTTGGAGTTCGAAGGGGCGGCCGTCCGTGATCGGGGCCGGGGCGAACCGCTCGAAGTGCAGAGCCGACGCGCGGCTGCCACCGAACGCGCGCCGCACGCCGTCGATCATGGGCGCGGGCCCGCAGCAGTACACCGCACCCCCCGCCGGGATCGAGCTCAGCAGGTCCGCTGCCTCGGGCACCCCGAACTCGTCGTCAGGACGGATGGAGACCCGGCCGGGGGCTGCTGCCGCGAGTTCGGCCAGCTCGGCCGCGAAGGGCATCGAACCGCGGCTGCGGCCGGTGTGCACGAGCCTCCAGTCCAGCCCGCGCCGGGCGGCTTCCCGGGCCATCGGCAGGATCGGCGTGATGCCGATGCCGCCGGCGATGAGCAGGATCGATACCTCGGCGGCGAAGGGGAAGGCGTTCCGGGGCCGCCCGGTGACGGCGACCCGCACACCCTCTCCGAGGGCGTCGTGCACCTCCGCCGAACCGCCTCCGCCGTCGGCGATACGACGCACGGCGATGCGGTACCCGTACCGGTCGGCGGGGTCGCCGCACAGGGAGTACTGCCGCTTACGTCCGGAGGGCAGGCACAGTTCGATGTGGGCGCCGGGCTGCCAGGGCGGGAGTGTTCCCCCGTCGGATGCCCGATCGGATGCCCCGTCGGGTGCTGCCAGCCGCAGGGAGACGACGTCCTCGGCCTCCTGGTGCCTGGCGACGACCACCAGTTCCCGGATCGCGGGCGTCCCGGTGGCCGGCGGGCGCCTGGGAGGCGTGCTGCGACGCGCGAGGCCTGTGACCGCGTGGTCGCTGAAGGCCGCCAGCCGCTGCATGAAGGAGTCGCCGCGCGGCCTGCCGTACAGGTCCGGTGGCTGGGTGACGGGGGTGCCGATGTCCATGGGAGGCCCCACGGGTTGCCGGGTCATCGGGCAGCCGCCCGGGCGGCAGGGGACGCCGCCAGGTAGGCGACCGCCTGCTGGGTCGAGCCCTCCTGTGTCGGGTGGTAGCCGGGGCTGAAGTAGCGCAGCACCGAGCGGGTGAACGAGACCGGCGGAGGCAACAGGTCCTTGCGGGCCGCGGCCAGGTAGTCGCGGAAGCGGACCCTGACCCGGTCGTCGAGTTCGGGGTCGGCGCTCATCAGGAAGCGCACTCCGCGGATCCACAGCCGGATCAGCACCGGAGCGGTGACGAGCATGCCGCCCACGCGGCGCCGGTACCGCGGATCGAGGTGCACCAGCAGGTCGAACGCCACCGACCGATGCTCGACCTCCTCCGCGCCGTGCCAGCGGAACAGATCGAGCATCGCGGGGTCAGCGTCAGCCTGGTCCAGGTGCTCGTTGCTGAGAATCCAGTGACCCATGTACGCGGTGAAGTGCTCGAAGGCCGCGATGAGGGCGAGCCGTTGGAGGAGGTGGGCGTGGGTGGCGGCCGGCGTCAGCTCCGGCCGGTCCCCGAGCACCCTGCGGAAGATCCATTCGGACTGCCGGGTGTACGGAGCCGGGTCCAGCCCCTTGGCGAGCAGGTGCTCCAGGACCTCCTGGTGGGCCTCGGCGTGCATCGCCTCCTGGCCGATGAAGCCGCGTACGTCCTCGCGCAGCCGGTCGTCGGTGATCAGTGGCAGCGCCTGCTCGAAGGTGCGCACGAACCAGCGTTCGAGTTCGGGGAGCATGAGGTGGAGCACGTCGAAGGTGTGGGCCGCGAAGGGCTCACCGGGCAGCCAGTGCAGCGGGGTGGCGCTCCAGTCGAAGGTGACGTCCCGGGGTTGCAGCACCAGGTCGTGGTGATCGATGGGGTGGGCTACGGGATGGTCAACGGGGTGGTCGATGGGCTCGGACGGGCGGTGCGGGTGGGCATGTGCGGCTCGGAACATGACAGGTTCGTCCTCCGTCAGTGGTCGGTGTGTACGAGGGAGCCGTCCTCCACGCGGTCGGCGAACTCCGCGATCCGGGACGCGATCTCCTCGGGGTGGCTCAGCTGAACCCAGTGCCCGGCGTCGATCGGGTGGCGTTGCAGCCGGCCCGTCCAGTGCTCCACTCCGTACGACAGCACCGGGGTGACGCAGAAGTCGCGGGTGGGGACGATGAGTTGGACCGGGACGGTGGTCCGCCGGTCCCGGGGACGCAGCAGGCGGGGCAGCATGTTGGCGCGGTACAGCGCGGTGCCGGACACGGCGTCGCGGGCCAACGTCGGCGCGGGGTAGCGGGTGTGGTCGGGCACGCCCTGGGAGCCGGTGAGGAAGGCGCGCCAGCGGTGTCCCAGTGCGCGCCAGCTCAGGGCGGGCAGGAGCGGCACATGGAAGTAGGCGATGTACCAGGACCGTACGGCCTGCCACAGCAGCTTCGGCAGATCCGGATGCCGCGGCCGGAGGCGGGCCCGGATCAGGTGGCCTACGTGGTCCAGGCAGGGTCCGGAGATGGAAGTGAACGAGGCGATCCGCCCGGCCAGACGGGTGCCGGTGACCGATTCCCAGGAGTGGATGGACCCCCAGTCGTGTCCGACCAGGTGCACCGGGCGGTCAGGGCTCACGGCGTCGATGACCGCCGCCAGGTCGGCTTCCAGGCGGGACATCCGGTAGGCGCGCAGACCCCTGGGCCGGTGGGAGGCACCGGCTCCCCGCACGTCGAAGGCGGTGACGTGGAAGCGGTCGGCCAGACGCTCGGCCACCGGGTGCCACACGGCGCTGGTGTCCGGATAGCCGTGGACCAGCACCACCGGAGGAGCCGTCGACGCTCCCCATTGGTAGGCGGCCAACTCCCCGCCGTCCACGCCCTCCGCGAGGATCCGGCGGGCGGCCGGGCCGGTCACCGGCCACCACTGGCGGGGGTCAACTGGCCGTAGTTCAGACCGCCGTGGAAGAAGCTGGGCTGCACCGGCCACTGCCGCTTGAAGCGGGCCAGCTCCGAGGAGGGCAGGATCTGCAGCCAGCGCGGATCACGCCGGCTGGGGTCGGCGAGGGTCTTCTCCTTGACCATCGAGTCGTACTGGTCGAGGGAGTCCTCCAGGGTGTTGGCGTTGGGCACCACCTCATGGCCGTAGAACGCGGCGTGGCGGCGCACCCCGGGGATGCGGGAGAGCTCGGGCTGCCAGTTGTCTGCCGAGATGCCGTTCTCGGAGGAGACCCACACCCCGTCGGGGGTGTTCAGCACCAGGGAGTGGTTGCCGTCCGTATGGCCGGGGGTCCACAACAGGCTGACGCCGACGCCGAGTTCGACATCGCCGTCGAAGGCGGTGACGCGCTCGTCCGGTACGCCGTCCATGCCTCCGTCGACGTACCAGGCCCACTGCATCGGATGCACCGACTCGAAGGTGCCCAGCTCCCTGCGGTGCACCAGCAGCCGGGCGCGCGGGAACAGGGCTTCGCGGGGCGCCTGTTCACCCGGGATCGTGCTGGTGCTGCCCATGATCATGCGCACGTCCTGGACGTGCAGGTGGTCGAAGCTGACATAGTCCACGTCCTCGGGTCGCAGACCACAGGAGGGCAGGACGGTGTTCGGGTCCTGGTAGTAGCGGGCGAAGACGTGCTCGGTGAGGAAGTCCCCTGCCAACCGCTTGAGTTGGGCGTAGAACGGGGCTTGAGCCGTTCCGGCGGCGACGGTCGGCTCCCACACCAGCGTTTTCGGCTCACCGTCGAAGCCGTCGAACTGCACGACGAGCATCCGGTTGACGATGCTCACGAACGGGTTGACGGCGAGCGCGGCGCCGTGGAACCCGAACCGGGTCGGATACGGGGCGGCGGCGATGTCGAAACTGCGGACGGCGTGGATGCGGCCCTGCTGGATGAATCGCTCACGGTAGGCAGCCGCTGCGCTGCGCACGGCGCGCAGCCGGTCGCCGCGGGGCCATACGTCGTGGACACCTTCGAATTCGGGGATGGGACGCGGAGCGGCAACATCCTGGACCTCTTTGGCCTTCTGCGCACTGGGCGTCGCCGGCTTGGGCGTGGTGGTCACGGGCTCATCCTTCGGGCAGGCGGGCGGTCCGGGTTCGCTCCTCGTAGGCCGCGCGGACCGACCGGTCGGGCAGGGCGGACAGGGCGGCGAGCTGGTCGGGGACAAGGAGGTGATGCAGGGCGTCGCGGGCACGGCCCGGCAGCACCGCGGCCAGCCGGGTCAGGGCGGCCACCTGGCGGGGAACGAAGACCTCGAAGCGCGGGCGCAGTACGACGTCGAGCACCGCGTCGGCCACCTGCTCCGTCGTCAGACGCCGGGTGGGGCCGGTCGCGGTGCCCACGGCCAGCTCGGTCTCCACTACGCCAGGCATCACCAGGGACACGTGCACGCCGGTGCCGCGCAGTTCGGCGCGTACGGCTGTGCTGTAGCCGTGGACGGCGTGCTTCGTCGCCGCGTAGGTCGCCTCGCCGGCCGGGGCGACCTTGCTGGCGGCGGAGGCAATGTTCACGACGTGGCCGTGACCGCGTTTCCGCATCCCCGGGATCACGAGTTTCATCCCCCGCTGTACGCCGTGGACGTTGACGTCGAACTGGCGCAGGGCGGCGTCCTCCGGTTCCTCCTCGAAGGGGCCCACCCACATGATTCCGGCGTTGTTGATCAGTACGTCGATCGGCCCCAGCTCGGTCTCGACGGTGCGCAGGAAGTCCTCGAAGGAGGGTGTGTCTGTGACGTCGAGAGCCAGCCCGAGCAGCCGGCCACCGGGACGCGCGCCGATGGCACCGGCCGTCTCCGTGGCGAGCTCCGCGTCGATGGCACCGGCCGTCTCCATGGCGAGCTCCGCGTCGAGATCGCCGATCGCCACGGCGGCCCCGGCCGCGGCGAGCCGGGCTGCGACGGCCCGCCCGATCCCCCGGCCCGCCCCGGTGACGGCGATCACTCGGCCGGCCAGCGGTTGTGGGCGAGGGATTCTGTCGCGGCCGTGGCCGCGGTCTCTTCGGCTGAACCTGTCCGGGTTCCTGGGCGGTGCTGCCACGGTCGAGCCCCTTCCTTGCCCTGAGCATGAGGCGGAACGCCGAGCGCCGGACGTCGAGCGGCCCCACGCACGTCTGACACGACCCCATGTCAGATGAACTGACAAGCTAGAGTGTCAGTTCGGAGCACACCGGTGTCAACACCTCTGCCAACACCTCTGCGAAGGCCAGAACATGACCGGCACACAGACCGCCGGGCGGCGCTACGGCGGACGCGACGCGGCGCAACGACAGCAGGAGCGCCGCACCCGCCTCGTCCAGGCGGGCCTCGACCTGTTCGGTACGGCCGGATACGCCTCGGTCTCCGTCAAGCAGGTGTGCTCGCACGCCGGACTGACCGAGCGCTACTTCTACGAGTCGTTCCGCGACCGAGAAGACCTCCTCACCGGGGTCTACAACGAGCTGATCGCCACGATCACAGCCGAGACCGCCGAGGCCGCAGCCGCCGCCGCACCCGACATCGACGCCCAACTGCGCGCCGGGCTGGAGGTGTTCATCCGCACCCTGGCCGGTGACGCCCGCAAGGCCCGCCTGGTGCTCATCGAGGTCGTGGGCGCCAGCCCCCGCCTCGAAGTGCGCCGCCGCGAGGTCCTGCACGAGTTCGCCGCACTGATCGCCGCCGTCGTCGGCCCGCCCCCCGACCCGGAAGCCCCCTCCAACCGGCAGCTCGCCATGACCGTGATGAGCCTGGTCGGCGGAGTCAACGAACTCCTCGTGGACTGGACCCTCGGCCACCAGGACGCCACCGTCGACGAGCTGATCGACCTGTGCCACACCTTGTTCGTCGCGGCCTACCGGACCATCAGCAACCAGCCTCGGTAAGCCCCGACTTGCCCTGATCAGCCCCGATCACACAGACGCAAGGCGATCGGGCCGAGCGCTTGTATCGAGCATTTGTACCGAGCATTTGACACAAGATCCCGGCGGACGGCATCTTGTACCCACCGCTTGATACAAGACGATCTGGGGGGATCTCCATATGCTCGACATGCTCGACACCGCCCCGCTCCAATCCCGGTTCCTCGACCACGCCGAGTACTACGCCCGCTGGTCCGGTCTCGCCATCGGCATCGTGGTCGCACAGCAGCTGATCGCGATGGACAGCGACGACATCGCGATGCCCCTCGTGTTCGCCATCACCGCTTTCGGCCTGTGCGCGGTGGGCGGTGTCCTGCTCGGCGACGCCCTGACCCTGCGTCCCCAGGACGCGGTACGCACCGCGAGTCTCGCCCCGCGCCTGATCCGGGACCAGGTGCCGCCCCGGATGGCTCCCCTGCTTCTTCTGCAGGCGGCGTCCCTCGTCACCCTGCTGGTGATCGGTGCGGTCACCGCCTCCTCCTCCGACGCCGGCGAGACGGGCAGAGCGGGGCAGGTCATCACCGTCACCTGCGAAGGGTTGCGCACCTCACTCGGCCCCTGGCCCGGCCTGTACTACAGCGGCCCGATGTTCGCCGCCCTCGCGGTCGGCACCCCCGTCTGCGTCTGGGCCCTGCGCCGTATCGCCCACAGTCCGGGCGACGACCAGCAGCGCCGCGACCGTGCGTGGGCGATCACCGGAGCCTGGGGGCTGCTGGTGTCGAGCCAGGTTCTGCTCGTCACGCTGATGATCTTCGTCGCGCTCACGGAGAAGGCCTGCGCCGGCCCGCTGGGCGCCGTCGCCATCGTGGCGATCTGCCCCCTGAGCCTGCTCGGCCTGTTCACCTTCGGCTGGTCGCTGGTCACCGTGGTCGCGCCCCGGGCGGTCGACGACGAGGCAGCCGACGAGGGGATGCTCGACGATGAGTGACTCCGCCGTCCGCGTCGACACCACCAGCCAGGTACCGCCGTACGAGCAGATCCGCGCCCAACTGGCCGCCCTGATCGTCACCGGCCGGCTGACCGAGGGCGAACGCCTCCCGACCGTACGCCAGTTGGCCGCCGACCTGGGCCTCGCCCCCGGCACCGTCGCCCGCGCCTACCGCCAGCTGGAAGCCGCCGAACTGATCCGTACCCGCCGGGGCGCGGGCACCCGGGTCGCGGCGCTACCGTCCGGGCCGCACACGCACGACGCCGACCAACTCAGCACCCTGGCCCGGGACTTCACCTCCGCCGCCCGAGCACTCGGCGCCGACACCGACGACATCCTGACCGCCGTCCGCGACGCCCTGGACCCGGGGCCCACCTCCCCGACGGCCACCGCCGACCGCGGAACGAGCGGCCCCAAGACGGCCGGGGTCGGCACAAGTCGCGGGACCTGAAGCACGGTTCCGCCGATTCAGAGCTGCGGGCCTGTCCGGAGACCGGAGAACATCTCCCGCTTCCCGAACTTCGTCTCCGTCAGCCAGCCAACAGAGCTGCCCCGCCCACCGGGTGACGGGTCGTCAGCCAAGCGCTCGCATCCGGCATGAGGTGCACCTGGCGCGGCCGGCGGAATCCGAGGGGGCGCAGCTGGTCCCCGTGCCGGGGGGACGTCGTGATCGCGACGGCGGTCTCACCCTGGTCGTCGACTTCGCGCAGCCCCGGGGCCAGCAGGTCGGCGGCAACGGTGTGGTCCCAGGCGGTCGTGTCGTCCAGCGCGCCGACGATGACCACCTTCCAGTGCGCCAGGTCGGGGCCGACCTCCTTGAGCCACGTCGGCAGGACCGGGCGGTCCAGCGGGCCGGTGGCGAGCTCACGAGCGAGCAGGCTGCTGAAGCGCATGTCGGGGGGCTCGGACCCGACGCCGGGCGGCAGCCAGACGGCGGCGGCGAGGAGGCCGCCGTCCTCCCGCTCGGCCACCCATATCCGGCCCTCTTCGAGGGCGTAGTGGGCCAGCACCAGCCGCATGGCGCTCTGCGTCCGCTCCCAGTCCGGCGCGCAGCCGTCCGGGACCGGCAGCACACGCGGCGGCGACGCGATCAGCCGCACCACCGCGGGCACGTCCACCAGCCCCGCCGCGCGCACGACCGTCCGGGGCCGCAGGGGAAGCGCCGCCGTCGTCATCATGGTCGACCTCATCGTCGTCATGGTCCTCGTCATCGTCGTCATGTCGGTGTTCTCCATTTCAGGCCGCCGTGCTCGTACCGGCGAGAATCCGGGCGGGCCGCAGGACCGGCACGGCGGCCGGTACGGCGGTCGGTACGGCGGTCGGTACGGCGGTCGGTACGGCGGTCGGTACGGTCGGGCGGGGGGCGCGCGGCTGGTCGTAGCCGCTGCCGAGGTGGTCGAGACGGTCGGGGAGGGGCTCGGACTGCCCCTGCCCCTGACTCTGACTCTGACTCTGGGTCTGGCTCTGGGCCTGGGGGCGGCTCAGCAGGACCACTCCCCTCCCTGCCGCCGCCGCGCCGGCCAGGGCGAGCAGGGTGCCGGTCATGCCGTACTGGATGCCTTCGCCGAGCAGGGTGAGGCCGATGGCGGACGCGGCGACGGGGTTGACGAGGGTGAGCAGGGCGAGGGGGCCGCCGAGGCCGCTGCGGTAGGCCTGCTGGGCGAGCAGCAGACCACCCGCGGCGAACGCGACGGTGAGGACTGTCACCAGCGCCACGCTCCAGGACAGCTCCGGCCCGACGGCGAGCTTCTGGGCCAGCGTGGAGCCGACTCCGGAGGCGATGCCGGAGGCCGCCGCGAAGGCGAGGCCGCCCCGGGCGGAGGGGCCCGAGGCGAAGCGGACGAGCACCGCGATGAGCGCGGCGGCGGCGAGCGCGACCACCAGGACCCCGGTGGTGCCCAGGGTGCTGTCGGGCGCGTTGTCCGAGGCGGTGACGGTCAGCAGCGCCGTCAGCCCGACGAGGGTGAGGGCCATCCCGCTCCACTGCGTGCCCGACGTCCGGCGGCGGGCGGCCAGCGAGCCCAGGGGCACCGCGACCACGAGGGTCAGCACGCCGAGCGGCTGCACCAGGGTCAGCGGCCCGTATCGCAGGGCGACCACGTGCAGCAGCGCGCCGGCGGCATTGAGGGCCACCGCCCCCCACCACGAACCGCGGACGAGCGCACCGCGCAGGTCCGCGGTCCCGGCGGCGGTCCGTTCCTGGACCACGGCGGCCATGGCGTAACAGAGCGCGGAAACGAAGGAGAGAGCGACGGCCAGGAGTACTGGAGAGCTCGTCATCACATATTCCCATCGATACGAAACGGTTTCGTACCGACAAGCTACGACGGTCTCGATCGAAACGCAAGCGTTTCTTTAGAGGTCAGGCGGGGAACACCGCAGCTCCGCCCTGCGTCAGCTTCCAGTTGGTGACCGCGAAGTCGGCGGGGTTCAGGCTGCCCTTCGTCGTCACGTAGTCGATCATCAGCTGGCGGATCTCGTTGGTGGAGCTGTACGCGATGTCGGCGGCGGCGATGTGCGGGTAGCCGCTGCCGCCGTTGGCGCGGTAGTTGTTCACCGCCACGACGAAGACCTGGTCGTCCGCGACCGAAGTGCCCTTGTACGTAAGGTTCTTGATCCTCGAACCCTCCGCCTGCGCGATGTCGATCTCGTACTCGACACCCGCGGCCGTGTCGTGCATGTAGTCCCAGAAGCTGTTGGCGTTCGTCAGCGTCGCCGTGTCGACCGCCGTACCCGCCGGAACCTGGTGGTAGTACTTCGCCGCGAACTCCAGATAGTCCCTGAGCTGGGCACCGGACAGCTTCTTGCCGTACAGGGTGTTGTCGTAGATGTAGAGCCCGGCGACATCGCGAATGGTGACATCCCCCTGGGGGATGTCCGCGCTGCGGCTGAAGGGCGCGGCGACCGAGATCAGCGGAAGCGCGGCGTCGGCGGTCGACAGCCCGGCCGCCACGGCCGTCATCTGCACCTGGTGGATGAAGTCCATCACCGGTACGTCCTTCCAGCAGGCCTCCGCCGCCGACAGGTCCTCCGTACACGTGCCGACGGCCGTGTTGACGTACTTCACGACGAGGTCGTGGTCGGCCTTGAGCAACGAGACGATGTGCTCGTCCTCGTCAACTCCCTTGGGATCGAGGGTCTTTGCCTTCGTGCTGGTCACCTTCCACTGGCCGCGCTCGAGTTCGAGCTCGAAGTCGAAGACGGTCAGACGCATGCCGTAGCAGTACGGCTCGGAGAGGATCACGTCCTTGCCGGTCGCCTTGTTCGTGACCGTGTAGGAGGAGACCTCCGTGTGCGTGTGGCCCACGAGGATCGCGTCGATCCCCGGCACCTGCTCGGCAACGAGGTTCGACGCGTTCTCGACGTACGGGAGTTCGTTCCCGTACGACGAACTGCCGTCCAGGCCCGAGTGATCGGTGAGGAAGACGACGTCACAGCCCAGGGCGCGCATCCGCGGCACGTACTTCTTCGCCTGCTCGACGAGCCCCGTGAACGACATCTTCCCGGCGACGTTGTCCTTGTCCCACAGGGCGATTCCGGGGTTCGTCAGCCCCAGGATGCCGACCTTGATGTCCGGCGCGCCGGGGACCCTGATGTGCTTGACGGTGTACGGCTGGAAGGCGGGCCGGAGCGTCTTCGCGTCCAGCGCGTTCGCGGCCAGGAGCGGGAAACGGCACTGGCTCTCGAACGTGCGGAGGGTGTCGATGCCGTAGTTGAACTCGTGGTTGCCGAGGGCGGCGGCGTCGTAGCGCATGGCGTTCATGGCGACGGCCATGGGGTGCAGCGGGGCGCGCTCGCCCTTGGCACCAGTGCCCGTGATGGGGTCCACGCGCGCGTAGTAGTACGCCAGCGAGGTGCCCTGGATGATGTCGCCCGCGTCGACGAGCAGGACGTGCCCCTCCCCCTTCTCCGCGCGCTGCTGCTTGATGAGCGTGGCCACCCGGGCGACGCCCACCGAGTTGCCGGCTTTGTCGGCGTAGGCGGCGTCCGTGTAGTAGTCCCAGTCGAAGACATGGCTGTGCAGATCGGTGGTGCCCAGGATCGAGAAGGTCCAGGTACGGGGCGGCCTGCAGTGCACGCCGTCAGCACGGTCGGCCGCCTGCGCGGGCACCGCCGCAACGGTCCCGGCGGCTGCCACGGCAGCGCCGGTGACGGCCGACTTGTGCATGAACGCGCGGCGGTTCATGGGTGAGATGGGCATGGGGGGACTCCTGGGCGACTGGGGTGGCTGAGACGACTGGGACAACCGGGCTACACGCGTAGATCGTGACGGGAGACCGGCCCGCCCAGGAACCAAGAGCAGGCCATGACAGGCCATGTCCCGGTCAATTCACGGTGAGCGAATAAATACGAACGACTGCCACACAGTGCACGCATGACTACGCTGAGTGGCAACTGGCCTGTCTCAGGGGAAGGGCGCATCATGACGTTGATGACAGAGCGACCGATCACGATAAGCGGCACGGAGCCCCCCAGCTTCGAGGGCTTGCTGGACGCCCTCGACGAGCTCTACGTGCCGGACGGCTACAAGGCCGAGATCATCAAGGGGAACATCGTCGTGTCGCCGTGGTCGAAGGGGTACTACTCCCGCGTCATGAAGTCGGTGCGTCGGCAGCTTGAGGAATTCCTCCCCGAGGGCCACCTCATCGATTCGTCGCCGCTCCTGTTCGTCTTCCCGGGAGTCGAGCGTGCGTACGGACCGGACATCTACGCCGCGCACGAGCGGACGCTGGAGACCGACAGCAATCGCCTCGACGGAGAAGGCCTTTCCTTCGTCGCCGAGCTGACCTCGGTCTCCACCCGGCTCGACGACCTCACCGACAAGGTCGAGACCTACGGCAAGGCAGGCGTCCCCGTCTACCTGGTCCTCGACATGCAGGAGGAACGGGCCATCGTGTTCTGCGACCCGTACGACAAGGGGTACCAGGCCACGCACACCAAGCCGTTCGGCGAGAAGCTCTACATCCCCGACCCTTTCGGCTGCGAACTCGACACGACGGGGTTCCAGGCCCCTCCGGATAAGAGCTGACCCCAGAAGAACAGCTGAGGGGCACCCCGTCGGACGGGGTGCCCCTCACTCGTACCTCCGCTCTAGATGAACGAGTTGACCTCGATCGTCTCCGTGCGGCCCGGGCCGACGCCGATCGCTGAGATCGGGGCGCCGGACATCTCCTCCAGCGCCTTCACGTACGCCTGGGCGTTCTTCGGGAGGTCCGCGAAGGTCTTGGCCTTCGTGATGTCCTCCGACCAGCCGGGGAGGTTCTCGTAGATCGGCTTCGCGTGGTGGAAGTCGGACTGCGAGTACGGGAGTTCCTCGACGCGCTTGCCGTCGATCTCGTAGGCCACGCAGACCGGGATCTCCTCCCAGCCGGTGAGGACGTCGAGCTTGGTGAGGAAGAAGTCGGTCAGGCCGTTCACGCGGGTCGCGTAGCGGGCGATGACCGCGTCGAACCAGCCGCAGCGGCGGTCACGGCCGGTCGTGACGCCCCGCTCGCCGCCGATACGGCGCAGGGCGTCGCCGTCCTCGTCGAAGAGCTCGGTGGGGAAGGGACCGGCGCCGACCCGGGTCGTGTACGCCTTGAGGATGCCGATGACCCGGCTGATCTTCGTCGGGCCCACGCCCGCGCCCGTGCAGGCACCGCCCGCGGTCGGGTTCGACGACGTCACGAAGGGATACGTGCCGTGGTCGATGTCCAGGAGCGTGCCCTGGCCGCCCTCGAAGAGGACCACCTTGTTGTCGTCGAGCGCCTTGTTGAGGACCAGGACGGTGTCGGTGACGTACGGCTTGAGCCGGTCCGCGTAGGTGAGGAGCTCCTCGACGACCTGGGCGGCCTCGATCGCCCGGCGGTTGAAGACCTTGGTGAGGAGCTGGTTCTTGCCGTCCAGCGCCGCCTCGACCTTCTGCGTCAGGATCGACTCGTCGTACAGGTCCTGGATACGGATCCCGACCCGGTTGATCTTGTCGGCGTACGTCGGACCGATACCGCGCCCGGTCGTGCCGATCTTCCGCTTCCCGAGGAAGCGTTCCGTCACCTTGTCCACGGTCACGTTGTAGGGCGTGATGACGTGAGCGTTGCCGCTGATCAGGAGCTTGGACGTGTCGACGCCTCGCTCGTTCAGCCCGTTCAGCTCGGAGAACAGGACCGACGGGTCGATGACGACGCCGTTGCCGATGACGGGTGTGCATTCAGGTGTGAGGATTCCGGAAGGGAGGAGGTGCAGGGCGTACTTCTGATCGCCCACGACTACCGTGTGGCCGGCGTTGTTGCCGCCCTGGTAGCGCACCACATAGTCCACCGACCCGCCAAGCAGGTCGGTAGCCTTCCCCTTGCCTTCGTCACCCCACTGAGCACCGAGCAGCACAAGTGCGGGCACGCGCGTACACCCCTTCCGGGCGGGGCATGTCCAAGGTCAGGGGCGTACGTGACTAGAGCTCTCGGCTCATGCCTCGTACACCGGCGACCTTCGTTGGCCGCAACCCGTCGGACCGGATGCCCCGGAATAGACGAAGCCCCTGGCGCAATAGCGCAAGGGGCTCTTGCACAAAGATGCTACCCGAGGAAGCGAGGCAGGACCGAGGTGGCCACTTCCGACCAGCTCCTCGTGGTCATCGACCCGGTCGCCCGGCGGACGGACGGCGAGTCCGTCCGGATCGCAAAAGACGTGCTCAGCGCGGGTGCGACCACCAAAGTGTGCCTCCCCGAAGGGCCCGAGGAATTCGCCCGGGCACTGGCGAGGAGGGGCTCCCGACGGCCCGTGGTGATCGGCGACGACCGGGCCCTGCTGCGTACGGTGGCCCTCCTGCACCGGCAGCGGGAACTGGCCGGATGCGGTCTGTCCCTCGTGCCGGTGGGGGCGGCCGGTGTCCTGTCCCTCGCCCGTTCGCTCGGGGTGCCCACGGGCGCGGTGGCCGCGGCGCGGGCGGTCCTGGAGGGCGCCGAGCGGCGCCTGGACCTCCTCGTCGACGACAGCGACGGGGTGGTCCTGGGCGCGGTGCGCATTCCGGCGATACGGGGTCCGGTCATCCTCGGTGACATACCGGAGGACGGTTCGGCGGACGGTACGGGCGTCACGGCACCGGCACATCCCTGGCTGCGGACGTGCCAGTCGCTGGTACGCACCCTGGCGGTACGGCCGGTCCGGGGGGCGCGGGGCACACGGCTGGTCCCGGTACCGGGCGGCCCCGGACCCTCGCGGCTGCGCATCGAGGTGGACGGGGTGACCCTCGTCGACCTGGACCAGCCCGTGGAGGCGGTCCTGCTGACGCCCGGGGTGGCGGGGGGCGTCCGGGTGGAGGTACGGCCCGTGTCGGTGGGCGCGGAGGCGTCTCCGCTGGGCGCGGTGGGGCGACGGGTGACGGTGTCCGGGGCGGACTTCCGGTACCGGGTGGACGCGGGGCTGGTGAGCGGGCCTGTGCGGCGGCGGACGTGGGTGGTTCGGGAGGGGGCGTGGGGGTTGACGCTGCCGGGGTGAGGGGTGGGTGCGGCCAGGGTTTCTTCGCCCCCGCCGCCCCTACCCGTCCCGTCCCGTCCCTGGGGGCTGCCGCCCCCAGACCCCCGCTACGGCCCTGAACGGGCCTTGTCCTCAACCGCCGGACGGGCTGGGATGTCAGCCTCGTCCTTCAGCCCGACCCCCGTCAGCCCCAACTCCCGTGCCCGTCCTATCAACGCCGCCAGTTTCGCCGCCGCTGTCTCGTAGGTCAGGCCCAGTGGGGGCCGGATGTTGGACAGGCAGTTGCGGTCGGCGTCCGTGGTCGTGCCGGGGCGCGGGGCGTAGGTCAGATACGCGCCCAGGGAGTCCGCCGCGGACATACCGGGGCGTTCGCCGATCAGGACGACCACCATCTCCGCACCCATCGCGTGGGCCACGTCGTCTCCGAGGGCCACCCGGGCCTGTTCGGCCAGGATCACCGGGGCCACCCGCAGACCCGGGTCCAGGAGTGCGGTCGTCGCCCGGACCACCCGCGCCGCGTGTTCGTGCACCGCCCGGCTGGACAGGCCGTCGGCCACGACGAACACCAGGTCCCAGTCACCGCCGGGGAGGTGGGCGCGGTCGATGTCGTCGAGGCGGCGCCCCAGGTCGGGGCGCTGGAGGTAGGTGAGCCGGTCGCCGGCGGCGCTGCGCACCCGTACCGTCGGTTCGCCTGCCAGGCCCGCCGCGACCGTCTCCGGGTCGAAGGGCGAGTGGACGGCGTCCCGCGCGGCGGCGTGCGCGGCCTGCAACTCCAGGCGGTGGCGGGTGGGCAGCGCCGAGCCCGCGCGGCCGAGCCCGATCCGGGCCTGCGTGTGCTGCCGCAGCGCCGACCACATGGTCAAGTCGTCGGAAATGGGGGCAAGTTGACTGTTCGTCAGCTTCGTCATGCGGCCAGTTCCTTTCCGATCGCCGTCAGCGGATGTGCCGTACCCGAGACGTCTCTGATCGCGCCCCGCTCGTCCAGCAGGCCGATGCCGTCGAGCCAGGCCTCGAACTCCGGTGCCGGGCGCAGCCCGAGGACCTCGCGGAGGTACAACGCGTCGTGGTACGAGGCGGATTGGTAGTTGAGCATGATGTCGTCGCCGCCCGGTGTGCAGATCACGAAGGACGCCCCGGCGACGCCGAGCATCGTCAGCATCGTGGCGATGTCGTCGTCGTCCGCGTCGGCGTGGTTCGTGTAGCAGATGTCCAGGCCCATGGGCAGGCCGAGCAGCTTGCCGCAGAAGTGGTCCTCCAGGGCGGCGCGGAGGATCTGGCGGCCGTCGTAGAGGTACTCGGGGCCGATGAAGCCGACGACCGTGTTCACGAGCAGCGGGTCGTAGCGCCGGGCCACCGCGTAGGCCCGCGCCTCCACCGTCTGCTGGTCCACCCCGTGATGCGCGCCGGCGGACAGCGCGCTGCCCTGCCCGGTCTCGAAGTAGAGGGCGTTGCGTCCGACCGAGCCCCGGTTCAGCTCCCCCGCCGCCGCGTACGCCTCGTCCAGCAGCCCCAGGGTCACCCCGAACGAGGCGTTCGCAGCCTGCGTACCCGCGATGGACTGGAACACCAGATCCACCGGCGCCCCGCGCTCCATCAGATCCACGCTGGTCGTCACATGACACAGCACGCACGACTGCGTGGGTATGGAGTACCGCTGGATGACGCCGTCCAGCAGCTCCAGCAGATCCCGTACCGCCTTCGGACTGTCCGTCGCCGGGTTGATGCCGATCACCGCGTCGCCCGACCCCAGCAGCAGACCGTCCAGCAGCGCGGCCGCGACGCCCGCCGGGTCGTCCGTCGGGTGGTTGGGCTGGAGGCGCGTGGCCAGGCGCCCAGGCAGCCCGATCGTCGACCGGAAGGCGGTCACCACCCGCACCTTCCTCGCCACCGCGACCAGATCGGCGTTCCCCATCAGCTTGGACACCGCGGCGACCATCTCAGGCGTCAAGCCCGGCGCCACAGCGGCCAGCGACTCCGCGTCCGCCGCCTCCGACAGCAGCCACTCCCGGAACCCGCCCACCGTCAGCCCGGACACCGGCGCGAAGGCGGCCACGTCGTGCGTGTCCACGATCAGCCGGGTCACGTCGTCGTCCTCGTACGGAATCAACGGCTCGGCGAGGAACCGGGACAGCGGCACGTCGGCCAGCGCCCAGCGCGCCGCCACCCGCTGCTGCGCGGACTCCGCGGCGAGCCCGGCCAGCCGGTCGCCGGAGCGCTCGGGGCTCGCGGCGGCGAGCAGGCGCGCGAGCGAGTCGAAGCGGTAGTGGTGGCCGCCGAGGGTGGAGGTGTAGCCGCTGAACGTGCTCATGGCGGCGACGGTACGAGGTGCGTGTTGCCGCCAGATTTCTAAAGGTCTGGTTGACAAGTATTTAACATCCCGCCACCCTTGACCGACTCATTTGGGCTACAGAGTTCCACTCCACCGGCAGTGCGCGGTGCAAGGCAACCAGGAAGGGGCCACCCGATGGCAGTGGATGAGGGCGTAGCCCCGGCGGAGAGTACAACTACGGGCGAAGAAGGCCCGGTTCACCGGCTGAAGCCGAACGCGATCGGCTTGCTCGGGGTGGTCTTCATGGCCGTCGCCACCGCCGCGCCGATCACCGCGATGACGGGCAACGTGCCCTTCATGGTGTCGTCGGGCAACGGCATCGGCGCCCCGGCCAGCTACCTGGTCGCAATGGTCGTCCTGGCAATCTTTGCCGTCGGCTTCACCTCGATGGCGAAGCACATCACGTCCACCGGCGCCTTCTACGGCTTCATCTCGTACGGCCTCGGCCGCACGATCGGCCTCGCCTCCGGGCTCCTCGCCACCTTCGCGTACGTCGTCTTCGAGCCCGCCCTGATCGGCATCTTCTCGACCTTCGCCACCGACACCATCAAGGACCAGACGGGCGTCGACGTCCCCTGGTGGCTGTTCGCGATCCTGATGCTCGCGATCAACGCCTCCGGTACGTGGTTCGGGGTGTCGGTGGCCGAGAAGCTGCTGATCGTCCTCCTCGCCACCGAGGTGACGATCCTCGCGGCCATGGCCATCTCGGTCGCCTTCCACGGCGGCGGCCCGAACGGCTTCACCTTCGGACCCGTAAACCCGGTCAACGCCTTCCAGGGCACCAGCGCCGGCCTCGGCCTCTTCTTCGCCTTCTGGTCGTGGGTCGGCTTCGAGTCGACGGCGATGTACGGCGAGGAGTCCCGCGACCCGAAGAAGATCATCCCCAAGGCGACGATGATCAGCGTCCTGGGCGTCGGCGTCTTCTACGTCTTCGTCTCCTGGATGGCCATCACGGGCAACGGCGAGGCGGCGGCCGTCGAGGCGGCCTCCTCCGCCAACCCCCTCGCCCTCTTCTTCAACCCCACCGAGCAGTACGTCGGCCACTGGGCGGTCGTCGTCATGCAGTGGCTGATGATCACCGGCTCGCTGGCCTGCGGCATGGCCTTCCACAACTGCGCCGCCCGCTACATGTACGCCCTGGGCCGCGAGGGGGTCCTCCCGTCCCTGAAGAACACCATCGGCCGCACCCACGCCGAACACGGCTCCCCGCACATCGCCGGCCTGGTCCAGACGGTCATCAGCGGCGTCCTGCTCGCCGCGTTCTGGCTCGCGGGCAAGGACCCGTACAGCGGTACGTACGTCCTGCTGGCCATCCTCGGCACCATGGCGATCCTCGTCGTCCAGGCCGTCTGCTCCTTCGCCGTCCTGGCCTACTTCCGCAAGAACCACCCGGAGAGCCGCCACTGGTTCCGGACGTTCACCGCCCCGCTCGTCGGCGGCCTCGCGATGCTCGCGGTGGTCGTGCTCCTGGTGTCCAACATGGGCGTCGCGGCGGGCCCGGAATCCGGTTCGCTGGTGCTCAGGGCCACGCCGTGGCTGGTCGCGCTGATCGCGGCGGGCGGCATCGGCTACGCCCAGTACCTCAAGCGCCGCGCCCCCGAGCGGTACGCGCTCCTCGGACGGACGGTGCTGGAGGAGACGAAGGAGCGGTAGCCGGTGGTCGTACGAGGCCGGCTGTACGAGGCCGGCCCGTACGGGGGTGAGTTGGCGGCACGCCGGCGTCAGGCCTTGGCCCGGCGGACGTCGATGTTGCCGAACCGGGTGCGGGCGCGGATCTTGACGGTGTCCTCGGTCTTCTCCGGGGACTCGGACGCGGTGAGCGTGTTGCGCACCTGGCCGGCGCCCGAGCTGACGTCGAGCCAGGCGGCCGTGCCCTCGCGGACTCCGACCTCGATGGCGCCGTACGAGGTCTCCAACTGGACGGTTCCACGGGCGACTTCGGCCACGCGCAGGGTGCCGTGGGCGGTGGTGGCGGTGACCGAGTCCTCGGCGCGCCGGATGTCGATGTCGCCGTTGGCGCCGCTCACCCGCAGTTCCCCGGTCGCGGCGCCGACGGTCGTGCTGCCGTGCGAGTTCTTCAGGACGGCGGTGCCGTCGACGAAGCCGACGCGCAGGCTGCCGGAGCTGGTGGTGATCTCGGCCGCACCCTCGACCCGGTCCACGGTGATCGAGCCGTGCGACGCGGTCAGCTGGAGCGGGCCGGTGGTGTCGAGTCGGACATCGCCGGACGAGGTCTTCACCCGGACCTCCCCGAGCCGGCCCTCCCCGAGCACCTGGGTCCAGGCGCCGGTCAGGTCGATGCGGGAGCCCGTGGGCAGGTCGACCGTCACATCGACGGTGCCGGTGCGACCGAGGCCGAACAGGCTGCCCTTGGGCGTCCTGACGGTCAGTACGCCGCCCGCGTACGAGACCTCGGTCTGGTCGGCGGCCCGTACGTCCACGTCCTTCTTCGGGTCGCGGGGCCGTACCTCCACGACGGTGTCGAGGCGGTCGCCCGCGGTGAACTGGATGGAACCGGCCTCCACGTTCGCGGTGACCGAGATCGCTTCGGAAGTGTCGAAAGCAGGCATGGCTGTCCCGTCCTCTTGGGTCTTCAGGGCGTCCCCGCTGGTGGGACGTGGTGGGGGTGAAGTGATGCGGGCCGGTAGGGATGGCCGGCCGGGTGCGCGTGCGTGCGGCTAGCGAACCCAGCCCGTGAAGCTCTGTCCGACGGTCTGGGTCGTCTCCGTCGTACGCGGCCGGGTACCGCCGTCGACCGCGGCCGACACGGCACGCACCAGCCACGCGTTGACCGACAGACCCTCGCGGGTCGCGGCCTCCTCGGCACGGACCTTGAGGTGGGCCGGCAGTCGCAGGTTGACGCGGGCGGTGCCGCCCTCGTCGCCGTCGACCGGGGCCGGGGCCCTGAGCGGTTCGACGGGCGCGGTCGGCTCCACGGCGGCGCCGCCGTCGGTGGGCGGCAGTGCCACCACGAAGTCGGGGTCGAGCCCGCGCAGCCGTACGTCGACCGAGCCGGGGGCCAGTTCGCGGGTGATCTCGTCCGCCGCGGCGGAGAGCACGTTGAGCATGGTCAGCCGGGCCGCCGACTCCAGGGGAGCGGTGAGCCGCTCCGCCAGCTCGCGGGCTTCGTCGCCGCCGGCCTCGGCGGCCACCGCGAGTTCGCGGCGGAGGGTGTCGACATACGGCGTGAGGTTCATGACGCCATGATGGCACCACAATGGCTCAACATGCAAGCCTTGAGGTGCCACCATGTGACCGACGGCTGACGCAGTCCGCCTGAACTGCATAAACGGCGGGTGGCACCCGATGGCACCAAATGACGCCACCCGACACCACTCCCCCACCTCACCGGCGTTCGCGCTGCTCCCGCCATCGCTCCATCAGCCGGGTGAGTTCACCCTCCAGGTACTCGAAGAAGGCGAGCGTCTCGGCGATCCGCTGCCCGCCGGGAGTCTCGGTACCGAGGCCTTCGAGGCCCACGCTCAGCGTCTGCTGCCAGCGCTTCAGCACGGCGTCGCGGTTGGTCAGCGCCTCGTACCACTGGTCGCTGTGCACCCGGTACCGCTCGCGCCGCGAGCCGGGTTCGCGCTCCCGCGAGACCATGTGCACCTGGGACAGATAGCGCACGGCGCCGGAGACGGCGGCCGGGCTGACCTGGAGCTGTTCGCCGAGCTCGGCCGAGGACATGGCGCCGGCGTCGGACGCGAGCAGGGCGGCGAAGACGCGGGCGGCCATGCGCTGCATACCGGCCTCGACAAGCTGGGCGGCGAAGGCCTCCACGAACCTCGACACCGCCTCGGGATCCCGCCCCGCCGCCTCCGACTCTGCCATGCCTTGATCATCTCCCTCACGCGTACGTCGCCTCAACTGTATCCGGCATTTTGACGCTTCCTTAACTTCACAAGTTTCTGAAGACAACGTACGTTCGGAATCATGACGAAGGCCAGCCTCGCTATCGAGGTATCCGGACTCCACAAGTCGTTCGGCACGACACACGCCCTGGACGGTCTCGACCTCACTGTCGAGACCGGCGAGGTGCACGGCTTCCTCGGTCCCAACGGCGCCGGGAAGTCCACGACCATCCGTGTCCTGCTCGGCCTGCTGCGCGCCGACTCGGGCGCCGCACAACTGCTGGGCCGGGACCCCTGGGCGGACGCGGTGGAGGTGCACCGCCGGATCGCGTACGTCCCCGGCGACGTCACTCTGTGGCGCAACCTCTCCGGCGGCGAGGTCATCGACCTGTACGGCCGGCTGCGCGGCGGCCTCGACAAGGGGCGCCGGGCCGACCTGCTCGAACGGTTCGAGCTGGACCCGACGAAGAAGGGCCGGACGTACTCGAAGGGCAACCGCCAGAAGGTGGCACTGGTCGCCGCGTTCGCGTCGGACGTCGACCTGCTGATCCTCGACGAACCGACCTCCGGCCTGGACCCGCTGATGGAGGAAATCTTCCAGCGCTGTGTCGAGGAGGAGCGGGACAGGGGCCGCACGATCCTGCTCTCCTCCCACATCCTCAGCGAGGTCGAGGAGTTGTGCGACCGGGTCAGCATCATCCGCAAGGGCCGGACGGTGGAGACCGGCTCGCTGGCCGACCTGCGCCACCTCACCCGGACGAGCATCACGGCGGAACTCGCGGGCGCGCCGAACGGGTTGACACGCCTGCCCGGCGTCCATGACCTCGACGTACAAGGGCGGCGGGTCCAACTCCAGGTCGACACCGACAAGTTGGACGCGGTACTGCGCTCACTCACCGAGTCGGGCGTACGGTCCCTGAGGTCGACGCCACCGACGCTGGAGGAGCTGTTCCTGCGGCACTACCAGGACGAGGAGGCGGTGACCCGATGACCGCCGTGACGTCGCCCCTGGCCGTGCGAAGGACCGGCGGCGCGCACCAACTGGCGGGCACCGGGGCTCTGTTGCGGTTCAACCTGCGACGCGACCGGGTGCTGATCCCGGTCTGGGTGGCGGTGACGGCCCTCCTGGTGCTCTCGCTCCCGGGCTCCCTGGAGAGCGTGTACTCGACCCCGGCCGAACGCGCCGACATCGCCCGCCAGATGCTCACCAACAACTCGCTCCGGGCCACGTACGGCCCGGTCTTCAGCGACTCGATCGGCGGCCTGACGGCCTGGCGCATCGGCGGCTTCGCGGCGATCCTCGCCGGGATCATGAGCCTGATCATCGTCGTACGGCACACCCGCGACGAGGAGGAGAGCGGACGCCAGGAGCTGATCTCGTCGGCGATGGTGGGCCGCCGGGCCCCCCTCACAGCGGCCCTGCTCACAGCCCTGGTAGCCAACGTCACCCTGGCACTGCTGATCGCGGGCGGCCTGGCCGGCCAGGGCACGTCCGGCGCACTGGCACTCGGCCTGGGCATCGGAGCCGTGGGAGCGACCTTCGCCACCCTCACGGCGATCGTCGCCCAGTTCACGGAGAGCGCGCGCCTGGCGAAGGGCCTGACAGGCGGCCTCCTCGGCGCGGCGTTCGTCCTGCGCGCGGCGGGCGACTCCGCGACGAACGACGGCTCCTCACCGCTGACTTGGACGTCTCCGATCGGCTGGCTCGAGAACGTACGGCCGTTCGCGGACGAACGGTGGTGGGTGCTGGGCCTGTTCGTCTCGGCGGCAGCCCTCCAGGGCTACGTTGCCTACGAGTTGGCGGGCCGCCGGGACGTCGGCATGGGCTTCTTCCCGACCCGCCCCGGCCCGGCGAAGGGCCGACTGGCCACGGCAGGCGCGCTGGCCTGGCGCCTGCAACGTGGCGCCGTCCTCGGCTGGAGCCTCGGGTTCCTCGCGGCCGGAGTCGCCTTCGGCGGCCTGACGAAGGGCGCGGCGGATCTGGTCGGCGACAACGACAAGACCCGCGACATCATCGAGCGGATGGGCGGCCAGTCCGGCATCGAGGACGCGTTCCTCGCCACGATGGTCGGCATGTTCGGCATGGTGGCGGCGCTGTACATCGTCTCCTCCGTCCTCCGGCTGCACGCCGAGGAGACCTCCCAGCGCGCGGAACCGATCCTCGCGAACGCGGTCGGGCGGCTGCGGTGGGCGGCGGGCCATTTGGCCATCGCCTT
Organism: Streptomyces sp. NPDC020898; assembly: GCF_044333925.1. Taxonomy (NCBI): domain Bacteria; kingdom Bacillati; phylum Actinomycetota; class Actinomycetes; order Kitasatosporales; family Streptomycetaceae; genus Streptomyces; species Streptomyces sp. NPDC020898. Next base: position 62,054 of record NZ_JBIRRV010000025.1, read on the forward strand.
CGGCGGCGCGGCACTGATCCTGCTACTGAGCGGGCTCGGCCTGGCGATCGGGTACGGCGAGGAGCTGGGCCCGGTTCTGGGGGCGAGCCTGGTGCAGGTCCCGGCGGTGTGGGTACTGGGCGGACTGGCGGTTCTGCTGTACGGGGTCTCACCTCAACTGGCGCCCGGTGCTTGGGGTGTTGCGGGGTTCGCGTTGCTGGTGGGGTGGATCGGGCCTGCGCTGGATGTGCCGCAGGGGGTGCTGGATCTGTCGCCGTTCGGGCATCTGCCGAAGTTGCCGGGTGGGGAGATGAGTTGGGTGCCGGTGCTGGTGCTTACGGGGGTTGCGGTGGGGTTGGTTTCGGCGGGGTTGGCGGGGGTGCGGCGGCGGGACATGACGACATAGATCAGCTCCTCGGCGCACACCGCAGGACAGTGTCCAGGACAACCAACGCGTTCGCGGCAATGGGAAAGCCAGGAAGCTCGACGCAACGGAAACGGTTGCTCTGCTCACTGCGGCGTTCAGGGTGGCCGACTACATCCGCAACGAGCTGCGCCACTGCGATGAGCGGCCACCTTCGGAAAGGCAGCGTTCAGGAGGTGATCTGCCGCCCGGCGGCGTGTACGAAGTCCTCGACGGCCCGGCGGGCGTCGTCACCGCTGCTGTGGCAGTCCTGCTCGTTCTGAGCCCTGTGGATCGTGCTCACCCGGTCCAGCGCCTCCTCTGCAAGCCTGACGAGGTCGGGCGCCTGGGCGACCAGCCGGACCCGGAAGAGTTCCTGACGCGCCGCTCCACGCAGGCGGTAGGACTCGACGCGCGCCTCCGCGGCCTCCGCACTGCCGGGGTCCTCTTGGGCCCGGTGCCAGCGGTCGAGTTCGCCGCGCCGGCAGTGCGCCAGCGAGGCCGCGTACGCGCTGTAGGCCGCCATGCGTTCCTCCTGCAGGAACCGCCAGCGGGCGAACCGCTCGTTCCGGATGGCCATTCGATGTTGCACGAGGTAGCTGAAGCCCACGCCGAGGAGAGTTCCGACGACGGCTACAGCGCTGGTGAGGACCGCTTCCATCCCTGGATCACAGCACGTCGGCCGGGTGACTGAGAAGGCCGCCCCCCTCGGGAAGTCGGCCGGATCGCTCCACCAGGGGCCATGACCGAGCTCAGTACTCCCGCAGTGCCGAGTGGCCGAACTCCCCGGACCTGGCGCCGACCAGGAAGGCCTGCCAGCCGCCGGGGGCGAAGGTGAGCATCGGGCCGGCGTGGTTCTTGCTGTCACGTACGGCACGGCCGCCGGTGGTCGTGTCGGCGACCTCGACGCAGTTGCTCTGCGTCCCGGAGTACGACGACTTCCAGAAGGGGCCTACAACCTCGGTCACGATGTGTCTTCCTTGGTGGTCCGCAGTACACGCCGGATGAGCCTCGTGCTCGCGTCCGGTGCCAGTGCTGCCGAGCGTAGTAGGTCGTACGCGTTGGCGTAAGCGGTTAGATCCTCCGGCCCTTCGAGGACCGAGGTACCCCGCAGGTTCTCCAGGGCCACGGCCTCGACCGTTGGTTCCGCGTCGAAGCTGAAGGTGGAGAAGGCGGAGGTCAGGGCCGCCAGTGCGCCCGTGCTGAACGGCAGCACCTGCACGGTGACGTTCTTCCGCTTCCCGATCTCAAGGATCGCGGACAACTGGTCCCGGTGAACCTCAGTACTCACCAAGGGATGGGTGATGACGCCTTCCCAGAGGATGGCACTGTACGTTGCCCCGCCCTCTTCGATCTTGGCCTGTCGCGCCTTGCGCACCTTCAGCAGGTCAGCGACCAGTTCTGGGGCAACGTAGTTGGGGTCGGCCGCGATGTTCCCCTCCGTGTAGGCCGGGATCTGCAGAAGCCCCGGCACCAGAACCGGCTGCCACTCGCGGATGTATGTGGCGTCGTCCTCCAGCGCGATGTGGTCGAGGTAGTCAGGGCGCAGGTGCGCGGCATGTTCGAGCCACCAGCCGCGCCGGTTCGACTGCTTGGCCAACTCCTCCAGTTTCACGCGCACTTCGGTTTCGTCGACGCCGTACGCCTTCAGCATCGCCCGGATCTCGATGGGGCGGGCGATGACGTGTCCGGTCTCGATGCGGCTGACCCGGGTCTGATGTGCCGCGATCACCTCAGCAGCCTGCGGCTGGTCGAACTTGGCCGCCTGCCGGTACCTCCTGAGTGCAGCCCCAAGTCGCCTGCTGCGCACGGTCGGTCGTCCCCCTGCGGGCATCCCGAACCCCTCTCTCTCGCAACGCCACTCTAGGGCAGAACAGTCATCGCACATTAGTAATACCGCATGCATGCGAGCTTTCTGCTTGCGGAGATCCTCCATGCGAACTTAACCTCAGTGCACACGCGCCGCTACAGAGCGCGAACTTGATTGCCCGTCAGGGGGTACACCGCCATGCCCGAACCCACCTCACCCCAGCCCCACCAGGCCACCACCTTCCGCATCCCCAAGCACCCCAGAAACGTCCCCGACGCCCGCACCCAGGTCCGCAAAGCCCTCGCCGACTGGGGCCTGCCCACCGACCTCACCGCCGACATCGCCCTCGTGGCCACCGAGTTCGTCACCAACTCCGTACGCCACTGCGAAGTGACCTTCTCCCTGGTCGAGGTCTCCCTGACCCTCCACGGCGACCACCTGCTCCTGGAGGTCTCCGACCCCGACAAGGAGAAACTCCCCACACCCCGCACCGCCGGCCAACACGACGAGGACGGACGCGGATTGGCCGTCATCGCAGCGCTCACTACGCACTGGGGATACGACCTGCGCCGCTACACCAAGTGCTCCTGGGCCACCTTCCCGCTCCCGGAAACCGCCCCCGCATGTTCCGGCTGACCGCCCGACTGACCGCCGTACTCCGCCCCCGCACACCTAGCAGCTCAGCAGTCATCGCCGACCAGCCACCCCGCACACCGGACCCGTACGTCTGGACCCTGCCCAACCCCCACACCGCCCGCTGGCGACGCTGGCACCGACGCAAAGACCGCACCACCCCTCCCCTCCCCGAAGAAGCCTGCTGGCAGCCACCCGCACCCCCACCACCCCGCCCGCTACTCCAGGCACCGCACGACGACCCCGTACGCCTCTACGTACTCCAGGCCGAGGAGGTCAAGAAAGCGATGGGGGAAAGGGAGTTGATGGGAGGCGACTCGCACGGCATCGTTCGCCCAGTCGGACCCCACTTCGGAACGATCATGAACCGTTCGAGTCCCTCAGCCCGATGAAGGGATGTGAGCAGACCAGTGGACAGCCCGGGCGACGAGGCGGTGGACGACGCCGAGCTTCTTCGTGGTGTGGCTCTCGGTGATCGCCAGGCCTTCGAGCTGTTCTACGCCCGGTACGTCTCCTGGTTGCTCTCCCGTTTGCAGCACAGGTGCCCTGACCAGGCCCTCGTGGAGGACGTCGTCCAGGAGACCTTCGTCGCGGTGTGGCGGAGCGCGGAGGGTTTTCGGGCCGGCAGTGGTGGCGACGCGGCGGGGTGGTTGTGGCGCATCGGCTCCCGCCGACTGGTCGACGCCATGCGCGGCCACGGATCGCGTCAGAGTCTGTTCCAGCGGCTCGTACGGATGCGGGACAAGGGTGACCAGCCGTCGGCCGAGGACGAGGTGCTCCGGGAACTGCCGCACGGCGATCTCGCGGACGCGTTGCGGCGCCTGCCTCCCGAACTCGGGGCCGTGCTGCACGCCACGGTCGTCGACGGCCTGACGGTCAAGGAGGCCTCGACACTGCTCTGCATCCCCATCGGGACGGTCAAGACCCGGGCGATGCGCGCCCGTCGCCTCCTCCAACAGGAACTGCTGTGAGGGCGGCAGCCGTACGTCCAGAGAAGAGTGGGTGGAAGACATGAAGAGGCACAGCTCCTCCGGGCCCGACCCGACCTCCGGCGAGGCCCGGCACCCTTCGGCGGTGGAACTCCGTGCGTATGCCCGGCGCGAGCAGGCCTCGCCGGGGCGGCCGGCCACCGAGGCTCATCTGGACGACTGCCCGGACTGCCGCCGGGCACTGGCCGACGCCTTCTCCCCGGCCCGGCTCGACGCGATCTGGGAACGCGTGGACCTGGCCGTCGACGAACCCCGACGAGGCCTGCTGGAGCGGGGGCTGGTCAGACTGCGGGTGGCCGAGCACGACGCGCGGCTGATCACCGCGACGCCCGCGCTGCGCCGTACGTGGGTCCTCGGCGCCGTCGCCGTGCTGCTGCTCGCCGTACTCGCGGCCCGTCTGCTCACGCCCGCGGCCGCGCCTCTCACCCTGCTGGCCGTGGCGCCGATCCTGCCCGCCGTGGGCATGGCGCTGTCCTGGGGGCCGCGTTTCGACCCCGCCCATGAGATCGCCCTGGTCACACCCACCAGCGGATTCCGCATCGCGATGGTGCGTACGACCGCCGTCCTGGCCGTCAGCACCGTGCTCGGCACAGCCGCCAGTCTGGCTCTGCCCCGACTGGGCCTGGCCGCCCTCGGCTGGCTGCTGCCGTCCCTCGCGCTGACCCTGGCGACCCTCGTACTGGTGTCCCGGTCCGATCCGCTTCGCGCGGCGGCCGGAAGCGGATCGGCATGGCTGCTCGCCCTGGCGGTGACCACGGACACCGACACCGGCGAGGCGTGGCTGCTCAGCGTCCCGGGCCAGGCGACCGCGGCGGTGGGCCTCGTGGGAGCGGCCGTGCTGCTGGCGGCCCGGCGGTCGTCCTTCGAGCACATCCCGTTCCGGTCACCGAACAGGACCTGGTGACGACAGAACTGGTGACACGCCTTCCCACTCGACCTCCCCATGCACCAACCACCCACGTTCCACGCAGGAAAGGAAACAGTGTGGCGACGCCCATGGCCGAACAGGCCGCTGCCGCTGTGACGGTGCAGGATCTCGCCGTCAGTTATCGCGGGCACAAAGCCCTGACCGGAGTCTCCTTCTCCCTGGGCACCGGCGTGACCGGGCTACTGGGGCCCAACGGGGCCGGAAAGACGACCCTGTTGCGCACCCTGGCCACGGCGCTGACGCCCTCGCTGGGCTCGGTGACCGTGCTCGGTATCGATCCCCGTACGGCGCAGGGCAGGAGCGCGGTGCGCCGCAAGCTGGGTTATCTGCCGCAGCAGCCCGGCCTGCACCCGACCTTCACCGCCTTCGAGTTCGTGGACTACATCGCCATTCTCAAGGAGATGACCGACCGCAGGGCACGGCACGACGAGGTACGGCGGGCACTGGAACAGGTCGGCCTGACCGCCGAGCGCGGCAAGCGCATCAAGACGCTGTCCGGCGGGATGAAGCAGCGGGTAGCGCTGGCCGCGGCCATTGTCGGCGATCCGGAGCTGCTGATCCTGGACGAGCCCACCGTCGGCCTCGACCCCGAGCAGCGGATGCGGTTCCGGGAGCTGATCGCCGATCTCGGGGAAGGGCGTACCGTCCTGCTCTCCACCCACCAGACCGAGGACGTCTCCGCTTTGTGCGGCCATGTCGTGGTGCTGGACAGCGGCGTCGTGAAGTTCACCGGCCCGCCCACGACCCTCGCCGCGCGGGCCCAGGGCCGGGTGTGGAGCAGCGGCGAGCGCGATCCGAAGGCCCGGGCGGGCTGGCGCACCGGGCTGGGCACCTACCGGAACATCGGCTCTCCGCCCGCCGGCGCCGACCTGCTCGACCCCTCGTTGGAGGACGGCTACCTGCTGCTCCTCGACGCCGCCGTCATGCCGGGAGCCGCCGCATGAGCCGATCCGCCTCCGTGCCCGTCGTCCCACCAAGCCGTCGGACCTCCGCCCGGCCGTCCGCCCCCGCGGCGAGCTCACGTCCGAGAGCGGCGGCGGTCCTGGCGCTCGCCCGAGCCGAGTCCGTACGGATGCTGCGCCATCCCGCCGTCCTGGTCGCCGTGGCGGTCATCGTCCTACCCTGGCTCTACCGGGCGGCGACCGGCGACGAAGGCAACCTGTTCCCGGTTCTGCAGGTCGAGTCCCGGCTCCTGCAGTTGCCCATGCTCCTGCTCGCCGCGGCGACAACTCTCGCGGTGAACCTCGCCTGTCTGCGCGCGAGCCGCCAGGGAGTCGACCCGCTCTACGAAGTCCTGGTCCTGCCACGGTGGGCGCGGGTCGCCGCACATCTTCTGTCGGTCCTGCCCGTGGCTGTGCTCGCGGCGGTACTGAGCGGTGCGCGGCTGCTGTACCTGAGCACCCGCTCGGGCGCGGCGGGCAGCGTCCAGGTGTGGGAACTGCTGGCCGTACCCGCCCTCGTGCTGCTCGGCGGGGCGGTGGGCGTGCTGGTGGCCCAGGTGACGAAAGCAGTGGCCGCGGCACCGCTGGTCGTCGCGGGGCTGGGCCTCGTCACGCTCGCCGCTCTGGTGAACAACACCTCCCGCAACCGCTGGCTCAGTCCGGTGGCGTACGAGAACGAGTTCGCGGCCCCCCTGCCGACGGCGCTGGTCTGGCGGCCCGCCGAATGGCACCTGCTGTGGCTGCTGGCGCTGGCCGTGCTCCTCACGCTGATCTCGCTGCGGCTCTCGGGCATTCGGTCGAGGCTGCTGACGGGTGGCGGCGCGATCGTGGTCGTACTGGCCGTCGCCGCCGCCGGAATGCAGTTCCGGTCCATGCCCCGGACACTGGAGCAGAGACTGACCACCGCCACGGAGCGCCCTGCGGAGGGCCAGCGCTGCCGGACCGTGGAGCGGGTCACCTACTGCGCGTTCCCCGAGTTCAGCGGGCGGATCACGCAGTGGTCGGAGGTGGTCCAGGGTCAACTACGGTACGTACCAGCTGACTTGGCCTCGGGACAGTACGCCGTACGTCAGCGGATCTTCCCCCAGGGCAACGGGACCGGCGGTTCGGTTCCGCCCCCGGCCGACAGCTGGGCGGCGGACGACCGGGCGGCGGGTACTGCGGGGGCGGTGACGGTCGGGACCGACTGGACCGAGGGCGGCCATGGGGCGGACATCGCGAACAACGAGGTCATCTCCTTCTCCGGCCTCTTCGCCCATCGTCTCGTCACCGGCGGGCAGTTGGAGACCCAGAGGCTGACCCCGGTGTGCGGCGCCCGTGCCGTCGTGACCCTCTGGCTCGCGGTGCGGGCGACCGCGGGTACGGAAGGCGCGTACGACTCGCTGACCGAGCGCTCCTTCGGGGGCGGCATCCAACTGCCGGTCATCGGTTCCGCGGCGGGCCTGCTCTTCGGCGCGCCCGAGCAGACGGTGGCCACGGAGCTGCTGGACAAACCGGCCGCCGAAGTGGGCGCCGCCGTGCGCGACTCCTGGACGGAACTGACCGCCGCCGACACCGGCACGGAACGCGCGGCCGAACTGCTGGGCGTACCGGCGCCGAGGATCGACCCCGCCGAGCGGGGGCTGTGCTGATGCGGTGGGCCCTGCTGCGCGAGCTGGCTCCACCCGCCCTGCGTTCGGCCCGGCTGCTGCCGCTGGCGATCGGCACCGCCCTGGGCAGCGCGGTGGCAGTCGCTCCCACGCTGGCCGGGGTAGAGCTGGAAGCGCACGACGTCGTACTGCTGTTGCGCTGTTCCATGGTGGTCATGGCGCTCGGCGTGGCCTTCGTCCTCGACGATCCCACAGGCCGCACCACCGAGGCGGTCCCCGTGCCCAGGGCCTGGGTCTCGCTGCTGCGGTGCCTGGCGGCGGTGGCGGTGCTGGGTGCGGCCTGGGCTGTTCAGCTCGCCGTCGCCCCACTGGCCGTACCCGCCGAGGCCCGTGCGGCACTGCCGATGGCGTCGCTCACCCTGGAACCACTGGCCCTGGCGGCGTGGGCCCTGGTTCTGGGCTCCCTCGGCGCGCGTTTCACAGCCGAGGGAAGCGGCGGCATCCTGGCCGGGCCCGGGATGATCCTGATGGCGATCGCGGCCATGCTCCTTCCGGAGGAGGCGGCGCTGTTCACCCAGCCCCAGTCGGAGGGTTGGGAACGGTCCCACTGGATCTGGACGGCCCTGCTCGCCACGGGCACCCTCGGACTCGGCCTGCTCCTGCGGGAGCCCAGGAACAGGGGGCGCGGCTGGCCGGGCAGCCAGTCCCGGACGCCAGAACCCCAGCCACCGGTCCTCGCCGACTCGGCGTGAATTACCGGCCGACCGACAAATAGCCGACTCGCCCGAGAATACGAAGCACCACCCAAGAAGAGGACCTTCCCAACGGGTTCTTGCGGCCACCGAACCGTCCGCGCAGGGAACCCCCGGCAACGCAACCGCGTCCATGCCAGGCATGGGACAACGCGCACAGGCCGCCTCAGGATGTCTGACCGTCGCCCTCGGTGTGGGCGTCGGGCTGGTGGTGTGGTTCGTCAGGGCGCAGGGCCGGGTTCGGCGCTTCGAGCAGGGGCCCGAGTGGAGCGTGTTCTACGCCGAGTTGCCGCTGCTGATCCTCGCCGGGACCGCCGCCGGTCTGGGCGTATGGGCCGTCGGGCGGGGCCTCGGAGCGCGGCACAGGGGTCGGCTCAGAGCTCGACGCGCAGCCCCTCCAGCCCCCTGATGACGAAGTTCGGCTTCTGGGCAGGCTCCGCCGCCAGGCGCATCGTCGGCGCGTGCTCCAGCAGGGCGCCCATCGATGCCGCCAGCTCAAGCCTCGCCAGCGGGGCCCCGATGCAGTAGTGGATCCCCGCCGAGAACGAGATGTGCGGGTTGTCCTTCCGCGTCAGGTCCAGCGCCCCGGGATCGGCGAACACCGCCGGGTCATGGTTGGCCGAGCCGAAGAGCAACGCCACCTCGCTGCCCCTCGGGATCACCGTCCCGTCGATCTCGATCTCATCCAGTACCCAGCGTTCGAAGAGCTGGAGCGGGGTGTCGTACCGCATCAGCTCCTCCACCGCGGAGGGGGTCAGGGAGTGGTCCGCCCGCAACACCTCCAGCTGGCCGGGGTTCCGGAACAGCGCCCACCAGCCGTTCACCGTCGCGTTGACCGTGGCCTCGTGGCCCGCGTTGAGCAGGAGGACGCACGTCGAGATCATTTCCTGTTCCGTGAGGCGGTCGCCCTCGTCGTACGCGGCGATCAGGCCCGAGATCAGGTCGTCTCCCGGTTCCTTGCGGCGGGTCGCGATCAAGGCCGTGAGGTACTCCGTGAACTCCTCCGACGCCCGCACCGCCTTCGCCGCCGTGTCCTCGGACGGATTCAGCTCGTACATGCCGCAGATGTCCGCCGACCAGGGCCGCAGCGGGGCGCGGTCGGCCTCCGGGATGCCCAGCATCTCCGCGATCACCGCGACCGGCAGCGGCTCCGCCACGTCCGTCAGGAGGTCGCCGCCGCCCGCCTTCACCAGGCCGGCCACCAGCTCCTGCGCCAGACGGGACACGTACGGCTTCAGGCCCTCCACCGTGCGGGGCGTGAACGCCTTCGAGACCAGGCGGCGGATTCGGGTGTGGTCCGGCGGTTCGAGGTCGAGCATGCCGTGGTCGTTGAGGGTGTGGAACGGCTCGTGCTCCGGCGGGGGTGCCGTGCGGCCGAAGTCCTCGTGGGTGAAGCGGTGTTGGTACGTCCTGCCCAGGCGGCGGTCGCGGAGGAGGGCCGAGACGTCCGCGTGGTGGGGGACCAGCCACTGGCGCGTGGGTTCGTAGTACACGGCCCTGCCCCGGGCGCGCAGTTCTGCGTACGCGGGGTACGGGTCCGCGACGAACGCCGGGTCCCACGGGTCGAAAGCGAGGTCGGGAGCAGCTGCCATGCACGGACGCTAGCCCGAGCCTCCCCCTTCTGACCAGGCTGACCTGGGTCTCTCACCGTACGGCGAGCTGCCGACGCCCGGAGTTCATGTGGGCGCAGTTCACTGCCGTGAACCCTTGACCTGTCCCATGATCCCGGGCTTACGGTGGCCGCCCCGAACAGGAGCACCCTGCCCATGACCAGCTTGTACGTGCGGGAGATCACGCGCGAGGAGCATCTGGCCCACCTGCGGGCGTCTCCCGACGCCAGCCATCTCCAGATACCCGAGTGGGGCGGCGTGAAGCCCGACTGGCTGCCCGAGAGCATCGGCTGGTTCGAAGGCGAGAACACGGGTGAGGGTGAGGCCATGGTCGCGGCGGCGCTCGTCCTGTACCGGCCGCTGCCCGGGACGCGGCGCTATCTCGCGTACCTTCCCGACGGGCCCGCGATCGACTGGCGCGCTCCGCGTCTGGAGCGGTGGCTGGATCCGCTCGTCGCCCATCTGGAGCAGATCGGGGCGTTCTCCGTGCGGATCGGGCCGCCGCTGGTCGTACGGCACTGGGACGCGGACACCGTGGCGGCGGGCATCGCCGATCCCGGCGTACGGCATCTGCGTGATCTGCCCACGGCCGGCATCGACGGATACGCGCTCGACGCCGCGGAGCGGCTGCGGCGGCTCGGGTGGCAGCCGTGCGCGGAGGACGACGGGAACGGTTTCGGCCTCGGTCAGCCGCGCTACGGCTGCCACATCCCGTTGGCGGGACGCTCGGTGGACGACCTGCGCGACGCGCTCGCCCCGCACTGGGAACAGTCGTTGCGTACGGCCGAGGCGGCGGACGTCCGGGTCTCGTGGGTCGCGGAGGAGGACCTGCCGGAGTTCCACCGCCTGTACACCGCGACCGCCGCCCACGACGGTTTCAAGGCCCGCCCGTTGGACTACTTCCGGCGCATGTGGAGGGCCCTGAACGCCGAGGACGACGACCGCATCCGCCTCTACCTCGCCGAGTACGAGGGCGAGGCGCTCTCCGGAGCCCTCATGATCAACGTCGGTTCCAGGGTCTGGCACTCGTACGCCGCGTCCGGCCGCCGGGGGCGCCAACTGCGGCCCAGCAGCGCCCTGTTGTGGCGCATGCTGGGTGACGCGCACTCGGCGGGCGCCGAGACGTACGACCTGCGCGCCATCACCCCCACGCTCTCCGAGGACCGGCTGCTCGGCCGGCTCCGTTTCAAGACGGGGGCCGGCGGCCGGGCCGTGGAGTACCTCGGGGAGTGGGAACGACCGGTGGGCAGCCAGGGCAAAATGCTGCAGCGGGCGCTGGGCGTCTACCTCGGGCGCAGATGACCCTGCCCGGGAAGGGACCGGGAAGGGACCGGGGAGGATCAGGCGCCGCCGAAGTCGGGGATCGTCACCGAGCCGTCCTCCGCCAGCGGGAACCCCGGGTTGTGCGCGACCTCCCACGCGTGGCCGTCCGGGTCGACGAAGGCGCCGGAGTAGAAGCCGACGGCGTTGACGGCCGCCGGTTTCGTGACGGTGCCGCCGGCCCGCTCCACCGCCGCCAGCAGCGCGTCGGCCTCCGCGTCGGAGCGGACGTTGTGGGCGAGGGCGATCCCGCCGAAGCCGCCCGCCGGTACCGCCGGGCCGGGCTCCAGTCCGCAGTCGGCCGCGAGTTCGTCACGGCCCCACAGGACGAACCCCAGACCGCCCGCCTGGAAGAAGACGGTCTCCTCGACTTCCTGTCCCCGCCAGCCCAGGGCCTCGTAGAAGGCCTTGGAGCGGGCGAGATCGGAAACACCCAGCGTGATCAAAGTGACGCGCTGTTCCATGCGCTCTTCCATGCGCTGCTCCATGTCACCACCATGCCATCACCGTGGCCGTGACGCGCCCCACCGGCCGCTCACCCCGGTGTCACCAGCCGTGCCTCGTACGCGAACACCGCCGCCTGCGTACGGTCCCGCAGCCCCAGCTTCACCAGGATCCTGCTCACGTGCGTCTTGATCGTCGACTCGGCTACCACCAGCCGCCCGGCGATCTCCCCGTTCGACAGTCCCTGCGCGATGAGCACGAGCACCTCGGTCTCCCGGTCGGTCAGGTCGCCGTACGCCGACTGCGCGCCCGGCATGAGGCGCGGCGCCTCGGCGAGTTTCGAGAACTCGGTGATCAGGCGCCGCGTGACCGAGGGGGCCAGCAGCGCTTCCCCCGCCGCCACCACCCGTACCCCGTCCGCCAGTTGGCGTGCCGACGCGTCCTTCAGCAGGAAGCCGGACGCGCCCGCCCGCAGTGCCTGGTACACGTACTCGTCGAGGTCGAACGTCGTCAGGACCAGCACCTTCGCCGTGCCGTCCGCCGCGACGATCTCCCGGGTCGCCTCGATACCGTTCATCTCGGGCATCCGGATGTCCATCAGGACGACGTCCGGGGCGAGTTCACGCACCCGCTCCACCGCCTCGCGGCCGTTCACCGCCTCGCCGACGACCTCGATGCCGGGCATCGCGTTCAGCAGCACGGAGAAACCCTCGCGGACCATCATCTGGTCGTCCGCGATCACTACGCGGATCGTGGGGGTGCTCATGCGCCGTCCTCGTCGTCCCTGATCGCCGCCACCGGAAGGAAGACGGTGACCTCGTAGCCCCCGCCGTCCACCGGGCCCGCCGTCATCTCGCCGCCGAGCATGGAGACCCGCTCCCGCATCCCCGTGAGACCGTGCCCCGCACCTTCCGTCGGCGTCGTCTTCACGAACGACACCTCCTTCGGCCCGTCCGTCACCGGGCCGTCGACTATGCGCAGCCCCAGCCCGCCCAGCACGTACCCGATCTCCACACGCGCCCTCGCACCCGGCGCGTGCCGGAGCGTGTTGCTCAGCGCCTCCTGCACGATCCGGTACGCCGACAGCTCGACGCCCTGCGGGAGTTCACGTACCGCGCCCGTCACCACCTTCTCCACGGCGAGGCCCGCCTCACGCACGTTGGCGAGCAAGCCGTCGAGGTCGGCCAGGGTCGGCTGCGGGGCGTCGGGGGCCTCGTAGTCCTCCGCCCGTACGACGCCCAGGACCCGGCGCAGTTCGGTGAGCGCGGCCACCGCGTTCTCGCGGATCGTCGCGAAGGCCTGCGTCAGTTCCTCGGGCGGGTTCTCCACCCGGTAGGGCGCCGCCTCCGCCTGGATGGCGACGACCGACATGTGGTGCGCGACGACATCGTGCAGCTCACGCGCGATGGTCGTGCGCTCCTCCAGCAGCGTGCGCTTGGAACGCTCGTGCGCGGTCACCGTCTGCTCGGCGGTCACCTGCTCCTCGGCGGCCCGGCGCACCTGCCGCACGGTCACCACGAGCAGCGCCAGCGCGGCGAGGAAGAGGAAGGGTACTGCGTTGGTGTTGAAGTACCGGTTGCCGAAGAGGCTCTCGGCGCCCATGGCGTACACCGCCGTCAGCGCCCACATCCAGGCGGCCGTACGCGGCCGGGTCCGGGCGGCGACGACCGTCAGCACCACCAGGTGGGCGACGAAACTCGCGGGCTGCCAGGGCCAGTTGCCGCTCCCGTAGTCGCTGCCCCAGTTCTGGCCGATCAGGGCGACGGCCGGGATCGAGACCAGGGAGAACCAGAAGGCACCGACCGGCCGGACCAGCGTCAGCAGGATCGGCCCCACCGAGAAGCAGGTCATCGCCAGCGCCTCGATCATCCGCCCCCCGGTGGCGCCGAAGGAGACGAGCAGGGCCAGCAGCGCGGCCGCGCCCACCAGTGCGTGCCGCTCCCAGACCGCGTACGGGCGCAGCCGCTTCGGCAGCACCCGGGCGATCCCGCCGGGCCGGTTCCTCGGAGGCAGCGGCCGGTAGGCGAAGGCGTCGTGGAACAGGTCCGCGCGCAGTCCCGCCAGCGCGTCCATGGCCACCCGGAACTCGGGGCTGCTGAACAGAGCGTCGTCCCCCCGCCTCGGCCTGGGGTTCGTCTGCGTGTGTGTCGTCTCAGTCACATACAGCACGGTAGGCGGCGGGCGGGGCGCGGTCGTCAGCAGTGAGAGGGGTTCTTCGCCGTCCCTCTCAGGTACTACGGCGACTGCCACAGGTACGACCAGGTGCTTTGTACCAAGGACACCAAGAACACCGAGGACACCAAGGCAGGCTCACCACGCGAGCTGGGCGATCTCCTCCGCCACCACCGCGCACGCATCCGCCACCGGGTCGATCAGCGGGAAGTGACCGACGTCCTCAAGGAGCGTCAGGCCGACCACCTCACCGGCCTTCGCCGCCGCGTCCGCGTACGACTCGGAGACGATCTGCGGCAGGTCGATGTCGGTCCGCCCCTGTACGAGGGTGGTCGCGATGCCGGTGGGGACCAGGAGCGCCGGGTCGGCGTAGGGCTGCCGCGCGGCGAACTCGGCCTGTCCGCCCAGGAGTTCGTGGACCGCGTCGGAGCAGACGGCCAGCTTCGCGGCGACGGCGAGGTCCGCGACCGGCGCGAGGGCGACCACGCCGCGCAGGGGGGCGGGACGGGCCAGGAACCAGGGCGCGTCGGCGGGCAGCAGATGCCGGGCGGCGACCCACAGGGCCAGGTGCCCGCCCGCCGAGTGCCCGGTGACGACCATGCGGCGCGGGTCGGCCTGCGGGAGGTGGACCGCCGCGAGCGCGGGCAGGGCGTCCAGCGCCGCCGCGACGTCGTCGAAGGTGTCGGGCCAGCGCCCGGCGACCGCGGGCCCGTCCCCGCCGCGCCGGTACTCCACGTTCGCCACGGCGAATCCGCGCCGGGCCAGGAAATCGGCGAACGGCGTGATGTGCCGGCGGTCGTACGGCGCCCGCCAGGCACCGCCGTGCAACACGACGACCAGCGGCACGGTCCCGGCGGCGGTGAGCGGTTCCAGGCCCTGCGGGGCGTAGAAGTCGATCACCTGGTCGGGGTGGTCGCCGTACGCGGCGGTGGCGTCGGGGTCGACGGCCGGATGCGAGAGGGCCGACGCCTCTTCCGCTTCCGCCGTGCGCGCGGCCCTTTCAGCGCCGTGCTCCCGTGCTACGGCATCGTCCGGCATGCTCCAACCTCTCAGCGACTTAAGACCGACCGGCAAATGGAGGGCGGCGTCGCGGGGTCTGGCACGCGCATCTGCCGCGTTGTCGTCGGTCGCGATGGCTCCGCCATCACTCCCTCCTCCGCCTTGCAACTGCACGCTCCCCCACGCTCGGCTTCGCTCGCGCGGGGGGACCCCCATCGCCCCGCTCCTTCTCCCACCCTCCAATTGCCGGTCGGTCTAACGGATTTGGCGGACCTGGACAGAAATTCGGCCGTCGCCGGGGACGCTACCAGGCCCGTGACGTGCGTCGACACGCACGCCGACGCACGCCGACACGCGTGCCCACAAGCGGATGTCACGCCGGGTGAGGATTTAACGGTTCTGCGGTTTCGTTACCCTGGCGCGGTACGACCGACAGCAGGCAGCGGGAGGCCCCTATGTCCGCCGGACCCGACCCCGAAGGACCAGGACCAGGCACCGTCCGCACCGGTGGCCGTACCGCCCGGGTCCGGGCCGCCGTGCTGCGGGCGGCCGGGGACATACTGGCCGAGCAGGGGTTCGCCCACCTCGACCTCGCGGACGTGGCCCGCCGGGCGGACGTCGGCAGGACGACCGTGTACCGGCGGTGGGCCACGGTCACCGGGCTGGTCGCCGACCTCCTCGCCGACATGGCCGAACAGTCCCTGCCCCGCAAGGACACCGGCTCCCTCCTGGGCGACCTGACAGCCAACGCCACCCTCGTCCAGCGAACCCTCGCCGACCCCCGCCAGGGCGCCCTCTTCCGCGCCGTCATCGCCGCCGCGACCTGCGACGTCCGTACGGCCGACGCCCTGCGCCACTTCTACGACGTCCGGGTCGCCGAATGGTCTCCCTGCGTCGAACAGGCGGTACAGCGGGGCGAGTTGCCCCCCGGCACGGACGCGCCGACGGTCGTACGGGCCGTCTCCGCCCCCCTCTACTACACGCTCCTGACGACAGGCGCACCCCCGGACCCGGCCGCCGCCACCCGCGCCGCACAGGCGGCGTGCGCGGCGGCGAAGGCCGGGGTGTACGTCACCTCCGGATGAGCGTGGGCGCGGGAACCAGGAGACTCGGGAACCAGGAGAGTCAGGAGGCGACGACCTCGCCCAGCACCCGGGCCGCCCGCTCCACGTCCGCGAACCCGACGTACAACGGCGTGAACCCGAAGCGCAGCACGTCCGGCCGCCGGAAGTCGCCGACGACGCCCCGCTCGACGAGCCGCGCCATCACGTCCCCCGCGTCCTCGCACCGCAGCGCGATCTGACTCCCCCGCTCGGCGTGCGCGGCCGGCGTCACGGACTCGACGCGCCCTTCGGGGACGTACTCGTCGACGCACTCCAGGAAAAAGTCGGTCAGGGCAAGGGACTTGGCCCGTACGGCGTCGATGCCGACCCCGTCCCAGACTTCAAGGGCAGTCTCCAGGGCGAGCATGGAGAGGATGTCCGGCGTTCCGACCCGCCCGCGTGTCGCACCCGGGGCGGGGGCGTACTCGGGCCGCATGCCGAAGGGGTCTGCGTGCGAGGTCCAGCCCGGAAGCGGCGAGTCGAACCGCTCCTGGTGCTCCTGACGGACGTACAGGTAGGCGGGCGAACCGGGGCCGCCGTTCAGGTACTTGTAGGTACAGCCGACGGCGAGATCGACCCCGTGCTCGTCGAGCCCGACCGGCAGGGCGCCCGCGCTGTGGCACAGGTCCCAGACGGCCAGGGCGCCGGACGCGTGGATCGCGGCCGTGAGGGCGGGCAGATCGTGCAGCCGGCCGGTGCGGTAGTCGACGTGGTTGAGCAGCACGGCGGCCGTACGATCGCTCAACTCCCCCGGTACGGCGCCCGGTTCGACCGCGCGCAGGGAGCAGCCGGTCATCCGGGCGGCGGACTCGGCGATGTACCCGTCGGTGGGGAAGGTGGCGGCGTCGACAAGAATCTCGTCCCGCCCCGACCGGCCGTTCCGATTGTCACCGCCCGCCAGCCGCACCGCACCCACAACAGCCTTGAAAACATTGACACTTGTGGAGTCGCCGACGACGATCTGCCCAGCCGCGGCGCCCACCAGCGGAGCGATACGGTCGCCGATCCGCTCGGGCGCGGTCCACCACCCGCTCTCGTCCCAGGACCGGATGCGCAGCTCGCCCCACTCCCGGCGCACGACGTCGTCGAGGCGGCCGGGGACGGCGGCGGGCAGCGCGCCGAGCGAGTTCCCGTCCAGGTAGGTGACGCCGAAGTCGAGCACGAACCGCTCGCGCACCTTGGCGAGTTCGTCGTGCGAGTCCAGTTCCCGTGCCTGGTCGTCCTTGGCGGGCAGCAGCTCAGACATGGGACCTCGCTGTCCACAGTTCGGGGAACACGTTCTTCTGCGCCCGCTTCTCCAGCCAGGCCACCCCGGCGGAGCCGCCGGTGCCGGCCTTGGCGCCCATGGCCCGGCGGGTGGCGACGAGATGGTCGTTGCGCCATCGCCACACCAGCTCGGCGACGTCGGTCAACGCCTCGCCGAGACGGGCGAGTTGGTCCTCGGAGTCACCGGAGTAGAGGAGCGTCCAGGCGGCCTCGACCTCGACCGAGGGCTCGTAGCGCAGGGACACGTCCCGCGACAGGACGGCGTCCGGGATGGCGTACCCGCGCCGCGCGAGCAGCCTCAGCACCTCGTCGTACAGGCTCGGTTCGTGCAGCGCCTTCTCCAGCTCGGCGTGCACACGCGGTGCCGCCCGATGGGGTACGAGCATCGACGCGGACTTCTCGGCGAGCAGGAACTCCATCCGCCGGTACATCGCGGACTGGAACCCGGAACCCTCACCGAGGGCGGCGCGGTACGAGTTGAACTGGGCCGGGGTGAGCTGGGCGAGGGGCCGCCACGAGGCGTTCAGCGCCTCCAGCTCCCGCACGGAACGCTTGAGCGCGGCGACGGCGGTGGGCACGTCGTCCCCGCGCAGCGCCTGCGCGGCGGTCTCCCACTCGTGCACGATGACCGTGAACCACAGCTCCATGACCTGGGTCGTCACCAGGAAGACCATCTCGCCGGGGTCGTCGGAGAGGGTGTGCTGGAGGTGGGTGAGGACGTCGGCCTGGACGTAGTCCTCGTACGGGGTGGTACCGGCGAAGTCGAGATGCGGGGTCTCGGGCTCCGAAGCCTCGGGGGGCTGAGCCTGGAGGGACATCGCTGTCTCCTGTTTGTACTCCGGGTAGCGGTCCGCCCCTGCCGAATTCCGACACGGGGGCCCCGGTCCCCAGGGGCATCCTCCACAATCGTGCCCCGAATCCGCAAGGCCCGCCTGATCACAGGCGGGCGCGGCCCGCACCCGGTCCGGCACTTCTCGAAGCCGGTCGGCCGCCTCAGTCGGCCACAGCGGGCACCCTGCTCGGCCGCGCGTTCCGTACGGCGTTCAGGAGGCCTTCCCAGGACTGCTGGAACTTCTCGATCCCTTCGGTCTCCAGCACGTGGGCGACATTGCGGTAGGAAATCCCCAGTCCGGCGAGGGCATCCAGGTCGGAGCGGGACTGCCCGTAGGTCCCGGCAATGGTGTTGCCGGTGATCTCGCCATGGTCGGCAGCGGCGTCGAGGGTGGCCTCCGGCATGGTGTTCACCGTGCCCGGTGCGACCAGCCCGGTGACGTAGAGGGTGTCGGGATACGCGGGATCCTTGACGCCCGTCGAGGCCCACAGCGGGCGCTGCTTGTTCGCCCGGGCCCGGTCGAGGGAGGCCCAGCGGCCGGAGGGCCGGGTCGATCCGTCGGCCGAGCCGAACACCTCCTCGTGAGCCTGGTAGGCGAGGCGGGCGTTGGCCAGAGCGGCCTTGCCGCGGGCCTCCTTGGCCTCGGGAGTGCCGATCGCGTCGAGGCGCCTGTCGATCTCGGTGTCGACGCGGGACACGAAGAAGGAGGCGACGGAGTGAATGCCGGAGAGGTCCAGGCCGCGCTCCTTGGCCTTCTCCAGGCCGGCGAGGTAGGCGTCCATGACCTCGCGGTAGCGCTCCAGCGAGAAGATCAGCGTGACATTGACGCTGATACCGAGGCCGATGACCTCGGTGATCGCCGGGAGACCCGCCTTGGTGGCCGGGATCTTGATGAGCGTGTTGGGGCGGTCGACGAGCCAGGCCAGCTGCTTGGCCTCGGCCACGGTCGCGGCCGTACCGTGCGCGAGACGCGGGTCGACCTCGATGGAGACCCAGCCGTCACGGCCGCCGGTGGTGTCGAACACCGGGCGCAGGATGTCCGCCGCGTCCCGGACATCCGCCGTGGTGATCATGCGGACCGCCTCGGGGACCGTCACACCGCGCAGCGCCAGTTCGCGGATCTGGTCGGCGTAGTCGTCACCCCTGCCGACCGCCTGCTCGAAAATGGTGGGGTTGGTGGTCACGCCGACCACCTGCTTGCGCTGGATGAGTTCGGCGAGACCGCCGGAGGTGATCCGTTTGCGGGACAGGTCGTCCAGCCAGATCGCGACGCCTTCTTCGGAGAGCCGCTCGAGTACGTCGTCGGTCACGGAAGTCACTTCTCCACTGGTGCTCGCGTTGCGGTTGCCGCCCAGGGCGGTGAGGGAGTCACGAGCTGCGGCTGCGACGTTCTCGGCGGTGAAGCCGAACTCGTGGAAGAGGACCTGGGCGTCGGCGGAGGCGCCGAAGTGCTCCAGGGAGACGATGCGGCCGGCGTCGCCGACATACCGGTGCCAGGTCAGGCCCACCCCGGCCTCGACCGCGACCCTGGCCTTCACCGAGGGCGGCAGGACACTCTCGCGGTACTGCGCGGACTGCTCCTCGAACCACTCGACGCAGGGCATCGACACGACGCGCGTACCGACCCCCTCTGCTTCCAGTCGCTCGCGGGCCTCGACGGCCAGGTGCACCTCGGAACCGGTGGCGATGAGGATGACCTCGGGCGCGCCGCCTTCGGCCTCGAAGAGGACGTAACCGCCCTTCGCCGCATCCTCGTTGGCCTCGTACGTCGGCACGCCCTGGCGGGTCAGCGCGAGGCCGTGCGGGGCGCCCTTGCCGAAGACCTTCGTCCAGCGCTTGAGGATCTCGCGCCAGGCGATGGCCGTCTCGTTGGCGTCGGCCGGGCGCACGACGTTCAGGCCCGGGATGGCGCGCAGCGACGCGATGTGCTCGACCGGCTGGTGCGTCGGGCCGTCCTCGCCGAGGCCGATGGAGTCGTGCGTCCACACGTACGTCACCGGCAGGCGCATCAGCGCGGAGAGGCGTACCGCGTTGCGCATGTAGTCGGAGAAGACGAGGAAAGTCCCGCCGTAGATACGGGTGTTGCCGTGCAGGGCGATGCCGTTCATTTCGGCGGCCATCGAGTGCTCGCGGATGCCGAAGTGGATCGTGCGGCCGTACGGGTCCGCCTCCGGCAGCGGGTTGTCCGCCGGGAGGAAGGAGGACGTCTTGTCGATGGTGGTGTTGTTCGAGCCGGCCAGGTCCGCCGAGCCGCCCCACAGCTCCGGGATGACCGCACCCAGCGCCTGCAGGACCTTGCCGGACGCGGCCCGGGTAGCCACCGCCCTGCCCGCCTCGAAGACCGGGAGCTTCTCCTCCCAGCCCGTCGGCAGCTCGCCCGCGGCGATACGGTCGAACTCGGCCGCCCGCTCCGGGTTGTCGCCGCGCCACTCCTGGAACGACTTCTCCCACTCGGCCCTGGCCTGCCGGCCGCGCTCCCCCAGCGCCCGGCTGTGTGCCAGCACCTCGTCGGGCACCGCGAAGGACTTCTCCGGGTCGAGGCCCAGCACACGTTTGGTGGCCGCGACCTCGTCCGCGCCCAGTGCCGAGCCGTGCGCCGCCTCGGTGTTCTGGGCGTTCGGGGCGGGCCAGGCAATGATCGAGCGCATCGCGATGAACGACG
Source organism: Streptomyces sp. NPDC020898 (assembly GCF_044333925.1). Taxonomy (NCBI): domain Bacteria; kingdom Bacillati; phylum Actinomycetota; class Actinomycetes; order Kitasatosporales; family Streptomycetaceae; genus Streptomyces; species Streptomyces sp. NPDC020898. The sequence goes on from NZ_JBIRRV010000025.1 coordinate 82,486, forward strand.
GCTTGTCCGTGACCTTCTTGGCGGCCTGGACGGCGTTGTAGATGGCGTGCGGGTCGAGGTCGCCGTCCGGCTTCGGGGCGATCCGCTGCACATGCCAGCCGTACGCCTCGTACCGCTTGGCCACGTCCTCGGAGACGGCCGTCTCGGTGTCGCCCTCGATCGAGATGTGGTTGTCGTCCCACAAAAGGACCAGGTTGCCGAGCTTCTGGTGACCGGCCAGCGAGGACGCCTCCGCGGAGATGCCCTCCTGCAGACACCCGTCACCGGCGATCGCGAAGATGAAGTGGTCGAACGGGGACTCCCCTACGGGTGCCTCCGGGTCGAACAGACCGCGCTCGTAGCGGGCCGCCATCGCCATGCCCACCGCGTTGGCGACACCCTGGCCGAGCGGACCGGTCGTCGTCTCGACGCCCGCCGTGTGCCCGTACTCCGGGTGGCCGGGGGTCTTCGAACCCCACGTCCGGAACGCCTTCAGATCGTCCAGCTCCAGGCCGAACCCGCCCAGGTACAGCTGGGTGTAGAGGGTCAGGGAAGAATGACCGGCGGACAGCACGAAGCGGTCACGGCCGGTCCAGTCCGGATCGCCGGGGTCATGACGCATCACCTTCTGGAAGAGGGTGTACGCGGCGGGGGCCAGGCTCATCGCCGTACCGGGATGGCCGTTACCGACCTTCTGTACGGCATCGGCGGCCAGGATCCGCGCGGTGTCGACGGCCCGCTGATCCAGTTCGGTCCACCAGGAGGCGGCAGCGGTCGAGGGCGGGTTCACGCGTGAGAACTCCTGTGTCTGTGTGAGGGCAGCGGGAAGAAGGGAGGGCGGGGGCCGACGACGCCGCCTACTTGCCCCAGAGCTTCTTGTACGCCTCGCGATAACCCTTCGGGTCCCAGGAGGAGCCGCCGTCGCTGTTGGCCGCGGTCGTGATGTGCACCGGCGCGACATAGCCGCTGGCGGGCTTGCCGGCGAAGGCGCGGTTGAACTCGTCGACCATCTGCCAGCCCTGCTCGGACAGCGGCTCGGGCACGGTGGCCGCCTGGAACTGCTTGCTGTTGATGCGCTGGAAGGCCGAGGGGTCGCCGTCACCGGCGCCGATGCTGAAGGGGGCACCGTCGCCCTGCTTGCCGCCCGCCCGCAGCGCGGGCGCCGCGTCGGCGAAGTACAGGTCGTTGATGGCCACCGAGTGCGTCCACTTGGTACCGAAGCGGGAGAGCAGCGCGGACACCTCCTGCGGGGTGCGGCTGCTGGCGTCGGCGATCGGGATGTTGGAGGTGGACAGCACCTTGATGTCGGAGCAGGTGGCGAGTTCCTTCTCGATCAGGTCCGACTTGCCCTTGGCGAACGGGATGGAGGCGTCGGTGAAGACCACCACGCCGGCCCGGCCGTTGGACTGGCTGATGATCCAGTCGGCGCTGATCTTCGCGACGTCCTCGACCTTGGTCGTGATGTTGCTGAAGAGCTTCGGGTCCTCGCTGGGTCCGGGTGTGCCCACGGCGTGCCAGCCGATGAGCGGGATGCCGGCGGCGTTGGCCTGGGCGACCTGCGTGGCGGTCGACTTGGGGTCGAAGCCGGACAGGACGATGCCGTCGGGCTTCACGGCGACGGCCTGGCTGACGGCGGCCTGGATACCGGCCGGAGTGCCCTGACCGTCGATGATCCTCACCTGCCAGCCGATGGCCTTGGCGGCCTCCTTGACGCCTTCGGCGGCGCCCGCGACACCGGGGTTCGTCATGCTCTGGGCGACGTAGACGATGGTCTTGCCGGCGACCGCCGCGGGGCCGGTGGCCGGTCCGCCCCAGGGGGCGTCGACGGCCTCGGCGCCACTGACCGCCTGCTTCGCCTTCGCCAGGACGGCCGGGCAGCCGGCCTTCGAGGACCCGCCGACGGCGCTGGAGCCGGCGCTGTCGGAGCCCCGGCTGCAGCCTGCGACGGAAGCGGTGAGCACGGCCAGGGTGGCCACAGCTCTGAGGGTTGCCTTGCGGGTGGGGTGGTAGGACACGGCGGTGCTCCTTGAGGGCGTATGACAAGCGGAGGGCGAGACGCGAGAACGAGGGAGCTGGGGAGTGAGAGGACGGGCGATGCGTCCGATACGCGGGGCAGTGCGGGGAGGGACGTGCGGGCCACGGCCGTCATGAGGCGCGGCCCTGCCGTCAGGCCTCGGTCAGGGGGTGCGCGGCGCGTCACCGTCGGGCGAGCCGGTGGCGGCGGGCGTCGGCTGCTCCGGCGCGGGTTCCGATGCGGGTTCCGTCCCGGGCGTGGCCGTGGCCAGTGAGTGGCGGGTGGCAGTGGCGCCGGCGCGCAGCCGACGGCGGGCGGAGTAGCCGGCCAGGCCGACCGCGAGGAGCAGGGTGCCGCCGTTGAACAGGGGGGTTGCCCAGAACTCGGCGCCGAGTTGGCCGATGCCCGCGAGTCCGATGGCGAGGATGGTGACAGCGACCACGGTTCCGGCGGCGTTGGCGCGGCCCGGCTTGATGGCCGTGGAGCCGAGCAGGGCACCGACGAAGGCGGGCAGCAGGTAGTCCATGCCGACGCTCGGGCTGCCGATCTGCTGCTGCGCGGCGAGCAGGACGCCCGCGAAGCCGACGACGAGTCCGGAGCCGGCGAAGGCGTAGATGCCGTACCGGCGGGTGGGGATGCCGACGAGGTCGGCGGCGCGGGCGTTGGAGCCGATGACGTACAGGTAGCGGCCGAGCGGCAGGCGCTCCAGCAGCAGCCACAGCAGCACGGCGAGCGCCAGGACGTAGAAGGCGGGGACGGGCAGCCCGAGGAACTTGGAGTTGTACAGGTCGGTGAAGGCCGGGGGCAGCCCCTGCGGGCCGGGCACGATCCGGGCGCCGTCGGTGATCCAGCCGGTGCAGGCGTACAGAAGGCTGCCGGTGCCGAGGGTGGCGATGAAGGAGTCGATCCTGGCGAACTCCACCAGCAGACCGTTGAGTACGCCGACGATGCCGCCGCCGATGATGACGACGAGACAGGCCGTCGGCCAGGGCCAGCCGTTGTTCACGATGAGCTGCATGGCCAGGACGTGGGCGAACCCGAGCCCGTAACCGACGGACAGGTCGAACTTGCCGGTGACGATGGGGATCATCGCGCCGAGCGCGAGGATCGCGGGGATCGACTGGTTGGACAGGATCGACGAGGCGTTCTCCATCGTCGGGAAGGTGTCCGGCAGGGCCAGCGCGAAGATGACGAACAGCAGGACGGTCAGGCCGAGCAGGCCGTAGGTACCGATCAGGTGGCCGCCGCGCAGCCGGGCGGTGATTCCGCCGCCGTCCGCGCCCTTGCCGGCGCCGCCGGGTGGCTGCCTGCGCGACCCGCGGAGTGTCACGTTGCCGGCGCCGTCCCTGGCGGACCCTTCCCCCTGTGCGCTCTGTGCGCTCTTGTCGCGGTCGGCCTGCCGACGGGCGGATTCGGTCTCGGTGGCCATCAGTTGTCCGCCGTTCCGGTCAGCGCCGGCATGGCCGACGCGGCGTGGGTGAGTTCGGTGACGGTGAGGGCTTCGCCGCTGAGTTCGGCGGTCACGGTGCCCCGTACGAAGACCAGGGCGCGGTGACACACGTCGGCGACTTCCTCGAAGTCGGTGGAGATGAGGAGGACCGCGAGTCCCTGGGCGAGCGCGTCGTCGAGCAGGCGGTAGATCTCCGCCTTGGCACCGACGTCGACTCCCGCGGTGGGCTCCTCAAGGATCACGACGCGTCTGCTCAGACGCAGCCAGCGGCCGATCATGACCTTCTGCTGGTTGCCGCCGGAGAGCGTCGCGATGGGTGCCTCGGAGTTGGCCGGCCGTACGCCGAACCTCTCGACCAGCGATGCCGCTTCGGCGCGCTCGCGTGACGGGCTGATCCAGCGCCACGGAGAACGGCTGTCGGCGCGCGGATTGGCCAGGAAGTTCTCCCGCACGGTGAGTTCGAGGGCGCAGCCCTCCTCCTGGCGGTTGCTGGTGACGAAGCCGATGCCCGCGTCGACGGCCGCGGTGGGCGAGCCCGGCCGGTAGGGATGGCCGTCGAGCAGTGCCGCACCGTCCTGGATCGGCCGGGAACCGGCGAGGGCACGGCCGAGGTCCATGTGGCCGGCGCCGGTGAGGCCGACCATGCCGAGGACCTCCCCGGCGCGCAGCTCCAGGTCGACGGGGCCCGCGCCCTCGGTGGTGACGCCGGTGAGACGCAACACGGTCGGGGCCTCGCCGGTGGGGGCCTTGGGGCCGGGTTCCGGGCGGTGGCTCTCCGGCCGGTGGCCGACGATGTCGCGCACGATGCGGTCGGGGCCGTGGTCGGCGAGGCGGCCCTCGCTGATGAGGTGGCCGTCACGGAGGACCGCGAAGCTGTCGGCGACCTGGTAGACCTCGTCGAGCCGGTGGCTGACGTAGACAATGCCGTGCCCGCGGTCGCGCAGGGTGTGCAGTACGTCGAAGAGCCGGGCACAGTCCGCGGCGGGCAGGCTCGCGGTGGGTTCGTCGAGGACGATGAGCCTGGCCCGGGTGGACAGGGCGCGTGCGATGGCGACCAGGGACCGCTCGGCGCGCGTCAGGTCGGCGACCGCCGCGTCCGGGTCGAGGTGACCGGCGACGATGTCCAGCGCCTCGGTGCTGCGTTCGCGAACCTGCCGCCAGGAGACGAGACCGGCGCGGCGCGGGTAGCCGGTGCCGAGAGCGATGTTCTCGGCGACCGTCATCCATTCGACCAGGCCGAGGTCCTGGTGGATGAAGGACATCTCCGCGGCGGCGGCATCGGTGCCGAGTGGTTGACCGGCGACGGTGACCTCGCCCTGGTCCGCCCGGTAGACACCGGCAAGGATCTTGATAAGGGTGGATTTTCCCGCACCATTGTGACCCAATAGGGCGAGAACGCTGCCCGGGTGGATGTCGAGGTCGACATCGGCGAGGGCGAGAGTGCCGCCGAACCGCTTGCGCAGCCCGCGGATGCTCACCAGGGGGCGGCCTGCAGCCCGGGGGGCCGCCGGCGGGCCGGGGGCCGGATCGGATGCTGTGTCAGCCGTGTCGGCTGTGTCATCGGGAGCGTCATTCACGGACTTCTCCGAGGGGATCTGCCAGCCGAGGGTCACTCCATCGGCTCGACCAGCATCCTGTACGCCTCCCAGTATTTTGGTCAATAGCTCCGCGAGCATTTATTGCCCCAAAGTTACGGCGGCCGTACGGAGAGATCTCCGTACGGCCGCCGTGGGACAGCATCGAGGGGGCCGCCGACCGGCCCCTGGCGTCAGCCGCCGGCCGGCGCCCCCTGCGGGAGCATGGGGTTCTCCAGCCCCGCCGCTATGCCCCGCAGGTCCTTCAGCAACGCCTCGCGGAACTCGTCGTCGAGCCGGGCCTTGAGCACGGTGACACTGATCGCGAACGGCGCCGAGTCCGTCCGGAAGCCGTTGACCGGCACGGAAAGGCAGAGGATGCCCGCCGTCGCCTCCTCGTCGTCGATCGCGTAGCCCCGCTCCCGGGTCTCGGCCAGGTCCGCCATCAGGGCCGGTACGGAAGTGATGGACCGTTCGCTGAGCGCGGGCAGGGTGCGGCCGCGCAGCCGGTCCTCGGCCACCGCCGGGTCCAGGGTGGACAGGATGGCCTTGCCGGTGGCCGTGCAGTTCGCGGGGAAGCGGTCACCGATGTTGGCGGTCAGCCGCAAGGGCTGCGTACCGTCGTAACGCCCCAGGTAGAGGACGTCCAGGCCGTCGAGTACGGCAACGCGGGCGGTCTCCCGCGAGATGTGGGCGCTGCGCCGGCACAGCTCGTAGAAGTCGCGCAGCTGATCGACGGTCGACAGGTAGCGGCCGCCGAGCTCGACGAGCTTGCGGCCCAGGCCGAAGCCCGAGCCGTTGCGCGCGATCATGCCGGCCGCCTCGAGTGAGGCACACAGATTGCCCGTCGAGGACTTCGGCAGGCCCAGGGCACGCGCGAGCTCACTCACCGACAGCGGGCGGCCCTCCGCCTCGCCGAGTGCGTCGAGGATCGCCACGGCCCGCGTCACGGCGGGGACGAGTCCTCCCGGGTCACTTGCGCTCACCAGTATCTCCACCCATCATTCTGTTCGTCGTACAGCATATTGGCTATTGTCTCTCGTGTGCCCCCGAACGACAATGCCGTCGGCGCACGCTTTGCCGTCGAGATTCTCCGCGTCCCTTCGGGACCACTCGACCGTAGCGCGCCCTCCGGGCCGGCCGACGACACCCTCCGAGCCTTGGAGCGTTGAGCAGCAGATGACCACAAACCCGCATGATCCATCCCCCAACGGCCCCCCGATGTCCCGCGAGGAGTTCGACACGCTCTTCGAGGAGCTGAGCACCTGGGGCCGCTGGGCCCCGGCCGAGGCCGACCGCGGCGCGTGGAACCGGGTCACCCCCGAGCACGCACGGCGCGCCGCCGCACTGGTGCGCACCGGCACCACGGTTCCCACGGCCCTGCCGTGGAACACGGCGCCCGGCCCCGACAACGGCAAGCCCGCGCTCCACTACATGTCCGACCTCGGCGACGTCGAAGCCCCCGAACCGTCCTGCCACAAGGACTTCATCGCCGTCGACTACCACGGCAAGGGCGTCAGCCATCTCGACGCGCTGTCCCACATCGCCTACCGGGGACAGCTCTACGACGGCCGCGTCGCACGCGACGTCGTCGACTCGGGCGGCGCCCGCTTCGGCTCCGTGTCCGCGCTCGGCCCGCTGGTCACCAAGGGAGTACTGATCGACATGCCCGCCGTCCTCGGCACCGACTGGCTGGAGCCCGGCCGCGCCGTGCACGCCGAGGAGGTCACCGCCGCGGAGAAGGCCCTGGGCGTGACCATCGGCGACGGCGACGCGGTGCTGCTGCGCTCCGGCCACTTCCGGCGCCGCGCCGAACTCGGCGCCTGGAACCCGGACAACGCCAGCGCCGGCTTCCACGTGGACGCCATGCCGCTGTTCGCCGAGCGCGGGATCGCCCTGCTCGGCGGAGACGGTGACAGCGACGTACGGCCCTCACCGGTCGAAGGGCTGCACTCCCCCGTGCACGCCCTCGCGATCACCGCCATGGGCGTACCGCTGCTGGACAACCTCGACCTCGAAGCGCTCTCCGCCGCCTGCGCGCAGGCCGGCCGCTACGAGTTCCTGTTCGTCGTGGCCCCGCTGAACGTCCCCGGCGGCACGGGTTCGCCCGTCAACCCGATCGCGGTGCTGTGATGGGCGCCGCATCAGGCAGTGAGTTCAGGGTCGGCGTCAGCCGGGACTTCCTGGACGCGGACGGACGCAACGTGTGGGGCGACATCCGGCTCGGCGAACTCGACGCCGCCGGGGTCGGCTGGCACTACCTGCCGCGCGACACCGGGGAACTCCTGGCGACCGACGTCGACGGCCTGGACGCCGTCCTGTTCGCCGGCCCCGCCGTCACGGCACGCACCTTCGAGGGCGCCGTCCGCTCCCCGCTCCTGTTCGCCCGCTTCGGCGTCGGCTACGACGCGGTCGACCTCGACGCGTGCACCCGCAACGGCGCCCTGGTGACGATCACCCCGGACGGCGCCCGGCGCCCGGTCGCCACCGCCGCCCTCACCCTGCTCCTGTCCGTGCTGCACAACGTGACCGCCAAGGACCGGCTGGTGCGGGAGGGGCGCTGGGCCGAGAAGGAACAGTGGATGGGCCTCGGTCTCACCGGCCGCCGCATCGGGCTGATCGGCCTGGGCAACACCGCCCGCGATCTGGTCGGGCTGGTGCGGCCGTTCGAGGTCGACATCGTGGCGTACGACCCGTACTGCCCGCCGGAGACGGCCGCCGCACTCGGCGTCGGGCTCGCGGACGTCGACACCGTGATGGCTCAGGCCGACGCCGTGATCGTGATGTGCGCGCTGACGGAGGAGACCCGCCATCTCGTCGACGCGCGGCGACTGGCCCTGATGAAGCCCACGGCGGTCCTCCTCAACGTCGCCCGCGGCCCCATCGTCGACGAGGCCGCGCTGATCGAGGCGCTGCGCGTACGGCGCATCAGGGGTGCCGGACTGGACGTGTTCGAGAGCGAACCGCCCGCCCCGGACAACCCGTTGCTGGGCATGGACCAGGTCGTGCTCAGCCCGCACGCCCTGGCGTGGACCGACGAGATGTCCGCCGGGAACGGCGGCAGCGCGGTCCGGGCCGTACTGGAGGTGGCTGCGGGCCGCGTCCCGCCCTTCGTCGTCAACCGGGATGTGGTCGACAGTCCTCAACTGATCGGCCGCCTCGCCGAGTTGACGAAGCGTCAGGAGCGTCAGGACACTCCGGCGGGAGCCGGCGCATGAGCGTCGCCGAGGCCGGCACCGTCGGCTTCCTCGGTCTCGGCGCCATGGGACTGCCCATGGCGGTGAACCTCGCCCGGGCCGGTGCCGACGTGCTCGTCTGGAACCGCGGCCGGACCCCGCTGGAGGCCGCCGTGGCCGCCGGCTGCCGCACCGCCGACAGCCCGGAGGAGGTGGCCGCCTCCGCTCCGGTCGTCCTCACGATGCTCCCCGACCTCCCCCAGGTGATCGAGGTGCTGGACGGCCCGGGCGGACTGCGTTCCGGTCGGCCCGTCATGGACACCCTGGTCGTGATGGGCACCGTCTCCCCCGTCGCGGTGCGCGCCCTGGCCGGGAGACTGCGCCCTGAGGGCATCACCGTCATCGACGCCCCCGTCAGCGGCGGGGTGACCGGCGCCCGCGACGCCACCCTGTCGATCATGGCCGGGGGCCCGGCGGAGGCGGTCGCCCGGATCCGCCCGTGTCTGGAGGCGATGGGTTCGACCGTGCGACGTCTGGGGGACACCGGCGCCGGTTCCCTCGCCAAGGCCTGCAACCAGCTCGTCGTCGCCGGAACCCTGGTCGCGCTCGCCGAGGCCGTACTGCTCGGCGAACGCGGCGGCCTCGAACCCGCCGCGCTGCTCGACGTACTGGCCGGTGGCCTCGCCTCCTCCGAGGTGCTCGCACAGAAACGGCACCACCTGGCCGAGGGCGACTTCACCCCGTCCGGCCCGGCCCGCTATCTCCACAAGGACCTCGGGTTCGTCCTGGACAGCGCCGCCGACGCACACGTCACGCTGCCGCTCTCCACGACCGTCGCCGAGCTGTACGCGACCGTCGAGGCCAAGGGCCTCGGCGACCTGGACAACAGCGTCGTCCTAGGCCTGCTGCGCGACGGCTCGCCCCCACTCCCTCCCTCCCCCCACTCCCCCACTCCCCCGATCACCACACGAAGGACTGAGGACACATGCAGGTAGGAATCGTCGGCCTCGGACGCATGGGTGGCAACATGGCCGCCCGCTGGCGGGACCGCGGCCACGAGGTACTCGGCTACAGCCGCACCTCCCCCGACCGCGACGCCGGCTCGCTGGAGGAACTCGTCGGCAAGCTCGCCGGACCCCGCGTGGTGTGGCTGATGCTCCCCTCGGGGGAACCGACCCGCCAGGCCCTGCGGCAGCTCGCGGAGCTGCTGTCCCCCGGCGACGTGATAGTCGAGGGCGGCAACTCCCGCTTCAGCGACGACACCGAGCACGCCCTGATGCTCGCCGGCCACGGAATCGGCTACGTCGACTGCGGGGTCAGCGGCGGCGTCTGGGGCCGCGAGAACGGCTACGCCGTGATGTGCGGCGGCGAGGACGAGCACGTGCAGCGCGTCTGGCCGCTGCTGGAGTCACTCGCCCCCGACGAGGACGGGCTGTGTCACGCGGGCCCGGTGGGCGCCGGCCACTACGCCAAGATGGTCCACAACGGCATCGAGTACGGCATGATGCAGGCGCTCGCCGAGGGCTACGAGCTGCTGGAGGCCGGCGAGTACGTACCGGACGTACCCAAGGTGCTCGCCTCCTGGCGGCACGGCACGGTCGTCCGCTCCTGGCTGCTCGATCTTCTCGTCCGCGCCCTGGAGGAGGACCCGGGCCTGGCCACCCTCTCCGGCCGCGTCGACGACTCGGGCGAGGGCCGTTGGACGGTCGAGGAGGCGGTACGTCTCTCCGTGTCCGCCCCCGCCATGACCGCGGCCCTCTTCGCCCGCTTCGCCTCCCGCAAGCCGGACGCGGCCCAGCTCAAGGCCCTCGCGGCGATGCGCCGGCAGTTCGGCGGCCACGCGGTGCACGGCGCCGACGCGGTCACCGCAGCCAGGGCGTGAACGGCGGGGGCGGCCGGAAGGCCGAGGCGCTGCCGGTCACCGGGGCTTTCTTCATGGAGAACCTGGACGGCGCGATCACCTCACCGGCCGCCCCCGACATGGCCGCCTCCTTCACGGTGAGGCCGACCGGCACCGGCGCCGCCACGACGGCCCGTCTCGTCACGCCCGCCGCTGCGGCGCCCACCGGGTCCTCGCCCGGGCGACCGATATGACCACCGTCGCCTCGGCGCTCCGCGCGGCGGCATCCGGACGGGCTGCCCGGGCCGGTCAAGATGCGCGCGGCGCAGAGCATCGGCCGGGCGACCACGGCCCCCGTCCCGTCGCGGCGACCGTGTTCATCCCGGCGAGCGACCGGGCCGCCGACCGCTACGGCGCTCACCGGATCCTCGCCCCGGCGACCGACGTGACCACCGTCGCCCAGGCACTCCGCGCGGCGGCGGGCGGGCTGCCCGGGCCGGTCAAGAAGCGCGCGGCGCAGAGCATCGGCCGGGCGACCACGGCCCCCGTCCCGTCGCGGCGACCGTGTTCATCCCGGCGAGCGACCGGGCCGCCGACCGCTAC
>NZ_JBIRRV010000025.1:93219-106780 GCF_044333925.1 Streptomyces sp. NPDC020898
CGACGTGACCACCGTCGCCCAGGCACTCCGCGCGGCGGCGGGCGGGCTGCCCGGGCCGGTCAAGAAGCGCGCGGCGCAGAGCATCGGCCGGGCGACGACGACCCCCGTCCCGTCGCGGCGACCGTGTTCATCCCGGCGAGCGACCGGGCCGCCGACCGCTGCGGCGCCCGCCGGGACCACCGTCGCCCAGGCACTCCGCGCGGCGGCGGGCGGGCTGCCCGAGCTGGTCACGACGTGCGAGACCGGCGGTGCCGCGCTCCACCCGGAAGCCGGATCCGCTGCGGGCGACCGATCTGTCCTGCCTAGCCCGGTCCGCCGGGCTCGGTCCTCGCACCGCCGCCGGGCGGCCTGTGCACGACGTACGCCTCCTGGTACCGGGTCCTCGGCCGCGGAGGCGGTGCCGCAGCCGTGGTCACAGTCACCGGGGCGACTCCTGGACCCCGCGCAGGAGTTGGTAGAGCTGTTCACCGAGCCCCCGCGTCTCCGCCAGCCGCCGCACCGCCGTCGGGTCCGGGGTCACGGTGCGGTGAGCGCGCGCACCCGGCGCCGGGGCGGTCAGCGAGGGCAGGTCACCGAGCGCGTGCCGGGCAAGGAGCGCCGCACCGAACCCGGAGCCGGCGGCGTCGTCGGTGATCTCCAGGGGCATGTCGAGCGCGGCGGCGACGATCTCCGCCCAGAGCGGGGAGCGCAACGCGCCCCCCGTGGCCCGTACCGAAGTGATCGGGGCGTCGGCGGCGAGCAAGGAGTCGCGCACGAGGGCGAGTTGCTGCCCGACCCCCTCGATCATGGCTCGGGTCATATGGGCCCTGCCGTGTCCGCGGCGCAGCCCGATCAGGGCGCCGCGCGCGTCCGGGTCCCACCAGGGTGCGCGTTCCCCGAGCAGGTGGGGCAGGGCGATCAGACCCTCCGCGCCGGGCTCCACCTGGGCCGCCTCCTTCAGCAGATCGCCGACGTCGACGCCGCCGAAGGACTCGGCCGCCCACTGGGCGACGACCCCGGCATTGCTGACCGCGCCGCCGAGCACCCACAGTCCGTCGGCGAGGTAGTAGCAGAACACCCGGCAGCGTTCGTCCACGCCCGGCCGGTCGCGTACGACACGCAGGGCGCCACTGGTGCCGAGGGACAGCGCGGCGGTGGCGGGTGCGGTGGCCCCGACGGCGAGATTGGCCAGCGGGCCGTCTCCGGCGCCCGCCACCACGGGCAGCCCGGCGGGCAGCCCCAGTGCGGCGGCGACTTCCGGGAGCAGGGTGAACGCGGCGGTCGGCGGCACCAGTTCGGGCAGCCGGCCGGCGCTCACCCCGGCGATGTCCAGGGCGGGGCCGTGCCATCGAGTGGTGCGCATGTCCAGCAGGCCGGTGGCGGAGGCGCAGGACAGATCGGTGACCAGCCTGCCGGTGAACCGGAAGAGGACGTAGTCCTTCAGGCCGCACCAGGAGGCCGTACGCCGGACGAGTTCCGGCTCGTGTGCCGTGAACCAGGCGAGTTTGGTGAGCGGGGCCATGGAGTGCACGGGGGTTCCGGTCGCCCTGTGCAGCGCCTCGGCGCTTCCGGCCGCCCGCAGACCTCGGGCGATGTCGGCGGCCCGGGTGTCCGCCCAGCTCAGCGCCGGGGTCAGCGGTTCTCCGGCGGAATCCAGGGCGAGCAGGGTGTGCAGGGCCGCGCTGAAGGACAGGGCGGTCACCGTGAGACCGCGCCCCGCGCAGATCTCCGTGCTCTCCCGTACCGCGTCGACGACCCCGGCCAACACCGTCTCCGGGTCGTGGACGGCTTCCCCGTTCCGGCCCGTGCGCAGGGGCGCGGGGCGCTCGACGGTCGAGACCACCCGGTGGGCCCCGTCCACCGCGACCACCTTGGTCGCGGTGGTGCCCAGGTCTATCCCGAGCACTACCTGGGTTTCGTCCTTCATCACCGTCTTGGCCTCCGTTCCGCCTCCGTTTCCCCTTCGAGGACCGTAACAGCATGCGACACGCAGGCCAATATGCTGAACATTCGTCGGAGTTATTGAACTTTTCCACCATCCATGTTCAATATACTGTTCTCAGTACAGCATTTGGTTCAGGAGGTAGGTCTCAGTGTCAGGACATCCGGAGGTGGGCGTCGCCGGGCTCGGAGTCATGGGGGCAGCCATCGCCCGCAGACTGCTGCGGCGTGAACGCACCGTGCGGGTCTACGACGTCCGCCAGAACGCGGTGGCGGAACTCGCCAGGGACGGGGCGCAAGCAGTGGACTCGGCGGCACGGCTCGCCTCGTCCTCCGTGGTGATCCTGTCCCTCAACACCGCCGACATCGTCGAACAGGTGGTCTTCGGCCCCGAGGGGGTCCTCAGTGCCACACCCGAGGGCGTACTCGTCATCGACATGTCCAGCATCGACCCCGGGCGGACCCGCGTCTTCGCCGAACGGGCCGCGAAGCTCGGCGCCGGCTGGGTCGACGCCCCCTTGTCGGGCGGCGCACCGGGCGCGGAACGCGGTGAGCTGACGCTGATGCTCGGCGGCGAGGAGGAAGACGTGGAACGGGCGCTGACCGTGCTCGGCGCGCTCTCCTCCCGGCTCACCCACATCGGCCCGCCCGGCTCCGGGCAGCTGGTCAAGTCCGTCAACCAGGTTCTGGTCGGCTGCGGATTCGCCGCCCTCGCCGAGGCCGCCGCCCTGGTGCGGGCGGCCGGTCTGCCGCCACGGCAGGTCAAGGCGGCGCTCACCGGGGGCCGGGCCGACTCGGCGCTGCTCCAGGAGTTCTTCGTCAAGTTCGCCGAGGTCGACCTCACGCCCACCGGGCGGGTCAGCAACATGGTCAAGGACCTGGAGGCGGCCCGCGACTACGCGCGCTCGGCGGGAGTGCCGTTGCCGGTCACCACCGCAGTCTCCGAACTGCACCGCTGGCTGACCGCGGCAGGCCACGGCGACGCCGACAACGCCGCGCTCATGCACTACTACGGAACCGGAACCGGAGACAGATCCGGAGACGAAGCCGGAGACGGAACCGGTCGGACGGGAGACAGGTCATGACGGTTTCAGCCAAGGGACCCTCCCTGTTCGACCTCTCCGGGCGGCTGGCCCTCGTCACCGGTTCCAGCAAGGGCATCGGAGCGGCCCTCGCCGCCGGCCTGGCCGAGGCGGGCGCCGAACTCGTCCTCAACGGCCGCGATCCCGTGGCCCTGGAACGGGCCCGCGGTGAACTCGCCGAACGCACCGGGAACAAGGTCCACGCCGTGCCCTTCGACGTCACCGACGAGGCCGCCGTACGGGCAGGGGTCCAGGAGATCGAGGACCGGCTCGGCCCGCTGGACATCCTGGTCAACAACACCGGCGTACAGCACCGTGAGCCACTCCTCGAGGTGTCCGCCGACAACTTCGAGCGGGTCCTGCACACCAACCTCACCAGCGCCTTCCTGGTGGGCCGCGCGGTGGCCGCGGGCATGGTCGGGCGCGGCCGCGGAAAGATCGTCAACATCTGTTCCGTACAGACCTGGCTCGCCCGTCCCGGCATCGCCGCCTACGCGGCGTCCAAGGGCGGTCTCGCGATGCTGACCCGGGGCATGTGCGCGGAGTGGGCCGGTTCGGGGCTGACGGTCAACGGACTGGCGCCCGGATATGTGATCACCGAACTGACCCGCCCGCTCGTCGACGACCCGGCCTTCGACTCCTGGATCCGGGGCCGCACCCCGGCCGGACGCTGGGCCTCGGTCGAGGATCTCGTCGGAACACTGGTGTGGCTCGCCGCCCCGGCGTCGGACTTCGTCAACGGCCAGGTGATCGCCGTCGACGGCGGCCTGACCGCGGTCATCTGAGAAAGGACGGGACCGAGAACATGAACTCAGCGACGATGCGAGCGGTCGTGGCCCACGGCGCGGGGGACCTGCGCCTGGAGGAGCGGCCGGTGCCGAAGCCCGGGCCCGGCGAGGTGGCGGTCGACATCCGCTACGGCGGGATCTGCGGCTCCGACCTGCACTACTGGCGGCACGGCGCGGTCGGCGACTTCCGGCTGCGCGAACCGCTCGTCCTCGGTCACGAGATCGTCGGCCGGGTACGCGCGGTGGGCCCCGGTACCGAGGCCCCGCCCCCCGGGACCCCGGTGGCCGTGCACCCGCTGGCCTCCTGCGGCAGGTGCCGGCAGTGCCTCGCCGGACGGCGCAACACCTGCCTGGACACCGGCTATCTGGGCAGCGCCGCCCGCAACCCCCACGTCCAGGGCGGCTTCGCGTCGGTCCTGGTGGTGCCCGCGGACCGGGTGCTGCCCCTGCCCGAGGGCCTGGACATGCGGCTCGCCGCGGTCGCCGAGCCCGCGGCGGTCGCCTGGCACGCGGTACGCCAGGCCGGTGACGTGCGCGGGAAGCGGGTGCTGGTCACCGGCGCCGGACCGATCGGCTGCCTGGTCGTCGCGGCCCTGCGCGCCGCCGGCGCCGGCGAGATCATCGTGACCGACGTCCACGAGGCCCCGCTGGCCGTCGCCAGGCAGGTGGGCGCCACCTCCACCGTACGGATCGGGGCCCCCACGACCGAGAAGAACGAACTGGAGGAACTGGAGGATCTGGAGGAACTCGCGGCGGACATCGCCATCGAGTCCTCGGGCAACCCCGCCGGGCTGCGCACCTGTGTGTACGGAGTGGACCGGGGCGGACTGGTGGTGGGTCTCGGTCTGCTCCCGCCCGGGGACACCCCGGTGGCCGCGAACGCCGTGATCACAAGGGAGCTGCGGCTGGTCGGCTCCTTCCGCTTCGACACCGAACTCGGCGAGGTGCTCCGGGCACTGGCCGACGGCCGCCTCCCGGTCGACCCGGTGGTGACCTCCGTACTCCCCGTGGCACAAACCGGCGCCGCCTTCGAACTGGCAGCCGACCCGGCGCGCTCCTGCAAGGTGCTCCTCGACTTCGCGGACCCGGAGGACCTCCTGCCCGCAAGTGGCAGACTGCTTCCATGACTACGCACCAGAACCTGCTCGGCGGCCCGGAGCCCACGCACCTGCCGGAGAACGAAGCGGCGTACCGCCTGCTGGGCGAAGAATCCCGGCCCCCGGCCGAGGTCGCGGCGCAGCACCCCACGTTCTCGCTCGCCTGGGCGATGCTCGCCGACGACGCCTTCGAGGCAGGCCGAGTGGTCGAGTCGTACGCCTATGCCCGCACCGGCTATCACCGCGGTCTGGACTCGCTGCGCCGGGCCGGGTGGAAGGGCCATGGCCCCATCCCTTGGGACCACCGGGCCAATCGCGGATTCCTGCGCTGCCTCGCCGCCCTCGCCCGCGCCGCCGGCGAGATCAACGAGAAGGACGAGACCGAGCGCTGCTGGCAGTTCCTCAAGGACAGCAGCGCAGAGGCGTACGAGGAGCTGAAGCGGTAGACCACCTCACCCCCAGCCCCCAGCCCGTCCGGCGTTTGAGGACAAGGCCCGTTCAGGGCCGACAGCGGGGGTCTGGGGGCGGCAGCCCCCAGGGATGGGACGGGTAGGGGCGGCGGGGGCGAGTTCAAGGACGGTCACCCTCCACCGTCCCCACCCCCTCCAGCGGCGGAGCCGTCACGCACCCGTGGGTACGACACTCCGGGTGCAGGCACTCCGCCCCCGGCCTCCGCACCGTCAGGAACGCCAGCACCGACCCCACCACCAAAATCACCGCACACACCACCATCGCCCGCCGGAACGCGTCGTCGAACGCCGCCCCCGACCGGTACGCCTCCGCCCCCATCCCCGTCAGCACCGGCAACGCCGCGACCGCCACCAGGCCCGCCGCCCGCGCCGCCGCGTTGTTCACCCCGCTCGCCAGCCCGGCCCGCTCGACGTTCACCGACGCCAGCACACTCGCCGTGAGCGGCGCGACCAGCGCCACCAGGCCCAGCCCGAGCACCAGCACGGCGGGCAGCACATCCCCCACGTACGACGCCCCGGCACCCACCCGCAACATCAGCAGCATCCCCGCCGCACACAGCAAGGGCCCGACCGTCAGCGGAACACGCGGCCCGATCCGCACCGCCAGCTCGCCCGAGCGCGCCGACAGCAGCAGCATCAGGGCGGTGGTGGGCAGCAGAGCCGTTCCTGCCCCCAGGGCCGAGTAACCGACCACCACCTGGAGCTGGAGCGCGGAGAGGAAGAAGAAGCCTCCGAGGGCCGCGTACACGCACAGGGTGACCAGATTGACGGCCGTGAACTGGCGCGAGGCGAAGATGTCCAGCGGCATCATCGCGTCGTCGGCGCGCCGCTGCTCGACGTACACGAAGGCCACGCCCGCCGCGACGCCCGCCACCGCCGACACCACAACCACCACGGAACCGGACCGCGCCTCGATCAGCGCGTACGTCACCAGGGCGAGGGACAGCGCGCCCAGGGCCGCGCCCAGGACGTCGAAGCGGCCGTGCGTGGCGCGGCCGTCGCCGGACTCGGGGACATGCCGTAGGGCGACGGGGACGCAGAGCAGGGCCAGCGGGACGTTGAGCAGGAACACCCACCGCCACCCGGGCCCGTCCACCAGCCAGCCGCCCAGGAAGGGCCCCACGGCCGCCCCGATCCCCCCGAAGCCCGACCACAGGCCGACCGCCCGCCCCCGGTCGTCGGGGTGGAAGGAGGCCTGGATGAGGGCCAGGGAGCCGGGCGTGAGCAGCGCCCCGCCGACGCCCTGCAAGGCGCGGGCGGCGACCAGCACACCGGTGTTCGGAGCGAGCCCGCACAGCAGGGAGGCGATGGCGAACCACACCACCCCGACCACGAAGACCTTGCGACGGCCGAACCGGTCCCCGAGCGAACCGCCGAGCAGGATCAGCCCGGCCAGCGTCAGCATGTACGCGTTGACCGTCCACTGGAGGGCGGCCAGATCGGCGTCGAGGTCGCGGCCGATGCGCGGCAGCGCGACGTTCACGACGGTCGAGTCGAGGAGGGCCATGCTGGAGCCGAGGATCGTGGTGAGAAGGATCCACCGGCCCTGGGGCGAGGCGAGGCGCACGTCGGACATGCCCCAGGTATACAGCGAGCCCGGCGCCGTCGGACAGTCGACGAACGCCGGGCTCCCAGGAAGCAGCGCGGGTTACTTGATCCGCGTACCCGCCGAGCGCAGGTTCTGCGTGGCCTCGACGACACGCGCGGCCATGCTCGCCTCGGCCAGCTTGCCCCACGTACGCGGGTCGTACGTCGACTTGGAACCGACCTCGCCGTCGACCTTCAGGACGCCGTCGTAGTTGCGGAACATGTGGTCGGCGACGGGACGCGTGAAGGCGTACTGCGTGTCCGTGTCGATGTTCATCTTGACGACGCCGTTCTCCAGCGCGGTACGGATCTCCTCCTCCGAGGAGCCGGAGCCGCCGTGGAAGACGAAGTCGAACGGCTGGGAGCCGGCCGGCTTGCCGTACTTGGCGGCGACGCCCTCGTTCAGCTCCTTGAGCAGGTCGGGGCGGAGCACGACGTTGCCCGGCTTGTACACGCCGTGGACGTTGCCGAAGGAGGCGGCCAGCAGGTAGCGCCCCTTCTCCCCGAGACCGAGCGCCTCGACGGTCCGCACGGCGTCGTCGACGGTGGTGTAGAGGGAGTCGTTGATCTCGTGCGAGACACCGTCCTCCTCGCCACCGGTCGGCGTGATCTCGACCTCGAGGACGATCTTCGCGGCGACGGCGCGGGCCAGCAGCTCCTGCGCGATGGCGAGGTTGTCGGCGAGGGTCTCGGCGGAACCGTCCCACATGTGGGACTGGAACAGCGGGTTGCGGCCGGCCTTCACGCGCTCCTCGGACACGGCCAGCAGCGGCCGTACGTACCCGTCGAGCTTGTTCTTCGGGCAGTGGTCGGTGTGCAGGGCGACCGTGACCGGGTACTTCTCGGAGACGATGTGCGCGAACTCGGCCAGGGCCACGGAACCGGTGACCATTTCCTTGCTGTACTGGCCGCCGAGGAACTCGGCACCACCCGTGGAGATCTGGATGATGCCGTCGCTCTCCGCCTCCGCGAAGCCGCGCAGCGCAGCGTGCAGGGTCTGGGTCGACGTCACGTTGATGGCCGGGTAGGCGAACTTGCCTGCCTTTGCCCGGTCAAGCATTTCGCTGTAGACCTCAGGGGTTGCGATGGGCATGTGTCCGCTCCTCGTGATGTGCGGGTTGGTGATCCGGCGTACTGCGTACCTACGGCCCTGACCTAGACCTTTTGGCTGCGATGTGGCTGCGAGACCTGGGAAGCGACGTCATCGTCGGCCCTATCTTTCCAGACGTTTCCGTCCAGATGTCCGGCCCGGTCGTCAGTCCAGCCCCAGGTCGCCCTTCGAGTACGCGAAGAGGTACGGGACCCCGGCACCCTGCTCGATCTTCTCGGCGGCGCCGGTCGCCCGGTCGACGATGGTCGCCACGCCCACCACCTCGGCGCCGGCCTCGCGCACGGCCTGTACGGCGGTGAGCGGCGAGTCGCCGGTCGTGGACGTGTCCTCGACGACGAGCACCCGCCGCCCGGCGATGCTCGGCCCTTCGACCCGCTTCTGCATCCCGTGCGCCTTGGCGGCCTTGCGCACGACGAAGGCGTCGAGGCGCTTTCCGCGCGCGGAGGCCGCGTGCATCATCGCCGTCCCGACGGGATCGGCCCCCATCGTCAGCCCGCCCACGGCGTCGAACTCGATCCCCGCGTCCGCCGCCAGATCGAGCAGCACCTGCCCGACCAGCGGCGCGGCCTCCCCGTCGAGGGTGACGAGGCGGAGGTCGATGTAGTAGTCCGCCTCGATCCCCGACGACAGGGTCACCTTGCCGTGCACCACGGCCTTGTCCTTGATCTGCCGCAGCAGCGCGCCGCGTACGTCTACGTCACTCATGCCAGCCAGCGTAAACGTCGCGTCGCTAGAGGCTCCGCCAGCTCCAGGTGGTACTGGCTTCCAGGGGCTCGATGGGCGTGACGAGCCGCGGCAGGGTGTTGAGCCCGTTGGGCGGCCCGGTCTGCGGCTCCACACACACGGCGGCGTCCTGCTCGTCGTACACGACGACCCATTCCTCGGGACTGGTCACCTTCAGCTCGATCCGCCCCGGCCAGGTGAGGGTGACGTCGACGCCACCGGGCATACCGAAGCAGTCGTCCCAGGGGCCGGGCTTCGGGTCGATGCGCTTGCCGGTGGGGAGGTGGTCGTCGCCGCGCTCCTCCTGCCAGCCGGCGTCGAAGGAGACGAGCACGTCCTCGCTGCCGCCCCCGAGGTTCCGGTTGAACCAGGGGTGCCAGCCGATCTGCGCCGGGAAGGAATCGGCGTACGTCTCCACGGACATGGTGAGCGTGAGGGCGTCCGGGGTCAGCGCGACGACCTGCGTGACGCGGCCGGCGTAGGGCCAGGGCTCGACGAGGTCGTACGTGATCACCGCTTCGTCGGCGGTGACGCGCGCCACCCGCCAGGCGCCGTCGCGGACGGTGCCGTGGATGGCGTGCGGCGGGGAGTTGAGCGGCAGCTGACGCACCGTGCCGCCGTCCAGGAACCGTCCGTCCCGGGTGCGCCCGCACCACGGAACCATCGGAAAGCACCCGAACCGCTCACCTTGCCGCAGCAGCTCGACCCCACCGACCCGCAACCCACCGACCCGCCCGCCGTTCCCCGGCTCCACGGTCACCTCCGCGTCACCCGCGGCCAGCGTGATGTCATCGTTACTCACGCGTCGACCCTACCGGCCCCGGCGCGTCCCCCCTCGCCCGGTGTTCACAGTCGAGGCCGCTGCACCCCAGGCCGCGTTTCCCCCCACTGCCCCTGGGCTCGGGCGTCCTCCCACTCACACACTCGTCAGCCCCTCGGAGGCATCACACCAGCAGCGGACCACCGCATCGTTCGGCGCCTTCCTTCACGGCGATCAAATTGGCCTGCACATAGGAGATGTGGTTCCTGGAGTGCCAGTCGGTCGGGTAGTAGGTGACCAACCGTGAACGGTGGAACCGAGCCTGGATCTCGGGTACGAAAGCGCGGTACTGGTTGTCGGTGTAGTACCAGAACGAGTTCTCGTTGTAGTAGGCGACGTGCGTCGGGTCCTGGTACGCGCCCCGACCGTCGGAGCTGGGAGTCTGGGTGAGGAGCATGCCGCCCGGTGCCAGCAGGCGGTACAGCTCGTTGATCAGCGGAATCTTCGCGGGTACGTGCTCCAGGAAGTCCACTGCCCGGAGCAGGCCGACCGAGCCGTCAGGCAGGTCCAGTGGCTCGGGCAGCCTCGCGACGATGTCGACGCCGTCTCTTGGGTACTGGTCCACGCCCAGGTAGCCGGGCGGCTTGCGGTGTGCGGCGCCGAGGTCCAGCGCGAGCAGACCGCGTCGCCTGGTCCAGGCGAGAGCGTTGGCCTCGATGTATTTGTCGTACAGCGCTACCGTCTCGCGCTGGATGTGCGCGTTGATCTCAGTGTCGCGCTGGGTGTTGTGGGGGTGCATCCGCTGCAGATACAGGCAGCTGGGGATCCGGTGGAAGTCACCCGCCTGGAAGAGACGGCACATCAGGTCCTGGTCGTCCAGCACGGTGCGCGTGGCGTCATAGCCGCCGACCTGCTCGTAGGTGTCCTTGCGGAACGCCCGCACATGGTTGGGGGCGTACCAGATGTACGAGACATTGTGCGGCGTCGGTGCCATGGAGACAGCCTGCAGGAGCCGGCGGCCGTCGACATCGACCTCCTCGTACTGCCAGCCGTGCGCCTCGTTGAACCGCGTGTCGTCCCGGCTTCCGTCCTCGGTGATCTGAGCGGTGTTGCTGTAGACGAAGACGACGTCGGGACGCTCGTCGAAGGCGTTCGCCAGTTCTGCCAGGCAGTCCTTCGCCAGCAGGTCGTCGTGGTCGAGCTCGACGAGGATCTCTCCGCGTGCCAGTTCGCAGGCGCGGCGCTTGGCCGCCCCCACCCCTTGAATGTGGTCCGCGACCTCTACCCGGACGCGGTCGTCGGGGTGTTCGGGCCGCCATCGCGTGCCGTTGTTGAGGAGCACGATCCACTCCCAGTCGGAGCGGGTCTGCGCCTGGAGCGTGGTGAGGCATTCGTCGAGGAAACGCGATCGGTGGCTGGGAGTGAAGACAGAGAATTTCGGGGTTGGGGAAGACGTCATCTGCTGGTACCTGCCTGAGTGCCTGTCGATGCTGCGGTCGTGGAATCGCGGAACTGTTCCGGGACGAACTGTTGGAGAGACGGGTCGGCGCGGACGGCGAAGCCGAAGGCGTCCTCGGCCTCGCCGTCACGGCCCTCCTTCGCCAGCGCCTGTCCAAGGTGCAGATAGGCCGTGGCTGCCTGTGGGTCGGCGCCCACGATGTGTTCCAGAAGAGCGATCGCCTCGTCGGTGTCGCTCGACTCGAGCAGGACTGCCTTGTTGTACAGGGCCGATGTGAAATCCGGATCGATCTTCAGGGCCTTGTCGTAAGCCGCGCGCGCGTCAGCCGTCCTGTGGTCCTGTTGGGCGATGACGCCGAGGTTGTACCAGGCGAGTTTGTTGGCGGGATCCAGGTCCAGAACCTTTCTGAAGCTGCTCGTCGCCCCGGAGAAGTCCTTGTTCTCGCCCTGTCTGATGCCTGCTTGAAGCAGTTCCTCCGCCTTCAGGACGAGCTTGGCCGCCGGTCCTGTGGACTGGGTTCCAGTCGCAGGCGTGGTCGTGTGGTCCGCTGTGGGTAGGTGCACCCACCCGGTCACCACCTGGGCGACCACGACTGTGGCGACGAGTGCGGTCCACAGTCCCATCCGCTTTTTCACGGGTTCTACCTCATCGATCCGGCAACGCGAGTGAGTGGGCCGAGACGGACAAGCGCGTGTATATGTGCCGTCCCCCGAGGGACGGCACTCGGTGCCCCCACCCGTGAACACCGGCCGGCCCAGCGAGGCTCGAGGCCCGGGGGCTCACGGCGCGCATACCGCGTAGACGGTGACTGAGCGAGGGCCGGCGGAGACTGCCTGCCAACCAGTCGCCGGAGAGCCCCCGATGGGACGGCTGACGAGCATCTCGTTGGCGAGAGACCCCGCAGCCTGGTAACCGCCACCGATCGCGAACGTGCCGGCGGGGCACAAGACCGTGACGCTGCCTGTGCCGCTGGTAGCCGTGACAACGGTGCTCTGCGACCCGGGGCTCGCGCCTTGGAAGCCCTGGGTGCCTTGGAAGCCCTGGAAGCCCTGCGTGCCGGTGGTCCCCTGGGTGCCCTGATTCCCCTGGAAGCCCTGGGTGCCCTGCGCACCGGTGTC
Organism: Streptomyces sp. NPDC020898; assembly: GCF_044333925.1. NCBI lineage: Bacteria > Bacillati > Actinomycetota > Actinomycetes > Kitasatosporales > Streptomycetaceae > Streptomyces > Streptomyces sp. NPDC020898. The sequence goes on from NZ_JBIRRV010000025.1 coordinate 105,335, forward strand.
ACCCTGGGTCCCCTGGTTTCCCTGAAAACCTTGCGTGCCGGTGGTCCCCTGGAAACCTTGGGTGCCCTGAAAGCCCTGGAAACCCTGCGTGCCAGTCGTCCCCTGAAAACCCTGAGTGCCCTGAAAGCCCTGAGTGCCCTGCGCACCGGTGTCACCCTGGGTCCCCTGATTCCCCTGAAAACCCTGAGTACCGGTATCACCCTGGAAGCCTTGGGTGCCTTGGAAGCCCTGGAAACCCTGCGTGCCGGTGGTTCCCTGAGTGCCCTGGTTTCCCTGGAAGCCCTGGGTGCCCTGCGCACCGGTGTCACCCTGGGTCCCCTGATTCCCCTGGAAACCCTGAGTGCCGGTATCACCCTGAAAACCCTGGGTGCCCTGAAATCCCTGGAAACCCTGCGCGCCAGTCGTCCCCTGAAAACCCTGAGTGCCCTGGAAACCCTGGGTGCCCTGCGCACCGGTGTCACCCTGGGTCCCCTGATTCCCCTGGAAACCCTGAGTGCCGGTATCACCCTGGAAGCCTTGGGTGCCTTGGAAGCCCTGGAAACCCTGCGTGCCGGTGGTTCCTTGGGTGCCCTGGTTTCCCTGGAAGCCCTGGGTGCCCTGAGCGCCGGTGTCGCCCTGGGTCCCCTGGTTTCCCTGGAAGCCCTGCGTGCCGGTATCACCCTGAAAACCCTGGGTGCCCTGAAATCCCTGGAAACCCTGCGCGCCAGTCGTCCCCTGGGTCCCCTGGTTTCCCTGAAAACCCTGAGTACCGGTGGTCCCCTGAAAACCCTGGGTGCCCTGAAATCCCTGGAAACCCTGCGTGCCAGTCGTCCCCTGAAAACCCTGAGTGCCCTGAAAGCCCTGGGTGCCCTGCGCACCGATGTCACCCTGGGTCCCCTGATTCCCCTGGAAACCCTGCGTGCCGGTACCACCCTGAAAACCTTGGGTTCCCTGGTTTCCCTGGAAGCCCTGGGTGCCGGTCGTCCCCTGGAAACCTTGGGTGCCCTGGAAACCCTGGGTGCCCTGCGCACCGGTGTCACCCTGGGTCCCCTGGTTTCCCTGAAAACCCTGAGTACCGGTGGTCCCCTGAAAACCCTGGGTGCCCTGAAATCCCTGGAAACCCTGCGTGCCGGCCGTCCCCTGAAAACCCTGAGTCCCCTGAAAGCCCTGAGTGCCCTGCGCACCGGCGTCACCCTGGGTCCCCTGATTCCCCTGAAAACCCTGAGTACCGGTGGTCCCCTGAAAACCCTGGGTGCCCTGAGCGCCGGTATCACCCTGGGTTCCCTGGTTTCCCTGAAAACCCTGGGTGCCCTGCACACCGGTGTCGCCCTGGGTCCCCTGGTTTCCCTGAAAACCCTGAGTACCGGTATCACCCTGAAAACCCTGGGTGCCCTGAAATCCCTGGAAACCCTGCGTGCCGGCCGTCCCCTGAAAACCCTGAGTCCCCTGGAAACCCTGGGTGCCCTG
>NZ_JBIRRV010000026.1:0-102846 GCF_044333925.1 Streptomyces sp. NPDC020898
CTTCCGCGGCCCCTGCGGCCTCCGGTCCTCCCGAATCTCGAAGTCCACTGCAACTCCCTACAGACGGGGTGTTGCAACGACCTCTTGAACCCAAGGGTACCGGGGGCCTCGCTCAGCTGGTCATCGGTCGATCGGCAGGCGGACCTTGCCGGTCCGCAGGCGCCAGAGGCGGATGTAGCAGCTCTTTTCGGTTCGACCGAGTTCCTTGGCTGCCGCGGCATCGTCGTTCAGTTGCAGCAGCATGCGGTCTTCTTGCGCCGTCCAGCGGCGGCGGTCGGGTGCGACCCTCATCTCTGCCGGTCGGGTCCATGTGCTCAGGGAGTCGGCGGCGGTCTTCTTGCGCTGGAGGGACAGGCAGTCCTTGTAGTAGAGGTCGGCTGCCAGCTTCTGGGCGTTCTCCTTCGTGTAGAGGATGTTGTAGATGTCGTCGCGGGCGTTGCGCTTGAGGGTGCGTTCGGCTCCTGTGATCTTTCCTGCGTAAAAGCACAGATAGGCGCCGATGGCCGTACTGGCCGTGGTCAGTGAGATAAAAGGGAAGCCCTGGCTCGTGCAGCCCACAGATCCGTCGGCATCGACGACGCCTCGGAGATAGTCACGTCGCGAGAACTCGATGTGAGGCGGGCCGATGGTCTTCGACTTGCGGCCGTACGGCAGGCCGAGTTCATTGAGCTTGGTCCTCGCTTCGAGGGAACAGAGGCTCCAGGTGGCCGAGCGGTGGGCCTCGGAGAAGTTCGTCGACCGAGTGCGTTCTGTGACGCTGCTGTAGTACGGCGTCAGTTTCTGGAACTTGTGCAGAATCTCGATGTCTCGAGCGTTGATCTCGACGGTCAGCTTGCCTTTCTGCCCGACCCCTTGTTGCAGATGCCCGTCTGCTTGAAAGAAGCCAAACATGTACGCGTACTCGGGGACCGTGAGGTCCATGAACTGTTGAGCGCTAGGCTCGCAGTCAGCCACAGGGAAGCCCTACTTCCTTGTTGGTCAGGCCCTTGGCCGGGATCGCACCCCCGGCCGAGGGCCGTCGAATTGATGTTGTGGCGCGAGCCTAGGTCGGCTGTTCAGGTGCCGTGCGGGTGATCGACGATCGTCACTCTTGTGAGTTACTCCGCAAACGGGTCGGCGTGACCTCGGTCACGAGTGGGTGCCGTCAGGTGCTTGTCCGGGAGTTGTCAGGGAGCTGCGGTTCCATGGCGGCGGATGTCCTTGTCCCCCCACCACGAGGAGCGCCGGCGTTGTGACGACCCATCTTGCGCACGAACTGTCCGAGGAGATCGCCGAGTTTCCGATGCCCCGGGATTCCGCCTGTCCGTTCAGTCCGCCCCCTGAGCTGCTGAAGCGGGATGCCGAACAGCCGGTGTCCAAGGTGCGGTTGTGGGACGGGAGTACGCACTGGCTGGTCACCCGGTACGAGGATCAGCGGGCCCTTTACGGGGATCAGCGGCTCAGTGTTGATACGACCCGGGAGGGGTTTCCGTACCTCAACGAGGCGTTCCGGGAAATCGCGGCCAAGACGCCGCCGTCGTTCCTCAACATGGACGATCCTGACCATGCCCGGATCCGGCGGATGGTGACGGCGCCGTTCGCCATCAAGCGGATCGAGGCGTTGCGGCCGGCGATCCAGCGGATGACGGACGAGCTGATCGACCGGATGCTGGCGGGGCCGAAGCCGGTGGATCTCGTCGAGGCGTTGGCGTTGCCGTTGCCGTCGCTGGTGATCTGCGAGTTGCTCGGTGTCCCGTACGAGGACCACGACTTCTTCCAGAGCAACAGCAAGGTCGGTCTGCGCCGGGATGTGACACCGGAGGCGGTGCGGGCGGCCAGTGGCGCTCTCTTCCAGTATCTGGACCGGCAGTTGGACAACAAGATCGCCAACCCTGGCGACGACATGCTCTCCGAGTTGGGCGCGCGGTTCCAGACGGGCGACCTGACTCGTCAAGAGGCGGTCATGCTGGGGCAGTTGCTGCTCGGGGCCGGTCATGAGACGAGCGCGAACATGATCGCTTTGGGGGTGCTCGCGTTTCTGGAGCATCCCGAGCAGCTCGCGATCGTCCGTGACACCGACGATCCCAAGGTTCTCGCGGGTGCCGCGGAGGAGATGCTGCGTTATCTGACGGTCGTTCACAACGGGCAGCGGCGGCTGGCGTTGGAGGATCTGGAGATCGGCGGGCAGGTCGTCCGGGCCGGTGAGGGTGTCATCATGCCCGGCGCGACCGGGAACTGGGACGCGGATCGATTCCCCGATCCGGAGACGCTCGACGTCACCCGGGACGCCCGTCGCCACCTGGCCTTCGGGTTCGGTATCCACCAGTGTCTGGGGCAGCCGCTGGCCCGTCTCGAACTCCAGGTGGTCTACGGCACGTTGTTCCGGCGCATACCCGAACTGAGGGTCGCCGCAGAGCTGGACGCGATTCCGTTCAAGGACGACGGCATCGTGTACGGGGTGTATGAGCTGCCCGTTACCTGGTAACTGGCAGCCCCGGTAGGGGTGTCAGGTGTTACCCCGCGTGCTTCACCGCGTAGATCATCACGAAGGCGATGAGGTGGATGCCGAAGAGGAAGTACGCGAGGTAGTACCAGACGTAGCGTTCGCGTTGCTTCTCCAGGGCCAGACGTTCCTGGTCGCGTTCCCGCTCCTGGGCCCGTTCTTGTTCCCGCGCCTGGTCCTGCTCCCGTTCCTGGTCGTCCGTCATCACACGTCCCGGTGGACCTTCGTGTTGGATGCCTGGGCGCGGGGGCGCAGGACCAGGAGGTCGACGTTGACGTGGCTGGGGCGGGTGACCGTCCAGGTGATCGTCTCGGCCACGTCGTCGGCGGTGAGGGGTTCGGCGACGCCCTCGTAGACCTTGGCCGCCTTGTCCGGGTCGCCGGAGAAGCGGGTCAGGGCGAACTCGTCCGTCTTCACCATGCCCGGCGCGATCTCGATGACCCGGACCGGGGTGCCGACGATCTCCAGGCGCAGTGTCTCCGCGAGGACGTGGGCGCCGTGCTTGGCGGCGACGTAGCCTCCGCCGCCCTCGTAGGTGCCGTGTCCGGCGGTGGAGGAGACGACCACGATGGTGCCGTCGCCGCTCGCCGTCAGGGCGGGGAGGAGGGCCTGGGTGAGGTTGAGGGTGCCGATGACGTTCGTCTCGTACATCTGGCGCCAGTCGGCCGGGTCGCCGGTGGCCACCGGGTCGGCGCCGAGTGCGCCGCCGGCGTTGTTGATGAGGACGCCGATGGTCTTGAAGGCCGACGCGAACTCGTCGACCGCCGTGCGGTCGGTGACGTCCAGGGGGTACGCGGTGGCCTGGCCGCCCGTCGCGTTGATCTCCTCGGCCAGCGCCTCGATGCGGTCCTTGCGGCGGGCCGTCAGGACGACGCGGTAGCCGGCCGCGGCGAGCCGGCGGGCCGTCGCGGCGCCGATTCCGCTGCTGGCGCCGGTGACGACGGCGATGCGGGAGGCGGCGGACGGGGCGGCGGTGGCCATGGACTGCTCCTCGGGATGTTCGGGGCGTTCGGGGTGGAGGCGGGCTGAGCTGCTGCCCAGGATAGGCAGGCGGGCGGAATGGGCGGCGGGGTGTCCGGGGGGTGGGCCGGTGCCGAGCTGCCGAGGCTCTGGGGTGGTGGGAAAATGAGGTGGGTGATCCGCGGCAATGGAGGTGGATCATGGGAGAAGCACGTGACGTCATGGACCGGCTCACGGAGGCACTCACCTCGACGCCCGATCTGAAGGCCGTCGCCGAGCTGTACGCGCCGGACGCGGTCGCCTTCACCCCTGACGGCGGCGAGATCCACGGGCGCGACAACATCGTCGACTACTGGCGGCAGATGACGGACGCGTTGCCCGAGGCCACGTACGAGCCCGTGCACACGTACGAGATCGGTGACACGGCCGTCGACGAGGGCTACTTCACCGGGCGGAACACCGGGCCGATCCCGCTGCCCACGGGCGAGCATCTGCCGGCGACGCAGAAGGAGGTCAGGGTCCGGGGGGTCGATGTCGCGACGGTCCGGGACGGTCACATCGTCGACTACCGGCTCTACTTCGACCAGATGGAGTTCCTGGGCCAACTCGGGTTGCTGCCCGAGGAGTTCACCTGAGCTCTGCCGACCTTCCCGGGTCTCTCAGTCGCCTCGTGGGGCGTACATGATCACGGCCATGCCCGCGAGGCAGATCAGCGCGCCCGTCACGTCCCAGCGGTCCGGGCGGTAGCCGTCCGCGGCCATGCCCCAGGCCAGTGAACCGGCGACGAAGACACCGCCGTACGCGGCCAGGATGCGGCCGAACTCGGCGTCGGGCTGGAGGGTGGCGACGAACCCGTACGCGCCCAGGGCCAGCACGCCCGCGCCGATCCACGTCCAGCCGCGGTGCTCCCGTACGCCCTGCCAGACGAGCCAGGCGCCGCCGATCTCGAACAGCGCGGCGACGACGAAGAGGGCTACGGAGCGGAGGAGCGACGGCATGGGGGCAGCCTTGCACGCTTGCTCACCGTCACCTGTTGGAGGGCGCCTGAGGTGCGCGTCAGGTGGGATACATCGCTTTGACGGTCTTCGGGCAGGCTCGGCAGGGCGAGGAGTGGGTGGCGTGGGTGGCGTGCGTGACATGGGTATGAGGGTCTGGGTGCGTGGGGTGGTCGCGGGTGCGGTGGTGGCGTCGGGTGTGGTCGGGGCGGGGGGTCTCGCCGGTGCCGACAGTGGGGGGCCGGAGGCCGATCTCGCGTATCACGGGTCCGTTTCGCTGGACCGTGGGCGGATCGACCTGCGGGTGACCCCGCTCAACCACGGGCCGTCCGCCGTCGCCGACGCGACGGTGCGGCTGACCTGGTCGGCCCCGCTGGCCGCCCGGCAGCAGCTGCCGGACGGGTGTGCGCGGCTCGGGGCGCGGGTGGTGGTGTGCCGGACGGGGGCGCTGACCGCGGACGGGGTGGGCGAGCAGATCGGGCTCAGGGTGCGGCTCCAGGGCACGCCCTCCGAGGTGCTGCTGGAGATCGGTACGGTCTGGAGCGGCGGGGTCGTGGACCGTAACCGGGGCAACGACCAGCAGCGTGTTCTCGTGCTCGACACGGGGGACGCGTACTACTTCTGAGCGTCATGGCTTCCGGCTCGCTCGCGGTGTCACCGTCACCTCCGGGATGGTGCCGCCGCAGCGCAGTACGGCGTCCAGGGTGCGGAGGAACTCGGACACGTCGAGCAGGTCGTCGCCGAGGTAGCCGCGCTGCCGCCAGACGGGTACGACCTGGGCCGCGTACGTCATGTCCCAGCCGTTGGTGAACTCGGTGCGGGAGTCGCCGTCGCCGCCTCCGCAGTCCCTGACCACGAAGCGGGTGAAGCCGACCTGTGGATGCTCGACGCGGTAGGCCTCGGCCAGCTTCTCCAGGGCCGCCTTGCTGACGTGGTAGGCCGCGAATCCGGGCCAGGCTTGGGTGATGGAGGCGCCGACCGTGGAGAGGTAGACGGCGGTGCCGGCGGACGCGGTGAGGTGGGGGAGTGCGGCGTTGGTGATGAGGGCGGCGCCGATCACGTTGGTGTCCATGACCCGGCGCCAGGTGTCGGCGTCGGTCTTCTCGACGGGGGCGAGGGGGCCGATGCCGGTGGCGTAGACGAGGGAGTCGATGCCGCCGAGTCCGTCGGCGGCCTCCTCGATCGCGGCCCGGCAGGACTCCTCGTCGGTCACGTCGCAGGTGACGGCGAGCGCGTCCGGGCCCGCTTCCTTCGCGGCGTCGATCAGTCGGTCGTGTCGGCGGGCGAGCAGGGCGACGCGGTCGCCGCGGCTGCCGAGGTCGATGGCTGTACTACGGCCAAGGCCGCTCGACGCACCGACGACCACCACTCTCATCGCACCGATCGCGCTCATTGGAAGAACCTCATTCTCGTAAAATGGAAATCTTCCTCTGCTGAGTTCTAGCACGAGCTGGAGCGAGGTGGAATACCTCTGAAGGGGGCGCGGTTGTCGCCCACGGACGCTATAGTTGAAGGGTAAACAAACTGAAGGGTGAGCGACCATGCAGTTCGGGATCTTCAGCGTCGGCGATGTCACACCGGACCCGACCACGGGCCGGGCGCCGACCGAGCGTGAGCGCATCAAGGCCATGGTCGCCGTCGCGCTGAAGGCCGAGGAGGTCGGGCTGGACGTGTTCGCGACCGGCGAGCACCACAACCCGCCGTTCGTGCCCTCGTCCCCGACGACGATGCTCGGGTACATAGCCGCGCAGACGGAGAAGCTGGTCCTCTCCACCTCCACCACCCTCATCACCACCAACGACCCGGTGAAGATCGCGGAGGACTTCGCGATGCTCCAGCACCTGGCCGACGGGCGCGTGGACCTGATGATGGGGCGCGGGAACACCGGCCCTGTGTACCCGTGGTTCGGGCAGGACATCCGCGAGGGCATCAACCTCGCCGTCGAGAACTACGCGCTGCTGCGCCGGCTGTGGCGCGAGGACGTCGTGAACTGGGAGGGGCGGTTCCGCACACCGCTGCAGGGGTTCACCTCCACCCCGCGTCCCCTGGACGACGTACCGCCGTTCGTCTGGCACGGGTCGATCCGGTCGCCCGAGATCGCCGAACAGGCCGCCTACTACGGCGACGGCTTCTTCCACAACAACATCTTCTGGCCCGCCGACCATACGAGGCAGATGGTCGAGCTGTACCGGGAGCGGTACGCGCACTACGGGCACGGGACCGCCGAGCAGGCCATTGTGGGGCTGGGCGGGCATGTGTTCATGCGCCGCAACTCGCAGGACGCGGTACGGGAGTTCCGGCCGTACTTCGACGTCGCGCCGGTGTACGGGCACGGACCGTCCCTGGAGGACTTCACCGACCAGACCCCGCTGACCGTCGGGTCCCCGCAGCAGGTCATCGAGAAGACGCTGGCCTTCCGGGAGTACGCCGGTGACTACCAGCGTCAGCTGTTCCTGATCGACCATGCCGGGCTGCCCCTGAAGACCGTGCTGGAGCAGCTCGACCTGCTCGGCGAGGAGGTCGTGCCGGTGCTGCGGGCGGAGTTCGCCAAGGGGCGGGCGGCGGGGGTGCCTGATGCGCCGACGCACGCGTCTCTGCTGGCCGCAGCGCAGGGTGCCTCGAAGGAAGGGGCCGGCGTGTGAAGCTTGCCGTCCCGGCCGGGGGAGCGCCGTAGGGGGTGCGCTGTATCCCGTCTGCCGGTGCGTCGTGGCTGGTCGCGCCCACGCGGCGGAGCCGCAAATCGACACAGCCCCGCGCCCCTGAGGGGTTGCCCGGGGCGGTGACCTCCAGGAGCCGCCGTTCCACGCGCCGTACGGGCCCGCCGATCGTGGTCATGTCGGTCGTGCCGGAGGCACGCGCTGGACAAGGACCCGCTGGTGGGGAAGCCGGTGCTGGTCGGTGCGACCGGTGGTTCGGCCCGGCATTCGCTGGTGCTGGAGCATGCGATGCGGCCGTTGTTCGCGTATCTGCGGGCCGTGGTCGTGCCGACGGCTGTGTACGCGGCCTCGGAGGACCGGGGTGCGGAGGGGCTGGCGGAGCGGGTGGAGCGGGCGGCGGGGGAGTTGACGGCTCTGATGTCGGGGCTGTCGGCTCAGCGGCCGGTACCGAAACCCGCGTCGGGCGGGTTCGAGGTGGTCCCGTTCGCACAGCAGCTGGACGCGCTCCGGCGGTAAGAGCGGGAGTGAGGGTGAGAGGCGAGTAAGAGGCCCCCTTGGCACACTGGGCGGGTGCCACAAACCGTGCTGCTCGCCGAGGACGACCGTGCCATCCGCCATGCCCTGGAGCGGGCCCTGACCCTGGAGGGTTACCGGGTCACCGCGGTCGCCGACGGTGTCGAGGCGCTTGCGCAGGCGCACCGTACGCCACCGGACATCCTCGTCCTGGACGTGATGATGCCCGGCATCGACGGACTTCAGGTGTGCCGGGTGCTGCGCGCCGAGGGGGACCGTACGCCGATCCTGATGCTCACCGCGCTCGTGGAGACCGCCGACCGGATCGCCGGCCTCGACGCGGGCGCCGATGACTACGTCGTGAAGCCGTTCGACGTCGAGGAGGTCTTCGCGCGGCTGCGTGCGCTGCTGCGGCGCACCGGCCCCGGTTCTGGCTCTGGTTCCGGTTTCGGTTTCGGCGAGAGCCCTTCCCGGAACGCCACCCCCGCCGACGTCCGCGCGCCGAAGGAACCCACGATTCCCGAGCGGCAGCTCGCCGCGGCCGGGCTGCGGATGGATCTCCAGGCGCGGCGGGTGTGGCGCGGGACGCGGGAACTGGAGCTGACCCGGACCGAGTTCGAGCTGCTGGAACTGCTCGTGCGCAACGCCGGGATCGTGCTCGACCACTCGACGATCTACGACCGTATCTGGGGCTACGACTTCGGTCCGGGTTCGAAGAACCTTGCCGTGTACGTCGGTTATCTGCGCCGCAAGCTCGACGAGCCGGGTGCGTCGCAGCTGATCCACACGGTGCGAGGCGTGGGTTACGTCCTCCGGGAGGACTGAGTGGCCCTGCGGAGGTCGGGGCTGGCCTCGCTGCGGACCACCTTCGCCGTGTCGTTCGCCGCGGTCGCGGCCGGGGTGACCGTCCTCGTCGGGTTCCTGTCGTACGACGCCGCCGCGCGGCTGGTCCGGGTGGACCAGCAGTCCGCCTTCGCGGAGGTCGTGCAGGACCTCCAGGACGAGGTGCGGCACAACACGATGACGCCGCAGGACTTCTCGTCGTCCGAGCCGGGGCACGACATCGTCCGGCCCAGCCGTACCGATGTGCAGGTCCTCGGGCCGGTCGGAGAGGTGGTCGACAAGGGCAGTCCGGGGCTGCCCGTCACCGCCGCCGACCGCCGGACCGCCGCCTCCCCGTTCGCCGGGCGGGTCGTGCAGCACAAGGACATCGACGTCGGCCCGGACGTCTACCGCATCGCGACCGTCGCGCTCGGCGGTGGGCGGGGCGCGGTGCAGGTCGCGCAGGAGTTCAGCGACACGGAGGACCTGCTCCGGGAGCTCCAGCAGCGGACGGTCCTGCTGGTCGTCGCGGTCGTCGTCGCGGCCGGGTTGTTCGGGTGGTGGCTGGCCCGCCGGATCACCCGCCGGCTGCGCATCCTCGCGTCCGCCGCCGAGGACGTCGCCCGCACCCGGCGCCTCGGCATCCAGGTGCCGGTCACCGGGGCCGACGAGGTGGGGCGCCTGGGCCGGTCCTTCGACCGGATGCTGGGCCGGCTCGCCCAGTCGGAGGACGACCAGCGCCGGCTGGTCCAGGACGCGGGGCACGAGCTGCGCACCCCGCTCACCTCCCTCCGTACGAACATCTCGCTGCTGCGCCGCATCGACGAACTGCCGACCGAGATGCGGGGCGAACTGGTCGCCGACCTGGCCCAGGAGGCGCGTGAACTCACCGACCTGGTCAACGAGTTGGTGGACCTGGCGGCCGGGCAGTCGGACACCGAGCCCAAGCAGCTGATCGACCTCGCCGACATCGCGGACGAGGTCGCGGTGGTGGCCCGGCGGCGTACCGGGCGGGAGATCACCGTCCGGGTGAGCGGGGAGACGGTCGCCGACGCCCGTCCCGCCGCACTCCAGCGCGCGATGTCGAACCTCGTCGAGAACGCGGCCAAGTTCGACCGGGGCGGCACGACACCGATCGAGATCGCGGTCACCGGGCCGGAACGGGCCCGCCAGGGCGGCCGGCAGGGCGCGATCCGGGTGGAGGTGCTCGACCGGGGTCCGGGCATCGCCGAGGGCGACCTCCTGCGCCTGTTCGACCGCTTCTACCGCGCCGCCGACGCCCGCAGCCTGCCCGGTTCGGGTCTGGGGCTGTCGATCGTCCGCGAGGTGGCGATCGCCCACGGCGGGGCGCCTTTCGCGAACCGGCGGGACGGGGGCGGGGCGGTCATCGGGTTCACGGTGGGTGGGCAGGGGTGAGTGCGGCTTCCTCAGCGTCGATGTGAAGTGAGCCCGGACCGGTGACGTGACCGTCCCCTGCCCGCGACACCGGCGGGCGGGGGACTCCTCGTACCTACGGTTTTGTGAGCACGTTGGTGGACTCCGCGTCCAGGGAGACTCCCGAGGGCCGGTCCGGGTCGGAGGGCCACCAGGGGGCCGTGACCGCTGCGGCGAGCATGGCGCCGACCTGGTCGGAACCCTTCGCCGTGGTGCCGGCCGGCAGGGCGAGCCGGATCCGGACGGTCCGTGACGCACCGGGCTTGAGCGTGAACACCTCGGTCTCGATGTGCGTCCGGCCCGTCAGATCGGTCCACCGGCCCCGGCGGTCGATCGACCAGTGCAGCTGCCGCACGGACTCGTCGGCCGATCCTGGGAGCAGGGAGATCGCGACGCGCAGGCCGGAGCGGGTGAGAGTGCCCGCCGCGTTGCGCACTCTCACCTCCCACTCCACCGCAGGGCCGCCCGCGGTCGCCCTGAGCAACTGCGGGACCTCGATGGTGAGGTGGGTGGCATCGACGGACAGATCCATCCGCACCGCGGACGCCGCCGCATGGGCAGCCGGAATCCGGCCTTCCTGGTCCGTCTGCGCGGCGATGGTGTTGCGTATGGCGGGAACCTGGTCGTCCACGTGGTCGATCTGCTGGTCGGCGGTGAACAGCCGGAACTCGATCTCCGTGCGTGCCTCGCCGCGGTGGGAGAGCGGCACCACGGCGACGAACTCCCCGTTGTCGTCCTGCTCGTTGCTCCACTGGAGCGCCGCATCGTGCCACGACCCGGCTTCGCGGATCTGGAGTCGATCGGGGACGGTACCGATGTAGAGCGTCAGTTGCCGCCGGCCGGCCTGTCCGGCGGTGAGGCCCGCGACGGCGACACGGAAGGCGAGCGGCGGGCCGCCGGGGACCAGTACGCGACTGTCCGCGCTGAGGCTGACGACCGGGTGAGGCGCGGACCCGCCGGCGGACGGGCTCCTGGCCGGCTCCGGCGCCGGCCCGCCGCATCCGGCGACGGCCGTCATGACGGCAACCAGGACGAGCGCAATGGCGAGGCCGGATGTTCGGGTCACGAGGCCGGATGTTCGGGTCACGGGGATCCCTCCGCGAGGGACCCTACCGGCGGCGGCAACCGATGGGCGAGCCATACGTCGGGCCCGCCCCGCGCGGCCGGTGTCCTGGTGCCGGCCTCGGGGTGCGGCCGTACGAGCTCAGGCCGCGACCGTCGCCAGACGGTGGAACGCCTCGGCCGTGACGTTCCTGATGCTCTCCTCGGGAAACTGCTGCAAGGCTGCTGGATTTGTGGTGCGGTGGGTCGGCCGGCTTGGTGGCCGGCCGACCCACCGGCAGCGTCAGCAGTGTCAGTTCTTGCCGAGGAGCTTGTTCATCTCGGTGATCTCGGCGTTCTGGGTGCGGATGACGTCGTCGGCCATGGAGGTGGCGGGGGCGTACTCGCCCTTGGCCTTCTCGGTGGTGGCCATCGTCACGGCACCCTTGTGGTGCTCGATCATCATGGTCAGGAAGTTCTTGTCGAACTCCTTGCCGGTGGCGCCGTGGTCCATGCCGGGCATCGATTCCATGCCTTCCATGGACTCCATGCCGGGCATCGACTCCGTCGACGTCGGGACGTCCTCGCCCCAGGTCTTCAGCCACCCGCTCATGGTCTCGATCTCCGGTGCCTGGGCCTTCTCGATGCGGGCGGCGAGGGACTTGACCTCGGCCGACGAGGCCTTTTCGGCCGCTTCTTCCGCCATCTCCAGGGCGCCCTTGTGGTGGGGGATCATGCCCTGCGCGAAGGAGACGTCCTGGGCGTTGTAGCCCTCGGCCTTGCTGCTGCTTCCCGCGCCTGCGGCGCTGCTGGTGTCGCTGTTGCCGTCGTCGCTGCCGCAGGCGGTGAGCGTGAGGGCGAGCGCGGCGGTGGCGGCCATGGCGACGAGGGTCTTGCGGGTTGTGCGCATGCTGGAACTCCTGTTGTCCGAAAGGGATATGAGGCGAGGTGGAGGCTGCCTCTAGATCCGCAGGAGCTGGAGTTCGGCGAGGGAGGGTGGCGCGCGGGCGCCCTCGGGGGAGCGGGGCAGGGAGCGCCCGGCGCCGTCGTCCGGGGCCGGGGCGGTGGTCGGGTCGGGCGTGAGGGCGGGGAGTGCGTGGCCCGCCGGGACGGCACCGGACGCGCAGGTCGCGTCGGCGTGGTGGGCGTGGCCGCCGTTCGGGCCGGTGCCGTGACAGACGTACTCGACCTGTGTGGCGGTCCCGGCGTTCGTGCTCATCGGCTGCGCCTGGTGACGACCGTGATGGGCGCCGTCCGTCGTCCCGCCGGACATGCCACCCGGCCCGAGGCCGTGCATCGCGAGGACGCCCGCCAGCAGCCCGAGCACGACGAACGCACGCGCCCACCAGGAGGGCGGGTGCGTGCGCCGGTGTTGCTGTGCGCGGGCTGTCACGCGGGTCATGCTAGCGCGGGAGACGTATAGGGATACGGGGTACCCCTATATCCGTAGCCAGTGTCAGGTCGTACTGCCGTACTTCAGGAAGTACGGCCGAAGCAGCGCTCCAGCTCATTCAGGTCGTAGAACTTGCTGCCCTTCGACACCGGACGGCAGCCCGTCTTGAAGGCGGTCTCCTTCTCGTTGTAGAGCATGCGTACGAGGGTGGTGTCGCCCTTGCGGAACACGTCCCACTGGATGTTCGAGGCCATCGGCGCCACGGCAGCGCCCCGCCACGGGTTGTCGGCGTACGTGTACGGCGTCTCGGCGGTTGCCCCCTGCGTACTGCCCGGCAGGCCCATCAGCGCGGCCAGCGGGATGATCTCCTCGGCGTGCGTGAAGCGCAGCTCGGCGCCGAGGGTGGTGGTAGTGCTCGCGGCTCCCTCGGCCTTCTTGAAGAAGTCGTCGAGCAGGACGTCGGCCATCTTGTACGTGATGTTGCTGCCGGCGAAGCCGGGACCCTTCTCGTAGAAGTCCTCGGCGTCGCTCAGGTACCCGAACCAGGCGGCGTCCTGCTGGTTGATGTACCGGTCCATGTGCCAGCCCTTGCCGCCGGGGCTCTCGGCGCTCATCGCCGGGGCGATGCCGTACAGGTTGTAGACCGCCTCGGCCGCGTCCACCGCGCTGCCGGCGGTGGTCGCGAACTCGCCGTCGACGATGCGCTGCACGAAGTCCCGCTTGAAGATCTTCCGCAGTACGTCCGACGCCGCACGGTGGGTCGTCGGCTGGTCGGTGATCGACGTGAGGGTGGTGGTGAGGCGCTGGTCGTTCGCGATGTAGTCGCGGTAGGCGGCGCCGCCGGCGGACTTGTGGAAGTAGAGGAGGTCCTTGTCCGTGCGGGCCGCCCCGATGAGCGGCTTGAGTGCCGGGTCGGTGGCCGCGAGGGTGTCGGCGAAGAGCTGTCCGCTGTCGACGGCGCGGCCCTGTCCGGAGCTGACGACGTCGATCTTCTCGCCGTTCTTCGCGATGCCGGCGAAGAGGCCGGGCAGTCGCTGTTCCATCCGTACGGCGGTGCCCGCGATCTCGCTCTTGCCGCGCTCGCTGAGATTGCCGTAGCCGACCTTGTCCATGGCGGCGAGCAGGGCCCGTACCTTCGGCCCGAACTCCTTGCCACGGGCGGTGAGTTGCCCCTCGCTCGCCGCCTGGTCCCACAGCCTGAGGATCAGGTCGCCGTCCGAGCTGTCGGTCGCGGCCCGGGAGCCGTGCCGGGAGACGTTCTCCGTGAACACCGGGGCGAAGCCCTTCGGGGGCTGCTGGTAGGTGCGGAGGTTCTGCTGGGGGGCGTACGAGCCCTTGGTGCCGTAGCTGTCGGCGGTGGTGGAACGGTCCGCCGCGTGGGCGGGCAGGGCGGTGGCGGCGGCCAGCAGGGCGCACAGGGGTGCGGCGAGGGCGAGAGTGGCGCGGTTCATGGGCGCATCGTCGGCGGCGCGTGTGAACCGTGGATGGCCGTGGAATGGCGCAGGAGGGGTGTATGGGGCATGTGTGGGGCAAATGTGCTGTGAGATTTCGGTTGTTTGATTCATCTTGTGCTGGGGTTTTGGTGACTTCTATCATCTAGGTCTTGACCGCGAGACCCCGCGAGACCCAGAGGCCGGCCGATGAAGTCGATGCAGCAGCCCCAGCACCACCACCTGCCCGTCGATCTCGACGAAGCCGTCCACCGGTGTCTCGTCGCCGGGTTCGACGGCACCACCGGCGTCCCGCACACCCTCAAGCGGCTGATCGACCGGGGCCTCGGCGGCGTCATCCTCTTCACCCGCAACGTGCGTGACGCGGACCAGGTCCGCCGCCTCACCGACGAGCTGCGCGCCCTGCGCCCCGATCTCCTCGTCGCCATCGACAACGAGGGCGGCGGCATCGGCCACCTCGTCGCCGCCGGCGCCCCCGAGGTACCCGGCTCGTACGCCCTCGGCGTCGTCGACGACCCGGACCTCACCGCCCGCTGCGCCGACGCACTCGCCGGGCACCTCGCCTCGCTCGGCATCACCGTCTCGTACGCCCCCGTGGCCGACCTCCAGCAGCACCCCGACAACCCGATCGTCCGCACCCGCTCCTTCGGCGCCGCCCCCGACCTCGCCGCCCGTCATCTCCGGGCCTGGATCACGGCCACCGAGGCTCGCGGCGTCGCCTCCTGCGCCAAGCACTTCCCCGGCCACGGCGGCACGGTGACCGACAGCCACCACGAGATGGCGGTCGACCGGCGGTCGTACGACGAGATCCGCGTCGACGTCGAGCCGTTCCGGGCCGCCGTGGCCGCGGGCGTGCCGATGCTGATGAGCGCGCACGTGGTGTACCCGGCGCTGGATCCGGAGCGGCCCGCGACGCTGAGTCGGCGCATTCTGAACGACCTGCTCCGGCACGACCTCGGTTTCGAAGGCGTCCTCGTCAGCGACGCCCTGGAGATGAAGGCGATAGCCGACCGGTACGGCGAGGCGGCCGGCGCCCGGCTCGCCCTCGCCGCGGGCGCCGACCAGGTGATCGTGGCGGTACCGGACCTCGCGGTCACGCTGGCCTGCCGGGACGCGGTCCTCGGCGCGCTGCGCGACGGCACGCTGGAGGAGGAGCGGGTACGGGAGGCCGCCGGGCGGGTGCGGAAGCTGGCGGAGCGGTACGCGGGCGCGGTGGGGGAAGGGGAGGGGGCAAGTGGCGGCTGGGGTGCGGGAGTTGGGCTTGAGGCTGCTCGACGGGCGGTGCGGGGTCGAGGTGCTGGTGGTGGTGTGGCTCCGGCGCCGGGTGCGTATGTCGTCGACCTGTTTCCGCCGCCGCATCCCGCGTTGAACTGGGGCGGCGAGGATCTGCTGAGCGAGGTGCGCGCGCTGGATCCCACGGCGGCGGGCGTGGCGCTGAGTGAGGCGCCGGTGGACCGGGAGGCCCTGGTCGCGGGCGTACTGCGGCGGGCGGCCGGGGTGCCGCTGGTGGTCGCCACGTCGGATGCCGGGCTGTATCCGTGGCAGGCGGAGCTGCGGGCGGCGTTGGTGGCCGGACGCGGGGACGCGGTGCGCGTCGACACGGGACTGCCGGAAGGCGGCGCCCTGTGTTCGTACGGGCGGGGGAAGGTCAACTTGCGGGCGCTGGCCGAGGTGTTGGTGGGAGGCGCCGCCTTCTGAGGCTGTCTCCGTGTGGTCAGTCGGAGCAGAGTGACAGGTCGATGGTGGTGCCGGTGGGCACGGCGTTCGGGCCGTGCGGGTAGACCGTGATGACCGTGTGGGGCTCGCCGAGCTTGCCGCAGTCGATCTCGGTGACCTTGCCGAGATCGAGCCGCAACCTCTGCAGCTGCTGCTTGGCGAAGTCCAGGCTGAGGCCCCCGAACTCGTTCTTGGACTTGCTGCCTTCCAGCACGACCGTGGCAGCGTCGTTGTGGGTCGACGTGGTCGGGCCGGTCGCGGAGGCGACGGACGGCTTGGGGGCGTCCGAACCGCCGGTGGCGATGGCGGTGCCGGCGCCGGCCACGATGAGGGCGGCGGCGACACCGGCTATGGCCGAGTTCCGCCTGCGGCGGGTCCTGCGCACGATGCCGGCACTGTCGAAGTCCGGTGCGGCGGCGGAGTTCGCGAAGTCGTTCATGGCGTTCACCAGTTCCTCTTCGAAGGGTGTGCCGTCGGTGCAGCGAGTCATCGGGTTCCTTCCGTGGGCCCCGCGGGTCCCGTTGGTCCGGGCTGCGGCGACGACGACGGCGACGGAGGTGACGGTGAAGGGCCGGCGAGTGCGGGAATCTGGCTTCTGAGCTTGTCGATCCCACGGGCGAGCTGGGACCGTACGGTGCTCGGTGAGATCCTCAGGTCGGCCGCGATCTCGGCGTCGGAGAGGTCGTGGAAGTACCGCAGCACCACGACCGTGCGCATACGCATCGGCAAGGACTGCAGGGCCCGTACCAGCTGGTCCCTGCTGTCGACGCGCCCGTACTCGTCCCCGTGGGCCGCCCGGTCGCCGGTGTCCTGGTGCGGGACCGGCGAGACCAGCGGAACCGCACGGCGGAATCGCCGCCAGCGGTCGTTGGCCAGGTTCACCATGATCCGCCGGACGTAGGCGTCCGGGGCGTCCTTGGCGGCGATCGTGCGCCACTTGCGGCAGGCCCGTTCCAGGGTCTCCTGGACCAGGTCCTCGGCCGCCTCCCGGTTCCCCGTCAGGACGAGCGCACCGCGGAATAAGGACGCCGAACGGGTAGCGACGAATCCCGGGAAATCCATCTCGCCGCCCTCGAACTCGGCCTCGAAGCCGGCCCCGGCCTCGGTCCTGCCGAGGCCGGCGCCGGGCTTCCACTCGGTTGCCAGATCCACACGCCCCCTCCTTTCCTGTCACCTCTCCTCGACGTGACAGGCCGCGCATCTGCTGCACGGGCGGGATGTGACCTGGGTCACAGAGAGGGGGTTCTCAGAGGTCCTGGACGATCTCCTTGATCCCCCGCGCAGCCAAGTACCCCTCGTCCTCGGCCCGTTCCGCCAGCACCACTGCCGGACGCGTGCCCTCCGCCCGCAGTCGCATCCACGCCTCGAAGTACGCGCCGCCAGGACCCGAAATCGAACGGTTCCCCGGGGTGCAGTCCAGCACCAGGCCGGTGGTGCGGGGCTCGGCCGGACGGGGGTCGTCGCGCAGCTCGGCGACCGTCTCCGCGAGGGTGTCGGCGATGGGTTTCGGTCGGCCCGTGGAGTCGAACAGGCCGAGCGTGTATTCCAGTTCGGGGAAGTCGGCGAGGGAGCGGTCGACGTCATGGGAGCACCACCAGGTAACCCCGTACAGGTTGGCGCAGCCGGCGGCGTTGAGGAGGGTCGCGCGGGCGAAGCCGGGGGCGTCGGACGCCGGGATGTGCGGCTCGGGGGCGCCGGTCTCCTGGACCCAGACGGGCCGGGCGGGGTCGAGGGCGTACGCCGTGGCCAGCTCGACGCCGTACTCCGCGAGGTGCTGGACCTGCGGGGAGCGGGGGCCGTAGCGGCGGGCGCAGTCGGCCGAGAACACCCAGGGGTGGACGGTCGTCAGGTCGCCCTTGCGGGCCGAGGCCTTCGGGGTGAAGGGGTGGTCGTCGCCGTACCAGGCGGCGTCGTACGCGGAGTGCGTGACCAGGCCCTCCGTCGGGCCCAGTCCGGCTCGGCCGGCGGTGAGGAGTGTGTCCAGGTAGTGGTCGATGTCGTCCACGGTCACCGGGTTGTGTTCGACCAGGTTGTTGAGCTCGTTGCCGAGCTGGAGGCCGAGGAGGTTCGGGCGGCCGGTGAGGGCGCTGCCGAGGGTGCGCAGGAGGGTCGCCTGCGCCTCGATCGCCTCCGGGTCGGTGAAGACGTTGCGGTGGTGCCAGCTGCGGGTCCACTCCGGGTAGAAGTCGAAGCTGGAGAGGTGGCCCTGCACGCCGTCCACCATGACGTCGAGGCCGGCCTGCGCCGCCACGTCCACGAGTTGCGCCACCTGGTCGACGGCGGAGGTGCGGATGAGCGTGCGGTTCGGCTGGAGCAGCGGCCAGAGCGGGAAGATCCGTACGTGGTCCAGGCCCAGGCCGGCGATCTGGTCGAGGTCCTCGCGGGCGCGGGCCGGGTCGAAGTCGTACCAGGAGTGGAACCAGCCCCGGCGCGGCGTGTAGTTGACGCCGAAGCGAGGCGCGGGAGAGCCGGAAGAGGGGGCAGGGGGAGTGCTCACGGGTCCTCCTCGGACGTGCGTGACTGCGCCGGGCCGCGAGTCGGGTCTTGTCCTCGGCGAATGTATGAACCACCATAGTGCGCGATGAGCAATGAATTGAACCAGGATTCGGATCGGGATTCCCACCGTTCCACGCGGGGCGATCTGGTCGTCGGCCTCGACGCCGGGGGCACCCGTACGCGCGCCGTACTGGCGTCCGCCGCCGACGGGCGCCCCCTCGGCGAGGGCGTCGCCGGGCCGGGCAACGCCCTCACCGTCCCCGTACCGCAGCTCACCGAGCACCTGGTGGCGGCCATCGCCCAGGCGGTGCCCGAACCGGCCCGCCCTCGGGTCGTCGCCGTCGCGGGCGGCTTCGCGGGCGCCGCGGGCACCGCGAACGAACCCGGCCGCGTCCATGCCCTCACCGCGCTGACGGAAGCCCTGCGGCGGCTGGGCATCCCCGCGCGCGAGATCCGCCTCTGCAGCGACATCGAGGCCGCCTTCGCCTCCGCTCCGGGCGCCCCGGCAGACGGGCTGGCCCTCGTCGCCGGTACGGGCGCCGTCGCGATGCGCATCACCGCCCGCCACTGCGAGAAGACGGTCGGCGGCGACGGCTGGCTCCTCGGTGACGACGGGGGCGGCTTCTGGATCGGCCGGGAAGCGGTCCGGGTCGCGCTGCGCATGGCGGACCACCGGGGCGCCGACACGGCTCTGGCGGCGCTGGTGGGACGGGAGTTGGGGGTGCCGGACACGGTTCTCCCGTACGAGGGTGACGTATTGGCGTACGAGGGTGAGAGGTTGGTGTACGAGGGTGAGGGCGGCGTCCGTCGGCCCTGGTCCCGTTCCGCGCGCGAGGCCTATCGCCGGCACGTCCTCCCCGCGGTCATGGCCGAACCGCCGGTCCGGCTGGCCCGGTTCGCGCCGCTGGTCGCCGGGGCGGCCCGGGCGGGGGATGTCCTCGCGGGGGCGATCCTCGACGAGGCGGCCGGTCATCTCGCCGACTGCGTACGGGCGTTGGAGCCGACGCCGGGCGAGTCGCTGGTTGCGACGGGCGGCCTGTTCGGCCCGGAAGGCCCGCTGACCGCCCCCCTGGACCGGCATCTGGGCGCCCTGGGCCTGGTGGCGCACTGGGTCCCCGACGGCAGCCGGGGCGCGGTGGCCCTGGCCCGGCTCGTACTCGACGGCGGCCCCGCCACGCACCCGGAGAAGAACCAGTGACCGTGCCCCCTCTGTACCGCGACCCGGCCGCCCCCGTCGGCGCCCGCGTGTCCGACCTCCTCGCCCGGATGACCCTGCGCGAGAAGGTCGGCCAGCTCAACCAGCGGATGTACGGCTGGGACGCCTACCGCCGCCGCCCGGACGGCGAGTTCGAGCTGACGGAGGCCCTGTACGAGGAGACCGACCGCTTCGAGGGACTCGGCGCCCTGTACGGACTCCTCCGCGCCGACGCCTGGTCCGGCGTCGACCACTCCACAGGCGCCGACGCGGAAGCCGGCCCGGCGCTGGCCGACCTGGTCCAGCGCCACGTGCGCGGACGCAGCCGCCTGGGCATCCCCGCCCTGTTCGTCGAAGAGGTGCCGCACGGACTCATGGCCCTCGACGGCACGGTCCTCCCCGTCAACCTCACGGTGGGCGCCACCTGGGACCCGGACCTGTACGAGCGCGCGGCAGCCCACGCCGCCGCCGAACTCCGCGCCCGGGGCGGCCACTTGGCCCTCGTCTCGGCGCTGGACATCGCCCGCGACCCGCGCTGGGGCCGGACCGAGGAGTGCTTCGGGGAGGACCCGTACCTCGCCGCCCGGCTGACGGAGGCGCTGGTCAGGGGTATGCAGGGGGGTGTGGAGGCGCAGGGGAGTTTCTCTTCCGACAAGGCCCCGGTGGTTCTCAAGCACTTCGCCGGTCAGGGGGCCACGGTCGGGGGGCGCAACTCCGCCGAGTCGGAGCTGGGCCCCCGGGAACTCCACGAGATCCACCTCCCCGCGGCCAGGGCCGGCGTACGCGCGGGTGCCGCCGCGGTGATGGCCGCGTACAACGAGGTGGACGGCCTCCCCTGTTCGGCCAACAGCACTCTGCTGAACGGGTTGTTGCGCGACCGCTGGGGCTTCGAGGGACTGGTCGTGGCGGACGGTCTGGCGGTGGACCGGCTGGCCCGCATCACCGGCGACAAGGTCTCGGCGGGCGCCCTGGCCCTCAACTCCGGTATCGACCTGAGCCTTTGGGACGAGGGCTTCACGCATCTGGAGGAGGCGGTGGAACGCGGCCTGGTGGCTGAGTCCACGGTCGACGCGGCCGTGTCCCGGGTCCTGACCCTGAAATTCAGGCTCGGCCTCTTCGAACTCCCGGGTACGACACCGCAGTTGCCGCCCCCGTCACCTGATGAGGGCCGTTCCCTGAGCACGGCCCTGGCGCGAACCGCGGTCACCCTCCTCCATAACAAGGCGGGCGCACTCCCCATCCGCCCTTCCGCGGTCTCCCGTATCGCCGTCCTGGGCCCGCACTCCGCCACCACCGCCCACCAACTCGGCGACTACACGGCCCCCCAACGCCCCGGCACCGGAACCAGCGTCCTGGCCGGACTCCGCCTCCTGGCCCCGCCCGGCACCGACATCCGGCACGCCCAGGGCTGCACCCTCACCGGCGACGACCTGACCCGCATCCCCGAGGCGGTGGCAGTGGCAACAGCCTCCGACCTGGCCGTACTGGTCCTGGGCGGCAGCAGCGCCCGTACGCCGGACACGGAGTTCGACGCCAACGGCGCCGCCCGGACGACCGTCTCGGAGATGACGTGCGGCGAGGGCGCCGACCTCGCCGACCTGCGCCTGGGCAGGGCCCAGCACGCCCTGCTGGACGCGGTGACCGCCACCGGCACACCCACGGTCGTCGTCCTGGTCCAGGGCCGCCCGCACGCGGTCCCCGAGGCGGCGGAACACGCGGCTGCGCTGCTGACGGCCTGGTACCCGGGCCCCTGGGGCGGCGACGCCATCGCCGAGATCCTCCTCGGCCACACCGCTCCCACCGGCCGCCTCCCCGTCTCGGTCCCGCGCTCGGCGGCCCAACTCCCCGTCTACTACAACCACAAGGACACGGAGTACGGCTCCTACGTGGACCAGGACGCCGAGCCGCTCTACTCCTTCGGACACGGCCTGACGTACACGACCTTCGAGTACGGCGTCCCGAGGCTCACGGGAGAAGGGCAGACCTGCTGCGAGGTCGAGGTCACCAACACCGGGGAACGGGCCGGGCGTTCGGTGGTCCAGCTGTACGTCCGCCGGCTGCGCACACCTGTCTGGCCGCGCACCCTGGAACTCCGTGGCTTCCAGAGCGTCGACCTGGATCCCGGTGAGCGCCGCACGGTCACCTTCGCCCTCGGTGACGACCAACTCGCGCAGGTCGGCGTTGACTTGGAGACGGGGGTACTGCCGGGGAGTGTGGAGATCAGGGTCGCGGAGTCGGCGCGGGGGGCGCTGGGTGCTGTGCCGGTCGTCCTGTCCTAGGCCAGGCCGTCGAGCGGCCGGAGGAAGCGGCGCTCGTACCGCCTGATGCAGCGGGTGTCCCGCGCCAGCGCGAAGGCCTCCTGGCACTCGGCGTCGGACATGCTGTCCGTGCGGTACTGCTCGTACACGGCCAGGCTGGGAAAGGAGAAGAGGGCGTAGGCGATGTCGCTGTCGCCCTCACTCGGCAGGAAGTAGCCGTGGTGCGTCCCGCCGAAACGGTTGACGAGCCGGACCCAGCGGCGGCCGTACTCCTCGAAGGCCTCGATCTTGTCGGCGTCGATCTCGTACTTCAGATGGATAGTGATCACGCGTCCATCGTCACAGAGCAGTGGGGTGCTGTTGGTGTCCTTGGTGACCTCGGTGTCCTGTAACGGAAGTCGGGGGTTCATCTCGACTGGGCAACAGGGCGGACGTTCAGTGAACCGGCTTGCTGCGTACGGCATTTGACAGATTGAGATCCACGGGGACAAGCCCACAGACCCGACCGAACAGACAGAAGCACCCCCCCACACCGGGATGAGTACCCGTACTCATGTCTGAGCGCGCCCCCCGGTCCACCGTGGAGAACACCACCGACGCACCACCCACGCACGACCCACGCACCGACCCGAAGGGCCCCGCGATGCCGAACGCCTCCCGCCCGCGCCACCTCCCGCGACTGCGGCGGATCCTCGCGCTCGCCACGGACAACTGGCCTGCCCGGGGCTATCTGGCCGTCTTCGCAGCCTCAGTCGCGGCCATGCTCCTCTTCCCGGACAGCGGCTTCGGCGGGAGCCCCGTGCTGTTCACGGCACCCCTCTCCTTCCTGAGCGTGGTCCTCCCCTTCGGTCCCGGCACCCAGGGCGGCGGGACGGTCGAGGCGCTGGCCGTCGGCTACTGGGTCGCGTGGCTGCTTCTCTGCGCCCTCGTGAACGCCGCCGTGATCGGTGCCCTCGCCGCGAGGTCGGGGACCGCCGCATCGCCCGGCGCGCCTGAGACCCTTCCGAGGGTCTCGGACTCCTCCGAGCAGAAGACAACGGTTACGGCGGATTCCGCACACCCCCGGCTGCGAGGGATTCAGGTTCTGCTGGCGCCCGCGGTCGACAACTGGCTCGCGCGCGGGTACCTCGCCGTGGTCGCGGCAGCGGTGGGATTCTTCCTGTACGCCGCGTACGTGTTGCCGGACCCGGGGTTCGCCGGGATCTGGCCGTTCATGGCCACGGCGCCGCTCAGCATCCTCGCCGTCCTCGTCTCGCTGGTGGTGTCACCCGAGTGGAACCCCGCGCTCGCCTGGCTGAGCCCGTTGGTCTTCTCCGCGGGTGCGGTCCCGGCAGGGCTGTTCAACGCCGTGCTCCTCGGCCGACTCGCACGCAGGCTGCGGGCCCCGGAACCGCGCCCAGCCGGTTGAGGGAGACGCCGGATCAGTCGGCCGGGTCCGGGGCATAACGGCTGTGAGCCCCCTCGCCGTCGTGGACGCGGCCGGCAATGGTTCGCGCGCACAGCAGGGACTCGGTACGCGTCGTGTCGACCTCCAGGTCGTAGACCACGCCCTCGTGAACCACATCCGCCTGCGCTGCGGCCATTCCCCGGACCCGGTCTCCCCGGGCGGCCTCGCGGCCTGCGGCGACGGCGCTCTCGCACCGGACGCCCACCCACAGCACGCCCAGCTCACCCACGTCGCCGAGCGCCTTGCGCCACCGCTGCTGGGACGCGGCTCCGCCGAGGAAGACGTCGTCGATGACGACGCGGGCGCCCGCCCGGACCATCGCCACGACGCCTTCCCGCCAGGCCGCCTCCAGCGCCAGGAAGTCCGCCCCGACACTCACCCGACCGTCCGCCGCGATCTCGATCCCCGCGTCCGACGCCTGCATCCTCGCGGGCAGGGCGTCGACGAACGAGTCGCACCCGAACGCCAGCCACGCATCCGGCAGTTCGGCTTGCAGACACCGTACGATCTCGGACTTCCCCGCGCTGGAGCCACCGTTGAGAATGATCATCTGGGCCTGAGGGTGAGGGTGAGGCTGAATCTGGATGACGGGGATCGGCATCGCGCCAGACTATTTGGCTGACCGCGGGTCGTGCGCGGGGTTTGTCGGTGAGGGCGACTGCGGCTGGTTGTGGCGTGCTGTGACGATCCAGGCTCGCGAGTCGAAGTACACGCCGCCGTCGGTGTGGTGGGCGTCGAGCATGGTGCGTAGCCGCGTGCGGGCCTGCTCGGCCGGCGTGGCGTCGAGGCCGGCGAGCAGGTCCTTGACCTCCCACAGGCGGAGCACGGCATCGAGGGCGGTGGCGCTGTCCGGGCCGTAGTAGACGGGCTCGTGTACGTCGGTGAAGCTGACGTCCGTGAAGCCGGCCGCCGCCAGGATGCCTTCCGTGACGGTCGGGTCGGCGAGCGAGAACGGGTCCGGAGCGAGGGGCGCGGCCGGTGCGGCCGGGGCGTCCGTGAGGGTTCGGCGGATCGCGGTGGCCCACTCGTTGCGGTCGCGCTCCTGCCAGACCAGCAGCACCAGGCGCGCCCCGGGGCGCAGAGCGCGCCCGATGTTGGTGAACGCGGCGACCGGGTCGGCGAAGAACATCGTTCCGAACCTGCTGATGCAGAGGTCGAAACGCGGCGGTGGAAAGCGGTGAACCTGGGCGTCCGCCTGCTGGTAGGTGACGTTGGTCAGTCCCTCGTCGGCGCTGAGCCGGCGGGCCCGTTCAAGCATCGGGGCGGAGAGGTCGACGCCCACCGCGCTTCCGTCGACGGCGGCCCGGGCGGCTTCGCGGGTGGTCCGGCCTGTCCCACAGCCGATGTCGAGCACACGGTCGCGAGAGCCGACGCGGGCAGCGGCACGGAAGAGCTCGTTGTGCAGGTGCAGTTCAGCGTCGTAGTCGAAAAGGTCGGTCGGGTCTGTCGGGTCTGTCGGGTCGGACATCACCTTCACCTGCCGTTTCCGGTGTGCTGGAGCAGAGCCGGGACGAACACGTCCCACAGCGGCCTCGGCAGGTCGTGCCCGGCGCCTTCCAGGACCAGCAGCGTCGCGCCGGGAATCGCGTCGCGCAGCGCGTGTCCGTGGGGGAGCGGGAACACCGGGTCGTGGTCGCCGTGCACCACCAGGGTCGGCGCCTTGATGGAGGCGAAGTCGCGGGACGACCCGTCGAAGGACATCGAGTAGTGGTTGACGAGGGTGGCCGCGATGTCGCGGGTGCGGGCCACGTCCCGCTCGACCAGTGTGCGGGTGGCGGTCTCGTCGAAGTAGGGCGAGCCACCCGCGTACGCCTTCGCCGAGGCGACCACGAAGTCCACCACCGCGCCGGTATCGGTGGGGTCCGGGTCGGCGGGGGTGGAGCCGGTGAGCTCGTCCGACGGCGACGGGAGTCCGTCCTCGCCCGTGGAGGTGGAGACGAACGTCAGTGACTCCACCCGGTCGGAGTGGTCGACCCCGAGGATGAGCCCGATTCCGCCGGACATGGACCGGCAGACGATGTGTGCGCGCTCCACGTCCAGGGCGTCCAGGATGCCGAGTGCGTCCCCGGCCCAGTCGGTGTACGTGTAGCCAGGCCGCCCCGGCGGGTAGCTGGTGGATCTGCCGGTGTCCCGGTTGTCGTAACGGATCACGAACCGGCCGCCGCGCGCGATCTGTTCGCACAGCTCGGCTTCCCACCAGAGCATCGACGCGGCCGCACCGTCGATGAGCAGGATCGCCGGGTGCGCGGGGTTCCCGAAGGTCTCGACGCACAGCTCGACGTCGACGACGCCGGTCTCGGTCTTGATCTCGACGAGCTTCTCGCCGTGCGAAAGGTGATCGGTCATGAACACCACGCTAGACCCGGCAAGCCATCGCCAAAAGCGATGGTTTCCGCGGCACGGGCGATCGAGATCGCCGTGGAAGCCGCCGGCAGGATCGCCGAGCACAGGTGACCGCAGGTGACCCGATCAGGTACGCGCGGCGATCCTGCCGGCGGCTTCCGGCGGCGTTGTTCCCGCTCAGTCCCAGTCCGGCGCGGGCTGGTCGACCTGGCCGCCCTGGTGCGGTGACGGGATGTAGTCCTCGGCTCCGCCGGGGAGGGCTGTCACGCACGCTGACGAGCACGCATTGACCAACAGAGGCAGGACGTCGGTGGCCACGCGCAATGAGATCCAGGCCTGGTGGAGCCCGCCCTTCTCCACCGGCCGGTCGCAGACGCTGCACGTACGGACGGCTGTCGCTCCCCAGCGGCCGGGGTCCAGGTCGGTCGGATCGAGCAGCTCGGGTTCCGCGAGGGAGTCCCGAGGCGGCTGAAGCCGGGGGAACTGCGGACGCAGTTTGTAGTTGCCGAACAACAACCGTGTGCTGACCGTGCTGCGGACCAGCCGGGAGCATCTGGTGATCTCGTACGGGAACCAGTGCAGGCGGCTCGACGTGTAGGGCGTGAACTCCTCCAGGCCTGTCATGGCACCGATCTCGGGCGGGATGCGGACCAGGTTGCTGCCGTAGAGCATGAAGTGCTTGACCGCCGTCAGCTTGGAGATGGACGGCGGCAGAGTGACGATCTGCCGCCGTTCCTGCGGGCTGAGTTCGGCCAGCGGACGGAACTCCTCCCGGCCGTCGGAGGCTGCCTCGTCGACCAGCGCGAGCAGATGCTGCCAGCCCGCAGAGGAGGTGTCCTGAAGCTCGGTGTGGAAATCAACGCGGGCGGACGGACGCACGTGGTGCTGATCGAAGCACGAGCAGCTGTCCCGGTAGGGTCGCGGTCCCTGGAGGTCCGTGTTCGACGGGTCGACCCAGTGGTTCTCGAACAGCTTCGGCTTTTCCTTGTCCCCCATGGCGCCAAGATACGGATCCTGACCGCATCGTTCCCCACCAGGGTTACGGGACCCCGGAGTTGCTGTCATGAGCCGTCGATCAGTTTCTGCACGTCGGCCGGCAGCTCGGTGCCGGAGTAGGCGGCGACGAAGATGACGTCGTCGTGCGTGCCCCCGACGGCGAGGGCCACCTTCGGGGAGATTCCGGTCACCTCGTATGCCGTCAGTGTCGTACCCGACTCCTCGACTTCGTCCTGACCGCCGGTGTCGTCGCAGGGCGGCAGGATGGCGTCGCCGAGCTGCTCGCCGATCGTGAACTTCACGTTGGCGACGTCCTGGTACGTGCGGCCCTCGTACAGGATCTGGTAGGCGCAGGACGCCGACCCCTCGTCGGCGACACCGCCACCGCTGCCTGATGTGCATGCGGCTGACGCCATGGCGGCTGCCAGCAGGGTGCCTGTGAGTCGTTCGGCCCAGTTCATCGACGTCCTCCTGGTGAATGCGGCGAGGTACGAGGACGCGTCTTCTGCCGAGCGTCCCGGCCTTTCTCATGAGCACCGACGGAGCGGAGGACGTTTTCGTTCGTGCGGCTGTTGATGTGTGATGGGCCGGTCAGATGTAGTCGAAGAACCGGGTCCACCAGGTTGCCGGATGGTCCGGGTTGCGAAACTCGTTCAACGGGGTGACGCCGTCGTACGGGCGATGCAGAAAGTGTTCCGGGACGGTCGTGAATCCGAGTTCCGACAGCGCGCTCTCGACTCTCCGCCGGTCCGTCTCCGTCAGGTCTCCCTGGGTCACGGCGTCGTCCAGGGACTGGTGGATCCCGGGGCTGGGCAGGGTGATGACGGCGAGGTCCGCGTAGGTGCTGAGCCGGATACCGATGTGCACTCCGGCCTCGGTGGCTTCGGCGGGGACGCCCACCAGAGCGTGAAAACTGGCGTCCTGGACATGACGGTCGACGGTGCAGGGGTGGGAGAACTCCTTCTCCAGCCGGGCGTGGAGTTCGGTCAGGAGTCTCCTGGCGCGAGGATGGTCGAAGCCGTCGGGGAATTCCAGATGATCGGGCCCCGGCCGACGGTCGGCCTGCTCCAGCGTGCGCAGGATGCGCTGATCGCGGTCTTCTTCGGAGATGTGCGGCATTTCGCTTTCGCCTTCGTTTCGCTATCGCCTTGAGGGGGTCTGCTGTTGATACGGGTGGCGCCACGGCGCCGCTGAGCGTCCTCGCCCGTCGGCTGCCGGGGTAGCTGGGGAGGGGAGTGTTCGCGGTACTTCGGCTGTGCCACCTTGAGCGCATGCCCGTAGAGATCGCGCCGCCGGTCAGCGCCCGAGAACGGACTCAGCGAATGGTCGTTCGTGCGTTGGCGTGGCTGCGGGCCGCGCAGTTCGCCCTCTGGCTCTGGTTGCCCGTACTGGACGGTCCTGGACGTTATCCGCCGCAGGTCTTCACCTGCTACGTGCTGGCGGCTCTCTGGTCGGTCCTGTTCTTCGGCGTGGGAATCCGGCGGCACGCCCTGACGCCACGCTGGGTGGCCGCCGACGTGGTGCTCGCGGTCGGGTACGCGGTGGTGGTGAGCCGGGCCTATCCGGCCGCCGAGGCCGCGTCGATCACGAACTGGGTGATTCCTCCGCTGTGCGGGGTGGCCGTCACCGCCGCGATCTACGCGGGCCGTTTCAGGGTGGCGGCCGTAGGAGTGGTCGTCGCCGCCTGGTTGTGGGGGGCGTGGCCCGCGACCCGGACCCCCAGCGTCCAGGAACTGTTCTCCAACGCCGCGATGATGGCCCTGTTCGCCGGAGTGGCGGGAGTCACCGGCACGCTCCTGATCCGGGCCGCACGGGAGGCGGACGAGGCGGCGGACCGCGCCGTCGACGCAGAGCGCAAGGAGGCCGCCGCCACGGCACGCGACGCCGAACGCACCCGCCAGTTCACGCAGTTGCACGACACCGTCCTCCACACCCTCGAAGGCATCGCCCGGGGCAGGTTCGACAACGACCCGGAAGGGACACGAAGCCGTTGCGCGCTGGATGCCGAGTTCCTCCGCGGGCTGGTCACCAGCGGTACGGACGGTGTGCCCGCCGAACTCGGGGCAGCCCTGTCCCGGATGGTCCGCGATCATCCGGACCGGCAGACGCTGAAGCGGGTGAACACGGCCTTCGACAGGCTGCCCCCGGATCTTCCCCCCGGCGTCGTGGAGGCGCTGACCGGCGCGGCACGGGAGGCACTCAACAACGTTGCCCAGCACGCGCGTACGGACCAGGCATGGCTGACGGCCTCCGCCGAAGGGGACCACGGGGTGCGGGTCACCGTCGTGGACCGGGGCGCGGGCTTCGATCCCGGCACCAAGTCCATGCGACTGGGCGTGAATCACTCGATCCTCAAGCGTGTCGCCGATGCGGGCGGGCGGGCCGCGATCACCAGCGCGCCCGGCGAGGGAACCATCGTGGAGATGACATGGAATCCGTGATCGGCATCGGTGCCGTCGACGACGACCAGATGTTCATGCAGGGAATGGCCGCCTGGATCGACGGCACCAGCGACCTGCGGCTGGCGACCACCGCCGCGTCGGTCGAGGAGTATCTGGCGGTGGCACCGGAGCCGGGGATCGTCACCCTCGACCTCCATCTGCACAACGGGACCGACCCGGCGGCCAACGTCGCGGCGCTGGTGGGTGCCGGGCACCAGGTCGTCGTCGTCACCGTCATCCGCGATCAGGCCTACATCACCGCGACCACCGAGGCCGGCGCAGCCGCGTACCTCACCAAGAACAACAACCTGGACGCTCTCGCCGAGGTCGTCCGGGCTCTGCACCGGGGCGACGTGCCCACCACGCCCGAGCACGCCTTCTGGCTGTCCCGGGACGACCGGCCGACCCGTCCGCGTCTCTCGCCACGGGAGTCCGAGGTTCTGCGCGCGGTCGGTGAGGGGATGCTGCACGAGACGATCGGACGCCGGCTGGGCATCGGCGCGAGCACCGTGCGGTCGCATCTGAAGTCGGTACGCGCCAAGTACGCCGCCGTCGGACGGGACATCAAGCACCCGGCCCACTACCGGGACCGTGTCCGCGAGGACGACCTGAGCCGTGAGCGGCTCGACCCGAACTCGTGACAGCATCGAACCGATAACGGAACCGATATCGGCTCCCGCGTATGTTCCTGCAGAAGACCTGTGGGGGCAGCTTCCTAGGCATTACGGTCCAGGCACCGTATATGTCATAAGGAGGCCCCATGTTGGCCGAAGCACTGGCAGCCCTGGCCGCGGCTGGCGGCGGAGCGATCGTGCAGGCAGCGGGCAGCGACGCCTGGGAGGGCCTACGGAGACGGACGGCCCAACTTCTGGGCCGTGAGCCGCAGACGCAGCAAGCCGTCCTCGAACGCCTGGACCACACCCGCACCGCCCTGGAACAGGCCGCCGAGAACACCACGGACCCGCAGACCACCGGGACGCTGGAACAGGCGATCGCGCGACAGGAGATCGTCTGGCAGACCCGTCTCGAAGACTTCCTCGAAAGCCTCGACGACACCGAACGCCAGGAAGCGACCGCCCAACTACAGGCTCTCCTGGTCTGGGCAGCCGCGCAGAGCGCACAGAACGGGACCGACACCACCGCGGGTACGGTCATCATGAACGCGACCGTCAGCGGTAACGGCCGCTCGTACCAGGCCGGTCAGAGCATGACCGTTCACGAGAAGTGACAGCGGTCCCCCCGCTCGACGACGCTCCGCATCCCGACGACAACCGGCCTGACCCGGCGCCCGAAACAGGCATCGGACAGATGATCTTCAACGCCGAGGCACACGACAACGCCACGGTCTATCAGGCCGCCAACATGACGGTGACGGTCCACGAGGCGCCGGAGCAGGTCAGTCCGTTCCACCTGGAATTACGGGACGCGGCTGCCAGGCTCGCCGACTCGGTGGGTGGCGCGACGAACGCGGAGTCGAGGCGCCGGCGACTGAGCGATCCCTTCGCGCTCGGGGTGTGCTGGCATACCGCCGAGGAAGGGGGAACCGGCCGAAGACCCGGTCCTGGCCATCACCCCGGGCGGAACCCGGCAGGCCTCCCCGACGACCGACTCGACAACAACGGACTCGACGGCCGACTTGATGACCTCGGCAGGGTCTACGAGCGGGTGGCCTCGAAGCGACTGGTGGTGCTGGGCAAGCCCGGCTCGGGCAAGTCCGTCCTTGCCATGCACTTCGTCCTCAACCGGCTGAAGGGCCGCGGCAACACCGGCCCGGTACCGGTCGTATTCAGACTGGGGCTGTGGGATCCCAGCAAGGAGGGCCTGCGGAACTGGCTCCTCGCCCAGCTTTTGTTCGAGGTTCCGTTCCTCGGCGCCCCCATCTCGGGCGGGTCGAGTCTGGCCGCGGTCCTCTTCGACGGCGGATGGATCCTGCCCGTCCTGGACGGTCTCGACGAGATCGTCCCCGAGCAGCGACACCAGGCCCTGCGCGAACTGAACGCCACCGGCATGCCGTTGCTGCTCACCAGCCAACCCGGTCAGTACAACGCCGCGGTCGCCGCGGTCGGCGCGCTCACCAACGCCGCGGTCATCGTCCTGGACGACCTCACCCTCGACGACCTGGCCGGCTATCTGCCCCCGACCGGCCCGGGGCCGGCATCCGGTAAGTGGGAACCGGTCCTGGCCCGCCTGCGGGAACAGCCGACGCAACGGCAGTGCGAGGTGGTGCGTACGGGGATATCCACCCCGCTCATGGCCGGTCTCGCCCGAGCCGTCTACACCGACACCCCCGACCGAGATCCCGCCGAACTCCTCGATCCGGCCCGGTTCCCCACCGCCGACGCCGTCGAGGCCCATCTCCTGAACGAGTTCGTGCCCACCGTGTACGACCGTCGGCCTCCCAACCCCGGCAACGCCGTCCGGCCGGAACCGACATGGCAGGGCAGGCGCGAGGACGCCGAGCGCTGGCTCGGTTATCTCGCACAGCACCAGCACGGACCGGACTTCGCCTGGTGGATGCTGGGCAACACCATTCCCCGGTACCAACGCGCCCTGGTGATCGGCGTGTTGGGAGCGGGCATGTGCGCACCGGTCGGCTGGCTGCTCTTCGGACCGGCGGGGGCGCTCGTCTGCGCGCTGGCGCTCGGGCTGATCGGCGGCCTGGTCGGCTGGTCCGAGGGACCCCGACCGGAACGTATGGAAGTGCGGATCACCGGCAGGGCACGGCAGGTCCTGCTGCATATCGCGATCAACCTCATGGGCGGGCTGACCGTCGGGCTGCTGGGCTGGCCTGCCGTCAGGCTCTGTGGGTGGTTCGCGTTGCCCGTCGCGGGCGCGGTCGGCAACGCGATCGGGAGTGCGCTGTCCAGCCGGGCCCGAGGTCTCGACACCAGGGCCCAACTACACGAGATCAAGGTCGGGACCATGGGCGGGGCCGCGGGCGGGTTCGCGGTAGGGCTCGTGGGCTGGTTGACGGACCTGCCGACCGGCAGCTACACGGACTGGGTGGTGCTGGGACTCACGGTCGGGCTCGCCTTCGGCCTCGGCGCGGGGCTGATCGCCCGCATGAAGATCGAAACCGTGGTCAGGCCGTCCGACCTGCTGGTGGCGAACCGCAACTACGCGATCTTCCAGACGCTCACCGTCACGATCGCCTACGGGATCGTGGCCGGAGTCCTGGCCGGACCCCGATACCTCGTGGCCGGACCCGTGATCGGCCTGGCCTTCGGCTTCGGCGCACACGCCTGGGGCCGGTGGCTGCTCCTCGCCCGGATCCTGCTGCCCCTGAGAGGACACCTGCCCTGGCCCGTCTGGGCCTTCCTCACCGACGCACACGAACGCGAGGTCCTTCGCCAGGCAGGCGCCGCCTACCAGTTCCGCCACGCCCGCCTCCAGGAATCCCTCGCGGCACGCCACGCGGAACGCGGCCGGGATCGCACATGACCGGGCTTGGGGAACATCGGTACAGCGGTTGGCGCTGCGCGGGAGAACTACGCGTGCTGTTCGGTGCCGTTCTCTGATCCCGTTGAGCAGTTCGGGACGGGGATCGGGGAGGTGGGCGGGTGCCAGGTGAGGATCCAGCCGGCGGTAAGCGCTGCCGCGCCGCCTGCCAGGGCGATCGCGCCGCCTGTTCCGATGCCTGCGGCCACCGTGCCGAAGCAGACCGGCCCGACGCCTTGCAGCGTCATGCTGCCGGAGCCGAGCAGACCGAAGGCCTGGCCCTGGCCATCCTGCGGCAGGGCGTCCAGGAACGGCCGTTGCAGGCCGAGACCGTAGGCGAATCCGAAGCCGCAGAGCAGCAGCAGACAGGACGAGACGCCCACTCCGGGCTCGGCGGCGAAGCCGAGCAGCGGCAGTCCCATCAGCGCGATCAACGGGACCACCAGTCGCTCCCGGGTGGGTGGTAGGAGGAGTCGGCCCACCAGCAGGTCACCGACGAGCATGCCGACCGGCAGACAGCCCATCAGCACCGCGTACCAGCCGGGCGCGAAGTGGCGTCCTCCGGCGTAGGCGACGAGCAGGCCTTCCGCGCCCGCTACGAACGCGACCGGTAGCCACTGGGCCACCATCAGCCGTCGCACCGTGCGTCCGCGCAGCAGCAGGCCGGCCCCGCGCAGGCTTGCCCGGACGGCCCCGCCGTCGCCCCGAGCGCTGCCGGGTGTGCCGCCGAACTCTCCCGGCTGCAGCCGGGGTAGCCGGATGCGGACAGCGAGCGCGCAGCCGAGGTAGAGGGCGGCGCTTACTGCGAGCGCCCGGTGCGGGCCGAGTACCGCGACGGCCGCACCTCCCAGTGCCAGACCGAGCAATTGCGCGCCGGAGGCAGCGATGTTGTTCAGTGAACGGCCCAGTACATAGGCGTCGCCCTCCAGCGACTGCGCGACCAGCCGACTCGACGCCCCGTGAAACACCGGTGTGGCGAGGGCGACCAGCGCCACGACACCAAGGCTTGCCACGATCGGCATCCGCACCAGGGCGAGCAGCAGGGCGGCGGCGCACGTCAAGGCGTAGCCGCCGGTGATGAGCGCGCGGGGCGGCAGTCGGTCGGCCAGTGAGCCCAGCAGCAGCGAGCCGAACAGCTGCGGGATGAAGCCGATGCCGAAGGCCAGTGCGCTCAGCAGCGCGGAGCCGGTGGCCGAGAAGACCAGCACCGAGAACGTGGTGATCCGCAACGCGTCCGCAGTGATCGCGACGGTGCGGGTTGAGAAGAGCAGCCGGAATCGTGGCTCGGCCAGTACCTCCCGGTAGGTGGCACGGTGGTTGACCTGCGCGGGTTCGGCGGTTGGGGTCATGATGCGCAGCCTCGCCGTGCGCCCACACCACTCACCAATGATTCGTCGCTGGACGAATCGGAACAGACGTCCTTCGGTAGCATGGCCGGGTGCTGCGCTTCGAAGTCTCCGTCGAGGACCTGCTGCGCAGCCGCTTCGCACTCTCCCCCGCGATGGACCTGTGCTTCCTGCTGCGCTCGCTCGCCGGCCAGGACCGGCCGCTGCCGCGAGCCTGGGCCACCCGGCTCATGCCGGCCTTTGAACGGCTTCGCCGCGAGACCGAACTGAACGCCGCCCTCGCCCTGCACACCCCGCGATCCGGACCGAACTTCGTCGCCCCGCCCCCGCGCGGCCTCAACCAGACCTGGGCGGACGACCTGGCCATGATCCGGGCCACACCGCTGGAAGCGGCCCGCCACGAAATCGCCACCAACGCGACCGGCCCGTCCACCCGCGATCCCCGCGTACGCGCAGTGCTTGACTCGACGGACGCCGTCTCCAGGATCGCCGCGGCGATGGACCAGGCGTGGCACGAACTGCTCGCCCCGGACTGGCCGCAACTGCGCGCGATCTGTGAGCGCGACGTCGTGCACCGGGTGGGTGTGATCGGCGAACATGGATGGGCCACGACCATCGAGAGCCTGCACCCGAGCATCGCCTGGCAAGCCGGCGGTATCGAGATCGGCCACTTCCCCCACGTCGGAACACTCCGCCTCGTCGGCGACGGGCTCCTGCTGATCCCTTCGGTCTTCGTCGCGAATATCGCCGCCCACCTGGAAGACCCCTGGCCCAGGACCTTGATCTATCGTGCCCGCGGTACCGCCGCCCTGCGGGGCGAACAGGAGACCGTCCCTCAACCGGACGCCCTGACCGCTCTGATCGGCCGGGCCCGAGCCCGGCTGCTGTTGGCGCTGGACGCCCCGGCCAGTACGAGCCACCTCGCCCGAAGCCTCGCCATGACACCCGGCGCGGTAGGAGACCACCTCGCCATCCTGCGAGGCGCGGGACTGCTCGTCCGCGCCCGGTCCGGACGGTCGGTGCTCTACCGGCGTACCCCGATCGGCGAGGCGCTGGTCGCCGGTACGGGCTGAGGGCTCAGATCAGCACTGTTTTTTGAGGTCTCGCCAGCAGATCAACGGGCACCGCTCTGCCAGCGGCAGAACACCGGCCGGACCGGGCTCGACGATCACTACAGTCCAGCCTCATGACGACGATTACGACGCGTACGGTCGAGTATCCGACCGACGGTGTGACGATGATCGGGCACCTCGCGCTCCCGGCCGGTGTCGCCCGCCGGCCCGCGGTGCTGCTCGGACCAGAGGGCATGGGGCTCAGCGATGTCGAGCGCCGCCGGGCCGATGCTCTCGCCGAGCTGGGATATGTAGCGCTGGCCTTCGACCTTCACGGCGGGCGCTATTTGAGCGACCCCGAGGAGATGCTGGCCCGTTGCCTGCCACTGCTCGCTGATCCCGACCGGATGCGGGGCATCGGCCATGCGGCACTCGCCGTGTTGCGCACCGAACCGCGGACCGACCCCGACCGGATCGCCGCCGTCGGCTACGGCACCGGGGGCGCCGTCGGGCTGGAACTCGGGCGCGACGGCGTCAACCTGCGCGCGATCGGGACAGTCAATGCACTGACCACGGGCCGACCGGGCGAGGCAGCGCGCATTCGCTGCCCGGTGTGGGCCGGGGTCGGGTCGGAAGACCCGATCATGCCGCCCGCACAACGAAACGCGTTCACCGCCGAGATGCAGGCCGCGGGCGTCGACTGGCGCCTCACGGTCTACGGCGGCGCCCTGCATGCCTTCCACCACCCGCCGGTCGACCACCCCACGGTCCCCGGCGTCGGCTACCACCCACAGCACGCGCAGCGAGCCTGGCGCGACGTCGTCGACCTGCTCACCGAGTGCCTGCCCGTGACGGAAGATCTGGGGGCATGACCCAGGCAAACAGCCCGGCACCAGGCGTGGTCCGCGTCGGGCACTCACAGCCCCCTCCCTTCAAGTTCCCCCAGCAGAACCACGCTTGAGATCGTTCTCAGCGCCAACCGCTGTACCGACGTTCCCCAAGCCCGATGACGACGGGGGCTGGGTCTCCGGGCTTGCGGTG
Organism: Streptomyces sp. NPDC020898; assembly: GCF_044333925.1. Lineage (NCBI taxonomy): Bacteria > Bacillati > Actinomycetota > Actinomycetes > Kitasatosporales > Streptomycetaceae > Streptomyces > Streptomyces sp. NPDC020898. Next base: position 35,518 of record NZ_JBIRRV010000026.1, read on the forward strand.
GGTGGCTCGGCGCCAGTGAGCCAGTACCCGTCTGTACACAGAACAGCGAAGCCCGCGCCCACTTCGCCGACCACATCCACCGTGCGGAGCAGGGCACCCCGACGGTGATCACCCGCAATGGCGCGCCGGTGGCAGCTCTCGTGCCCATCGCCGACTTCAACGCACTGGTAGACGCGGCCGACAAACTGCTCGCGCGCGAGGCGGCAGCCGTACTGGCCGAGGGCGGCCCCACCGTGACCATGGCCGAGCTGCTCGCCGACCTGTTCACCGAGCGGGATGCGGGCGTGGCGTGACGTACGCGTTCAGAACCCCTGGACGGCGAACTCGTCATCCTGGTCGTCAAGGCCGGAGACCGTCGCGATGTCTGTCGCAACATCTGACGGCTCCACCAGGTCACGGTCAGGGGGAGGCGTGGGTCTCAGGCAATCCGGTCGACGCAGGTCGGCCCGGGCTCGTAGCCTCTCGGCGTGTCCGTACCCCGAAACACCGGCTCCTGGCAGCAGGTCAACTCCCGCCAGGACTTCGCCGCTTACCTGCATCTACTAGCGGCCGACTGTGAGCATGCCTGCATCGGGCAGGACATCAACGAACCTGCGGCACAGCGATGGACCAACCAAACGATCTCCGACTTCCTCTGGGGCTGGGTCCGGCTCCTGGGCAAGCGAATCGACGGCACCGACCTGCTACAGGAAGAGGCTGATGGGCGGCCCGGGTGGCAAGGTCTGGCCTTCCAACTGGACAGGGCCCGCACCTCTCCCCCCGGATTCAACTGCGTCCTGGCCGAATCCGGAACCCAGTCGCATGAGGTGGACAGCGCAATCGACATGTGGCGGTACGCGGCTACCCTCGCCACCGACTTCGCCAGCCACCAGCGGGAATGCCAGGCGGCGATCCGCCGCGGTGAGTGGGCCGGTGACGGAGGCCGCTGGGCGCACAGCACCCTGTACAACTGGCTCGACGCCTGGGCCGCCTGGATCGGCGCCGACCCACCGCGCCACACGCGACTCGAACCAGTCACCTGGCGATCAGTCGCTCTGCAACTCTCGGCAGCCCAGAGCCCAGCTGCTCCTCACTCACCCCGGCCCCCGACGGGCCGCTGAGACGATCACAGCCGTCGAGGACGGTATGCGCGGTCTCGCCCGAGCGCTTCGTCTCTGCCCCGGAACCCGACTCCCGCCGGCGATCGGCGCACGCCTCATGACCCAGCGCGGGCGCGTCGCTCTGGACTACGGCCACGATCAGTACGTCATGACGATCCCGCCGCCGTCTCAGGACTGGCTGGTCCTGGTCGAGCGCGGCGCCCCCTGCCGTGTCTGCCTGGTCTTCGCGCCCCTTGCCCTTACCGCCGACCAGGCCGAGGCCGACGTACACCTGCGCGAGAGCTTCGCGCGCGGCGCTGTCGTGTGGGGGGCGGCGTACGCCCGCCGTCGGTTGTGACTCCGAACCGGGGTGCTGCGGGCGTGGCGGATGTGGAAGGCATGCCGTGATGCCCGTCGGCGTGCGGCGTCGCCCGCCCGGGCGCACGCTGGGGGTTCAGCCGTCGAAAACTGGCCGTCACAGATCTGGCACAAGGTACGCACTGTACGCACACCACCGCATACCGTGTCCCCCTCTCATCACATAGACCGTGGGGGGTCTCATGTCGTACGGGTATCCAGGGCCGGGGGGCCAGCAGCCGCCGCAGGGGCAGCCGGGGTGGGGCCAACAGCCGGGGCAGCCGCAGTGGGGTCAGCAGCCACCTCCTCCGCCGGGGTGGCAGCAGCCGCCGGCCGGGCCTGGTTGGGGCGGTCCGCCTCCGCCGAGAAAGAGCAGCGCGGGGAAGATCATCGGGTTCAGCTGCCTCGGCGTCTTCGCGGTGTTCGTCGTGCTCATCGGGATCGGCCTGGCCGTGAGCGGGAGCGACAGCGGTTCGTCGAAGGGCGGGAGCGCGCCGACGGTAGACAAGCCGTCGACGGGGAAGAGCAGTGCCCCGGCGAAGGAGACGGCGGCGGGGGTGCCGGACGGTCCCAAGGGTGATGTGAAGATCACGTCGTGCAAGGTGGACGCAACGACCTCGTGGCCGTCGGCTGAGCTGCTGATCACGAACCGGTCGTCGAAGACGTCGAACTACATCGTGAACGTGGAGTTCGTGGACGCCTCGGGAAAGCGGCTCGGAGAGGCGTTCACGGCGACCAACAACCTCGCACCGAGGCAGCAGGCGGAGGAGACGGCGCAGGGCCTGGACTCGATCAACGTGAAGATCAAGTGCCGGGTGACCGAGGTGACGCGGTACGCGTCGTAGACCCGTCGTGCAGGTGCGCCGACGCCCCGTCGCTCGCCCGGGCGACGAGGCGTCTCAGCTGCACCGATGTGCTCGCGACCCAGGTCGTCTACGAGGTCAGGGCACTAGCGCTCCGCCTTCTCCCACGGTCTGACCCCCAGTTTTCCGGTGGTTCCGAGGTCGAGGTTCGGGGTCACCGTCACCGGGTCGGCGCCGGTCTTCGCCCGGACCCGTACGTAGGGCACGTTCACCGGCGTGCCGAACTGGGTGGTGTTGCGCCAGACCAGGGCGGCGGTCGCCGACTCGCCGGGGCCGAGCGTGACGGGGAGGGGTTGGTTGTCCGGGCCGGCGCTGGTGGTGATCTCGCCGCTGCCGTCGAGGATCTTGATGCCGTCGACGGGCTTGAACTCGTTGTCCAGGAGCTCCAGCAGCGGGTAGCCCTCGACGGTGTAGTCGCGCGTGCCGCAGTTGTCGAGGTGCAGGCCCACGACGCGCAGTCCCATGGCCGCGTCGCCCTTGTCGGCGGTGACTCGGATCCCGGAGGCGGGGCATGTGCCCGGCTCGGTCGGTGCCTCGCTTGCTGGGACCTTGGTCACTTGGAGCACCTTGGCCTGCGTCACCCGTGGCGCGGCGGGCGGCAGTTCCCCGGCCCGGACCGTGCCCCGGACGGTCTTCCCGGGGCCGACGTCGCGCACGGTCGCGGTTTGGTTGGTCATGGCCCCGCCGTCACTGCTCATGAAGGTGAAGACGATCGCGTAGGTCAGGGTCTCGGTGCCCTCGTTGGTGACCTCGTAGGCGGCGACGACCCCCGAGTCTGCGGTGAGGTCGAGGCTGTCGGCGGAGACGGAGTAGCTGCGGGTGGGTGAGGGTGAGGGCGAGGTCGACGGGAGGGTCAGCGAGGTGATCCGTACGCCGTCCTTGCCCGGATCGTCGACCTGCGTGGCGGACGTCGGTCCGGTCGCATCGGTGCTGGGGTTCCCGGCACCCGTGCGCTCCGTTCCGCAGGCCGTGAGCAGCAGAGCGGTCGCGGCGAGAGCCGACAGGAAGGGGGCGGTCCTGGCGAGAGCCGGGTGGAGGGGGGCGGGTCTGCGCATCGGGTCATCTGATCAGGGTGTGAGTCCTGTGCATGTGGTGGAGGCCATAGTTCCGGTCACGGGGGTGTCACAAGTTCCGTGGCCTGCGGGCGGGTTGGGCGTACGAAGACGGGTAGGACCTGCGGCACCGGAGCCCGGGTGACTGGTTTCGGGCAGGGGCGGAGTCGGTAACGGCTTGGACTCGTGTCGCCTGGCCGGTCCGGGTACCGGCAATGCTCGGGGCATGGGGAGACGCGACGGGGTGCGGAGGGGAACGGTCGGAGGGTGTCTGTTCAACGGTTGTCTGGCTGTGCTCGTGCTGCTTCTTGTGTGCGTCATCGGAGTAGGGATCCGGTTGGCCACGGCGGATGAACGCGCCGAGGGAAAGGCCCGCGCCGATATGCGGAGTGATGCTGAGACGCGGCAGGAAAAGCTCGTCGCGGCGGCGGCAGACGGTGTGCTGGACGACAGCGAGATCGCCCGGGTTTTCCCTCCGGGAAAGCCGGATCAGGGCCTGGTCAGGATCCAGCGGCACGGTCCTGATGTCGTCGTGACGGCCGAGCTACTGGGCGTCGGGCCGGGGGTCTTCCTCACCAGCGCGACATATATGACGGGGTGCTTCACCTTCACCGTCACGCCGGACGGGCGCGGCCATCGGAGGCCCGAGGTCACCGTCAGGGAACTGGCCGCGGAGAACGAGCCGCAGTCCGCGTGCACGACGGCAGGAGTGCCGTCTCCCAGCGTCGTCCCCTCCGGGGGGTCCTCGGAATTCACTGGGCCGGAATTCACTGGGCCGCCCGGCGCCGCCCGCCTACCATCGGTGCCATGACCTGGCGACATTGATCCACCAGCCGTGCCTCCCGAGGGCCGCCTCGGACGCCGTACATCCGACGTCCGAATCGCCCCTGCGGGAAGGCCTCATGACTCTCTCACCTGCGCGTGCGCCCGGCGCCGAGAACACCAGGAGCACCGGTGTCCGGCGGCTGACGGCCACGCTCTACGGCTACGCGTTCCTCGACGACTTCGTGCTGCTCTACCCGGTGTACGCGCTGCTGTTCAGCGACACCGGACTGTCGATCTGGCAGATCTCCTCACTGTTCGCCCTGTGGTCGATCACCGGGATCCTGCTGGAGGTCCCCTCCGGCGCCTGGGCCGACGCCGTCTCCCGGCGGCTGCTGCTGTGGCTGGGCCCGCTGCTCACCGTCGTCGGCTTCGCCCTGTGGGTGATCGTGCCGTCGTACTGGGCCTTCGCGCTCGGCTTCGTGCTCTGGGGGGTGCGTGGCGCGCTCGGCTCCGGTGCGCTGGAAGCACTGGTGTACGACGAGCTCGACCGGTTGGGCGCGGCCGACCGGTACGCGCGTGTCATCGGCCGGGCTCAGGCGGTCGGGATGGTCGCCGTGATGGCGGCGATGGGACTGGCCGGTCCGGTGCTCGACTTCGGCGGCTACCAGGCCGTGGGCGCGGCGAGCGTGCTGGCCTGTGTGCTGACCTCGGTGGTGGCGACCCGGTTCCCCGAGCATCGGGACGCGGTGTCTCACGATGATGAGCGGGTTTCCGCTCTCACCACCCTGCGGGCCGGGCTCGTCGAGGCCCGCCGGGACCGGTCCGTCCGTGGGGCGCTGCTGCTCGTTCCGGCCGTCGGTGCGGTCTGGGGTGCGCTCGACGAGTACACGCCGCTGTTGGTCCGGGACACCGGCGTGGCCCAGCAGACGATTCCGTATCTGCTGCTGGTGATCTGGGTGGGCCCCGCGATCGGCAGCCTGCTGGCCGGGGCGGGGGAGCGGCTGAGCACGACGGGGCTCGGCGTGGTGCTTGCGGGCTCGGCGTTCGCCCTGGCCGTGGGTTCGCTGATGGGCACTCCGGCCGGTATCGGTCTGGTCGCGGTCGCCTTCGGCGGCTTCCAGCTGGTCAACGTCCTTGCTGACGCGCGGCTCCAGGACCGGATCGAGGGGGCTCGCCGGGCGACTCTGACCTCCGTCGCGAGCATGGGGACCGAGCTGGCCACGGTCGGGGTGTTCGCCGCGTACGCCCTGGTCGGTGCGTCGTACGCGCACGGGATCGCGTTCGCTGTGTTCGCGGTCCCGTATCTCGTGACGGCGCTCGTGCTGGTGCGGCTGGAGTAGTGGGCCCGTACTTTGCGGGTCACCGATTCAGGTCGGTGGCTGGTGGTTCAGCCGTCGAGGACTGGCCGTCACAGATCTGGCAGAAGGTGCGCACTGCACGCGCAGACGTTCTACAGCCGCACTGAGAGGTTCCCCACGGTGGCAGTTATGGTCAGCTCGCCACCGATCGCGTGCAGGTATGCGGCCATGGTCGAGGTGTCCAGACGGGCGGCCCCCCGCTCGATCTGACTGACCCGCCCCTGGGTGACTCCCATCGCTGCGGCGACCTGAACCTGCGTGAATCCTTGTGCCTTGCGGAGGGCGGCCAGTTCATGTCCTCGCTCGGCGTCGATCATCTCCGCCTTGATGGCGTCGATGCGTTCGCGCTTCTCGGGGGGATGTCGGCCGCCAGGTCGGCCATGGTGCCGAGGTTCATCTGCCCTGCCCTTCCTTCTTCTCCTGCTGAAGTGCCTCAAGGTAGGCCGTGTACTTGTCGTCCGCTTCCTTGATCGCCCGGGGGTACCAGGATGCCCACTGCCGCGCGATCGCCTTGTTGCCCGCCACCAGGAAGATAGCTCGACGCTCGGGGTCGAAGACGAACAGCATCCGGATGCTGACCGTCCCCCCCTTGCCCGCCCCGCCCGTCCGCCCGGCCCTCGCCGGCGCGGACAGGCCGGGGCACGCACCCCGCTCCTCAGATCTTCACCGCCCCCGAAGCCACCCCCCGGTAGAACCACCGCTGCGTGATGACGAACAGCACCAGCACAGGCACCACAGAGATCACCGACCCCGCCATCACCATCCGCTGGTCGTACCCGAACGACGACGTCTGGAGCCTCGCCAACCCCAGCGTCAGCGTGAAGTGTTCCTCGGTGCGCAGGACGATCAGGGGCCAGAGGAAGTCGTCCCAGGCGCTGATGAACGTGTTGATGGTGACGACCAGGATCGCGCCGTACGCCGAAGGCAGGTACAGGTAGCGGAAGCGTTTCCACTCGCCCGCGCCGTCGAGCATCGCGGCGTCCTCGATCTCGCGCGGGACGGCCAGGAACGCGGCGCGCATGATGAGGACGTTGATCGCGCCGACGAAGCCGGGGAGCCAGACGCCGGCCAGGTGGTCGATCAGGCCCAGGTCCCGGATGCTCAGGAACAGGGAGACCATGATGGACTCGAAGGGGAACATCATGGATGCCAGCAACAGGACCCAGACTGCCTTTTTGCCCTTCCAGCCGGGCTTGGACAGCATATAGCCGGCCATCGTCGAGAAGGCGAGCTGGCTCGCTATCGACAGCAGCGCGATCATCACGCTGTTCCTGATGTACGTGGCCACCGGGACCTGGGCGAAGACCTCGCGGTAGGCGCGCAGCGTCGGGTGGTGGGGGATCAGGGAGGCGTTCGAGCCGAAGACGTCCTCTCCTACGCCCTTCAGCGACGCCAGGAACTGCCAGAGCAGCGGGCCGATCGTGATGCCGAGCACGAACAGCAACAGCAGGTAGCGGACGATGAGTTCGCGGGGGCGCCCGTAGTCGCGCCAGCGGGGCATCAACCGTTTCTTCCGGGGCGCCGGGGCCGGGGAATTCGCCGGAGCAGTGGCCGGGGCTGCCGTCGTCACGACTCGTCCTCCTTCGTCAGGCGCTGTGCGAGCAGCGTCAGGCCCAGGGTCAGTGCGAAGAGGGCCACGCTGACGGCCGCGCCGTAGCCGGCGTTGCCGCTCAGGGGGTCCAGGCCGACGTCCCTGATGTAGAAGGGGAGCGTGCGGTCGGCGCCGCCGGGGCCGCCTGTCGAGCCGCCGAGCATGTAGATCTCCGTGAAGACGCGCAGGGAGCCGATGCCGGTCAGCGTGCCGACCAGCATCATCGACGTGCGTACGCCGGGCACCGTGATGTGCCAGAAGCGGCGTACCGCGCCGGCGCCGTCCACCGAGGCCGCCTCGTGGAGTTCCTTGGGGACGTTTCCGAGGGCGGCGAGGTAGAAGATCATGTACCAGCCGAGGCCCTTCCACAGGGTCAGGCCCATCGCCGACAGCAGGATCAGCCAGCTGTCGGAGAGGAAGGGAATGGCCTCCTTGATGATGTGGGCCTTCTGGAGCCAGGTGTTGACCAGGCCCTGGTCCGCCAGCAGCCACTGCCAGCTCAGGCCGACGACCACGCTCGACGCCAGCACCGGTGTGTAGAACGCCGAGCGGAAGAAGCCGATGCCCGGCAGGTTCTTCTCCACCAGGATCGCCAGGAGGAGGGGCAGCAGGACCATCAGGGGGACCACGATCACCGCGTACAGCACGCTGTTGCGGGTCGCCAGCCAGAAGTCCGAGTCGCCGAACATACGGGTGTAGTTGTCCAGGCCCACGAAGTCCGCCACGCCGCCGAGCGGTTTCGCGTCCGTGAAGGAGAGGACCAGCGTGTTCAGGAACGGGAAGACACCGAAGGCCGCCGCTCCGAAGATCGCCGGGAGCATCCACAGCCAAGGGAGCCACCAGCGGCGGTAGATGGCCGCGCCGCCCGCGTCCGGGGTCGGGCCGGGGGTGACCGCCTTCACCAGGCGGCGCAGGCCCGAAGGGGGGTTCGGCGCCGGGGCGCCCTTGGCCGCCGGAGCGGTCGCGGGCGCCTCGCCGTCAGGCATCGTACGTACCGCCGTCATCCTCAACTGCCCTGCTTCAGCAGCTCGTCGGCCTTGGACTGTGCCTCCTTGAGGGCGTCCTCGGCGCTCTTCTTGCCCTGCATCGCCAGCTGCACCTGGGCCGTGATGGCGTTCAACTCACCCGGGGACAGGGCGATTTCGTCGGCTGTCGCCGTCTTGCGGTCCTCGGCGACTATCTTGCGGGCCTCGGAGAACGGGTCCGTGCCCTTGACCGACTGGAAGAAGGGGTCGTCCAACGAGGCTGTCGTGGACGGGAAGATGACCACGTTCGGGTCCTTCGCCCACAGCAGCTGGTTCTCCGCGTTCGTCAGGAACTGGGCGAAGGAGAGGGCCGTGGGCGCGTTCTTGCTCGTCGCCGCGACCGAGATGTACTGCGGGGCGCCCACCGTGTGGCCGAGGTCGTCCAGCATGTAGCGGGCGACGCCCGTCTTCTTGTAGACGCTCGGGTTGTTCTCCTGGATGAAGCGCAGGTAGTTGGGGTTGGTGGAGCCGTAGACCAGTTTGCCCTGCGCGTAGAGGGTGGACGCGTCCTGGTTGGAGGAGAGCGAGTCCTTCGGCATCGCGCCCGCCTTGTACATCTTGGTCATCGCCTCGACCCACGCCACCGTCTTGGGATCGTCGGCGAAGGCGAACGACTTGCCGTCGTCCGAGAGGACCTTGACGCCCATCTGCTGCCAGTCGGCCGGGATGCGCCAGATCGGGTTGGCGACGGTGGCGTAGTACTTGCCGTCGGACACCTTGGCGATCTTCAGGGCGTCGTCGAACAAGCCGAGGATCGTCGTCGCCGGCTTGGTCGGATCGAGGCCCGCCTTCTTCATCAGGTCGGTGTTGAAGGTCTGGGCGATGCCGCCGGAGTACCAGGGGAACGCGCTGTGCACCTTCGCCCCCGAGGCGTCGGTGAACATGCTGGACTTCCACATCGCGGCGCCGAACACCTTGCCCGAGTCCGGGGCCTTCTTGTCCAGGTCCAGCAGGTAGCCGGCCTTGGTCAGCGCGATCTGCGTGTTGACGTTCAGGTTGACCACGTCGGGCAGCGTGCAGGCCTGCGCGTCGGCGACCAGGCGCTGCGTGAACTGGCTGTCGCCCGGGTCGTCGATCCACTTGACGGTCGTGTCCGGGTGGGCCTTCTCGAAGGCGGCGATGACTCCGTTGAAGTAGCCGCCGAAGTCCTTCTTCAGGTTCGTCGTCTGGAACGTGATCTTGCCCTTGACGTCGCCGGTGAGCTTCCCGGAGCCGACGTTGCCCTTGTCGACCGTGCAGCCGCCGGCGGTGGCGCCGCCGTCGTCGGAGCCTCCGGAGAGTCCGCAGCCGGCGGCCGTCAACGTCAGTACGACGAGACAGGACAGGGATCCGGTCAGTCTTCTTGCGCGCATTGCTGCTGCCCTCCTGGATGGATGCTGGCGATGCTGGTTCAATTCACCAACTTTGACTCCGAGTGATGAAAATGTGGACCAGAATTCATCGGAGGTCAATGGGGTGCCGTGTTGCTTTTGTGTTCCGGAACCGGCGAGGCCGCTTCAGTGCCGGTGTTCGTGGTCCGGGTGGGACGGGTCCCCGGGGTGCTCGTGCCCGTGCGCGTACACGACGTCCGCCCGCGCCAGGTCGAGCCACGAGAAGAAGGCGCGCCGGCCCGCCGCCTGCCTCAACTCGCCCTCGATACCCGCCTTCACCTGCTCGTACGGCAGGAAATCCGCGTCCGCCGCGTCGCCGAACGGATCGACGCCGGTTCGTAGCGCGGCCACTGTCAGGAAGCGGTCCCTGTTGCGCTCGTAGTACTCCCACACGGCCGCCTCGGGGATCGCCTGGCGCCCTTCGAGGTGCCCCAGCAGCGTCCGCGCGGCGGCGGAGTACGCCAGCACCACCGCGACGATGCTGCCTAGTCCGGCGACGTCTGCCTCCGGCACGGCGGGCAGGGCACGTACGGGGGGTTCCGGAGGTTTCAGGCCCCGCTCCTCGCATTCCCGTCGTGCCAGTACGTCCGCCACGACGATCTGTGTTGCCCAGCGGCGGCGTTGTCGCTCCGCGGAGAGCGTTGTGTTTCGGCTGCCGGCGGGTGGGGGCTGGTCGCGCAGTTCCCCGCGCCCCTGAAGGGGCGCGTCACCGCGGCCCCAGCCCTCTCGTACCGGAATCGCCGCCAGAACCTCGTCCACCTGGTCCCGGGATACCGACTCGCCGTGTACGAGGGCACAGGCGCCCTCGGGCGGATGCACATGCTCGTGTTGCTGGTTCATGGCGTCACCTCCAGGATCACGGCCTCCGTGTACGCCACGCAGCCGTGCCAGGCGGACTTCGCCATCAGCCAGTACGACCCCGGTGCCAGCGCCCCGCCGTCCACCTCGATCGCGCACTCCACCGACTCCCCGGCCGGTACGGCGAACCCCTGGACCCCCGGTCCGACGCCCGCCCACGTCCCCCACGAGGACACGGCCCACAGGGTGCCGTTGATCTCTCCGAGGGTGGTGTTGCGCAGGTTCACGGGGACTTGGGCGCGCTCTCCGCGACGCACGACGACTCGGTCAACTCCCAGCTCTGTCACCAGAGTTGGGCCGGTATGGCCGTCCGGCACGTCCAGGGCCACGGTGTCCTCGTACACCTGGCCGCCGTGCGGCAGGCGGGCGATGAGCCAGTGGCGGCCGGGGGGCGCGTCCTTCGGCGGGGTCACCGTGACCTCGGTGAGGGTGAAACCGGCGGGGCCGAGCGCGTACGGCAGCTCGGCCGGTTCGGCCGTCCAGCCGGGCGGGACGCCGAGGGCGAGGGTGCCGGAGACGGGGGAGTCGGTCAGCTCGGAACTGATGCGGACCGTCGCCGTGACCGGGCCGGAGGCGGTGAGGGCGGTGGGGGAGAGGTAGACGGCGACGGGCAGGTTGCCGCGCGGCGCCGGGCCGGAGTTGTGCAGCCAGTAGCGGGTGTGGACGGGCTGGGCGGGCTCGTACGCGTCGATGCCCACGTCCTCGGTGCCCACCGCATCGGTACCCACGCAGTCAACAGCCGCCGTGCTACCGGGGGTTGCCAGGACGGTCGCGACCTCGAAACCGGTCAGGTGGTCCCCGAGGCCACCGTCCGCGTCCGGGGGCAGGGAAGTCCCGAGCCTCTCCAGGACGTCGGCACGGGCGGCGTCCGTCCATGCCACCGGCCCGCGCACCCGCGCCCGCACCGGACGGCCGTTCACCTCGTGCATCCGTACGACGACACCGCGCCCCGGGTCGGCGGGCGCCACGCTCCCCCGGGCGAGCGGCGACCCGGCGGGCTTGAGGGCGTCGAGGATCACCTCACCGGCGGGTTCCAGGCTCAACAGGGTGGTGGTGCGCGGAAGTTCGGCGCCCCCTGACGTTTTTGATCCCGCCGACCGCTCCCGCAGCCTCGCCCGCAACGGATGGTTGTACGCGTGCCCGGCCTGCGGCAGCCGCAGCTCACGCCAGTCGCCGGTGCCGCCGAGGACGGCGTACTCGAAGGTGTGCGACCAGCGCTGGAGCTGGAACGCCGAGCCGTCGGGGGCCGTGCGGCGGGGCGGGTCGACCCAGATGCCGGAGGGCCAGCCGGTGCAGGAGCGCATCAGGCTCATGTAGAGGTCGCCGGAGGACGTGACCACGCAGCCGGGTGTGCCCCGGTTGAGGACGGCGAGGCTGGTGCCGTCCCAGGTGTCGCCCGGCGGCAGCGCCTCGCCGCCACCGGCGGCCGTGGCATGGACGACCGCGTCGCCGAGGTCGGCGATCAGCGCGTCCACCGCCTTGGCGTCGTCCTCCGGACCCCTGCCCGCCACCACGAGCAGCGGCAGCCGCTCCAGATCGCGCAGGTCGGCCCCGGGCACCCACTCCTCGCGCAGCCCGGCACGCGGCGCGACCCACACCGCCGCCACGCCCGACTCGGCGAGCTGGCGCCGGAGTTCGCGTCCGGCGGCCGGGTCCATGCCGAGGGCCTCGGCGACGACGGAGTTGCGTTCGGGGGAGCCGACGGCGATACGGATGTCGGGGAGGTTCGAGTCGACTTCGAGGTCGCCGTAGCGCTGCCCGCCCGCGATCGTCGAGGTGGCCGTGACGCCCACCCGCACGAGCGCGGCGGCGAGTTCGGCACCGAGTTCACCGGCCTCGTCCCAGGAGGGATAGATCAACTCGGCGACACCGATGGCCCGTTTGCCGAGCAGCCGACCGGTGTCGTCACTGACCGCCACCCGAGCCGTGCTGCCCAGCCCGAACCAGTTGTTGGCCGGGTTGTCGAGCGTCCACGGGAACTGCTCACTGTCGACCTCCACGAACCCGAACCCGCGCCCGATGACCGCGTCGGCCACCTCGTGCACGGGCAGCCCGCCCTGGACATTGGCCGGCCAGCGGACGCGGATGAGCCGGTCGGAGCCGTCGTACCCGTCGATGGTCGTCGAGACATCGAGTCGGTCGACACCCGTCCAGAGGGTCAACTGCTGGGTGTAGGTGAGGAGTTGGCCGAGAGTCGCGGTGACGGTGATACGCGACCCGGCGGCCGAGTGCTCCACCCGTACGTCCGCGCCGGTGAGGTCGCGGCTACGGGCGGCCGTCGTACCCGTCGGCGTGAGATGCCAGGGCCCCTCGCCGAAGCGCGGGTGCCTCGGATACTCCTCCTGCACGACCAGCTCGTTGCCGATGTCACCGGCGCGCAGCAACTCTCGTCCACCGTCAGTGAGTTGGCGCAGGCTGCTGACGCCGCCGCCGCGAGCGGGGTCGACCGTCACCTCGTAGAAGTCGTTGCGGATGGTCAGTCCGTCGCCGGGGGTCCAGCCGGGGACGGACCCGTCCCCGAGCGGAAGGGCCTTCAGCCCGAGCCCCGGCACCTCGGGCACCACGACCCGTAGTTCACCGTCCGCTTCCCGAACGGCGGGCAGGGGAAGGCCTGTTGTGTCGTCCAGCGGGACGAGGCCGTCGGGCAGGTCGGTGGTGAGGGTGTCCCGGCGTGGCCAGGTGGCCGAGTTGAGGACGACGAGGTCGGGCCCGCCGCCGGGCAGCGGAGTGACCTGATCCGCGAGGGCCTGGGTGGCGTCGGTGTGCACGGACTCGGCGAGGTCGTACAGCTCGCGCCAGCCGGTCAGCAGGTCGATGTAGACCTGGTCGGACTCGGAACCGGTGATGGCGTCGTGATGGGCGCCGTAGACGAGCTGCCGCCAGGCCTTGTCGAGCGCGGCGTCGGGATAGGCGCGCCCGGTGACGAGCGAGGCGAGCGTCGCCCAGGCCTCGGCGTCGGCGAGGAGTGTCTCGCCGTACCGCTGGGCCTGTTTGGTGTCGATGTACGAGACGTCCTTGCCGGTGTAGACCGGGTTCATGTCCCGCGTCTGCGGCGATGCCCTGCGCCCCTCGGCGTCGAGTTCGGCGCGCACGGCGGCGAAGAAGTCGCGGGGGATCGCGGAGACGAAGCGCGGCCAGACGTACCGCTCGTTCCAGTCGCGGTGGATGGCCATGACCCAGCGGCAGGGCGGCGCGTAGTCGCCGCCGACGGGCAGCAGCGCATTGCGGGTGAGCGCTACCTTCTTCAGCCCGGCGAAGAGCTTGAGGGCGGCCTCCTCTGCCTCGGGCAGGGTGGGCGCGTTGTCGATGGCCCAGCCGGCGCCGTAGTGGTTGACCATGTAGGCGGTCAGCAGCCCGCGTCCCGAGGGGGCGATCCAGTCGAACTCGGCCTGGAACTGCATGCGTTGGGGGTCGCGGGGTTCCTCGCCGAAGACCGACAGAGTGGGCCCCCACTGGTGGAACGGCCCGCGCGCCCAGGAGCTGGAGGTGAGCCCCGCGTCGGCCATCAGCCCGGGGAACTGCGGATCGTGCCCGAACGCGTCGAGCTGCCAGGCGGTGTGCGGGTCGGCGCCGAGGATCCCGCGCTGGAAGCCGTCGCCGTAGAGCGCGTTGCGTACGGTCGCCTCCGCACCCGTGAGGTTGGTGTTCGGCTCGTTGTACGTCCCGCCCATGATCTCGACGCGCCCGGTCCGCAGCAGCTGCCGCAGGAAGGCGCGCTCCTCGGGGAACGAGTCCCAGTACGGCTTCAGGTAGTCGACCTCGGCGAGCACGAAGGTGTACGCGGGATCGCGCCGTGCGAGATCGATGTGCGCGCGGACGAGGCTCATCCCGGACTGGCCACGGGAGTCGAAGGTGCGGGCGGGGAGTCCGGAGGCCGCCGGATCGTCGGCGACGTCCCAGGTCTCGGTGTAGGCGGCCTGGGTGTTCCACCAGACCGGGTCGTAGTGGAAGTGGCTGACCATGAACATCGTCCAGCCCGGCTCGGCGACGAGGAGGCTGCCGGTGAGGGCGGCCTGCTGGGCGGGGTCGTCGACGTCCTGCGCGGTGACCGTGACGTGGGTGCGCTCGCCCGGGGGCAGGTCGCAGAGCACGGGTATCTCGACGCGGACGGTGCCGTCGTCACCGACGACCGCGAGCGTTTCCTCGTCGCCGCGGACACCGGGGCCCTCGACTGCGAGGCGGACCGTACGGCCGGCGGCGTGGCTGACCTCGGCGGCCACCACCTGACGCGGATGCTCGGCGCTGCCGACGAACAGCTCGGTCGACTCGACTGAGGTGACGCGCATGGGTCTCCTACGAGGCATACGAGGGAAACAGGGGAGGGGGAGGGCGGGGGGAACGGGGAACGACGGGGGCCATCGTGGCACCGTTCGGATGGTTCAAACAACCACCTTCTCGTTTCCTTGGTGGTTCATCCATGCAAAAACCGCCCTGGGGGATGTCTCCCAAGGCGGCTTTCGGGGTGCTTGTCGTTCGCTTCGTTCGTTTCGTTCGGTCAGCGCGTGCGGCGGGACTTCACCGAGTGCTCCCTGGCGATGTGGTCGGTGAGGGCGAGGGAGGAGCTGGCGCGCTGGTAGGAGAGCTGGGCGACCCGGACGTACAGGCAGTCGATGAGGACGAGCACGGAGTGCCGGGCGCCGATGCCCTCGGTGCGGAAGCTGGTCTCCGAGGAGGAGGAGATGAGCCGGATGTCGGCGGCGCGGGCCAGCGGGGACTTGGGGTCGCCGGTGATGGCCACGGTGGTGGCGCCGCGCTGCTTGGCCAGTTCGAAGGGCTCGATGGTCTCGCGGGTGGCACCGGAGTGCGAGATGCCGATGGCGACGTCGGCGGGGGTGAGGAGGGCGGCGGAGGTCAGGGCCGCGTGCACCTCGGTCCAGCCGCGCACCGCGCAGCCGATACGGAAGAGCCGCGTCTCGGTCTCCTGGGCGACGGCACCGCTGCCGCCGACGCCGTACACGTCGATGCGGCGGGCGCGGGCGGCGGCCTGGCCGGCGCGTTCGAGGGAGTCGAAGTCGATGCGGTCGATGGTCTGCTGGACGGCACGCAGATCGGCCGAGCCGACGACCTGGACAACCCGCTCCAGGCTGTCGTCGGGGGAGATGTCCGGCCCGATCTCGGCGGTGCCCCAGTCGGAGACCTCGCCGCGACCGCGCTCCTGGGCCAGCTCGATGAGGAGATGCTGGTAGGAGTCGAGGCCGATGGCACGGCAGAACCGGGTGACGGTGGCCTGGGAGGTGCCGGTCCGGCGGCCCAGCTCGGCGGCCGAGCAGTGGGTGACGGCGGCGGGATCCTCAAGGATCAGCTCACCCACCTTCCGCAGGGAGCCGGCGAGGCGCGGCAGCTCCGTACGGATGAGGGTGGTGACGTCCGTCGGGGGCATTCCGTTGCCGGAGCCGGTCCGTTCGGTCCGTTCCATGGGTTTCCGGTCTCCTCGGCGCTGAACTGACGGTGACTGATGGTGGGGGTGTCGAATGTATCAGCCACCGTCTGAGGGCCGGATTGAATTCCAGGACCAGGGAAGGGGCCCAAGAGGGTTCAAGGGGCCGGGGCCGTAGCTCTGTCGCCGCCCTGTCGTTGCCCGCAGCCCGTACACTGTGATTTATTGATTCACCGATAGCGATAGAGCGGGTGGTTCAATCCACCGGTGGGGAGAGTCGAGTGTCCGTCGAGTCCGTCAGCGCCCAGGGCTTCGCGCGCGAGAGCCGGGCCGTCCTCGACCGCATCACCGGGTCGGAGGCGGTCCAGGAGTCGGTGAGCCGCGCCGCCAGGCTGATCGCGGACACGATCCGCGCGGACGGCGTGATCCAGGCCTTCGGTACGGGCCACTCCCAGGCCCTGGTCCTGGAGCTGGCGGGCAGAGCGGGCGGCCTCGTCCCCACCAACCGCCTGTCGATGGCCGACCTCGTCCTCTACGGCGGCGACCGCCCCAGCGCCCTCGACGACCCCCTCCTGGAACGCAAGCCGGGCATCGCCGAGCGGCTGTACGATCTCGCCGCGCCGCACCCCGCCGACCTGTTCGTGATCATCTCCAACTCGGGCGTCAACAACGTCATCGTCGAGATGGCCCTGCGCGCGAAGGAGCGCGGCCACAAGATCCTCGCGATCACCTCCCTCACCCACACCCGCACGGTCCCGGCGGGCCACGTCAGCGGCAAGAAGCTCGCCGACATCGCGGACGTGGTGCTGGACAACGAGGCACCGACGGGCGACGCGCTGCTCGAACTCCCGGGCGGGGGTGCCGTATGTGCGCTGTCCACACTGACCGGGGTGATGCTCGTACAGATGGCGGTCGCGGAGGCGGCGGCGGTGCTGATCGAGGCGGGGGAGCGTCCGCCGGTGTACGTGTCGGCGAACGTGCCCGGGGGCTTCGAGGGGAACCTGGGGCTGGAGCAGCATTACGGGGGGCGGATTCGGCGGCCGGCTAGCTGAGGGGCGTACGGATCCGGGGCCGCGTCCGCCGTTGTGTACACATGGGGCATCCGGTACCTATGTGTACATGACGCAGATGCCCAAAGAGTCCATCCGTGACGTCCGCACGCACCTTGCCGAAGTCGTCGAGCGGGCAGAGCGCGATGACCGGCCCACCGTGATCACGCGACGAGGAAAGGAAGTCGCCGCCGTCGTTTCGATCGACGTCCTGCGCAAGTACCTGAAGTGGGAAGAGCGCGAGACCAACCGCATCATCGACGAGCGCATGGCGAACCGTTCCGCCGGTGTCCCCATCGAGGACGTCATAAAGGAGACCTGGGCACGCAGTGAATGAGCACAGCGTGAGCGAGTACCGCACGGTCTTCCGGCCCGAGGCGCAGGCCGGGCACCGTTCCGCGGTCTACGGGGCGTGAGGTCCCGTCGGAGGCTGAGGGCGGGTGGATCTCATGGCTCCCCTTCTTCCCTCACCGTCGACGTCGGCTTTGGCTTCAACTTCCGTCAGAGGAAAAGCAGTTGCTGAGCCGGCGTCCGTCATGGACGATCCCGGACCGTGACGACTCATGCCGACGAGCCCCGCCCCGGGGACCGCACCCCGCACCCTCCCACCACCCGCCCGCTCGCCCTGGTAACCGGAGTGGGTCGCACCGTCGGGATCGGTGCCGGGATCGCGCGACGGCTGGCGGCGTCGGGCTGGGACATCGCCTTCACCCACTGGACGCCGTACGACGACCGCATGTCCTGGGGCGCCGAGCCGGGCGCGACCGAGGCGATCGCCCGGTCCCTGGCCGAGCGGGGCGCCGCGAGTACGGCGATCGAGGCGGACCTCGCCGACCCGGACTCCCCGGCCCACGTCTTCGACGAGGCCGAGCGCAGGATGGGCGGTGCCGGTGCCGGTGCCGGTACGGGTGTCACCGCGCTGGTGATGTGTCACTGCGAGTCGGTCGACTCGGGGCTGCTGGACACGACCCTGGAGAGCTTCGACCGCCATTTCGCCGTCAACGCGCGAGCCACCTGGCTGTTGATCCGCGAGTTCGGGCGACGCTTCACGGCACCTCCCGGAACCGGCCGGATCATCAGCCTCACCAGCGACCACACCGTGGGCAACCTGCCGTACGGGGCGAGCAAGGGGGCCCTGGACCGCATCACTTTGGCGGCGGCCCACGAACTCTCCCACCTCGGGGTGACCGCCAATGTCATCAACCCCGGTCCGGTGGACACCGGTTGGATGTCGGAGGGGGACCGCGAGAACGCCGTTCGCCACACCCCGCTGGGCCGCCTGGGCACTCCACAGGACACGGCGCACCTCGTGGACTTCCTGTGCTCGGGGGAGGGGCAGTGGATCAACGGGCAACTGCTGAAGAGCAACGGGGGACTTGGGTAGTCATGTTGGACCACACCGCATCGAGGATCAGCCGTTGACTCCGCATTCCCTGGCGTTCTACATGGACGTCGTCACCACCGGCACCGTGCTCGGCGTGGGCCCCGCGGATTCCCCCGAGCGCGTCGCCGAGGTCCTTGGGCCGGACTTCGCTGAGAACACGTTCGACGACCGCACCATGTGCCGTGGCTACGGCTTCGTCGAGTTCCACTGTGACCGCGCTTCCACCGAACACCCCTGGTCCGGCCACCACTTCACCCTCTATGTACACCGGCTCGCGTACCGGAACAGCCACTGGAACTGGAACCAGGACCGGAACTGGAACCGCCCCGACGTCCACGGCGTGCTTCGTGCCAGGTACGGACGGTTCACTCCCCGGCTGCGTTTCGAAAAGCTGCAACGTCTACTGGCGCGGCGCGGGGTCCCCCTGCTGGAGGTCCCGGGATTGCCCACGGCCAGCCCGTATTACCGTGATTTCTGGCAGCCCGATTCCCGTGTAGCCATCACCGTCATAGGCACCTACGGCGAGCACGAAACGCCGGACAATCTGCGGGTCGGCGACGTCTACAGCATCCACGCCCCGCTGACTGCCGAGGAATTGGAGTGGCGGCGGGCGCAGGCCGGGTAGCCCAACTCTCACCGCCCCGTATCCGCGTCAGGCCGCCTGGATGAGTTCGGCGCGGCCGAAGAGGAGGGCGTAGCCGGAGGGGAGTCGGGCGAGGACGCGGGTGAGGAGTTCCTCGCCGGTGAGCTGGGAGGCGTCGCGGGACGGCGAGGACTCCGAGCCCGGCCACCCAACCGGCACCGGCGCTGACTCGGTCTCGGGCTCGGAGCAGGCACTCGCCGCGCTCCTGCTGCTCCGTGAAGTCCGCGATCAGCTCGCCGAGTGGGAGCCGGGTCTGATCGAGGAGGCCCGGGAGGCGGGCGCCAGCTGGGCCGACCTCGCCCACCCCCTCGGCGTCTCCAGCCGCCAGGCCGCCGAACGCCGCTACCTGCGCGTACGCCCCGGAACCCCGGGATCCACGGGCGAGCAGCGGGTACGCGCGACCCGCGACCGCCGCGCCGCCGCCCGCACCGTCACCACCTGGGCCCGCGCCAACGCCGCCGACCTGCGTCAGCTCGCCGGCCAGATCACCGCGCTCACCGACCTCCCCGCCGCCGCCCGCACCCCTGTCGCCGAGCTCACCGCCGCCCTCGCCGACAACGACACCGCCGCCCTCGTCGACCCCCTGACGGGCACCCACACCTACCTGGCGTCGAATTACCCCGACCTCGCGGCCCGCGTCGACGACCTCGCCCGCCACACCGAGCGGCTCCGCGACCCCAACGGCAACCAACGCCAGAACAGAACGTGACCCGGTACCGCGTCCGCGTCCGCGCTCGCCCGGAACCCGGTCCGGTCCGCTCCGGTGACCGGTCGGACCACCTCGCCACCGCAGGTGCGGTGCATCCCTCGCGCCGTGAGGACCGCTGATTCTTCATGCCTGCCGTGCCACGACGCGGGCCCGGGTCATGGGATGGGACTCGTCGTCCGGACGCCCTTCGAGCAGGGCCCGGCCGAGAGGGGACAGGGTGTGCCATACGGTGTTCGTCACCCGCTGGCTGACGATCAGGTTCGCGTCCCGCATGGTCGCGGTGTGTTCGCTCACCGAGGCGGCCGATATGCCCAGCCGCCGGGCGAGTTCCCCTCCGGTGGTGCCGTTGGACACCGCGATCTCCTCCAGGACCGCCGCGCGAGTACGCCCCAAAAGACGTCCCAAAGCGGCCGGTTGGGGTGTCGCCGCATCCTCCGTGAGTAGCTGGAGGCTGCGATTGGCGGGGTAGACCAGCACCGGGTTCAGCTCACCGTCACGAAGCGTGATGGGGCGACCCCAGCAGAAGTACGAGGGGATCAGGAGCAGTCCCCGGCCGTTCAGGGCCAGGTCCTGACGTACCGGGTAGTCCACCCTGAGCACCGGCGGCTCCCAGCGGGCCAGCGGATGGATGTTGCTCAGCAGCCGTTCGACGCCGCCGTCGAGGAGGTCGCGCGCCCGCAGGGCCCGTTCGCCCTCGATCACCGCGCGGATGCGGTGCCATGGGCGGCCGAGCACCCGCTGGTGGTAGCGGCGTATGGCGCCGCCGAGCAGGCGCAGCGTCTCCGGCTCGCCCTGGGCCAGCCGACGCGTCCATGAAGCCGTATGGCGCCGGGCAGGCAGCAGGGCGAGTTCGCTGCGCAGCCGGGTGCGGCCGACGCTCATGACGGCGTCGACGGTGGACTCCAGGGTGGTGCCCACCCCCGGCGTCAGGAAGTCGGGCGAGTAGCCGCGCGGTGGCGAGAGCCGGCGCAGCAGGGAGGTCGACGGGTCGAGCCGGTCGAGAGCCGTGGCCCGCCAGGGCCCGAAGACGATGTGGTCCGGTGAGCCGCCGAGCGCGTGCAGGCTCAGCAACGTCTCCCAGGCCGGATCCGGCGCTGCGGCAAGGCGGACCCGCCCCAGATCCTCAGCAGAGAAATAGATGTTCAGCACAGGCAGAGACCCCCGAGACGACTGACTGTGCAGTAAGAGTGCGACGCGAGTACGACAGTTCCTTCGTCGCGTTCACAAAAGTCCTGTGAGCCCTGGTTTTTCGGATGAGACCGAAAGTGAGTGCGGTGCGGGAGGCCCTTGGACACCCTGAAGGCGACCGACGACGTACGGGTGGGGGGAGACCTGATGCGTAGATCTGCCGTGCTGTCACCGCTGTCGCTGCTGTTGTTCGCAACGCTCACTGCCTGCGGACCGGGTGACGTGGCCGTGCTCGCCGCGCCTGACGCGGCGCTCCCGCGCCAGGCCACCGCAGGTGAGCTGGCGATGCTGAGCCGGGCCGAGGACATCCTGGAGCGACGCTGCATGGCCCGCGCCGGGTTCCACCTGCCGGCGGCACCCGAGCCGGCCCGGACCGGGCCCCAGCCACCACCGATGGCGCTCGTCCTCGCCGACGTGCCGTGGGCCCGAGAGCACGGCTACGGCTCCCGCGTCCGCACTCCCGAGGAGACCGCCCGCCTGCGGGCGAACGACCCGGTCGGGGACTACGTGCGTGCGTTGTCGCCGCAGCGGCGCGCCAAGGCGCTGCGCGCATGGCAGGGCGGCGGCGTGGACACCATCGAGGTCACCCTGCCGGGCGGCACGACGACGGGGCGCAGTACCCGAGGGTGCACCAGCGAGGCTCGCGGAGAGCTGTACGGCGACTTCCGCGTGTGGTTCGGCGCGGACGCCGTGGACCGCGGTGCCACGGCGCTGGCCATGAGCCGGGCGCAGGCGGATCCCGCGTACACGAAAGCGCTGCGGCGCTGGTCGGACTGCGTGGCCGGGCGCGGACTGCCCCACGAGTCGCCGCAAGGCCTGCGGGCCGCGCTGGGCGACTCGGCGCCCGCGTCCAAGGAGGCCGAGTACGCCGTCACGGAGGCGGCCTGCGCCGTCGACTCCGGCCTGGCGGAGGTCGCCGTGGAAGTCGAGGAACGGCATCTCGCCGACGTGCGCGAGCGGTATCGCGCCGACGTGACCAACGCCCGTCGCATGCGGCTCGCCGCACTGCCGAAGGCGGAGCGGATCGTCCGCGACGAAGACCCGTCGCGGCACAACACCCAGAAGAGAGGCACGAGATGAAGCAGTACATACGGAGCGTCCTGGCGACGGCAGCCGTGATCGGACTGGTCGCCACCGCGGCTCCCGCCATGGCCGCCTCGGACGCGGGACCGTCCGCACCGGCGGCGGCCCACGCCGCGCCCGGCGCCCCGACCCCGGTACGACCCGGCGCCGACCTCAGCGCTCTGGCCGCGGCCGACGGCGCCGACGGTTACCTCTACGCCTACGACCTGCCCAACTTCCAGGGGGCCTCGTGCCGGTGGGACCGCGACGACGAGTGGTGGGGAGACAACTGCGGTGACTTCAACGACCGCGCCACCTCCGTGTGGAACAACGGGTTCCCCGGCTACTTCAGCGAGGTCTCGCTGCGCCGGGACGTGAAACCCAGCGTGAACCAGTCGTCGTTCTGCATCGAGGCCGGCAGCTACTACGGCGACCTGTCCCTCGGCTACGAGAAGTTCCTCGACGGCGGCCCGGCCGACAACAAGATCAGCGGGCACCACTGGTTCACCGACGACGCGGACTTCGTCCACGACCCGCACTACGCCTGCTGACCGGAGCGAGGAACTGTGGCACTCACCATCAATCTGCGCGACACCTGGGGGCAGTACGCCCCGAGCGACCTGCGGGCGCACGCCTCCGGGCGCCCCGTGCCCAATAGGAATCAGGGCCAGTACTGGTTCGGGAACATGGGCGTGTTCCTGCACTACCTCGGCGCCGGCAGCACGAGCGATCTGCGGACGGAGGAGGACTGCCGCAATGCGATCGCCCGCGTCTACGAGGACCACAAGACCGGCGGCCAGTACAACGGAGACATCGCCTACAACTATCTCGTCTGCCCGCACGGCAACGTCTACGAAGGGCGCGGGGCGGAACGCGGTGAGGCGAACGCCGGTGACGCCGGCCGCATCGAGGGCGTAGGGCGCAACGAGGGGTTCTACTCGATCGTCGGCATGATCCGCTCCGAGGACGTCGCGGGCGAGGCCATGCTGCGCGCGATCAGGGACCTGATCCACCATCTGCGCAGCGACGCCACCCCGCTCACCGGGAACAGGATCTTCCCGCACTCCTACGGCCACGACACCGACTGCCCCGGCAACCTGCACATGTACGCGCGGCCGGGATCGGTGGTCGACCCGTCCGCGCCGTGGCGGGCGTTCCCCGACATCTACGTGTCCCGGACGCAGAGGTGGGTGAACGGCACCTACCAGACGGCACCCGGGTACGTGCCCTGCGCCGAAACCGGCTACACCGGCTGGAACACCGTGCTCGCCCTCACCCAGGGGCTTCAGCACGAACTCGGCATATCGCCCACTGTCCAGACCTTCGGCCCCGGCACCTTCAACGCGGTGAAGAAGCGTCGGGTGATGCCGGACCGGGAGTCGAACGACAATCTCCTGTACCTCTACAACGGGGCGTTGTGGTGCAAGGGCTACTGGGCCTCCCCTTTCCTCTTCGGATGGGGCGAGGACTCCCAGTCCTCCCTCCAGCAGCTCTACGGCGACATGGGCCTGAACTACGGGACCGTCCAGCAGAGCGAGGCCATGTGGCCGCACGTGCTGAAGTCGCTGCTGCGCATGGACCAGTTCCGGCTCGTGCCCGGTGGAGACCCCCACATCCGGGCGATCCAGCAGCGGCTGAACTCCCGTTACGTCGCGGGTGTAGGCATCCCCGCGATGAGCTTGGTGCCGTGCGACGGGATCTACTCCCGGGATGTCCAACAGGGGCTCATGATGGCCATCCAGTACGAGCTCGGGATCGCCACGGGTTCGATCAACGGATACTTCGGTCCCGGGACGCAGGCTGCCCTCAAGGAACGGGGTTCGGGCACCCTTTCCGGCGATCTGCGCTACCTCTTCCGTGCCGCGTGCTACTTCAACTCACCGACGTACACGGCGAACGGACAGGCGCACTACCTGCCGGCGGACATCGGCACCGATGCCCAGACCGGTACGCACCTGGGGTGGCTGCAGTCCTTCCAGCGGTTCTCGCAGATCCCCGTCACGGGCCGCAACGACTACACCACCTGGGCACAGCTCCTCGTGTCCTCCGGAGACACCTCCCGGGACGCCACCGGCTGCGACTGCATCACCGAGATCACCCCGCAGCGGGGTCAGTTGCTCAAGGCCAACGGCTACCACATCGTCGGGCGCTATCTGGACGAGCATCTCGCCCCGGGCGACGACGGCTACCTCGGCAAGGCACTCAAACCCGGCGAGCCGCGCACCATTCTGAACGCAGGGCTGAGGTTCTTCCCGATCTTCCAGTACAACGGCACGGAACTCGGCAACTTCACCTACGCCAAGGGGTACGACCAGGGGAAGAAGGCCCACCAGAAGGCGGTGGAGCACGGGATCGGCGCCGGCACGTGCATCTACTTCGGGGTCGACTACGACGCCACCGACGAGGAGATCACCAGCCATGTGGTGCCGTACTTCAACGGCGTCAAGGCCGGGCTCGCCGAGCTGGGGAGCCGCTACACCTTCGGCGTCTACGGGTCCCGCAACGTGTGCATCCGGGTGTCGAAGGACGCCGGGGCACGCTGGTCGTTCGTCTCCGGGATGTCCTGGGGATTCTCCGGGAACCTTGGCTTCCCGCTGCCGGAGAACTGGGCGTTCAACCAGATCCACGAGTACGAGTTCCAGGCGGGCTGGGGCCTGGACCACAACATCTGGCGTGACGGCAGCGATCCCGGTGTGGCCGCCGTCGGCCAGGGCGAATGAGGAAGAAGCCGATGATCTCCAGACGCAGTCTCCTGCGTGTCACCGCCGCCACCGGCATGCTCGCCGTGGCGTCAGGCACGCTGACCACACCCGCCTCGGCCACCGCACCGTCCACAGAACAGTGGTCCGGCGACGTGTCCGCCAACGGCTGGCGGATCGCGCCCGCCTCCGTCACGGTCCACCACGTCGAAGGGTCCGCCGCCTCGCTCGGTCTGCGGCGCGGTGACGCCGGAGCGGTGCTGCTGCACGTCGCGCGGCGATGGCACTACGAGATCGCCCCGCTCGACACGGGCGAGGGCGGTGGTCTCACCGGCCACACCACAGGGCGCACGGTGGGAGCCGACTTCGAATCGAACCACCTCTCCGGGACCGCGATCGCTCTTCACCCCACCGCCTACCCGCTGAACGGAAGCGATGGGCTCTGGCCGCACCAGGAGGCGATCGTGCGGGACATCCTCGCGGACTGTGACGGCACGGTTGTCTGGGGCGGCGACCTGACCCCGGTGAAGGCCTCGCACTTTCACATCGCCGCCCGCCCCGGAGACAGGACCCTGGCCCGTGTCGCGGCTCGGCTGGACACCACCCGGCCCACCGCGTCCCGGTCCCAGACAGCCGGGACGTTCGCCGACCCGGCTGCCCCGCCCCGCAGAGCCAAGGCACGCCGCCTGCAACAGGCTCAGAGCAACTGAGCCGGAAGGGGAGGGCGTTCAGCGAGGGCAGATCGCCGATGTGAAGGACACGGCCCACCTCGTCGACTTCCTGTGCTCGGAGGAGGGGCAGTGGATCAACGGGCAGCTGCTGAGGAGCAACGGGGGTCATGGGTGGGCCGGCGTCGGCTACAGGGGATCACCTCCCGCGGGTCGGCTCCGTGGCTGTGGGCACCGATGAACCCGCCTGTCCGGGCGAACTCGTCGGCGCCTTGCCTGGCGAAGTCGAGGAGCGAACCATCGAGGAGTACCGGAGTCCCCTGCGGGACCGCTCAAGAGGTCAGCCTGCCTGAAGTTCCTTGATGGTCTTCCGGGTGCGCGTACGGTCCGAGGATCTTCGAGCAGGCGAACAAAGCCATCAACTTGCCGTCCCGGCTTTCGAAGTCGGACCGGCGCTCGTGCTGTACACGGTCGGCCAGAGCCGGGACCGCAAGGGAACTCGCCCACAGAGAGCGGAGTCCAACCCCAAGGGCGCGCCGTATGGAGTGCCGAACGCCTTCCGTACGGTCGCCGCTACCTCCCGGATCACACCCGTCCGCAGCCCGGACAGCCGCATGGATCGCAGTACGTGGGCCTCCGCCAAGCCGATGAATGGGACCGACGGTTGCCTTTCGCGCACCGGTTCGACGCGGTGGACGAGTGCGAGCCGGCAGCCGTTTCCTCGAACCAGCTGGTGAGCGTGGACAGCGGGACCTCCAGGTGGGAGGCCGTCTCGTGGGCGGCAGAAGCCCGTCGCTGAACCGGTCGACCATTGATCCCCTTCCTCTCCCACCGACCCCGTACCGGCTTCCCGAGCCATCAAGCCGCCTCGGCCGTACGGCAGTCGCGGCATGCGGAAGGCTCCGCCGCCCGGAACGCCCGTTCGCAGCCGTCGCAGGTCTGCCAGGGGAGGGCGAGTGGAAGGGGCGTGACAGGTGGCAGGCCGGTCGGAGCCGGGGGCGCCGGAAGCGGCGTTTCGCGCAGGCGGAACGCCAGGATCCGGGCCGGGCGGGCCCGGAGGGGTGCGGGGAGGTCGGATGTCAGCGCCCCGGTGATCTCCTCGGGCCGGAGACCCTGCGCGAGCCACTCGGTGACCGCCGGGGCCAACTCCGCGACCTCGCTGCGGGACAGGATCAGTCGGCGGTCGACGATACGGAGCGAGGCGAGGATGACGACGGCCTGGGGGTCGGCTTCGTCGAGGTCGAGTGGGGGAGTAACGGGCGGGAGGTCCAGGGGAGTTGCTGCTTCCGCCGCAGGCACTACGGCTGGCGTGTTGTCCTCGACGGGCTCGGACCTCCTCGGCCGGGTGGGCTGCGGCCGAGGCGGGCTCGGCTGGTCGGCGGCGGTGCGCGGTACGTCGTAGAAGAAGGTCTGGGTACGTACCTTGCCGTTCGGGCCCCTCACCTTCCGTCGTTCCAGATAGCCCGCCGTCTCCAACTCCCGTAGTGCACGCGAGATCAGGATCTCGCCCTCGTCGAAGTGGGCGCAGAGGGCGGCGATGCTGATGGGGGCGCCGTCGGGGACGGAGAGGATGTAGGCCGCGACGCCGATGGTGACCGCGCTGCCGCGTCGCTGGGCGAGGGCGTTGGCGATCACGGTGAAGTTGGCGGCGAGGCGGGTCCGTACGTGGATCACGCCGGAGGTCGGGCCTGTCACCGGGGGGTTCGATGCCGCCGGGGCACCGGCGTCGGGGCGCGAGGGCGCGTTAGACTGCGTTTCAGCCATCGGGAAGCCTGTTTCTTCCTGAGCGGTCAGGCCCTCGTTCCAGGATTGCCGTCCTGGCGAGGGCCGTCGTCTGTGTGGGGTTGTTTCCGGGAACGTAACTCCCCGCGCTCGCTCACCGCAACCGAGTCACTCCTGAGAGTGAACGTGGCCATGCGCGCTGGTCAGCCAGGTGCGAACGGGCGGGAGGAGGAGGGTAGTTGGTTCTTTACCCAAGTTCTTTAGGAGGGCCGTGACCGCCCGGATCCCGGCCCACGAGGACCCGGCGCGACCGTGATGCCGCGCCCGCCCGGTACCCGGTCGGCTCGGATGCGGCGCGTCGGCTACCTCCACCCGGCCAGCGACAGCAAGGGCCCGCCGTCGAGATAGCGGCGCAGGGCGCCCGCGCTCGTGCGTACGAACTCCGCCGGGAGGGCGTCGACTTCGGTCCAGCGGACCTCGGCGTGCTTGTCGGGTTCGCGGTTCTCGGGGTCGCCGGTCCAGTCGTGGGTGGCGAAGACGACGGTGAGGTAGCCGTTCGGGGCTTCGACGCCCAGGGAGCCGTGGACGATGTGGGCGACCCTGAGGGACTCGGGCTTCACCGTCAGGCCGGTCTCCTCGTACAGCTCGCGCACCGCCGTGTCGGTGATGGGTTCGCCGGGTTCGCTCTTGCCGAGGGGAAGGTCCCACATGCCCTGGCCGAACTTGGCGCGCGGGCCGCGTTGGAGGAGGACGACGCGGTCGGTGGCCTTGTCGTGGACGATGACCGCGGCCACCAGCACGGTCATGGAGGTGAGGGCGGGGGCGAGGGTTTTGGGTGTCGAGGGGTGGGTGCCGGTCGTCGGTCGGGGCACTTCGCGTTCCTTCACTCCGCTGACCCCAGGGTCAGGTGAACGAGCCTTTCGACCGAGGTGAGCTCGGCCCGCAGGGCGGCATCGGGCGCCGGGGTGGTCGTCAGGAGAAGCACCCGGACCGTGGGGTGTTCGGGGGCGTACAGGTCGTCCTCGTCGTCGTCGCCTGGTATCCGGTTGGGTTGGATCTCGATCTTGCGGCCGGGGATGTCCGCGACGTAGTACACGCCCAGGAAGTGGCTGTCCCGCTCGGTGAACGCCAACCCGAGTCGGTCGCCGACGAGTTGGGTCAGTTCGTCGGCGGTGTGGGTGCTCGTGCCGTAGGTCTGGTGGTGGTCGGTCATCGTGCACCGGAGCCTATGGCCCGCCACTGACAGCGCGCCGGACGACCGGTGGTGAGGGCTCCGTACGCCGACGGCGTGGCGTCACCCCGCAGCTGGCCGCTCCGTAGCGGCAGCCGGCTCCGCCCGCCGTACCCGCGCCCGGCCCCGGTCGCGGCGCAGCAGTGGCCGTTCCACGAGGGCGTACGACGTCAGGGCTGCCGCGACCGTTGCCGCCAGGCCGGCCGGGAGGAGGTGGGTGTCGGGCACGCCGAGGTCGGAGAGGAGGCGGATGACGGGGTAGTGCCACAGGTACATCCCGTAGCTGAGGTTGCGGCCGGCCCAGGTCAGTGCCCCGATCGAGAGGAGACGGGAGGGCCAGGAGCGTGGGCCGAGGTCCAGCGCGGCCACCACCGTGGCCGACAGGGCGGCGGCGACCGTGAAGCCGACCGTGTACCAGACCGGGTTCCACGCGCTCGCCTCCGCGATCGGGATCTGCCAGGCGATCAGGCCCAGCAGTGCGAGCGCGGGCCAGCACAGGCGGCCCGCCCAGCGGCGCAGGAGCGCCAGTCGGGGGTCGTCGGCGCGGAGGCGGGCCAGGATCACGGCCAGGAGGGCGCCGATCAGGAGTTGGTCGGCGCGGGTGTCGGGGCCGTTGTAGATGCGGTGTGCCGCCGTGGGGTCCCAGAGGGCGAGGCGCCAGAGCAACGGCACGATGCACAGGGCCGCGACCCAGGCCAGTACCTTCCGTGCCGTGGTGTGCCGTAGCAGCACCAGGAGCAGGAGCGGCCAGGCCAGGTAGAACTGTTCCTCCACCCCCAGGGACCAGGTGTGGCTCAGCGGGGAGGTGAGGTCGGAGTACGGGCCGGACTCGCCCGCCCGTACGAGATTGACCACCGAGACCGCCGCCAGCGCCGCCGCCGTCCACGCCCCGTCGAACAGGGGCAGCGGGAGGGCCACGGAGAGCAACGCGGTGACCGCGCACATCACCAGCATGGCCGGGCCGAGCCGCAGCCAGCGCCGCCGGTAGAACGAGCCCAGGCCGATACGACCGTTACGGGCGTACTCGGCGACCAGCAGCCGGGTGATGACGAATCCGCTGAGCGTGAAGAAGACGTCCACGGCCACCGAGCCGCCGGGCACCACGTCGGGCTCCAGGTGGTACACGATCACCAGCACGACCGCGACCGTCCGCAGCCCGTCCAGCCCCGCCACCCGCCCGCCACCGCGCAGAGCCGAAGGAAAACCTCGTCCGCCCCCGGCGGATCTGCGCCGTGGTTCGGCGGCCGGCCCGCGCAGATCCTGCGGACCGGCCTGCGTGGTCTCGAGTGCCGGTTCTGGCGCGTCTACCGTGCTCCGGTCGGTGGGGGTGCTCATAACGACCGCGCCTGCCCAGCCTCGGCGGAGTCACACAAGTTCTTATGGTCCCCACAGCTTCGGCGCCGCTTTCCGGCCGCCGGAGCACCTCGTCCGCATGAGCCGCGGCCGGGGTGCCGGACTGCGGCGTATCACGGCTCCTCTACGCTGTCGCCGCGGCCACCGCGCGATCTTCGGAAGCTCCCAGAGCCTCTGTCGACGGGGCGTCAGCCGGGACCGCCGCGGACAGCGGGCATGCGGGTGAGCGGAGACGAAACAGGATGAACAGCCGTACGGGAGCGCCTCGGAGAGACAGCGGCAGAGGGAGTGGGAGCGGCAGCGGGACCGGCGGTGGGAGCGGTCGGCCGGGGCAGCGCGGCGGGCGGATACACCGGACCCGTACGACGGTCAGAGGCAGCCGCGCGCCCCTGAACAGGCCGGTCCGTGCCGACAGCCGTGGCGGCGCCCCGCTGCTCTCGGAGCCCGCCCGGCGTATCGCCGCCGGAAGCGTGCTGCTGCTCCTGGTCAGCGGCGTGATCACCGTGGGCGTGTGGTTCTGCATCACGTTCCAGACCGCCGTCACGCCGGTGCTGCTCGCGCTGCTTCTGTCGGCGCTGCTCGGCCCGTTCTACCGGCGGCTGGTCGCGATGAAGTTCAACAAGTCGCTCGCCGCCGGGCTGACCTGCGTCGCCGTGATCCTGGTCATGGGAGGGGCGGCCTACATCGTGGTGACCGCCCTGCTCGACACCGGCGACCAGATCATCAACTCCGTGCGGGACGCGGCGAAGGACCTCAGCGAGCGCTTCGACGTGGTCGGCACCTCCGTGGACGAACTCGCCACGAACGCCAAGGACCTGCTGTCCAACTTCGGCGGCACCGCGGTCTCCGGTGTGCTGAGCGGGGTCAGTCTGCTCACCGAGATGATCGCCACGGCGACCCTCGCGATGCTGCTGCTGTTCTTCTTCCTCCGCGACTCCGACCGGGCCGTCGCCTCGCTGCACACCATGGCACCGCGCGGCTCCGGCGCGACCCTGGAAGTCATGGCCCGCCGCGCCTTCCAGGCGATCGAGGGCTTCATGCTGGGTACGACGATCATCGCGTTCATCGACGCCCTCTGCATCACCGTCGGTCTGCTGATCCTCCAGGTGCCGGGCGCCGTCGGGCTCGGGGCGCTGGTGTTCATCGGGGCGTACATCCCCTACCTCGGCGCGTTCCTCTCGGGCGCGGTCGCGATCCTCGTCGCGTTCGCGGACGGCGGGCTCACCACCATGCTGTGGGTTCTCGGCATCGTCGTCGGCGTGCAGCTCCTGGAGGGGAACGTGCTCCAGCCGATGATCCAGAGCCGTACGCTCCAGATGCACCCGGCGGTCATCCTCCTCGCCCTCACCGCCGGCGCCTCCCTCGCCGGCATCCTCGGCATGCTCCTCTCCGTACCGCTGACCGCGGCGGCCTTCGGGGTGCTCTCGGAGATGCGGGGGCGGTACGAGGTGGAGGCGGCGGCCCAACGGTAGTCCCGAACTCGTGGCGTGTGTCGATTGCGGCCGCTCCCGATCGACGTCGAGGTGAAGGAAGCACTTCCCAGGACGAGCACAGGAGCCCCCCATCGTGACCAAGAACGTGACCGTGACCGCGGATTTGGCCATGTCCCTCGACGGCTTCGTCGCCGGCACCGACGTGACCCTCGACAACCCGGGGGGCGACGGCGCCGAGCCGCTCTTCGAGTGGATCCACAACCTGGCGAGCTGGCGGGAGCGCCAGGGCATGACCGGCGGGGAGGAGAACCGCGACTCCGAGCTGATGCGTGAGTGGTTCGACGCCACCGGAGCGGTGGTCATGGGCCGGATGATGTACGACACCGGCGAGGCGTTCTGGGGCGAGGACCCGCCGTTCCGGACCCCGGTGTTCGTGCTCACCCACCGCCCCCGGCCGACCCTGGTCAAGAAGGGCGGCACCACCTTCACCTTCGTCACCGACGGCATCCACAGCGCCCTCGACCGGGCGAAGGCCGCCGCCGGGGACCGGAACGTCGACATCGCGGGCGGCGCGAGCACGGTGCGGCAGTATCTGGGGGAGGGGCTTATCGACGAACTGCAACTGCACGTGGTGCCCGCGCTCCTCGGCGACGGTCTGCGGCTCTTCGAAGGGCTGGGCGCCGGACGACGGAACCTCGAAACGGTCCGGGTGGTCGACACCCCCCTCGCCACCCACCTGAAGTACCGCTTCGTCAGGTGACCCGACGTCAGCTCGATACGACATCATCGAACCCGCCGAACTCCGCTACCGCTACGCCGACTTCGCCATCGCCGGACCCCCGCTCAGGCTCGTCCTGATCGAGGGAACGGCGGACGAGGCGACCCGCATGGACCACCTCGGTGGAGAGGTCCAGAGCGCCGAAGCGGTCCACGCCGCCCGCCCACCCACCTGTCCGAGCGAGGCGGGCCCGGCCACCGACGTCGAGGACGAAGCGAGGAGCAGCCCCGCCACCGAACCGCCGATGTCGGCCGTCCCCGAACCGCCCGTGACACCCGTCGGCAGGACGATCCTCAGGCCCGCAACGCCGCGTGCCCCTCGACGACCAGGCCCCCAGGCGCCGTGACCGACTCGACCCGGCCGTCGGAGCCGACGGCGACGTCGAGCCGTTCGCCCGCGACCGTGAGCCCTGCGACGGTGAGCGCGCCGACGGGGAGTGGTCCGGTCGGCCGGAGGTGGAGGCGGCCGGCGGGGACGTCGGGGTCCAGACCGGTGAGCGCCGTCAGGAAGGCGACGGCCGCCGCCGCCGACCAGGCCTGCGGCCGGCAGGCGGCCGGGTAGGGGACCGGTGCGGGGGTGTCCGTGCGGGCGTCGCCGCCCCAGAGCTCCGGCAGCCGGTAGTCGAAGGCGGGCGCCGCGTCGAGGATGCCCTCGACGAGCCGGGCGGCGGCCTCGGTGTGGCCGCTGCGGGCGAGGCCGGTGACGGCGATCGCGGTGTCGTGCGGCCAGACCGTGCCGCAGTGGTAGCGCAGCGGGCCGTATCCGCCGGACCGGGACGACATGGTCCGCAAGCCGTAGGCGTCCGACATGTCCGGGGCGGCGAGCCGGGCCGCGACGGCGGCACTCTCGTCGGCGTTGAGGATGCCGGTGGCCAGCAGGTGGCCCATGTTGCTTGCGACGGCGTCGACGGGGCGGCCCGAGCCGTCGAGTGCCATGGCCGGGTACGGACCTTGCTGGTCGGAGACCCAGAACCGGGCGCGGAAGCGATCTGCGAGGCCGGCCGCGAACGTCCGCCAGTGCTCGCCGTCCGGCAGCCCGAAGGCGTCGAGGAGTGCCGCTCCGGCGAGGGCGGCCTCGTAGGCGTAACCCTGTACTTCGGCGAGAGCCAGGGGCGCCTCGGCGAGGCTGCCGTCGGCGAAGCGGGCGGCGTCCGCGGAGTCCTTCCAGCCCTGGTTCGCCAGGCCGGTGCCGCTGTGGTCGATGTAGGAGAGGAACCCGTCTCCGGTCCGGGCGGCGGCGTCGATCCAGCCGAGGGCGGCCTTGAGCGCGGGCAGCAGCGGTTCGATGTCGGCGGCGGGCAGGCCCCAGCGCCAGGCGTCGTGGAGCAGGCAGATCCACAGGGGGGTCGCGTCGACCGTGCCGTAGTAGACCGGCGGCAGACGAAGGCCCATGCCGTCGTCGAAGACCCCGCGCCGCACCTCGTGCAGGATCTTGCCCGGCTCCTCCTCCGCCGCCGGATCGGTGCGCGTGCCCTGCTGGGCGGCCAGCGTGCGCAGGGTGCCCAGGGCGAGGTCGGTGCCCAGCGGCAGGAGCATCCGCGCGGCCCACAGGCTGTCCCGGCCGAAGAGCGTGAAGAACCAGGGAACGCCCGCGGCGAGGAAGGTGTCACCGGGCGATGCGGCCATGGCCATCCGCAGCGAGTGGAGGTCGTCCAGGCTCTGCGCGACCAGCGCGGGCAGCCGGCGGTCGTCGGCGGTGACCTCCGGACGCTGCCAGGTGGGCCGGGGGTCGGCAGCCGTGACGACCGCGTCGGGCTCCGTGATCTCGACGGCCAGGTGCAGGTCGACGCTCTCGCCGGGCGCGACCGTGAGGGTCCAGGTCAGGGTGGAACGCTCGGCGTCGGGGGTCGCGCCGGGGGCGCTGACGGCGACGGTGACGGTGTCGTCGCCCCAGCCCAACATGCCGGTACCGGACGAGAGTTCGGCCATGGGCCGGAGCGGAGACCGGGGCGCGAGGCCCGCCTTCGCGTGCTCCAGTTGCACGAGGTCCCCGGCGATCTCGACCCGGACGGCGAGACGCACCGGCGCCGACGCGCTGGAGCGGACGGTCAGCTGCTCGGTGAGCAGACCGGGGTGCAGGATGCGCCGCCGGTCGACCCGGACGGTCGGGTCCGGAATCGCGTCGCCGAGCGCCTGGGCGAGGCCCACGAAACGGCTGCGCCCGGGACCGTCCGACGCGTTCATCACCGCGACGACCGGCAGCCAGCCCTCGTCACCGTCCACCGCTGCCACGCCACCGTCCACCGCTCCCGCGTCGGGGCGCAGCGTCACACGCAGCAGGCTCAGTGCGCGTACGTCGGCGTGGAAGAGCCCCTGTACTCCGGCTCCGGGAGCGGCCGCGTCGAGGTTGCCGTCCGGCTGGGACAGGACGACGGTCGGGGCGGCGAGGGTGACCGCGAGATCGTGCAGGAGCGGCTGCCGCTCGGGTGAGGTCATGAAAGCTCCGTCCGGTGCCCTCGTGTCTCGTGGGCGGTTCGTGAGGGTGGGTGGCTGTGAGGTCGTTCTGTGACCGCGCCGACTCTTGACAGTCCGGGCGGCGATCGCCACAGTAACCGATTGGAACGCTAAATTTAACGTTCAAATCCAAGTACGGCCGAGATACGCCGCACCGCCGGGACGGCGATACGCTGCGGCGCAGTGAACTTGTGGGAGGTGGCTTCGCGATGGCGCGAGCAACACTCGAGAGCGTGGCGCGGCACGCCTCTGTGTCGACACAGACCGTGTCCAACGTCATCAACGCGCCGCATCGCGTACGCCCGGAGACCCTGGCCCGCGTACAGGCCGCCATCAAGGAGCTCAACTACCGCCCGAACCAGGCCTCCCGGACGCTGCGGACCCGGCGTTCACGGCTGATCGGCGCCCGGATCGAGCCGTCGCGCGACGGCGTCAACGGCGCCGTTCTCGCCCAGTTCCTCCAGTCGCTGACCGCCCGTACCCAGGAGGCCGGCTACCGGGTCGTGGTGTTCACGGCCACCGACGACGACCACGAATGCGCCCTGTACGAGCAGCTGCTCGACGACCACGACCTCGACGCGTTCGTCCTGCACGCCACCCACGCCGGCGACCGCCGGACGGAGTGGCTCACCGAGCGCCGGGTGCCGTTCGTGACCTTCGGCCGCCCCTGGGGCGCAGAACCGGATGCCCCGCAGCGGCACGGCTGGGTCGATGTCGACGGCGCGCAGGGGACCCTTGCCGCCACCCGGCATCTCATCGAGACCGGCCGTCAGCGGATCGCCTTCCTCGGCTGGCCGGAGGGACCGGAAGGATCAGAGGTCGGCAACGACCGGCGCGGCGGCTGGTCCGCTCTCCTCGCCGTGTGCGGTCTCGACGTACCCCCCGGCTACGACGTGGGCGTCCCCGACGGGCTCGACACCGGCCGCAAGGCCGCCGCGGCGATGCTCGACCTGCCCACTCCGCCGACCGCGATCGTCTGCGCGAGCGACTCGCTGGCCCTCGGGGCCTGGACCGAGATCACCGCGCGCGGACTGCGTCCCGGGATCGATGTCGCGGTCGTCGGCTTCGACGACTCCCCGACCGCGGCGGTCGTCGGTCTGAGCAGCGTGGCGCAGCCGTACGACGAGGCAGCCGCCGCGTGTCTGCGGATGCTCCAGGAACTGCTGGCCACTCCCAAACCGCCGGCCGTCCCGCCCGCGCCGGTCCTGCTGGCGCCCAGGCTCGTCGTCCGCGCGAGCGGCTGAGCCACTCCGCGGCACCCGAACCACCCGAACCCCACCCCCCTGCCGAGCGGCTCCGTAGTCCGCTCAGTCAACCCCCGCGATCCCGTTCGCAGCCCCACTGGGGCGGCGGGACACGGTCACCCTCGACCACCGGCTCGTCAGGCCGGCCTGCACAAGGAGATTTATCATGAGAAATCCGCGTACACGGTGGACAGTTGGCGCCGTCGCGCTGCTGTCGCTCAGTCTGTCGGCCTGTGGCGGCAGCGGGTTCGACGACAGCGGCTCGGACGACAGCCAGGAGTCGACCGGCCCCGCCTCGATCAAGGTCCTCATCGCCTCCAGCGGCGACGCCGAGACGAAGGCCGTCAAGGACGCCTCCGACGCATGGGCGACGAAGTCCGGCAACAAGGCGACCGTCACCCAGGCCCAGGACATCAGCCAGCAGCTCGGCCAGGGTTTCGCCGCGAACAACCCGCCGGACGTCTTCTACGTCGACGCCAAGTTCTTCGCCACGTACGCCAGCACGGGCAGCCTCGAAGCGTACGGCGACAGCTTCCCGGGGAAGGACGACTTCTACCCCGCCCTGCGTCAGGCGTTCACCTACGACGGCAAGCTCTACTGCGTACCCAAGGACTTCTCCACGCTCGGCCTGCAGATCAACACCGCCGCCTGGGCGAAGGCCGGCCTGACCGACGCCGACATCCCCACCACGTGGGAGCAGCTGGCGGCGGTGGCGAAGAAGCTGACGACGAGCAAGCAGGTCGGCCTCACGATCGGCGACACGCGTGACCGGATCGGTGCCTTCATGGTCCAGGCCGGCGGCTGGGTGACGAACAAGGACGCCACCAAGGTCACCGCGGACTCTCCGGAGAACCTCAAGGCCCTGGAGTACGTCCGGTCGCTGCTCGCGGACGGCTCGACCAAGTACCCCAAGCAGCTCGACTCCGGCTGGTCGGGCGAGGCATTCGGCAAGCAGAAGGCCGCGATGACGATCGAGGGCAACTGGATCGCCGGCGCCATGAAGAACGACTACCCGGACGTCAAGTACAGGACGGTCCCGCTCCCGTCCGGCCCCGCCGGCAAGGGCACGCTCGCCTTCACCCAGTGCTGGGGCATCGCGGCGAAGAGCAAGAACAAGGCCGCGGCCCTCGACTTCGTCAAGGCGATGACCGAGAAGGACGCCGAGCTGAGCTTCGCCAAGACGCTCGGGGTGATGCCGTCGCGGCAGTCCGCCGAGGCCGAGTACGTCGCCCAGTTCCCGCAGGACAAGGCGTTCATCGACGGCGCCGCGTACGCCCAGGCCCCGGTGAACGTCGCGAAGATCGACCAGGTGCTCCTCGACTTCGACACGGGCCTTCAGGGGCTGCCCAACGCCGACCCGAAGCAGATCCTCGCGCGGCTTCAGAAGAACGCGCAGGCGGTCGTGGGCCAGTAGCCCGGACGACTCCGCGACCGACAGAGTGAGAGTGAATCTGCGATGAGTGAACCGAATCCCGGGCCCGCACAGGGCCCGGGCAGCGGCCCGGCGCCGGGCCGCCCGGCAGGCACCGCCGAGGCCCGTGTCCCGTCGTCCGTGCCGGACGCCACCAAGGCCGGTGGAGCAACTGGTGGAGCAGCTGGTGGCGCGGCTGGTGGAGCAGTTGGTGGAGGCCGCCGTACCCGCGCCCCCCGTGGCGGTATCCGAGGCCGGGAAGGTCTCGCCGGCTGGCTGTTCGTCGCACCCGTTCTCGTCGTGCTCGGGCTCTTCCTGGTCGTGCCGATCGTCATGGCGCTCTGGGTGAGCGTGTCCGACTGGAACGGCCAGGGCAGCCCCTTCTCGTCAGGGGTGGACTTCGTCGGCGCGCAGAACTACGAGCCGCTGCTCACCCAGTCCGGCCTGGCGCAGAGCGACTTCATGATGAGCATGCGCAACAACGCCTACTACGTGTTCTTCGTCGTCCCGCTGCAGACCGCGCTCGCCCTGGGCCTGGCGCTCCTGGTCAACGGGCGACGGCTGAAGGGCAAGGGGTTCTTCCGCACCGCGTACTACTTCCCGGCGGTGACGAGTTCGGTCGCGATCTCGGTCGTCTTCCTGTTCATCTTCTCCTCCAGCGGTGTCGTCAACTCGCTGCTGGCGAAGATCGGGGTCGACGGACCGGCCTGGTTCGCCGATCCACGCGGCATCATCCACCTCGCTCTCGGTGGCCTCGGCGTGAACACCGACGCGCCGCCCGCCGCACTCGCGGACCACGCCGTCGGCGGTCTGTCCCTGTGGGACTGGATCTCCGGCCCCAGCGTGGCCATGACGGCGGTCATCGCACTGGTCGTGTGGACGACTGCGGGAACGTTCATGCTCATGTTCCTCGCCGCGCTCCAGGACATCCCCCTCGAAGTCGAGGAGGCCGCCGAGATCGACGGCACCGGGCGTTGGCAGCGGTTCCGCCACGTCACGCTGCCCATGCTCAAGCCGACGCTCTTCCTCGTCCTGACCCTCGGACTCATCGGCACCTGGCAGGTCTTCGACCAGATCTACGTCATGACCAAGGGCGGACCGGGAAAGACGACGCTGACGCCCGCGTTCCTGTCGTACCAGTCCTCGTTCATCAACAACGAGTGGGGACAGGGCAGCGCCATCGCCTTCATCCTCTTCGTGATCATCGTCGCGATGACGCTCCTCCAGCGGTTCGTCCTGCGCGACAAGGACGAGGCCCGCGCCAAGGCCGCAACCCGGCGCGCGGCGAAGGCGGCCCGCTCCGGTTCGGGCCCGACGACCGACGTCCACGGAGGCACGCGATGAGCACACAGCACCAGCACGCCGACGCGGACGGCACGGGCACGACCCGCCGCGCAGGCACACCCGCACCCGCACCCGCACCCACGCGCACCCGCCGTGGCAGCGCGCTCACCCGCGTACTCGGCTACACCGCCCTCGTCGCCATCGCGCTGCTCTACATCTACCCCTTCCTCATCCAGCTCGCGACGAGCTTCAAGACCGACGCCGACGCCACCGGCCACCCCCTGTCGCTGTGGCCGACGCACTTCACGACAGCGGCGTTCAGCCGGCTCGCCGACGCGGACTACCCGCGCTGGTTCGGGAACTCCGTCATCGTCGCGCTCTTCGTCACCGCGGGCCGCGTCTTCTTCGACTCCCTCGCCGGATACGCACTGGCCCGGCTGCGCTTCCGCGGCCGGGGCGCCCTGTTCGGCACCGTCATCGCGGTCATGGCCGTGCCCGGGGTCGTCCTGCTCATCCCGAAGTTCCTCGTCCTCAACCAACTGGGGATGTACGACTCCTACTCGGGCATGATCGTCCCGCTTCTCGCCGACG
This sequence comes from Streptomyces sp. NPDC020898, assembly GCF_044333925.1. Taxonomy (NCBI): domain Bacteria; kingdom Bacillati; phylum Actinomycetota; class Actinomycetes; order Kitasatosporales; family Streptomycetaceae; genus Streptomyces; species Streptomyces sp. NPDC020898. Next base: position 74,115 of record NZ_JBIRRV010000026.1, read on the forward strand.
CCGCGGGGGTGTTCATCATGAAGCAGTTCTTCGAGTCGATCCCCGTCAGCGTCGAGGAAGCGGCCCGGATCGACGGCGCGAGCACCTTCCGGATCTACTGGTCCGTCGTCCTGCCGATGGCCAAGCCGGCCCTCATCACCCTGACCATCCTGTCGTTCCAGGGATCGTGGAACGAACTCCCGCACTTCATCGTGTCCCGCCAGAGCCCCGAACTGAACACGCTGACCAGCGGAGTCGCCTCCCTCGTCTCCGGCCAGCTCGGCGACGGCAACCAGTACCCGATCAAGCTCGCGGCGGCCCTGCTCATGACCATCCCCGTGGCAGTGGTCTTCTTCCTCTTCCAGCGGCACTTCGTCCGCGGCGGCACGGCAGGCGCGACCAAGGGCTAGCGGGGCGAGAAGAAGCCTGAAGCGCCACCAGACACCCCCTTCGACAGGACCGAGCCACATGAACACCCCGCCCTCGCCCCCCACGAACGATGCCTGGTGGCGCTCCGCGGTCATTTACCAGGTGTACATACGCAGCTTCGCCGACGGCGACGGTGACGGGACCGGCGACATCGCCGGTCTCCGCTCCCGCCTGCGGTATCTGGCGGACCTCGGCGTCGACGCGATCTGGATCAATCCCTGGTATCCGTCACCGCTGGCCGACGGCGGCTACGACGTGGCCGACTTCCGTGACATCCACCCCACGTACGGGACCCTCGACGAGGCCCGGCAGCTGATCGCCGAGGCTCACTACCTGGGGCTGCGGGTGATCCTGGACATCGTCCCCAACCACACCTCCGACCAACATGCCTGGTTCCAGGAGGCGTTGGCGGCGGCGCCCGGCTCCCCGGAACGGGACCGGTTCATCTTCCGCGCCGGGAAAGGGGAGAACGGCAGTGAGCCGCCCAACGACTGGTACGCGGCCTTCGGCGGCCCGACCTGGACCCGTACGCCGGACGGCCAGTGGTACCTCCATCTCTTCGCCCCCGAGCAGCCGGACCTCAACTGGGAAAACCCCGAAGTCCGGGCCGAGTTCGAGTCGGTCCTGCGCTTCTGGTTCGACCTGGGCGTCGACGGCTTCCGCATCGATGTCGCCCACGGCATGGCCAAGGATCCGGCCCTCCCGGACCTCGGCCTGGCGGAGTTCTCCGTCATCGCCGGCGAGGACCAGGAGAACCACCCGCACTGGGACCGCGAAGGCGTCCACGACATCTTCCGCAACTGGCGTGCCGTCGCCGACAGTTACCCCGATCCCCGGGTCTTCGTCGCCGAGGCCCATGTCCGTCCCGGCCGCCTGCCCGACTATCTGCGCCCCGACGAACTCCACACCGCCTTCAACTTCGACTTCCTCAAGTGCGCCTGGGAAGCAGGCCGGTTGAGGGAGGTCATCGACCGCACGATCACCGATCTGGCGAAGGTCGGTGCCCCCGCCACCTGGGTCCTCTCGAACCACGACGAGACCCGTCACGTCACCCGCTACGGCCGCGCCGACACCGGCGTACAGGCCCTGTTCCGCAACCGGCCGATCCCCACCGACCTCGCCCTCGGCACCCGCCGGGCCCGGGCGGCGGCCCTGCTGATGCTGGCCCTGCCCGGCGGCGCGTACATCTACCAGGGGGAGGAACTCGGCCTGTACGAGGTCGAGGACATCCCGGAAGAGCTCCTCCAGGACCCCACCTGGGAGCGCTCCGGCCACACCGTCCGAGGCCGCGACGGCTGCCGCGTCCCCCTCCCCTGGAGCGGCGACACCCCGCCCTTCGGCTTCAGTACGTCCGTGTCGGCCGACCCCTGGCTGCCCCAGCCCGACGCCTGGAAGTCGTACACCGCCGAAGCCAACCAGGCCGACCGCACCTCCATGCTCCAGCTGTACCGCTCCGCCCTGCGCCTGCGCCGCACCAACCCCAACCTGCGGGGCGAGGAGTTCCGCTGGCTGGACAGCCCGTCCGGCACCCTCCTCTTCGAACGCGGCAACGGCCTCCTGTGCGCGGTCAACCTCTCCGCCCGCCCGATGCCCCTCCCCGACGCCTGGAGCCCCCTCCTCACCTCAGGACCGCTGAACAACGACGGCATGCTGCCACCGGACACCACGGTCCTGCTGCTGGACTGACCGGCTCACTCGCTGACTGAGGGACGGTGACGGGAGCACTCCGGCCGGACCTTCCCCGCGCCCTGTGGCGCGCCCGAATACCCCAGGGCCTGTCCGGTGTCATCCCCGCCGATCGGACAGGCCCTGGTCCATGGTGAAACTAGGGCCGCAGGCGTAGGTCTCCAGCCTGTTACGCCAGGTCGTCGCGGTCGTTAGCGTCAGGGTCATGGACACCACCGGCGCCCTCGACGAAGCTCTCCAGCGACTGCACGACTACGGGCCCGAACGCAACGGCTGGTTGTCCAACCACGGTCCGATGGCGGTGGAGGCGCTGGTCCGCAACGGTCACGCGGCCACCGTGCACCGCTGGCTGGACTACTACCGCGACAAGCTGGAGGACCTGCCCCGCGGCACCGATCCGATCACCGAGGACGGATGGCGGCACGCGTGGGGTGATCCCCGCCGGATCGGCGACTGGACGGCGTACTTCGTCCGTCAGACCGCCGACCGGCCGTGGCGCGAAGTGCTGGTGCAGTGGTGGCCACGCCTGCTGCCGGGCATCGCCGCCGGTGCCACCCACCCGGTGATCCGGGTCGGCCATGCCGTCCGCACCCTCCTGGACGATGACCACGACCACGACCACGACCACGACCACGGCAACGCCCCGCGTACCGCGGAACTGGCCCATGGCCTCGCCTACTGGGCGGCCCGCAGCCTGCCGACACCTGGCGTCGCCGCGCCGGGCGGCACCGTCGGCCCGGACAGGGCACTGGACGGCATCCCGCTGATCGCGGACCAGGACGGCGGCTTCCGTGACGGCCTCGCGCAGCTGACCGCAACGCCCGGCTGGACGGCGGCGACCGCCGCACTCCGCCCGGCAGCGACACCTGAGGAATCCCGCGACGTGCTGGCCGAGCTCGTCCGGGCAGCCACCCACCGCTACGCCACGCACGGCCACTTCAGCCCGATCATGCTGGTCCACGCCGCCACCGCGCCCAACGCCGTGCTGCGCACCCTCCCCGCGCTGCCGCCCGCGCTGTGGGCACCGAGTCTGAACGCCGCCTGGGCGGCGAGCGCCGCGGTGACCGCCCTGTACTCACCGGCCACTCCCGCGTCGGCGTCCGAACTGCCGAACGCCCCCACCGGATCCGTAGCGGATGCCGCACAGGAGGTCTTCGCACGCGCGGCCGAGCACGGCGACGAGCACGTGGTGAAGTTCGCCGACACCGCACTGGACGTAGCCGCGACCACCGGCAGCACCGGCAGCACCGGCGCGCTGGTGGCCGCAGTGCGGGCCTGCGAACTGATCGACCCGGTTCTGAGGAGCAGAGGGAATTGAAGGGAAACGTAGGCATGGAGACGCCGAGGCTGCTGCTCCGGAGGTTCACCGCGGCGGACGCGCCGACCCTCGCGGCGTACCGGTCGGACCCCGACGTGAGCCGGTACCAGTCGTGGGAGGCGCCCGTGCCGGTGGCGGAGGCCGAACGGCTGGCGGGCTCGTTCTCGGCGGGGGATCCCCGTGATCCGGGCTGGTTCCAGTACGCCGTCGAGCGGCGGGACGTGCCTGGGCTGATCGGCGATGTCGGGGTGTGCCGGAGCGAGGACGGGCGGCAGGCGGAGCTGGGGTTCACGTTCGCGCCGGAATTTCAGGGGCACGGGTACGCCGGCGAGGCAGTCGCCCGAGTGGTGAAGTCCCTGCTGAGGGAGGAGGGGCTGCACCGCGTCTCGGCCGGCTGCGACGGGCGCAACGTCCGCTCGGCGAGGCTGCTGGAGCGCGTCGGGTTCCGGCGCGAGGGGCACCTCGTGCAGAGCACCTGGATCAAGGGGGAGTGGACCGACGACGTGCTGTTCGGTCTCCTCGGCTCGGAGTACCGGGCCGGGCCGTAGTGTCCGGAACATGCGCTACCTCCACGTCGATGTCTTCAGTCCCGTGCCCTACAGCGGCAACAGCCTGGCGGTGTTTCCCGACTCCGCCGGGCTGAGTGAGGATCAGATGGCCCGTATCGCCCAGGAGATGCGGCACTTCGAGTCGGTCTTTCTTGCCCCCGACGACAGCACCGGTGACCGGACCTGGCGGGCACGCGTCTTCGACCTCGCCGGGGAACTCGACTTCGCCGGCCACCCCCTCCTCGGGGCGGCCTGCGTCCTGCACGCGCTGCACGGCACCGACGACAGCGGTGTCGCCGAGGCCTGGCGTCTCAGGCTGGCGGCCCGCACCGTCGGTGTCACCACAGAGCGTCGTGCGGCCGGCCGGTACGCCGGTGTCCTCGACCAGGGTCCCGCCTCGTTCCTCGGCCGTCCGGGCATCCCCGAATTGGCCTCCTGGTTCTCCCTGAACGCCGACGACCTCGACCCGGACCTGCCGCCGGAGGTGCTCTCCACCGGCCTGCGCTACATGGTCGTCCCCGTACGCGGCGACGCACTGGAACGCGCCCGGATCGCCCATGACCTCGAAGCCGAACTGGCCGCCGTCGGCGCCCAGTTCGCCTACCTGCTCGACGCCGACGCCCTCGAAGGGCGCCATTGGAACAACGACGGCGTCCTGGAGGACGTGGCCACCGGCAGCGGCGCCGGCTGCGCCGCCGCCTATCTGCGCCGCCACGGCCGGATCGGCGACGGGCGGACGGCCGTCCTGCACCAGGGGCGTTTCACCGGGCGCCCCAGCCGGATGGCGATCAGCGCGTACGGCGAAGGGCGGGACATCCGCTCCGTCACGGTGGGCGGCGATGTGGCGTTCGTCGCCGAAGGACACCTCAGGGAGTTGCCGGCCTGACCGCGGAATCGATGTGTCGGTCGCCTGGCGTTGACGATGGGGCCGCGACTCTGCCGAGGAGGTCGGAGACGAGCACGTCCCGATGGTCCGTCAGGAAGAAGTGGCCGCCCGGGAAGGTGCGCAGGGTGAAGCCGCCCGAGGTCGTCTCGGCCCAGGCGGCTGCCTCCGCCACCGTGACTCCGGGGTCCGCGTCGCCCACGTAGGCCGTCACCGGGGTGGCGATCGCCGCGTCGGGGGTGGGGCGGTACGTCTCCATCAGGCGCAGGTCGGCGCGGAGCGAGGGCAGGACGACCTCCAGCAGGTCGGGGTCGTCGAGGAACGTCTCGTGCAGACCGCCGAGTTCACGGACGCCCGCCAGCATCGCGGCGTCGTCCTCCCGGTGCAGCTGCCGGCCGGTCCGCTCCTTGAAGGGGGTGGCCTTGCCCGACACGAACAGGTGCCGCGGGGGTGTCTGCCGTGCCTCCAGGCGCCGTGTCACCTCGTAGCCGACCGTGGCTCCCATGCTGTGGCCGAACACGGCGAACGGCGCGTCCAGCAGCGGTTGTACAGCATCGGCGATGCTGTCCACCAAGGGCTCCATGGCCTCGATGCAGTTTTCGGCCAGCCGGTCCTGGCGGCCCGGGTACTGGATGGCCGCCAGCTCCACCTCGGGCGGGAGTGCCTCGGCCCAGGAGCGGAAGAAACTCGCGGTGCCGCCGCCGTGCGGCAGACAGATCAACCGGAACCGCGGTGCGGCGACCGGGCGGTACCGCTTGAGCCAGCGAGTGGGCTGAGACACTTTTCGGCCATCCTTTCCTCGCGCGACGAACAAGGCACGATATCCGGTGCCCGGCATTCCGAGGCGGGCATTCCAGGATTTGGATTGATCTTGACGCCCCCTCAGGGATCGTGCCAGGGTCCCTCCGGAATGTGTGCCGCACCGGGGGAGAAATGCCCGATTTGGAGTCGATCGGGCATGGTGCCCTCATGTTCTGGAACGGGGAACTGGCGTGGAAGATCTGAAGTTTCACTGGTGTTCACCGCTGGACAGCGGGCAGCAGAAAGCAACCGAGAAATACCGGTCCGGAGAGCTCGACTTCGACGGCATAGTCGACTTCGCCCAGGAGGCGGAGCAGCTCGGGGTCGACTCCCTGCTGATGGGAATCAGCTACCACATGCCCGACCCGCTGCCGATGATCGGCGCCCTGGTGCGGGAGACGGAGCGGGTCAAGTTCATTCTCGCCTATCGTCCGGGCCTATTGTCGCCGACCCTCTTCACGCAGGTCGTGAACACCATTTCGTGGATGTCGGACGGCCGTATATCCCTGAATCTGGTGGCCGGGATTTCACCGGCCGAGCAGGCGTACTACGGCGACTTCCTGGACCACGACGAGCGCTATGCCCGGTCCAATGAGTTCCTGGGTGTTCTGCACCGTTTCTGGCAGGGTGAGAAGCCGCTTTCCCACAAGGGCAGCCACTACCGCATCGAAGAGGCCCAGCTCGGCCTGGGATACAAGGGCGGCGGCCGGCCCACGATCTATATCAGCGGCGCGTCGGCCCCCGCGCAGAAGACCGCGGCCGAATACGGGGACTGCTGGCTGCGCTACGGAGACACCCCGGAGGGCATCGCCCGGGCCACCGCCCCCGTGCTGGCCAACGGCTGCCGGGCCGGCATCCGGATGCACGTCCTGGCCCGCCCGACCCGGGAAGAGGCCCTGACCGACCTCGCCGAGATGATGCGCGACCCGGACGAGGACCACCGGGCCTGGGTCACCAGCTTCGTCGCGGCGTCCGACTCGGAGGCCGTGAAGAACTCGTTCCGCCTGGCCGAACAGGCGCAGGACGACTGGCTCTCGCCCTACCTCTACTCGGGCGCCGTCGCCTACCGCGGCGGCCCGGCGCTCTGCGTCGTCGGCAGCTACGAAGAGGTCGCGGCCTACCTGTACGAGTACAAGGCCGCCGGCGTCAGCGAGTTCATCTTCTCCGGCTGGCCGACCAGGGACGAGATGCGGATCTTCTTCACCCACGTGCTGCCCCTCATCCGGGAGCACGAGCGCACCGGCGCACCGGCGTGACGGCGCGCACCGAGGGGCTGCACCGAGGTCTGTTCGCCACCGGTGTCCTGCTGGGACTCGTCGCCGAGCAAGTGGTGCTGTTCGCGGTGCCGTTGCTCATCTTCCAGGACACCGGGGACGTGTCGACCCTGGGCTTCGCGTTCGCCCTCGAATGGCTCCCCGGCCTGCTGGCCTACCCGTTCGCGGGTCTGCTGGCCGACCGGGACGGCGGCGCCCGGCTGTTCTCCCGGGTGACCATGGCCCGGGGCGTGCTCCTCGCCGGTGCCGTCCTGCTGATCCTGGCCAGGCCCGGCTGGGCGACGGCGGTCCTGATGGCCAACGGCGCCCTGCTGTCCGTCCTGGCGGCGCCCGTGCGGATGTCGATCGAGAAGATGGTTCCGCAGGTCGCCCGGGGCGACAAGCTTGCGGCCACGCAGTCGCTCGTACAGAACATGGAGTTGCTGGCGATGGCGCTCGGCCCCGCCCTCGCGGCGCTCGCCGTGCTCCTCCTCGGGAAGGTCTGGCTGCTCGCCCTGGCCGCCGCGGTCTTCGTGGTCGCCGCGGCCTGCTGGCTGCCGCTGCCCCGGCAGAAGTGGCAGTCGGGCAGCGGGGGCGCCCGGGAGATCCTCGCCGAACTGGGCCTGGGCTGGAAGCTCCTGCTCAGGAACCGGCCGGTGCGGCTGCTGGCCGGGCTCAACTTCGCCATCAACCTGGTCTTCGCCACGATGCTGAGCGCGAACGCCGCTCTCGTCACCGGGGTGTTCGACGCGTCCGAGTCGTCCTTCGGCATCCTCAACACCTTCGTCGGCATCGTGGGCCTGGGCAATCTCCTGATCGTCCCGCTGCTGCTGCGCAAGCTCGACGTGCACGTGATCGGCGCCGTCGGCTTCACCGCCCTGTGCGCCGCTCTGCTCGTCGCCGGGACCGCGTCCTCGTTCGCCGTCTACGGCACGGCGTTCGTCGCGGGGATGACCGGAGTCGCGTACTACAACGTCTTCAACCGCACCCAGCGGATCAAGGTCCTTCCGCGGGAGCACCTGGGCAAGATCATGGGCCCCTTCTACCTGCTCAACCTCCTGTCCTACCCGATGGCCGGCCTGCTCGTCGGCGCCACCGGAGACGTGATCGAGCCACAGGATCTCGTCGCCGGACTCGCGGTGCTGCTCAGTCTGCTGGGCGCCGTCCTGCTGCCCCTGACCATGCGCAGCTTCCGCCGGGCGCTCGCGGAGCGGGACGGGGATTCCGCGGACGTTCCCCAGATATCAGAGGTGCATTGATGCATATCGTCCTTGTCAATCGCTGGCCCCGCTTCTCGGACGGGGACCGCTGGGACAACGAGCTCACGCGGTACGAGGAGTTCATCGACCACGACAAGAACCGGGTGAGCTACGTCGTCGATGCCCTCGGCGCCGAGGGCGTGCTCGTCGATCCGGCCCGCATCGCGCACTTCGTGCAGGTCGAGGACGTCAACGACTTCGAGGCACTGCGCTCGGCGGTCCAGGAGGTCACCGAGAAGGCCGGTCCCGTCGACCGGCTGATCGCCCTGTCGGAGTTCACCCTGGAGATCGCCGCCCGGGTGCGGGTGGATCTCGGCATCCCCGGTCCCACGCCCGACGAGGTCGCCGTGTACCGGGACAAGGTCAGGATGAAGGAGGTGCTGGCCGAGGGGAACGTACGGGTTCCGCGCTTCGCCGGGTGCGTCGACGAGGCGCAGTGTGTCGCCTTCGCCGAGTCCACGGGATATCCGGTGATCCTCAAGCCGGTCGACGGGGCGGCGAGCATCGGGGTCCACCGGGTGGACGACGCGGTGGCGCTGCGGGAGATCCTGCCCACGCTCGACCTGACCCGCTACGAGATCGAGGAGTTCGTCACGGGTGCCCTCCACCACGTGGACGGCTTCGCCGACGCCGGGTCCCGGGTCCCGTTCCAGGTCGCCTCCGTCTACGTGGGCGACTGCCTCTCCTTCGGATCCGGCTCGCCGCTGGGCTCGGTGGTGCTGCAGGAGTCCGAACTGCGGGGCCGTATCGAGGAGTTCACCCGCGAGTGCGTCGCGGTCCTGGGGCTGAGCGACACGCCGTTCCACCTGGAGCTGTTCGTCACCGGGTCGGGCGAACTGGTCTTCCTGGAGGTGGGCGGCCGGGTCGGTGGCAGCGAGGTGCCCCACCTGCTGAACAAGCTTTTCGGGGTCAACCTGTACGAGGTCTGGCTCAGGGCGCTGTCCGGCGATCCGGTCGAACTCGCCCCGAAGGCCGGTGACCCGAGCGGCGGCTGGCTGGTGCTGCCCAAGCCGGACGGGCTGCCCCTGCGGGTCAGCCGGGCGACGCCGATGAAGGAGCGGGTCCCGACGATCTGGCGTGAACTCGTGCCCCGGCCGGGGCAGATCCTGGAGCCGGGCGGCAGCTACGACGCCCTGCACAAGGGGCGGTTCATCCTGCTCCACGACGACCAGCAGCGGGTCACGGACGACATGCACCGCATCATCGAGACCTTCGAGTTCGAGGTGGAACAGCCGTGAACCGGGCCGGGCCACCGGTGAGCGCCTCGCTCGGAGAAGCTCACCGGCGATCCGGTCGCTCAGGTGGCCAGCATGACCGACGCCGCGGTGACTCCCACGGTGACGATGACGGCGCGCAGCACCACCGGCGGCAGCTTGCGGCCCACCCGGGCCCCGAGCAGGCCGCCGACGGTCGAACCCGCCGCGATGACCCCGGCGGCGGCCCAGTCGACGTCGGCGACCGCGACGAACACCACCGCGGCGGCGCCGTTGACGATGGCGGCGAGGACGTTCTTCGCCGCGTTCAGCCGTTGCAGGTCGTCCCGCAGGAAGCTGCCGAAGAGCCCCATGAGCACGACTCCCTGGGCGGCGCCGAAGTAGCCGCCGTAGACGCCGGTGCCCAGCACGCCGCACCACATCGGTACGCCGCCGTCCGTGCTGCCGCTCTGGGCGCGCCGCTTCAGCCACGCGTTGAGGCGGGGCTGGAGCAGGATCAGGACGCACGCCGCGAGGATCAGGACCGGGACCACGTTGTCGAAGGCCGAGGGGTCCAGCTGGAGCAGCAGCAGGGCACCGGTGACGCCGCCGATCAGGGAGGCGGCGCCGAACCGGAGCAGTCGACGCAACTGCCCGCGCAGCTCACGGCGGTAGCCGTAGACGGCGCTGAGCAGCCCGGGGGCGAGACCGATGTTGTTGGTCACGTTGGCCAGCACCGGCGGGTATCCGCAGGCGAGCAGTGTCGGAAAGGTGATGAGCGTGCCAGACCCCACCACGGCGTTGATGGTGCCTGCGGCGACGCTCGCGGCCGCGATGGCGGCGGCCTCCGTGCCGTTCAATGGATTACCGTCCCGAGATCAGTTCGTCGACGACAGGGCCGTCGGGGAGGTGCCTGGTGGCGATGCGCTGCTTGTGCGGATCGCCGTCGAGGATGAGGTCCACGACCCCCGACTGTCCCATGCCCGTCAGGGAGCGTCCCGTCCGGCGGGCGAGTACGCGCAGCTGGGCGAAGGGCAGACCGCTGAACCGCTCCAGCTCGGCGACGAGGCCGAGTTCGCCGTCCACCGGGGCGGCGTCGGAGACGAGCAGGGCGGTCATGGCGTTCAACTCGCCCTGGAGATGGGGCTGTTCCGTCTTGACGTAGGCGGCCAGGCCGGCCCCGGCGTCGGTGAAGGGCGAGCGGACCATACAGACCAGCTGCTCCTCGGTGATGCCGAAGATGTCCAGGGCGTAGGAGTCCATGGCCGTACGCATCCGCTCGACGGCGCCCTCTCCCTCGTACCGGGCGCTGATCATCTCGATCAGCTGGTCGGGGAACTCCTTCTTCCGCATCAGCTGCTTGCCGAAGGCCACGTACTCCTCCAGGCCCTCCGCGTAGCTGCGGCCGTAGAGGCGCTCGCACTTCAGGCCGCGGATGTGCGCCATGAGCGCGGGGTTGCCGCAGTCGGACTCGGAGAAGCTGAAGGCGAGTTCGTCGAAGGTGAAGCCGAGGAAGTCCGTCAGCAGGTCCCAGTGGTCACCGGAGGCGTAGGCGGTGTCGTCGTAGATCGAGAAGAAGCGCAGCTGCGCGGGGGTGTCGTGGTGGACCCGCCGCTCCTCGATGAGGTCCGTCGCCTCGGCGCCGTAGATGTCGGTGAAGTAGGCACGGCCGATGTTGTTCGTGGCCTGGAGGACCCCGCTGAAGCCGTCGCGTTCCTGCCCGGTCGGCGCCACCCCCAGGCGCTCGGCGAGGCGGTGGATCCAGACCAGGTAGGTGCGCTGCTCGTAGGGGGAGTCGCCGGTGATGATGAGGTCGACGCCGCCGTCATGGGAGGCGCCGAGACCGAACGCGTGGGCGGCGCTCAGGTTGCAGGCGTTGCAGAAGGTCGGACGCCCGTCCCCGAGGGTGCGGTGGCCGGTGACCAGGACGTCGAGGCGGTTCCTGGCGACCACGTGGTCGCGCTGCGGGAGATCGACGTGGAAGGGCGAGATCTCGTCGCCGTCGATGAGGAACTGTTCGCAGTCCGGGTCCTGTTCCAGCTTGAGCGCCGCGTAGGTGCGGTCGATGTTGCGCATCACCGCGGCGGGCATGCCGGCGTGGCGCATCGTGACCACCCGCAGCCGGAAGGTCCGGCCCGCCTCCTCGAAGAGGCGCAGCTGCATGGCCCGGACGAAGGCGGTGGTGTAGGCGCTGTCCTTGCCGCCCCCGTAGGCGACCATGACGACGCGTTCGTCCAGCGGGCCCAGCTCCTCCAGCTGGGCGCGGAGTTTGGGAACGCAGCGTTCGACCTCGCCCAGGTGGTCCGAGGAGAGCCACTGGCGCAGCTCCTGGAGGGTCGCCCGGCGCAGCTCCGCGACGTCATGCGGAACCGGCTGGACGGATCCGGTGGTTTCCGTGGTCTCAGCGGACATTCTCGTTCCCCTCACAAGCGGAAGGGGGAATCTCTAAATTCAGTACGCGATCCGCGCGTGCCGATCATCCCCCGGTGCAACCCGCCGGAGGATATCGCAGGTGCAACTCCGAATGTCCACCGCAAGAAAAGGATCGAGACGTGAAAAAACGGACTTTCGCTGCGGTCGTCTCATGATTCGAGACCATCTCTTTTCCGTTCCGTTAAGTGCGTGCTACGGTCCGTGGCGTGATCGAGAACAGCCTCTCAGGTGAAGAGATCGAGCGTGAGATACGGGACATCTGGAGGGGGTTGTTCGGTGTCGATGTAGGACCTGACGACAACTTCTTCGATCTCGGCGGAGATTCGCTGAAGGTCGTGGACGTCGTTGCGGCGGCCCGAAAGCGCGGTATTGGATTCCGCAGTTCCGCGGTGTTCCGAAACCCCACCCCGTCCCTGCTGGCTGCCAGTCTGACCAGGAGTGATGTCCGGTGAGTGAGGAGAGGACGCTGCCCAACGGCCTGTCCGTGCACGGGCTCAACCGCAACGAAACCGAGTACCTCTACAAAGAGATTTTCGAGGACGAGGCGTATACGCCACCCGAAGGTTTTCGGTTTCCGGAACAACCGGTCGTCTTTGACGTGGGCGCCAACATAGGAATGTTCGCGCTCTTTATGGCGACGAAGTTCCCGGCCGCCCGCGTGTTCTCCTTCGAGCCGGTGCCGCGCACGTTCGAGGCATTGAACAGGAACGCCGACCGTCTGGAGAACGTCTCCGTCTTCAACATGGCCCTCGGCGACGTCGCGCAAACCCGTGAGCTGACCTTTTATCCGCAGTACTCGATGATGTCCGGGTTCGACGCCGATCCGGAAGTCGACCGGGCCCTCGTCAAGTCGTACATCGGGAATATCGCGGAAACACTCGACGAAGAGCGCCGCGAGCTCGTCCTCGAAGAGGCGGACGAGCTGATCCAGGGCCGCTTCGACACGGTGGAGCAGGTGTCCTGCCGGATCGACCGGCTCGACGCGGTGGCGGCCGAGCTCGGCATCGACCGCATCGACTTCCTGAAGATCGACGTCGAGGGCTTCGAGGTGAAGGTCCTCCAGGGCATCGGCGAGGCGCTGTGGCCCAGGATCGCCCAGGCGGCGGTCGAGGTCGAGGACGACAACGGCGAACTGGCCGAGGTCACCAAGCTGTTCGCCGAGCACGGCATGAACACGGTGGTCGACCAGCCGGAGGAGTACCGCGGCACCAGCGTCTACACCGTCTTCGCCTCCCGCGCGACGGGAGCCGCCCCGTGAGCGCAACCGCCGTGTTCGCCCTGCCCACCGCCTGGCGCCCGGCGCCCGGCGACGACCAGGCGGACGGGTCGGTGGCCGTCGAGTACACGGACCTCACCGACGGGTTGACCGCGCTCGCCGGCATCTGCGGCACCGACCTGCCCGTCGTGCTGCTCGCCGCCCACGTCAAAGTGCTGAGCATGCTCGGCGAGGCGGACGCGGACGACCGCCACACCGAGGTCGCGCGTGGCACCGTGACGCACCACGTCCCCGTGATCCGGACGGCGGCCACCTGGCAGGAGCTGGTGCTCCGCACGGCCAAGACGACGCGGCCCGGCGCACCGTCCGCCGACGAGAGAGCACCCGGCGAGCGCGTGCTCTTCACCGGCACCGCCGGGACGGACGCCGACGAGGTGGGTGACCGGCTGGGCGGATCGGGCGAAGTCGGGTGCGTGACCGCGTCCCGGCAGGTGCGTGGGGCGGTATCGGTCGACGGCTCTGCCACGGACGCGGACGAGGTGGGTGACCGGCTGAGCGGATCGGGCGAAGTCGGGTGCGTGACCGCGTCCCGGCAGGTGCGTGGGGCGGTATCGGTCGACGGCTCCGCCACGGACGCCGACGAGGTGGGTGACCGGCTGAGCGGATCGGGCGAAGTCGGGTGCGTGACCGCGTCCCGGCAGGTGCGTGGGGCGGTATCGAACTGCGGCTCCGCCGCGGGGCGCGACCAGCCCCCACCGCCCCGCGGATTTACCACCACCGCTCTCCCCGCGGAGCGCCCCGCCTACGGCCTCGAAGTCGTCGCAGCCGAAGGCCAGTTGACGTTGACCACCGCCCCCGGCGCCATCGCCCCGCGGTACCGGGAAACCCTCGGCGCGATGTACCGCGAGGTCCTGGAGGCGATGGCCGCCGGCCCCGACGGCGACGCGCTCGCCGCCCGGCTGGCGCCGCGGGACCGCCGCTCGGTGCTCGACGACTGGAGCACCGGGGCGACCGTGGACCGGGACCCGGCCACCGTCGCCGGGCTCATCGAGGAGCAGGCCGCCAGGACGCCGGACGCCCCGGCCGTCAGGGTCGCCGGCATCGAGGTGACGTACCGCGAACTGGACGAGCGCGCCAACCGGATCGCCCGGCGGCTGACCGCCCTCGGCGCCCGGCCCGACGCCCTGGTGGGCGTCTGCCTGCGCCGCACGGCCGACCTCCTGCCGGCGCTGCTCGGTGTGTGGAAGTCCGGCGCCGGATACCTTCCGCTCGACCCGGCCATGCCCGCCGAGCGCCTGCAGCACATGATCGCCGCCGCCGGATGCGAGCTGGTGGTCAGCGAATCCGTGCACCTGCCGGCCCTGGGCCCGCTCACCACCGGCGACCTGGTCCTCCTCGACCGGGAGCGGGAGTCGATCGACGCGCTGTCCGCGGCTCCCCTCGACAGCACGGCGGCGAACCCGCGCTCACTCGCGTACGTCATCTACACCTCGGGCTCCACCGGGAACCCCAAGGGCGTGATGGTGGAGCACGCCGGTCTCGCCAACTACCTGCGGTGGACGGCCGAGGCCTACGCGGCACGCGGCACCGGCGGCGCCCCGGTGTTCTCGTCGATCTCCTTCGACCTCCAGATGCCCAGCCTGTTCGCACCGCTGCTGACCGGCCAGCCCGTCCATCTGCTGCCCGACCCGCTGGACACCGCCGACCTCGGCGACGAGCTGGTGGGCGGCGCGCCCTACAGCTTCATCAAGATGACCCCGGGCCACCTCGACCTGCTCAGCTACGACCTGACCCCCGAGGAGATCCACGGTCTCGCCGGGCTCGTCATCGCCGCCGGAGACGCGTTCACCAGTGAACTGGCCCGGCGCTGGATCGAGTTCGCCGGACCCGGCGGAACCCCGGTCGCCACCGAGTACGGGCCGACCGAGATCACCATCGGCAACTCCGGCGAAACGCTCACCGAGCCGCCCGCGACGGAACTGATCCCGCTGGGCGCCCCCATCCCCAACACCACCATGTACGTACTCACCGACCGGCTGGAGCCCGTACCCGTGGGCGTCCCCGGCGAGGTCTGCATCGGTGGCGCAGGCGTCGCCCGCGGCTACCTGGACCGCCCGGGTCTGACCGCCGAACGGTTCCTGCCCGACCCGTTCGGTGCTCCGGGCGCCCGCCTGTACCGCACCGGCGACCGCGCCCGGTGGCGGGCCGACGGCTCCCTGGAGTTCCTCGGCCGGGTCGACAACCAGGTCAAGATCCGTGGCTTCCGTGTCGAACTCGGCGAGATCCAGGCCCGGTTGCGGGAGCACTCGCAGGTCGCCGACGCCGTCGTCATCGCGGTGGGCACACCGCGCTCCCGTTCCCTCGCGGCCTACGTGATCCCCGTGACGGGACAGCAGGCGGACGTGAGCGAACTCCGGGACCATTTGGCGGCCGTACTGCCCGGCTACATGATCCCCGCGCACTTCGTCGCCATCGACCAGGTGCCGTTGACGACCAACGGAAAGGTCGACACGCGCGCGCTGCAGAGCCTGCTCTGACCAGCCGCGTTCCCCGTGCCGAACCCTACGAGAGGCGAAAAAGGATGTCCATCGACGACATATCCGCCGAGACGACACCGTCCCGCGATACGGCGGAGACCGCCGCCCCGTTCCGGCTGGACCTCACCGACGAGGAGCGCGCCGAGGTGCGCGCCCTGGCCGAACGGCTCACCCGCGTCGGCCCCGGCCTGGTCGACGAGCACGAGTGGGTCGCCGAGGCGAGGCGGCTCAGCTGCCGGCTGCCCGTACGGCTGCTCGAACGCATCCGCCAGTACCGCAGTGACGCGGGCCCCGACGGAATGCTGTGCCTGGCCAACCTTCCCGTCGACGCCGACCGGCTGCCCGACACCCCCAGCACGCCGGACTCGGTGGAGCGCGAGGCCACCGTCCCGGCCGCCGTCGCGATGCTGGTCGGGCAGCAGCTCGGCGAGGTCATCGCCTACCGGGACGAGAAGTACGGGGCACTGGTGCAGAACGTGGTCCCCGTTCCCTCGCTCGCCCGTTCCCAGAGCAACGGCGGCTCCGTACCGCTGGAGTTCCACATCGAGAACGCCTTCCATTCCCACCGCCCGCACTACGTCGGCCTGTTGTGCCTGCGCTCCGACCACGAGAGGACGGCCGGCACGGAGATCTGCTCGGTCCGCCGTGTTCTCGGCCGCATCGACGAGGCCGATCGCAAGATCCTTGAGGCGCCCCGCTTCGTGACCGAGGCGCCCCCCTCCTTCCGGTCCGCCGAGCGCACCCAGCCGCACCCCGTCCTCGTCGGCAGCCCCGAGGACCCCGACATCCGCGTGGACTTCAACGCCACCTCGGCCCTCGACGAGGAAGGCAGGCAGGCCCTGCAACGGCTGCGCGACACGATGGCGGACACCGGCGAGTCCCTGGTGCTGAGCCCCGGCGAACTGGTCTTCGTCGACAACCGCCTGGTCGTACACGGCCGTGCCGACTTCGTACCCCGCTACGACGGCCGGGACCGCTGGCTGCACCGCATCTTCGTCCACCTGGACAACCGGCTCAGCCGCCCCCACCGGGCCGACAACGGCCGCGTACTGGTCTGAACCGGCAGCCTGAGCACAGACGTTATGGAGAGCAGCAACGTGACGACAGCAGACGCGGAAGCGGCCGAGCAGTTCGTCGTGGTCGTCAACGACGAGGACCACCACTCCCTGTGGTGGCACGGCCGGCCGGTGCCCCAGGGCTGGCGCACCGCATCGGAGCCCGGCACCAGGCAGGAGTGCCTGGCCCGGATCGAGGAGAGCTGGACGGGCCTGCGCCCCGAAGCCCGCCTCACCCCGGCGGGCCCGCGATGAGCGCCCGCCCCACCCTCGTCCTGGTGGACGCGCTCACCACCGGGGCCATGCTGGCCCGTTTGGCCGCCGCCGACCACCGCCTGGTGCATGTGCGTTCGCGCGCCTGGCTGCCGGAGACCTTCGCCGCGAGCCTGCCCGGTGAGCTCTTCGCGGAGGACCTCACCTATCCGGGCCACGCCGAGGAAGTACTGCGCCGGCTGCGGGAACTCGAGCCGTACGCCGTGATCGCCGCCAGCGAGTTCGGCGTCGAGGTCGCGGACGAACTCGCCGGCCGGCTCGGCCTGCGCGGCAACGACCCCGAGCTGTCGACGGCCCGGCGTGACAAGTCCCGCATGATGGACGTGCTCGCGGCCGCCGGCGTGGCGACCCCACGCCAACTGCGCGGCACCGAACCGGCGGACCTCCTGCGGTGGCGGCGCGCGTGCGGCCTGGAGCGGGTGGTGGTCAAGCCGCTCGACAGCGCCGGCTCCGAGGACGTGTACACCTGCGACACGGAGCAGGAGGTGGCGGCGGCGGTCCGGGCGGCCCTCGGCAAGACGAACCTGATGCTGCGCGCCAACGAGGCGGTGCTGATCCAGGAGCACCTCGCCGGGGACGAGTACGTCGTCAACACCGTGAGCCGGGACGGAGAGCACTGGTTCACCGACGCGTGGATCAGCCGCAAGCGAGTGACCTCCGGCAAACGCCTCGTCTACGACTACGAGGATCTGCTCGCCCCCGACGCCCCGGCGCTCGACAGCATCCTGACCTACGTCGGCGAGGTGCTCGACGGCCTCGCCGTCACCGACGGCCCGGCGCACACCGAGCTCATCCTGACCGCGAACGGCCCTCGTCTCCTGGAGACCGGCGCCCGCCTGTCGGGCCTCGCCAACCCGCCCGCCCTCCAGCGCTGCACCGGCGCCGACCAGGTGACCCTGACCCTCGACTGCCACACACGGGACGCGGTACGGCTGCACAGCCGCCCACGCCGCTACGAGCGTCACGAGTCGGCCCGCTGCGTCAACCTCCTCGCCCACCGAGAGGTGCCGTTGCCGACGCACGCCCTGCGGGAGGCCCTGGAACAGCTTCCGGCCTTCGAGAGCGTCCGCTTCCGCAAGGCCGAGGGCACCCCGACCCGGCCGACGGTCGACCTGAACTCCTCACCGGGAGTGGTGTTCCTGGTCCACCAGGACCCGGACGAGATCGAGAGCAGCTACAAACTGCTGCGCGACATCGAACGAGAACTGCTGTGACGGCGGCCGGACCTGCTGCTCCCCCCGATCCCGACCCCGACTGTGGTGGTGACGCCGTATGCCCGTGAGCCCGTCGCAGTTCCGCGAGGTCTTCGGCTCCTATCCGGCCCAGGTCGCGATCATCACCGCGGTCGGTGCGGACGGGCAGCCGCGCGGATTCACCTGTACGACCACCTGCGCGGTGTCCGCCACCCCGCCCCTGCTGCTGATCTGCGTGGACGACAACTCCCAGACTCTGCCCGCGATCCTGACCAGCCGCTCCTTCGTGGTGAACATCCTGGCTGCCCCCGGCGAACAGGCCTCGCGCCTCTTCGCCGGCAAGGCCCAGGACAAGTTCGACCACCTGGAATGGCGGCCTTCGGACAGCGCGGGCGGCGCCCCGATCCTCACCGACATCGTGCTCGCGTACGCCGAGTGCCGAGTCGTACAGAGCATGACAGCGGGCGACCACCGCATCGTCGTCGGCCAGGTCGAGGGAAGCGCCGTCTTCCCCCGCGAGCCCCTCCTCTACGGCAAGGGCGACTACCACGCCTGGCCCAGCACCCTCGGCGCGGCTCTCGGTCCTGTCGGCGGAGTGTGAACGACGGATGCGTGCCGCCGACTCCGTGCTGCACAAGGAGATCCTCCTCGCGGCGCACGACCGGCTGGGCGGCGCGGGCGTACGCGGCTGGTCGAGGGAACTGGGCTTCGTCCTGGCCGCGGCGGTCCTGGTCGAGCTGGAGCGGTCGGGCCGCATCACGGTGGGACCCGACACGCTGTACGCCAAGGACGCCACCAGAGCCGCGGACCCGGTCTCGGACGCCCTCCTGGAACGCGTCCTGCTGGCACCCCGGACACACCGCGTCCACCGCTGGCTCCAACGGGAGGGCGGCACCGTCCTGGAGCTCACGACGGCTCACCTACTGCACGAGGGCACCCTGTCCGAGCGGCACCGGAAGCGCTGGGGACTGTTCCCGGTGATCGACCACCTGCCCTCGAACCCCACCCGCGCCACACAGGCCTACGAAGCGATCCGCACGGCATCGACCGGCCCCGCCCACTCCCCGGGACCGGCCTGCGCGGCAGCCGCCCTGCTGTCCGCCGCAGGCCTGTCCACACCCCTCGGTCACACCCGTACGACCTGGTCAGCCTGCCCGGCCCCCCTCCCGGTCATCGCGGGAGAACTGGCCCTGACGCTCGCCGTCTCCCGCGTTCCAGCGGCCCTGGGCTGATCGAGAGGCGTCACCCCGGGTGCAGGCCGCTACACCGTGAGCCAGACCGCGCTGTCCGGTTCCAGCAGTCCGTTCGCGACCGGGCCGGCGGCCAGCAGGATCGTGGCGTGTTCGGGCAGCGGGTAGGCCTCGGCCGAGAGGTTGACGACGCAGACGAAGCCCGGGTCGCGGCGGAAAGCCAGGACTCCGGCGGGGGCGTCGAGCCAGGTCATCGTGCCGTCGCCGAGGGCGGGATTGCCGCGGCGCAGGCGGAGGGCGGTGCGGTACAGCTCCAGCACCGAGGTCTCGTCGCCGGTCTGCGCCTCCACACCGCGCTCGCTCCAGTCGGCGGGCTGGGGGAGCCACGGTTCGGCGGAGGCGTCGTCGGGGCTGAAGCCGAAGGGGGCGGTCTGTCCTGACCACGGGATCGGGACGCGGCAGCCGTCGCGGCCCCGGTCGGTGTGGCCGGAGCGTTCCCAGATGGGGTCCTGGAGGACGGATGCGGGGAGGTCCTCGACTTCGGGGAGGCCGAGTTCGTCGCCCTGGTAGATGTAGGCGCCGCCGGGCAGGGCGAGCATGAGCAGGGCTGCGGCTCGGGCGCGGCGGGTGCCGAGGTCCAGGTCGACGGGGCCCTGGGGCTGGTAGCGCTCGTTGGGGAGCCACCGGGCGACGGTCTTGCGGGCGTAGCGGCTGGTGTGGCGCATGACGTCGTGGTTGGACAGCACCCAGGTGGCCGGTGCCCCGACGGCGTTGAGCATGGCGAGGGAGTCGTCGATGACCGTACGCAGGTCCTTGGCGTCCCAACTGGCCATCAGGAAGTCGAAGTTGAACGCGGTGTGCAGGCCGCCGGGGCGGACGTAGGCGGCAAGGCGTTCGGGGGTGTCTGCCCACGCCTCGGCGACGAAGGCGCGGTCGCCCTCGAACTCGTCGGCGACCTTGCGCCAGGCGCGGTAGATGTCGTGGACCTCGTCGCGGTCCCAGTGCGGGTGCACGAGCTGTTCCCGTGTCAGGTCGGGCAGTTCGGGGTCCTTGGCGAGCCCGTGGGCGACATCGATACGGAAGCCGTCGACGCCCCGGCTGAACCAGAACCGCAGGATGGACTCGAACTCGGCGTGGACGTCGGGGTGTTGCCAGTTGAGATCGGGCTGCTGGGGGGCGTACAGGTGGAGGTACCACTCGCCGTCGGGCAGTCGGGTCCAGGCGGGGCCGCCGAATTCGGAGATCCAGTTGCTGGGCGGCTCGGCGCCGTCGGGGCCCCGGCCGGGCCGGAAGACGTACCGCTCACGCTCCGGGCTGCCGGGGCCGGCGGCCAACGCGGCCTGGAACCAGGCGTGCTGGTCGGAGGTGTGGTTGGGCACGATGTCGGGGACGACGCGGATCCCGTGCCCGTGGGCTTCCTCGATGAGCTGCTCCGCGTCGGCGACCGTGCCGAACAGCGGGTCGATGGCACGGAAGTCGGCGACGTCGTAACCGCCGTCCGCCATCGGGGACTTGTACCAGGGGTTGATCCACAGGGCGTCCACACCCAGCGACTTGAGGTACGGGAGGCGGGAGCGCAGGCCGGCGATGTCGCCGACGCCGTCGCCGTTCCCGTCGGCGAAGCTGCGGATGTAGACCTGGTAGATGACGGCGGAGCGCCACCAGGGCGGGGGCGTGGTGGAGGGCATGGTGCTGACGGGTCCTTTGACGGTGAGGGAAGTGCGGTGCGCCGGCCGGGAGTTACTTGGCCGCGCCCGCGGTGAGCCCGGCGACGATGCGGCGCTGGAAGACGAGCACCATGACCACCAGCGGGACGGTGACCAGGACGCCCGCTGCCATCTGGCTGCCGAACGGGGTGTCGAACTGCGTGGCGCCGGCGAACTTGGAGATGGCGACCGGCGCGGTCTGGATGCTGGGCCGGTTCGTCATCGACAGGGCGATGAGGAACTCGTTCCAGGCGGCGATGAAGATGATGATCGCGGTGGTGAAGATGCCCGGTGCGGCGAGCGGGATGATGATCCTGCGGAACGCCTGGCCCCGGGTGCAGCCGTCGATCATCGCGGCCTGCTCCAGTTCGTCGGGCATCTGCTTGAAGAACGTGGTCAGGTTCCACACCGCGAGCGGCAGCACGAACGACATGCTCGGCACGATCATCGACTGGTAGGTGTTGATCCAGCCGATGTCGGTGAACAGCTTCAGCAGCGGCACCAGGATCGACACGACCGGGAACATCGAGGTGGCGATGATCAGGGTGAGGAGCAGCCGCTTGAAGCGGAACTCCAGCCGGGCCATGGCGTAGGCGGTGAACGTGGCCAGCAGCAGCGCCAGGACGGTGGTCGTGCCGGCGACGATCAGGCTGTTCAGCAGGGCGCGGCCGAAGCCCTGGGAAGGGCTGAAGACCGCCCGGTAGTTCTCGAACGACACCGGGGCGGGCAGCAGCGAGGTGTCGAAGATGTCCGAGTTGCGGCGCAGGCTGGAGACCAGCATCCAGTAGAAGGGGGCCAGGCAGTAGGCCACCACCGCGGCAACTCCCAGGTAGAGCAGCCAGGTTCGCCATTTCACGGTCACGGTCATACCGATACCTCCACACGGCTTCGCTTCGAGGCCCGCCGGCGCTTCTTCCTGCCCGAGCCGCCCGCGTCACCGACGACGTCCGCGCCCAGCAGCCGTACGAAGCCCAGCGCGATGAGAAGGACGTAGACGAAGAGCACCACCGCGTAGGCGGCGGCCGGTCCGAAGCGGACGTTGGACGCCTCGTTCTGCGCGAGCATCGACAGGGTCTCCACCGAGCTCTTCTGCGCGCCGACGAGGAGGTACGGCAGGTCGAACATCCGCAGCGCGTCCAGGCAGCGGAACAGCACCGCCACCAGCAGGGCGGGCTTCACCAGCGGCAACGTGATGTGCCAGAACTGGCGCACGGGACTCGCCCCGTCCATACGGGCCGCCTCGTACACCTCCTTGCCGATCACCTGGAGGCCGGCCAGGACGAGCAGCCCGATGAAGGGGGCCGTCTTCCACACCTCGGCGACGATGACGGCGACCTTGGCGTGGAAGCCCTCGGTGGTCCACAGGATCTGGTGGCCGATCAGGGAGTTGGCGATGCCGTCGCTGTTGAAGATCCACCGCCACAGGAGCCCGGAGATGGCCGTGGGCACGGCCCAGGGGATGAGGATGCTCGCCCGGATCAGGGCCCGGCCGCTGAACGCCCTGTGCATGATCAGCGCCATCGCGACACCGATCACCGTCTCCAGACCCACCGTGACGACGGTGAAGAAGGTGGTGTTCCAGAAGGCGTTCCAGAACCGTTCACCGGCCTCACCGAAGATGTCGGTGTAGTTCCGCAGCCCGACGAACGGCTCGGTGTCACTGATGAAGCCGGTAGCCGGGTCCAGCCCTTTGACCCCGTACAGCGACTCCCGCAACGCCATGATCGTCGGGTAGAGCACGACAACGGTCAGCACCAGCAGGGTCGGTGACACCAGCAGGGCCGCCATCCGGCCGGAGCCCGCTGTCGCCGACTTCCGGCCCCTCCGGGGCCTCGCCGGCCCGGCGGACCGCCCGGCCCGGCCTGTTTCCGTGCCGGGCGGCCGGTCCGCGGCCGTCTCAGGTGGGGTCCGAGTGGCCACCACGAGCCTCCTTCTCACAGCGCCGAGAGCTTCTGCAGGGCTTCCTGCAGGTCCTTCAGCGCCTGCGCGCCGGACTTGTCGCCGTTCAAGGCGGCGTACGCCTCCTGCTGGATCGCCGAGGACACGTCGCCGTACTGGACCACCCGGGGGCGCGGCACGGCGTTCAGGATCGACTTCTTCAGCATCGGCAGGTACGGGTACTGCTTGACGAGCGCCTGGTCGTCGTACAGGTCCGTGTACGGCGGGGCGGCCGAGCCGTCCTTCAGGAACGTCGTCGCGCTGTCGTGGCTGGTGAAGAACTTGATGAAGTCCAGCGCGGTGGCCTTGTTCTTGGCGAAGGAGGACAGGGCCACGTTGTGGCCGCCCAGGGTGGAGGAGCCGGCGCCGGTCAGGCCGGGCAGCGGCGCGACCGCGAACTTGCCGGCGACCTCGCTCTTCTGGGCCAGCGAGTACACGTAGGGCCAGTTGCGCAGGAAGACCAGCTTGCCGGACTGGAACGCCTGGCGGCCTTCCTCCTCCTGGTAGGTGATGGCCTCCTTGGGGATGGTGCCGTCCTTGACGGAGCCGATCAGGAAGTCCAGGCCCTTCTTCGCCGCGGGTGTGTCCACGTCCGGCTTGCCGCTCGCGTCGGTGACGACCCCGCCGGCGGAGTTCACGGCCTCGGAGAAGTTGACGGTCAGGCCCTCGTACTTCTGGAACTGGCCGGCGTAGCAGTCCATGCCCTTGCCCTCGGGCAGCTTCTCGACCTTGGCGCAGGCGGCCTTCATCTCCGCCCACGTCGTCGGCGCGGCGCTGACTCCGGCCTTGGTGAGCAGGTCGGAGCGGTAGTACAGCAGGCCGCCGTCGGAGGACTGCGGGACCGCGTACAGGTTGTCGCGGTACGTGGTCGTCTCCACCACCGGCTTGAGCATCGTGTCCAGCGGGAACTGCGCGGCGGGCAGCTGGTCGATCCACTGGTGGGCGGCGAACTCCGAGGTCCACACCACGTCCAGGGAGAGCACCGTGTAGGCGTCGGACTTCGTCTCGGCGTTCTGGATCATCTGCTGACGCTGCTGGTTCACGTCCGAAGGCAGCTGGACGAAGGTGACCTTCTCCTTCGGGTGCTGCTTGTTCCAGCCGTCGATCACCTTCTGGACGACGCCGGAGCTGTCCTTGGCGGCCGCGTACGTGATCGGGCCGCGACCCGAGAACGACGGGCTCTTCGCCTCCCCCGACGAGCCGCTGCCGTCGGAGGAGCCGCAGGCGGTGAGGACGAGCCCGGCGGCGACGAGCCCGGCCGAGCACTGAAGGACTCTGGTGGTTCTGGCGTTCACTGTCTCTCCTGGACGTGCGGAACCGGAGGCTCTCTTGCGAGACTGGGCTGTCAAGTCGCTGGATGGATAAAAAGAGCAGGTCAAAGCCATGAATGATGACGTCACGGTGACGACTTCGACTCCGACGTGACAACGCTTGCACCGTAGAAGTGCACCAAGTGGAAGTCAATGCGTAACTCCGCGGTAGCACGGACGCTTTAGGTGATCGAGACCGTCTCGCTACAGGAGATAACCGGCATTGCGCGCCCGAGAATCCTCGTGACAGCGCTGTCACGAAGGGTCCCGTCGGAGGGTCGATCTGTGCTAACTTCCGCTCATGTCACCAGCTCAGCGGCACCCCACGTTGGCCGACGTAGCCGAACGGGCGGGGGTCTCCCCGTCCACCGTCTCGCGCACCCTGCGCGGCCTGGCATCGGTCTCGCCGCAGGTCCGCGCCCGGGTCGAGAAGGCCGCCCGTGAGCTGAACTTCGCGATCTCGCGGCAGGCGTCGAGCCTGGTCACCGGCAGGACCGGCGTCATGGCGGTGCTCGTGCCCACGCTCGACTCGTGGTTCATGGGAGCGGCGCTGTCCAGCCTGGGCCCGCTGCTGCGGGGCGCGGGCATGGAGATGACCGTCTACGTGGTGCCGGATCTGACGGAACGGGCCGAGTTCTTCGAGCGGCTCCCCGCCCGGCGCAACGCGGACGCGCTGATGGTGTTCTGCTTCGACCTCAACAAGGAGGAGACGGCCCGGCTCGACGACCTCGGCATGCCGGTCATCTACATCAGCCAGCACGTCGAGGGCCGCCCCAGCGTCTACGTCGACGACGTCGCCGGCGCCTGCCGGGCCACCCGCCACCTGATCAACCTCGGACACCGCCGGGTCGCCTTCGCGCACACCGTCAACGCCCGTGGCTTCAGCTTCAGTTCACGCGACCGCCTGCTCGGCTACCGGCAGGCGCTCACCGAGGCGGGCATACCTCTGGACGACGACCTGGTCGTCACCACACCGCCCCGCGACAAGCGCGGCACCACCCAGGCCGTCGGCAACCTGCTGAGCCTGCGCGAACCACCCACAGCGATCTTCGCCGAACAGGACGACCTGGCCGCCGCCGTCGTCGCGACCCTGCGCACCGTTCAGATCGAGGTACCCGAGCGGATCTCCGTCCTCGGCTTCGACGACCAGCTGATGGCCGAATGGCTCGACCTGTCCACCGTCGCCCAGTCCCCCTCGGACATGGGCCGCGCAGCCGCCGAACTGGCCCTGCAACTCATCAACGACCCCGACGCCGACCGTGGCCGCCACATCGTCCTGCCCACCCACCTGATCCCCCGCGGAACCACAGCCCCACCGCCCGCCCCCCAGGGGGAACGCGAGAGTCAGGGGTCTGCTGAGGGGCGACGACGCGTCTGAGATTCGCGGGGGAGGGGCTTGTCGACGGTGTGGTGCGCGCGCCGGATGTCGACAGCGGCTTCAGCAACTGCTTCAGCGCGCCTCGGTGTCGGCGGGAACGCCGAGCCATGCCAACGCGGAGCCATGGCACACTCGTCGACGGCCACTAACCCCTGTGCATCGCCGAGAGTCGCGCGGCACAGGACATCCGCCGCCCGGCCGTACGCGAGCTGGTCGCCGACATGGCAGCCCGCGACCGCCGCCGGCCCCTGCCCGAACCGCACCACTTCAGCCGCCGACGGGGAGTGCCCGCGTGAGCGATCAGCCCGACAAGCCGTTCCTCCAGATCGTGGTCTGCGCGGCCGGGGTAGCCGATGACGTCGGCAAGCTGATCACCGCGGCACAGGAACGGCACTGGGACGTCGGCGTCGTCGCCACCCCGCAGGGGCTCGGTTTCCTCGACGTGGCGGCGGTCGAGGCCCGGACCGGCCACCCCATCCGCTCCGCCTGGCGAACACCGGGCGAGCCGCGTCCGACTCGGCCCGCCGATGCGATCGCGGTCGCCCCCGCCAGCTTCAACACCGTCAACAAATGGGCCGCCGGGAT
The DNA here is from genome assembly GCF_044333925.1 of Streptomyces sp. NPDC020898. Lineage (NCBI taxonomy): Bacteria > Bacillati > Actinomycetota > Actinomycetes > Kitasatosporales > Streptomycetaceae > Streptomyces > Streptomyces sp. NPDC020898. Next base: position 100,278 of record NZ_JBIRRV010000026.1, read on the forward strand.
CTCCGACAACCTCGCCCTGGGCATCCTGTGCGAAGCACCCGCGATGGGCGTACCGGTGGCCGTACTGCCGTACCTGAACTCGGCCCAGGCCGCCCACCCCGCGTACCGCCAGAGCCTGGAACGGCTGCGCGGGATGGGCGTCCTGATCGGCTCGTACGAACCTCACCGGCCGAAGGCCGGCGGCGGGGCCGACCGCTACCGCTGGGAGGAAGTACTGGAGTTGCTCGCCCCCAGGCTGTCCGCACGGTAGTAGTCAGCGTCGACGTGCTTGCGGTGGTCGTCGGGCCGGGGCGCCGGGACGCCGGATGCCGTCAGACGGCGGCGACGGCCGCGGCCGCGGCGGGTGCGTCGGCGAGGGCGGCGAGGTACCGCTCGGCGTCCAGCGCCGCCGCGCAACCGGAGCCGGCCGCGGTGATGGCCTGGCGGTAGGTGTGGTCGACGACGTCGCCCGCGCCGAAGACGCCCACGATGCTCGTACGGGTGGAGGGGGAGGCGACCTTGAGGTAGCCCTCGCCGTCCAACTCCAGCTGGCCGGTGACCAGTTCGGTGCGCGGGTCGTGGCCGATGGCGACGAACAGGCCGGTGGCGGCGAGTTCGGAGGTCCCGCCGGTGAGGGTGTCGCGCAGGGTGAGCCCGGCGAGTTTGCCGCCGTCCTCGTGGACTGCGGCGACCTCGCTGTTCCAGGCGAAGGAGATCTTCGGGTCGGCGAAGGCGCGGTCCTGCATGGCCTTGGAGGCCCGCAGGGTGTCGCGCCGGTGGACGACCGTCACCGACTTGGCGAAGCGGGAGAGGAAGGTGGCTTCCTCCAGGGCCGTGTCGCCGCCGCCGACCACGACGATGTCGTGCTCGCGGAAGAAGAAGCCGTCGCAGGTGGCGCAGTACGACACGCCCCGGCCGGAGAGCGCGTCCTCGCCGGGCAGGCCCAGCTTGCGGTGCTGCGAGCCGGTCGCCACGATGACGGCCTTGGCCCGGTGGACCGTACCCGCGCTGTCGGTGATGGTCTTCACGGCGCCGGTGAGGTCGGCCTCGACGATGTCGTCGGGGACGAGTTCGGCGCCGAAGCGTTCGGCCTGGGCGCGCATGTTGTCCATCAGGTCCGGGCCCATGATGCCGTCGCGGAAACCGGGGAAGTTCTCCACCTCGGTCGTCTGCACCAGCGCGCCGCCGGCCGTGACCGCGCCCTCGAAGACCAGCGGGTTCAGGGAGGCGCGGGCGGTGTAGAGGGCGGCGGTGTATCCGGCGGGTCCGGAGCCGATGACGATGACCTCGCGGACGTCCGTGCTCGTGCTCATGCGGTCGGCTCCGGCGCGATCTCCTTGATCAGGCCCTCGACGAGCACCTTGATCTCGTCCCGGATCGGGCGTACGGCCTCGACGCCCTGGCCCGCCGGGTCCTCCAACTGCCAGTCCAGGTACCGCTTTCCGGGGAAGACGGGGCAGGTGTCGCCGCAGCCCATGGTGATGCAGACGTCCGACTCCTTCACCGCGTCGACGGTGAGCATCTTCGGGACCTCGGCGGAGATGTCGATGCCGACCTCGGCCATGGCCTCGACGGCGGCCGGGTTGACGCCCGCGCCCGGGTTGGAGCCTGCGGAGCGGACCTCGACGCGGTCCCCGGCCAGGTGGGTCAGCCACGCGGCGGCCATCTGGGAACGGCCGGCGTTGTGGACACAGACGAAGAGCACGGAGGGCTTGTCGGACATCAGGAGGTCTCTCTTGTCTCACGACGGCATCAGGCCCGAATGAAATCAGCACCCGGTGGTGTCAGCCACCACTGATGTGACAGTATCAGTCCATGATGACGTCAGTCGACACTGATCTGATGCGAGTCCTCGCCGACCCGCTCCGCCTCCAGATCGTCACCCTCCTCGCCCGGGAAACGCTCTGCTCCACGCACCTGATCGAAGAGACCGGTGCGAAGCAGACCAACCTCTCCAACCATCTGAGAGTCCTGCGCGAGGCCGGGGTGGTCGAGACGGAACCGTGCGGCCGGTACACGTACTACCGGCTGCTCCCGGACGTCATCGCCCAGCTCGCAGGCCAGTTCGCCGACCTGGCCGAGTCCGCTCGCAATGCCGCCGAGAACAAGAGGGCCTGCCCGTGACCCCCACTGAAACAGCCGCGACCACCGAGGAATCCTCGGTGGTCGCGAAGCTGTCGACGCTCGACCGCTTCCTCGCCGTATGGATCCTGCTCGCCATGGCCCTCGGCCTGGGCCTCGGCCGCGCCATCCCCGGCCTGAACGACGCCCTCGCCAAGGTCGAGATCGGCGGCATCTCCCTGCCGATCGCCGTCGGCCTGCTGATCATGATGTACCCGGTGCTGGCCAAGGTCCGTTACGACAAGCTCGACGCCGTGACCGGCGACCGCAAGCTGATGGTCTCGTCGCTGGTCATCAACTGGATCGTCGGCCCGGCGGTCATGTTCGCGCTGGCCTGGATCTTCCTGCCGGACCTGCCCGAGTACCGCACGGGTCTGATCATCGTCGGCCTCGCCCGCTGCATCGCCATGGTCATCATCTGGAACGACCTCGCCTGCGGCGACCGCGAGGCAGCGGCCGTCCTCGTCGC
>NZ_JBIRRV010000027.1:0-101584 GCF_044333925.1 Streptomyces sp. NPDC020898
AGCCGCGACCCACACTGCAGACCCGCCAGCACCAGACCATCAGCAGGTACAAAGCTAGAGATAACACCGTACTAAAGATGAAAACGACCTCTGAGAGGGCATCTGAAAAGCCTGTCAGCGACTGGGTTTTCGAGGCGACGCACCAGAAGCATGGCCATGGCGAGGCCCCTCGCAACTCTTGCCGGCACCGGGCGAACAAGCTGACGTCTTGGGGCCCCAGTGCCGGAGCAGTGCGTCAGAGCAGTGACTGCACGGCGTAGAGGGCACCGAGTGCGCCGAGCAGCAGGTGCAAGGCGGTTTCCGTCAGTCGGGGTTGCAGGCGTGCGCTGACGTAGCCGCCGATCAGCCGCCGAGGCCAGGCCTAGGTGCCAGTCCGTGGACATCCCGCAGGGCCGGACCTGAACATCACCCGCGTGCACCGGCGCTGGGGCACGGCCAGCCTTCCCAAGGCGGGCCGGGTCCGCTTCCGGTGGACCAAAGACCTTCCCGTGGGCAAGCGTGCGGGCGCGAAGTACCGGATCACCGGGGGCCCGGCTGGTCAAGGACGCGCTCGGCTGGCACATCGCCTTCCGTGTCCAGACCCTGGAGCCCAAGCCTGAGTCCCGCACCGGGCCGGATGTCGGCATCGACGTGGGCGTCACCGTGCCCGTCGCCCTCTCGGACGGCGAAACGTACGAGCACGGCGCATGGCTGACCGGCAAGGGAAGGCCAAGCTCCTGCACCTGGAGCGGCGCGCCGCACGGCGTAAGCAGCACCGTAAACCCGGCGAGCGCACCAGCCGCCGGCTGCACCGTACCTACGACCCGATCGCAGGCCTGCGCGCGAAAGCCAAGCACCGGGCCTTGGACTGGCAGCACCGGACGACCACCGCCATCGCCCACACCTACGGCACTGTTGTGGGCGAAGCCCTCACCGTCACGAACATGGTCAAGAACCCGGACTGCGGCTGGTCGGGCAACGCCGACCACAACGCAGCCCGCAACGTCCTGCACCTCTACCGGATGGGCCTCGCGCTCATTTTGGCTGCCGGAAGGGCAGTCGTCAGGCGCGCAAAGCGCGTCAAACCCGCTACCGCGAGGTAAGCAGGAATCTCCCCGCTTCAGGCGGGAGAGCACTTCACCTGAAGGTCCGTAGGCGCAGGCTGTTGGTGACGACGAAGACCGAGGAGAAGGCCATCGCGCCTCCGGCGATCATGGGGTTGAGCATGCCGAGTGCGGCGAGGGGGAGGGCGGCGATGTTGTAGCCGAAGGCCCAGAAGAGGTTGCCTTTGATGGTGGCGAGGGTTGTGCGGGAGAGGCGGATCGCGTCGGCGGCCACGCGCAGGTCGCCTCGTACGAGGGTGAGGTCGCCGGCTTCGATCGCTGCGTCGGTGCCGGTGCCCATGGCCAGGCCCAGGTCGGCGGTGGCGAGGGCGGCGGCGTCGTTGACGCCGTCGCCGACCATAGCGACGGTACGGCCCTCGGCCTGGAGCCGTTTGATCACGTCGACCTTGTCCTGGGGGAGGACTTCGGCGATGACCTCGTCGATACCGACGGCCTTGGCGACCGATTCTGCGACGGGTTGGTTGTCGCCGGTCAGCAGCACCGGCGTCAGGCCCAGCCTGCGCAGTTCGGCCACGGCTTCGGCGCTGGTCTCCTTGATCGCGTCGGCGACGGTGAGGATGCCGCGCGCCTCGCCGTCCCAGGCGACGGTGACTGCCGTGCGTCCTTCGGCCTCCGCCGCGGCCTTGGCCTCGGCCAGTTCGCGGGGCAGTTCGATGGCCCACTCCGTGAGGAGCTTCTGTCGGCCGACGAGTACGGCGTGGCCGTCGATGACGCCCTGGACGCCGAGGCCGGCGATGTTCTGGAAGTTCTCCGGTACCGGCAGGCTGCCCACCCTCTCGGCGGCGCCGGCCGCGATGGCCTGGGCGATGGGGTGCTCGGAGGCGTGCTCCAACGAGCCCGCCAGCCGCAGCAGTTCGTCCTTGTCCACGCCGGAGGCGACGTACACGTCCTGGAGTTGCATGCGGCCGGTGGTGACGGTGCCGGTCTTGTCCAGGACGATCGTGTCGACGCGGCGGGTGGATTCCAGGACCTCGGGGCCTTTGATGAGGATGCCGAGTTGGGCGCCGCGGCCGGTGCCGACCATCAGGGCGGTCGGGGTGGCGAGGCCCAGCGCGCAGGGGCAGGCGATGATCAGGACGGCGATGGTGGCGGTGAAGGCGGCGGCCGTGTCGCCGGTGGCGCCGAGCCAGGCGCCGAACGTGGCGACCGCGATGAGGATGACGACCGGTACGAAGATGCCGGAGATGCGGTCGGCGAGGCGCTGCACCTCGGCCTTGCCGTTCTGCGCGTCTTCGACCAGCCGTGCCATCCGGGCGAGTTGGGTGTCCGTGCCGATGCGGGTCGCCTCGACGACGAGCCGTCCCCCGGCGTTCACGGTCGCGCCGGTCACGGCGTCGCCGGCACTCACGTCGACCGGCACCGATTCGCCGGTGAGCATGGAGGCGTCCACCGCCGAGGCGCCCTCGACGACGGTGCCGTCGGTGGCGATCTTCTCGCCGGGCCGTACGACGAAGCGGTCACCGGCCGCCAACTGCGCGACGGGGATGTGTACTTCCTGGCCGCCCCGCAAGACCGCGACGTCCTTGGCGCCCAGCTCCATGAGCGCCCGCAGGGCGGCGCCCGACTTCCTCTTGGCGCGAGCTTCCAGGTACCGGCCCGCGAGGATGAATGTTGTCACCCCGGCGGCGGCCTCCAGGTAGATGGAGGAGGAGCCGTCGGAGCGGGAGATGGTGAACTCGAAGCCGTGGCGCATGCCCGGCATGCCCGCGTCGCCGAAGAACAGCGCCCACAGCGACCAGCCGAGCGCGGCGAGCGTGCCGATCGACACCAGGGTGTCCATGGTCGCGGCGCCGTGCCGCAGGTTCGTCCAGGCCGCCTTGTGGAACGGGAAGGCGCCCCAGACCACGACCGGAGCGCCCAGTGTCAGCGACAGCCACTGCCAGTTGTCGAACTGCAGGGCCGGAACCATCGCCATCAGGACGACCGGCACCGAGAGCGCGAGCGACCCCAGCAGGCGCTGCCGCAGGGAGAGCAACTCCCCGTCCACAGCGGGTCCGGCCGCCCGGGCGGCGCCCTCGTCACCGGCCGGTGGAGTGGGAGGCGGCGGCTCCTTGGCCGTGTAGCCGGCCTTTTCGACGGTGGCGATGAGGTCGGCGACCCCGACCCCGACCCCGTCGGCGTAGGAGATCTTCGCCTTCTCGGTGGCGTAGTTGACGGTCGCCGTGACGCCGTCCATGCGGTTGAGCTTCTTCTCGATGCGGGCCGAGCAGGAGGCACACGTCATGCCGCCGATGGAGAGCTCGACCTCGGAGGCGGACCGGGACGCCGGGCCGGGCAGTCTCGTATCAGGAGCCGCGTTTGTCATGGGAGGTTCTCCTGGGACAGGCCGGGACGTGCGGCGTCCATGTCAGAGGGAGCGGCACGCCCCGGCGGGGAGGAAACGCGGGGCCCGGGGCTGTCGGCCCCGGAAGGTCTCAGACCGTGCCGACGAGCTCGTAGCCCGCTTCGTCGACGGCGGCGCGGACGGCTTCCTCGTCGAGCGGGGCGACGGCGGTGACCGTCACCTCGCCGGTCTCCGCGACGGCCTTCACCGAGGTCACACCGGCGATCGCGGATATCTCCTCGGAAACCGCGCCCTCGCAGTGACCGCAGGTCATGCCGGAGACCTTGTAGACGGCGGTCACCTCACTTCCCTGGGTGCCGGACACGCTGGCGGAGTTCTTCTGATCGGTCATGGGTCTTCACCTCAGGCGCGCGATACGTTGGGGGGCATACCCCTGGGGGGTAGATGGTATACCCCTAGGGCGTATATTCCCATCCCGTTGGCGCGATACCCCATGGGGGTATATGTTTCGTCGTAGACCTTACTGTTGTCGGCCCTTCCCGGGAGACTTTTATGAAGACCTGGCCGAAGATCACTGGCTTCATCGCGGCACTCGCCGTCGTGTTCGGGGCGGCCTACGGTGTGGGCAGCCTCGCCGGATCCGACGACGCGGGCACCAAAGCGGCTACGCAAGCCGCCAGTGAGGTCGGGACGGCGGAGAGCGGCGGCGCGGACGAGGCCGTAGAGGTACCCGAGGGACTGCAGGTCTCGGCCCACGGCTATTCGATCGACCTGAAGACTCCGCGGATCGAGCGAGGACGCACCACCGACATACGGTTCGCCATCCTCGACGCGAAGGGGCGGCCGGTCACCGACTACACGATGGATCAGGAGAAGGAACTCCACCTGATCCTGGCCTCCCGCGACCTGACCGTCTATCGCCACCTGCACCCCACGCGCTCCGGCGACGGCACGTGGCGCATGCCCGTGAACCTGCCGACGGCCGGTGACTACCGCCTCTTCGCGGACTTCGCCCCGGCCGCCGGGGACGGTGAAAGCCTCACCCTGGGCACCGACCTGGCGGTCGCGGGGCGCTACGAGCCGCAGTCGCTGCCCAAGCAGGAGCCCGCCAGCGAGGTCGACGGCTACACGGTCACTCTGCGTGGGGGCCTCGACGCCGGCTCCGCACGGGAGTTGACCTTCGAGGTGAACAAGGACGGCAAGCAGGTGACCGACCTGCAGCCCTACCTCGGCGCATACGGGCACCTGGTTGCCCTGCGTGCCGGAGACCTGGCCTACCTTCACGTCCATCCCAACAGCGAAGCCGGCGACCCCAGGACGAAGCCCGGGCCGACCGTCTCCTTCACCGCCACCGCGCCCAGCGCCCACGGCTACCGCCTCTTCCTCGACTTCAAGCACGAGGGCAAGGTGCGGACCGCCGACTTCACCGTCCGGGCCGACCTCGCCGGCGACACCGCCGCAGCGGAGGACGTGCCCGCCGAGGAAAGTGGCTCGGCGGAGCACGACGAGCACGAGTGACACCTCACCGCCGGCCGCGGGCAACCCGGCGGCGGTCGGGAAACACGGCCCGGTAGAAGCGCGAGGAGCAGTCGCCCGCAGGGTTCGTCGGAGGGTCGCTCTCCGACCTCCTCGGACGGACGACGCTCCCGCTGATCTCCCTCCTGGGGGTGATCAGCCTGCTGACCGTCCTCGGCGCCGTCGGCGAAGCGGGCCGGATACGACCTCCGCGGCGACGGCCTGCCGCACCGGGGGAATGCCCCTCGGTCAGGCGGACGGTGCGCCGGTGAGGACCTCGACCTGGCCGGTGTCGAGCGAGTAGTAGGCGCTGACCACGGCCAGGTCGCCCTTTTTCACCATCGGCGCAAGGTCCCTGTTGGACCGCAGGTCGGCAGCGGTCTGCTTGACGTGGACGCGGATCATCGTGTCGACCGGGTCGGCGGCCTTCGCCGTGACGGTCGCCTCGTACGCCGGCTTCAGCGCGTCGGAGATCGCCTGCAGGTTGCCGGGCAGCTTCTTGCCGTCGCGCATGGCTTCGTACGCCGCCTTGATGGCGCCGCAGCGCTGATGTCCCAGGACGACGATCAGCGGGGTCCCCGAGGTCACGGGCCCGTACTCGACGGAGCCGGTGACCACCGGGCCGACCACTTGACCGCCGGTACGCAGGATGAACAGATCGCCCAGCCCCGTGTCGAACAGGAGCTCCGGCGGGACCCGGGAGTCGATGCAGGACAGGACGACCCCGTACGGATCCTGCTCCTGGGCGACGAACTCGCGGCGCGCCGGGTCTCGGTCGGGATGCTGCAAGGTGCCGTCCACCCAGCGCTTGTTGCCGTCCATCAACCTCGCGAAGGCCGACCAGGGCGAGTCCGGCCGGACACTCGCGGTGGGTGAGGCGCTCTTCGCCGCCGCGGCTCCCGTCGCCTGCTTGCCCGAACTCTCCGATTTCGACGAACAACCGGCGATCAGGGCTACCGTTGCCGCCGCCCCGCCGGTGATTATGGCTCGGCGATGCTGTTGTCCAGTGCTGCTCAAAGTCATTGCTCTTCCTGTCACGTGCGGATGTCGGTCGGAAATTCTTGGGGTGATGAGGGGGATGAGGGGTGATGAAACGTGCGGCGTCCCGGCTTGTCCCAGCAGGAGCGAAGCGGGTGATCTCACTGTGCGCGACGGTCGTCAAGCGCTCGTACAACGTTGATCAAGCAGAGAAGAAATAGCGGTGCAAGAACGCGCGGTGGCCTCGTGTGAGGCGTCACCACGAAGTGCCGGCACCGTCTCTTGGCGTCCACGTGGTCTAGATCGATGCCGTTCACGCAGGTGGTGCCTTTGTGGTCCAGGTGCGTCAACGGGGTCGGTGACAGCAACGTGACACGTGATGGCGCTCAGGCCCCCGCCGGGCAGCTGCTGGCAGGGACCTCAGCGTTCCGTGGCGGCGAGGTCCGCTCCTCGATCCTGCTGCGGCGTCTGCGAACGCCTCGATTGCCCGCACGGTGGTGCCCTGCCTCGTTGTGCACGCAGCCGTGGAGAGCCGCACCGATCGTTGAAGCAATCTGAACCAAGATGCCGGGTTCTGTGCCGCAAAATGATCGGCCGGAGTCAGAACCAGGATGTGCATAGGAGGAAGGCGTGCTGAAGTTGCTGGGCTTCTTCGAAGAGCTCGGGTATGCGGGCGAGTTCGCGAATGGGTTGCTGCGGATGCAGGTTCAGCCGGTCGGCGAGCCGGATGAAGTTCGTATCGTGGAGTACCTGGATGTCGGCCACCGGATCACGGCTTTCATGGAGGCAGGTGTCGATGTCCTCGCAGGTTCGGTTCATCGCCACACCTCCGGGTGCTCCTCGCTGGCCACCGACGGGGAGTGGATGTGGCGGGCCGACTTCGCGCACTACCTGGAGACGTACCACGTGCCTCTGCCCGCAGCTTTCACCGCACGGGTGCGAGGGCTGCGTCATCAGATGCCGGACCTGGACAGTGCGGACTTCGCTCCGCGCTGGAATGACACTCTGCTGAATCTTGGATGGGGCCCGGTCGGTCCTTGGGACGCTGCGCAGGAAGCCCTCCGCCCGCAGCCGCGAGCTGTGCCTACTCGGGCGGAGTTCGTGGCCCGGGCTCGCCAAGAGCGACCGGCCGGCCCCTGGGGAAGATCACTGCGAAAGCCTCGGCGGCCCAAGGGATAGTCGGCGTCGGACGCTGACTGCGTTCTGGCGGGGCCCCGGTTGGTGGCGCTGCTTCCCGTCTTCCCGCCCACCGGCCCGCGGCCGATGCTGGCGATGGCGGCCGGCTTCTGCGTCGAGCGCGGAGCCGACCCGGTGGCCTGCGCCGAGCCGATCCTCGGCGGCGTCCACCAAGACCTGCTCGACGCCCTGGAGTTCGCCCGCCGCTGGACAGCCCCCGGCGCGGCCGAGGACGAACTACCGGAGCCGGACAAGAAGATCATCGACGATGCGCTGCCGGCCCGCCTCGGCGCCGACACGTACGAGGCCACGCGGCTGGCGCTGGCCTGGTGCTCGGTCGAGGAGTGGCTGCCGCCCGCGCTGGCCGTACTGTGCCGCAGCACCGAGGTGCGCCGTCGGCACGCATCCGGGATCCTCCCCGCCTGCAGCGCCCTGGCGGCTCTGGAGCGCCACGACCTCAAATGTCTGGCCTACGCGCTGGCGGTTCTGGACGACGAGCCCCTCATCGTGCTGCACAGGCCCACCGGGACCGGGTTCGAGGTGCGCATCGGGGGAATCGGGGACAACTTCCAGTTGCACACGCTGCTCGCCCACGTCCTCGTCGGCGGCGGCCATGTGCCCGGCACCACGCCTTCCGCAGAGAGCGTCCGCCTGGCCACGGACCCCGAGCCCGCCCAGGGACGCACCCAGACCGTCGCAACCGGGGCCTTCGAACTCCTCGCCCCGGACGGTGAGCGGATCTGGAACGAGGGGCTGCCCGACGGCATCCCCGTGGTGGAGGGACATCGCGTGCTCGTGCTCGACGAGCCGACATACCAGCGCAGTTGGAACGCCGACCGGTTCTTCCCGCATCTTCCGGGCACGGCCGAACTCACCCGCGTCCTGACAGCTGACGAGACGCGGACCTGGTTCGCCCGCACGTCGCCCGCCGACGGGACCCGCCGGCCTGCCTGACTCGTTGGGCCGGCTTCCCGGCAGGGTCCGTGGCCAGGACCCGGGAACGGTATGCGGTCGGACCCCGCATGACGCGGGTTGTCCGGCCCAAGCGCGGGTTGCCATGGCTTGTGTGGGCAGGTCGCAGATCCTCCCCCTGACGGCGACTGCGCTGTATTTCCTCGTGTGCGCGGTGCCCGCGACCTCGTGGCCGAACCGGCGATGGCGACGACCATCGAAGGTGTCCGCAGTCGCCTGAGTTCGCAGCTGAGCGGCAGCTGCCGCAGCCCGAGCCGGTCCGGGAGGCCCTGAAGTGCTTCAGGGGCGCGCGGGCGGCGGAGCATCGTGAAACCCCGGATGTGGAGGATCTTCGTCCTGCGGCGGACACTTGGGGAGGTCTGGCGAGTGTCCGCGCCCCCGTTCCTGTAGAGAATGTGTGATGTGGGAGCGTGAACGGGTGAGTGAGAAGAACGTCGAAACCCTGCAATATCGCTTTGACGGGCCGGAACAGGCTCCCGTCCTGATCCTGGGACCTTCCCTGGGCACGACCTGGCACAGGTTGGAAACGCCGTCCATACCAGTCCAGTGAGAGCACGTGGGTCCACGAAAGGCCAGGTCAGAGCTTAGAGGATCGGTGGCGTCGATCCAGTCCGTGACACATTTGTGAGACGCGAAGGCAAGAGGGGCACAGTCCGCGGGGCTGTGTCTCTCGGCTTCTGTATCTCGTCTCGGCGGCGGCTGAGTCGCCCGTTGCCGGCGCCGGGAGTCTGGCGGAGTGGGTGCTCAGGTGGGTCCGTAGGGGCTCCAGCCGTGCATGAACGGCTGGAGGTCTTCGGTGCGAGGCTCGGGGATTTCGGGTAGCAGCGGTGAACCGTTGAGCGGGTTAGGCGTGGGACGTGGCTCTCGGTCCACGCGATCCATGCCTCGGCTTCCTCCCTGGCCGGCCAGGGCGGCAGACTTTCTGCGGGAAGTCGGAGTGCGCCGACGTATTCGACGAGGCCGGCTGCGCGTTGCCACGCCGCGTGCTGTGCTTCGAGGGCCCTGGCAAGATTTTTGTAGCCGGAGATCATTACGGGGACGTGGTCCGGGAGGAGCCGTGGCGTCTCAAGTGTGCGATCAGGATGACGCGTTGCCGTAGGAGCGGGACGCCGGCGCGACCGGCCATGATGCGTTTCTGGAGCTTGATGTCCGTGGCGGTTTCGGCGTGGTTACTCAGGTTGAACTCGTAGAGTCGGGCTGAGTACTCATCGCGGTATTGCCGTAGCTGTGCTGGCCTCGGATCACATGCCGTCCGGTGCGGAACGTCGGCGGCTTGTCCAGAAGGAGAACCGACTTCGCCGGTTGGGCCGGGTGTCGAGAATGCGGTCGTGGATAAACGTGCTGGGCAGTTCGGCCGTCCGGCGGGCGAGTTCCTGGAACGCTGAGAGGTATGAGCTGTCGCTTCCTCGCAGCTCGCGCTCTCGTTCTACGAATGGCTGGGTGGCCCTCCAGACGTTGATGATCCGGTGACGTAGAAGCGGAAGAAACAACTTCTCGTCCACGAGCTGGAAGACGGTCAGGGTGGCGAAGGACTGGTAGTAGTACACGACATTGCAGAAGGCCGCCTTCGCCTCGCTGGGAAGCCCACGCACTCCCTCGCTCGGGTCGTGTTCCTGCTGAAGACGGTTGTACACATAGTCGTGCTGGTCGTGAAACGCGGCTGACCGGAACTCGTCGAGCAGAGTGATCATCGCCTGAATATTGTTCACGTGCTGGCTGATCCGCGTCTGCCGGACACCAATCCAGGTGGGAACGGCGATGGCGACCACGGCGATGACGACTGGGAGCACGTTGATGAGGAACGCTTTGAGCATCCGATCAAGCTAGAGAGGAATCGCAGCCGACAAGCCGGATGCACGCATCTGGAACATTTCTGCCTGCTCTTGTAGTGAGCCCGTCGCTATTCAGGTTGACTCGTAGAGCCTGCGGGATCGTGACGGTTCATGATCCCTGCGGTACGACGGGATCATGAGGTACGCGCAGAGGGGCGGGTACACGCCCGCCGAGCGGGAGAAGCGGGAACTGCTGAGGCTGGAGGCGGCGGAGCGGTTCGAGCGCGGTGATGATGCCGCGGTGATCGCGGCCGAAGTAAAAAGACGCGGCGACGACACGATTCTTGCGGCCATCTGGCGGTGGATCAGCTCGGTCATCCCTGGACCAGATCAGAACTTCAGTCCGCCACCAGGCCCATAACCGGTGGGGAAGTATATTCGACCGCCGGTGAGGAAGCCGCTGACCGTCTCCGGTGGAACAACATGGGGGACAGGGGCCGGGGCTTCGGCATAGTCGGTTGATGCCCGGTGGCTGACGTCTCGTCGTGTTGGGTGGAGTCCGATGCAGAACAGGCGCGGACGTCCGTGATCATGGAGTTCTCTACGCTCTGTAACCTTGGACTGCCCGTGCCTGCCGACGCGACGCAGCCGTATAGGGCGTCCACGCAGAGAGTAGTGGGGAATGAGTGTGGTGGAGAGCTGGTCCCGCGTGATGAGTCTTCTTCGGGAGCGCGTCCCGACCGATCATGCGGATCTGCCCGGGCCGGCCACGGAACAGATGCTTGCGGCCGCCGAGGAACGGATGGGCATCCAGCTTCATCGGGAACTGCGGGCGTGGCTGTTGCAGAACAATCTTGATCTTCCTGAGGAAGATGTGGACGACGATGTGGCGTGTTGCGGTTTCGCCGGGTTTCCGGACGAGGGAAGTTTCTTTCTGGGCATCCGGGCGATGGAGAAGCTCTACGCGAACCACTCCGTGCCCGGTTGGGTCAACCCTCCAGATCAGCCGGACAATCCGTTCTGGCGCAATGAGTGGATCCCGTTCCTGTCGGACCAGGACGGCTGGACAGGAAAGTTCATCGACGTGCGGGATGGCCGTATCGGCAGGTGGTTCGTGGGTGAGATCACGACCACGGGCGAGTACGCGTCACTGGCTCACTATTTCGACTCCGTGGCGGAAGCGCTGACGAAAATCGCCGATGGAAGCCATCCGACCTGCTCGGTCGCCGAAGGACGACTTGTCTGGTCGTGAAGCCAAAGTGCCCCCGGTTGTTCCTGCACCGCATCGAGTTCACCCGGCTGCGCCACGACCCGCGCACCCAGGCGTACTACGAACGCCGCACCCAGGAGGGCAAGACCCGACGTGAGATCATCCGATGCCTCAAGCGATATGCCGCCCGAGAGGTCTTCAACCTGGTCAGACCGGTTTCCCGCACCCCCGCGTTATAGGGGCGTCTGTGAGACGCGAGGGCAAGAGGGGCACGGTTCGCGGCGACCGGCTGCGTCTGGGCTTCGGACCGGTACCCCCACCCCGACTTGCATCTGACGTTGGCGTCAGGTTTTAGCGTGGCTGCTGTTGGCGTTCCGCAGCTCCCTGCGGACATCCCCCTTGCCACCAAAGATCTTCCGTGCCTGCTGTGAGCGGGTGCGACCGACAGCAGGAGTACTCATGCGCGCAGCCGTTTACCGTTCGCTCGGCGGCCCGGACGTGGTCGAGGTCGCCGAGGTCGCCAAGCCTGTTCCCGGCTTGAGTGAGGTTCGTATCAAGGTTCAGGCGGCCGCGCTCAACCCGGCCGATGCGGCGGCCTGGGTCGGGGGCTATTACCCGGCTCCGCCGGAGGGGGTCGCCTATGGCCTCGGCTGGGATGTAGCCGGCGTTGTCGACGCCGTCGGCCCGGGTACCCCCTGGACGCCCGGGCAGCCTGCCATCGCGTTCAGTTACGGCTTGCCCCTGGGGCTGAACCGGGGGCAGGCCGAGTACATCGTGGTTCCTGCCCATGCGATCGCGGCGGCGCCGGGGGGTGTCGACCCCGTCCACGCCTCCACCATCCCCCTCAACGGGCTGACCGCTGCCCAGTCCGTCGAACTGCTCGGTATCCAGGCCGGCCAGAGCGTGCTCATCACCGGCGCGGAGGGGGCGGTCGGCGGTTACGCGGTGCAGCTCGCGAAGCGACGGGGAGCGGTGGTCATCGCGACCGACCTCTCGCCCGACGGCGAGTTCGCGAGCAAGGTGGCGGGTGCCGACGTGTACGTGTCGGCGTCGCAGCCTCTCGTCGAGGCCGTCCGCACGGTTCGTCCCGAGGGAGTCGATGCCGTTCTGGACACGGCCAGGCTGGGGCAGGCAGTCATCGGGGCGGTGGCGGACGGCGGCAGGTTCGTGACCACACGGCTCGACGCCCTGCCCCAGGCCGAGCGGGGCATCCGGGTGCTGCTGACGCAGGTCGGCCCGGACGGAGCGATGCTTTCGACACTGTCCGACCTGGCCGCGGCGGGAGACCTGGCGTTGCGCGTGGCGGAGACGTACCCGCTGGAGGAGGTCGCGAAGGCTTACGCGCACATGATCAGGGGTGGGTTCCAGGGGCGTGTGGTCCTCACCATGGAGTGAGCGCGAGGCCCTTTCGTACGACTGGGACATGGCCGGCCGGGGCGGGCCCGTTCGGTGATGAGGTTCTCGGTGAACCGGAGGGCGCGTCGCCCTCGTTCATGCATCGCGGCAGGACCTCCCGGACGAGCCTGCTCGACGGGCCGGCGGCGTACAGTTACTGGATCATCCTGACCCGCTGGACCGAGCCGTCCTGGTACTCTCGCTGCCCGCCGCCGGTACGCGTGGGGCCGAGCAGGCGCTGCTCCTCATGCTCACGGCGTTACGCACGGCCTCGACTACTTGCCCGGCCAGTGCCGGGGGATACGGGGGCCCGCCGTATCCGGGCATGGGCAGGATGCAGCAGAATCGTGAACCGGGTGCTCCGCGCGACCACCCCTGTATCGGCAGCCAGTCGTGGAAGACGGTGTGCACGCATACGTCGTTGCCTCATCTCAGCAACGCCTGAGCCGCCGCGCTGGATCCCCAACGGAACTCATGAGTGTCCAGCAACAACCTCCGGCCCGGAAGGTGCTTCAGGCCGCGCCGACGAGAAGGTGCTGGCCAAAACCATCGCGCACTACGGCCGCGTCGACCGTCTCTGGAGTGACGAGTTCGGCTATGTGGAGCACAACGCTGCATCCGCGGTCACCGCGGCCATCGTCCGCGCCCTGTTCCGTCGCACCAATCATGCCTTCTCCTGCTGCAACTTCCTTACCAGAGCTGCCACTTGTAGGGCAGAGCGGAGGCCAGCCGGGAACGAGGGGCACCTGCCGGGCCATCGGGGGCACCGGAGCGGGTCAGGGTTCGGGCCGACGCGATCCGCCCGCGCACTCGGGGAGTGCGCGGGCGGATCGCTCACCGATGGTTCACACCAACGGCTACCGAGGCGCGGCTACGGCGTGGCTGTCAACGCCGTGTGTCCGAGGGTGGTCGACCCGTCGCCGTACTCGACGGCGCCGACGTACTGTTGGCCGCGTTTCGCGTCCGGCCACGACACCGTGACGTCCGGACGGTCGCCCGCCGAGGCATTCTGCTCGCTCGGGGTGACCGTGGGTGTCACGGCCGGGGTGCCCTGGCCGACCTTCCAGCTCCGCAGGGTGTACTGCTGGCTGGTGGTGCCGGCCGGCAGTTCGTACTGGAGGACGTAGACGTCGTAGTCGCCGGGCGGCAGATCGACGTGTTCGTCGGAGCCGGGGCCGGCCCAGTCGCCGACGTGGTTGCGGGCGGTGTCGAAGGCGTACAGGTCGAGGTTGCTGCCGGGGACGTGGTCCGCGGAGGTGATGGCGAACCGGGTGAAGGGGGCGCCTGCGGGGACGTGGACGCGGTGTTTGACTACGGCGTCGTTGGTGCCCTGACTCATGGTGAAGTCCGCCTGGTCGGTGCCGGTGAGGGTGCCGGTGGTCTGCTCGCCGGTGTAGAGGGACGCCTTCGCGGTCAGTTCGCCGTTCCAGCTGACCCCGGTCCTCAGCGTCGCGGAATCGCCTCCGGTGACCGTGACCTCGTCCGGGGCGGACAACGCTACGGAGCGCAGGGCGACCGGGCTGGTGACCTCGTGGTGGCTGTGCGCGTCGCTCCACGTCAGGGAGCCGAAGGACCAGGCGTTGTGGGCCGCACTCGTACGCTCGAAGGTCACCTTGTACGACGCCGACGCGCCCGGCGTGACCGTCAGCCGCTTCGGGGTGACCTCGGCGCGGAAGCCCGGCGGGGTCTGGAGATTCGCCCTGTACGTGGCGGTGCGCGCCGAGACGTTGGTGACCGTGCGCGTCACCGTCTGACCGGCCAGCAGGTCACCGACTGCGATCGACGGATAGTTGAGGTCGCTGGGGTCGGTCTTCGTGGCCGTGGCGCAGGCATCGGTGCCGTCCTCGGTGGTCGGCTTCTGGCCGATCGCGCAGAGGTAGGCGGTCCAGTCGGCGGAGGTGGAGTCGTAGACCAGGCCGGGGTCGGTGGCCCGGGTGACTCGGGGCAGGCCCGCGCCGTAGTCGAGGGGCGAGGCGGAGTCGGCCAGTTCGCGGCCGATGGGGTCGCCGTTCTCGTCGGTGGGCGTGGCCGTCGTCATCAGCGCCGACTTGATCTCCATCGGTGACCAGTCGGAGTGCAGTTGCCGCAGCAGGGCGGCGAGGCCGGCGATGTGCGGGGACGCCATCGAGGTGCCGTCGGAGAAGCTGAACCGGCCGGGGTAATAGCTGGTGCTGCCGGGCACCACGCCCGCCGGGATGGTCTGACCGAAGGAGGCGATGTCCGGCTTGAGCAGGTCGCCGTCGCTGAAGTGGTCCGGGCCGCTGGAGGAGAAGGAGGCGATCTCCCGGGTGGCCCGGTGGCTGCTCTGGGTGGGCGTGAACCGGGCGGTCGCGCCGGCTTGGGAGGCGTATGCGTGGACTGCCTTCGCGTCGTCGAGGTCGAGTTGGATCAGGGGCACCGAGAAGACGTACGGGGGCAGGAACTCGTCGTAGGCCGGGGTGTCGGTGAGTACGAGACCCTTGCCGCCGACCGCCAGGACCTCGTCCGACTTGTCGTCCTCCCAGATGCCGGCGCCGCCTCGGTCGCAGACGATGATCTTGCCCTTCGCCTGGGCCGGATCGAGCGTGCCCGGCGCGCACAGCGCAGCCCGGCCGGCGTCCGAGCCGTCCTTGCGTACGGCGGCTGCCTCGACCAGCGGGGCAGAGCCGGCACCCGGGTTCAGGCCGACGCGGGTGTAGCGGCGGCCGTCGCCGAGGACCAGGGAGGTGGTGTACTGGGTGTCGTGCGACGACGCGGCGACCGTCGTGACCCACGGGCCGGTGTGGTGCACCGAGTCCGGGCCGCCGTTGTTGGCGGCCGCGGCGACGAACACGCCCGCCTTGGCCGCGTTGAACATGGCCTCCATGTCGGGCTGCTCGGTGAGTGTGCCGGTGATGGAGAAGTTGATGACGTCGACGCCGTCCGCCACGGCCCTGTCGATCGCGGCCGTGAGGTCCACGGTCGGGCAGCCGAAGCCCGGCCAGCACGCCTTGTAGAAGGCGAGGCGGGCAGCCGGGGCGACACCACTGAGCCTGCCCTCGGCGTTGCTGCCGGGTACCGACGCGGCGACGCCGTGGTTCCCGGCGGCCGTGCTGCCGGTGTGGGTGCCGTGGCTGCTGGTGTCCAACGGCGAGGGGGCGTCTTCGCGGTCCGCGGGGACGCCCGCACCGAACCACTGTGCGCCGATCACCTTGTTGTTGCAGGTCACCTTGTGCGTGGGGTCGTCGCCCGGGTCACAGTCGCCGTGCCACTTCCTGGCGATGGCCCCGGCGTCGGGGCGCGGATTCGGCAGTGCGGCGAACATCGGGTTCGAGGGGTCGAACCCGGTGTCCACGATCCCGACGATCACGCCTTCTCCGGCGTGCTCGGGGCCGCCCGCCTTCGCCCACAGGCCCTTGGCGCCGGAGAGGCCGAGAAGTCGGGGGGTGTCGGGGAACTGGGCGTGGCGGGCCGTCCGGGGCGCCTGGGAGCCCGGGGTGTGCGGTGTTCGGACTTCTGCGGGTCCGGTGAGTGCTGATCGCGCGGTGCCCCGCGCCCCTGAAAGACCTTGGCCCTGGGGGCCGCTCACCCCGCCGGAAGGGGTCGGCTGCTGGGCCGCAAAAGCCGTGACCTTGCCCTCGGTCCCGTCCTGGCCATCGGCCACGGTCCGGATGTAGGTTTCCGCCCGGCCGTCCGCCCTCTGCCCATCGTCGGGCCCCGTCGACGTCAGCTGAGCGACCGTGTTCCGGGTCACCGAGACGACACCAGGCGTCGAGGCCAGCTTCGCGGCCTGCCGGCCGGTCAGTTCGGCGGCGAATCCGCTGAACGTGTAGGAGTAGTCGTAGAGCGTCTCGACACCGGGCACGGCGTCGAGGACCCGCTCCCGACGGTCGTCCAGGTGCGCCACGTACTTCTCGACCGTGGCGGAGTCGGCGTCGAGCCGCTTCCCCGCCGTGGGCGCAGTCCGCTGCAGTCGGGGCAGCCCGCCCTCGTACGCGGCGACGGGTGGGTCGGCGAGCTTGACGATGTAGGTGTCGTCGCCGTAACTGCCTTTGCCGCCAGTGGAGTTGGTGTCGGAAGCGGTGGAGGTGGGAGCGATGACCGCCATGAGGGTCAGGGCTCCGGCGAGGAGGGGCGCGAGAGTGGTGATGGCCGCTCTCGGGCGTATGGGTGTGCGTGTCACTTGTGATCCATATCGATCGGGTGCCGCGGAAGAGCCGGGCGCCAGGTGTCCGGGCGCCATCCGCCTCTGCGGCTGTGGGGGTGTGCGGGGGCTACGGTGGGACTGTCGAAACCGTGCGCCCGAGGGGGCTCGAACCGTCGCCGTGTTCGACGAGGCAGAGGTACCGCGTGGCCTGGAAAGCAGGCCAGATCACTTTGAGTCAGAGCCCTCGCCCGCGGCCACCGCCGGGGTGACAGTGGTGGGGGTGTCGGGTTCGCCCTGGCCGAGATTCCGGCTCCAGAGCATGTACTGCGAGGTCTCCCCGGCCGGGCGGTGGCGCACCCTTGCGTGGATCCCGCGGGTCCAACACCTCGGTCAGCCGCGCCGGCAGGCCCGGGATCTCCTCGGAAACGACGTCGGAACACTCACGGAGTTGGCCAAGGGCAATCGGGATCAGCGATGACGCATCGGCAGGCACGGTCACTGTCACACTCCGGCCCCGCTGAACTGACAGATCGCCACGAACTGGGGGCGTAACGCGACAACGCCAAAGCCTTGACGCCGAAGAAGCTCATCGAGTGCCTGCAACCAGCAAGCTGACTCCGTCAGAGCCAGAGCACATCACAGCCTTCGCCAGCCCCGGAGCGGTTCAACGGGCGAGAGCGTCGGGCAGCGCTTCACCTATGTGGTGTGGTCCTCAACGGCCTGGATGAGCGCGCCGTCGGGGTCGTAGAACAGGAAGGATCGGATTCCGGGCAAGGGGGACCGGACGTAGTCGGTCTGAACCTCGATACCAGCGGCCTCGACGCGCTTAAAAAGGTCATCGATGTCGGACACTTTGAGCCCCAGCTCCGTGATGCCGGTCGCGCCGTAGCGCAGGTACTCGTCCGGAGCCTTGGTGGTGAACGGGTTGGCCGCCTGTTGCAGTTCCAGCGTCGCGCCGGAGTCGTCGGAGACGAGCACGATCCGGGTCGCCGCGCTCTTCACGCCGAGGATGTCGTCGAGCGTCGAGGTGTCGAACCACTCGCCCGGCTGTGTGACGTCGTACAGCGTGTTCTTGAATCCCAGGAGGTCCTGGTAGAAGGGCAGCGATCGCTCCAGGTCGCTCACCATGCAGATGTGATGGAAGGGCACGATTCTCCTCTGTGGGGTGAGGGAGGGGTAGCCGCGGGCACATTGGCCAGGTGGCAGTGACCCAGACCCGTCGACGGCCAACTACCGGCGCTGTTCTGTAACTTCAGCCGCAACGCTAGAACCTGACGCTAGTGTCAGGTGCAAGTCTTTCGGGTGAGACCCCCGCGAGGCGATGGACAGGGACGGCGGTCGGCTCGGCAAAGGATCGCCCGCCACTGAGGTGAGAAGGTCCGTCAGAACCGCCGATCTGTGACGGTCTGCAACTGACGGACCGGTCAGTGGAGTTGTGCGGACGGCCGGAAGGAACGGAGCGCCGCGAGCCGAAATTGCGACTCGAGTTGGTGGCGTTGACTCGTTGGTTGGTGATGTTGGCGGTGTGGGGCGGAGCCGGGGTTGCGTCGCCGGGCCAGGGTTCCGAAGCCGGCGCAAGGACGCCGACTCTTCGGCCCGCGCCGGGTGGTGCGCCGTGGCTCCCACGGTGGAGATGATCGGGAAGGTCACGCGGAGTCGTTGCCACGGGCTGGTGGCCGATTCTCTGGACCTGGTGGAGGAGGACGCCCGCTGTCGGCAGGACCAGGAGCCGGCCGGTGGCCACGGGCTGCGGCAGCCCGGCAGCCCGGCAGGCACCTTGCAGTAACCGCGGCACATCGACGCCCCCTGCCGCAGCTGCTTCGGCAGCAGCGGCGAGGCCGTCCGCCACCACCAGCGTCCGGTCCGCGTCGTGCCCCGCGCCGACAGCTGGTCGTGCCATGCGCTCGGGCAGCAGGTCGGGGACGATCGTCATTCGCGCAGAAGTGCGCCGCCGTTGATCGACCAGACCTGGCCGTTGATCCACTCCGCGTCGTCGGAGAGCAGGAACGCCACCACTCCGGCCAGGTCGCCGGGCCGGCCGAACCGGGGGCTGGGGATGGTCATTCGCGCGAATTCCAGCGCCTGAGGGGTCAGGGCCATCTTCTCCGCGGACTCGGTCATCACCACCCCGGGCGACACGCAGTTGCAGCGGATGCCCTCCTTGCCCCAGCGGGAGGCGACATGGCGGGTGAGCGCGTTGATCCCGGCCTTGCTGGTCTGGTACGCCGCGCGTTGGTGGTCGCCCACGTGCGCGGACGCCGAGGAGGTGTTGACGATCGCTCCACCGCCCTTTGCCAGCAGCAGGGGAAGGGCCGCGCGGCAGGTGAGCGCGAAGCCGATCAGGTTCACCTCGAGGGTGCGCCGCCATACGGCCGGGTCCATGTCCAGCAGGTCGCCGTCCCGGCCCAGCACGTCCGCCGAGGCGTCGGCGGCGACGTTGTAGAGCCCGTCGACTCCGCCGAGCTGGTCGACGGTGGTGTCGAACAGGGCGCGTACCGACCGCTCGTCGGCGAGGTCGAACTCGACGGCGAGGGCGGCTCCGCCGACGTCGCTGATGCGCTTGGCGGTGGCCTGCGCCGCGTCCACGTCGATGTCGCCGATCACGACCGTGGCGCCCTCGGCGGCGAGGCGCTCGGCGGTGCCCGCGCCTATCCCGTTACCGCCTCCGGCGATGACGATGCGCTGTCCGGTGAGTCCCCTCATGGCATGGCTCCTGTTCCTGACTGATGCGGAGTGACCGGGTTCTTGGGTGGGGTGGCGTGCTGGCACGCACGACCGGCGGCTCCTTGCACGGTTCACGTCGGCCGGACAGCGCCACCACCTCCATGAAGCACGTTAACCGACAGTCGTAGGAAAACCAACAGACGTCGGTTAGGTATCGTGTCAGCCATGACCACGACCCGACAGAACCCGCCGGTAGCCGACCGGCGCGTACGTCGCACTCACGCGGCCCTGCAGGGCGCGCTGATCAAGCTCGTCGAGGAGCAGGAGCTGGGGCAGATCAGCGTCGCGGACGTGGCCGAACAGGCCGGTGTGAACCGCACGACCTTTTACGACCACTACCGGGACGTGCACGAACTGGCCGAGGCCGCCTGTACCTCGACGATCGACACCCTGATCGAGTCACTCCCCGTCCTCGACCCCTCACCGGCGGACCCGGACGCGGAACCCGCCCGGTCACTCGTCGCGTTCTTCGAGAACCTCGCCGAGCACGCCGGCCTCTACCGCAGCCTCCTGGGGCCGCAGGGCAGCGCCCGCGTCATCGACCACATCCGCAGCCGCATGACCGCCAGCGTCCATGTCACCGTGCGCCTGAACGCCGGCGCCGCGCCGGACAGTGCCTCGTCGGCCGACATCCCTCACGACGTACCCGCCGCGTTCATCGCCGGCGCACTCCTCGGCGTGGCCACCGACTGGCTCCAACGCGACAGCCCCCGCACACCGACCGAGATGGCCGAACTGACCTGGCCACTTCTTGTCGCCCACTACCCCGCCGACACACAGCACGCCAGAACATGAGGTGATCCTCCGGCTCACGAGTCTCGGGGCTCGGCCTGCCCGGTCAAGCGCCCCACCGTGCGCGCGTGGTCGGCGCGTACGCTGGCCGCTCGGTCGATGATCATGGCCTGGGCGCTCCCGCCGTCCGACAACCGAGTGGCCGGTGGCCCGGGTTCACCGGTGTGGGCAGCCGACCGGATGGCAGGGGAAGGAAGCGGTGTCGGATGGGCGAAGATGCTCTGCGCTGGAGCCGGTACCGCGGCATGCCGTGGAAGAACGGCGGCGGTGTGACCCGGGAGGTCGCGTCGGGCGCCGTGCAGGCGCCCCTGGCCTCGGTGGAGAGCACGGACGGCTTCGACTGGCGGGTGAGTGTCGCGGACGTGGACGCGGGAGGCTCCTTCTCCGCCTTTCCCGGGATCGACCGTGTGATCACCCCCGTCGAGGGCGAGGGCATGGTGCTGACGGTGGACGGGACAGCGCATCCGGTCTGGCCGCTGAGCCCCTTCGCCTTCTCCGGCGACGCGGCGACGGACTGTCGGCTGGAGGCGGGCGCGGTCCGCAACCTGAATGTGATGACCCGCAGGAGCCGTGCGACGGCACAGGTGCGGATCATCACCGTCGCCGCCGCACGGGTGACGGAGTTGGCCTGCGCCGCGGGCGAGACCCTGCTCGTCATGGCCGTCACCGAGGGGATCACCATCGACGGACCTGACGGCCAAGAGATCACGCTCGGCCGTCTCGACTGCGTGCGCCACGAAGGCCCGGCGGCGCTGACGCTACGGGGCGACGGCGTGGTGGCCGGGATCACGATCACCGCGGTGCGCTGAAAGCGGGAAACCAGCGGCCACCCGGTCGTCTCGGTGGCGGTAGCGGCGATGCGCTGACCCTGTGCGACCTGCGGTGACTGTGTCATCTGCATGGTCGCCGCGATGTCACCGGTGCCGCGGAACCGGATCCGATCTGGGCATTGACGAAGTGCAGAGCAAGGGGCAGTGCCTCGTTCTTGTCCATGCGAACGCCGAGCCGCCGCTCGATGATGCCCAGAGCGGCCTGAGGTCACGGTGAGGTCCGTCGCTGAACCGGCCTGCCGCACACCACCTTGTGGGTGGGCAGGCCGGTTCAGGCGGTACTGGCGGCGGCGCCGCGTACGGGGTGGCTGTGGTGCGGGTGGCTCGGGTCCGTCGCCACCGCGATGATCTCGTCGAGGCGGGCGCGCACTGCCGTCAGGTCGCCGATCTGGCGGTCGATGCGGGCCCGTTCGGTGATGAGGCTGTCGGTGAAACCGATGGGCGAGGGGCCCTCGTTCATGCACCGCGGCAGGACCTCGCGGACGAGCCTGCTCGCCAGGCCGGCGGCGTACAGCTGCTGGATCATCCTGACCCGGGCGACCGCGCCCTCCGGGTACTGCCGCTGCCCGCCGCCGGTACGGGTGGCGCCGAGCAGCCCCTGCTCCTCGTAGTACCGCAGTGCCCGGACGCTGACCCCCGCCTGTTCGGCGACCTCTCCGATCCGCATCGCTCCTCCTTGCCGGTCCAATGTCATGTCAGAGGTGCCTCTGACGTCAGTGGGAGGTTTCAGCGTAGCCGATGTCGTCATCACGGGCCTTTCGTCTGGCCCCGGCCGGCCACAACGTGCCGGATCACGGTGAACCAGGTGCACACATGGCGACCTGGCGGTGCCGGGAGGCGAGGGGTCAGTGGCGGGGCAGGAGGGTGCGCAGGCGGGCGGTGTGCTCGTCGATGGCCTGGGGGCCGTTGCTGGTGAGCAGGCGGACGCCTTCCTCCCAGATGACCTTGATGGCGGTCGGGTTGGTGGTCGTCCGTACCTCGTAGCCGGCGTTCCTGAGGGCTTCGTCGATGAAGTAGCCCATGCGTACCTTCTTGCCGGGGATCTTGAGGTAGCCGTTGCTGAGGACGAAGAGTTCGGCGGATTTGGCGACCGTGGTCACGCTGACGCCGTTGAAGGCGTGCTGGGTGTCGGTGACGACGGTGCCGTCGGGGCTCACCCGGTACTTGGCCGAGGCCATGGCGACGGGGGCGTGGCAGATCAGCGAGATCAGCACCTGGTTCTCCCGCGCGGTGTGCAGGAGTTCGCCGAGCCAGGGGTTGTCGACGAAGTCGACCATGGGGGCGTGGCCGCCGGGCATGTGCACGAAGTCGAACGCGCCCAGGTCGAAGGCGTCCTCGGGGTCGCGGTGTCTGAGCACGAGCTGCTCGATGGACTGGTAGGTGTGCTCCGGAAGGTCCTGCATCGACTTGACCAGGTCGTCACGCAGCACCACGACCTCCTTGTCACTGCCCGGCAGCGACTCGGAGACCGGCAGGCGGCCCAGGTAGCGGCGGGCGAGGGCGAGTTCGCTGTCCCGGCGGGCGACGAGTCCTGGCCGTTTGGCACGGAAGGTGTCGACATCGAAGCGGAACGCCTGCGCCGCGGTGGCCGAGACCGTTGCGGAGCTGAACTTGTCCGCGGCGTGCATCGACAGGGCCAGGCCGTTGATCTCCAGCTGCGGGACGAGCCCGCCGGGGGTGGCGAAGGTGAACTCGTACTCGTTGCCGAACTCCTTGAGGATCTGCGCCAGCTCGACCAGGTAGAACCCGGTCGAGACACCGGGGTGGTCCGCCGGTTCGGTGAGCGGCAGGACAGCGGCCGACGGGACGACGATCAGCGCCTTGGGCTTGGACGAGTGGGTGGGGGCGGGGGTGTCCATGGCATGCCTTCTTTCGGTGTACGAGCAAGGAAGAAACGGACGGGGCGCTTCCCGGTTACGACGTGTCGCGCCCCGTGGCGCGTGATGGTGGTGGTCAGGCGGTGGCTGCGGCCGGTGCGTAGACCGTGGCTGGGTCGAGGGCCAGGTTCGCCTTGGCCTGCGCGGACATCGGGTCGGCGATGACCTCGGCCTGCTTCGCCTCGACCCCGTCGAGCGCGGCCCTGACGACGTCGGCCGGATCGTTCTTCTCGAACGGCAGTCCCTTGGCCAGGTCGGTGTCGGTGGGTCCCAGATACAGGCCGGTGACCAGGGTGTTCTGTGCGGAGAGTTCGAGGCGGACGCTGTTGGTCAGGCTCCACGCGGCGGCCTTGGCCGCGTGGTAGGCGCCCCAGTGCTCTGACGGGACCCAGGAGGCGACCGACAGGACGTTGACGATGGCCCCGCCGCCACCCGCCTTCAGGATCGGGGCGAAAGCCCGGATCATGCGCAACGGGCCGTAGTAGGCGGTGTCCATCTCCAGTTCGATCTGCTCCAGGTCGCCGTTGACCAGGCCGTTGACGGTGTTGATGCCGGCGTTGTTGACCAGCAGCGTCACGTCCGAGGCGACTTCCGCCACGGCGGCGACGGAGGCCGGGTCGGTGATGTCGAGCCGGAGCACCTCCGCTCCGGGCAGATCGACGCTCTCGGGGTTGCGCGCGGTGGCGTACACCTTGGACGCTCCCCGCTCCAGCAGTTGGGTGGCGAAGTGTCGGCCGAGGCCGCGGCCCGCACCGGTGACGAGGGCGACAGAGTTGGCGATGTCCATGGGAGAGGTCCTTCACGTAGGAGTGCGGCGTCGGACGCACCGTGGGCGGGGTCGACACCAGCTACGCTAAAACCTCTCGCTAACGTCAGGTGCAAGTCCTTTCAGGGTGGGAGCTCCGCGAGGAGGCGTCGTGGCTCGCCGGCGAGCTGCTGGCGGCGACTCATGGGTCATGGCACAGACCATGTACGAGGGGATCAGGTGGCGGTTCGGTCGGAGTCGACGAGTGCCGCCGGATCGACGCGCTGAATCTCGGTGCTCCGCTCTGCCGCCATGACCTGGGCCCCCAGAGCTCGGGCAGCTGCCGCCCGCTGTGCATCCTGCTGACTGCCGTCCGCGAACGGCCGGGTTCCGGTTCCGCTGAGATCGGTGCCTTCCAGGACCTGCGGTAGCCGCGTGCGCCGGTCCAGCACGGCGTGGGCGGTCGCGGTGAGACGGGACGCGGCCGGGCGCGCGTCGGGGAGCCAGGCCAGCACCAGCTGGGTGGGCGGGTATCCGTAGACGGGCACTGCTCGTACGGATCCGCCGAGGCGGTCCCGGACGCTGTCGCCGACGACGACCACGAGCCGGCCGAGTGCGACGCGGTCGACCATGGTGTCCAGCGCCTCGTGGGGCAGTTCCGCTTCGTAGCCCGGCAGTGCTTCCACCTCTGCGAGGGTCAAAAACGGGCGGTCGGCCAGAGGGTGGCCCGCCGGGAGCAGGACGACCGGCTCCTCAAGGCCGAGCTCCATCACCTCGAGACCAGAGCCGGGGGTGGCGACCGACTGGCACATCAGGGCGACGTCCGCGGTGCCGTCCCGAAGAGCGCCGATCTCGTCGTAGGTGAAAACCACCTCGGTGAGCACGCCGTCCGGGCCCCGTGCGCCGACGGCGAGGAGATCGGGCAGAATACCCGGGCCCGCGGCGGGGCGTACCGCGACGGTGACCCGTTGCGGTACGGCGGCCTTGCGCGCCTTGCGTACGGCGGTGTCCAGCGCCGCGAGGATCGTGCGGCACTCGGCCAGGAAGACCTCGCCCGCGGCTGTCAGCGTCACCTGCCGTGTGGTGCGTTTCAGCAGGGGGACTCCCACGCGGCGCTCCAGTTGGGCGATGGCGCGGGACAGGGGCGGCTGGGTGATGCCGAGGCGTTCCGCGGCCTGGCCGAAGTGCAGGGTCTCGGCCACGGTCACGAAGTAGGCGAGTTCCCGGGTCTCCAACTGATTCATGCTTCCAAGGTATTACCTGTTGCCCAGACAGTCATTGCTCCGCCGCTGACGCCCTGGTCAGCTTGGTCGTGCGCCTCCCAGGCCCCCGGCCGGTCGAGGTGCTCGTGCCGTGCCGACCCCGCACGCATCACACATCACGAGAGGCAGAGCTGTGAAATCCGTTCAGTACCAGAGCTTCGGCGGTCCCGAGGTCCTTGAAGTCGTCGACGTTCCGGATCCGAAGATGTTCGCCGATCTCGTGGTGGTGAGAATCGAGGCAGCCGCGCTCAATCCGGCGGACCTGGCCTTCCAGGCCGGATACGCGGATCCTCTCGTGGACTCCCTCTTCCCGGTGACACCCGGATGGGACCTGGCCGGGGTCATCGAGCAGGCCGGACCCGCGACGACGGGATTCAGGCCGGGCGACGAGGTGATCGGCTTCGTCCGTGACAAGGCCATGCACTACGGCACCTACGCGGAGAAGATCTCGGCCGAACCGCGCCAACTGGTGCGCAAGCCGAGGAACCTGAGCTGGGCCCAGGCCGCCGGACTGCCGGTCGCCGGGCTGACCGCCTACCAGGCGATCGTGCACAGCCTTGAGGTGACCGCCGGAGACGCCGTCCTGGTCCACGGGGCGGCGGGAGGCGTCGGACACCTCGCCGTCCAGATCGCCGTGGCACGGGGCGCCCGGGTGATCGGGACGGGCTCCGAGGCCAGCCAGGCGTTCATCGAGTCCCTGGGAGCGACGCCCGTGCGCTACGGCGACGAACTCGTCGAGCAGGTACGCAAGATCGCCCCGGACGGGATCGACGCCATCCTCGACACCGCCGGGCGTGGCTCCCTGTCCACGACCCAGGAGATCGCCGCCCTCGGTGCGCGGGTCGCCTCCATCACGCGGTCCGCCGCCGAGTACGCGGGGGCCATCGACGTCTACCTCCACCTCGACGGCGACGACCTGACCCGGCTGGTGGAGCTCGCCGAGGAGGGCAAGCTCACGGTGCACGTCGAGCGGGCATTCCCGCTCGAAGAAGCGGCGCAGGCCCAGCAGTTGCTGGACGGCGGCCACGTCCGAGGCAAGATCGTCCTGGAAAACCGCAGGGAGGCATGAGGACCATGCAGGACAGTCCCGTCATCACCGCGGTCACCGACATCGCCTCTCCCCCGGCGGAGGTGTGGAAGGTGCTGACCGACTTCGCCGGATACGCCAAGTGGCACCCCGCGCTGCGTTTCATCGATGCTCCCACCGAAATACTCCCCGGAACCCAGCTACGGGCCCAGGTGACGCTGGGGACCGAGAGCGACGGGGAGTACAGATTCACGGTCGCCCACTACGAGGCACCTCGGCGGCTCGTCTGGGAGGGCGGCATACCCGACGTCCTCATGGGGCGGCACTCCTTCGATCTCAAGCCCCGTGACGGCGGAACACGCTTCACGGAATCCGAGGAGTTCACGGGCACGGCCGCCGTGGAAACCGTGGAGCCCGCCCGGTCCCAGATGGAAGAGAGCTACGCGAGGTACGGCAGGGCCCTGAAAGAACGACTCCTTTCCGGACACTGACCACCCGCGCAACCCACACCGGAGACGTCCGCGCCCGAAGACCGCAACTCCCCACGGTCTTCGGGCGCGGGTACACCCGAAGACGCAGACCCAGCACCACGCGGTAAAGCAACGAACGGCAGGTTCGGCATCGTCGGCGTCGCGGTGCACGCATGGCCGTCAAGGCGGGGATCGACGTACCGCTCAGCAACCCGCACGGTCTCCAGACCCTCGAACCCTCACCGACCGCCTCGCCTCGGGCGCACGCTCGCTCCGGCTCAGGGCGCGCGGGCACCTCGGTGAACGTCCCGTATGCCTCGGCCTGCTCATCAGTCAGCTCGGCCGTGGGTGTCGGCGCCCTTCTCCTGGCGGCCGGCGTGGGTGGCGGGTGCACCCTGGTGCAGAGCAGGGGTGGCCGCCCAGCTGGCGAGGAGCTTGAGCCGGTCTTCGTGGGGGGTGCCCGGCTCGGCGGTGTAGATGGTCAGGGAGTGCGCTTCGCGGGCGGACACGGGCAGGTCCAGCGGCTGGTAGGTGAGTTCGAGGAGGCCGGCGTCGGGGTGGTGGAAGCGTTTGACGCCGCCGTGGTGGATGCGCACGTTGTGAGCGGCCCATTGGGCGCGGAATTCGGTGCTGACCGTGGACAGTTCACCGACGAGCGCGCGCAGGGACTTGTCGCCTGGGTAGCGGCCGGCTTCCGCGCGCAGCAGCGCGACGGTGATGTTGGCGGCGCCGTCCCAGTCGTGGACGAAGTCGTGGGAGGCGTCGTCGAGGAAGTAGTACCGGGCGAAGTTGGGGCGACTGCGTTCGTCGGTGGTGCTGCTGTCGAACATCGGCGCGAACAGGGCGCGGGCGAGTGCGTTGGTGGCCACGATGTCCAGGCGGCCGTTGGTGACGAACGCCGCGGACAGGGTCATTGAGTCCAGAAGCCACTGGACGCGGGGCGGGACGTCGACGGGCTTGCGGCGGCGCCGGGTGGCGGGGCTGGGCTGGGCGGCTTTGGCCAGGTCGAAGAGGTAGGTGCGTTCGTCCTCGTCGAGTTGCAGGGTGCGGGCCACCGCTTCGAGGACATCGTCGGACACGCCGCTGATATGGCCTTTCTCCAGCCGCGTGTACCACTCGGTGCTCACCCCGGCGAGGACGGCGACCTCCTCGCGGCGCAGCCCGGGTACCCGGCGCCGGCCGCTGGTGGGCAGGCCGACCTGCTCGGGGGTGAGCTGGGCGCGGCGGCGGGCGAGAAAGTCACGGATGTCGGCGCGGTTGTCCAGGCGGCGTTCCATGCTCTCAACGCTACGGTCCACAACCGTGGGGAGGGGGGTCGAGCTTGTACCCCCGACAAACGCAGCCTCCCGCGCTCGCGGTGGAGGCTGTTTCGTGGGACGCGAACCACGTTCTCGATCCCTGCGGAGATGATGTATGACCACGCGAGGAGGTACCCTCCACGCCCCTGCCGGTGTACGCGTCGACGACGGCGAGCGTCCACCCACCCGGCTTCCGCTCGTCGTCTACGTGCTGACTCTCGGCACTTTTTTGATGGGCACGACCGAGTTCGTGGTGGCCGGGCTGCTGATCACTGTCTTCGCGGTCGGGATGATCGTCGGCGCGCCGCTGACGGCGGCAGGCGTCCGCACATGACGAGGACCGTGGCCCCCGCGGTGACCACGGTCCTGCTGCTGGCGCTCTGCCTGCTGTCCGGCCACGCCGCGCCCACGGTTGCGCTCATCGCCCTGCTGGGGCTGTTCGGGCTGGGCGCGAACCCGGTGCTCATCTTCCTGGGGGTGAGTTTCGCGGGTCAGGCGCTCCCTCTGAGGTCCGCGCTGACCGAGTCCCCTTTGAGGGCCACGGGCCCGGCGGCTGTCGGCACCGGCATCGCCGCGCTGACCCTGATCCCCGCGATCACCATCGCCCTCATCCAGCGTCGCCGTCCTATGGCGCGCATCCAGGCCGCTACGGCGTGACGCCCGCCCGGGGCCGGTTACGCCCTTTCAGCAGGGGCAGGCGCGAAATGCGCATACCGAAGAGAGTGCGGAGATCCCGTACCTCCCTGAAATCCACCGGCGCCACAGGCGCCGACGCACAGAAAAAGGAGACTCACCCATGCGTGGAGTAGTCATGCACACAGCCGGTGACGTCCGGGTCGAGGAGCGCGAGGATCCGAAGATCGTCGAACCCACTGACGCGATCGTGAAGCTGACCGCGACCTGTATCTGCGGCTCCGACCTGTGGCCGTATCGCGGCATCGAGCCCGCCGACCACACGCTCATGGGCCATGAGTACGTGGGCGTGGTGGAGGAAGTCGGCTCGGATGTGACGACCGTCCGCCCCGGGGACTTCGTGGTCGGATCGTTCGTCATCTCGGACAACACCTGCGAGATCTGCCGGGCCGGGTTCCAGTCCAAGTGTGTGCACGCCGAGTTCGTCCACGGGGGGATCGGCACCCAGGCCGAGAAGGCGCGCATCCCGCACGCCGACGGCACGCTGGTCGCCACCCCGGGACAGCCCGATCCCGAGTTGATCCCCGCACTGCTGGCCGCCTCCGACGTGCTCGGCACCGGCTGGTACGCCGCCGTCGCCGCCGAGGCCGGACCCGGCAAGACCGTCGCGGTCGTCGGCGACGGCGCGGTCGGCCTCATGGCTGTCCTCGCCGCCAAACAACTGGGCGCGGAACGCATCATCGCCATGTCCCGGCACCCCGAGCGGCAGAAGCTGGCCCGCTACTACGGGGCCACCGACATCGTCGAAGAACGCGGCGACGAGGGCATAGCGAAGATCAAGGAACTCACCGGCGGGCTCGGCGCGCACTCGGTCATCGAGGCCGTCGGAACCCAGGAGTCGTTCATGCAGGCCGTCGGCGCCACCCGCGGCGGCGGACACCTGGGGTACGTGGGCGTGAACTACGACGTGTCCATCCCCGGGATCGAGCTGTTCTTCGCCGGGATCCACACCCTCGGCGGCCCGGCCCCGGTGCGCCGGTTCCTGCCCGACCTGATCCAGCTCATCTGGGACCGCAAGATCGACCCCGGCAAGGTCTTCGACCTCACCCTGCCCCTCGACCAGGCCCCGGAGGGCTACAAGGCCATGGACGAGCGGCGCGCCACCAAGGTCCTGCTCACCCTCTGACACACCAGCTCACGCCGCCTCCCGGCCGAAGCGCGGGCCGTGGGCCGGTCCTCGGCGGCGTCGATCACGCCGATCGGTCACCGGTGGTCCACTCGCGTGAACACCGATTCCGTCCTCTCGTCGCGCCGTGGCGCAACGAGAGGACGGCAGGACCTTCGAGCTTCTGGCGCTTTCGCGAGTATCAGGGCGACACCGAAGTCGTTCGAGCCGAAGGTGCGGGCGATGACCAGGCCCACCAGGGGCCGACACCGACGATGGAAATACTGGTCACGGAGTCACCTGTATGTTCCTGAATTGGGATAGCGCCCTCCGGTTCGCTGTGGCAAGCGCAGCACGAAAAATGGATAGGTCAATCCGATTGCTAGACTGGCTGGTATGACCCCTGGCGCTCAGCACCCCGACGGTCCCGCCGTTCAGCCTCTGCGCAGTGACGCCGAGCGAAACCGGGAGCGGATCATCGCCGCAGCGCGCACGGTGTTCGCGCGGGACGGCCTGAGCGCCTCCATGGCTTCCGTGGCCCGCGAGGCGGGCGTGGGGATCGCCACCATGTTCCGCCGCTTCCCCACGAAGGAGGAACTGGTCGACGCCGTCTTCTCCGACCGCATGGGTGCCTACGCCGACGTGGTCACCGGTGCCCTGGAGGACCCCGACCCGTGGAACGGTTTCGTCGGCTACATCGAATCCGCCTGCGCGATGCAGGCCGCCGACAACGGCTTCGCCGATGTCCTGACCATGACCTTCCCTACCGCCAAGGTGTTGGAGGAACGCCGTAACGGGGCGTACGAAGCCATGCTGCGGCTCATCGACCGCGCCAAGGCCACCGGCCGCCTGCGCGAGGACTTCGACCCCTCGGACCTGGTACTGATCCACATGGCCAACGCCGGCGTCGTCAACGCCACCGGCGACGCCGCCCCGGACGCCTGGCGGCGCGTCGTCGCCCTGTTCATCCAGTCTCTTGAGGCCCCGGCCCGCGGCCCGCTGCCCGGCTCGCCCGGGCACGACGCGCTCTACAGGGCCATGCTCCGCGTCGGCCAGGGCACCACCAGACCGGTGCCGGGCAAGGGCGGCTGACTTCAGGACCGGAGCACCCGTGCCGGGGCGCGGCACGGGTGCGGCATGTCGGGCAAGAGCGCTGGCACATGGCGGTGGCGGGCACTCGCAGTTGTGGAGATGTACCCGCGCTCGCGAGGCAGTTGGCGTAGCGACGCGACACCCAGGTCGGTGACGGTCGCGACGCACTCGATGAATGCACATGCGAACGCCGTGAGTCGTTCTCTCGCCGGTGCCCCTATGCCGAGGGGAGGCGGACCCGACCTGCACGCGTCCTGAAACTCGGCCTCGGCGAAGAGAGCCAGGAGAAGACTGCTCCGGTCGGTGAACCGGCGGATCACACCCGAACCCCGGCGCTCCCCTGTGGGGATCGTCAGTCGGGGATCGGGGTGAGGATCTGGTGGAGTGTGCGGTGGGTGATCTTCCAGCGCCCGTCGTCGAGGCGGTAGTGGTCGGCCTGTTCGAAGATGTGTCCGCCGGTGGCCACAGTGTAGGGGGCGGGTCCGGATTCGGTGGGTGGGCGGCCGCCGTACCCGAGCAGGGTGACGGTTCCCTGAGCGGTGGTGTCGCCGATGGTGTGGAAGTGCGTGGCCCCCATTATGTGGCGG
Organism: Streptomyces sp. NPDC020898; assembly: GCF_044333925.1. Taxonomy (NCBI): domain Bacteria; kingdom Bacillati; phylum Actinomycetota; class Actinomycetes; order Kitasatosporales; family Streptomycetaceae; genus Streptomyces; species Streptomyces sp. NPDC020898. The sequence goes on from NZ_JBIRRV010000027.1 coordinate 31,013, forward strand.
GCGGTCAGCTCCTCGGGCCCTGGACGGGCGTTGAGCAGGTCCAGGATCTCGCCATGGCCACGTATCTTCTGTCCGAGCCGCTCGTAGAGGGCGTCGGGGGCGAAGAATTCAAGCACCGCGTCGTACTCGCGGCGGTCGTAGTGGTGGTAAAAAGCAGTGCTGAGCCGGGCCAGCGCCCAGGCGGTCGCGTCCTCGTCGGTCATGCCGTCGTTCCGTTTGGGGTGATGCTGTCCGGGCTGGTGCGGGTCTTGAGGACGAAGTCGAACTCCATCGAACGGTAGGGGCCCTGGAAGCCTGCGGCTGCTGTGTCCTTGGGGTCCTCGTGCAGGACGGTGTCGGCCTGCAGCGCGGGAGGGGCCAGGGTTCCGCCGACGAAGTCGACGGGGATGACCGGGTCTCCCTTGAAATAGACCTCACCCCGCCAGGGAGTGATCAGGTCGGAGTGGTGGACCTCGTAGTGGATGTGGGCCGGACGGTAGAGGCTGCGCCCGAGGGCTGCGACGGCTTGGACGACCCCGTCGACCTTCCTGATGTGGGAGTCGGCGTAGGCGACCGGGGTGACGGTGGTGAAGGTGTAGCGGCCGTCGGCGTCCGTGAACAGGTGGCCGCGCAGGTTGTACGTGGGCACTCCGTCGTCGTACAGCCCGGAGTAGTCGCCGTTGTTGGCCGCATGGTAGATGTCCACTTTGGCGCCCTCGACCGGCCGACGGTTGCCGTCCAGAACGCGGCCGGACACGACCAGGGGAGTGCCGGGTTCGTCCGGTCGCATCGGCAGGACGCCGGGATTGTCGATGCGTGGGGAGCCTGCGATGTACGTGGGGCTGTTGACCTCTTCGGAGGGGGTGTAGCCGTCCCGGCCGCCCTGGAAGACTTCGCTGAACAGCGGCATGGCGACCAGTGCCAGCGGGGCGCCCGTGGCCGCCTGGGCCTTCTGCAGCAGGCCGGTGACCGCATTGAGGTCGTCGAAGGTCAGTCCCTCCTCGTCCCGCATGCGGGCCAGAGCGTCCTTGAACGCCTTGACGAGACGGACTGCGCGGGGGTTGATCAGTGCCGGGTCGACGTAGGACGGATCGGTGGTCGTGGTCATGCCGGTCTACTCCTCTAAATGCGGTGGGGGGATTGGCTGATGGCAGGCATCAGCAGGCCGCGGGTGTGAGGGATTAACTGCTCGCTGGACTCGGTGGTCCCCATCACGCCCGAGGCCGCGAACGGCGCGGTCGGCAGTATCCGTCGCAGCCGAGCTCTTCTCCTTGACCGCGCCGCGGCCCGGAACGCCGCGGCGCGATCAAGGTTGGACGAAGGACGGATGACGCAAGCCGGTCCGGTGTCAGAGGCTGAAGACGAGCTCGGCCTGGTCGCGCTTGGTGGTGTGCAGCTCCCAGTAGACGGGGGAGATCTCCTCGGGCTGGGCCGTCGGGAAACCGGGGACGGCCGGCGTGCCGATCGACACGTCGATGCCGACGTGGGCGGCCTGGATGCCGGTGCCGTCCAGTTCCTTGTGCAGGTTGACCGCCCAGTTACGCAGGGCCGCGGCGGCGGCGTTGACGTTGCCGACCTGCGGCACGGGGTCGATGGAGCCGGCGCCGGTCGTGTAGAGCAGGGTGCCCGCACCGGCCTCGCGCATCGCGGGCAGCACCGCCTTGGTGGCGGCGATCGCCCCGTACAGCTGGAACTCGATCTCGTGCTGCACGTGGGACGGATCGGTGTCGGCCGGGGTGGTCATAGCCGTGGAGCCGAAGGTCCCCACCGGGGAGTACTCCAGGACGTCGATGCTGCCGAACTTCGCGGCGGCGTCCTTGAGTGCCTGGGTGAGCGCGTCACGGTCGAGCACGTCTGCGGGAAACGCGGCGGCGGTGATCTCCTCGCCGGACAGGGTGGCGACGAGCCCGTCGAGCTTCTCGCGGTTGCGCGAGATCAGAGCGACATTGAAGCCCTGGGAGCCGAAGGTGCGGGCAATGGCCAGACCCAGCTGGGGGCCGGCTCCGATGATGGCGATGCTGGTCACGGCAAAGTCCCTTTCAGGAAGACATGGCACCGGAAGGCAGAGATCTGGATAGGTTTATCCGATTCATGATCCGGATAGCTCTTTCCGGTTCGTTGTCGCCACGGTACCACGGAACTGGATAGGGTGATCCGATTGCCCGTGGCGTGATGTGGGCCCTGGCGCCCGGGGGTGGGAGAAGCTGATCGGCGTGCTCAAGGCGACGCGGCGTGCGGTCACTCGGGCGGCTCCCTCACCGGACTCCTGCGCGGGCTCGCACCAAACATCCAGCGGGCCTGACGTGCTCAATCGAGCCCGGGCGCACGGTTCGCGGCCGTTAGCGTCCGGGGTGGCGGTCGGTGCGGGCCCGCAGTGCTGTGACGTCACAAGCCCCGACCGGTCACGCGTCGAGCGGCACCGCCCTACAGTCCGACGATTGTCGGCGATCGCGATTTTCCCCATCTAGGGTGTTTTAGTTACTTCGTTATTCTTCATCCTGAATTCTCCTGATTGGCAATGGGCGCGGCGGAGTTCGGGATCGAGGGACCTGGTCATCGCGGAGTTCGCGTGAGCGGTCTTCGGCCTGTGGGTGGGAAGGCCGATGGGCAGCCCGGATGGCGAGGAGAACGTTCGTCGTGGTCGATGTCACGGGCGGCCCGCCGATGAGCGAGGCCGACTGGGCCGGACTGTTCAAGAGCTGGTTCCTGGAACTGGCCAACTTCCGACTGAGGCAGATCACTTGGACGGACATCGACCAGCACCGTGACTACATCGAGAGCCTGCTGGGAACGGTGACGGCCACCACGATCCACCAGCGGCTGCGCGACGAGCACAAGCTTCAGGTGCCGATCTCCGCGTTCCGCCGCTGGGCGCACGCCACGCTGCCCGACAAAGTGAAGAGGTCGCAGGTCACCGTCCTGCCCGAGGACATCGAGCCGGGCGAGGAGGCCCAGATCGACTACGGCTTCCTGTGGCAGTGGATCAACCGGCACACCAGCACACGGCACCGGATCTGGGCCTTCGTGTCTGCGACCGGACCAAAACCGTCGTCCGCTGGCACGCCGCGCCAGGTGAAGCGGTCCCGCTGCATCCGGAGGCAGTTGGCTTCGCCGGCCACTACGACATCGACATCGACGTCTTGGCCGCCTACCGGCCCACCGGCAAGGACCGGGTCGAGCGCCAAGTCCTGATCGTCCGCGACCACGTGCTCGCCGGACGGGCCTTCTCCTCCACCGAGGAGATGGACGCCGCCTTCATGGCCTGGGTGCCGCAGCGACGCGCCCGCACCCACGCAACGCACCACGAGGTCATCGGACTCGGGCCGCCCGCGATCACGCGGCCCTCAAGCCGCTGCCGCCCCGCGCCGTTCGTCCTGGCCCGCTGGTCGACCGCGACGGTCGGGCCGGTGGCGCCCTCCGGATGTGAGGGGGGCGCGTCGCGCGTTGCGTTCACGCTGTACGTGAGTGTGGTGCCGTATGCGAAGGAGGGATGACCCGGCGATCGGCCCGGCCACCCCTCCTCGTCGTCACCGTCAGCCGAAGTCGCGCACCTTGATCGAGTAGATGCCGCGGCCGTGCGTGGCCGCGTACAGGGTGCGGCCGTCAAGGCCCAGCTTCAGTTGGAGCACGGCGACGGCCGGGAGGTCGCCGACGCGCTGCCAGGTGCTTCGGCCCGGGCGCGGTAGACGACACCGAGGTCGGTGCCGACGGCGAGGCCGCCCTACGGTGTGACGATGGCGGAGTCGGCCGGCACGTCAGGGAAGTTCCTGGAGATGTCCTTCCAGGTGGTGCCGCCGTCCTTGGACTCGAAGACATGGCCGACACGCGCACCCGGGCCCGGGCCCTCGGTCCACTGCCCGGGGAAGCCGTTGACCGTGATGACCACGTGGCCGGCGTTCTTCGGGTCGACGGCGAAGCCGCAGAGGTAGCGGTTGGGTACGGTCCCGTCGACCGGGAGCGTGATGTCGTGCCAGCCGGTGCCTCCCCCAGACTCCGTCCGGGAGGTGCCCCCAGCGTTGCCGACGGAGATGCCGCGGGCGGAGCCCTGGTTGTTGCAGGGGCCGCACCAGGCCGCGTAGACCTTGCCGCCGGAGGCCGCGACGGCCGTCGCGGTGTGGTCGGCTCCGAGGTCGTCACGCTGGCCCACTCGTCGCCGCTGCGGATGGCGTACCCGTGAGTCTGCACCCACACGTGACGGCCGCCCGCGATCCACGTCGAGGGGCTCTCCGCGTCGGCCGCGAGCGGGGCGATGAAGCGGGTCTCGCCGGTGGCGTTGTCGGCCGGGGCGACGTCGTAGGACGTGACCTTGGAGGCGTCGTCGATCCAACTGCCGTCGTTGACAGCGCAGTTCTGGGTCACCTGGATGGAGAGGTAGACGTAATCCTGAGCGATGTTGCACTCGTTGGCCGGGTCGGTGAGGGTGCCGCCGCCGTCGCCCCCGAAGTTGGCTTCGTCCAGCCCGTTCGTGCCATGGCCGACGACGGACTCCCGGTAAGGCGGGCCACACGGCTGGCCGTCAATGCCGGTCATGGGCGGACGAGAAGTCAACTCACTGTCAGCCCGTCCAGGCCAGGTTGAGCACCGGTTCGGACGAACCTATCCGGCAGTGATCGGATCATGTCGTTGTGCCGGTCCTGGTGGGACTGTTGCGTGGTGCTATCCCGGGCGGGGTCTGACTCATGAGATCTATGACCGAAGTGTCCAGTCACAGGCTTGTCGACTGTCGTTGCGGGATGGTGTCTGCTGTCACCGAGCCACAGGGCGTGTCCCAATAGGGGCCTTGCCGAAGTTCAGGCGCCATCACGGTTCAGACCGCCCGAGCAGGCCGGTGCCAGCCACCCAGTACGTCACCACGCGGGAGGCGAACCAATCATGACGACCCGACAGAGCAGCACCTCCTCCAGCACGGATCCTCCCGTTCCGGGCGAGGTCGTCCTGGGCGTGGACACGCACGGCGAGATTCATGTTGCCGCGGTGGTCTCCCCTCTGGGGGAGGTCCTGGGCACTGAGTCCTTTCCGGCCACGGCGACCGGCTACCGTCGGCTGCTCGTCTGGGCCCGCAGGCTGGGGGTGGTGCGCCGGGCTGGTGTGGAGGGCACCGGTACCTTCGGCGCGGGCCTGTCCCGCTACCTGCTGGCTCAGCGCGTCGAGGTGTTCGAAGTGAACCGGCCCGACCGCTCGGCCCGCCGTCTGCTCGGGAAGTCGGACCCGCTCGATGCGCAGGCTGCTGCGCGGGCTGTGCTCAGCGGTCGCGCCCGGGCCCGGGCCAAAACCGGCGACGGTCCGGTGCACAGCGCTCGGATGTTCAAACTCGCCAAGGACTCCGCGGTCAAGGCCCGCACCCAGGCGATCAACCAGCTCAAGGCCGTCCTGGTCATAGCTGACCCCGCCTTGCGGGAGCGGTTGTCGAGCCTGGGCAATGCCGAGTTGTTCCGCACGTGCGCGCGCCTTGGCCTGTGCGACGGCGGGGGCGACGAGGACGCGGTGGCCCAGGCCACCCATATGACCCTGAGTATGCTCGCCGAGCGCATCGAGCAGCTCACCGGGCAGATCGATGAGCTGAACCGGCGCTTGACGCGGCTCGTCGAGCGCCACGCCCCGCAGCTGCTCGTACCGGTGGGCATCGGCCCGGACAGTGCCGTCACGCTCCTGATCACCATGGGAGACAACCCCGAGCGGCTGAACACCGAGGCATCCTTTGCCGCCCTTTGCGGAGTCAGCCCCGTCGAGTACTCCTCGGGCCGGCGGAGCACGCGCCGGCTCAACCACGGCGGCGACCGCCAGGCGAACGCCGCCCTGCACCGCATCGTGTTCACCCGGCTGCGACACGACCCGCGCACCCAGGCGTACTACGAACGCCGAACCCAGGAGGGCAAGACCCGCCGTGAGATCATCCGATGCCTCAAGCGATATGCCGCCCGCGAGGTCTTCAACCTGGTCAGACCGGTTTCCCGCACCCCCGGGTTATAGGGGCGTCCGTGATACGTGAGAGGGTCTGAGGCGTGAGTGAGACACCGTCGAACACCCTGCAATACCGCTTTGACGGGCCAGAAGAGGCTCCCGTCCTGATCTTGGGACCCTCCCTGGGTACCACATGGCACATGTGGGACCGCCAGATACCGGAGCTCGTCAAGCAGTGGCGGATCTTCCGCTTCGACCTGCCCGGACACGGCGGCGCCCCCGCGCACCCCGCCGGGTCGGTCGCCGACCTGGCCGGCCGTCTGCTGGCCACGCTCGACGCGGTCGGCGTGCAGCGCTTCGGCTACGCGGGCTGCGCGCTCGGCGGTGCGATCGGCGCCGAACTGGCGCTGCGCCACCCGGAGCGGCTGGCCTCGCTCGCGCTGATCGCCGCCTCGCCCCGCTTCGGGACCGCCGACGAGTTCCGCCAGCGCGGGGTGATCGTCCGGACGAACGGGCTCGATCCCATCGCCCGTACCTCTCCCGAGCGCTGGTTCACCACCGGGTTCGTCGCCGCCCAGCCCGCGATCACCGAGTGGGCCGTACAGATGGTGCGCACCACCGATCCCGGCTGCTACATCTCCGCCTGCGAATCGTTGGCCTCCTTCGACGTACGGGGTGAACTGGCCCGGGTCGGGGTGCCGACCCTCGTCCTCGTCGGCTCCGACGACCAGGTCACCGGCCCCGCCGAGGCCCGCACCCTCGTCGCGGGCATACCGGACGCCCGCCTGGCGGTCGTACCCGGCGCCTCCCACCTGGTCCCGGTCGAGCAGCCCGCGGCCGTCACCGACCTCCTCGTACGCCACTTCTCGACGGCCTGGCAGCCCGCGTACGACTCCGCCACCGGCCAGATGGCCATCCCGGCGGCCCCGGTCAAGCCGGTCCTGGCCGCTCCCCAGCCGACCGCCCCCATCGCGGAGATCGCGCCGCCCGTCGTCCAGCCCGAGGCGCGAGACGGCCGTCCGGACCAGTACGGCGCCGGGATGAAGGTCCGCCGGGAGGTGCTCGGCGACGCGCACGTCGACCGGGCACTCGCAGAGGCGGACGAATTCTCCGGGGACTTCCAGGACTTCGTCACCAGATACGCCTGGGGGGAGATCTGGAACCGGCCCGGCCTCGACCGGCGTTCCCGCAGCTGTGTCACCCTCACCGCCCTCGTCGCGGGCGGCCACCTCGACGAACTCGCCTTCCACACCCGCGCCGCCCTCCGCAACGGTCTCACCCCGGTCGAGATCAAGGAGGTGCTGCTCCAGGCCGCCGTCTACTGCGGGGTACCGGCCGCGAACAGCGCGTTCAAGGTGGCCCAGCAGGTCATCCGGGAGGAGACGACTCCCGAGGAGTGAGTGCGCGGGCGCGACTGCCGAGCCGGGTGGCGAAAGCACCTGTCTGAGACCGGTCTCAGCTGCCCGCCGCCCCTGCCCGCGCGGCAGGATGGACCCATGAAGCTGACGAAAAAATCGCACGCCTGCATCCGCCTGGAGAAGAACGGGCAGACGCTCGTCCTCGACCCCGGGGGATTCAGCGAGGAGGACGCCGCGGCCGGCGCCGACGCGATCCTGGTCACCCACGAGCACGCCGACCACTTCGACGAGGGCCGGCTGCGCGCCGCCCTGGACGCCAACCCGGCCGCCGAGCTCTGGACCCTCGCGTCGGTGGCGGAGACGATCTCCGCCGCCTTCCCCGGCCGCGTCCACACCGTCGGTCACGGCGACACGTTCACCGCGGCCGGCTTCGACGTACAGGTCCACGGCGAACTGCACGCGGTGATCCACCCGGACATCCCGCGCATCACGAACGTCGGCTACCTCGTCGACGGCGCCGTCTTCCACCCCGGCGACGCCCTCACCGTCCCCGACCACCCGGTCGACACGCTGCTGCTCCCGGTCATGGCCCCCTGGAGCAAGGTCTCCGAGGTCGTCGACTACGTCCGCGAGGTCAAGCCGCGACGCGCGTACGACATCCACGACGCCCTGCTCACGGATCTCGCCCGCCCGATCTACGACCGTATGGTCGGCGGACTCGGTGGCTCCGAGCACCTGCGGCTGGCCCCGGGGGCCTCGGCGGAGGTCTGAGCCGCGTTGTCAGACCCGGCGGGTAGGTTGTGAGGCATGCGTATCGCGACCTGGAACGTGAACTCGATCACCGCCCGCCTGCCGAGGCTGCTGGCCTGGCTGGAGAGCACCGGCACGGATGTGCTGTGCCTCCAGGAGGCCAAGGTCGCCGCCGAGCAGTTCCCGTCCGACCAGCTGCGCGAGCTGGGCTACGAGGTGGCGGTCAACGCGACCGGCAGGTGGAACGGCGTCGCGGTGATCTCCCGCGTGGGCCTGGAGGACGTGGTACGGGGCCTGCCCGGCGACCCCGGCTACGAGGGCGTCGAGGAGCCCCGGGCCGTCTCCGCGACCTGCGGCCCGATCCGCGTCTGGTCGGTGTACGTGCCGAACGGCCGCGAGGTGGCCCACCCGCACTACCTCTACAAGCTCGGTTGGTTCGAGGCACTGAAGGCAGCGGTCGCGGACGACGCGGCCGGCAGCCGCCCGTTCGCAGTCCTGGGCGACTTCAACGTGGCCCCGACGGACGACGACGTCTACGACCTGGCCGCCTTCGAGGGCCTCACCCACATCACCCCGGCCGAGCGCGCCGCCCTGGCCGCCCTGCGCGAGGCGGGCCTGACGGACGTGGTCCCGCGCCCCCTGAAGTACGACCACCCGTTCACGTACTGGGACTACCGCCAGCTCTGCTTCCCCAAGAACCGGGGCATGCGCATCGACCTGGTCTACGGCAACGAGCCGTTCGCCAAGGCGGTGAAGGACGCGTACGTCGACCGCGAGGAGCGCAAGGGCAAGGGCGCCTCGGACCACGCGCCGGTGGTGGTGGACCTGGAGGTGTAGGGCACCTTTTCAAGAGCTTGCGGGCCACTTTTCAGCGCTGGTCGGCATTTCCAGCCTGTCCGGCTTCGAGGACGAGCGCGTTCAGCGCGAACCGGGGGTCTGGGGGCGGCGCCCTCAGGGACGCCGGCTGCACCCACGGCGCCTACGGAACCAGCGCCCCCAACTCCACCGCCCCAGCCAGCGCAGCCAACCCCGCGTCGCCGGGATGCAGATGGTCCCCGCTGTCGTACGCGGGGAGCAACCGCGACGGCTGCGCCGGATCCCGCAACGCCGCGTCGAAGTCGACCGTCCCGTCGAAACCGGTGTCGGAGTCGGGGCCGGCCGCGGCCTCCTCCCGGATCCACGTGTTGACGGCGACCCGCTGCTCGTCGACCACCGAGGTGCACCGCGCCTCACCCCCGCACGGCCCGATCGTCGCGACCAGCACCCGCAACCCGCGCTCACGCACCCGCTCCGCGAGCTCCCGCAGACCGTCGATGACATCCTCCGCCGAAGCGCCTGTCCGCAGGTCGTTCACGCCCTCGAAGACGATCGCCGTACGCGCCGACGCCTGGGCGAGGACGTCCCGGTCCAGGCGGTGCAGGGCGCTCACCCCGCCCGAGTCGGTCGAGACGCCGTCGCCCGGGTAGCGGTCGGTGAGGACGCGGTTCGCGGCGATGCCCTGGTTGAGGACGCCGTACCGGGGGACCGCGCTCTGCGCCCGCAGCCGGTCGGCGAGCACGTCGGGCCAGCGCCGGTTCGCGTCCAGCGTCGACTGCTGCCCGTCGCTGATCGAGTCGCCCAGCACGACCACCGCCCCGGGCCCCCCGCCGACGTCCACCCCGGTCAGCAGCGGCCACGTCGCGAGCGTCGACGTGTAGGGCGCCGGGGAGCCGTCCGCCGTGTGGTCGCCCGGTGAGCTGACGTAGGAGCGTTGCTGCGTGAGCCGGTGCAGCGGGGCCGCCGTCACCGTGCCCGGCAGATGGAAGCTCACCAGCAGATTGGTGTCCGCGGGCACCGTGAAGTCCAGCGGATCGCTGAACGACTGTGCCCCGGCCGCGAGTTCGGCCCCCGGCGCCCCCTGGAACGTCAGTGGCACCGGCGTGCCGCTCGCCGTCGCCCCCGCCGCCTGTACGGCGACCGTCGCGCTGCCGATCCGGACCGGCGCCGACGCGAAGGTGTTGTCGAAGCGGACCCGCACGCGCGGCCCGCCGGCCGAGGTGTGCACCACGAGCCGCAGTGTCCGGTCGGTCCACGGGCCCACGGTCGCGTACGTCGACGTCGGAGCCGCCCAACTGCCGGTCCAGCCGGACGGGTCGGCCCGCACCGACAGTGCGAACACATGCAGGTCGGCCGCGTACGGCAGCCGGACGGAGTCGAGCTCGCGCCCTTGCTCGATCGGCACGGTGACGACGTACAGCCGCGCTTTCTCGGCGAGTTGGCCGTCGGGGGTGTTCACATGCGGCAGGGCGACCGCCTTGGTGGCGAGGGGGCCCTTGCGCCAGTCGGGGGCGGTCAGCCAGTACGAGGACTGGGTGCCGTCGGTGTACGAGACCGTGCCCGCGGCGCTCACGTCGTCGCCGCCGGTGCTCGCGACCAGGAAGGCGAGGGCGTCGCCCTGGCCGCGCAGGCGTACGGGCTGGCCGGCGGCACGCACGTTGTCCGGCTCGCCCAGCTCGCGGTGCGGCCAGGTCAGCCGGGCGCCCTGGACGGTGAGGGTGCGGCCCGCGGTCCAGCCGGCGGCCGTCAGGTCCTGGGCCGACACAGAAGCGCCCGAGCCGTCGAAGTCGGCCGCGCCGGGGGAGGTGTCGTCACTGACCGCGGTGTTGTCGAAGTACTCGGTGAGAGGGAGCGGTTCGGTGGCCCGGGCCGCGGAGGACAGGGGGATCAGCGCCGCGCACAGGGCGAGGATGACGCCCGGCACCCAGAGCCCTCGGATTCCCGGCTGTCGATCACCTCGGCGCATCTCCGTCCCCCCGTCCGCTCGCCTGCCGCTCGATGCAGTGTGAAGTTAAAGAGGTACCAGTTGCCCGTCCACGCGGCGACTTGCTCGGGCACACATGAGGAACTTGGCCGGAACCGGCGGCCCCGCGCGCCCTGTGGTGCGGTCGGCGGTGTCAATGACACGCTGGACGTATGAACATCCCTTTCCTGGGCAACTGGCGCAAGCGGCATGAGAGGCATGGACTCGCCCGAGGCGCGGCGGTGTTCTCCGACAGTGCACCCGATCCCGAGGCGGTCGCCGGGCTCCTCTCCGAGTGTGAGCTGCTCCGCCACCAGGCGGACCTGGCGGGCGTCGAACTCGACGACTCCGCCGCCTCGTTGGAGGCACTGGACCAGCTGCTGCCGGGCTGGCGGGACGACGAGGAGGCGCTGCCCCGGCTCGGCAACGACGCGGGGCTCTATCTCGGCACGGTCATCGTGCGGACCGTCCCCGGGGCCGCCTGGGACTTCTGGCCGGACGGTCAGCCCGTCGTACGGCTGTCGTCGGGCCGTGAGTTCGACGTGGTCGCCTCCGGTCGCGAGTGGGCGTCCAGCGGCGCTCCCGAGCTGTCGCAGCTGTACGCGGAGGTCTCGGAGGCATAGGCGCGATGTCGAGCCTGACGTAAATACGGCTAATGGCCGAAAAGTGCGTGTCGTGTATTAACTCCACTCCCGTCTGGATAGTTTGCGGCGGACCACGACACAGCTGAGAGTGAGTAGGGCTGGGCATGGCTGTCGATCCGCTGATCGAGCTGCATGAAGTCAACAAGCACTTCGGTGACCTGCATGTCCTCCGGGACATCGACCTCACCGTGGCCAAGGGGGAGGTGGTCGTGGTCATCGGCCCGTCCGGATCGGGCAAGTCGACTCTGTGCAGAGCGATCAACCGGCTGGAGCCGATCGAATCCGGGACGATCAGACTCGACGGGCAGCTGCTGCCCGACGAGGGCAAGCCTCTCGCGCGGCTCCGTGCCGAGGTCGGGATGGTCTTCCAGTCGTTCAACCTCTTCGCCCACAAGACCGTTCTCCAGAACGTCTCGCTGGGCCAGGTCAAGGTGCGCGGGCGCAAGAAGGAGGAGGCCGACAGGCGCTCCCGTGAGCTCCTGGACCGCGTCGGCCTCGCCTCGCAGGCGCCCAAGTACCCGGCTCAGCTCTCCGGCGGCCAGCAGCAGCGTGTGGCCATCGCCCGCGCCCTCGCCATGGACCCCAAGCTCATGCTCTTCGACGAGCCGACGTCGGCTCTCGACCCGGAGATGATCAACGAGGTCCTGGAGGTCATGCAGCAGCTCGCCCGCGACGGGATGACCATGCTCGTCGTCACCCATGAGATGGGCTTCGCCCGCTCGGCCGCCAATCGGGTCGTCTTCATGGACGACGGCCGCATCATCGAGGACCGCACCCCCGAGGAGTTCTTCACCGACCCTCGCAGCGACCGGGCCAAGGACTTCCTCTCCAAGATCCTCAAGCACTGAGGTCTCGCCCAAGTCCGTTCGCCGCCTGGTGAGTTGAGGGTGCCGTGAGCGTACCGACGGACAGCTTCCCGACGGAGGCCCGGACCGGGAGGCGAGCCGCGCCGAACCTCGACTACGATTTGCCGTTCATCCCCATCGGGATGTGGACGGAGGTCGAGGACGTGGCACCGGCCGAATCAGGGACGCTGCTGCGCGTGCAGTAGTAAGAAGGGCACGCGCTCGCCCGGCAGCAGCCGGAGATCACTGCTCGCACAGGGGTACCGACACGTATGAGGCGTCGGGCTCCGGTGGGGAGGAGGTCAGCTGCACGCCGGTCGGGTTGTGCTCGATGCGTTGCCGAGGCCGAGCGGGCCCACGTCGTAGAGGTACGCGACGAGGGTGCCGCTCTCCTTGGTTCCGCTAGGACGCACGGTGGGAGTTGCGCGCCGTGACGGCCGGTATGGGCGTCTGAGCGGCCCGGGTGATGTCCGTGACCAGCTCGACGACATCGGGGCCGTACGCCTGCGAGTTGACGACCTTCAGGAGCAGGGCGAAGGAGTTGTTCCCGTGTTTGCGGGCCAGCCGTTCGTGGTTGCGGGCGACATAGCGGGTCGCGGCCTGGTTGGTGATCGCGCGCTGGCCGCAGAAGAGGAAGACCGGGCGGGCCTCGCGGCTCTGGCCGGCGGTGAGCCGCGCGAGGATCACGTACTCGCCCTGGCCCGGCTCCAGGCGGTAGCGCTCGGTGCCGATCTGGAAGGCACCGCGGTCCGGGCCGGGTTCGGCGTCGACGTTGACGCGTACACCGGGGAGCAGCGAGTGCAGATGCGCCGCCATGCGGCGATTGGAGGCCGGGCCGCCCACACAGAACTCCGTCCGCTCGCCGAACCCCTGCTGGGCGGCGTCGTGGGCGACGACCTGGGCGTGGGCGTTGCAGTCCTTGATGAGCGCGGAGAGCTCCAGGAGCGCGAACACGTCGTGGCGCATCACGGTGAGCTCGGGGCCGCCGGCCTCGCGGTTCACCACGAGCAGCGACTCGGAGTTGTCCGGCAGCCCGAAGAAGGCCTGCTTGCGGCGGAGTTTGCGCTTCCACAGATAGGTGCGGGCCAGCCAGCCGAGGGCTGCGCTGATACCGGCCGCGACCACACCGAGGGCGATATTGCGCACGTCGTCAGTCATGGGCGCGCATGGTAGCGGTCAACCGGAACGGCGTTCGAGTGGGGCCTTACGGGACCACCGGGAATGAAGTTACGCTGCGCGGACGGTCATTGACTGGAGGTATTCATGCGTCGCCCTGTCGCGCGGAATCTGGCGGTCCTTGCGGTGTCTGCCGCGGTGGTGTCGGTGGGGGCGGCGGCGCCACCTTCCGACGCCACGTCCGCGGATACAGCTGTGGGTAGGTCTGTGGAGAAGGTCCCGGTCGCCGTCGGGTACGGCGGTGCCGTGGCGAGCGTGGACGCGGACGCCTCGGCTGCCGGGATCGAGATCCTGCGCAAGGGCGGCAACGCGGTGGACGCCGCCGTCGCCACGGCCGCCGCGCTGGGCGTCACGGAGCCCTACTCCAACGGCATCGGCGGAGGCGGCTACTTCGTCTACTACGACGCCAAGTCCCGTACGGTGCGCACGATCGACGGCCGCGAGACGGCACCCCTGACGGCCGACTCGGGTCTGTTCCTGGAGAACGGGCAGCCGATCCCCTTCGCCGACGCCGTCACCAGCGGGCTGGGCGTCGGTACGCCGGGCACGCCCGCGACCTGGCAGGCGGCGCTGGACAGTTGGGGCAGCGAACGGCTCGGTACGCTGCTGAAGCCGGCGGAGCGGCTCGCGCGCGACGGCTTCACCGTGGACGCCACGTTCAGAGCGCAGACCGCGTCCAACGAGGCGCGGTTCAGATACTTCCCGGACACGGCCGAGCTGTTCCTGCCGGGCGGTGCGCTGCCGGTGGTCGGCTCGACCTTCAAGAACCCCGATCTGGCGCGTACGTACGCGGAGTTGAGCCGCAAGGGCGTTGGCGCCATGTACCGGGGGAAGCTGGCCCAGGAGATCGTCGACACCGTCAACAAGCCGCCGGTGGACCCGGGTTCGGGCTACAACGCACGTCCCGGCGAGCTGTCGCTGACGGACCTGGCGACGTACCGGGCGAAGCGGCAGGCGCCCTCGAAGACGTCGTACCGCGGGCTGGGTGTGTACTCCATGGCGCCCTCCTCGTCGGGCGGTACGACGGTCGGTGAGGCGCTCAACATCCTGGAGAGGACGGACCTTTCGAAGGCGAGCGAGGTCCGGTTCCTGCACCGCTACATCGAGGCGAGCCGGATCGCCTTCGCGGACCGGGGGCGCTGGGTGGGCGACCCGGCCTTCGAGGACGTACCGACGAAGGAGCTGCTGTCGCAGTCGTACGCCGACTCGCGCGAGTGCCTGATCAAGGACGACGCGGTGCTGACGAGCCCGGTCGCACCCGGTGACCCGCGCAACCCGGCGGCCTGCGACAGCGGTGGCATCGCGGCGCCGACGACGTACGAGGGTGAGAACACGACGCATCTGACGGTGGCCGACAAGTGGGGCAACGTCGTGTCGTACACGCTGACCATCGAGCAGACCGGCGGCAGCGGCATCACGGTCCCGGGCCGTGGCTTCATCCTCAACAACGAGCTGACCGACTTCTCCTTCGCGCCGGCCAGCCCGGCCGTACACGACCCGAACCTGCCGGGGCCGGGGAAGCGACCGCGCTCGTCGATGTCCCCGACGATCGTCCTGGACGCCCACGGCAAGCCGGTGGTGGCCCTCGGTTCACCCGGCGGCGCGACCATCATCACGACCGTCCTGCAGACCCTGACGGGCCTCCTGGACCGGGGGCTCCCGCTGGTCGACGCGATCGCCGCACCGCGCGCGAGCCAGCGCAACCAGACGACCACCGAGCTCGAACCCGGGCTGTGGAACAGTGAGTTGAGGACCGAGTTGGAGGCGATCGGCCACGGCTTCCGGCTCAACCCCGAGATCGGCGCGGCGACCGGCGTACAGCGCCTGCCGAACGGGAAGTGGCTGGCGGCCGCCGAGACGGTGCGACGCGGCGGCGGATCGGCGATGGTGGTGCGGCCGGCTTCGTGAGTCAGCCGAGGGTGGGCGGTGGTGACGTGTTCGTGTTCGGCCGCCCGTCCTCGTAGCGGCTGACCGTCGCCGCCGGCCAGGTGTACTCGATCTCCGCCACGGTGAAGCCCGCGGCCATCAGCAGGGGGCGCTCGGCCGTGCGCAGACCGCCCGCGCGCTCGTAGAACGCGATCGCGCGGGCGTTGCCGGCCAGGACCTCCAGGCAGACGTCCCGGCCGGGACTGTGCCGGGCCGCCCAGGCGAAACCGTGGTGCAGCAGGGTGCGGCCGACGCCGGTGCCGACACGGTCCGGCCGGGCGTGCAGGTTGTCCACGTGGACCCGGCCGTCCGGAGTCGTGTCCAGATGGATGAAGCCGCGCAGCTCACCGTCCTCCTCGGCGAGCAGGAGACACCGGTCGCCGGACGGCGCCGCAGTGCGGGCCCGCCACGTGGCGAGGTGCTCCGCCGCCAGTGGGCCGTCCAGATACGCGGCCGGCATGAGCGCGGTGTACGCGCTGCGCCAACTGGCCGTGTGCAGGGCCGCGATGCCCTCCGCGTCGGTGGAGGTGCCGTTCCTGATACGCATGAAGACGTAGGTTACGCGCGGCTCGTGTGCGCGTCCTGGCGGGCCGTCAGCACCCGCGGCCCCGACTCCGTGATCGCCACCGTGTGTTCCGCGTGGGCCGCGCGGGAGCCGTCGTTCGTGCGCAGGGTCCAGCCGTCCGGAGCCTCGTGGTAGTCGTCCTTGCCGCTGCCGATCAGCATGGGCTCGATCGCCAGGACCAGACCGTGGCGCAGCGGCATGCCCCGGCCGGGGCGGCCCTCGTTGGGGACCGGCGGGTCCTCGTGCATCCGGCGGCCGATGCCATGGCCGCCGAAGCCCTGCGGGATGCCGTACCCCTCCGTACGGCACACCTCGCCGATCGCGTGCGCGATGTCGCCGATGCGGTTGCCGACGACCGCCGCCGCGATACCCGCCGCGAGCGCCCGCTCGGCGGTCTCGACGAGCCGTACGTCGGCCGGGCGCGGCTCGCCCACGATGAAGCTGATCGCCGAGTCGCCCGCCCAGCCGCCCAGTTCGGCGCCGAAGTCGATCGAGACGAGGTCGCCGTCGAGCAGCCGGTAGCCGTCAGGGATGCCGTGCACGATCGCGTCGTTCACCGAGGCGCAGATCACCGCCGGGAACGGGGTGGGCGCGAACGAGGGCCGGTAGCCGAGGAAGGGGGAGGTGGCCCCGGCCGCCCGCAGCACCTCGTGTGCCAGCTCGTCCAGCTCCAGCAGGGAAACGCCCACGTCAGCGGCTTCCCGGACGGCGGTCAGGGCTTTGCCGACCACCTGGCCCGCCTCGTACATGGCATCGATCGCTGTGTTCGTCTTGAGTTCCACCATGCCAATTACTATACCGGTATTAGAATGGTGGCATGGTACGCACTCCCCTCACTCCCGAAGAGCGTGAACGCGGCGAGCGGCTCGGCCGGCTGTTGCGTCAGGCGCGTGGTGGCCGCAGCATGGCGGAGATCGCGGGCCGCGCCGGAATCTCCGCCGAGACCCTCCGCAAGATCGAGACCGGACGGGCACCGACCCCGGCCTTCTTCACGGTCGCGGCGCTGGCGCGGGTCCTCGGACTGTCCATGGATGAACTGGTCGGGCAGTGCGCGCCGGTCGCCCCGGTCGCGGCGTGAGCGCCGCGGGGCGGTTTTGGCCATTGTCGCAGTGGTTCACATCACGTTCTGCTGGGCGCGCGGTACTCTGCGTCCGGTCCGAAAACCCCTCGTAGCCCGTCCGTAACACGGCTGGTGTTTTGTACGGGGCGGAGAACTCCGGTCGGGCATGGGGTGAACGCATGGTGGTGGAACAACTCCCGGGGCAGGTGCGGGAGTTCGCTCGGTATCTCAATGGCCTGCTGGCCCGCCTCGATCAGGGCGCCGGCTGGTGCGGCGTGTTCTGGCAGCGCGACCCCGACGGCATGCGTGCCTGCCTGGACGGGCGCGAAGTGCCGCCCTGGGACGTCGTGGAGGCGCTGCTCCAGGATCTCGCCGCCGAGTATGCGACGGGCGCCGTCACCCCCGAGGCCGAGCAGGCCCGTGCCCTGCACCAGGCCTCGCTCACCGCGTTCGACGCCCGCCCCGGCGCCCGCGACGCCCTCGGTGACCGGCTCGACGTGATGCTCCGTGAACAGCGGTACGCCGCCGAACGGCTCGCCGAACTGGGGCGGTTGCTCGGTTCCGCCGCCAACCACGAGGAGGCCGAAGGGCTCCGCCTCGACCTCGCCTGGGCCCACGACGACCACGAACGCGCCTCCGCCCGTTGCATCGAACTCCGGTCCCGGCTGGAGCAGTTGGCCCGCCGGGCCGTGAACGCGGCGACATCTCCCCGCCGTGACTCCGACGACGAGGCGGGCATGTTCGCCGGCCGCACCCAGAACGTCCGCCACCCCGCCGACGAACACCACGGCGACCCGCTGTCCGTGCCGAGGCAGCGCACCGACCCCGACCAGCAGCGCCCGGGCAGCGGCACGGCCACCTGGTACCGCGGCGACCACGACGGCGCCCCTCAGGGCGACGCCCACAGCACCCAGGAGCACCCGGGCGAGAGCGGGGCACCGCGACTCCCCGCCGACTGGTACGAGCCCCAGGCCCCCGAGCCCGAGCCCGAGCCCGAGAACCCCCGTCCCGCCGCCAAGCAGCGCTCCAAGCGCCGCACCCGTGGCAGTGCCCGTTTCGCCGGGATGACGGACGACGCGGACACCGGCGCCCTACCCGCCGTCGACCCCGCCCCCACCCCCGTACCGCCAGCGCGCGCCGCACCGGCCCGCCGTACCCCGCGCGGGGCGCGGTTCGCCGGCGCCGCCGAGGCGGCCAAACCCGCGGTGCCCGTCCGGGAGGCGCTGGACGAGGACGCACGGCACGACACCATCGACGCCGTCCGGACCCTCGTACGACTGCGGAACGAGGGACGCAGCGGGGAGGCGCACGCCCTGCTCGTCGAGGCGGCGTACTGGCCCGCCGCGCGTTTTCCCCTGCTCGCCGCCGAACTGCACCGGGCCGGGCTCGGCGCCGACTGGGCCACCCTGCTCTGGGAGGCCGCCTCCCTGCCCGCCGTCAGCCTGCTCGCCGCCGCCGACGCGCTGGTCGCGGCGGGGCGTGGGCCCGACGGCCAGCAGATCCTGCGGCAGGGCATCGTGCGGCCGGCGGCGGAGATCGGCGAGGCCGTGCTCGGGCTCGTCGAGGAGGGCCGGCAGCGCGAGGCGCGTGCGCTCCTCGACGCGTACGTCCGGGTCCGCACCCCCGAGGAGGCCGCCCGCAGTGTCGCCGCCGACCCCCAGCGGCTCGTACCCCTGCTCCTGGAGGCGGCCCGGGGTGCCTCCGAGGAGCGGTACTGGGATCTGGTGCACGCCCTCCGGGTCGCCGGGCACAGCGCCTGATCCGGTCGGCCACGACTCGCCCACAGGAGTGTGAAACGTGATCGACTCCGCGGGTTAACGGCGATGGTCTTGGCAAGGCTTCTCGGGAGGCTTACTTTCAAGCCCCTACGACCTCTGTCTACGGGCGTAGAGGCTCTCTGACGTCCAGCCGGAAGGAACGGGTCATGGCCAACGTCGTACGTGCCGCTCTGGTTCAGGCCACCTGGACCGGCGACACCGAGTCCATGGTCGCCAAGCATGTGGAGCACGCCCGTGAGGCCGCCCGGCAGGGTGCCAAGGTCATCGGGTTCCAGGAAGTCTTCAACGCCCCCTACTTCTGCCAGGTCCAGGAGCCCGAGCACTACAGCTGGGCCGAGCCCGTGCCCGACGGGCCCACGGTGGTTCGTATGCAGGAGCTGGCCCGCGAGACCGGCATGGTGATCGTCGTGCCCGTGTTCGAGGTCGAGCAGTCCGGGTTCTACTTCAACACCGCGGCCGTGATCGACGCCGACGGCACCTACCTCGGCAAGTACCGCAAACACCACATCCCCCAGGTCAAGGGCTTCTGGGAGAAGTACTACTTCAAGCCCGGCAACCTCGGCTGGCCCGTCTTCGAGACGGCCGTCGGCAGGATCGGCGTATACATCTGCTACGACCGGCACTTCCCGGAGGGCTGGCGCCAGCTCGGGCTGAACGGCGCCCAGCTCGTCTACAACCCGTCTGCCACCTCGCGCGGCCTCTCCGCGTACCTGTGGCAGCTGGAGCAGCCGGCGGCGGCCGTCGCCAACGAGTACTTCATCGCCGCCATCAACCGGGTGGGTCAGGAGGAGTACGGGGACAACGACTTCTACGGCACCTCGTACTTCGTGAACCCGCGCGGTCAGTTCGTCGGCGACGTCGCCAGCGACAAGGGCGAGGAACTCGTCGTGCGTGATCTGGATTTCGATCTCATCGAGGAAGTCCGGCAGCAGTGGGCCTTCTACCGGGACCGGCGGCCGGACGCGTATGAAGGGCTGGTGCAGCCGTGAGTGATCTGTACGGGCGACACAAGGCCGTCCTGCCGGACTGGCTCGCCGTCTATTACGAGGACCCGATCGAGATCACGCACGGCGAGGGCCGCCATGTGTGGGACGCGAACGGGAAGCAGTACCTCGACTTCTTCGGCGGCATCCTCACCACGATGACCGCGCACGCGCTGCCCGAGGTCACCAAGGCGGTGAGCGAACAGGCCGGGCGGATCATCCACTCGTCCACGCTCTACCTCAACCGCCCGATGGTCGAACTCGCCGAGCGCATCGCCCAGCTGTCCGGTATCCCGGACGCCCGCGTCTTCTTCACCACCTCCGGCACGGAGGCCAACGACACGGCGCTGCTCCTCGCCACCTCCTACCGGCGCAGCAACCAGATCCTGGCGATGCGCAACAGCTACCACGGCCGTTCGTTCAGCACGGTCGGCATCACCGGCAACAAGGGCTGGTCTCCCACCTCCCTCTCGCCCCTCCAGACCCTGTACGTCCACGGCGGCGTCCGCACCCGTGGTCCGTACGCCGATCTCAGCGACGACGAGTTCATCGCCGCCTGCGTCGCCGACCTGGAGGACCTGCTCGGACACGTCCGTCCGCCCGCCGCCCTGATCGCCGAACCCATCCAGGGCGTCGGCGGCTTCACCTCCCCTCCCGACGGGCTGTACGCGGCCTTCCGCCGGGTGCTCCAGGAGCGCGGCATCCTCTGGATCGCCGACGAGGTGCAGACCGGCTGGGGCCGCACCGGAGAGCACTTCTGGGGCTGGCAGGCCCACGCGGAGAACGGCCCGCCGGACATCATCACCTTCGCCAAGGGCATCGGAAACGGCATGTCCATCGGCGGGGTCGTCGCCCGCGCCGAGGTCATGAACTGCCTCGACTCCAACTCCATCTCGACCTTCGGCGGCACCCAGATCACCATGGCGGCCGGCCTCGCCAACCTCACCTACCTCCTGGAACACGACCTCCAGGGCAACGCCCGGCGCGTCGGCGGCCTCCTCATCGAACGGCTGCGGGCCGTCACCGCGCAGCTGCCGGGCGTCCGGGAGGTCCGCGGGCGCGGGCTGATGATCGGCATCGAGCTGGTGAAGCCCGGTACGGAGACCGCCGACCCGGAGACCGCCGCCGCCGTACTCGAAGCGGCCCGGGAAGAAGGGCTGCTCCTCGGCAAGGGCGGCGGCCACAACACCAGCGCGCTGCGTATCGCACCGCCAATGTCGCTCACCGTCGCGGAGGCCGAGGAGGGCGTCGCGATCCTCGAACGGGCTCTGAGGAGCTGCGTCCAGTAACACCACAGCAAGGAAGTCCGCCATGCTCACGACCACCACCTTGGAACCCGCCCTGTCGGTCCGCCAGGTCCTCGGCCTGGAACGGGTGCTCGCGGGCGAGCCCGAGGTGGTGGCCGGGGCCGGCCATCTCGACCGGGCCGTGCGCTGGGTGCACGTAGCCGAGGCCGCCGACGTCGGCGTGATGCTCAGCGGCGGCGAGATGGTGCTCACGACCGGGGTGCTGCTCGCCGGGGACGAGGAGGCCCAGGCCGAGTACATCCGCTCGCTGCACCGGGCGGAGGCCGCCGCGGTTGTTCTCGGGCTCGGGCGGGCCTTTCCGTCGCCGCCGGACGTCATGCGGCGCGCGGCCGAGCGGTGCGGGCTGCCGATGGTGGTGCTCCACCGGCCGTTCCCCTTCGCGGAGTTGACGGAGGAGGTCCAGTCCCGGCTGGTGCGGCGGAAGTTCGCCGCCGTGAGCCTGTCGGAGGCGGTAAGGACCGCCCTCACCGGGCTGATCACGAGTGGCGCCCCGCTGCAACTGCTCCTCGACGAGGTCGCCTCGCACAGTGCGTGTCCCGTCGTCGTCACCAACCTCGCCCATCGGGTCCTCGCCACGTCGGGGGAGCGGTCGGCCGTCGACGACGTGCTGCGGGACTGGGAGCGGATCTCCCGGCAGGCCGGCGGCAGCGAGGGCGACGGGTGGATCCGCGCCGAGCTGGGCGGGCGTGGGGAACGGTGGGGGCGGATCGTGCTCTGCGGGTACCGCGGTGACGTGGCCACCGGACGGCTGCTCGCCGACCGGGCCGCCGAGGCACTCGTCCTGCACCGCATGCTCGGGGGCTCCGTGCACACCTGGGAGGAGCAGTCCGCGCAGAGCCTGCTGACGGACCTGGTGAGCGGAGTCGTACCGGCCCGGCAACTGCTTCCGCGGGCGCGGGCAGCCGGACTGCCCGTCAACCGGCGGACCTTCGTGCCGCTCGTCGTACGGGACGGTGAACCCGCCGAAGTCGACCGCGTACTACGGCTGTTGGGGCTGCCGGGGCTGGTCGCCGAGCTCGCCGACGACGCCACCGCCGTCCTGCTGAGCCTCGCCCGGGACCAGGACGCCAAGGCGCTCGCCGCACACTTCGCACTCCGGCTGCGTACGGAGACCGGCGAGGGCCGGACCGTCGTGGCGGCCGCCGAGGCGCTGGCCTCCTGGGACGACGTACCCACCGGACTGCGCGAGGCGCTGCACGTCGCCGCGGCCGTCGCGGCCACTCCGGCGGGGCAGGATCTGCCGGTGCTGGTGCACCTGAGGGACGTACGGCTGCGTGGGCTCGTCCGGTTGCTGCGGGACGATCCGCAGGTGCAGGCGTTCGCCGAGCGCGAGCTGGACGGGCTGCTGTGCGGGGCGGAGGGCGAGTCCGAACTGCTGCCCGTGCTGCGGACCTATCTCGCCACCGGACGCAACAAATCACGTACAGCGCAACTGCATCATGTCTCGCGGCCCGCGCTCTACCGGCGGCTGGAAGCGATACAGACGCGGCTCGGACTCGATCTCGACGACTTCGAGCAGGCCGCCTCCGTGCATATCGCGCTCCTCGCGCACGACGCTCAACAAGGCTGAGAACCGCTGCTCGAACCGTTCTCCATTGCTCCGTCTTACCGCTCCGAAACATCAGAGGACCTGGGAAAACAGTGGTGAAACATGGGCCGACGTGAGGGTGACACCGTGGAACGCCGAACGTCCGCAGGCGTGACACCGTGCAACTCAAACCCGCTCTTCAGGCTTCCTAGGCTCGCCCTACACCGAGTGACCGGAGGTCCCGATGAGCAGGGTGATTCGCGCCGCCATTTTCCAGACTGCCTGGACGGGCGACAAGGAGTCGATGATCCAGGTCCACGAGCAGGCGGTCCGCGACGCCGCGGCGCAGGGTGCTCAAGTCATGTGCTTCCAGGAGCTGTTCTACGGACCGTACTTCTGCCAGGTCCAGGACAAGGCGTTCTACGAGTACGCCGAGCAGATCCCGAACGGCCCGATCGTCAAGCGCTTCCAGGCGCTCGCCAAGGAACTGGGCATCGTCCTCGTCCTGCCGATGTACGAGGAGGAGCAGCCCGGCGTCCTCTACAACACGGCTGCAGTGATCGACGCGGACGGCTCGTACCTCGGCAAGTACCGCAAGCACCACATTCCACAGGTCAACGGCTTCTGGGAGAAGTTCTACTTCCGCCCGGGCAACGTCGGCTGGCCCGTCTTCGACACCGCCGTGGGCAAGATCGGCGTCTACATCTGCTACGACCGGCACTTCCCGGAGGGCTGGCGTGCGCTGGGCCTCGAAGGCGCCGAGATCGTCTTCAACCCGTCGGCCACCTCGCGCGGGCTGTCCTCCTACCTGTGGCAGCTGGAGCAGCCGGCGGCGGCCGTCGCCAACGAGTACTTCGTCGGTGCGATCAACCGGGTCGGCGTCGAGGAACTCGGCGACAACGACTTCTACGGGACCTCGTACTTCGTGGACCCGGAGGCGCAGTTCGTCGGCGAGGTGGCGAGCGACAAGGAGACCGAGCTCGTCGTCCGCGACCTCGACCTGGCCAAGATGCGCGAGGTCCGCGACCGCTGGCAGTTCTTCCGCGACCGCCGCCCCGACGCGTACGGCCCGCTGACGGCACCGTAAAACAGGCGGGCTCCCGCGCCCCTGGAGGGGCGAAGCCCTCCAGGGGCGCGGGGAACTGCGCGACCAGCCACAAACAACCCGCACTCACCGATCGCTGTTAGGAGAGGGAGTATGAGCGCCCGTACCGTCATCCGCGGTGGCCTCGTCATCACCGCATCCGACGAGATCCACGCCGACGTCCTCATCGAGGACGGCCGAATCGCCGCCCTCGCTGCCGCAGGCACCTCCGCCGCCGAGGCGTGGACGGCCGAGCGGACCATAGACGCCACCGGGAAGTACGTGATCCCGGGCGGCGTCGACGCGCACACCCACATGGAACTGCCGTTCGGCGGTACGGCCGCCTCGGACACCTTCGAGACCGGCACCCGGGCCGCCGCCTGGGGCGGTACGACCACGATCATCGACTTCGCCGTGCAGAACGTCGGCCAGTCGCTGCGCGACGGACTCGACACCTGGAACGCCAAGGCCGACGGCAACTGCGCCATCGACTACGGCTTCCACATGATCGTCTCCGACGTGAACCAGGACACCCTCAAGGAGATGGACCTGCTCGTCGAGGAGGGCGTCACCTCCTTCAAGCAGTTCATGGCCTACCCGGGCGTCTTCTACAGCGACGACGGCCAGATCCTGCGCGCCATGCAGCGCTCCGCCGAGAACGGCGGCCTGATGATGATGCACGCCGAGAACGGCATCGCGATCGATGTGCTGGTGGAGCAGGCGCTGGCCCGGGGGGAGACCGACCCGCGTTTCCACGGCGAGGTCCGCAAGGCACTCCTCGAAGCCGAGGCCACGCACCGCGCCATCAAGCTCGCGCAGGTCGCCGGCGCACCCCTGTACGTCGTCCACGTCTCGGCGCAGGAGGCAGTCGCCGAGCTGGTACGGGCGCGTGACCAGGGGCTCAACGTCTTCGGCGAGACCTGCCCGCAGTACCTGTTCCTGTCGACCGACAACCTTGCCGAGCCGGACTTCGAGGGCGCGAAGTACGTGTGCTCGACGCCGCTGCGGCCCAAGGACCACCAGGCCGCGCTGTGGCGGGGCCTGCGGACCAACGACCTCCAGGTCGTCTCCACGGACCACTGCCCGTTCTGCTTCCAGGGCCAGAAGGAGCTGGGCCGCGGCGACTTCTCGAAGATCCCCAACGGGCTCCCGGGCATCGAGCACCGCATGGACCTCCTCCACCAGGCCGTCGTCGACGGGCACATCGGCCGCCGCCGCTGGATCGAGATCGCCTGCGCCACCCCGGCGCGGATGTTCGGCCTCTACCCGAAGAAGGGCACCATCGCCCCGGGCGCCGACGCCGACATCGTCATCTACGACCCGGCGGCCGAGCAGATCCTCTCCGCCGAGACCCACCACATGAACGTCGACTACTCGGCGTACGAGGGCAAGCGGATCACCGGCCGCGTCGAGACCGTCCTGTCGCGGGGCGAACTCGTCATCACCGAGCGGGAGTTCACCGGACGCGCGGGTCACGGCGTCTACACCCCCCGCTCCACCTGTCAGTACCTGAACTAGGAGCACAGATGGACTTCGGACTCGTCCTCCAGACCGACCCGCCGGCCTCGCGTGTCATCGAGCTGATGCAACGCGCCGAGGGCAACGGCTTCACGTACGGCTGGACCTTCGACTCCGCCGTGCTGTGGCAGGAACCGTTCGTGATCTACAGTCAGATCCTTTCCAGCACCGAGAAGTTGACGGTCGGGCCCATGGTCACCAATCCGGGCACCCGTACGTGGGAGGTCACCGCCTCCACCTTCGCGACCCTCAACGACATGTTCGGCAACCGCACGGTGTGCGGCATCGGCCGCGGTGACTCCGCGATGCGTGTCGCCGGCCGGACTCCCAACACCCTGGCCCGGATCAGCGGCGCGATGAAGGTCATCCGCTCGCTGGGTCGCGGTGACGAGGCCGACCTCGGCGGTACGGTGATCAAGTTCCCGTGGGTGCGGCCGGGTGCCGAACTCCCCGTCTGGATGGCCGCGTACGGCCCCAAGGCGCTCAAGATGACCGGCGAGGAGGCCGACGGGTTCATCCTCCAGCTCGCCGACCTCTACCTCACCGAGTACATGGTGAAGACGGTCAAGGATGCGGCCGTCGCCGCCGGACGCGACCCGTCCGAGGTGAAGATCTGCGTCGCCGCCCCCGCGTACATCACCGAGGACGACTCGCCCGAGGCGCTCGCCCACGCCCGCGAACAGTGCCGCTGGTTCGGTGGGATGGTCGGCAACCACGTCGCCGACCTGGTGTCGAAGTACGGCGAACACTCCGCCGCCGTACCCGAGGAACTCACCGACTACATCAAGTCCCGTGAGGGCTACGACTACTCCCACCACGGACGGGCCGACAACCCCGACACCCAGTTCGTGCCCGACGAGATCGTCGACCGGTTCTGCGTCATCGGCACCCCGGAGATGCACATCGAGAAGCTCAACAAGCTGCGTGAGCTCGGCGTCGACCAGTTCGCCGTCTACGACATGCACGACGCCCAGGAAAAGGTCATCGACGCCTACGGGTCGACGGTGATCCCGGCCGTCAACGCCTGACGTAGCCGAACTCCCGCTGTGTTACGCACCCATCATCTCCCCCTCCCCGGCGTTCAGGTTGCCGGGGAGGGGGTCAGGACACCTCCGGGTGTCCTGTGCGCATCCCCCAACGCGCCACCCGCACGGCCTTTCCCGACCCACCTCTTTGATTGGCCTGCCCATGACCGACACCGCTCCCACGGCCATACCGCCGTCCCCTCAAGTCACCCTCCCCGACGGCCGGGTGGAGATCTCCCCCGACGCGCCCGTTCCCAGCGGGCCGTACGCCAACGAGGACCTGCTGCCGGTTCCCGTCGAGAAGCGCACCTGGAACACGTACAACTTCTCGGCTCTCTGGGTGGGCATGGCCCACAACACGGCCTCCTGGACCCTCGCCTCGGGTCTGATCGCCGTGGGCATGGACTGGAAGCAGGCCGTGCTCACGATCGCCCTCGCGAACGTGATCGTGCTGATCCCGATGCTGCTCACCGGGCACGCCGGACCCAAGTACGGCATTCCCTTCCCCGTCTTCGCCCGCGCCTCCTTCGGGATCCGCGGTGCCAACCTGCCTGCCGTCGTGCGGGCGTTGGTGGCCTGTGGCTGGTTCGGTATCCAGACCTGGATCGGTGGCGAGGCGATCTTCTTCCTCGCCGGCAAGCTCATCGGTGACGACTGGGCGAACGCCTCGCACATCGGCGGCTACGCCTGGACGATGTGGCTGTCCTTCGCCATCTTCTGGGCGCTCCAGGTCGCGATCATCTACCGGGGCATGGAGATGATCCGCCGTTTCGAGAACTGGGCCGCGCCCTTCGTGCTCGTCGGCGCCGGCGCGATGCTGTGGTGGATGGCCGACAAGGCCGGCGGCTTCGGTCCGCTGCTGGACCAGCCCTCCAAGCTGGGCTACGGCGCCGACTTCTGGAAGATCTTCGCGCCCGCCCTCATGGGCATGATCGGCTTCTGGTCCACGCTGTCGCTGAACATCCCGGACTTCACCCGGTACGGGAAGAGCCAGAAGGCCCAGACGTGGGGGCAGGCGCTCGGCCTGCCGACCACGATGACGCTGTTCGCGTTCCTGTCCGTCATGGTCACCTCGGGCTCGCAGGCCGTGTACGGCGAGGCCATCTGGGACCCGGTACAGCTCGCCGCCAAGACCGACAACGTCTTCGGGCTGCTGTTCGCCCTGGTCACCGTGCTGGTGGCGACCCTGTCCGTGAACGTCGCGGCCAACCTGGTCTCCCCGGCCTTCGACTTCTCCAACATCGCCCCGCGCAAGATCAGCTTCCGGGCCGGCGCGCTGGCCACCTGCGTCCTCGGCGTCCTGATCTTCCCGTGGAAGCTGTACTCCGACCCGCAGGGCTACATCTTCACCTGGCTCGGCCTGGTCGGCGGTCTCCTCGGCACGGTCGCCGGCATCCTCATCGCCGACTACTGGATCCTGCGCCGCGGCAAGCTCGACCTCGCCGACCTGTACACCGCGGGCGGCCGCTACTGGTACGACAACGGCTGGAACTGGCGTGCGGTCGTCGCCTTCCTGGTCGGCGGCGTGCTGGCAGTCGGCGGCGCCGACTTCGACCCGCTGATCGACGGCCGTCCCATCCCGGCGCTGTCCTCACTGGCCGACTACGGCTGGGCCGTCGGCCTGGGCACCTCGATGGTGCTCTACCTGGTGCTGATGCTGGCACGCGGAAAGGACAAGACGGAGGTCTGACGCGTGATGTGCGACGTGTAATGCGTGACGCGTGACGGAGGGCGGTCGGTGCTACTGACCGCCCTCCAGTGCTGCCACCGCGTCCCGGGCGGCCTTGATGGCACCCTTGTTGATCACATCCGTGCTGGGCGCCTTCTTCGACTCGAAGTCGCTGCCGTTGTACGTGATCACCAGCAGCGCGTTGGACGCGCGGACCAGCACCACGCCCTCGCGGGTCTGCTGCTTGTCCTCCGTGGTGAGGTTCACGACGGAATAGGCGGCGTCACCGAGACCCGGCACCACCCCGCCGCCGCTCTTCTCCGTCAGGCGCTCCTTGTACGTCTTCTCCGCCGCCGCGTCCGTGTCGGACAGCTCGAACGACACGTCGAGCCAGCGGTAGTCGTACCCCTTGAGCGCGTTCCAGGAGCAGGTGCGGCGCGCCTTCGTGTCCGTCGACGGGATCTCCTTCCCGGCCGTCTTGGCGCCCGGGACGAGGGACTTGATCGTTTTCGCGGTCACACTCGTACAGGGCGCGGGCGCGGCGGCGAACGTCTTCGAGGCCGCCGCCGTCGAGGGCGCGGAGGGCGACGCGGACGCGCCCTTGGTGGCCGACTCGTTGTTGTCGGTCGGTGCCGCGGAGAGCGGACCCGAGGACAGCGCCCAGCCGGCGATGGCGATGACGGCGACCGGCGCCAGGCGCGTGGTGAGTGCGAGCGGCAGAGGAAGGCTCAAGGCGCACTTCTCGTGGGGGACGGTGCGGCGGGGGGTCCGCACTCCGGACGGGACGCCAGTGTCACATGACTGCCTGTGGGGCGGAAGCACGAACTCGCTCCGTGCCCGCACGATGACAGTCACTCACGGTCGGCTGCCCGTCCTGTCCGCCGGAATGCGCAAATCGCCGTCGATAGCACCCAATTCACTCTCAGTGCTATCTAATGCGGCGAACGCGCCATAGGTGATGAGGCGGACCAGCTGTTCGTCGGTGTGGTGTGGTGTGCGCCAGGCCGGGCCGGGGCCGGGGTCGTCCAGCAGCGGGGAGCGGGCGGAGGGGCCGCTGTCGTTCCGTACGTCCGCTGCGCCGCCCGAGCCGTTCGGACCGGCTCTTGACACCTCGGAGTCGTGACACCGGTACCGCGCCGGCGCAAGCTGTTAACCGCTTGCGCCACCCCCATCCCCATCCGCAGCCTTGACGCATGTCTTCCTCATCGATCACCACAGAGCACGCGTCCCCCGAACCCCCCGCCGTGCGTGAGGAGATCCTCGCCTACTACGCGCGGGGCAAGGAGGACGCCAGGATCCGGCAGGGGTCCGGGCGGCTGGAGTTCTGGCGGACCCAGGACATCCTGCGGCGGCTTCTGCCCGCTGCCCCCGCGCGCGTGCTGGATGTCGGCGGGGGCAGCGGGGTGCACGCGGAGTGGCTGGCGCGGGACGGGTACGAGGTCGAACTCGTCGATCCCGTACCGCTGCACCTGGAACAGGCGGGACGGCTTCCCGGCGTCGCCGTCCGGCTCGGGGACGCCCGCGCGCTGCCCGCGGACGTCGCCTCCCACGACGTGGTCCTGATGCTGGGCCCGCTGTATCACCTGCCGGAACGGCAGGACCGGGTAAGGGCGTTGACCGAGGCGTTGCGGGTCGTCCGGCCCGGGGGACTGGTGGTCGCAGCCACCATCAACCGCCATGCCGCGCTGCACGACCTGCTCCGCGAGGAGCACTACTTCGACCCGGCGCACCGGGCCCGCACCGACGAAGTCAGCGCCACCGGCAGACACGGCACCGACGGCGGCCTGTTCACGACCGCCTACTTCGCCGAACCGACCGAGGTGCCCGCCGAGTTCGCCGAGGCCGGACTCGTCCCGGAGGGCCAGTACGGGGTGGAGGGCGTCGCCTGGCTCATGGGCGGCGTCGAACGGTGGCTGGACGACGCGGAGCGCCGTGAGGCCGTCCTGTCCGCGACCCGCCGCATCGAGTCCGAACCGGCGCTGCTCGGCGCCAGTGGCCATGTGCTGACGGCGGGGCGTAGCCGGCCGTAGCCGGTGTGGCAGGTGCGGCACACAGGGTACGTACGATCATCGGATCGCGTGTCGTGCAGTGAAGGAGCCGCCCGTGTTCACCACCCGACCCACGCTCCAGGGCACCTTCGGCATGGTGTCCTCCACACACTGGCTGGCCTCGCAGTCCGCGATGGCCGTCCTGGAGAACGGCGGCAACGCCTACGATGCCGCCGTCGCCGCGGGCTTCGTCCTGCACGTCGTCGAACCGCACCTCAACGGGCCCGGTGGTGAGGTCCCGATCATCGTCGCCCCGGCCGACGGTGACGTACAGGTGCTGTGCGGGCAGGGCGTCGCGCCCGCCGGGGCCACGATCGCGCACTACAGGGGGCTCGGTCTGGATCTCGTACCCGGCACCGGACCCCTCGCCGCCGCCGTGCCCGGTGCCTTCGACGCCTGGATGCTCCTGCTCCGCGACCACGGCACCAAGCCGCTCGCCGACGTCCTGACATACGCCATCGGGTACGCCGAGGACGGGCACGCGCCCGTGGAGCGCGTCGGTGAGACCGTCGAGACGGTACGCGAGCTGTTCGAGACGGAGTGGACCTCGTCGGCGGACGTGTACCTGCCCGGCGGACAGGCACCCCGGCCCGGCGAGCTGTTCCGCAATCCCGCACTGGCCGCGACCTGGAAACGGCTCCTCGCCGAGGTCGCCGGGGCGGGGGACCGCATCGCCCAGATCGAGGCGGCCCGGGAGGTCTGGCGCACCGGCTTCATCGCCGAGGCGCTGGTACGCCAGTCCGCGCGTCCCACCCTGGACACCAGCGGTGAGCACCACACCGGCACGCTGACGGCCACCGACCTCGCCTCCTGGTCCGCGGCCTACGAGGCCCCGGCGACGTACGACTGGCGCGGCTGGACCCTCTGCAAGGCCGGCCCCTGGAGCCAGGGCCCCGCCTTCCTCCAGCAGCTCGCGCTCCTCCCGCCGGAGCTGCCCGCGTACGAGTCCGCCGAGTACGTCCACCTGCTGATCGAGGGCTGCAAACTCGCCATGGCGGACCGGGAGGCCTGGTACGGGGACGCGGCCGGCGCGGCCGACGTGCCGCTCGACGACCTGCTGTCCGAGACCTACAACGCCGCTCGGCGGGCGCTCGTCGGAGACAAGGCCTCCTGCGAGCTGCGTCCCGGCGGCCCGGGAGGGCGCACTCCGCGGATCAGTGAGCATGCGCGCGTGGTCACCGTCGACGAGCCGGGCTCCGTCGCGATGGGGGCCGGCGAGCCGACGGTCGCGAAGAGGCCCTCGGACGCGGCCCTGTCCCCGGTGCCCGGCGAGCCGGCCGTCCGTGCCGACGGGCTCACCCGGGGTGACACCTGTCACCTCGACGTCGTCGACCGCTGGGGCAACATGGTCGCCGCCACACCCAGCGGCGGCTGGCTCCAGTCCAACCCGGTCGTGCCCGAGCTCGGCTTCCCGCTCGGCACCCGGCTCCAGATGGCCTGGCTGGAGGAGGGGCTGCCCAGCTCCCTCGCCCCTGGCCGCCGCCCCCGGACCACCCTCACGCCCTCCGTCGCACTGCGCGACGGGGTGCCGGTCATGGCGTTCGGCACGCCCGGCGGGGACCAGCAGGACCAGTGGCAGCTGCACTTCTTCCTGGCGGTCGCCCTGCGCCCGGACGTACGCGGCGGCCTGGACCTCCAGGGCGCGATCGACGCCCCGAACTGGCACAACGACAGCTTTCCCGGTTCGTTCCACCCGCGCGGCATGCGCCCGGGGAGCGTCACCGTGGAGTCCCGCATGGCACGCGGGGTGATCGAGGAGCTGCGCCGCCGGGGGCACGACGTGACGATCGGCGACACCTGGTCCGAGGGGCGGCTGTGCGCGGTCGCCCGGGACCCGGAGACGGGCGTGCTGTCGGCAGCGGCGAACCCGCGGGGGATGCAGGGGTACGCGGTCGGGCGCTGATGTCCGAATCCTGGTATTCAGGCCGATTCCATCCCATGTCCACCGGGCGGGTGGGGATTGTCAGTGGCGCGTGCTCTCATGGAGGCATGATCGGAGACACCGAAACCATCGAAGAGTTTCTCGCCCGGCACACGTCGGACGTCGAAGAAGCGGTCCGCACGGCGGCGGCCACGGAGATCATGCCGCGCTTCCGCCAGCTCGCCGCGCACGAGGTCGACCAGAAGAGCGGCCCGCACGACCTGGTGACGGACGCCGACCGCAAGGCCGAGCTGTACCTCACCGACGTGCTGCCCAAGCTGCTGCCCGGCTCCGTCGTGGTCGGCGAGGAAGCGGTCCACGCCAACCCGGCGTCGTACGAGGCGATACAGGGCGACGCGCCGGTCTGGATCGTCGACCCCGTCGACGGCACCCGGCAGTTCGTCCACGGCGACCCCGGTTTCTGCACACTGGTCGCGCTGGCGCACGGCGGAGTCGTCCGCGCGTCCTGGACGTTCGCACCGGCGCGCGACCAACTCGCCACGGCGATTCGCGGGCAGGGCGCCTTCCTCGACGGCACGCCCCTGCACGCGGGCCCGCCCGAGGTGGGCCGTGACCTCCAGGTGGCCACCTCCCACCCGGACTACACGACCGACGAACAGAAGCGCGCGCTCCTCGGCCTGTGGACGGACGGCGTCCGGCCGCGCGCCTGCGGTTCGGCGGGCCTGGAGTACCTGGCCATCGCCCGGGGCGAGCTGGACGCCACGGCGTTCTCCTGGGAGGCCGCCTGGGACCACGCGGCCGGCATCCTCCTCGTCGAGGAGGCGGGCGGCGCCCATCTGACCCGCGCGGGCGAGCCGTTCCGCATAACGGGCGGCAACGTGCTGCCGTTCACCGCGGCGCGGGACGCGGCCACGGCTCGCCGGGTGGTGGAGCTGCTGTCGGCCGGAGCCTGACCTGCGGGCGGGCCGAGCTGAACCGCAGCGAGACGACCTCGAACTCGGCCACGGTGCCGACCGCCGGCCAGTCCCCGGGATCGAAGGGCAGCCAGGCGATGTCGACGAAGGCGTCCACCGGCGCGTTGATGTCGACGAACAGGCCCGTCCGGCCCGGCCCCCACGGCAGCGCGCACACCATGCCGGTGAGCCGGGCGCCCTCCGGCAGCGGGCCGGTGTCGTAGTGGCTGAAGTGCCGGTGCCGCAGGGCCGTGGACCACGCCCGCTCGAACTCCGACTCGGCTACGTCCACCGCCTCCGGCGGCACCTCCACGGCGCCCTCGGTGAACGCCCCGTACACGGCCTGGTGGAGCTGGACGCCCAGACGCCCGAACCGTTCGCGCACGAGGGCGAGTTGGGCCTGTGCGACGGCCATCGAAGCGCCGCCGGAGGTGGTGCCGTCGGGGTTCCGGAGGGGCTCGCAGGAGTGCGGGACCTCCAGCGCCGCCTCGAAGACCGCCTGCCGCATCACCCAGCCGTCGTCCTCGACCTCGAACCAGTACCAGGCGGTGTCGTCGGCGTCCTTGCCGGGCGACTGGATGCGGAAACGGCGCGTCATCCGGCCGAGGTTACCCGTGCCGGGGAGTGTCAGTGTCCCGGCATATCCTGATCTCAACTGGCCGCCGGCTGACGAAGGAGTCCGAAGGTGCCGTCGATGCTCGATGTGGTCGTGGTGGGGGCAGGGCCCAACGGGCTGACGGCTGCCGTGGAGCTGGCCCGCCGAGGCTTCTCCGTGGCCGTCTTCGAGGCGCGTGACACCGTCGGCGGCGGCGCCCGCACGGAGGAACTCACCCTTCCCGGCTTCCGGCACGACCCCTGCTCGGCCGCGCACCCCCTCGGTGTCAACTCCCCGGCGTTCAGGGCGATGCCACTGGCGCGATACGGCCTGGAGTGGCTGCACGCCGAGCTGCCCATGGCCCACCCCTTCCCGGACGGCACAGCCGCGGTGCTGTCCCGGTCCGTGGCCGAGACGGCCGCCTCCTTCGGGCCGCGCGACGCGGGCGCGTACCGCAGGCTGGTCGAGCCGTTCCTCAGCAAGTGGGACACCCTCGCCCACGACTTCATGTCGCTGCCCCTGACCTCGCTGCCCCGCGACCCGGTCACCCTCGCCCGCTTCGGCCTGGCCGGCCTGCCGCCCTCGACCTGGCTGATGCGCCGCTTCCGCGACGAGCGCGCGAAGGCCCTCTTCGCAGGCCTCGTCGGACACGTCATGGCCCCGCTGGGCGGGGTCGCCACCGGCGCCGTCGGCCTGGTCTTCGCCCTGGCGGCACACGCCCGGGGCTGGCCCGTCGCCCGCGGCGGCTCACAGTCCATCTCCGACGCGCTCACCGCGTATCTGACGGACCTCGGAGGCACCGTCCACACGGACTACGAGGTCAAGCGGCTGGACGATCTGCCACCCGCACGTGCGTATGTCTTCGACACCTCACCCACCGCACTGGCCCGCATCGCGGGCTTCGGCGGCTACTACGACCGCTATCGCTACGGCGCGGGCGTCTTCAAGGTCGACTACGCACTGGACGGCCCGGTGCCCTGGACGGCGAAGGAGGCGCGCACGGCGACCACCGTCCAGGTCGGTGCGAGCAGCGGAGAGATCGACACCGCCCTGCGCGCCGCGTCCCGCGAAGGCCGGGCGCCCGACACCCCGTTCCTGATCACCGTGCAGCCGAGCATCGCCGACCCCTCCCGCGCACCCGAGGGCAAGCAGGTCTTCTGGGCCTACGGACACGTCCCCAACGGCTGGACAGGCGACCTCACCGACGCCATCGAGCGCCAACTGGAGCGCTACGCCCCCGGCTTCCGCGACCGCGTCCTCGCCCGCGCGACCGCCGGCCCGCCCCAACTGGCGGCCTGCAACGCCAACTACATCGGCGGCGACATCGGCTCCGGCGCGGCCGCCGGCCTCCAGCTCATGCTGCGCCCCCGGCTCTCCCTGTTCCCGTACGCCACCCCGCACCCGGCCGTCTTCATCTGCTCCTCGGCCACCCCGCCGGGCCCCGGCGTGCACGGCATGTCGGGACACAACGCGGCGAAGGCCGTCTGGAGGAGGCTGCGACAGTCATGACCACCATCACGCTTGTCAAGGGCGACATCACCCGACAGAGTGCCGACGCAATCGTCAACGCGGCGAACTCGTCACTCCTGGGTGGGGGAGGCGTCGACGGAGCGATCCACCGCCGAGGCGGCCCCGAGATCCTCGCCGCCTGCCGAGCCCTGCGCGCGTCGCACTACGGCAAGGGCCTGGCCACCGGCAAGGCGGTCGCCACGACCGCGGGCGAACTGGACGCCCGCTGGGTGATCCACACGGTCGGCCCCGTGTTCAGCGCCACGGACGACCGCTCGGACCAACTCGCCTCCTGCTACCGGGAGTCCCTGCGCATCGCCGACGAACTGGGCGCCCGCACGGTAGCGTTCCCCGCCATCTCCACGGGCATCTTCCGCTGGCCGATGGAGGACGCGGCGCGCATCGCGGTGGGCGTGGTGCGGGAAGCGGAGACCACGGTGGAAGAGGTGCGGTTCGTCCTGTTCGACGAGCAGGCGTACGAGGCGTTCGCGGCGCAACTCCGCTGACGGCAAGTGGGTTGCACCGACCCGCGATCGCCTGTGCCGAGCACTGGACGGCCGCTCACCAGCCGCCGGAGAGCAGGGGCGGGCACCGAGCGCGGGCCGCCCGTCGACGGCGGCGCCCACGACGCTCCGACAGTTGTGCTCCGACCACGACGCTACGACGGCGGCTTCAGCTCCCCCTGCGCTGCCTGCAGGTCGGCCAGCAGCTCCGCCTGCCCGGCCAGCACACCGGACAGGATGATCCGCGCGACCCGGAGCAACTCGGCCACGTGAGGGCTGGTCAGCGAGTAGTACACGGTCGAGCCCTCCTTGCGGGTGACGACCAGGTTGGCCCGGCGCAACACCGCCAACTGCTGCGACAGGTGCGCGGGTTCGATGCCCACCTCGGGCAGCATCTCGGCGACCGCGTGCTCACGCTCGCTCAGCAGCTCCAGCACGCGGATACGGGCCGGATGCCCGAGGGTCTTGAAGAACTCGGCCTTGAGTTGGTAGAGCGGCGTGCTCATCGTGCCGTTGCCTCCCCGGGACAGTGGCGCGGCCGAACCGGCCGGTCCTCGGCGCATCGCACCCAACCCTTCATGAACACCATGGCGCCCATCCTCGCCCAGATCGCCGTCAGTTGGATCGCGGAGGCCCACGCCGGGGTACGTACGACCGGCAGCCGCAAGGCCTCGCCTCCGGAGACGTCGACCCTGCGCAGAGCGGCGGGCGTGGTGCTCATCGGGGCCTCTCCTCGCTGATGTCCGGGGTCTCGGCCGTGTTCGCGGACCTGGCCGCGTTCATGGTCCTGGTCTTCTGGGCCGGTACGGCGGACAGGACTCCGGCGGATTCCAGGTGATCGCGCGCCCCCTGGATCGCCTCGGGGGTCGTGACGTACTCGCGGCCCTCCAGCCGGAGGAGGTCCAACAGGCCCACGGAATCGAGAACTTGGCGCTGCCCCGGACGCACTCCGGAGAACATGACGACGATGCCGCGCCGGTTCAGCTTCTGGACCGCGTCCTTCAGCACCAGCGCACCGGTCGCGTCCATGGTCGACACCCGGGACATCCGCAGGATCACGACCCGTACGTCCGCCACCTCCGTCAGTTCCAGCAGGAAACGGTGGGCGGCGGCGAAGAACAGCGGCCCGTCGATGCGATAGGCGACGATGTGCTCGGCCAGCAGCGCGTGCTCCTCCGCACTGTGGTCGCCCCGGTCCAGCGGGACCTCGTCGAGTCGGGCCTGCTTGGCCACGGCCCGCAGAGCGAGGGCGCCCGCGACGACCAGGCCGATGATCACCGCGTACACGAGGTCGAGGACGAGGGTGGCGGCGGCGGTCAGGACCAGGATCAGCGCGTCGGAGCGGGTCGCTCTGGCCATCGCCCGCAGCGCGCCGACCTCGACCATGCGGATCGCGGTGGCCAGCAGGACGCCCGCCAGCGCGGCCAGCGGGATCTTCGAGACCAGGGGCGCCGCCACGAAGACGATCACCGCGAGGATCACGGCATGGGTGAGCGCGGCGAGCCGGGAACCGGCACCCGTACGGACGTTCACGGCGGTCCGTGCGATCGCCGCCGTGGCCGGAACGCCACCGAACAGCGGGGCGGCGAGGTTGGCGACGCCCTGCCCGAACAGCTCACGGTCCGGGTCGTGCCGCTGGCCGACCGTCATCCCGTCCGCGACGGTCGCCGACAGCAGCGACTCCAGCGCGGCCAGCGCCGCCACCGCGACGGCCGGGGCGAGCAGCGAGGACAGCGCCGTCAGGTCGAGGAACGCCAGCGAGGGCGCGGGCAGGCCGGCGGGCAGATCCCCGATCGGAGCAGCCGCGTCCAGATGAAGAACCTGCGCCAGCACCGTGGCGACGATCACCGCGACGATCGAGAACGGAACGGTCGGCCGCCACCGCGCGCCCACCAGCATGACCACCGCGACCCCCACCGCCAGCGCGAACGCAGTCCAGTTGGGATGGCGGACGAACGCCTCGACAGCGCGCCAGGCGACCACGAGGACCTTGT
Source organism: Streptomyces sp. NPDC020898 (assembly GCF_044333925.1). Classification (NCBI taxonomy): domain Bacteria; kingdom Bacillati; phylum Actinomycetota; class Actinomycetes; order Kitasatosporales; family Streptomycetaceae; genus Streptomyces; species Streptomyces sp. NPDC020898. The sequence goes on from NZ_JBIRRV010000027.1 coordinate 68,372, forward strand.
CGCCCTCCGCCCCCGCCACCCCCAGCGCGTTCGGCAGTTGCTGAAGTCCGATGACGCAGGCGATGCCGAGGGTGAAGCCCTCCACGACGGGAGCGGGCACGTACCGCATGTACTTGCCGGCACGGGCCAGAGCGAGCCCGATCAGCAGCAGCCCGGCCAGCAGCCCGACGGTCAGCACCCCGCCGGGACCGTACTGGGCGACGATCGGAACCAGGACCACGGTCATCGCCCCGGTCGGCCCCGACACCTGCAGATTCGATCCGCCGAACACCGCCGCCAGCGCCCCCGCGACCACCGCGGTCGCCAGCCCCGCTGCCGCACCGAGCCCGGAGGAGACTCCGAAGCCGAGTGCGAGGGGCAGCGCCACGATCGCCACGGTGAGGCCGGCGAGGAGATCCCGGCGCGGATCGCGGCCCATTGCCTCGATGTCGGCACGCACGGGCAGCAGGGACCGCACCGGGCCCCACGCGCGGCTGATCACAGAGCCGCTCACTCCGCCGCGACCTCGGCTTCCCGCAGCTCGACCGGTAGCGCCGGACACGGCAGGCCCCTCTTTCGTTGCTGACAAAATCTTGCTGACAAAGCCAATAAAGCATCTAGGTAATTGCGAAATTTGGCAATTCCGCATCCGATGGCGACGCTGACGTCCGGCCGGTGGTTCACCGGCCGCGGATCAGGCCTTCTTCACCACGCTCGACTTGAGCTGCATCGCCCCGAAACCGTCGACCTTGCAGTCGATGTCATGGCCGTCGACCCCGTCGACCAGCCGGATGTTGCGCACCTTGGTGCCGGCCTTGATCCCCGAGGGACTGCCCTTGACCTTGAGCGCCTTGACGACGACCACGCTGTCACCGTCCTGCAGCACATTGCCGACGGCGTCTTTGATCACCCGCGCGCCGATGGGGTCGTTCCCCACGGCACCGCTCTCGGCGGGAGCCCATTCGTGGCCGCACTCCGGGCACACCACCAGGGCGTTCATCTCGTAGGTGTACTCGCACGAGCACTTCGGACAGGGGGGAGGGTTATCGATCATTCCGTCAGGGTAATGGCGGCCGGGCTTCGGGCGCCCCCGCTGTGGGAGGGTCCTGCATGCCTGCATGCCTGCATGCCGAAGGGGTTACCTGGTGGCGGCGGTGGTGGCGTCGACGTCGGTCTCGGCGTCCGCGTCGCTCAGTCCGAGCCGCAGATGCTCCACGTGGTAGACCGCCTGGTCGAGGAGCTCGGCGACATGGTGATCGTGCAGCGCGTACACCACCGACCGGCCGCGGCGCTCGCCGACGACCAGGCCCAGGTTGCGCAGCAGCCGCAACTGGTGCGAGCACGCCGACTGCTCCATGCCCACCTCGGCCGCCAACTCCGTCGCCGGAAGCGGACCTTCGCGCAGTCGCGCCAGGATCAGCAGGCGGGACGGCGTGGACAGGGCCTGGAGGGTCGTGGCCACCTTCGCGACATTGTCCGCGTCGAGGCGTACGCGCTCGGCGGCGTCCTGCGCGGTGGTGACGGCTCCATGACCCATGGCCGTATCTTACTCATCGCACATGAACGAATGAATGAGTGTTCATATGTTCCTGTATGGTTGCTCGGGTGACTGCCACTCTCACCCCGTCCCCGGTCGCCCCGTCGCCCACCGCGCCGACCGCACTCCGCCGCCGTACCCGCGTCCTCGCCCTCCCCGAAGCCCGCTGGGCCACCGCGGCCACCGCCCTGTTCTTGCTCGCCCTGCCCCTCCAGCTGACCGGCGCATCCGCCTGGACCTGGGGTGCGCTCTACGCCATGGCGTACGTCACCGGGGGCTGGGAGCCCGGCTGGGAAGGCCTGAAGGCGCTCAAGGAACGCACCCTCGACGTCGACCTGCTGATGATCGTCGCCGCGCTCGGCGCCGCCGCGATCGGCCAGGTCATGGACGGCGCCCTGCTGATCGTCATCTTCGCGACCTCCGGCGCCCTGGAGGCCCTGGCCACCGCCCGCACCGCCGACTCGGTCCGCGGCCTGCTCGATCTGGCCCCTGCCACGGCAACTCGGCTTGATGCCGATGAACGCGAACTGACCGTTCCTGTCGCGGAGTTGACCGTCGGCGACACCATCCTCGTACGACCCGGAGAACGCGTCGGCGCCGACGGCCGCGTACTGGACGGCGCGAGCGAGGTCGACCAGGCGACCATCACCGGCGAACCACTGCCCGCACCGAAGGAACCGGGCGACGAGGTCTTCGCCGGCACCCTCAACGGCACCGGCGCCCTGCGCGTACGGGTCGAACGCGACGCCTCCGACTCGGTGATCGCCCGGATCGTGCGCATGGTCGAGGAGGCGTCCGAGACCAAGGCGCCCACCCAGCTGTTCATCGAGAAGGTCGAGCAGCGCTACTCGCTGGGCATGGTCGCAGCCACCCTCGCCGTGTTCGCCGTACCGCTCGCCTTCGGCACCGACCTCACCGACGCCCTGCTGCGCGCGATGACCTTCATGATCGTGGCCTCGCCCTGCGCGGTCGTGCTCGCCACCATGCCGCCGCTGCTCTCGGCGATCGCCAACGCCGGACGGCACGGCGTACTCGTCAAGTCGGCGGTGGTGATGGAACGCCTCGGGCAGGTCGACGCCGTCGCCCTCGACAAGACCGGCACGCTCACCGAGGGCACACCGAAGGTGACGGACGTACGGCCGCTGCCGGGGGCGGGCGCGGAGCAGGCGGTGGGCTCGGCCCCGGTCCTAGCCCTGGGTGAGGACGAACTGCTGGCACTCGCTGCGGCGGCCGAGCACCCGAGCGAACACCCGCTGGCCCGGGCAGTGGTGGAGGCGGCACGTGAGCGCGGCCTGACGCTGTCCGTGGCGGAGGACTTCGACTCGACGCCGGGAGTGGGAGTGACGGCAACCGTGGACGGGCGTGTGGTCGCGGTGGGGGCGCCGGGACGGCTGCTGGACGGGGTTGGGGAGTCGGACGGTTCGGCAACTCGACTGCTGGTCAAGGAGGTTGAGGCGTCCGGTCGTACGGCGGTCCTCGTCGTCGCCGACAACGTGCCGCTGGGAGTGCTCGGTCTCGCCGACCGCCTGCGTCCCGGTGCCGCCGCCACCGTCGCCGCGCTGACCCAACTCACGGGCACTGCACCCGTGTTGCTGACCGGAGACAACCCGCGGGCCGCCGCCCGGCTGGCCGCCGAGGTCGGGATCGAGGACGTACGGGCTGGGCTGCTTCCCCAGCAGAAACTGGACGCCGTAAGGGAGTTGGAGGCCGCCGGGCGCAGGGTCATGGTCGTCGGGGACGGTGTCAACGACGCCCCGGCACTGGCCGCCGCCCACACCGGTGTGGCCATGGGTCGGGCGGGTTCCGACCTCGCCCTGGAAACCGCGGACGCGGTGATCGTGCGCGACGAGCTCACCTCGGTGCCCGCCGTGATCGCGCTCTCCCGGCGCGCCGGACGCCTGGTCATGCAGAATCTGGTGATCGCCGGGGTGTTCATCGCGGGCCTCGTAGCCTGGGACCTGATCGGCACGCTGCCGCTGCCGCTCGGTGTCGCGGGCCACGAGGGCTCGACCGTCCTCGTCGGCCTTAACGGGCTGCGGCTGCTGCGGGAGGCGGCTTGGCGGGATGCGGTGAGTGGGTGAGTGGGTGAGTGGGCGGGCCAGTCGGTGTCAGTGGCTGGGTGGCTGACTGGGCCAGTGGCTGAGCCAGTGGGCCACTGAGCCAGTCGGTGGGTCGGTGGGTGAGTGGCTCAGCCAGTGGGTCACCGAGCCAGCCGCTAGGCCGGTGGCTCAACCAGTGGGCCGGTGGGTGAGTGGCTGAGCCAGTGGGTCAGTGAGTCGGCCGGTGGGTCAGCCAGCGAGCCGGCGAGCCAGTTCAGCCAGTGACCAGGGTCAGTCACCGAGCCGGTAAGCCACTGAGCCCTGGACTGAGGGACGCAAAGTGATCCGGAGCGTCCCTGGACCCGCCACCTTGATGTCGGATTTCCGCCAGCCCAGCCCCGCCCCCATCGTCGATGCTGGACGTATGCGGAACGCGATGCACACCGACACCGAGCACTGCGTACGTGCCGTCCAGTCGAAGGACGCGCGCTTCGACGGCTGGTTCTTCACGGCGGTCCTGACCACCCGGATCTACTGCCGGCCCAGCTGCCCGGTGGTGCCGCCCAAGCCCGAGAACATGACCTTCTACCCGAGCGCGGCGGCCTGCCAGCAGGCGGGCTTCCGGGCCTGCAAGCGGTGCCGCCCGGACACCAGCCCCGGCTCGCCCGAGTGGAACCAGCGGGCCGACCTCGTGGCCCGCGCGATGCGGCTGATCGGCGACGGGATCGTGGACCGCGAGGGCGTTCCCGGCCTCGCCGCCCGCCTCGGCTACAGCACCCGCCAGATCGAACGGCAACTCCTCGCCGAACTGGGCGCGGGCCCGCTCGCCCTCGCCCGGGCCCAGCGCGCCCAGACCGCACGGCTCCTCGTCGAGACGACCGCGCTGCCCATGGCGGAGATCGCCTTCGCGGCCGGCTTCTCCTCGATCCGCACCTTCAACGACACCGTCCGCGAGGTCTTCGCCCTCTCCCCGAGCGAACTGCGCGACCGCCTCCCGAAGACGCGTATTCATGCGCACAGCGGTATGCGTACGACCGTCAGCACCCCGGCCGCGCTGAATCTCCGCCTCCCCTTCCGCGCCCCGCTCAACCCGGACAACCTCTTCGGCCACCTCGCCGCGACCGCCGTACCCGGCGTGGAGGAGTGGCGGGACGGCGCCTACCGCCGGACCCTGCGCCTCCCGTACGGGCACGGCATCGCCGCCCTCACGCCGACCCCCGACCACATAGCGTGCCGCCTCACCCTCAGCGACCTGCGTGACCTGCCCGTCGCCATCAGCCGCTGCCGCCGCATGCTCGACCTGGACGCCGATCCGGTCGCGGTCGACGAGCAGTTGCGCACGGACCCGGTGCTGGCGCCGCTCGTCGCGAAGGCCCCGGGGCGACGCGTCCCGCGCACGGTCGACGAGGCGGAGTTCGCCGTACGGGCGGTGCTCGGTCAGCAGGTCTCCACGGCCGCCGCCCGAACCCACGCGGCCCGTCTCGTCACGGCGTACGGCGACCCGGTCGACGACCCGGAGGGCGGCCTCACCCACCTCTTCCCGGCCCCGCAGTCCCTGGCCGCCCTCGACCCCGAGTCCCTGGCCATGCCCCGCAGCCGCCGGACCACCTTCACCACACTCGTACGACAACTCGCCGACGGCACCCTGCACTTGGGCGTCGAGAGCGACTGGCCGGAGGCTCGTGCCCGGCTTCTCGCCCTGCCCGGCTTCGGTCCCTGGACGGTCGATGTCATCGCGATGCGCGCCCTCGGCGACCCCGACGCGTTTCTCCCCACGGATCTCGGAATCCGGCGTGCGGCCCAGGAGTTGGGCCTCCCGTCGACGCCGGCCGCGCTCACGGCACGTGCGGCGGCCTGGCGGCCGTGGCGGGCGTACGCGGTCCAGTACCTGTGGGCGACGGACAGCCACCCGATCAACTTCCTCCCGGTATAAGGACGTCCGGCACAAGGACGCAAGGACGTAAGGAACCGCAGTGAAACAGCACACAGTCATCGACAGCCCGTACGGCCCCCTCACCCTCGTCGCCGACGACGGTGTCCTCTGCGGCCTCTACATGGTCGACCAGCGCCACCGTCCACCCTCGGAGAGCTTCGGTGCACGGGACGACACACCCTTCGGTGAGACGGCCGACCAGCTGAAGGCCTACTTCGAGGGCGAGTTGAACGAGTTCACCCTCGAACTCCGCCTGCCCGGCACCGACTTCCAGCGCAGCGTCTGGAAGCAGCTGTGCCGTATCCCGTACGGCGAGACCCGCTCGTACGGCGAACTCGCCGACGCCCTGGGCAACCCGAAGGCCTCCCGCGCGGTGGGTCTCGCCAACGGCAAGAACCCGATCGGCATCATCGTGCCCTGCCACCGGGTGGTCGGCGCCGACGGCAGCCTCACCGGGTACGGGGGCGGCCTGGAGCGCAAGCAGCGGCTGCTGGATTTCGAACGGGGGGAAGGAGGAACGACGCTCTTCCAGTCCCTCACCGACACCTCCCAACTCCCTCTCGGCGTCCTCCCGAGTCCTCCTGGCCCTCCTGGGCCGTCCTGATCCCTCCTGACCCTCTCGCGTCCTCCGCCCCCGCATCCCACCCGAACGACCTTCGTCCCGCACCTTGTAGCCCGTAACACACCGGCGCATGATGGAAGCGCTTTCTGTCGCGTTCCTGACAATGATCCGTGTCGATGCTCTGGGAGTGTGCCGATGTCCACGGGTGACGGTGTGAGCAGGCGGCGTGTGCTGCAAGGGGCCGCCGCGGGGGCGGGTGCGGTGTCCCTCCCGGCAAGTGGTGTGGCCTTGGCGGCACAGGTCGAGGCCACTGAGCGGCGGACTTTCAGCCTCAACCTCGACTGGCGGTTCATCAAGTCGAACGTCGCCGGTGCCGAACGGGTCGCGTTCGACGACTCCGGGTGGGCCGTGGTCGGCGTGCCGCACACCTACAACGACATGGACTCCTTCGACAACTGGATCGGCAGCTCGGGCGAGTCCTCGGTCGCCATGCAGCCGACCTGGTACCGCAAGCGCTTTCAGCTACCCGCCGAGCAGGCGGACCACAAGGTGATCCTGGAACTGGAAGGCATCCGCCAGGCGGCCACCGTCTACCTCAACGGCGTCCTGATCGGCACCTACGAGGCCGGCGTCACCCCCTTCGGCTTCGACCTCACCGGCAAAGTCCTGTTCGGCGGCGCCGACAACGTGCTCGCGATCTGCGCGGACAACACGAAATGGCGGCCCGAAACAGCCACCGGGATGCCCTTTCAGTGGGACACCCGCGACTTCAACCCGACCTTCGGCGGCCTCACCAGGAACGTCATCCTGCACGTCGTACCGAAGACCCACTTCACGCTCCCGCTCTACAGCAACCTGGGGACCACCGGCACCTACGTCCATCCGTCCGCCGTCAACGTCTCCGGCCACACCGCGACCATCAACGCCCAGGCGCAGGTCAGCAACGGGGAGGACCGGCCCCGGACGTTGTCGGTGGCCGCCGAAGTCCTTGACGAGCAGGGCGTGTTGACGGGCACGCTGCCGGCTTCGACGGTCACGTTGGCCGCCGGGACCAGCCATGTGTTCACGATCAGCAGCCGGATCAGCAGGTTGAACTTCTGGTCACCGTCGTACCCCGCCCTCTACACCGTGCGGCTGACCCTCGCGGAGGGGACGACGGTCGTGGACACGTACACGGTCCGCACCGGCTTCCGGAAGGCCGAGTTCCGCGGCGGGGCGAGCACCGGCGGCGTCTACATCAACGACAGGCAGATCTTCCTCACCGGCTACGCGCAGCGCGCCACCAACGAGTGGGCGGTACTCGGCGACGCCGTACCCGAGTGGCTGCGCGACCACGACGGGAAGCTCATCCGGGAGAGCAACGCCAACCTGATCCGCTGGATGCACCTCGCCGCGCAGCCCGCGAACATCCGGATGACCGACCGGTACGGGCTGGTGTCGGTCCAGCCCGCCGGGGACAAGGAGGCCGACGCCACCGGTGTGCAGTGGGACCAGCGGCTGGCGGCCATGCGGGACGTGATGATCTACTTCCGCAACAGCCCGAGCATCCTGTTCTGGGAGTCGGGCAACAACTGGCTGACCGCCGACCACCAGCAGCAGATGCGCGTTCTGAAACAGGCCTGGGACCCCCATGGCATGCGCGCGATCGGCTCCCGCGCCACCTCCGACAACTCCGCCTACGGCGGCACCGCGGCCGTCGACCAGTGCGAGTACATCGGCACGATGCTCAACCGCCACTACAGCGACTACGCCCGCGACCGCATGCCGCTCATCGAGTCCGAGTTCACCCGCGACGAGGCCCCCCGCCGGGTCTGGGACACGTCCACCCCACCGGACCACGGCTACGTCACCGGCCCGGACGTCACCTACCACTGGACCTCGGAGGACTTCGCCGCCACTGTCGCCGCGAGCTACCGCTACGAGTTCTGGAGCCAGCGCATCCAAGGTCCGGGCAACCAACGCTACTCCGGTGCGGCCGCCCTGACCTGGGCGGACTCCAACCAGCACGGCCGCCAGTACAACTGGGAGACGTGCCGGTTGTCCGGCCGCGTCGACTCGGTCCGCATCCCGAAGGAGACCTACTACACCCACCGCGTCATGCAGAGCCCCACCCCCGACCTGCACATCGTCGGCCACTGGACCTACCCGTCCGGCACGGTGAAGACGGTGTACGTGATGGCAGCGGGGGTCGCGCGAGTGGAACTGCTGGTCAACGGCAGGTCGGTGGGCACGTCGACCTCTCCGCAGTACGACTTCCTGCACTCGTTCACGAACGTCGCCTGGCAGTCCGGCACGATCACCGCCGTCGGCTACGACTCGGCGGGCACTGAGCTGACCCGCGCCCAGAAACAGACGACAGGTGCGGCGGTCGCCCTTCGCCTGACGGCGCACGTCTCACCCGTCGGTCTGAAGGCCGACGGCACCGACGTGGCGATGATCGACGTCGAGGCGGTGGACTCGGCGGGCCGCCGCGTACCGACCGACCAGGCCCGGGTCGACTTCACGGTCACCGGCCCGGCGAAACTGCTCGGCGGCCACAACCCGGGCATCCCTTACAGCGTGTTCCAGTCCTACGTCAGCACGGAAGCGGGCATCAACAGAGTCTTCGTACGCACGACGCGCACTGCCGGTGCGATCACCGTCCGCGCGACCCGCACCGGCCTGGCCACGGGCACCGTGACGGTCACGTCCACACCGGTCACGACGACGGGAGGACTGACGGAGCCCCCGCCGCTGTGAACCAGGCGGCGCCTAGGCTGCCCCGGACTCCCTCAGCCGGCGCAGCAGTTCGGGCAGGGCCGTGCCGATCGGTTCCCGTACGACCTCGTCGGCTCGGTCGTCGTACGGGGTCGGCTCGGCGTTGACGATGATCAGTTGTGCCCCGTGATCGGCGGCGACCCCCGCGAGGCCTGCCGCCGGCTGGACCTGGAGGCTGGTTCCGACGGCGATGAACACCTGGCAGGCCTTGGTGATGGCGAGGGCGTCGCCGAGGACGACCGGGTCGAGTCGCTGACCGAACATCACTGTCGCCGACTTGAGGATGCCGCCGCACTTCAGGCACGGCGGATCGTCCTCCCCGGCCTCGACCCGGGCGAGGGCGTCCTCCATGGGCCCGCGCGCATGGCACTTGGTGCACACGAACTCCCGTGCGGTGCCGTGCAGTTCGAGTACCTTGCGGGCCGGCATCCCGGCGAGCTGGTGCAGCCCGTCGACGTTCTGCGTGATCACCCGCACGGGCACCCCGGCCCGCTCCAGCTCGGCCACGGCCAGGTGCGCGGCGTTGGGCTCCGCCCGCAGGGTCCGGTTCGCACGCCGCATCTGCCAGGAACGGCGCCGGATCTCGGGGTCGCCCATGTAGTAGTCGTACGTCACGAGCTTCTCGGCCTCGGGATCGCGCCGCCACAGGCCGTTGGGGCCGCGATAGTCGGGGATGCCGGAGTCGGTCGAGATACCGGCACCGCTGAGGACGGCGACGAGGGGCCTGGTCATGGTGCCGAGGGTAGGTGCTGGGGTTCGGGGCGGCGAATGGTTAACCGCAGGTCGTCCCGTAGGCGGCCGTCCGTGGCAGGTCCGTCGAATCCGGTGTCCGAACACGTGCCCGGTGCTAGTGTCCGCGCATGGCAGCCAAGGTCTCAGTGTCCCTCGACGCCGCACTCGTCGTCGAGGTCATGGTGCTCGCGGGCGTCGGCAACCCCCAGGACGCCGTCGAACTCGTCGTCCGGGACTACATCGCGCGCGGCCACCGGACCGAGGCCCGGGTCGCCGAGCGCGACGACGCGTTCCGTGCGGCGGACGACGTGCAGCCGCGGGACGTTCAGGGCTGAACGCAGCCCGGGTCGCCCCTCAGGCCACCCGCTCCCCGTTCTCCAGTTCCGCCGTACCCCCGCCCTCCGCCAGGACATCGAGGCCGTGCAGGACCCGGCGGCCCAGGGAGCCCTGGAGATGCTCGGTGAGGTCCTCGCGCGGAACCAGCCGCCACGACAGCAGCTCCTCCTCCTGCAACCTGATCGACTTGAGCTCGTCCTCGTCGAGGACGCCACCGTCGTACAGGTACGCCACCAGCGGCGGGCGGCCCGCGCCGTGGACCCAGTCGACGGCGAGCAGGCGGCCGAGTTCCCGGTCCAGGCCGATCTCCTCGGCGGTCTCGCGGCGCGCCCCCTGACGTGGGGTCTCCCCCTCGTCCGACTCGATCGTGCCGCCCGGAAGCGTCCAGCCCTCCCGGTAGTTGGGCTCGACGAGCAGAACCCGCCCGTCGACGTCACGGAAGAGCGCGGCGGCGCCGGCGAGGACACGGGGCAGCCCCGCGATGTACGTGGCGAAGTCTTGGATGGTCACCCGCGAAGGGTAACCAGGCGGGAGGAGAGAAAGGCGCCCTCCGAGCTGCCGTCACACCTCCGGGTGTCCCAACCGTACGGTCCGCTCTGCCAGTGCACTGATCCGTACCCGGTCGAAGCCGAACACCGCGCTGCGCACCGTGTCCTCCAAGGGGTCCGTCCACTGGGTGGGGATCGCTTCCGCGCCGCACAGCACGCCGGCCACCGAGCCCGCCGTCGCGCCGTTCGAGTCGGTGTCCAGGCCGCCGCGGACGGTCAGGGCGATCGTGCGGGTGAAGTCGCCGTCGCCGTAGAGGAGTCCGGCGGTGAGGACGGCGGCATTGGGGACCGTGTGGATCCAGCCGAGCCCGGCGGTCTCCCCGGCGACCGTCGCGAGTGTGTCCTCCCAGGGCAGCCGGGTCTCGTGCAGCGACACCACGCGGCGTACCGTGCGGGCCAGCCGACTGCTCGCCGGGATCACCGTCAGCGCCGTGTCCAGCGCGTCCCGCACGGTGGGTGCCGTGAACGCCGCCGAGATCAGTGCCGCCGCGAACATCGCCCCGTACACGCCGTTGCCCGTGTGGGAGAGGACGGCGTCCCGACGGGCCAGGGAGGCGGCGCGGCGCGGGTCGTCCGGGCAGGTCCAGCCGTAGATGTCGGCGCGGATCAGGGCGCCGATCCACTCCTGGTACGGGTTGTCGTACGTGGCCGTCAGCGGGGGCCTAAGACCGTTCGCGAGGTTGCGGTAGGCGGCGCGTTCCGCCGTGAACGTCTGCCGGAACGGCAGCCGCAGCAGCCACAGCTCGCCGACCTGCTCGGTACTGAAGTCGAAACCGTGGGTCTCCAGCAGGTCCAGGCCGAGGATCGCGTAGTCGATGTCGTCGTCACGGCAGCTGCCATGGATCCGGCCGCGTACGCACTCACGCCACTCGGGGCGCAGTTCGAACTCGTCGTCCCTGCTTTCCGCCGGCGGCTCGGGCAGATAGTCGGTGAGCGGCAGGGCGCCGGTGTGCCGCAGATAGCGGTCGATGCGCTCGCGCGTCCAGTAGTCGCCCCGCTCGACCGGCTTGCCGAGCATGTTGCCCGCGATCCGGCCCAGCCAGCCTCCGAGGACGCGGTCGGCGAGTTCGGGCCCGGTGCCCACAGGGGTCATGTCTCCGGTCTACCACCTTGTGCCGTCGCGGGTGCCCTGGCTGTGAGCGGCGGGGAAGGCATGACGGGGCGCCCCTCCTGCGGTTAAGGTCGCAGCGGCGCGACTGCCCTGATGTGTACGGGGCCGGAAAGCAAGGGGAATGCAGGGTGGCGGACGCTGCGGGTAACACGAGTAACAGGGGCGGTGCGGGCGTGCGGAAGGCTCGGGTGCTGATCGCCGCCGACAAGTTCAAGGGGTCGCTGACGGCCGTACAGGTCGCGGAGCGGGTGACGGCCGGGCTGCGCAGGGCCGCGCCCGGTGTCGAGGTCGAGTCGCTGCCCGTGGCCGACGGTGGCGACGGCACCGTGGACGCCGCGGTCGCCGCGGGGTTCGAGCGGCGCGAGGTACGGGTCGCGGGGCCGCTGGGCAACGAGGTCACGGCCGCGTTCGCGCTGCGCGGCGATACCGCGGTGGTGGAGATGGCGGAGGCGAGCGGGCTCCAGCGGCTGCCCGCGGGCGTTTTCGCACCGCTCACGGCATCGACGTACGGCTCCGGCGAACTGCTGCGGGCCGCGCTGGACGCGGGTGCGCGCACGATCGTCTTCGGGGTCGGCGGCAGCGCCACCACCGACGGGGGCGCGGGCATGCTGTCAGCCCTCGGCGCGCGCTTCCTGGACACCGACGGCGAGCCGGTGGCACCCGGGGGCGGCGGCCTGGAGGCACTGGCCACGGCTGACCTCTCGGGCCTCGACACCCGCCTCGCGGACGTCGACTTCGTGCTGGCCAGCGACGTGGACAACCCGCTGACCGGGCCGAAGGGCGCCCCCGCGGTGTACGGCCCGCAGAAGGGCGCCTCCCCGGACGACGTGGCCGCCCTGGACGCGGCCCTCGCGCACTACGCCAAGATCCTGGAGGCGGCGATCGGCCCGAAGGCCGCCGGGCACGCCGCAGCGCCGGGCGCGGGTGCCGCGGGCGGTATCGGCTACGGGGCTTTGGTGCTCGGTGCCCGGTTCCGGCCCGGAATCGAGGTCATGCTCGACGTCCTGGGCTTCGCGGCCGCTCTGGACCGCGCCACGCTGGTGATCACCGGTGAGGGCTCCCTCGACGAGCAGACGCTGCACGGCAAGGCCCCGGCCGGCGTCGCCGCGGCGGCCCGGGCGGAGGGACGCGAGGTCGTCGCGGTCTGCGGACGCCTCGCCCTGCGCCCGGAGGCCCTGGGCCGGGCGGGCATCCGCCGCGCGTACCCCCTGACGGAGATCGAGCCGGACATCGCGCGGTGCATCGCCGACGCCGGGCCGCTCCTGGAGCGGGTCGCGGAGAACATCGGCCGGGACTTCCTGGTCTGAGCCCGGTACCGGACTCCGGTTTCACGCGCCCCCGGCAAGCCGTGCGCCCTCCTCCAGGACGCCCGTCGGTCCCGACAACCGGTAGGCGTCCAGGGCCAGCGTCATCTCGATCAGGTCACGCGGCCGGGCCAGTGACCTGGACGTCAGCTGTTCCAGCCGCCGCAGCCGGTTGAAGACCGTGTTGCGGTGGCAGTACAGACGGCCTGCCGCCCGTCCAGCCGACCCCTCGCAGGCCAGCCACACGTCCAGCGTCTCCAGCAGCACCGCCCGGTCGGCGGGCTCCAGACCGACGAGGGCGCCGAAGACGGACGAGACCAGCCGGTTCGCGAGTTCCGGCTGGCTCACCACCAGGGCCGTCGGCATCCGCTGATCCAGGCGTACGACCTCGTTCGCGTCCGGCGGGCAGGTGCGCAACGCCAGTTCGGCGAGCCGCCGGGCCCGCCCCAGCTCGGCCAGCCCCGGTACGACGGGACTGATCCCGCCCGCCCCCGAGCACCGCCCGCTCAGCGCCTGCGCCACCGCGTCGAGCCCCTGGTCGGGCCCCAGCAGCACGACCCCCACCTCCCGGTCGGCCCGCATCCGCCACACGAACCGGTACCCGGCGCCCCGCAAGGGCCGGTGAAACGCCTCCCTCGGGTCCCGCCGCTCCGCCCGCAGCACCACCACCGCGTACGAACCCCGCTCCGGCAGATCGAGCCCCGCCGCGGCCCGGGCGGCCAGCCCCGGCGACTCCTGACCGTCGAGCAGCGCGTCGAGCAAGGCCTGTAACTGCTCGTCCGTGCGCCGTCGTAACTCCATCTCGGTCGCCCGGTACGCCTCCGACGCCACCGCCGCCTGTGCGTCGACCGCAGCCCATACGAGGGTCGCCGACCGCATCAGCACGGCGAGCCGCTCCGGTTCCTGACCGCCGGTGCCCTCCAGCAGCGCGTCCCAGACCAGATAGCCCGCACTCCGGTACGCGTGCACCAGCAGCTCCAGCGGCAGTCCCTGCTGGGCCCGGCGCCGGCCCGCGTCCTCCGCGTACTCCAGGTCGCGGCGCGGTGAGCCGCGGGGCGCGGAGATCGTCTCGATGCCGATCCGCATCGCCTCCTCCGCCTCCCGCCAGTGCTGGTCGTACGGGAGGATCTGGCCGTAGACGGGAGAGTGCTCCGCCAGTTGCCGCACATGCTCGTCCACCAGCTCCGGCACCCGTTCCAGCAGCGCCGCGCAGGACTCCGCGAGCACCTTCCAGTCATGACCGGTACGCCTTCTACGGGGTCCCATGAGCGGAGGATGCCACCCTCCGGGCTCCTCCGGCAGGCCCCTGACACGCACTGTTGTGCGCGTGCACAACGGGCGGTGGAGTCCTCTGGTCACCGGCCACGTTTCAGCGGATTTTCGGCCGCGACCCGTGGACGGACGCCCGCCCCGGTGCTGGGCTGAGCGCCACACCGGACGGGTGTGCGGGAGGAGAGACACCATGGGCGGTGGCACAGGGGGCCCTGCGGGTCGTTCCCCGAGCGGTGCCGATCTCGTCGTGAAGGACCTGTCGGTCGGTTACGGGCCCGTACGCGCCCTGCGTCACGTGTCGCTGGAGGTCCCCGAGGCGGCCGTCGTGACGGTGCTGGGCGGCAACGGCGCCGGCAAGTCCACCCTGTTGCGCGCCATCAGCCGCACCCTCTCCTTCCAGGGCGGCGCGACGACCGGCGGCACGGTCACCCTCGGCGGACGCCGGATCGACGCTCTCGCCGCCGACCGGGTGGTGGCCGCCGGGGTGTCCCAAGTCCCGGAAGGACGACGGGTGTTCGCCCGGATGACCGTCGCCGACAATCTGCGCGCCGGGGCACTCGGCGCGAGCGGCGGACGCGCGGACCGGGCCGCCGCCCTGCGCCGCGTGCACGAACTGTTCCCCGTCCTCGCCGACCGCGCCCAGCAGCGCGCCGGGCTGCTCTCGGGCGGCGAGCAGCAGATGCTGGCCGTCGCACGCGCCCTCATGGCCGCTCCCCAGGTGCTGCTCCTCGACGAACCGTCGCTCGGTCTGGCCCCGCTGATGGCGGCGCGGATCGCCGACACGGTCCGCGAGATCAACGCCCAGGGCACCTCCGTCCTGCTCGTCGAACAGAACGCCGCCCTGGCGCTTCGCCTGGCCACCCAGGCATACGTCCTGGAGGTCGGCGAGGTCACCCTGTCCGGCCCCGCCGCCGAACTCGCCGCCTCGGACGAGGTGCGGCGGCGCTATCTGGGCGTGGTCGACGAGGACGCGGCGGCGGACGCGGCAGGGGCGACGGCTGGAGAAGGCACGCCCGGGGCGAACCACTCCATGCCGAGGTTGACCAGGTGGAAGGGTTGATCCACGTTGACCAGACCTGACGGGCCGGCGTCCACCATTGACGCCCCCTCCGTGCCCGCCCTCAATGTTGACCACCTCACCGTCCGCTTCGCCGGCATCGTCGCCCTCGACGACGTCACCTTCACGGTCCGCCCCGGCACCGTCCACGCCCTGATCGGACCCAACGGGGCGGGCAAGTCCACCTGCTTCAACGTCCTGTCCGGCGTCTACCGGGCCACCTCGGGCAGCGTCCGCTTCGGCGAGCACGAGCTGACCGGCATGCCCCCGCACCGCATCGCCGCGCTCGGTGTAGCCCGTATCTTCCAGAACCTCGCCCTGCCGCCCCACGCCACCGTCGAGGACAGCCTGCTGCTCGGCCGCCACCGGCTGACCAAGGCCGGCTTCGTCGCCGCCGGCCTGCGGCTGCCGTCGGCGACGCGCGAGGAACACCGGCACCGTGCGCGCGTGCGGGAGATCGCCGAGTTCGTCGGCCTGGAGGACCAGCTGCGACGCCCCGCCGGTTCCCTGCCCTACGGGCAGCAGAAGCTCGCCGAGCTCGCCCGCGCCCTGTGCATGGAGCCACAGCTGCTGCTCCTCGACGAACCGGTGGCCGGGATGACCGCCGACGAGCGGCGCCGGGTCGCGGCCGTCATCGCCGGTGTCCGCGACAGCCTCGGCATCTCGATCGTCCTGGTGGAGCACGACATGGGGGTGGTGATGAAACTCGCGGACACGGTCACGGTCCTCGACTTCGGCCGGCTGATCGCGGACGGGGCCCCCGCGGATGTACAGAACGACCCGGAGGTCGTACGGGCCTATCTCGGAGAGGAGGCCACACCGTGAGCACCTTCACCGAACTGCTTCTCAACGGCATCTCCATGGGCTCCGTCTACGCCCTCATCGCCCTCGGCTTCGTCGTGATCTTCCGGGCCACGGAAGTCGTCAACTTCGCGCACGCCTCGCTGCTTCTCGCCGGCGGCTACGTCACCGCCACCCTCCACGACGACATCGGCTTCTGGCCCGCGCTGCTGACGGGCATCGCCGGCGCCGCGGTCGTCGGCGCGGCCGTGGAGTTCCTGGTGATGCGCCGCTACCGGGGCAGCGACCACAGCGTGCTGGCCATCGTCACCATCGGCGTCGACATCCTGCTCACCACCGAAATCACCCGCCGCCTCGGTACGGACGTCCTGGCGCTCGGCGACCCCTGGGGCGACGCCGTCCTCAGCCTCGGCCCGATCTCGCTCGCGCACACCCGGATCGCCGCCTTCGTCGCCGCCGCGCTGCTCATCACGGCCTTCCTGCTCGCCTTCCGCTACACCACCTGGGGCGTGGCGATGCGCGCCGCCGCCGAGAGCCCGGAGACGGCCGCCCTCATGGGGGTCAGGCTGGGCCGGGTCTCGCTCGGGGCCTGGGCCGTCGCGGGCGGCCTTGCGGCCGTCGCCGCCCTGTTCCTCACCGTCTTCCCGACCCCGGGCCTCGAACGGGCCACCTCCCTCGCCGCGCTCAAGGCGTTCCCGGCCGCCATTCTCGGCGGCCTCGACTCCACGACCGGCGCCCTCGTCGGCGGCCTGGTCGTCGGCGTCACCGAGTCCCTGGCCACCGGTTACCAGAGCGAACTGACCTTCATGGGCCGCGGCCTCGGCGATCTCGCGCCCTATCTGGTCATGGTCGCGATCCTGCTCGTGCGGCCCGCCGGGCTGTTCGGCACGAAGGAGCTGGCCCGTGTCTGAGGCACCCGTGTCCGAGGCCCCCGCCCGTACGGACCCGCCGTCCCGCGCGCGGAGCGGCTTCCTCCGCCCGCCGTCGAACCCGCGTACGTACGTCGGTGCCGTGGGCGCCCTGCTGCTCCTGGTCCTCCCGTTCTACCTGGACCGCTTCTGGCTCCAGGCCGGCCTGTTCGCGATGGCCGCCGCGATCGGCGCCATCGGCCTCAACCTCCTCACCGGCGCCACCGGCCAGCTCTCCATGGGGCACGCCTTCTTCCTGGCGATCGGCGCGTACAGCTACTGCGTGTTCGCCGCGGAGGGGGGCGACGGGCTGACCGGGCTCGGGCTGCCGACCTGGCTCGCTGCCGTGCTGGCCACGCTCGTCGCGGGGGCCGCGGGCGGCCTGTTCAGCCCGATCGCCGGGCGCCTGACCGGCCCCTACCTCGGTATCGCCACCATCGCCCTGATCTTCATCGGCCAGCACGTCCTGTTCAACGCCCGCGAACTCACCGGCGGCTTCAACGGCCGTGACGTACCGCCGCTGAACCTCTTCGGCCTCACCTTCGACGAGAGCGAACTCCTCGTCGCGAACGTGCCGTTCGGGTCCGCGGAGAAACTCTGGTACGCCGGACTCGTCGTCCTGCTGGGCGGCGCGCTGTTCGCCCGTGGTGTGCTGCGCGGGCGGCCCGGGCGGGCCATGAACGCCATCCGCGACCACCGCATCGCCGCCGGGGTGATCGGCGTGCCCGTGGCCCGCTACCGGGCCGCCGTCTTCGTCCTGTCCTCGATGTACGCGGGGCTGGCCGGTGTCCTGCTCGCCCTCGTCTTCCAGCGGACGGTGCCGGACTACTTCGGCATCACCCTCTCGCTGGAGTACCTCGCCATGATCGTCATCGGCGGGCTCGGGTCGGTCTCCGGGGCGGTGGTCGGCGCGGTGTTCGTCTCGCTGCTGCCGCAGCTGCTGACCCGCTACAGCGACGCGCTGCCCCTGGTCTCCGCCCCGGGCACGGGCGGGATCGCACCGGGCGAGGCGTCCCGGTACCTGTACGGCGCCGCCATCGTGGCGGTGGTGCTCTTCCTGCCGGGCGGGCTGGTCAGGGTGGCCGCCCGGCGCCGCGTCGGACGCAATCCAGGGGAGGAACGATGACCAAGACAAACGCGGCCCGAGCTGCCGCGGGCGCGCTCGCCGTGCTGCTCGTGCTGGCCGGGTGCAGCTCCAAGGCCAAGGACGGCGACGGGGGCGACGACGGAACGGCCTCGGCGGGCGGCGTCAAGACCGATGTGGGCGTGTCCGCCAAGACGATCGAAGTGGGCGCGCTCACGGACATGACCGGTGTCTACGCGACCCTCGGCAAGAGCGTCACCCAGGCCCAGCAGCTGTACGTGAAGCAGCTGAACGCCGCCGGAGGCGTCTGTGGCCGCCAGGTGGCCCTCACCGTCCGCGACCACGGCTACGACCCGCAGAAGGCCGTGTCCGGCTACACGGAGCTGGAACCGAAGGTGCTGGGCTTCGCCCAGTTCATCGGCTCGCCGTTCGTCGCGGCCGTGAAAGCGCGCGTCGACGGCCAGGACAAGGTCGTCGTGCTGCCGCAGGCGTGGGCCGCCTCGCTGCTCGGCAGTCCGTACATACGCGTGATCGGATCCACGTACGACATTGAGACGATCAATGCG
Source organism: Streptomyces sp. NPDC020898 (assembly GCF_044333925.1). Classification (NCBI taxonomy): domain Bacteria; kingdom Bacillati; phylum Actinomycetota; class Actinomycetes; order Kitasatosporales; family Streptomycetaceae; genus Streptomyces; species Streptomyces sp. NPDC020898. Next base: position 86,898 of record NZ_JBIRRV010000027.1, read on the forward strand.
ATCGACTTCTTGATCAATGAGAAGGGGATCAAGAAGGGCGACAAGATCGGTCATGTCTACTTCGAGGGGGACTACGGCGAGAGCGCCCTGGAAGGCGCCAAGTACATGGCGGAGCAGTCGGGCCTCACGATCGTCGAGCAGAAGATCAAGCCGACCGACAACGACATGACCGCCCAGGTCGCCGCGCTGAAGCAGGCGGGCGTCAAGGCGATCGTGATCAGCGCCGGCCCGCGCCAGGCCGCCTCACTGGTCGGCGTGGCCGCCGCCGGCGGCTTCGGCGTCCCGGTCATCGGCAACAACTCGGCCTTCGCCCCGCAGCTCCTCGCCACCCAGGCCGGCCCGGCCCTGTCGAAGAACTACTGGGTCGCCTCACCGTCCCTGCCCATCGGGGCCGACACCCCCGAAGCGAAGAAGCTCGTGGCCGACTACCAGGCCGCCTACCCCGGTGATTCGCTGGACAACGGAGTGGTGGGCGGCTGGTCGGCGGTCGCCGTCTTCGGCGAGGCACTGAAGAGGGCCTGCGCGAGCAAGGACCTCACGCGTGCCGGTGTGGACAAGGCCCTGCTGACGATCGACGCGTTCGACGTCGGCTTCGGCAGCCCGCAGAACTTCACCGACCCGAAGGCGCCGTCCTCCAAGGAGAGCGTGATCCTCCAGCCCGACAAGAGCGTGACGGGAGGCATGAAGGTCGTACGGGAGTCCGAGGCGTCGTCCGTCGCGGAGGGCTACTCGCCTGGCGCGTGACCCCCGCAGGACCGTGCAGACAACGCGTAGGGCCCCGAACCGGCAGGTTCGGGGCCCTACGTACATCACACCGCTACGACCGCTACGGCAGCTGTGCCGCCCGTGCCTCGCGCCGGTTGTCGCGGAAGTTGTTCACACGACGGGCCGTGGCGAAGAGCGGGATCACCGCGCCCAGGACGAGCTGCAGGGCGCAGCCGGTCTGGAGGAGGAGCTGGCCGCCGGGGGCGTCGAAGGCCCAGGCCGCCAGGAGGGCCATCCCGGAGACGATCCAGGAGACCATCGCGATCGCGAGCGGACCCCGCGGCTTCGGGTACTCGACCCGGCTCACCATCAGCCAGGCGGTGCCGACGATGGCCATGAGCGTGGCCACGAACGGCAGTTCCAGAAGCACGATCGAGACGACCGTCAGGGCACCGAAGGGACTCGGCATGCCCTGGAAGGTGCCGTCCTTGACCGTCACGCACGAGAATCTCGCGAGTCTCAGCACCACCGCGAGCAGGACGACGATCGCGCCGACCGCGGCCACCTTCTGGTACGCGTCGTCCGCGACCATGCCGTACACCAGGACGAAGTACGCCGGTGCGAGACCGAAGCTGATCAGGTCGGAGAGGTTGTCCAGCTCGGCGCCCATGGGGGAGGAGCGCAACTTGCGGGCGACCAGGCCGTCGAAGAGGTCGAAGACCGCCGCGCAGAGCATCAGGATCACCGCGGTCGCCGCGGAGTGACGGGCCATGCCCGACTCGTCACTGCCGGTGAGGTGCGGGATCAGGATGCCGGTGGTGGTGAAGTACACCGCCATGAAGCCGCAGGTGGCGTTGCCGAGGGTGAGGGTGTCCGCTATTGAGAGGCGGAGAGAAAGAGGCATCTCCTCCTCGTCGTCACCCACCTCGTCGGCCTCCGGCACCCACTGGGTCTCGGGATCAATCACGGTCAATGCGAGTCACCCCTGCCACCGTCTTCTGGCCGACCTCGACGTCGACCTCGACACCCTCGGGGAGGTAGATGTCGACGCGCGAGCCGAAGCGGATCAGGCCGATCCGGTCGCCCTGCTCGACCTTCGTGCCCTGCGGGACGTACGGGACGATGCGGCGAGCGACCGCACCGGCGATCTGGATCATCTCGATGTCACCGAGTTCGGTGTCGAAGTGCCAGACGACTCTCTCGTTGTTCTCGCTCTCCTTGTTGAACGCCGGAACGAACCCGCCGGGGATGTGCTCGACGGACGTCACCGAGCCGGAGAGGGGCGCGCGGTTGACGTGTACGTTGAGCGGGCTCATGAAGATCGCGACGCGGGTGCGGCCGTCCTTCCACGGCATGATGCTCTGCACCACGCCGTCGGCGGGAGAGATGACCCGGCCCTGGGTGATCTCGCGCTCGGGGTCACGGAAGAACCACAGCATGCCCGCCGCCAGTGCGGTGACGGGTACGGCCACGGCCTTGGCGGCGCCGGACTTGCGCGCGCGTACCAGGCTGAGGGCTGCGGTGGCGACGGTCGGGAGGAGCCACGGCGATGCTCCGCGCGCCAGGCGTACGCCTGCCAGGCTGTCGCGAGGTGCAGAGGTTTGGCTGTGGGGCATGGATGACCTTCGTAGCGGATGATGCCGCGCTGTATCAGGGGACGGCGGCTTTCCGGCGATCGTAGCGGCTCACAGCCACAACTGGGTAAGCCAGGAAGCCGAGTCGGCGGCTGAAGAGTGCTGACGGGGTGTGATCTTCTTCTCGAAGAAAACACCCCGAAGCGGACAATCAGCCCTGGAATTTGTACTCTTCGAGCAGCCTGCGCCCGATGATCATTTTCTGGATCTCGGCGGTACCTTCGCCGATCAGCAGCATCGGAGCCTCGCGGTAGAGGCGCTCGATCTCGTACTCCTTGGAGAAGCCGTAGCCGCCGTGGATCCGGAAAGCGTCCTCGACGACCTCTTTGCAGTACTCGGAGGCGAGGTACTTCGCCATCCCTGCTTCGAGGTCGTTTCGTTCACCGGAGTCCTTTTTGCGTGCCGCGTTCACCATCATCGCATGAGCGGCCTCGACCTTGGTAGCCATCTCGGCCAGCTTGAACTGAATCGCCTGGTGCTGGGCGATCGGCTTGCCGAAGGTGTGGCGCTGCTGGGCGTAGGAGACGCCCAGTTCGAAGGCACGCTGAGCGACCCCGCAGCCACGCGCCGCCACGTTGACGCGGCCCACCTCGACACCGTCCATCATTTGGTAAAAACCCCGGCCGGTGGCGCCCCCGAGCACGCGATTGGCCGGAATTCGCAGTCCGTCCATGATGAGTTCGGTGGTATCGACGCCCTTGTAGCCCATCTTGTCGATCTTGCCCGGGATGGTGAGCCCGGGCCGGACCTCACCGAAGCCCGCCTCCTTCTCGACCAGGAAGGTGGTCATCGACTTGTGGGGCGCCGTCCCCTCCGGGTGTCCTTCGTCACTTCGGACGAGTACGGCGACCAGAGTGGACGTTCCGCCGTTCGTCAGCCACATCTTCTGGCCGTTGAGGACGTACTCGTCGCCGTCCTGGACCGCCTTGGAGGTGATGGCCGACACGTCCGAGCCGAGCGCCGGCTCCGACATCGAGAACGCGCCGCGGACGTCGCCGGCCGCCATCCTCGGCAGGAAGTGGTCCTTCTGCTCCTGCGTGCCGTGCTGCTTGATCATGTACGCCACGATGAAGTGGGTGTTGATGATCCCGGACACCGACATCCAGCCGCGCGCGATCTCCTCGACACACAGCGCGTACGTCAGGAGCGACTCGCCCAGACCGCCGTACTCCTCGGGGATCATCAGGCCGAACAGGCCCAACTCCTTGAGACCGTCGACGATCTGCTGCGGATACTCGTCGCGGTGCTCCAGCTCGGTCGCGACCGGGATGATCTCCTTGTCCACGAAGTCCCGGACGGTGGACAGGATCTCCCGCTGGATGTCCGTCAGACCGGCGGTCTGGGCGAGTCGCGCCATGGCTACTTCACCTGTTCCTTGAGCTCGGGGCGGCCGGGCTGTTCGCCGCCGCGCTCCTTGATGTACGTCTCGGTGGGCACCATCACCTTGCGGCGGAACACGCAGACCAGCGTGCCGTCCTGCTTGTAGCCCTTCGTCTCCACGTAGACGATCCCGCGGTCGTTCTTCGACCGGGAGGGCGTCTTGTCGAGGACGGTCGTCTCGCCGTAGATCGTGTCGCCGTGGAAGGTCGGCGCGACGTGCTTCAGCGACTCGACCTCCAGGTTCGCGATCGCCTTGCCCGACACGTCCGGTACGGACATGCCGAGGAGCAGGGAGTAGATGTAGTTCCCCACGACGACGTTCTTGCCGAAGTCGGTCGTGTTCTCCGCATAGTTGGCGTCCATGTGGAGCGGGTGGTGGTTCATCGTGAGGAGACAGAACAGGTGGTCGTCGTACTCCGTGACCGTCTTCCCGGGCCAGTGCCGGTAGACGTCGCCGACTGTGAACTCTTCGTAGGTGCGGCCGAACTGCATGATCTTGCCCTCCGGGCTGGTATTCCCCCTGGGCTCCTTCGGGGCCTGGGGGATGAGGGTTTTGTGTGCCTTCCGAACTGCCTGGCCCGAGTCAGTCGGAGGGCGCTTCGAACGTGGACGTGCGCTGCATACCGGCCGCCCGGCCCTTGCCCGAGATGACCAGCGCCATCTTGCGGCTGGCCTCGTCGATCATCTCGTCGCCGATCATCGCGGAGCCCTTCTTGCCGCCCGCCTCGGACGTGTAGTACTCGTACGCGTCCAGGATCAGCTCGGCGTGGTCGAAGTCCTCCTGCGAGGGCGAGAAGATCTCGTTGGACGCCTCGACCTGGCCCGGGTGCAGCACCCACTTGCCGTCGAAACCGAGCGCGGCGGCGCGTCGGGCGACCTCGCGGTAGCCGTCGACGTTGCGGATCTGCAGGTAGGGGCCGTCGATCGCCTGGAGGTTGTTGGCGCGGGCGGCCATCAGGATCTTCATCAGGATGTAGTGGTAGGCGTCCGCCGGGTAGCCGGGCGGCTGCTCGCCCACGACCAGGGACTTCATGTTGATCGACGCCATGAAGTCGGCCGGGCCGAAGATGATCGTCTCGACGCGCGGGGAGGCCGTCGCGATCTCGTTGACGTTGTTGAGGCCCTGCGCGTTCTCGATCTGCGCCTCGATGCCGATCTTCCCGACCTCGAAACCCATCGTCTTCTCGATCTGCGTCAGCAGGAGGTCGAGGGCGACGACCTGCTGGGCCGTCTGCACCTTGGGCAGCATGATGCAGTCAAGGTTCTGGCCGGCTCCCTCGACGACGGTCACGACATCGCGGTACGTCCACTCCGTCGTCCAGTCATTGACGCGCACGACCCTCGTCTTGCCCGTCCAGTCGCCCTCGTTGAGGAACTTGACGATGGTGTGCCGCGCCTCGGGCTTGGCGAGCGGGGCGCATGCGTCCTCCAGGTCCAGGAAGACCTGGTCGGCCGGCAGGCCCTGGGCCTTCTCCAGGAAGCGGGGGTTGCTTCCCGGGACCGCCAGACAGGAGCGGCGGGGACGCAGACGGTTGACGGTCATGCGAGGACCTCCAGGGGGTCGAGCTTGTGCGCTTTGCGGATCTCGTCGACGATACGGCCGATGATCCCGGTGATGTCGAAGTCCTTCGGGGTGAAGACCGCGGCCACTCCCGCGGCCCTGAGCAGCTCGGCGTCGGCGTTCGGGATGATCCCGCCGGCGATCACCGGGATGTCGGCCGCGCCGGCCTCGCGCAGCCGTTCCAGGACGTCCGGCACGAGCTGGGCGTGCGAGCCGGACAGGATGGAGAGACCGACGCCGTGCACGTCCTCGGCGACGGCCGCGGCCACGATCTCCTCAGGTGTGAGCCGGATGCCCTGGTAGACGACCTCGAACCCGGCGTCACGGGCCCGTACGGCGATCTGCTCGGCGCCGTTGGAGTGCCCGTCCAGGCCGGGCTTGCCCACCAGGAAGCGGAGCTTGCCGACGCCCATCTCCTTCGCCGTGGCGTCCACCTTGCGGCGGACCAGCGCGAGGGCGGTGCCCTCCTCGGCGGTCACCGCGACCGGCGCGGACGAGACACCGGTCGGCGCCCGGAACTCCCCGAACACCTCGCGCAGGGCCCCGGCCCACTCGCCGGTCGTGACCCCGGCGCGGGCGCACTCCAGGGTGGCCTCCATGAGGTTGTCGGTGCCCTTCGCGGCCTCCTTCAGCCGCTCCAGCGCCTTGCAGGGGCGCGGGTGGTTGAACGGCGGCTGGTACCGCGTGTCGCGCCAGGCCTGGAGCGCCGACGTCACCCGGGCCTCGACGGCCGGATCGACGGTCTGGATCGCCGCGTCCAGGTCGGCCGTGAGCGGGTTCGGCTCGGTCGACTCGAAGATGTTGACGCCCACGATCTTCTCTTGACCGGACTCGATACGGGCCCGCCGCTCGGCGTGGGACGCCACGAGCTGCGACTTCAGGTAGCCCGACTCGACGGCGGCCATCGCGCCGCCCATCTCCTGGATGCGGTCGATCTCGGCGAGCGACTCCTCGACCAGCTCGGCCACCTTCGCCTCGACCACGTGCGACCCCGCGAAGATGTCCTCGTACTCCAGCAGATCGCTCTCGTAGGCGAGCACCTGCTGCATCCGCAGCGACCACTGCTGGTCCCAGGGCCGGGGGAGACCCAGCGCCTCGTTCCACGCCGGGAGCTGGACGGCACGCGCGCGTGCGTCCTTCGACAGCGTCACGGCCAGCATCTCCAGCACGATCCGCTGGATGTTGTTCTCCGGCTGCGCCTCGGTCAGCCCGAGGGAGTTGACCTGCACGCCGTACCGGAAGCGCCGCTGCTTGGGGTTCTCGATGCCGTACCGCTCGCGCGTGATCTGGTCCCAGATCCGCCCGAACGCCCGCATCTTGCACATCTCCTCGACGAATCGGACGCCCGCGTTCACGAAGAAGGAGATACGGGCGACGACGTCACCGAACTTCTCGGCGGGCACCTGCCCCGAGTCCCGTACGGCGTCCAGGACCGCGATGGCCGTCGACATGGCGTACGAGATCTCCTGGACCGGGGTCGCCCCCGCCTCCTGGAGGTGATAGCTGCAGATGTTGATCGGGTTCCACTTGGGGATGTGGTTGACCGTGTAGCAGATCATGTCCGTCGTCAGCCGGAGCGAGGGCACCGGCGGGAACACATGCGTGCCCCGGGACAGGTACTCCTTGACGATGTCGTTCTGGGTCGTCCCCTGGAGCGTGGTGATGTCGACACCCTGCTCCTCGGCGACGACCTGGTAGAGCGCCAGCAGCCACATGGCGGTGGCGTTGATCGTCATCGAGGTGTTCATCTGGTCCAGGGGGATGTCCTGGAACAGCCGGCGCATGTCACCGACGTGCGAGACGGGCACGCCGACCCGGCCGACCTCGCCGCGGGCGAGGATGTGGTCGGGGTCGTACCCGGTCTGTGTCGGCAGGTCGAAGGCCACCGACAGACCTGTCTGGCCCTTGGCGAGGTTGCGCCGGTACAGCTCGTTGGACGCCTCTGCCGTGGAGTGACCGGCGTACGTGCGCATGAGCCACGGCCGGTCTTTCTGACGCTCAGTCATCGATGACCTCAGGCCCTCAGACGTTCCGGAAGCGGTTGATGGCGTCGATGTGCTGGGCGCGCTTCTCCGCGTCGCGCACACCGAGGCCTTCCTCGGGGGCCAGGCACAGGACGCCGACCTTGCCCTGGTGGAGGTTGCGGTGGACGTCGTAGGCGGCCTGCCCGGTGTCCTCCAGGGAGTACACCTTGGAGAGCGTCGGGTGGATCTTGCCCTTGGCGACCAGCCGGTTGGCCTCCCAGGCCTCGCGGTAGTTGGCGAAGTGCGAGCCGATGATCTTCTTCAGGGACATCCACAGGTACCGGTTGTCGTACTCGTGGTTGTAGCCCGAGGTGGAGGCACAGGTGACGATCGTGCCGCCCTTGCGCGTGACGTAGACGGACGCGCCGAAGGTCTCGCGGCCGGGGTGCTCGAAGACGATGTCGACGTCCTCGCCGCCGGTCAGCTCACGGATGCGCTTGCCGAACCGCTTCCACTCGCGCGGGTCCTGGTTGTGCTCGTCCGCCCAGAACTTGTAGCCCTCGGCGTTGCGGTCGATGATCGCGTCGGCGCCCATCTTCCGGCAGATGTCCGCCTTCTGCTCGCTGGAGACGACACAGATGGGGTTGGCGCCGCCGGCCAGCGCGAACTGCGTGGCGTACGAGCCCAGTCCGCCGCTCGCTCCCCAGATCAGGACGTTGTCGCCCTGCTTCATCCCGGCGCCGTTGCGCGACACCAGCTGGCGGTACGCGGTGGAGTTGACCAGCCCCGGCGCGGCGGCCTCCTCCCAGCTCAGGTGGTCCGGCTTGGGCATCAGCTGGTTGGACTTGACGAGGGCGATCTCTGCCAGCCCGCCGAAGTTCGTCTCGAAGCCCCAGATGCGCTGCTCGGGGTCGAGCATCGTGTCGTTGTGCCCGTCGGAGGACTCCAGCTCGACGCTCAGGCAGTGCGCGACGACCTCGTCACCGGGCTTCCAGGCGTTGACACCGGGACCGGTCTGCAGGACGACGCCCGCGAGGTCGGAACCGATGATGTGGTACGGCAGATCGTGGCGCTTGGTCAGCTCGCTGAGCTTTCCGTAGCGCTCCAGGAAGCCGAAGGTCGCCATCGGCTCGAAGATCGACGTCCACACCGAGTTGTAGTTGACCGAGGAGGCCATGACGGCCACCAGGGCCTCGCCCGGGCCGAGTTCCGGCACCGGAACATCGTCCAGGTGCAGCGACTTGCGGGGGTCCTTGTCGCGGGTTTCGAGGCCCGCGAACATGTCCGTCTCGTCCTTGCGCACGGTGATCGCACGGTAGGACTCGGGGAGCCGCAGAGCGGCGAAGTCCGCCGGAGTCGAGTCCGGCGACTGGATCGCGTCCAGGATGTCCTTAACGGTCACGGTTTTGCCTCCGGCGAATGGCGTCTTGAGGGGAGACGCTGAGGGTTACGTCGGTGCTGCTGAGGGTTTGGGTCAGACGTGCCGTCGGTTCGGCGGTGGTGCTTTCGGCAGCGCGTGGTGGCGCGGGAGGTTGCCTGTGACGCAGGCGTCCGGGCGCGCAAGCACGTGGTTTGCGGGGACAGCCGACGTACGAATGGTCTCTGCACGCCGGCCGCCCGGACAACTTCACGGTATGGCACGCCGTGACAGGTAGCAAGGCACTGGGTGCCAGAAATTGGCCTCATCTGAAATCTTTACGTAACAAATGAGCGATGATCGATCAAAGGCTACTGTCGAGTAGCCCTCGCGGAACACAGAGCGGAACACAGAAGAGGCGGGCCGCAGCACCCGCGACCCGCCTGTTCCCTCGTACGCCGCTCCGTTACGAGCGTTCCTTCAGCGCCTGTTCGATGGTCCGCATCACCTCGTCGAGCGGCGCGTCGGTCCGTGCCACCGCCACCAGTACCTCCCCCTGGGAGGTCACCGAGGCCGGCGCCGTCCGGGGCGCGGTGTCGCGCCCGGCCACCATGCCCGTGACGAAGGTCTTCCGTACGATCCCGAAGGCGTGGTCGAGCTGTGTCTCGACGTCGCCCTGGCCGCCCGCCCGCAGCCAGCGCCGCAGGACGTGGTTGTGGGCGGTGACCACGGCCGACGCGGCGACCTCGGCCAGCAGCGGATCGTCGTTCGCGTCGTCGTCGTGGGCGTGCTCGTCGAAGTGGCCCAGGAGATAGCGGGTGAAGAGGCGTTCGTAGCGGGCGACCGACGCGATCTCCGCCTCCCGCAGGGTGGGGACCTCGCGCGTCAGCTTGTAGCGGGCGACCGAGATCTCCGGCCGGCCCGCGTACATCTTCATGACTTCCTTGATGCCGCGGCACACGGTGTCGAGCGGATGCTCGTGCGCCGGCGCCGCGTTGAGCACCGCCTCGGCCCGGATCAACGTGTCGTCGTGGTCCGGGAAGATCGCCTCTTCCTTCGAACGGAAGTGACGGAAGAACGTACGGCGGGCCACGCCGGCCCGGGCCGCGATCTCGTCGACGGTGGTGCCTTCGTAGCCCTTGGCCGAGAACAGCTCCATCGCCGCGGCCGCCAGTTCTCGGCGCATCTTGAGCCGCTGGGCGGCGGCGCGACTGCCCGCGGCACTCTCCGGCGCGTCGGGCGTGGCTGTCGTACGGGAGGACTTGGCGGGCGAGGACATGACCCGAACGTACTGCATGTGCGCAGGGTGGCGCGCACGTCCGGGATCACCCCCGCCCTGGGCGGGCGGGGGTGCGGAGGGCGGGTCGAGCAGGCCGCCCCAGTCGTCGTCGTGTTCGAAGGCGCGTCCGGGGTCGCGTCCGAGCCAGTCGCCGGGCCGGTCAGCGGCGGGCATATTCGCGGAAGCCGCGGCCGGTCTTGCGGCCGAGGCAGCCCGCGGCCACCAGGTGCTCCAGAAGCGGTGCGGGGGCGAGGCCCGGGTCGCGGAACTCGCGGTGCAGGACCTTCTCGATGGCCAGGGAGACATCCAGCCCGACCACGTCCAGCAGTTCGAACGGGCCCATCGGGTAGCCGCCGCCCAGCTTCATCGCCGCGTCAATGTCGTCAAGAGATGCATAGTGCTCCTGCACCATCTTGATCGCGTTGTTGAGGTATGGGAAAAGCAATGCGTTGACGATGAATCCGGCTCGGTCACCACAGTCGACTGCATGCTTCTTGATCTTGACGCAGACCTCGCGAACTGTTGAGTGGACGTCGTCGGCCGTCAACACCGTACGGACGACCTCGACGAGCTTCATCGCCGGCGCCGGGTTGAAGAAGTGCATGCCGATCACGTCCTGCGGACGCGAGGTGGCACGGGCGCAGGCGATGACGGGGAGCGAGGAGGTGGTGGTGGCCAGCACCGCGCCCGGCTTGCAGACCTTGTCCAGCGTCGCGAACAGCTGCTGCTTGACCTCCAGGTCCTCGGCGACGGCCTCGACGGCCAGATCGACGTCCGCGAAGGCGTCGTACGAGCCCGCCGCGGTGATCCGGTCGAGCGTCTGTGCGGCGGCCTCGGCCGTCAGGCGGCCCTTGTCGACGGAGCGGGCGAGCGACTTGCCGATCCTGGCCTTCGCGGTCTGCGCCTTCTCCTCGCTGCGGGCGGCCAGGACCACCTCGTAACCGGCCTTCGCGAAGACCTCGGCGATACCGGAGGCCATCGTGCCGGAGCCCGCGACACCGACGGAGCGGACGGCGCGGCCGGGGGTCTCCGGAGCGCCGGCGAGCGGGGTCAGCGCGTCCGCCACGACCGTCGCGCTGCCGGGTGCCTCGTACGAGTAGAAGCCGCGTCCCGACTTCCGGCCGGTCAGGCCCGCCTCGCTGAACTGCTTGAGGATGGGCGCCGGGGCGTGCAGCCGGTCGTGGGACTCGGAGTACATGGCCTCCAGCACCGTACGGGCCGTGTCGATGCCGATCAGGTCGAGCAGGGCGAGCGGGCCCATGGGCAGACCGCAGCCGAGCCGCATCGCCGCGTCGATGTCCTCCCGGGAGGCGTACTTCGCCTCGTACATCGCGGCGGCCTGGTTGAGGTAGCCGAACAGCAGCCCGTCGGCGACGAATCCGGGGCGGTCGCCGACCGCGACAGGCTCCTTGCCGAGCTCGATCGCCAGATCGGTGACCGCGGTGACGGCCTGCGGCGCGGTCAGCACCGACGAGACCACCTCGACCAGCTTCATCGCCGGGGCCGGGTTGAAGAAGTGCAGACCCAGGACGCGCTCGGGACGCGCCGAGTCGGCGGCGAGACGGGTGACGGAGAGGGCGTTGGTGCCGGTCGCGAGGATCGTCTCCGGGCGCACGATGTCGTCGAGGGCGCGGAAGATCTGGTGCTTGATCTCGTACGACTCCGGCGCCACCTCGATGACCAGGTCGGCGTCGGCCGCCTCGCGCAGATCGGTGGAGGTGCGGAAGCGGGCGAGGAGTTCCTCGCGCTCCTGTTCGGTGAGGCGTCCGCGCACCACGGCACGGGCGGTCGAGGACTCCAGGGCGGCGACGGCCCTCGCGGCCGTGGCCTCGCTGATGTCGATCCCGACGACCTCGCGGCCGGCGCGGGTGAGGACCTCGGTGATGCCGGTGCCCATCGTGCCGAGGCCGATCACGGCGACGGTCCTGAGCGAGGACGGAGAGGTGTGGGACAGGGGAGTGGCCATCGCGGGACTCCAGAAATGAGGGTGGTGACGACTGGGAGCACGCAGAGTGCGCCGAGGGGCGCACCGGGTGCGAGAAGGAGTGCGGGTGTTGCCGGGCTGTGAGCGCACACGCCCGGGGGGAACGGTGGATCCGGCTGGCTCTGTCCCAAAGCCGTGCCGTACTGCGGTACTTGAGGTACCGAACCGACCAGCACTCACGACGGCTGCGTCACCAGGCCGCCATAAGCAATCAATGCGAGTGGGTAACTCGCTCGTCTGAGCTTAACCGGTGAGTAACGAGCGCGCCAGCCCTCGAGTTTGTGATGTACGTCCCGGGTATTGGCCCGCGCCCCCTAGGCTCGGAGTATGGACGAAGAGTTGCGAACGCTCACGGAGCGCTTACGGCAGGAGTCCGGGGTGCCCGCCGCGTACGTACGCCTCGTGGCGACCGACGACCTCGACGAACTGGCGGACGTGCTCACCGCCTCCGGACAGCCGCTGTGGGCCAGGGAGTTGGCCGCCTTCCGGCTGGGACTCGCGGGGGACCGGCGTGCCTTCGAGGCACTCGTCCTCCTCCTCAACCACCGTGACCCGCAGCGCTGCGCCTCCGCCGCGTACGCCCTGGCCCGCCTCGGCGACCCGCGCACCGCCCGCGCGGCAGCCACCCTCGCGACCAACGAACTGCGCGTCGCCTACGCCCTGTACCCGGTCCGGCTGCTGGCCCAGCTGCGCGCCCCGGAGTCCGCCCCCGCCCTGATCACCACGCTGGCGCGGCGCCTGAAACCGCGCGACCCCTACCGTCGGGTGGCGCTCGCCTGTGTGGAGGGGCTGGGCACGCTGGGGGACGTACGCGCGGCACCGGTGCTGAACGAGGCCCTCGCGCACCCGGCCCTCGCCGAGGCGGCGGTGCACGCGCTGGCGCGCATTCCGAAGCAGAGGCCGCAGAGGCAGCAGAGGTGAGCTGTCAGACGAGCAGTTCTCGCACGTACCGCACCTCCGGTACCGCGACCCCGTCCACGTCGGAGGGCTCCTCGCCGCCGTCGGCCGCGAAGCCCGCCCGCTCGTAGAACCGTCGCGCGCGGTCGTTGCCCTTGAGGACCCACAGGAGCATGCGCGGGTGCCGGGCCTCGGCGCACCTCCGTACCGACTCCCGCAGGAGCGCCTGCCCGACCCCGGTGCCGAACTGCTCGACGTCCACGTAGATCGCGTACAACTCGGCGTCCTCGGTGCGGAATTCACCGTCACGGTAGGGGCCGTGACAGGCCCAGCCGACTACCTCGCCGTCCTGTTCCGCGACCAGGTTGACGATCTCCGAGCCGGCCCGCACGAAGAACGTACGCCGGCGTTCGGCGTCCTGCGCGGCGCTGAGGGCGTCCAGGTACGGCTGGGGCATCAGGCCCCGGTAGGCGTGCTGCCAGCCCCGGATGCGGATCTCGGAGACGCGGTCGCAGTCGTCGAGGGTCATCTCACGGACGAGGACGATGTCGTTCATGGCGGCACCCTAGGCGGGGGCGGGTGCCGGGGGCGACCTGATTCGGGGGCGCCGGCCGGTCCGGCCGACGCCCCCGACGGGCCGTCACTTCCTGCCCGGTCCGCCAGGTGGGCTCAGCCGCGGAAGCCGAGCAGTCCGTGCAGGGTCGAGCCCCGTGACTGCGGGGCGCTGGACGCCTCCGCGGCCGGCAGCGGCTCGGGGTCGGGCAGTGCCGCGCACACCGCGTCGGCCTCGCCGTGACCGCGAGGCACCGTGCCGTCGGTCAGATACGCCGCCAGGTACTCGTCCAGGCAGGCGTTCCCGCTCAGCGAGATGCCGTGGTTCCCGCCGCCCTCCTCGACCACCAGGCTGGAGCCGCCCAGAAGCCGGTGGACCATCGCGCCGCCCTCGTACGGGGTGGCCGCGTCGTCCGTCGCCTGGAACAGCAGCACCGGAGGCAGCTTGCCGTTGGCGACGTTCACCGGGTGCAGCGACTTGGTGGGCCAGAAGGCGCACGGCGCGTTGTACCAGGCGTTGCTCCAGGTCATGAACGGCGCCTTCTCGTACACCCGCCAGTTGTCCTGGCGCCACTCGTTCCAGTCGCGCGGCCAGGACGCGTCACGGCACTGCACCGACGTGTAGACGCTGTAGCCGTTGTCCCCGGCGGCGTCGACGGCCGCGAAGTTCTCGTACGTCTCGACCAGCGGGTCTGCGTTCTTGTCGTTCACGTACGCCGAGAACGCTTCCGCGAGATAGGGCCAGTAGCCGTTGTAGTAGCCCCCGGGCAGAAATGTGTCCTCCAGCTCGGAGGCGCCCACCTTGCCGCCCGCCGGCTTCTTGGCCAGCGCCGCCCGCATCGCGTACCACTTGGCCTCGATCTCCTCGGGATCGGTGCCGAGCCCGTACGTGGCGTCGTACTTGGCGATCCACGCCATCAGGGCGCGGTGACGGTCGTTGAAGGCGTGGTCCTGGCCGAGGTTGTCCTCGTACCAGACGCCCGTCGGGTCGACGATCGAGTCCAGGACCAGCCGCCGGACCCGCTCCGGGTACAACTTCCCGTAGACGGCGCCCAGATAGGTCCCGTACGAGTAGCCGAAGTAGTTGATCTTCGGTGCCCCGAGCGCCTGCCGGATCGAGTCCATGTCACGCACGGCGCTCACGGTGTCGATGTACGGCAGCAGGTCCGCGTACTTCTTGCCGCAGGCGTCCGCGAAGGACTTGGCGCGGTCGAGGTTCGCGCGCTCGATCGCGGGGGTGCTCGGCACGGAGTCCGGGCGTACGGGGTTGAAGTAACCCGGCTTGGTGTGTCCTGAACATGAAAGGGAGTTGGTTGTAGGGCAGCTTCTGGAAATGATGCTGTGCGGGAGATGAAGGTTTTGGCCCTTCGGAGT
>NZ_JBIRRV010000028.1:0-100323 GCF_044333925.1 Streptomyces sp. NPDC020898
CGCTCTGGCCTGGCGCAGGAAGTTCGCCTCCTCCGACCTGACCACCGTGGGGGGAGCCCGCTGATGCACTGCCTGGACTGCTCCGGCATCGGGGCGCAGGTCGCCGCGATCGGTGTCTGCGCGCAGTGCGGTGCGGCCGTGTGCCCTGTTCACTCCGAGGTCTCCGAGCAGCTCCTCACCTGTACGAAGCCGGTCTCCCGCCCGGTGGCCACCGAGCCGCCGATGCGGCGGCTGCTGTGCGGCACGTGCGCGGCGGCGCACCGCGCCCACGCGGTGTGCTGCCCGCAGACCGCCCACACGGTCCGCACCTCATGACGAGCGCCCGGCGCACGCCGGTGGTGATCGTCGGCGGCGGCCAGTCCGGCCTCGCCGCCGGCTACCACCTGCGCCGCCTCGGCGTGGACTTCGTCATCCTCGACGCCCAGTCCACGCCCGGTGGTGCCTGGCAGCACACCTGGGACTCGCTCCACCTGTTCTCCCCGGCGGCGTTCTCCTCCCTGCCTGGGCGGCTCATGCCGCCGCAGGCGGGCCAGGAGTATCCGGACGCCGGGCATGTGGTGGCCTACCTGCGGGACTACGGAAAACGCTACGAGCTGCCCATCGAGCGACCGGTACGCGTCTCCGGGGTGCACCGCGAGAGCGGGCTCCTCCGGGTGGAGACCGATTCCGGCACCTGGCACACCGAAGCTGTGATCAGCGCGACCGGCACCTGGTGGCGCCCCTTCCTCCCCGCCGTATCCGGCCGGGCCGACTTCGGCGGACAGCAGTTGCACACCGTCGCGTACCGGCGACCGCAGGACTTCACCGGCCGCCGCGTCGTCGTGGTCGGCGGAGGCAACTCCGGCGCCCAGATCGCCGCCGACCTCGCATACGACACCCAGCTGACGTGGGTCACCCAGCGCCCGCCGCTCTATCTGGCCGACGACATCGACGGCCGGGCCCTCTTCGATGCCGCCTCCGCCCGCCGCCGGGCCCTCGACGAGGGCCGCACCGACACGGGAGGCGTCGCCTCGCTCGGTGACATCGTCGCCGTACCGCCGGTGCGGGAAGCCCGCGACCGCGGACTGCTGAAAGCCGCCCCGATGTTCAGCCGCCTCGTCCCCGGCGGCGTCGAATGGGCCGACGGCACCCGGGCCGAAGCGGACACGGTCATCTGGTGCACGGGTTTTCGGCCGGCCCTCTCCCACCTTGCCCCGCTCGAACTCCGAGGCCGACGCGGCCACATCGCCACGACAGGCACGCGCGCTGTGGACGAGCCGCGTCTGCACCTGCTCGGCTACGGCGACTGGACCGGCCCCGCCTCCGCCACCCTCATCGGGGTCGGACGTCCTGCCCGTGAGGCCGCCCGCGACATCGCGTCCTTGCTCGCGTAGAGGGCCCGGCAGCAGACCCGCGCCTGTCCCACCTCAGGGCTCAGATCAGGGTCTGGGCGGCGTACAGGGCACCGAGTGCTGTCGCGAGGGTGCCGAGCAGCATCCGCAGGGCTCGTTCGGGCATGCGGGGTTGGAGGCGGGCGCCGAGATAGCCGCCGATCAAGCCGCCGGTGCCGCAGGCCAGCCCGAGCCACCATTCGGGGGCGACGTCTCCGGCATGGACCAGCGCCAGCACCGCGTAAGCGGCGGCGCCGACGACGGAGGTGGCGAATGTGGCGGCGAGCGCGGCCGGGGCGACGCGTGCGACGGGCAGGCCGCGTCCGGCGAGGATCGGGCCGAGGAGCGAGCCCCCGCCGATGCCGTAGATGCCGCCGACGATGCCGACCGCCAGGGCGAGGCCGGTGAGCGTGTGCGGGGTCAACTCGCGTGCGGGGGGCTGCCGGTGGGCCGGGGCGAGGGTGCGCAGGCACAGCCAGAGGCCAAGGGGCAGCAGCAGGGTGGCGATCAGGAGCCGGAAGACGTCCGGGCCGGGGAGGGCGAAGACGCGGATGGCGGCGCCGATGACGACGCCGGGCAGCGTGCCCAGCACCAGGCGTCGGGCGAGGTCGCCGTGCAGGGCGCCGTCGTTGCGGTAGCGCCACAGGGCGCCAGGTCCGGCGACGACGTTGAACAGCAGGTTGGTCGGAGTGACGGCCGGGTTGGGCACACCGAAGACGCTCAGCTGGACCGGGAGGAGGAACACCGCTCCGGACACGCCGACCGGAGCGGTCACGGTCGCGATCAGCAGGCCGGCGACGAGCCCTCCCGGCACCGTCCAGTCCACCGCCGCCCCCGCGTTCCCTGCCTCGTCGATCGACTGGCCAGTATCGGCGCCCCGGAGGGCAGCGGGGCGGTCTGCAACGAGATGTTCATGTGGGCCCGGGGTCTTCGCCCATCGAGCGGTACCTGCCGAGCTGTCCCGTCCGTGTGCTGTTCGCGGTGGTCAGGCCGCGGCCGGCGCGACGGTCAGCAGCATGCCCATCGCGGCCAGCACCGACGGCTCGACCCGGTAGTACACCCACGTGCCGCGCCGCTCGGAGCTGAGCAGGCCGGCCTCCTTGAGCTTCTTCAGGTGATGGGACACGGTCGGCTGGGACACTCCGACATCGGAGATGTCGCACACGCACGCCTCACCGCCCTCGTGCGAGGCCACGGCGGAGAACAGGCGCAGCCGCACCGGGTCGCCGAGCGCCTTGAACATCCGCGCGGCCGTCTCGGCCTCCTCCGCGGTGAAGGGGCGTTCCGTCAGCGGCGGGCAGCACGACGCCCCGGCCTCATCGGCGTCCAGCAGCGGCAGCACCCTCGTGTTCGACATGCATCTATGTTGACACATGTCGAACCAGTGGGGCGAGGGCCTCCGTCGCCTCCAGTGCCACGGACCGCAGCCCTCATCCGTGAAGGGGGCGCGCCCTTTATTTAGTTCGATGAATGTCTATGTTGACGCTCATCGATACAGGTGCCATGCTGGGCCGCACAAGCCATCGATGAACGTCGAAACAAAAGGGGAATCTCGTGGCCGTGTCCATCACCACCGTGCCCACCACCGACCAGCTGCCCGTCGTGGTCGTCGGAGCCGGCCCGATCGGCCTGGCCGCCGCCGCCCGCCTGGTCGAGCGCGGCCTCGAACCGCTCGTCCTGGAGTCCGGGCCGTCAGCCGGCACCGCCGTACGGGCCTGGTCGCACGTCCGGCTGTTCTCCACCTGGGGCGAGGTCGTCGACCCGGCCGCCGAGAAGCTCCTCGCCCCGACCGGCTGGGTCCGCCCCGACGCCACCGCCTACCCCACCGGCGGCGACTGGGCCGAGCAGTACCTGCAGCCGCTCGCCGACCTCCTCGGCGACAAGATCCGCTACGGCGCCACGGTCACCGGCGTCGCCCGCGCCGGACGTGACCGCATCGTCGACTCCGGCCGCGACGAGCAGCCCTTCACCGTGCACCTCCGGTTCCCCGACGGCCACGAGGAGCGGCTCACCGCCCGCGCCGTCATCGACGCCTCCGGCACCTGGTCGACCCCCAGCCCGATGGGCGCCGACGGCCTGCCCGCCCTCGGCGAGAGCGGGGCAGCCGAGCGCATCTCCTACCAGGTCCCCGACCTGAACGACCCGGCCGTACGCGCCCGGTACGCGGGCAGGCGCACCGCTGTCATCGGCTCCGGCGCCTCCGCCTTCACCGCCCTCGCGTACCTCGCCGATCTCGCCAAGGAAGAGGACGGGACCCACGCCGCGTGGATTCTGCGCCGCGGCATCGGCGCGAGCACGTACGGCGGCGGCGAGGCGGACGAGCTGCCCGCGCGCGGCGCCCTGGGCCTGCGCGCCAAGGCAGCCGTCGAGGCCGGGCACGCGAGTGCGGTCACCGGTTTCCGTACACAGGCTGTGGAACGCGACGGCGACCGACTCGTCCTCGTCGCCGAGGACGGCCGCCGTCCGGACCCGGTCGACGAGGTGATCGTCCTGACCGGCTTCCGCCCCGACCTGTCCTTCCTCTCCGAACTCCGCCTCGGCCTCGACGAACGCCTCCAGGCCCCGACGGCCCTGGCCCCCCTCATCGACCCGAACCTGCACTCCTGCGGCACGGTCTACCCGCACGGCGTGAACGAGCTCTCCCACCCGGAGCAGGGCGTCTACCTGGTCGGCATGAAGTCCTACGGCCGCGCGCCCACGTTCCTCGCCATGACCGGCTACGAGCAGGTCCGCTCCATCGCCGCCGCCCTCGCCGGGGACCAGGAGGCCGCCGAGCGCGTCGAACTCACCCTCCCGGAGACGGGCGTATGCGGCGGCGCGGGCCTCTTCGACGAGCCGGAGAACACCGAGCAGACCGGCGGCGGCTGCTGCGCCGCCCCGGCCACCCTGCAGATCGGCACCGGCACCCCTGTAACCGCATCCGGCGCCTGCTGAACTCCCCATCCACACAAGGAGATTCGTCATGACATCCCGAGTACAGCTCGCCCTCCGCGTCCCCGACCTCGCCGCATCCATCGCCTTCTACAGCAAGCTCTTCAACACCGAGCCCGCCAAACTCCGCGACGGTTACGCCAACTTCGCCATCACCGAGCCCCCGCTCAAGCTCGTCCTGATCGAAGGAACGGCGGACGAGGAGACCCGCATGGACCACCTCGGCGTCGAGGTCGAGACGACCGAGGCGGTCCACGCCGCCACCGCCCGCCTGGGCGAGGCCGGCCTGCCCACCGACGTGGAGAACGACACCACCTGTTGTTACGCACTCCAGGACAAGGTCTGGGTCCACGGCCCCGGCCAGGAACCCTGGGAGGTCTACGTCGTCAAGGCCGACGCCGACTCCCTCGCCAAGCAACAGGACAGCACCTGCTGCGCCGCCCCGGCCGAGGCCGACACCGCCTCGAAGGAACCGGCCACCGCGGGCGGCTGCTGCTGATCCGCCGACGACCGACCTCCACACCAGCGAGGCCGCGACCGGAACAGGGGACCGGTCGCGGCCTCGCGCGCGTGAGCTGTGGCCCGAGGCCGAAGCTGAGGGAGTGCAGGGGCTAGGACAGGGGCTGCGGATATGTCAGTTCCCCATGTTCGGCAAGGGAGAGATTCCTCCTCCTCACAGGACGGATATCCGGTGCGAGGCTGTGCGGCGTCCGTACTGCTCGGGGGTCGTCGCACTCCGCTCTGGAAGAGAACTCCGCCACATGTCACTCTCGACCCGCGATCGCTCCAGCAAGCTTCCTTTTGTCGTTCTGGTGCTCGCCGCCGGGACCTTTCTGATGGGCACCACCGAATTCGTCATCGCGGGCCTGCTGCCCGAGATCGGCGACGATCTGGGCGTCAGCGTGGCCCATGCCGGCCTGCTGATCACGACGTTCGCGGCGGGCATGATCGTCGGGGCGCCGGTGATGGCGATCGCGACGCTGCGCCTGCCGCGGCGGTCCACACTGGTTCTCGCGCTCGTCGTCTTCGCCGTCGGCCATGTGGTCGCCGCGCTCAGTTCGTCCTTCGCGGTCGTGCTCGCGGCCCGGTTGGTGACCGCACTGGCCACGGGTGCCTTCTGGTGCGTCGGGGCTGTGGTGGCGACGACCGCGGCGGGGCCCGCGTCGACTTCGCGGGCCCTGGGCCTGCTGCTGGGGGGAATGACCCTGGCCAATGTCGCCGGTGTACCGCTGGGCTCGTGGCTGGGCCAGGTGTCGGACTGGCGAGGGCCGTTCTGGGTGCTGGCCGCCCTGTCGGCCGGTGCCGCGGCGGTCATCGGCCGGTTCATTCCTGACGAGGAGCGGCGCGAGAGGCGCTCCGTGCGGGCCGAGTTCGCCGTGCTGCGTCAGGGCCGGCTCTGGCTGGTGCTGAGCGCCACCGCCCTGCTCCTGGGAGGTGTTCTGGCGACGTACACCTACATCTCGCCCCTGCTCACCGAGCGCGCCGGGATTCCCGCAGGGGCGGTGCCCCTGGTCCTGACCGGTTACGGTCTGGGCGCCCTGATGGGCACCACGGTCGGCGGACGCCTGGGTGACCGTCGGCCGCTCGCCACGCTCATCACGGCCGCCGCCGCGAGCACGCTGGTCCTGTTCCTGCTGGTGTTCTTCTCCACGAGCCCGGTGGCAACCGTGGTGCTGGTGACGGTCATGGGGGTGACGGGCTTTGTCGCGGCCCCGGTGCTCGGCGCGCTGATCATGCGCTTCGCAGGTTCCGCGCCCACGCTGGCCTCCGCGCTGGGCAGTTCGGCGTCCAACGTGGGGATCGCCATCGGCTCCGGATTGGCGGGCGTCGCCCTGACCTCGTCCCTGCGGCAGGCGGGGCCACCGCTGGTCGGCGCGCTGGCTGCCGCACTCACCCTCGTACCGCTGACCGCACTCGCGCTGATGCGCGCCACCCGTTCCGCCGTACCGCTTCCCAGGACAGGAACGAACGCGGATCAGCCGGTCGAGACAGGCCATGGGCCCATGGCCTGAAGACGAGGAACCGATCCACCGGTCGCTCCCGCAGCGGCGGCCAGGCCCGGCGCGGTCAGCGGAGGGGGGAGGAGGCCGGCAGGTTCTGGTCGGCGGCCCAGGAGGAGAGGATCCGTAGCCGTTCGTGGGTGGGGGAGCCGGGTGCGGCGGTCCAGACGGTCAGGTGCTGGTCGGGATCGGTGTTGGCGGTGAGGGTGTCCCAGTCCAGGACGAGCTCACCGACGACCGGATGGTTGAGGGTCTTCGTGCCCACCGTGCGCGCCGCGACGCGGTGATCGCCCCACCACTGGGCGAACTGCTTGTCCCGCAGGGACAGTTCACCGACCAGCTCGATCAGACGAGGATCCTGGGGATACTTCGCGGCTTCCATCCGCAACTGTGCCACGGCGATGTGGGCGGAGGTGTTCCAGTCCGCGTACAGGGTGCGCATCGCCGGATCCGTGAAGATGATCCGCGGGTAATTGCGGTGCTTTTCCGCGACCCGGGAGAAGTCGGTGACCAGCGCGGCGGCCAGCGCGTTCCAGGCGAGGATGTCTCCGCGCCGGCCCTGCACGATGGCCGGGGTCGCGGTGAGGTCGTCCAGGACGCGCTGCAGCTGCGGCTGGACCTTCTGCCTGCTGCGCGGCCGGGTGCGGGTGGTGGTCTTGCCCGCGAGCTGGAAGAGGTAGCCCCGCTCGTCGTCATCCAGATGGAGCACCTGGGCGAGCACGTCCAGCACGGGCGCCGATGCCTGCATGCGGCCCTGTTCGAGCCGGGTGTAGTAGTCGGTGCTGATGCTGGCGAGCTGGGCGACCTCCTCGCGGCGCAGCCCGGCCACCCGGCGGGACGTGCCGGTCTCGGGCAGTCCGACCGTGCGGGGGCTCAGCTCGGAGCGGCGCTTTTTGAGGAATTCTCCCAGCTCATTGAGGGGAGCGTTGGCGGTCATGCTTCCCAGCATGACACCGGTCGCACCAGGGGAAGGGGGGAGAATTTACTCCCTGGATGTTCCCTTCCCAGGATGAATTCCTCCGCTTTTCGTGCCTGCCCCCGCGTGTGAGGCTCGATATCGAGCAGCCGATCGCGATCACGGATTGCGATTACCGATTACCGATTACCGACTACGGTCACCGGCTGCGGCTCACCGACCACCGACCACCGACCCTCGCACCGAAGGAAGCATCCCCATGCGCGGAGCAGTCATCTACGCCCCTGGCGACGTGCGCTTCGAGAACCTCGACGACCCGAAGATCATCAACCCCACCGACGCGGTGATCCGCACGGTCGCCACCTGCGTGTGCGGCTCCGACCTGTGGCCCTACCGCGGCGCGGAACCCATCGGTGACCCGCACCCGATGGGCCACGAGTACGTCGGCATCGTCGAGGAGGTCGGCAGCGAGGTGGCCGACGTCAAGCCGGGCCAGTTCGTGGTCGGCTCCTTCGCCACCTCGGACAACACCTGCGTCAACTGCCGCAACGGCTGGCAGTCCAACTGTCTGCACCGCGAGTTCATGTCCACCTGCCAGGCCGACTACGTCCGTATCCCCAACGCCCACGGCACCCTCGTCGCCACCCACGAACACCCGGGCGCCGAGCTCGTTCCCGGCCTGCTCGCCGTCTCCGACGTGATGGGCACCGGCTGGTACGCCGCCCTCGCCGCCGAGGTGAAGCCCGGCTCGACGGCAGTGGTCGTCGGTGACGGAGCGGTCGGCCTGTGCGGTGTCATCGCCGCCAAGGAGCTGGGGGCCGAACGCATCATCGCCATGAGCCGTCATGAGTCCCGGCAGAAGCTGGCAGTGGAGTTCGGTGCCACCGACATCGTCGCCGAGCGCGGCGAGGAAGGCATCGCCCGCGTCAAGGACCTCACCGACGGCATCGGCGCGGACTCCGTCCTGGAGTGCGTCGGCACCGCCGAGTCGATGCGACAGGCCCTGCACTCCACTCGGCCCGGCGGCAACGTCGGCTTCGTCGGCGTCCCGCACGACGTGGCGATCGACGGCCAGGAGCTGTTCTTCTCCCACGTCGGCCTGCGCGGCGGCCCCGCACCCGTACGCCGCTACCTGCCCGATCTTGTCGACCGCGTCCTGTCCGGCCGGATCAACCCGGGCAGGGTCTTCGACCTCACCCTGCCGCTGGACCAGGTCGCCGAGGGCTACAGGGCGATGGACGAGCGCCGCGCCATCAAGGCCCTCCTCAAGCCCTGAACAAGCCCTGAGCGCAGGGGCGTCCACACCCGGAGGCCGCGCCCAGGAGGCGGGGCGGCCCGGACCGGAACCCCCCTCACTCACCCAAGGACTCACCATGACGACGGCCGAGCCCCTGCCGGACAGCCTCAGGACGACCCCGTGAACCCGACACGCCTTCGCGCCCTCCTCCGCGTGGCCCCGGCCGCCGCCCTCCTGCTGGTCGCGACCGCCTGCGCCAACGATTCCCCGTCCTCCTCCCCGTCCTCCTCTTCCCCTTCCTCCTCCGAGCCCGCATCGGCTCAGACTTCGGCAACTCCGGCCGCCACCACCACCTCGCCCGGCAGGACCACCGCCATGAACATCCGCCTCACGCTCAACGGCCGCCACATCTCAGCCACCCTGAACGACAGCGCCACCGCCCGTGACCTCGCCGCCCAGCTCCCGCTCACCCTGTCGTTGCGCGACCTCAACGAGGCCGAGAAGATCGCCGACCTGCCGCGAGAGCTGTCCACCTCCGGCGCGCCGGAAGGCGCCGACCCCGAGGTCGGTGACCTGGCGTACTACGCGCCCTGGAACCAGCTCGCCACCTACTACCGCGACGCCCCCTACGCGGCCGGCCTGGTCCTCCTCGGGCACATGGCCGACGGCGGCACCGAGCAGCTCGCCACCGCCGACGAGATCACCATCGAAGCCGCGCCCTGACCGGCCCGATCACTCATCCCTCGATTTCCCAGCGCGGCCCTCCCACGCGCGTACGAGGCGACGAACCCGCGCAGGTGCTCTCGCAGCGCTGACCCGAGCCCGGATCCGCGTACGGGCCTCGCGCGAAAGTGCCCCCGATGGTGTCGGCCACCCGCTCCTGACGGAGCGTAAGGGGGAGGAAAGTCTCCCTGCCACGCGCGTTGCCGGTGGTGCCAGACTCCCGAGGTGACCAGTCGCCGCTGCCGAAGCGCGCGGTTGCCCGGTTCCCCGCGGTGACGACGATCCGCTCTCCCGTCCCGCTCTGTGTACGGCCGATCCGTCCGCGATACGAAGGCGTACGTATGTCCACTGAACTCTCTGAGCCTGCCGTTCCACCTTCCCCCGGAGCCGGCGAGTCCTCCCCGGCGCCCAGTCGGCGCACCTTCATCGCCACCAGTACCGCGGTCGGTGGCGCTGTCGTCGCGGGCGGAGTGATCGGAGGGTCCTCCCTCGCCGGCCCGGACGAGGCAACTGCCGCCGAGGGGCCGCCGTCCAGCCGGGTCTCGCTGGCGGTCAACGGCACCCGCCGGACCGTGACGGTCGACAACCGCACGTCGCTGCTTGACCTGTTGCGTGAGCATCTGGGGCTGACCGGTTCGAAGAAGGGCTGCAACGCCGGGGCTTGTGGGGCGTGCACGGTCCTGGTCGACGGGCAGCGGGTCAACTCCTGTCTGACGCTGGCGGTGCGCCTTGAGGGCGCCGAGGTCACCACGATCGAGGGCCTGGCCGACGGGGACCAACTCCACCCGCTCCAGCAGGCGTTCGTCGACGAGGACGCCTTCCAGTGCGGCTACTGCACCCCCGGCCAGATCATGTCCGGGGTGGGCTGCATCAAGGAGGGGCACACGGACACCGCCGAGGAGATCCGGGAGTGGATGAGCGGCAACATCTGCCGCTGCGGCTGCTACGTGAAAATCGTGCGGGCGGTCCAGCAGACCGCCGGCCGGAAGTGAGGAACCGCCGACATGCATCCCTTCTCCTTCACGAAGGCCGCGAACACCGGTGAGGCCCTCAACGCAGGCCGCAGCGGCGGCCGTTACATCGCCGGCGGCACGACCCTCGTCGACCTGATGCGGGAGACCGTCGAGCGTCCTGGGACCCTGGTCGACATCAGTGACCTGCCGATGCGTGAGGTCAGGGTCACCGAGCGCGGTGGCCTGCGCATCGGCGCGCTGGTGCGGATGGCCGAGGCCGCCGCCCACCCCAAGGTGCGCTCGCTGTACCCCGTCATCTCCCAGGCGCTGGAACTGAGCGCCTCCGCCCAGCTGCGGAACATGGCGACCATCGGCGGCAACATCATGCAGCGCACCCGCTGCACCTACTTCCGTGACGTGAGCGCCGACTGCAACAAGCGTGAACCGGGCGCCGGTTGCGCGGCGCGGGGCGGCGTCAACCGCACCCACGCGATCCTGGGCACCTCCGACTCCTGCGTGGCCACCCATCCCTCCGATGCCGCCGTGGCCTTCGCGGCGCTGGAGGCGGCCGTCCACCTGCTGGGCCCGGACGGGGAACGCCGTATCCCCTTCGCGGACTTCCTCCTCAGGCCCGGCGACACTCCGAACCGCGAACAGGCCCTCCGGCAGGGCGAGTTGATCACAGCGGTTGAGATCCCGGCGCTTCCGCGCCCGCTGAGGTCCGGCTACCTGAAGGTGCGCGACCGCCAGTCCTACGAGTTCGCCCTGACGTCGGCGGCCGTGGCGCTGCACGTACGCGGCGGGGTGATCCAGGAGGCGAAGGTCGCCGCCGGGGGAGTGGGCACGGTGCCGTGGAAGCTGCCCGCCGTCGAGCAGGCCCTCATCGGCGAGCGTCCCTCGGACCGCCTGTGGGCCGAGGCCGCCGGGCACGCGGCCGACGGCGCCCGTCCCCTTCAGCACAACCGGTTCAAGGTCGAGCTTCTGAACCGGACTGTGGAACGCCAGCTGCGCACCGTAGGAGGTATGAAGTGAGCCCCCAGCCGCAGGCAGCCGTCGGTGCCCCGCTGTCCCGCGTCGACGGACGGCTGAAGGTCACCGGCAAGGCGCTGTACGCCGCCGAGAGCGACGTGGACGGGGCGGTGCACGCCGTGATCGTCGACGCGAGCATCGGGCGCGGCCGCATCACCTCCGTCGACGCCCGTGACGCCGAACAGCACCCTGGGGTGTTGCGGGTGATCAGCCACCGCAACGCGCCGAAGCTGCCGTACCGCGACAACCCGGGGTCGAACAATCTCCCCGGGCGCAGGCTGCGGATCTTCCAGGACGACCGGGTGCTCTTCCACGGCCAGCCGGTCGCCGTCGTGGTGGCGACCACGTTGGAGGCCGCGCAGCACGGCGCGAGCCTGGTCAAGGTCGAGTACGACGCCGAACAGTCCTCGACCGACCTGCACGAGGCCGCACCGGGCGAACCGACGCCCTACGCGCGCGGCGACGCGGATGCCGGGCTGCGCGACGCGGCCGTACGCCTGGACCTGACCTACCAGTTGGCGCGCAACCACCACAACCCGATGGAACCGCACGCCACGATCGCCCGCTGGGACGGCGACAAGGTCACCGTCTGGGACAAGACCCAGTGGGTGATGGGCACCCGCGACGAGATCGCCGCTGTGTTCAACCTGCCGGCGGCATCGGTGCGGGTCATCAACCCCTTCGTCGGCGGCGGTTTCGGCAGCGGGCTGCGCTGCTGGCCGCACACGATCGTCGCCGCCCTGGCCGCGCGGGAGACGAACCGCCCGGTCAAGCTCGTGCTCGACCGCCGCCAGATGTACTTCGGCACTGGCTTCCGGCCCGCCTACGCCTACCGGCTGCGTCTCGGCAGCGACCGGCGCGGCCGGCTGTCCGCCGCGATCCACGACATCGACGCGGAGACCTCGTCGTACGAGACGTTCACCGAGGCCGTCATGGGCGCGGGGCAGATGCTGTACAGCATGCCGAACGTCAGCCAGGCGTACCGGCAGGTGCCGCTGGACGTGAACACGCCGATCTGGATGCGCGGCCCGGGCTTCGCGTCGGCGTCGTTCGTGATCGAGTCGGCGATGGATGAGCTCGCCCACCGGCTCGGCCTCGACCCGATCGAGCTGCGTCGGCGCAACGAACCGTCCGAGGACGAGTCGAACAACCTGCCGTTCTCGACCCGGCGGCTGCGTGAGTGCTACACGGTCGGTGCCCGGGAGTTCGGCTGGAACCGCCGCAACCCGAAGCCGCGCTCCACGCGGGACGGGAACTGGCTGGTCGGCCTGGGCATGGCCGCCGGGGTCTACGATCCCGGACGTTTCCCCGCCCAGGCCCGGGCCCGCCTCGATGCCGACGGCACCGCCGTGGTCGAGGCGGCCACCACGGACATGGGGCCGGGCACCTACACCTCCCAGACCCAGGTCGCCGCCGACGCGCTCGGGCTGACCATGCGTACGGTCACCTTCCGGCTCGGCGACTCCCTGTACCCGCCGACCGGCCCGCACGGCGGCTCGGCGACCATGGCCAGCGTCGGCACCGCCGTCGTCGACGCCTGCGACCAAGTGCGGCGCCAGGCGGTCGAACTGGCTGTCGCGGACCGCGAATCACCTCTGTACGGAGTGCCGGCCGGCGAGGTCGTCGTGCGCAACGGGCGCCTGCATGCGCGAGACACCCCGGCGCGCGGTGAGACGTACCGCAGCTTGCTGGCCCGCCACGACCGCTCCCACCTGGAAGCACACGGCACCTACACCGGGCCACCGACGCCCCAACGGGACTCCTACCACGCCTACAACGCCACCTTCGCCGAGGTCGCCGTCGACGCGACCCTCGGCCTGGTACGGGTACGGCGGATGCTCGGGGTGTACGACGCGGGCCGCATCATCAGCCCCAAGCTGGCCGAGAGCCAGGCGTTCGGCGGCATCGTGGGCGGCATCGGCACAGCCCTGCTGGAGCACACGGTCACCGACCACCGCGACGGCCGGATCGTCAACGCCAACCTCGCCGACTATCTCGTCCCCGTGAACGCCGATGTGCCCGAGGTCAGGGCGATCTTCCTGGATGGTGAGGACAACTCGGGCAACGCGCTGGGGGTGAAGGGGCTCGGCGAGGTCGTCCAGGTGGGTGTGGCGGCCGCGATCGGCAACGCGGTCTTCAACGCCACGGGCCGCCGGGTCCGTGAACTGCCCATCACCGCCGAGGCGTTGCTCTGAGCCGCGTGCCCGGGCCGCTGCACGGCGGCAGCGGCCCGGGCACTTCGTCCTCGTCCGGCAGTCGGTCCCCTCGTCAGGCTGCCGGACCTTCCAGGGCCGCCGCCGCGTGACGACACTCCCCCGTGACACGGTGGCGGCCCCTCACCTCTTGCCCGAAGGACCCGGAGAACGACCCATGCTGAACATCGCGGACACACTGCACCGCTGGTGCCGCGAGGCACGCCCCTTCGCCCTGGCCACCGTCGTCGACGTCACCGGCAGCGCACCGCTGCCGGTCGGTACGTCGGTGGCGGTGGACGAGGACGGAAACGCGGTCGGCAGCATCTCCGGCGGCTGCGTCGAAGGCGCGGTCTACGAACTGTGCCGACAGGTGCTCAGCGACCAAGGCGCCCCGCAACGCGCCTGGTTCGGCTACTCCGACGACGACGCCTTCGCGGTCGGCCTGACCTGCGGCGGCGAACTCGACGTCCTCGTCCAGCACCTCGCCCCCGAGGCACAACCGCCCCTCACCGCAGCCCTCGCCGACATCGTGGCCGGCCGACCCGCTGCCGTGGCCCAGGTGGTGGCCGGCCCCGGCGAGCTCATCGGCTCCACCCTGAGCGTCCGCGCCGACGGCGGCGTGACCTCCGGCGGCGCCCTGGACGGCGGGCCGACGGGCAAGCTGGTGGCCGAGGAGGCGCGGGCCCTGCTGCGGGCCGGGCGCACCACCCGTGTCACGGTCGGCGGAAACGGGGACGGCTGCCCCGAACCGCTGACCGTCCTCGTCCACGTCCACGCGTCCCGCCCCCGCATGCTGATCTTCGGCGCCGTCGACTTCGCCGCCGCCCTCAGCCAGGCCGGCCGCTTCCTCGGCTACCGGGTCACCGTGTGCGACGCCCGCCCTGTCTTTGCTTCCACGGCGCGCTTCCCGCACGCCGACGAGGTCGTCGTCGACTGGCCCCACCGCTACCTGTCACAGACGGCCGTGGACTCCCGCACCGCCGTCTGCGTCCTCACCCACGACGCCAAGTTCGACATCCCGCTGCTGCGCCTGGCCCTGGACCTGCCCGTCGCCTACGTGGGCGCCATGGGCTCCCGACGCACCCACGACGAGCGCCTGCGCCTCCTGCGCGAGCAGGGCGTGCCGAAAGACCGATTGGCTCGGCTCCGTTCCCCGATCGGCCTCGACCTCGGAGCCCGCACCCCCGAGGAAACCGCCGTCTCCATCACCGCGGAGATCATCGCCCACGCCAACCAGGGCACGGGCCGGCCCCTGATCCGGATCACCGGCCCGATCCACCGGTAGGCCGGATGACCTTTGCCCTCGTTTCACATCGAGCCTGGGTTGCGCAGAGGTCCACGGGCTTGCACTGGCCGCCCGACACCCCCTCCGGGGGCATGAAAAAGGGCGAGGCCCGAAGACCCCGCCCGCGCTACCAGCAAAACCTCACCTCACGGCCAGACAAGGCAGTACGGCTGATGCCCCGCCTCATGCAACCGATGGCTGAAGTCCTGCCATTCATGCAGCAGTTGGTACACATTGAACGCATCCCGGGGCCCGCCCCGGTCCGGCACCGTCGACCAGATGAAAGCCGCCGCCCCCACCGCTTCCTCGCCGATGCCCCGTAGCGGGTCGACGACGGTCATCGGGAGTTTCACGACCGCGTAGTCGGGATGCAGGACGACCAGTTCCAGCGGGGGCACCTTGTTGAGAGGCACGCCCTCGATGCCCGTGAGGACCATCGCGGCCATCGTTTCGGGCTTGATCTTGGTGAACATGCCGTTCATGCCGAGTTCGTCGCCGCCGAGTTCCTCGGGGCGCATCGAGATCGGGACGCGGGCTGCCGTGGCGCCGTCCGGCGCGCCGAAGTATTTGTACGTCACCCCCACCCGACCACCGTTCCCACTCGCTGCCCGGAGCCGCTCGACCCTCCGGTCGACGCTCTCGGGCACACTGTTCGATCCCAGGCCCTGGACAGGACCCATTCCCTGCACAGGACCCATGCCCGGGGCCTGTGCCTGCCGTGCCGCTTCTGCCGCTGCCGCTTCCTCCACGTCGCGTCGGTGCCTTCCCCGCCGGGCACGTCGAGGACCCAGGTCGTCAGTCCCCTCGCCCAGTCCGCCACCGCGATGCATATCTCCACCCGACTGCTGTTCTAGGACGCGCGAGCCCCGTCGCGCAACCCGATCATCGTGTCAGTGACCTCCCCCACGTCCGCCCGCCGAAACGTGCGTTGAAACACCTGTCCGCAGGATCTTCGCAGCCTCTGAACGCCATCGTCCGCCCATCGTCCGTATGTACGGCTCGATGTGCTGTGTGTCTCGGTCTGTCTTCGTCTGTCTTCGTGTGTGTTCGGTCCCAGTTTCGCAGACGGGTGGGGCCGACGCCCCGCCGTCCGGCCGCCTACCCTGAGGGGGTCAGTGGCAACCGGAGTCCGAGAAGTCGGAGAAGTCGCAGGTCATGAGCGAAACGTCAAGCGGGGCAGCCGGCGGAACGGCGAGTGGGTTGCCCTATTCATACGAAGCGCCCGTCTCGCAGGGCCTCTTCGACCGTGCGACGGCCGTCACACCCGGCGGGGTCAACTCGCCGGTGCGTGCCTTCCGTGCCGTGGGCGGGACGCCCCGGTTCATGGTGTCGGGAAGTGGCCCGTATCTCATCGACGCCGACGGGCGTGAGTACGTCGATCTCGTCTGTTCCTGGGGGCCCATGATCCTCGGGCACTCCCGTCCCGAGGTCATCGCCGCCGTCCAGGACGCCGTCTCGCGCGGCACCTCCTTCGGTACGCCGGGGGAGGGGGAGGTCGCGCTCGCTGAGGAGATGGTCGACCGCATCGGGCCCCTTGAGCAGGTGCGGCTCGTGTCCAGCGGGACCGAGGCCACGATGTCGGCGATCAGGCTCGCCCGGGGGTTCACCCGGCGCGCCAAGGTGATCAAGTTCGCCGGGTGTTATCACGGTCACGTCGATTCCCTCCTTGCCGCTGCCGGCTCAGGAGTCGCCACCTTCGCGCTGCCCGACACCCCCGGTGTCACCGGTGCCCAGGCCGCCGACACCATCGTGCTCCCCTACAACGACCTCGACGCCGTACACGCGGCCTTCGCCGCACACCCCGGCGAGATCGCCTGCCTGATCACCGAGGCCTCCCCGGGCAACATGGGCGTCGTACCGCCGCTGCCCGGCTTCAATCAGGGGCTCAAGGACGCTTGTGCCGCCAATGGCGCGCTGTACGTCTCCGACGAGGTCATGACCGGGTTCCGGACCAGTCGCAGTGGCTGGTACGGCATTGATGGCGTCCGGCCCGACCTCATGACCTTCGGGAAGGTCATGGGCGGGGGGTTCCCCGCCGCCGCGTTCGGCGGGCGCGCCGACGTCATGGCGCACCTCGCTCCCGCCGGGCCCGTCTACCAGGCCGGCACCCTCTCCGGTAACCCCGTCGCCACCGCTGCCGGGCTCGCCCAGCTACGGCTGCTGGACCAGGCCGCGTACGACACCGTCGACGCCGTGTCCACGCAGATCCAGGGGCTGGTCGGCGACGCGCTGAGCAAGGAGGGCGTCGCGCACACCGTGCAGAGCGCCTCCAACATGTTCTCCGTGTTCTTCACCGACCGGGCGGTCCGCGACTACGAGGGCGCCAAGGCGCAGGAGTCGTTCCGCTTCACCGCGTTCTTCCATTCCCTGCTGGCGAACGGCGTCTATCTCCCGCCCTCGTCCTTCGAGTCCTGGTTCGTCTCCACCGCGCACGACGAGCGGGCCATCCAGAAAATCGCCGACGCCCTTCCGGCGGCGGCCCGTGCGGCGGCGGAGGCCACAGCAGCATGAGCGACAACAGCAACAGGACCAACGGGGCCAGCGGGGCCGACGACTCCCACAGCGACATCACCGTCGTCCATCTCATGCGGCACGGTGAAGTCGCCAACCCCGACGGGGTGTTGTACGGGAGACTGGCCGGATACCACCTCTCCGAGCTGGGCCGGCGGATGGCCGACCGGGTCGCCGAGTACCTCGCGCCCCGGGACATCACGCACGTCGGTGCCTCCCCGCTGGAGCGGGCGCAGGAGACCGCGACGCCCATTGCCAAGGCGCACGGGCTCGACCTCGCCTCCGACGCGCGGCTCCTGGAGGCCGAGAACGTGTTCCAGGGGAAGACCTTCGGGGTCGGGGACGGCGCCCTGAAGCGCCCCGAGAACTGGAAGCACCTCGTCAACCCGTTCAAGCCGTCCTGGGGGGAGCCGTACGTCGACCAGGTCGTACGGATGATGGGGGCGCTCGACGCCGCCAAGGACGCCGCCCGTGGGCACGAGGCCGTGCTCGTCAGTCACCAGCTGCCGATCTGGATCGTGCGGTCGTACGTCGAGCGGCGGCGGCTCTGGCACGACCCCCGCAAGCGGCAGTGCACGCTCGCTTCCCTGACCACCTTCACGTACCGCGGCGACAAGATCGTGTCCGTCGGGTACACCGAGCCCGCCCGCGACCTCGTCCCCGCCCATCTCCTCGCCGGCGCCAGGCCGGTGAAGGGGAAGGACAAGGCGTTCGGGGCCTGAGCCGCATATTCGACGGCCGTCGCTTACTCAACCAACACTTCGGAAAATTCCGTCACTTCAGTCATTGGTGACACAGCTGTTGCAATTGTTCCGAAGTGCGTAAGACCGGGAGGAACCTCCTTGTTCGCCGTGCCCTCTCACTGGGTGACCAGCGGGTACGGCGAATGGGGATGTCATGCACAGCAAGAACGGTGTGGGCGGCTACAGCCGGCGGGGCGCTCTGGGCCTCGGCCTCGGGGCCGCCGCCGCTCTCGGTACCGCCGGCTGCGGGACCGTCCTGGAAGAGGGGTCGACCGGGGCCGGAGGTTCCGGTGCGGACGGACATTCCGGCAAGCCGTCGCCCACCGCCACCGCCAGGCCGATCGGCGACGGCTCCACCTCCTTCACCGGCAGGCAGCCCCACCAGCCCGGCAGGCCCGTACCGCTGGAGGCCGGGCAGACCCCGCCGCAGTTCGTGATCTTCTCCTGGGACGGGGCCGGGGAGGTCGGCAACGGCCTCTTCCCCCGCTTCCTCGACCTGGCCAAGACGCACGGCGCCCATATGACCTTCTTCCTCTCCGGGCTCTACCTCCTCCCCGAGTCGCAGAAGCGCAAGTACCTCCCGCCGAACAACGCCCCCGGCGCCTCCGACATCGGCTACCTCACCGACGAGCACGTCAAGATGACCCTCGCCAACGTCCGCCGGGCCTGGCTCGACGGGCACGAGATAGGCACCCACTTCAACGGCCACTTCTGCTCCGGCCACGGCACGGTCGCCAACTGGACGCCCCAGCAGTGGCGCAGCGAGATCGACCAGGCCAAGGGGTTCGTGAAGGAGTGGCGGACCAACACCGGGTGGACCGACCTGCCGTCCCTCCCCTTCGACTACGAGAAGGAGCTCATCGGCGGGCGTACGCCCTGTCTCCTCGGCCAGGACAACCTGCTGCCCGTCGCCCGCGAGCTCGGCTGGCGCTACGACGCCTCCTCGCCCGGCGGCCGGCAGGTGTGGCCCACGAAGACGAACGGTGTCTGGGACCTGCCCCTCCAGGCGATACCTTTCCCCGGCCACCGGTTCGAGGTCCTGTCCATGGACTACAACATCCTCGCCAACCAGTCGATCAACTCGACCAACGCCCCGGCCCACAACTACCCGGCCTGGCGCGAGCAGGCGACCGGCGCCTACATCGCCGGCTTCCAGCGGGCGTACGAGACGAACCGGGCGCCCTTCTTCATCGGCAACCACTTCGAGCAGTGGAACGGCGGCATCTACATGGACGCCGTCGAGGCAGCCCTCCAGCACATCGCGCGGGAGAAGGAGAAGGGCGAGGACATCCGGCTCGTCTCCTTCCGGCAGTACGTCGACTGGATGGACGTACAGAAGCCCGAGGTGCTGGAAAAGCTGCGGACCCTCGATGTCGGGCAGCAGCCGGTGGGCGGTTGGAAGGAGTTCCTCGCCGATGCCGAGCAGACCGCCACGACCGGCGCGACTACCACGACCAGCACCGCAGGGACCGGAAACGCCGCCTGAAATGCGGGTTTGCGGCCGCAAGGGGGGTGCCCAAGATCCTCGGAACGGACATGCGAAACTTTTCACATGAGTGCCGCCAGTCGCGCCCCCCTCTCCTCGAACCGTCCCCGTAACCGTCGAGCGGTCTCCTTCGCCGCCACGGTCGCCGCCGCCGCGTTCGTCCTGACCGCGTGTGGTTCGGGCGGTACGTCCGGGGGCTCGGGCGACACCAACTTCGTCACCGGCACCGACGGCATCGCCACCGTCGCCAAGGGTGAGCGGGCCGCCGCTCCCGATCTCTCCGGCCCGACCATCGACGGCAAGCAGCTCGACGTCGCCGACTACAAGGGCAAGATCGTCGTCATCAATGTCTGGGGGTCCTGGTGCGGGCCCTGTCGGCTCGAAGCGAAGAACTTCGTCGCGGTCTCCGCCGACCTCAAGGACCAGGGCGTCCAGTTCGTCGGCATCAACACCCGTGACACCAGCACCGGTCCGGCGGTCGCCTTCGAGAAGCAGTACGGCGTCACGTACCCGAGTCTGTACGACCCCACGGGCAAGCTGATGCTCCGCTTCAAGAAGGGCACGCTCAACCCGCAGGCGATCCCCTCCACCCTGGTCATCGACCGGCAGGGGAAGATCGCCGCCCGCACGCTCCAGGCGCTCAGCGAGGACAACCTCCGCAAGATGCTCAAGCCCGTCCTCGCGGAGAAGTGACGTGACCGGCCTGACGGGTGTGCTCACCCTCGCCGCCTCCGTGCCCGAGGCCAACCAGACCGTGATGAGCGGGGCCCTGATACTGGCCCTCCCCATCGCCCTGCTCGGCGGCCTCGTCTCCTTCTTCTCACCGTGTGTGCTGCCCCTCGTACCCGGTTATCTGTCGTACGTCACCGGTGTCGCCGGCACTGATCTCGGCGAGGCCCGCCGGGGGCGGATGGTCGCGGGGGCCTCGCTCTTCGTCCTCGGGTTCACTGCCGTGTTCGTGTCCACGGGGGCGTTGTTCGGGTACTTCGGGCAGACGCTCCAGGAGCACCAGAGCACGATGTCCAAGGTGCTCGGCGTCCTCATGATCCTCATGGGCGTCTTCTTCATGGGCATGATGCCCTGGCTCACCCAGCGCGAGTTCCGCCTTCACAAGAAGCCCGCCACCGGACTGGTCGGCGCCCCCGTCCTCGGCGCGCTGTTCGGCATCGGCTGGACGCCCTGCATCGGCCCGACCCTCGCCTCCGTCAACAGCCTCGCCTTCGACCAGGCCAGCGCCGGGCGCGGGGCCGTCCTCACGGTCGCCTACTGCGTCGGCCTGGGCGTGCCCTTCGTGGTCGCGGCGGTCGCCTTCCGTAAGGCGCTCGGTGCCTTCGGCTGGGTCAAGCGCCACTATGTATGGGTCATGCGCATCGGCGGCACGATGATGATCCTTACCGGTGTGCTGCTCCTTACCGGCGCGTGGGACCGTCTCGTACAGGAGATGCAGACCTGGTCCAACGGCTTCACTGTGGGGATCTGAGCGATGAGCAACACCACCAGCAGCACCCCGGCCACGTCCGACGACCAGGAACTCGGCGCCGCCGGTTCCCAGTTGTCCACCGCCCCCCAGGAGGACGCGCCGGGCCTGCCCTCCCTGGGTGTCATCGGCTGGGCCCGCTGGTTCTGGCGGCAGCTCACCTCGATGCGGGTCGCGCTGCTGCTGCTGTTCCTGCTGTCGCTCGGGGCGATCCCCGGCTCGCTGATCCCGCAGTCGGGGACGGACGACACCAAGGTCGCCGACTTCATGCAGCGGCACAGCTTCCTGGGGCCGCTCTACGACAAGCTCGGGCTGTTCAACGTCTACAGCTCGGTGTGGTTCTCGGCGATCTACATCCTGCTCTTCATCTCCCTCATCGGCTGCATCGTGCCCCGCACCTGGCAGTTCGTGGGCCAGCTGCGCGGCCGTCCGCCGGGCGCCCCCCGGCGCCTGAACCGGCTGCCCGCCTACACGACCTGGCGTACGGAGGCCGAGCCCGAGCAGGTCCGCGAGGCAGCCCTCGTCCTGCTGAAGAAGCGGCGCTTCCGGGCGCATCCGGCCGGGGACGCGGTCGCCGCCGAGAAGGGCTATCTGCGTGAGGTCGGCAACCTCGCCTTCCACATCGCGCTGATCGTGATGCTGATCTCCTTCGCCTGGGGCCAGCTGTACAAGTCCGAGGGCAACAAGCTGATCCTCGAAGGCGACGGTTTCTCCAACACGCTCACCCAGTACGACGACTTCAAGTCCGGCACCCTCTTCGACACCGCCGACCTCGACCCGTTCAGTTTCACCCTGGACGACTTCAAGGGCACGTACGAGCCGACCGGCCCCAACCGCGGCACCCCGCGCACCTACGAGGCCGACCTCGACTACAGCGTGGGCGCGTACGGCAAGGACAAGAAGACGACCATCAAGGTCAACGAGCCGCTGGTGGTCGGCGACTCGAAGGTCTACCTGACCGCCCACGGCTACGCGCCCGTCATCACCGTCCGCGACGGCAAGGGCGACATCGTCTACAGCCAGCCCGTGGCGCTGCTGCCCCTGGACTCCAACGTCACCTCCTCCGGCGCCATCAAGGTCATGGACGGTTACCGCAACGCCAAGGGCGTCGAGGAACAGCTCGGCTTCCAGGCGTTCTTCCTGCCCACCTACGTGCCCGGCAACGAGATCGCCTCGCAGTTCCCGGCGCTCGACAACCCGGTGCTGAACCTGATCGGCTACCACGGCGACCTCGGCGTCAACGCGGGGATCCCGCAGAGCGTGTACCAGCTCGACAAGAGCCACATGAAGGTGTTCAAGGACGCCAAGGGCAAGGAAGTACGGGAGAACCTGAAGCCCGGCGAGACCATGAAGCTCCCGAACGGCGCCGGCTCGGTCACCTACGAGGGCACCCAGGAGTGGGCCAACTTCCAGGTCACCCGGCAGCCCGCCAGCGGCTGGGCGCTCACCGGCGCGACCGTCGCCGTCTTCGGCCTCGCCGGTTCCCTGTTCATCCAGCGCCGACGGGTGTGGGTGCGGGCGGTGAAGGGCCCCGACGGTGTCACCGTCGTCGAGATGGGCGGCCTGGGCCGCAGCGAGTCCGCCAAGGTGCCCGAGGAACTCGGCGACCTCGCCGGAATCCTGTACGACCAGGCGCCCGCCGCCCCCGATGCCGGTCCTGATCCCGAAACCCCCGACCCCACAGCCGTACCTGCCGAAGGTGCTGAGAAGTAAATGATGATGACTCTCGCCGCCGCGACCAACGAGAACCTCGCGAACATCAGCAACACGCTGATCTACTCCGCGATGGCCGTCTACACCCTGGCGTTCTTCACCTACATCGCCGAGTGGACCTTCGGCAGCCGCAGCAAGATCAGCCGCACGGCCGCCGCGCTCACCGCGAAACCGGCCGGGGCCGCCGGGGCGAAGGCGCCCGAGGTGACCGTCAAGAACGCCGGCGGGACCGCCGTACTGGAGCGGCCGAAGGTCGTCGTGCGGGCCGCGGCCGGGGCCCGGGACGTGCCGGACGGGCCCGGTGCCCACGGCGGGGACGAGCAGGGCGACCTGTACGGGCGTATCGCCGTGTCCCTCACCGTGCTCGCGTTCCTCGTCGAGTTCGCCGGGGTGCTGGCCCGCGCGCTGTCCGTGCAGCGGGCGCCGTGGGGCAACATGTACGAGTTCAACATCACCTTCTCCACGGTCGCCGTCGGCGTGTACCTGACGCTGCTCGCGCTGAAGAAGAACGTGCGCTGGCTCGGCCTCTTCCTGGTCACCTCGGTCCTCCTCGACCTCGGTCTCGCCGTCACCGTCCTGTACACCGCCAGCGACCAGCTGGTCCCCGCGCTCCACTCGTACTGGCTGTACATCCACGTCTCCACGGCGATCCTCTGCGGTGCCGTCTTCTATGTGGGCGCGGTCGGCACGCTCCTCTACCTCTTCAAGGACTCGTACGAGAACAAGCTCGCGACCGGCGGCAAGCCCGGCCGCTTCGCGACCTCCGTCCTGGAACGGCTGCCCGCCTCGGCGTCCCTCGACAAGTTCTCGTACCGGATCAACGCGGCCGTCTTCCCGCTCTGGACGTTCACGATCATCGCGGGCGCGATCTGGGCGGGCGACGCGTGGGGCCGCTACTGGGGCTGGGACCCGAAGGAGACCTGGGCGTTCATCACCTGGGTCGCCTACGCCTGTTACCTGCACGCCCGCGCCACGGCCGGCTGGAAGGGCCGCAAGGCCGCGTACATCGCCCTCGCCGCCTTCGGCTGCTGGCTGTTCAACTACTACGGCGTCAACATCTTCGTCAGCGGCAAGCACTCGTACGCGGGCGTCTGAGCCGCAACTCCGTTGTCTCGAAGGCCGGTTCGTGTGACTCAGGTCACGGGAACCGGCCTTCGGTGTACGGACAGGTAAGTGGGCGTGGACACGAATCTGCGGAAACGGATCCGCGCGGGCGACCACGACGCCTTCGGCGAACTCTTCGACGCGTACGCGCGCTCCGTCTACAACCATGCCTTCCGGCTGACCGGGGACTGGTCGGCGGCCGAGGACATCGTCTCGCTGACCTTCCTCGACGCCTGGCGCCTGCGCGGCAAGCTCGACGAGGAGGGCGGCTCGCTGCGGCCCTGGCTGCTCGGCGTCGCCACCAACGTCACGCGCAACACCCGCCGCGCCGCCCGAAGACACGTCGCCGCCGTCGCCCGGCTGCCCCGCGACGAGGTCGAGCGGGACTTCGCCGACGAGGTCGCCGGACGCCTGGACGACACGGACCAACTGGCCCTCGTACGGACCGCATTGGCGCTGCTGCGCCGGCCCGAGCGGGAGGTGCTGGCGCTGTGCGTGTGGTCGGGGCTCGACTACCCGGCGGCGGCCGAGGCGCTGGGCGTGCCGGTGGGGACCATACGGTCGCGGCTGTCGAGGGCCCGTACAAAGCTCGCGAAACATGTCAAAAACCTGGAACCGCCAACCGGGCGCGGACAGATGAGAGGTGACCGCATCACCGCGGTCGGGCCCATGAGGGAGGGAAACCGATGAGCACACCCCCCGGATTTTCCGAGCGAGACCTTCCGCCGGGCCGTCACCGACTCCTCAAGGAGCATCTGATGACCGAGATCCGGCACGAAGTCCGGCAGGAAGCCGAACAGCGCGCCCCGCGGCGCAATCCGTGGCTGCGGCCCGCGATCGCCGCCGGGGCCGTCGCCACCGTCGCCGCGCTCACCTTCGCCGCCCTTCCGGGCGGCGGCGCGGACGGTACGAGCGCGACGCCGCCCGGGAGTACAACGGCAACCACGACCACTGCCCGGACGGCCGCGACCCTGTTGGAGGACATCGCGCTCGCCGCCGAGGGCACCGATGTTCCCAGCGGTATCCGTGACGACCAGTTCGTCTACATCAAGAGCCGGGTCGCCTATCTGTCCTCTGTCGACGGCGGGCCCGGGAAGATGGACCCCGTCCACGACCGGGAGATCTGGCTGTCGGTGGACGGCACCCGGGAGGGACTCCTGGAGGAGGACAAGGACCCCCTCCGGCACCAGAAACTGGAGCAGGAGGGGGACTGGCTCGGTTCGCCCACGAACCCGCGGCCCACCACCTACCGTGCCCTGTCCGAGCTGCCGACCGATCCCGACAAGATGCTCGACTGGCTGTACGAGACCAGTGCCGACGGGGTCGACGAGGAGCAGCCCGACAAGGGCTACGTGGCCTTCGTCCTCTTCGGCGACCTGATCCGGGAGACCCTGATGCCGCCGAAGGTGAGCGCCGCGCTCTACCGGGCCGCCGCGAAGATCCCGGGCGTCGAGGTGGTCCCGGACGTGACGGACACGGTGGGCCGTGAGGGGATCGCGGTCACCAGGTCCGGCGGCGACGGAGAGGTGGAGCAGCTGATCTTCGACAGGGAGACATACACCTTCCTCGGTGAGCGCGTGCTCGACGACGGCAAGCTGGTCGGCAGCACTTCGGTCCTGGAGCGCACGGTGGTCGACCGGACGGGTCAACGTCCTTAATCCACACGCCAGTTACCGCACGCCAGTTACCGCAGGCCAGTTACCCACGGGCCAGTTGGAGGGCAGCCTGCCGCCGCACGCTCACGACGGCGGCAGGCAGTCCGGTTCCGGGGGCCTGCCCATCGGCCAGGCGATCTCGACGAAGCGGGCGTGCCGGTCGGGGGTCAGTTCCACGATCGGCACGGCCTTGTCGTACGGGTTGCCGTACTTGTCGAGGCAGATCCAGCCGCTCGCGCCGTCCACCCGCCCCGACGAACCGCTGATCAGGGGCCACTCGTCGGCCACGTCGGTGAGGGTCGGGGCCGGCTGGTCGGTGGGTGTGGCCTCGCGGATGCCCTCGACGGTGAGGCGCATCGCGTCGTACGCGATGATCAGCTGGCCGTCCTCCAGGTCGACGGTGCCGATCGTCCCCGGCTTGTCGGTGTTGCCGGCCTTGTTGGCCTGGCTGTCGCGCAGCAGGTCGTTCAGATCCTGGGCGTCCTTCGCCGAACCGCCGTTCTTCGGAGGGTTCTTGAGCCAGGCGTCCGGGTGGGCGAGCGCGCTGTAGCGCACGGAGATGCCGTGCTTGAGGGCCTCCGGGTCGAGCTGCTTGTCGCCGGTGAGATAGGAGGCGTCGTCGCCGGTGAGGATGGTGAACACCCTTTGCTGGCAGCCTCGTTCGCCCAACGCGTTGATGAACTGGCGCAGTTGGACATGGCGGCCGGCGAACAGGATGGTGTTCACGGCGGGCGCGGTGTCGCACACCAGCTCCCTGATCTGGCGGAAGTCGTTGGCGGTGGTGCCCTCCTTGCTGCGGTCGGCGAGCGGCGTGTACGACCACGGCTGGTAGCGCGAGCCCGTCAGCAGCTTCTCGAACGAGGCCTGGAGCGTGAGCGTGTACGGGTCGCCCGGATCGTCGTACACCAGGACCGCCTTGTCGGCCGCCACCTTGGCGAAGGAGGCGAGGGCGCGTGCCTCGTCGGTGTTGGTGGGGGCCACGCGGGCCAGCCCCGGGAAGGGCTCCTTGCCCTGCTGTCCGTTGGCGAGGCTGTCGGCCGTGATGGACGTGCCGATCACGGGGATGCCGCGGCGCGTGAGTTCCGCGACGGCCAGCTTGTTCTCCTCCGTGCTCAGCCCTATCCCGGTGACCGCGCGCAGCCGGTCCGAGGTCGTCGTCATGCGCTCCAATTGCTCGACCGTGTGCTCCCAATGGGCGCCCGTCCGGCCCGGGTTGGCGAGCACCAGCCGGATCGCGGGACCCTCGCCGTTGGAGTCGTGGTTGGCCCGCCACTGGGCCAGATACGCGCCCTGGAGCTCGTGCAGCACATCCCCGAGGTTGTCCGCGTCGGTCGCGGTGAACGGCTCGAACAGGGCGACGGTGACGTAGTCGCCCTTGAAGGAGCCGTCGGTGAGGGAGTCGTTCTCGCGGTCGATCGCCCGTACGGTGTCGGCGAGTTGCTTCCGCCCGAAGAAGTAGCCGGTCGTCGAGACGCCCACGCACTCCTCGCTGCCCGCGGGGCGCACGACCCCCGCCGCACAGGAACGGTCGTCGTGCGTGAGCGACCTGACGGCGAAGCCGAGCCCGGCGATCAGCGCGGCGGTGACCAGCAGCGCCAGATAGCGGCGCAACGGGATCGCCCACACGCCCTCGCGCAGCCATGCGCCCACCCGCGTACGTGCCATCACGCGCCTCCGTCGTTGCGGTCGTCGGCGGCGGATTCCTCGTCGCCCGGGGTGCGCAGCGGGCGCCCGGCCAGCGCGTCCTCGGGCCACTCCTGCGAGGCCTGCCACAACAGCGCGTTGCTCGCGCGCGGGTCGTCGGACAGCTGCACCAGCTCGTAGCGCAGCCGCTCGCACAGCTTGCGGTCGGGCAGCACCAGCGGGTCGGTCAGCTGCCAGACGGCGTGCAGCAGCCGGCGTACCCGCAGATGCAGTACGGCGTCCACGCCGTCCGGCGGTCGCTGCTCGGCGTCGGTGCGGCCGAACGCGATCCGGGCGCGCTGGTGGTCGCCGCCGGCGAAGTCGTGGCCCTCGGCGTCATGGGCGTGGAAGTAGGGCGCGGACGCGACGAAGAGGAGCGTGTCGAGCCAGGTGCCGGTGTCGAGGGTGTGGAAGGTGTCGCGCAGATACGCGACCGCCGGTCCGGTGTCGCCGAGGGCGAGTTCGTGGTGGAGGCGGTAACGGGCCGCCGCGGGTTCGGGTCCTCCGTAGTGGCGGCCGAGGGTCTCGTGGACGTCCCGCCACTTGCCGTGGTCGGCGTGCCGGTGGTGCAGGCGCAGCAGGAGCAGGGTGCGGACGAAGGCGTCGCCGACGAACTGGCCGGGTACGGCGGGGAGTCCCTCCGCCAGGAGCCGGCTCTC
This sequence comes from Streptomyces sp. NPDC020898, assembly GCF_044333925.1. NCBI lineage: Bacteria > Bacillati > Actinomycetota > Actinomycetes > Kitasatosporales > Streptomycetaceae > Streptomyces > Streptomyces sp. NPDC020898. The sequence continues at coordinate 27,671 of NZ_JBIRRV010000028.1, forward strand.
CAGGGCGCGGATGCCCGACGGGCCGAAGTCGTCCGGGAGTTGGGCGGCGGCGAGCGCGCAGGCCGATTCGTGGTCGTGGGCGGCGGCCAGCACGGTCAGTTCGCCGAGCCGGTCGGCGGGGACGAGCCGGTCGAGGAGTTCGCGGTAGGCGGGGCGGCCCTCACGGTCCTCGTGCAGGACGAGGTCGGCGGTGAGCAGGGCGCCGAACGGCGCGGTGGGCGGCAGCCGGTGCAGGTTCTGCCGGGCCGACTCGGCGAGCAGCGCGATGCCCAGCGGGTTGCCGCCGGTCAACCGGTGCGTGGCGGCCGGGAGTTCGGCCGGGACGCTGATCGCCGTACAGACCGCGTCGACGATGTGCAGCGTGTCGTCGGAGGAGAGCGGCGGCAGCGACACCAGCAGGGCCCGGGAGGAGACCGTGTCGTTCGGTGTCCAGCGGGTGCGCTGGGCGGTCTCGCGCAGGTCCCGCCGTACCGCGTTGCGCAGCGACGACTGACCGCTGCCGCCACGCGCGGCGGCGATGAACGCGACCTGGTCGGCGATGCCCTCGGCGCGGTCGCGCAGCACCTGCTCGATCAGTTCACGCCCCGGCGAGCCGTGCGCGTTGTCGACCAGGACCAGCGGGCGGCCCAGCCGCTGGAGATGCGCCCGCATCCCCGTGTAGGCGTCGGTGAGGTCGGCGAGCAGGGCCCGGACGAGATAGCGCTCGGCGTGCTCGCGGGAGGTGCCGCCGGCCCTGAAGTGGTCGGAGAGGAGGCGGAGTCCGAGCTGGGCGCGGTCACCGGCGTTCGGGTACGTCCGGTACCAGGTGGACGCCCGGCGCTGCCGCGTGCCCGCGGAGCGTTCCGTCATCGCCTCCAGCGTCGCCTCGATGACCGCCGACACCAGCGGGTCGTCGCTGATCGCCGCCGCGACCGCCTTCGCGGCGACCCGGCCGGCCCAGCGCGCGGCGAAGCCGGAGAACCACGAGCCGCTCTCGTTGAGCAGCAGCATCCGCTGGACCTCCCACCGGATGCGGTCGGAGTCGGCGTTGCCCCAGCCGCCCGCGGCCACCGCGATCAGGCCCGACATGAGCCGCGGGAAGGCGATCCGGCGGGCGCCGGTGACCGGTTCGGCGAGCTGCTCGGCGATCACCAGCAGCGCCTGGGCGAGCGGCGACCAGGCCTGCGCCGGGCGCTGCTCGGGCGGCCGGGTGAACTGCGAGTCCTCGCAGTCGATCAGCGCGACCGGGGTGTGGCCCTGGTAGGCGGTGCGCAGCTCGCCGAGGACCGCGCTCTTGCCGAGCCCGCGCCCGGCGGTGAGCACCACGAACGGCAGTTCGCGCGGATGCTCGACGGGAGCGGCGATGTGGTGGTGCGGCCGCAGTCCGACGAGCCGCGGAGCGAGTCCCGGCGGTTCCGTGTCGAAGAGTGCCCCGCGTCCGTGCAGCCGTCTGAGCACCGCATCCCTCCCCCTGGGGCCTGTCCGGCGGACAGTGTGCTGTGTCGTGTAGCAACACAAGTGTAGGAAGAGGGAGTTGGATCGGACCAGATCGCGGGATGTCCGATGTGTTACGAAACTATCGGACAGCCGCCCGGACTTGACGATACCTCAGGCGACGGTGCCTCAGTCGACGGTGATCGAGTCCAGCTGCCCGCGCAGATAGACGTGCGAGTCGAAGGCCTCGTACGCGACCCGGCCCACCGGCGCGGGCACCGACTCCACGACCGTGCCCGGGGTGCACTCGCCGAAGTAGACGAGGGACATCAGCTCCTCGGCCGGCGAGTCGGCAGGCGGGGGCAGCACCCGGTGCCGCCCCGAACGCCACCGGTCGCCGGTCCAACGGGCCATCAGGTCACCGATGTTGATGGTGAACGCCTCCGGGTCAAAGGGCGCGTCCTCCCAGCCGCCCTCGTCTGTGTAGACCTGCAACCCGCCCTTCCCGGCCTGCCGGTCGAGGATGGTGACCGTCCCGAAGTCGGTGTGCGGCCCGATCCGGAACTGCCCCGGCTCCGGCTCCCCGACGACGTCGACCCCCGGGTACCAGTTGATGTTGAACCCGTACGTCGGATGGTCCATGTGCCGGGAGAAGAAGTCGGGTTCGAGCCCGAGGGCGTCGCCGAGCAGCGTCAGCAGCTCCTTCTCCAGCTCGCCCATCCGGTCGAGATACTCCTCGCACAGCCTGCGCAGCTCGGGCGCCTCGGCGGGCCACACGTTGGGCGCGTACCACTCGGCGTTGACGGCCGGGTCGTCGAAGGGCTCGTGCGTCGCGAAGGTCAGTGACTCCTTCAGGTCGGGCGGGGTCTCCGTCCCCTCCGAGTACCCGTTGGCCTCGGCCCCGGGGCCCAGCCACCCACGCCCCCCGACCTTCGCCGTATACCGCTCCTTCACCTCGGCGGGCAGCGCGAAGAAGGCACGGGCCGCGTCCCGGATACCGGTACGCAGGGCGGGGTCGACCCCGTGCCCGGTGACCAGCAGGAAACCGGCGGTCTGGAGGGCCTCGTCGACGGTACGGGCGATGGCGGCGCGGGTGTCGGCGTCCCCGGACAGCCAGGGCCGCAGATCGACGGTCGGAATGCGGGGGGCGGCGGCGGGGGTCTTCGCCGACGGGGGATTACTCACCGATGTCCTCGTTCCACAGTTCGGGATTGCTGATGATGAAGTCGCGCATCAGGCCGACGCACTCGGGATCGTCGAGCAGCACGATCTCGACGCCGTGCTCGGCGAGCCAGTCGTGCCCGCCATGAAAGGTGACGGCCTCTCCCACGACCACCCGGGAGATACCGAACTGCCGGACCAGACCGGAGCAGTACCAGCAGGGCGAGAGCGTGGTGACCATGGTCGTCCCACGGTACGAACGCTGCCGTCCCGCATTCCGGAACGCGGCCGTCTCCCCGTGCGCGGAGGGGTCGCCGTCCTGGACGCGCCGGTTGTGCCCACGCCCCAGGAGCGTGCCGTCGGCCCCGTAGAGCGCGGCACCGATCGGGATACCGCCCTCGGCGAGCCCGGCGCGGGCCTCGGAGACGGCCACGGCAAGCCACGCATGCGCTTGTGCCTGATCCATGGGTCCACTCTCCTTCGGCGGAAACACCGGGGCAACGTGCGGAAAGTACTCTCCGGGCATCCCGCAGCAGGACGAAGTGTCAGCGCCTTGGGAGGCACCCGTGCCCGCACTCACCCTCCGTGACGTCCTCGCCCTCGACCCGGTCCGCGCCGCCGAGCCCGAACTCCTCGCAGGGGAGGCCGCGTTGGACCGCCCGGTGCGCTGGGTCCACTCCAGCGAGGTGTACGAGGGCGCGAACTTCCTGGACGGCGGCGAACTGCTGCTGACCAACGGCTTCGGCCTGACCGACGCCGACGAGGACACCCGGCGCAGATACGTCCGTGAACTGGCCGCCAGGGGGGCGGCCGGACTCGCCGTCGAGATCGGCCGCTCGCTCCCCGCCATGCCGGCCGAGGTGACGGACGAGGCCCGCCGCCTCGGCCTGCCCCTCCTCGCCCTGCGCCGCGTGGTGCCCTTCGTACGCATCACGGAGGCAGCGAACCGCGCGATCGTCGCCCGGGGACTGTCCGGCCGTACGACGGTCCGCCCCTGGGGGGACGACCACACCGCCGCACTGCTCGCCGACCTCGCCGACGGCCAGGCCCTCAACCAGCCCGAGGTCGAGGCCCGCTCCGCCCTCGCCGGCTTCCACCCCGGCCCGGGCGCCCGCCTCGTCGGCGTCTCGATCCACGGCACACGCGATGTCGGCACGGTCGACCGGGCGGCCCGCTCCCTGGGCGGGACGGTGCTGCGGGCGGCCTTCCCCGGCGACGTCCTCGCCCTGGTCGCGGTCCTCCCGGGCGCGGGCGCGAGGTCTGGGGCGGGGTCTGGGGCGAAGACGGTGCGGGATCCGGTACGGGCGGTGCAGGACGCCTTCCGTACGGCCGCCGCGCCAGGCCTCACCGTCGCCGTGGGCCACGCCGTCGACGCCGGCGGCTGGCTGCGCTGGAGTGAGACGCTGCGCGCGGCCCGTACGACGCTGGAACTGGCGCTGACGGTGCCGCCCCCGGAACCGAACGCCCCGCAGGGCCCCCAGGTGACGTCGTCAAGGGCCCTCGCCCTCGAACGGGAACTCACCCGAGGCGGCGTCGACGCCAACCACGACCGTCTGACCCGCCTCGTCCAGCACACCCTGGGCCCCTTGCTCGCCTGGGAGGCGGCCCACCCCAGCGACCTCGTCCGCACCCTGGAGATCCACCTGCGCAACGGCTGCTCCCCGACCCGCACGGCGTCCCTGCTCCACATCGGCCGCCAGTCCCTCTACCAGCGCCTGGAACGCATCGAATCCCTCCTGGGCCTGGAGATCGACGACCCGGACCTCCTGGGCGAACTACTGACGGCGGCCTGCGCACACCGGGTGGTCCGGGGGACGACGGGCGCGGGGACGGGCGTGGGGCTGCGGACGGTGGCGTAGGGGAGGGGGAGGGGAGCAGGGCGCTCCGTCCGGTCAGTCCAGCGGGGTGACGGTCCCGTCCTCGTCCACGAAGTAGCTGCCCTTCACCAGGTCCTCCACGGTGCCGTTCTTGAGCCAACTCCGGGACATCCTGTGCACCATCTCGGCCCTGCGCTCCCAGACGATCTGGTGGCCCGCGCAGGCGAGGCGGAACATCAGCTTCTGGGGGCCGGGGATTTTGTTGTAGAGCGTGGGCACCGAGAAGTACAGCAGGCCGAGGTCGGGCGACGTGTTGACCACGGAGTCGTGTTCCCCGTAGATGATGAGCACGGGGACGTCCGAGCCGAGGATGCCGTCCAGCGGCACGGTGGTGGAGTTCCAGCCCCACCAGTACGGGTTCTTGACCCGCGCGAGGCCTTCGGGCTCCCCCGCCACATCAGGGCCCCAGGTGGCGCCGAGGGCGTCGTTCTCCATGATCGCCTTCCACACCACCTCGACCATCCCCTCCTCCCGCTGCTTGTTGCACTTCAGGTCCTTGTCCCACGCGGAGTTGAAACCCGCTTTGGTGGTGACGGTCATGGGAAAGCCGAACACGGCGGCGGGTGTGCTCTGCGGCAGCGGCACGGGCGCGTCCCAGCGTGTCGGGGGTTTGCTCTGCCTGCCGTTCGGCGGAAAGATCGGCGCGAGCAGGAGCAGGCTCTTGACGTTCTCCTTGTGCCGGATGGCGTACGGGCCGAGCTGCTGCGCGGCGGCCGACCAGCCGATGAGGTCGACCTTGGAGGCGCCCGTGAGGCCCTTGATATAGGTGACGACCTTGTGGACCTCGTCCCAGTTGGTCTCGGAGTTGTCCAGCTGCTTCGGGTACTGCACAGGGTCCAGCGTGCCGCCCGGGTGCGTCGCCAGGAGGTGCTTCTGGGCGGGGTTCACGTTGCGTGGGTCGTCCATCTCGGGGCGTGTGGACCGGCCGGACCCCTGGAGGTCCATGACGAACACGTCGTAGCCCGCCTCGGCCAGGAACGCGGCCCAGCTGTACTTGCCGTGCTGGAGATCGAAGCCCGCCAGGGCCGGCACGCTGCGGCCGTGGAGCATCAGGACGGGCTTGCGCGGCTGGTTGTCCTTGGTGCCGTTGCGTTCCCGCACGAACAGCGTGGCGGGCTTGTCCTTGTTCGCCGGGATGGTCGATGTCCACGGGATGTTGTGGTCGGTCAGGATCGGTTCTGCTGCTGCCATGACTGCGCTCCGTTTCTGGTCGCGTCAACCCTGCTCAGGCCGCGCGGCACCGTGCCCATGGGAAACGGGGAAACGGGGAACGGGGAACGGGGGACATCGGGATCTCGTCGGAGTCCTCTTCCGCCCGCGCGTCGAGGCTTTCAAGGGGACGGAATGGATCGTCTGCCTCGAAAGCGCGACGAGTTGAGCAGGTACTTTCCACGGTACGTCGGTGCGGCCGAGGCGGCGCGTCGAGGCGCGGCGACCGTTCGCAGGGCTCGGGACACCGTAGAAAACCAGGAGCCATTCGGCGACGCCCCCGGCAGGATGCCCCCTGTGAATCACGTCCTGTGCGGGCTCGCCGACAACACCGCCCTGCCGCCCGAGCTGGTCGACCGGCTGATCGCGGTCGCGGACGCGGACGGCGACGCGTACGACGACCTCGCCCGGCACCTCGCCGGTCGTGCGGACCTCACTCGTGCACAGGCGGTCGCGTTGTGCTCGCGGGTCGAGGACACCGGCGTACAGCTTGCCTACGAGGGTCGGCTGACCGTCGACGACGTCGATCCCGGGGTGTGGCCGGACGCTGCCCTCGCGATGCTCGACGAGGGGGCGGGTGATCCGGAGTGGGGGCGGCTTCTCGTACGGGATCCGGTGGACCGGCGCCGGGAGAAGCTGGCCGCCTGCGCCGGCCTGCCGGCCGACGTGGTGGAGACGCTCGCCGCGGACCCGAACGTGGAGGTCGTCGAGGAACTCGCCCTGTGGACGACACCGGAGGTCGCGACCGGGCTCGCCGGGCATCCGTACGTCGAGGTCCGCCGGGGCGTGGCGGCGAACGAGGCGACGCCCCCGGCCGTGCTGGCGGCGCTGATCAGCGGCGAGGGGCTGCCTCCCGCGCGGCGGTGCGTGGTCTGCGACCGTGAGGCGACGCCGCCCGACCGCGAGCTGCCGCCGGGCGCGTCCTGCGACGGCTCCCACGAGTCCGCCGTGTACGGCCTGCGGTACGCGGCGATAGGCAACCCGAGCACCCCTGTCGAGGCCGTCGTCGGTTTCGTGGACGACCCGTCGACGCTGCTGCGCAAGAGCCTCGCCGACCGCCCCGACCTGCCCCCGGAGGTGAGCGAACGGCTTGCCGTGGATCCCGAGCCGTGGGTCAGAGCCCGCCTCGCCGAGACCCCCGTGATCGACGGTGCCCTGATGCGCGCGCTGGCCGAAGACCCCGACCACGACGTGCGGTTGGGGCTCGCGAACAACCCGCATGTGCCGCTCGACGTACTCGCCCGGCTGGCCGCCACCACCCGACTTCGCGTCTCCCCGCTGCCACGGATCGCGGCCGCCTCCCCCGCCGAGGTCGAGGAACTGGCCCAGTCACCGGACGCGGCCGTACGGATGCTCGTGGCCGAGCGACGCGACCTGCCCGACGGTATCCGCGACGCGCTGGCCACCGACCCCGACGCGAAGGTGCTCAAGTCCGTCGCACCGCACCCGGGCCTCTCCGACGCACAGCTGCGTGCCATGGTCCACCGGCACGGAGTCCGGGTCCTCGCCAAGGTGGCGACCAACCCGGACGCGACTCCGGCCCTGCTCGAAGACCTGACCCGGCACGAACCACCCGTACGCAAAGCCCTCCGCGAGATCGCCCGGCACCCCCGCGCGACAGCCCCGGCGCTGCTCGCCTGCCTGGCGGAGAGGGACACGAGGTCCGTTGCCGCCGGCCATCCGGCGCTCCCGCCGCAGGTCATCACCGAGCTGCTCACCGACTCCGACCAGCAGGTGGCGGAAGCGGCGGCAGCCATCCCGTCACTGCCGGTCGCCGTGATGGCGGAGCTGGTGCCCCGGCTGTAGCTGTAGCTGTACTGACCTACGTCCGGGCCAGCACCAGCGCCACCACGAACGGCACCGGAATCAGCAGGGCCGTACCGAGCCACGGGCCCGGCCGGGCGCCGCGTCGTCGGGGCAGGAGTACGTCGACGAGGAGCACCAGGCAGACGACGAACAGCCCGGACAGGGCGAGCAGGAACATCACCGGGCCCGCGTGATCGAGGGTGGTGTAGTTGCAGTCGCCGCCCGTGCTCCGGGCCGCGTCCGCCACGCTGTGGCAGTCCATCGGCAGGTACTCGGTCAGCAGCCACCACCCGAGGTACAGCGGAATCATGGCGGGCAGGCCGAGGAGCAGGTTCAGCAGCCCCGGCACCACCCAGGAACCGTCACGCTTGCCCGCCACAACTACCGCCCCTCTTCACTGAGTTCGGCCTGCTCGGCTTCCTCGACGCGCTCTGCCTGCTCGATGTGTTCGAGGTACTCGGCCAGCCGTCCCGCCCCCGCCAGCATCGCCCGCGTACGTCCCGCCAGCGCCTCCCCGCGGGTCGCGACCGCCGCGCGCAGCGCCTCGGTGCTGCCCTCCCGGCGGAGCCCCTCCAGTACCGGGCGGATCTGCTCCAGAAGGTAGTGGCTGCGCCGGAGCAGATGGATCAGACGGGCGTCCCGGACATCGGCCGGACCGTACTGCCGGTAGCGCGTGCCGCGTTCGCGGGCCGGGGTGAGCAGCCCCGCCGACTCCCACACCCGCAGCGCCGACGTCCGTACGCCGAGCAGCGCGGCCACCTCACCGACGCGCAGGTCCGCCGTACGGGCCGGCACCGCCGGAGCAGGCCGCGCCAGCGACTCCAGGGCCTCGCGCGTCGCCCGCAGGGCCACCCGCTGTTCGTGCAGCGAGGCGTGCGCCGCGTCGACGAGCGCGAGGGCGCCCGGTACGTCCCCGTCGTGCACCCCGCGCATGACGGAGGTCGCCGCCACGGGCCCGTACCCGCGCTGCAGGGCCCGGTAGGTGCGCAGCGCGCGCCGGTGCACGTCCCCGAAGACGCGGTAGCCCGACTCGGTGCGCGCCGCCGGGGGCAGGACGCCGGCGTCCTCGTAGTTGCGGATCTGCTGCGTCGACAGGCCCGACAACCGGGCCAGGTCGACGGGCCGCAGCCGTACCTCATGGTTCGTCACGGATTTGAAGCTTAGGGGCAAGTGAGGGCGGTGACTGCCGCTCAAAGTCCCAACAGGAACTTCAATGGAAAACTTGAAGGTATGGATGAAGGCATGGCTGAAGGTATCGATGACCGCACTTCCGTGATGCACATCAAAGGCGCCCGTCTCCACAACCTCAAGAACGTCTCGCTCACGATCCCGAAGCAGAAGCTGGTCGTCGTGACCGGGCTGTCCGGCTCCGGCAAGTCCACCCTCGCCCTGGACACCCTTCACCGGGAGAGCCACCGGCAGTACATGGAGGCGTGGGGCGTGGCCACGGCCGGTGTCAGCCGGCCGTCCGTCGACTCGATCACCGGGCTGTCCCCGTCGGTCAGCGTCGACCAGCGTCCGGCCGGGCGCGGCCCGCGTTCGACGGTCGGCACGGTGACCGACGTCTTCACCTACCTGCGGCTGCTCTGGTCCCGGATCGGCGTACGCCCGTGCCCCGGCTGCGGGGCGGAGATCCCGCCGTCGTACACCCACGACACGGACGGCGACGAGGAGGGCGACGAGGAGGGTGTGGAGATGGAGGGCGGCGAGTCCGTGGCCTGTCCGCACTGCTCCGCCGCCGTCCCCGAACTCGTCATGGGCTCCTTCTCGTTCAACAAGCCCGCCGGTGCCTGCCCGACCTGCACCGGTCTCGGCGAGGTGATCCGGGCCGACGTACGGACCCTGGTGGACGAGGAGTTGAGCGTCGCCGCCGGTGCCGTGCTCGGCTGGCCCCGCCAACTCGTCGAGCGGAACCTCCCGTTGCTGCGCGCCGCGGCCCACCACTACGGCCTCACCTTCGACACGGACACCCCGGTCACCGAACTGCCCCCGACAGCAAGGGACTTGCTCCTGTACGGGGTTGAGTCGCCCGAGTTCCGACGCCACTTCCCGGCCACCCGGATCGTCGACCCCCCGGAGACTGTGGCCAAGGGCCGTTTCGAGGGCGTCGTCACCGCGCTCATGCGGCGTTACTCCGAACGCATCGACGACACCGACTACCGCCAGAAGACCGAGCGTTCGATGGTGAAGGAGGCCTGCGGGGAGTGCGCGGGGACGCGGCTGCGGAGTGAGAGCCGGGCCGTCACCGTGCATGGGCTCCGCATCACTGAGGCGGCCCGACTGCCCCTCGACGAACTCGCCGACTGGGTAGCGGAGTTGAGGGCGTTCTCCACCGGCGACGAGTGGCGGTTCGTCGAACCCGTCGTCGCCGACCTGGAGGAGCGGGTACGCCGGCTCGTCGACACCGGGGTCGGCTATCTGACCCTCGACCAGTCGAGCACCAGCCTCTCCGCGGGCGAGTCCCAGCGGCTGCGCCTGGCCGCGCTGCTCGGTTCGGGCCTCACCGGCATGCTGTACGTCCTCGACGAACCGACCATCGGACTGCACCCCGCCGACACCGCCCGCCTCGTCCACGTACTGCGCCGCCTGCGGGACCTGGGCAACACCGTCCTCGTCATCGAGCACGACCTGGACGTGCTGTGGGCCGCCGATCACGTCGTCGACATCGGTCCGGGCGCGGGCCGGGACGGCGGCCGGGTCATGGCGGAGGGCACGCCGGAGGAGGTGGCGGCGACGGAGGGATCGGTCACCGGCGCGTATCTGTCGGGCCGGCTCCAGCACCCCGTACGCAAGGAACGGCCGGGCGGTCACGAGGAGTTGGTGATTCGCGGGGCCCGTTCCCACAACCTCCGGGACGTCACCGTACGGATTCCGCTCGGGCGGCTGGTGACGGTCACCGGGCCGTCCGGATCGGGCAAGTCGACGCTGATCCTGGATGTGCTGGGCCGGGCGGCACACCAACGCCTCGACGCCGCACGGGTGTTGCCGGTGTCTCCGGGGGAGCACGACGGCATTGACGGCTGGGAGCGCCTCGACAAGGTCGTGACGATCGACCAGGAACCGATCAGCCGCCTCCCGCGCTCGAACGCGGCGACCTATGCGGATGTCTTCACCCCGGTCAGGGAACTCTTCGCCGCGCAGGAGGCGGCGAGGTCGAGAGGTCTGACTCCGGCCGCCTTCTCCTTCAACGTGCCCGGTGGTCGCTGCGAGCGCTGCGAGGGCGCCGGTGTGCTCGCCGTGCACATGCACTTCCTGCCCGCGGTGGAGGTGCGGTGTCCGGGGTGCCGGGGCCGCCGGTTCCGGAGCGAGGTGCTCGCGGTGCGCTACGACGGGTACGACATCGCCGGGGTGCTGGCCGCCACGGTGGACGAGGCGCTCACCGTCTTCCGGGGCGTACGGCAGGTAGCCGGGCGCCTGCAACGGCTCTCGGACGTGGGGCTCGGCTACCTCCCGCTGGGCCAGCCCGCCACCACCCTCTCCGGCGGCGAGGCCCAACGCCTCAAGCTGGCCAAGGAGTTGGGGCGCCGGGCAACCGGCCGCACCCTCTACCTCCTCGACGAACCGACCACCGGCCTGCACGCCGCCGACACCGCCCGCCTCCTCGACGTACTCCAGCGCCTTGTCGACGCGGGCCACTCGGTCGTGACGATCGAGCACAACCTCGACGTCATGCGCGCCTCCGACTGGCTGATCGACCTCGGCCCGGCGGGCGGGGCCGGGGGCGGGCTCGTGGTGGCGGAGGGCACGCCGGAGCAGGTCGCCGGGGAGGAGCGGTCCCGGACGGGTGCGTTTCTGCGGGAGGCCGTACGGGCGATGGGCTGATCACCTACGGTCGATCGCGTGGACGAAGAGGAAGACAGGCGGCTGGCCGCCATCACCCCGGAGATCACCCGCCGCTCGATCGACCTGCTGCGCAAGGTGGTCGGCGTCTATCCCGAGGAGCGCATCGCCCAGGAAGCGCTGGAGTGCGCCGACGACATCCTGGCGGAGTACGGCACGGACGGGCTGCGCATCCTCGTCATGAGCCTCACGGGCTGGGCCGCCGTGGAGACGGAGAAGGACGCGCTGGCCTCCGGGCGGAGCCTGGACTCGATGATCGACGACATGATGCTGACCTGGCTGGAGGCCAACCCGGAGGACTGAGGCGGCGGGTGATCACCTCGGGGTGACGGTGGTCCGGGGTGACTCGTCGACGTGGAGGCTGAAGACGTCGGGGCGGGCGTAGTGGCCGGTGGTGTCGAGGTCGAAGCGGGCGCGGGCGAGGTCGTCGAGGTCGAGTTCGGCGGTCAGGATGCCCTCGCCATCGCGCAGGGGACCGGCCAGCACCTCGCCGAGGGGGGAGACGATGACGGAGCCGCCGCCGATCAGCACTGTGTCGGGGTCGTCGCCCTGGACGGGGTGGACGTCATCGGGGAGGGCGTCGCGGCGCAGGTACTGGTTGGCGCTCAGGACGAAGCAGCGGCCCTCCAGCGCGATGTGCCGCATGGTGGCCTGCCAGGCGTCCCGGTCGTCGACGGTCGGTGCGCACCACAGGTCGACGCCCTTGGCGTACATCGCGGTGCGGAAGAGCGGCATGTAGTTCTCCCAGCAGATGGCCGCGCCGAGGCGGGCGCTGCCGGTGTCGACGACGGGGAGGGTGGAGCCGTCGCCCTGGCCCCACAGGTACCGCTCGGCGGCGGTGGGCATCAGCTTGCGGTGCAGGCCCAGATAGCCGTCGGGGCCGAGGAAGAGCGCGACGCAGTACAGCGTGCCGCCCTGCCGTTCGACCGCGCCGACCACGGCATGGCAGCCGAGTTCCCGGGTGACGGCGGCCAGGGCCTCGACCTCCGGGCCGGGCACCTCGATGGCGGCGGCGTGATAGCGGCGGAACAGCTCGCGGCCGGCCGGGGTCCGGCTGCCCACCGCGATCCCGAAGTCCAGCCCCTTGGGATAGCCGCCGAGGAACGCCTCGGGGAGTACGACGACCTCGGCGCCGTGGGTGACGGCGGCCTCCCGGATCAGCTCCTCGGCGCGGGCGAGCGCGGCGGGTGTGTCGAACAGGGGTGCGGCGGCCTGGACGACGGCGGCTGTCACGGTGCGGCGGGGTTCAGCAGCGGGGCTGGTCATGCCGTAGAGGCTAGGAACGAGGCGGTCCTGCGGCAAACCGAATCTCACGATGATCATTGTTTCCCGGTCGGCCGGTCTTGGTAGGAGTCGTTCATGCGCCCGCACGAGCGTGCGGCCGAAGGGGAGGGCGGCATGACGGGGAGTCATATCGAGGGCGTGGGCGGCCGGTTGGGCGATGAGTTCTTCACGCCCGGGAGTTCGTCGTTCACGGAGTTCGTGACGGCGTACCGACCGGAACTGCTGCACCTGGGGGACCGTTTCCTGCCGGACGGTGTACGTCCGGACCCGGACCGGTTCCCGCACGGGACAACGGTGTTGGCGCTGACCTACCGCGACGGCGTGCTGCTCGCCGGGGACCGCAGGGCGACCATGGGCAACGTGATCGCCCAGCGCGACCTGGAGAAGGTGCACCCCGCCGACGATCACACGGCCGTCGCCTTCGCGGGCAGCGTCGGGCTGGCACTGGACATGGTGAAGCTGTTCCAGGTGGAGCTGACGCACTTCGAGAAGGTCGAAGGCACCCCCATGTCGTTGCGGGCCAAGGCGACCCGCCTCGCCGGCATGATCCGCCAGAACCTGGGCCAGGCGATGCAGGGACTGGCCGTGGTCCCCCTCCTCGCCGGGTACGAGATCACAGGGAGCGGGGCCGCCGGCGGTCGGGGGCGGATCTTCGGGTACGACGTGGTCGGCGGGACGTACGAGAAGTTCGGCTTCCACGCGGAGGGCTCCGGATCGCCGTACGCCCGGGGCGCGTTGAAGAAGCTGTACCGCGAGGACATGTCCCGCCGCGAGGCAGCGTTGGCCGCGCTCCAGGCCCTGTACGACGCCGCTGACGACGACTCGGCGACGGGCGGGCCGGACCTCAACCGCCGTATCTTCCCTATCGTCTCGGTGATCACGGAGGACGGCTTCGAACGCTTCCCGGAGCAGGAGGCGGAGGAGCTCAGCCAGGAGATGGTGGCGAGCCGCCGAAACAGCCCGGACGGCCCGACCGTCGCACGGTGAGAGCCCCGCAGAACAAGTACCCATTGCGCCTGTGGGCCCGCCTGGCATGGGTGGCCGCGCTGGTCGCCTCCCCGTTCCTGCTGGCGATCGCGTTCTTCGTCGGCATTTTCGCCGGCGGCCACGAGATCGACGAGACCTGTGCCTCCGCCGGCCAGCCCCTGGACGACCAGTACCGCGCCGAGCACTGGCGGGAGCCGGGACGGTTGTTCCCGTTGCACAACAAGTGCAACGCCGACTACGACCTCGTCCCGGCCTGGGTCAACCCGACCATCGTCGTCCTGACGCTGCTGATCGCCGTCAGCGTGGGGGCCGCCGGGTGGTCGGCGGCGACCACACGTTCGAGAGCGAGGAGAGCGGGGAGAGCGGAGAAGGCCGGTCAGGGCGCCGCCGTCGGCTCCAGTACGGAGTAGTCGGCGAACCAGCGGCGGTAGCGCGTGTGCCGGGTCTCCTGGGTGTGCCGGCGCTGCCACTCCTCGACCTTCGCCGGATCCGGGTGCCGTCCCGACACCGCCCCGCAGTCGTCCTCGTCCCCCGAGACGCAGCACGCCTCGTACTCGGGCTCGGCGGAGCCGTCCTGGACGATGGAGTACGGCACGTACCGGAAGATACGGCGCCGGGCCGGGATGCTCTCCCCGCTCCCGGGATGCGCCTGCCGCTGGTGGCGCCGCAGCAGCACGTTGGCATCGGCCTCGCGGGTGCGGTCGTACTCGGCGCGGGCCGTGCTCCGCAACGCCCCCAGCTCGTCGCAGGTGGCGCAGTCGGGTACGGGCTCGGGGGCCGCCGGATAGATCGTGGCGGGCAACAGGTCGAGCCCCGAAACGTGTTCCTTGGTCATACGCCAACTCCGTACGTACGTCACTGCTCGCGATTACTCTGGGTGTACTGAGCGTGGCTGAGGGGAACGGCCCGTATCAACGCCTGGGGCGTGTGAATGGGGCACTGGCACCAGAGGGGGACACGTGGTTCGACGCAACGCCGAGGACGGCTCCGGGACGGGAGTCAGCAACGCCGCCCTGTTCGGCGAGGTGTTGAGACACTTCCGCGAGGCCGCACTGCTCACCCAGGCGGCGCTGGCCCAGCAGATCCCGTGCGATCGGTCCCACGTGGCGAAGGTGGAGACGGGCACGAGCGTTCCCCAGGACACGTTCGCGAAGGCCTGCGATGAACTGCTGGGTACGGGTGGGGTGTTGCTGCGGCTGTGGAAGAAGGTCGACTGGTATCCGGAGGTGCAGCATCCGGACTGGTTCGAGCGACGGGCGCAGATGGACGCGGAGGCGGTGTCCCTACGGGAGTATCAAGAGCGCGTTATGCCGGGCATGTTGCAAGCGCCGAGCTACGCCCACGCGCTGTTCTCCCAGATCTCGACCGGTGATGAAGTGGAGGAGCGCGTTCGGGCCCGGTTGAGCCGACAGCCGCGCTTCCTGGCCGACGACGGTCCGTTGTACGTCGCCGTCTTGGACGAGAGCTGCCTGCGCAACGCTGTGGGGAGTCCCGAGATCATGCGTGACCAGTGCGCCCACCTGCTGAGCGTCGGACGGCGCCCCAACATCCGTATCCAGGTGGCCCCAGCGGGCCTCTTTGGGCTCATTCGCCCCCGGGGGTCTCTTTCGTTGATCAAGCTGCCGGACGGACACGAGTGGGTGTACTCGGAGTCCATGGACCGTGGCCATTTCAACGACGATCCGGCAGCCTTCGCGCGCCACAGCCAGACCTATGATGTGCTCAGGGCGGACATCCCGTCAGCCCGCGAATCCGCCGCTTTGATCAGCGACGTGATGGAGGGGTACGGGCATCATGGACAGGCACGAACTCGGCCCGGCGACCTGGATCAAGAGCAGCCACAGCGACAACAACGGCGGCAACTGCATCGAAGTAAGCCCCGATTTCCCCGGCGTCGTCCCGGTCCGTGACAGCAAGGTTGCTTCCGGCGGTCCGGTGATCGTCGTAACCCGTGCTGCGTGGGCGGAGTTCGTGGCGTTCACCGGCGGGTGTTGAGCATCATGCAGAGGCTCGAACTCGCCGCGGCGAACTGGATCAAGAGCAGCTACAGCGGTAACGACGGCGGCGACTGCGTCGAAGTGGCCCTCGGATTCCCCGGAGTCGTCCCCGTTCGTGACAGCAAGGTTGCTTCTGGCGGTCCGGTGATCGTCGTAACCCGTGCCGCGTGGGCGGAGTTCGTGGCGCTCACGTCGCGTTGACGGGTCAAGGTGGTGGAGGGGGCAGCATGTTCGCCGCCGCCTTCGCTGCGGCTGCGGCCTGCTTCAAGTCGTTGGCGTCACTGCGGCCCAGCGCGAAGATCTTCACCAGCGAGAGCAGGGTCGGTCCGAAGAAGGCGATGGCGAGCCAGGGCTGCTGGTGGGTGCCGGAATAGACCGAGGCCCCCAGCGCGGCCAGAGCCACTACGGCCGCCGAGTACACGCCGACCAGGTAGCGGCGATGCGCCCGCCCCAACTCGGTTGCGTCCGCCCGAAGTTGCTCCAGCTCGAAGTGTGCGCGTGCCTGCTCTGCCAGTACCCGCGCCTCGTGTTCCCGGGCGAGCTGCGGCTCCAGGGCGCTCAGGGCCACGGCCAGGTGTTCGGCGGGCAGTTGGGCCCACTGGGCGGCGATGTCGAGCGCGCTCGGCTGCCGGGTCGGCTGGGTGCCGAGTTCCTCAGCCATCTGTGGATCCTCCGTCTCCCTGGGTGGGGCCCGTTTGGGCGAGGCGGACGGCCTCGGGCGGAGGGCCGAGCGTGCGGAACAGTGTGTCGAGGCCGTCGGCCAGGGACTTGGCCGCCTGGGGGGTGTCCGGGGACTCGGCGACAGTCAGAAGGTCGCCGGACGGTGGTTCGGGCCCGGGGTGAACAGCCTCGCCAGGTCCGGGGGGTGGTGTCGGGGGCCGCCGGTGGGGTGATGGGTCTTCCGGCCCGTCGGCCAGCGAGGAACGTAGCGTCTCGAACATCCTTGTGAACGCCCAGATCGAGAGCGGTCCACCGCCGAAGGCGACGGCCAGGCAGAACCAGGGGGGTACGCCCATGGCGATGCCGGCGAAGGCCACCAGGGTGAGCGTGGCCGAGGAGACCACGACCAGGGCGGCCAAATTGCGCAGGGCTCTGAGCGTGTCGTCGACATCGGCCCGCCCGTGCCGGGGGACGGGTGGACGGGGAGGCGTTCCGTCGGCAGTGCGTGCCGATTCGAGGAAAAGGTTGTGACCGGGCCCAGGGCGTCGAGAGCGGCCGGAGTCCAGCTCCGCTTCCTTGTACCCGTCGTCGCTGGTCATGGCGTCCCCTGGGCCTAAGCGCACACTGACTGAATGTCACGTGTGGCGGAGTTCTCGATGAGGTCGTCGAGCATGGTGATCGTGTACTCCTCGTTGGGCGCCTCGTTCTCCAGATCCTCGAAGCGCACCTGGCAGCAGGCCACCAGGTGCCGGTCGTCGGGGGTCTGGGCCAGGTCTGGTTCGTGGAACGCCGGGACCAACAGCGAGTTGCGCACGCGGGCGGGCATCAGCAGGTGGACGAGTGCGGCGACGGTGGCGGAGAACAGCACGGCGGAGATGCTCATGAACCCCCCAGAAGCACTATTCTCGCCTACCGCTGCGGCTGTGGGCAGAAGTTCGGAGGAATCGGCCCCGGGCCGGAAATGCCGTCCCGGAGGAACTGGCCTCGGAGCGAATGGCCAGGGAGCTGAGGGTGAAGGCGGGCGGGCGGCCCGCGCTGTCGCAGGCCAGGTGGATTTTGCTGGTCAGGCCGCCTCGGGAGCGTCCGAGGCCGGGAGGGCGGGCCCCCTTTTTCGGGCCCCGGCGGCGTGCTGGTGGGCGCGGACGACGGTGGAGTCGACCGACACCAGCCAGTCGATGTCCCCCGCCGCGTCGGCGTGTGCCTGGGCGGCCCGGAGCATGCGCTCGAAGGTGCCGTCCAGCGCCCACCGGCGAAAGCGGGTGTGCAGCGTGGCCCACGGGCCGTACCGCTCGGGCACGTCCCGCCAGGCCGGTCCGGTGCGGAACTTCCATACGATCAGCACCCGGGACCTCTCAAGCCGCCAGGCCCGCCTTCTCGGCCTGCTCGGACTTCGCGACCCAGCCCATGGCCAGCATCGAGACCATGACGAACCCGAAGTACACAGCGGCGGCGACCGAGGGCGAGGGGTGCCACGCCACACCCACGCGGTCCAGGAGGAGGTAGCCCGTGAGGTAGGTCACCCCGGCGTACTTGATGAAGAACATCCGGTTGGTGACGCCCAGCAGGACCTGGTGGGCGACGAGGAACAGGACGGCATAGGTCCACAGCGGGTCCACGGTGATCGCGAGCCATCCGGCCACCGCGAAGACCGGCACCGTGACCAGCGTGAACAGAGCCGACCGCCACACCACCTCGATCGTCGTCCGGCGGCGGAGCGCCGCTTTGGACCTCGCGGCGCCCGACGTCCAGCGGAGCAGCGAGGGCCGGCCGAACATGGCGACGGGAACGCTCTTCTCCCTGTCCTCCGCCGCGTTGTAGGCGGTCAGCACCAGCGCTCCGTCGCTGCTGTGGAAGACGACTCCCGCAGGCATATGGGCCAGCCCCCGGCGCACCCGCAGGACGATACGGATCACTCGTAGGTGTCCGAACCCGATGAGGAAGAGCAGCGCCGTCGCCGCGGCCCACACAGCGCAGCTGACCAGCGCGCAGATGACGATCAGTTCGAGGATGTGCATCATGACTGGGGCACCCACCCGTTCACGTGTCGTAGGTCGTGCCAGTGGCCGGAAGGCCGGTGAGCCGGACGGTAGGCACCGGCCGGGTATCAGCTGCGGGGATCAGCTGAAGAGGTCGTCGAGGAAACCCGTGACGCCACCACGGCCTCCGGGCCCCGCCCCGGGCGGTCCGACGTCCGGCCCCCGGCCTGCGACGGGGGTGTGCCGCCCGCTGCCCCCGCCGCGATGCTGTTCCGGGTCGTCCCCGGAGTCGACGTGACCGGGGTCACCACCCGGCCGCGGGGAGGTGCCGCGGGCCGTGCCCTGGAGCCAGTGCCAGACGCGCTCCGCGAGGTCCGGACCCTCGGTCGCCGCCGCACCCGCACCGGCCGCGAGCAGCCAGGTCAGTACGGCCTTGGCTCCGTCCTTCTGCGGCGGGGGCGGCAGCCGCTCGGCGAGAGACATCGCCGTCAGACACGCTCCACCTCCTCGCGGGTCGGCCAGATCCTCCAGCAGGGCCAGAACTCCGTGGGCGAAGGGCTTCTCCGCGAGGACGCGGCCGAAGGCCTCGACGGCAGGGGCTTGTCCCCGTGCACCCAGTTCCCGGGCCTGGCCCACCAGCACCGCCAGCCGCGGCCCGGTGAGTTCGGCGAGGTGGTCCTGCCAGTCGTCGGGCAGGGCCGGGGCGACGACCACCGGCCACAGGGCGAACACCGCGAGGTCGACCATGAGTTGCTCGGGCAGCGGATCGCCCGGTACACCCGACGCGAGGCCGAGATACTGCACCGCACCGGCCGTGAGCAGGCGGCGCAGCTGGTTCTTGCCGTCGCCGCGGCCCGCCGAGCCGGACAGTTCCCCTGCGAGGCGCTCCAGTTGGCGCTTGTGGCCGACCGCTTCGCGCCGTCCAGGGGGACCGTCCCCGGACTTCACCAGAGTGCGGTAGTCAGCGGCCAGTCTCGCGATCCACAACCGCAGTTCGGGCAGCGCGAGCGGAGCCGGGAGGCCGTCGCCGTAGTGGTGGTGCTGGTGCACGACGTTCTGCGCACCGTTGACCGTTTGGTAGATGTGTCCGTGCCCCGATGCCTGGGCCCGCAGGTGTATCCGCTCGGCGGACGATGCCCCGTCGTCGGGGTGGCGCGACCTCATGGGGCACAGTGTGATCCGGGTCAATGATCGATTGCAGCCGATTCGCCACAGTGGTAACGCAGTTGTGTCATCTTGGTGGAGACCGCCGGGAGTATCCGCTCTCGTGCGGTGACTGGTGGGACAGAGGTGGTGTTCGATGTCGATCACGGTACGGCGCACCGCGGTGGCGCTGTCGTCGCTGACGGCGTTCGTCCTGGTCGTGTGGCTGGTCAAGGTTCTGCCGCTGGGCTGGCTGCCCGAGGACGGCGGGGATCGCCTGGCCCTGGGGACCGGGGTGGGCGCCGTGGTCGCGACCCTGGTGCCGTTCATCACGGCCGCGTGGATCCCGCAGGACGTCCCGGCGGCGGACGGACGGCCGCGGCGGATCACGCAGACCGCCGACGCCGACGACCAGGCCGTCATCGAGCAGTCGGCCGGCGGCGGTCAGGCGGGTGGTACCGCGCCCGCCGAGTCTCTCCTCCAGCGCGCCCGGGGGCGCGGTCGCTCCCGGATCCGGCAGACACGCTGAGCGTGTCCCGAAACCCCGCCACGCGCCCGTCGGAGCGGTCACCGCCCCGCGTTCCGCTCCGACCAGCAAGGGAGCCGGCCTTGACGAACGATCACGATCCGCGCCCCCGGCGTGACACACGCCCCCTCCTGCTCATCCCCCTTCTCCTCACGGCGGCACTCATCGGCTACCTGCTCGGCGACGGCGACGGCACGGGCGGGAAAGACGGCGTCGGTGCGCAGACCGTCGGTGCGAGTTCCGTTGACACGCCCCAGGTGACCCGTGCGTCCGGCGACAGTGAGATCCGCTCGCACGACGGCAGCGGCACGGTCAACCTGCGGTCCTGTCCGGGCGCGCCCGCGGCGGGCGAGAGAAGCGCTTGCGGGATCGTCGACGGCCTCCCCGACGGCACCGTGGTGACGATGGAGTGCTGGATCGACGGCCGTGCCGTTCCCGGACGCGCCCCGGCCGACCGCCGGTGGTTCCTGGTCACTCCCGGCGCGGGCGCTCCTCATCCGGGCCGCCGGGGCTATGTGTTCTCCGCCGAGATCCCGGTGGAGCAGCAGATCCGCACACCTTGGTGCAGCAACGACCTCATCAACGAGCTCCTCAGCGAGCCGGAGCCCACCGTCTCGCCCGCCACACCCGAGGAACCTGCCCCGGCCCCCGAACCGGCCACGCCCTCACCGGCGCCCACGAAGGTGACGCCGGCGTCCCCGACCCCCACGACCTCCGCACCGGCGGAACCGGCCGCGATCACGGCGACGGTGACGGTGGAGAACCAGGTCACCGACGGCGAGGCGATGCGGGAGGACACACGCCACCCGGCCTATCTGTCCTCGGAGCCGGTGAAGCTCTGCAAGGACCGCGAGCCGCCCTGCGAGGTCGGGCGGAATCTCGCGGTCGGGGAGCGCCTGACGGCCCTGTGCCAGGTCACCGGTGACGAAGTGACCAACGGCTGGAACAACGACAGCCGTGACGACGGCAACCCCGGCCTCGACACGAGCAGCCTCTGGTACGAGCTGCGGGCCGAGGACGGCACGACCGGCTACCTCTCGGTGATCTGGCTGGCCCCGGACGACCGGGGCGGTCTCGGGCTCCCCCGCTGCTGAGCGCCTCCCGCCAGGCAGGCCTGTCCCCGGTACCGGCCCTGGTCGGCCACGAGACCGATGATGGCCGACCAGGGTCCGCCCGCCGCGTGCCTCAGGCGCAGGCGGGCAGATCCGTGAGCTCGGCTCCGTCGAGGAGTCCGGCGTACACGGCGGTCGCCCATCTGCCGTCGTCGAGCTTCAGCCAGGTCCGGTAGGGCGGCGGGTTGGGCCCACCGTAGTTGGGTCCCACATCGTTCCCCAGGCGCCGACCGTCGGTGACGACACAGGTCACGGTGATGGACGCGCCCTCTCCGAGGCTTCCGTCGGCCGTGCTCGCGCCGTTATTCCAGGGACTGTTGTAGAGGAACGCCCTCCTGCAATCGGAGGTGGCGGTCGTGCAGCCGCCGCCCAGGTCGTAGGTGTACCGGATCTCGGCGGCGAAGGTGCTGGGCGTCCGCAGGGCGCTCGGGGACGGACTCGGAGACAGGAACGGGCTCGGGGACACGTCAGCGATCTTGTCGTCGTCCGTCGCCGAGGGAGTGGCGCCGGTCCCGCTCGGTGCGGCCGAAGGCCCGTGCGTCCCGCTGTCCTCGCGCCCTCCGTCGTCCAGTGCTTCGCTCCCCCAGTACGCGAGACCGCCGACGACCGCGGCGGTCACCGTGATCGCCAGGGCCAGCCGACCGCGGGGCCGCCGGGCGGGGGACGGGCCCGCGGCAGGCTCGGAGGGCGGCACCCTCAACGACTCCTCGAAGGGCGTGACGGAGGGCGAGGAGCCCGAGGAGTGCTGGTCGTACTCCCCCTCAGGGAGGCACTCCAGCAGGTGACCACGGAGATTCAGGTAGACGTCGGACTGGCGCGATGTGGGTCTGATGATGCCGAAGTGGTCCCCGGGCAGCATGGCGACCTCGGGGAACATGCCCTGCGCGGATTCCCTGCGTACCACCCCGTCCTCGGTTCCTCCGTAGACACTGAAGGAGATCGGGCACGTCGACGGCCCCACGGCACGGGCGTGGACGGCCTGGGTCAGCACGGTCTTCTGGGCGGCCCGGACGTCAGCGGTGTAGGGCCGCAGGGCGACCTCCTGGGGGTTGCGCCCCATGAAGAGAAAGGTTCGGGGGAGCAGGGCGAACTGGGAGCCGTCGTTCGGGCAGGCGTACATGACGACCTTGCGGATCCGGGCCAGCTGCTCACCTTTGCCCTCCCTCAGCATCCGGGCGAGGTACCGCTGGATGACCAGCCCGCCCTGGCTGTGCGCGACGAGGACCAGGCGGTCCCACCCCTTGGTCCGGTCGGCCAGGAAGGTCTTGAGCTGGTCGGCGATGTCGTCGTAGTCGGGGATGCGCCGGTCCAGACGTAACCGGAACTTCGGGGTGGCGTAGCCGAACCCCTCCTGGGTGACGAAGCACATCTCCGGGTCCCCGGCCAGGAGCCGGCCGATCGGGTGCCATGTCTTCGGCGACGAGAAGAGTCCGTGCACGTAAACGACTCCGACCCGCGATGACGCCACTGCGCCTCCTACCGGCATCCTCGGTTGTGACGGCACCGATTCTTGCGCATCGCGGACCGCGGGGGTGGCCGTTCTCAGCCCCGGGCAGGGACCGCGACGGCGTCCCGTCGCGCTGGGGGCCACGTGACTTGGTTTCGGTCGGTGCGGGCAAGTCCCACCTGCTCGTGACCCGTCAGCGGGACCGGCGGGCGTTGAGGCGCGCGGCCTGGCGGGTCAGGTGGGCCACCTCGGCGAGGTTGGACGCCTTCTTGGCTGCCTCGGCGTACAGGCGGGCCGCTTTCGGTAGGTCGCCGTCGCGTTCGTGGAGGTAGGCCGCGACTGCCGTGTGGCGGGGCAGGGAGTCGTCGAGGGGGGCGAGTGCGGCCAGGCCGGCGCGGGGGCCGTCGGCTTCGCCCACCGCGACCGCGCGGTTGAGGCGGACGACCGGGCTGTCCGTCAGGCGCGCCAACTCGTCGTACCACTCCACGATCTGTACCCAGTCGGTCTCCTCGGCGGTGGGCGCGTCGGCGTGGAGGGCGGCGATGGCGGCCTGGGCCTGGAACTCGCCCAGGCGGTCGCGGGAGAGGGCCCTCTGGAGGATGGCGACGCCCTCGGCGATCACTTGCGTGTCCCAGCGGGTGCGGTCCTGCTCGGCCAGCGGAACGAGGCTGCCGTCGGGTGTGGTCCTGGCCGTGCGGCGGGCGTGGTGGAGCAGCATGAGGGCGAGCAGGCCCGCCACCTCGGGGTGGTCGAACGCGGCCGCGAGCTGCCGGGTGAGGCGGATGGCCTCGGCGGCGAGGTCGACGTCGCCGGAGTAGCCCTCGTTGAAGACCAGATAGAGGACGCGCAGGACGGTGGCGACATCGCCGGGACGGTCGAAGCGGACCTCGGAGACGGTGCGCTTGGCGCGGCTGATGCGCTGCGCCATCGTCGCCTCGGGCACCAGGTAGGCCTGGGCGATCTGGCGGGTGGTGAGGCCGCCCACGGCGCGCAGGGTGAGCGCGACCGCGGACGACGGTGTGAGGGACGGGTGGGCGCAGAGGAAGTAGAGCTGGAGTGTGTCGTCCTGCGCGGGTGCGGGTCCTGGCGTCGGGTCCTCGTCTACGAGGTCCTCGCGCCGGCGGCGGGCCGTGTCCGAGCGGGTCGCGTCGAGGAACTTGCGCCAGGCCACGGTGACCAGCCAGCCCTTGGCGTCCCAGGGCGGGTCGGCCGGCCAGACGCGTACCGCCTCGACGAGGGCGTCCTGCACCGCGTCCTCGGCCGCCGCGAAGTCTGCTCCGCGGCGGACGAGGACGGCGAGCACACTCGGTGTGAGGCTCCGGAGCAGGGCTTCGTCCACCCCGTTCACGTCTTCCACCTCATCCACCTCGTTCACCTCTGAGGGCACTCGGTCACTCCGTGATGGTGGGCGGGACGCCGTAGAACGGGCGCAGCTCCAGCCACTCGTGGATCGGCTTGCCGCCCGCTCCGGGGGCGGCGGACAGTTCCCCGGCCAGTTCGAGGGCGCGGTCGTAGCTGTCGACGTCGATCACCATCCAGCCGGCGATGAGGTCCTTGGTCTCGGCGAAGGGGCCGTCGGTGACCGGCGGGCGCCCCTCACCGTCGTACTTGACCCATGTTCCCTCGGGGGCGAGTGCCTGGCCGTCGACGTACTCGCCGGTCTTCTCGAGCCGGGCCGCGAAGTCGCTCATGTACTGCACGTGGGCCGAGATCTCCTCCTGCGTCCACTGGTCCATGGGTACGTTGTTGACCGGGTCCGGGGCGCCGCGGTAGTGCTTGAGCAGCAGGTACTTGGCCATGATGCTTCTCCTCGGTACTGGGGCGACCCGTTCTATTGTGGTCGCCTTCACAGCGGGGACGGAGCCGAGGACACGTTCTCGACATCGTCGCCCGACTTTTTTTGGGTTTGTTTCCGGGCCTGCTTCCGGGTCCGGTTCTTGGCCCTGCCGGCCGGCCTCGCGGGCAGGTGTTCTGCCCGCGACGGTGCCCGGACGGTCGGTTCCTGTTCTGCCCGGGGTGGCGTAGGAAGACCTCAGTGAGTCGCAGCGCGCAGAGGGAGACGCCATGAGCAGGCCCGGCCCGCCGCGCAGAACAGAGGATGAGGGCCGCGCTCCGGTCGCCCACGCCACGAAACTTGACGGGGGCGAGCGGTCCCCCGGGGTGGTGATGCGGAGTCTGCAGGGCACCGCGGGAAACGCCGCCGTGGCCCGCGCGATCGGGCAGGCGCGGGTCCAACAGACCGTCGTACAACGGAAGTTCCCGGGGCCGAACGCGGCCGACCAACATCACACGGATGACCCGACCGCGCATCCGGAATGGTCCCTGTACCGCACGCTGATGACGGACGCGGGGTTCTCCGCGACCGTGGTGGAGAACCTGTGGTCGCTGCTGATCGGCGGGCTGCGGGAGCAGGAGACCATCAACGCCGCGTCGAAGGACCCGTCCCTCACCCGGACGGAGCGGCGGCTGCGGCGCGAGGGCAACGACTGGTACCAGCAGGCGATCGAGATGCTGCGCGAGAACAGCGGCTTCGTCACACCGCGGATGGCGCTGTGGTCCGGCGGGTTCGACGTGTGCACGTACGCGCAGTCCAAGGGCTACACGCCGATGGAGTTCACGCGGGCCGGGAAGGTCTTCAACCAACTGGAGTTCCACCAGAACTGGGGCCTGCAGGGCCCGCTGTGGAACGCCCTCTCGAAGTTCTACGCCGCCCAGGCGACCGGCCCCGTCCACATCTTCCTGCGCAGCTACAGCCCCGACAGTGTCCTCATCGGCCAGGAGGTGCCTCAGCTGCGGCAGCTCCAGCAGATCCACCCGGACGTCCAGCTGATCTGGCACCCCCTGTACACGGATGAGGCCGGGAAGATCAGGGAGGTCTCCCGGGACCGCGAACTCGTCGACGACGCCCCGTTCGCCACCCGGGACCAGTGCGTGGCCGTGCTCTACGACTACCTCATGTACCGCCACGACACGGGCAACGCCCACGCGACGCGGTCGCACGACGAGATGAACGCGGAACTGTCCAAGAACGTCAACGGGTGACGACGGCCTTCGCGCGGGTGCCCCGCGAAGGCCGTACGCCTGGTCAAACGCAGTTGCGGATACGTGACACCGGTGCCCAGCCCACGCCGGTCAGCTGAGCGCTGTAGGCCGGGGCATGAGTCCCGGCGCCCTAGCCGATGGTCACGGCGATTCCCGCGGCCGCCATGTCGGAGAGGGCGTGCGTCGACGCCTGCTTGGAATCGACGCCGGGCAGCCGCGGCTGGTACAGGTGATGTGCGCGCACGCTGATGGTGAACGTGTGCCCGTTATAGCCGCGCTGTGCGAGCTCGATGAGCCTCTCGGCGCACCCTTCGGAACGGTCGGCCTTGGCGCAGGTCCCCCTCGTGCTGGAACACGGGCTCGCGGTGAGGCGGATACCGAGTGTGTGCTGTGTGCCCTGCTGGCCCGCGGCCAGGGCCTGGGTGACCGCCGGTTTCCCGTACAGACCGGCGATGGCGGACTCGATCTCGTCCACCATCTGGTCCTCGGCATGGTCACCGGGTGAGTACGGCGTGGTCTCGCTGCTGAACGTCCCGATGGCGATGCCGTTCAGCGTCGCCTGGAGGGTGACGGAGAACCCGGGGTTGGCGGTGACGGTGTCACCGGGCTCGTAGTGGGTGCGCTGCACATGCGCCGCCGTCGTCGTCGCTGATCCTGACTGCCGCGTTGCTCCTGCGGATTCCTTGCGTTGCACGGGGCTCGGCCCCTGGAGCACGCGGTGCGCCTGCTCCTCGGCTTCGCGTTCGAACCGGTCCGAGGGGTCGGAGATGCTGAGCCCGCTGCCACTGTCGGTGCCCGACACCGGCCCCTGACGCTGCTGGATGACGTGCGTCAACTCGTGGGCGAGGGTGTGCCGGTCGCCGCCGCCCTCGCCGATGACCACATGGTTACCGGAGGTGTAGGCGTGGGCCCCGATCTCGGCGGCGGAGCGCTGCGCGGCGATGCCCGTGTGCAGCCGTACGTCGGAGAAGTCCGCGCCGAAGCGGCCCTCCATGTCGGCGCGGACCTCGGCGTCCAGCGGCTTGCCGGAGCCGCGCAGCACGTCCGGGACGGTCGAGCGCTGGACCGGCGCGACCTCCTCCTGGTGGCCGCACCCGGGACCGTGGCTGTGCCGGTCCTGCGCTACGGCGCGCTGCACGGCGGCGTTGCCCGCGGTGCGCTGGAGAGCCGCGAGCGACTCGGGCGTCCAGCGGGGCGCCCGGCCGTCCGCACCCGACGCGGTGTGCTGTGGTGGAGCGGCAGCCACCGAAGGGCGCCGCACGGCGGCAACCTGATCTGCTTGCTCCTCGCGCCCTCGCATGGCCATCCGGACATCTCCTTGACTGTCGGGCAGAGAACAGCAGCCAGACTCGCCGAACGGTGAGCGACCGGGAAGGAACGGACGGGCAGAGACGCGGGCAGATGTTGCCCGGCAGAGCGCAACGTATGTCATCGGTGCCGCCTCTCCCTGGACCGGGATCGCGGGGGCGAGGCCGGGGCCGGGGTCTGCCTGGGAAGGACCGCGCCAGTTTCCGGCCCCACGCCTGCCCCGGTGCCTCGACGTACTGGTAACTCAGTGCGCAGAGCGGCAACAGCACGGCGAAGAAGGCCACTTCGAGTACGGGACTGTTCTGCCGCCACCGCCCGATCGTGCCGTCGCTCACCGTCAGCAGGATCGGATGCAGTAGGTACACCGAGTAGCTGATCGTGCCCAGCCCGATCAGCAGGCGCGGTACACGGCGGTGCCGCAGCGCCAGTCCGACGCCGAAGGTGAGTACGGCCAGCAGGAACGCCGTGATCCAGGCGCGTCGCGTGAAGTGGTCCCCGTCGCCGTGCCCGTACGCGCTCCCCACGGAGCAGGCGACGACCACGGCGGCCGTGCAGGCGGCGTACCACCAGCTGCTGCGACCGTGTTCTGCCCGGTGGACGGCCGTGCCGAGGAACATCGCGGCGAGGATCACCAGGCCCTCCCACACC
The DNA here is from genome assembly GCF_044333925.1 of Streptomyces sp. NPDC020898. Taxonomy (NCBI): domain Bacteria; kingdom Bacillati; phylum Actinomycetota; class Actinomycetes; order Kitasatosporales; family Streptomycetaceae; genus Streptomyces; species Streptomyces sp. NPDC020898. The sequence continues at coordinate 55,107 of NZ_JBIRRV010000028.1, forward strand.
GGGACCGTGCCGTTGAAGAGAACCAGTACGAGCGCCAGAGCTCCACCCAACCCACCCCCGAACACGCGGAGTCGGGGTGAGCTGGCGCTCGTACAGCAGATGGCGGCCGTCAGGGCGATCGCGGTGAGCACGATCAGCCGGCCGGTGCCGACCGCGTCGGAGAGGGCGGAAGCCGGGAGCGTGATCCCCGCCGCCACGCTCACGGCGGCGAGCGAGGCCAGGGTCATGGCGATCGGCGCCGACCGCTGGTGCCGACGGACCGTGAAGAGGGCGACGACCAGGAGGTAGAACGCCATCTCGTAGGACAGGGTCCACAGGACGAGAAGGAGGTTGGGGGTGCCCAACAGCTCCTGGAACAGCGTGAGATGGGCGAGGGCCACCATGCCGGCGCTCAGTCCGGACGACCCGGTGCGAAGCTCCGCGACGCCCAGCAGGCTGAGGACGAGGACCGCACCGACGGCGGCCACGCACAGCGGGTAGATGCGGAACACCCGCCCGATCCAGAACGTCCGTACACAGCCCCGCCGTTCGAGCGACGCCGGGATGATGTAGCCGCTCACCAGGAAGAACACCATGATGCCGTACCGGCTGGTGTTGAACTCCGGCATCAGCTCCCGCCGGAACTCCGGCAGGAAGGAGTACGACGAGTGGTCGAACACGACGACGAGCGCCGCGATGCCGCGCAAGGCGTCCAGCCAGCCCAGCCTGGCCAGGCGTTCCGTCGAGTCGTTCGGAGGGCTGGTCATGGGGTGGACTTCACCGGAACGCAGGGATCGGAGGACCGGCCCTCGGGCTTCGCCGTGGAGGAGTCCAGGGCATAGCGGTCGACTTCGTAGGCGTGGATCGCCCGCGGCTCGGCACTGCCCTTGATGTTCTCGAAGACCAGCACGTTGCCCTTGATCAGGTTGACCTGCGCGGGCGCCTTCCAGGCGCCGGCGCGTTCATGGATAGTGACGTCGCCGTCCTTCCCGACCAGCAGGAGGAGGCGCGTGCCCCTGCCCCACGGCTTGCAGGAGTACCCGGGGTTGAGCACCGCCACGTCCACCACGATGCCGTCCGGCCGCAGTTCCTCCGCGAGGTCGTACTGGGCGTCGATGCCGATGGCCTGCTTCTTGATAGTGACCGTGACCCTGTCGGCGCCGTGCTGCTCCACCGCGAACGCCACCGATTCGGTCGGCGTACCGGGGACGAGCGCCACGGCGAGTCCGGCCACCGCGCAGGTCGCCGCGGCGAGGGCGATCCGGCGCGGGGTGACCAGGCGCCCCGCGGAGGTGCTCGTCCGGCGCTCACCCGTGGCGTCCTCTGCCGACGGCAGGTCCTCCTCGCGCAGCCCGATCTCCCGCTTCAGCTCCTCAAGGAGCCGGTCCTCGAACGTCGTCCTCGTGCTCATGCCTCGCCCCTCCTGACGTACAAAAGTGATGTGTCCGGCACCGGTACCGTCTCCACAGCCTCGGAGCGCGCCTCGGCATATGCCTCGAAGCCCGGCTCCCCGCGCAGCGCCTTGCGTGCCCGGTGCAGTCGGACCCGCGCGGTGACCTGGCGGATGCCCAGCGCGGACGCCGCCTCCGGGATCGTGAGCTGGTCGATCACTATCAACTCCAGGACGGCCCGCTCGCCCTCGGGCAGCCGTTCGAGAGCGGCCAGGGCGCGTCGCCCCGGGCTCTCCGCGTCGAGCTTGTCCTCGATGCGGACTATGTCGTCGGGCTCCAGCAGTCGGCGACCGGAGAAGCGCCGGTCGCGTTCGGCCTCGCGGGCGACCCGGCGGCGCTCCGACGACACGACGTTGCGCGCGATGCCGTACAGCCAGGCCGTCTCGCTGCCCAGGCGCGGCCGGTAGGTGTGGGCCGAGTCGAGGACGGCGAGGAAGATCTCCGCCGTCAGGTCGGCCGCGGTGTGCGGGTCGTCGACCCGTCGGGCCACGAAGCGCAGCACCGCGTCCACATGGCGCCGGTAGAACGCCTCGAAGAGCTCCGGGTCGCGCACCACCGCGGCCGGTCCACCTCGTAACCCTTCTGGTTTCGCACCAGCCACTGGCATCTCCTTCGCGTCTTCGCGTCCATCTCGTCTTGGCCCTTCACCTGTTCTTGGGCCGAGCGGCGAAAAGCGTTACGGATGGAACGAGGGACCCGCGTAGTCGGATATCGGCCACCGACTGATCGATCCGATCGATATCTGACCGGTATCCGGCTGGCGTTCGGAAGAGACAGGGAGTGGCTGATTCAGCTCGTTCCGCCCCTCGAACAATCCTGTGCGAAGCCCCACCGGAAACTCTGGAATCCTCCGTTCCGATTCGCCCGATCCGGATTCCGCTTACGCGGGTTCCGGGTGGCCCGGGGAGGGGTGATGAGGGGCCGGAGTCGTCCGAACCGGCGTTGCCGCACTTCGACCGATTCCTGCCCTTAAAAGCTCTATATTGGCTGATTTATGAAGTGCTCCTGGTCACTATTGGTTGATCTGGGAATCACAATGGGCATCTTGATCATCATGACCACGGAGACGCGCACGCCCCATCCGGTCCTCGACCAAGCCGCCATCAGGAGCCTCCTCTTCCGGGACGGCCCGGAGGGAAACGACCTCCACGCGCGCTGGCGCAAGGCAGTCTCGAACGAACTGTTCCGCTATCGACCCGGACTAGGAAGTCAGCAACGATGGCAACTGGCGTACGAACGGCTACGGGCCCTCAATGACGAAGTTCCGGCGCCCGAACTTCTGGCCAACGACCCGCGCGGACTTGCTGCGTTGCACGAGTGGACCTGCCCGGTGGACGGGGCCACGGTCACTGTGGCCGGAATCCACTACAACCTTTTCCTCGGCAGCATTGTCGACGACCAGGTCTCCGCGCCGCGTGAACTGACGGACTTCACCACCATGTCCCGGATGGGGACGTTCCTGTGCACCGAGCGCGCGCACGGGAACGACGTGCCCGCACTGGAGACCGTCGCCCGGTACGACCGGGAGGCCGACGAGTTCGTCCTGCACACCCCGCACCCGGGGGCACAGAAGTACATGCCCAACACCAGCTCCGCGGGCGGGCCCAAGACCGCGGTGGTCGCCGCCCGGCTCATCGTCGACGACAAGTACCTGGGCGCCTTCCTCTTCCTCACCCCGCTGAGCGACGAGTACGGCACCCTCCCCGGCATCACCGTCACCCTGTTGCCCGAGCGCGTCGGCAGCTCGGTGGACCACTGCGCCACCAACTTCGACCACGTACGGCTGCCCCGTACCGCCCTCATCCAGGGCGCCCACGGGCAACTGCTCCCCGACGGAAGCCTCGTCAGCTCCGTCGGCAGTCCGCGCAAGCGGTTCATCCATGCCATCAGCCGGGTCACGGCGGGCAAACTGTGCATGAGCGCGAGCGGGCTCGGGGTGGCCCGTGCGGCGCTCGCCATCGCCGTGCGGTACTCGTACACCCGGCACATATCCGGGCCGGTGGCCGGGCAGCGCGTCCCGCTCGCCGCGCACCGCAGCCACTACACCCGCCTCCTCGAACACACCGCCACCGCCTACGCCATGACGTTCCTGCACCGGGCGGCCACCGAAGGCTGGGTCACCCACACGCCCGAGAACCGCGCGGACGCCGAGCGGCTGGTCGCCGTCACCAAGGGGTGGGTCACCTGGCAGGCCCGCGAGATCGCGACCGAGAGCCGGGAACGGTGCGGCGCACGCGGGCTGTTCCCCGTGAACGGACTCGCCGACATGGCCGCCAACATGGACGGCGGCATCACCGCCGAGGGCGACAACCTGGCGATCTGGTGCAAGGCCGGCGCCGAGATGATCTTCGGGCACGACCTGGCCGCCGAACCCGCCCGCCCGTCCGGCGACGGACCGCTCACCGACCCCCGCCTGCTGCGCCGCGCCCTCACCACCGCCGAGCGCTACTGGCACCTCGCCGCCCGCCGCGACCTGCGCGCCGGTGACGGCGGCGACGCCCTCGGCCGCTGGAACAACGCGTCCGGCGCCGCCCTGGACCTCGTGGAGGTGTACACGGTGGGCCGGGCCGCCGACGCTTTACTCGCCGCCTGCGCCCGCGTCTCCGACCCGATCACGCGCGCCGTGCTGGAGGACCTGAGCGCGCTCTTCCTGCTCCGTCAGGTCAGTGCCCGCAGCGGTCTGCTCCTCGCCGAACAGGCCCTCACCGCCGATCAGGTCCGTGCCGTCCCGGAGACCCTGCACACCCTCCTGACCCGCCTCGCCCCGCACCTCAGCATCCTGACGGAGGCCTTCGACATCCCGGAGGAACACCTGTCGTCGCTGCCGATGCTGAGCGGCCAGTGAGCGGTGCGTAGGTCGCGTGGGGGTTTGTGGAGGGTGACGCTTGACCTATTTTTGACGCGAACCTGACATAATATTGCCCTTCTTTGTGTATGTCCGACCCGCGACTCCGGCGGGCCCACGCCCAGTGGGCCCGCCGCGAAACCCCCTCACGCGCCCACCCGCTCAGCGGACCGCGCGCCGCAGCACCCCGTACAGCCCCGCGCTCACCGCGAAGCCCACCAGACACGTGATGTCGCCGAAGGACGGCCACTGTTCCGGTATCCAGCCCACGTACTTCTCCTGGTTCGAGAAGAGCGGGACCGACACCGCGATGCCCGCCAACAGGGCGATGATCCCGGGCCAGTTGGTGAACGCCCGGTCCGACAGCCGCGCGCCCAGGGCCTCCACCGGCGTCCGGGAACGAAGCCACCGCTCCACCAGCACCACCCCCAGCCACGGCCCCACCCAGTACGCGATCACCAGCAGAAACGCCTCGTACGCGTGCCCCGCGTCCGCCAGTGACGACCACGCCGCCGCCGTACCCGCCAGCCCGCACAGCACCACGATCGCGCCGCGCCCCAGCCACACGGGCAGCCGCAGACCCAGGGAGGTGATCGACATCGCGGAGGAGTAGACGTTCAGGGCGTTCGCCGAGACCGCGCCCAGAATGATGGCGAGCAGCACCAAGTTGCTGAGCCAGGACGGGAGATGACCGGTGAAGGCCGCCGTCGGCGACGCGCCCTCGGGAGCGACGATCGTCGCCGAGGCCGCGCCGATCAGCGCCACGACGGAGACCGATACGAACAGGCCCACGGCCGGGTAGAGCGCGGTACGGAACCGGTCGGCCGTCCGCGGAAGATAGCGGGAGTAGTCCGAGGCGCCCGGGTTCCAGCCGGCCGTGTACCCCCAGGCCGCGCTGAACGCGAGCAGGAACCCGCCGATACCGCCGCCCGCACCCGGCGCGCCCAGATCCGCCTCCCCGAACGTCCAGACCCCGGCCAGCAGGAAGACGACCGCCAGTACCGGGAACGCGTACTTCTCGAAGGCGTGGACGAAGTTGTGGCCGATGAAGCCGATCACGATCTCCGCCGCCACGACCAGGAGCAGGGAAGGCAGCGGGCGCAGCCCGGTGAGGGTTTCGAGCGCGAAAGCGGCGCTCACACTGTTCACGGCGAACCAACCGACGCCCGCGACCAGCGCGTTCACACCGGCGGGCAGCAGGTTTCCCCGGTACCCGAAGGCGAACCGGCCGACCGCCATCTGCGGTACGCCGAACCGGGGGCCGTCGAGGGAGAGGATCCCGTGCGTCAGCGAACCGAGCGCGGTGCCCAGCAGCAGGGCCGCGGACGCCTGCCAGAAGTCCAGGCCGAAGAAGAGGACCGAGATCACGCCGATGTAGACGGTCGCGAACTCGATGTTCGGGGAGGCCCACGTCCACAGCAACTGGAGCGGGCCGCCGTGCCGTTCGGCGTCCGGAATGGGTTCCGAGCCCGCCGTCTCGACGGCGATGACCTTGTCGCCGTACTCGGGGCCCGGGGTCACGGGGGTACTGGCCGGAGCAGTCGTCATGCGAGGTAAGTGTCCGGCCCCCGCCGCGCCCGGCCCAGGGGCGCACTGTCCGCTTCCGGGGGCTCGTCGGCGTACAGCTTGTACGGGGCTGCTACTCCTTGGGGTTTGGAGCAGTTGGCGCTGGAGTGTGTTCACGAGCGTTCTGGTGAGTGGGAGTGAGTGCGCGGGGACTGTGTCGTGTCGCGCGCCTCGGCTGTGGTGTCGGTTTTCGGTGGGGGAACTGACGTTCTTTCATCGAATGCGTGACCTTCCCTGGCGGCGCTCGTTTCTCATGGCGACGGGATCTTCGGGTGGGGCCGGGCGGGGGTGACAGGGTGGGTGAGCTGAGGAGTATTGCGCCGCCGTTCGTCGCTCCCGGGCCCTCTGGTGTGGCCGTCCGGACCCGGCTCAAGCACCTGACCGCGGATGATGAGAAGGCGCTGCGTCTGGTGGGGGCGCATCTGGGGTCGCTGGCTTCGAAGGATCTCAAGGCGCGTTGCCGGGACGGTCTGTCGCATTCGGGTGAGGCGTGGGCGGTGCGGAAGCGGGAGTTGACGCCGCTGTCGTCGTCGCGGTGGGCGGGCAGTATCACCAAGGCCACGCACGATCAGTGGGCGCTGGCCCGCCGCTGCCAGCTGGCGCACCTGCAGAACCTGGAAGCGGACGTCCGCACCGTCGAGCAGCGGCTGTCGCTGCCGGTCGGGCAGAAGGGGACGAAGAAGGCGCCGGGGGGTTACCGCTCCCAGCGGGAGTGGCATGCGAAGTCGAGGCGGCTGCGGGTGCTTCAGGACCGGCTGGCTGCCGCGCGGGCCGACCGTGAGGCCGGACTTGTGCACGTCGTGCGCGGCGGCAAGCGGCTGGCCCGCAACCGGCACCACATGGAGGCGGCCGGGCTGACGGAGTCCGCGTGGCGGGGGCGGTGGGAGGTGGAGCGCTGGTTCTGCCAGGCGGACGGGGAGTCCGGCAGGCGCTACGGCAACGAGACAATCCGTGTCAGTCCCGATGGCGAGGTGTGCATCAAACTCCCCGCCCCGCTCGCGTATCTGGCCAACGCCCCGCACGGGCGGTACGTCCTGGCCTGCCGGATTGTGTTCGCGCACCGGGGCAGCGAGTGGGCCGACCGCGTCGTAGTCAACCGGGCGGTCGCTTACCGCATCCACCTCGATACCGGCCGGGACCGCTGGTATGTGACCGCGTCCTGGCAGATCCCGCCCACGCCGACTATCCCGATCGAGGCGGCGCTCGCCCACGGCGTGATCGGTGTGGACATGAACGCCGACCACCTGGCCGCCTGGCGCCTCGACATCCACGGCAACCCGACCGGCTGCCCGCGCCGTTTCTTCTACGACCTGTCCGGCACCGCCGAACACCGTGACGCCCAGGTCCGCCACGCTCTCACCCGCCTCCTGCACTGGGCCCGAGCCTGTGGCGTGCGGGCGATCGCGGTGGAGGACCTGGACTTCGGCGCGGAGAAGACCCGGGAGAAGCACGGCCGCAGGAAACGCTTCCGGCAGTTGATCTCCGGCATGCCCACCGGGAAGCTCCGCGCCCGGCTGTCGTCGATGGCCGACCAGACGGGGATCGCGGTCATCGCCGTCGACCCGGCCTATACCAGCCGCTGGGGTGCCCAGCACTGGCAGAAACCCCTCACCACGACCACCCGTAAGACCACTCGCCATGATGCTGCTGCTGTGGCGATCGGAAGGCGCGCCCAGGGACACCCGATCCGGCGACGGACGACACCGCCCCCACCACACCGGAGTGATGTGGTGGGGCATCGGACCGTCCAGGCCGGACCAGGCGTCCTTGGGCGTGAGGGAACCCGCCCCCGCATTCCCGGACCACGGACACGATCCGTACGGCCCGGACGCGGAGCGAACGCGGGCAACCAGAACGCCCAACACCGTCCGGGGCGTTCGGCCGAGCACGAGACCTGGCAACAGGACTCACTCCCGCTCAGCCTCTAGGAATGGTCGTCGCCGCTCTCCCGGCGCTTCAGCTCCTCCTCGCGGCGGCGCAGGTCGGCCTCCCAGTCCCGCAGATGGGCGTCGTCGTCGTGCACGGGCTCACCGTCGTCGGCCTTCCCGTCCTTCTCCGGCTCCTCTGCCTTCTGCGCTTTCTCGTCCTTCTTCTCGTCCTTGAGGGACTTCAGGAACTCCGGGTTGTCGTCCGGGGCGACCCACTGGCCGCGTGACGTACGGCCCATGCGCTGGGAGGTGGCACGGTCGCGGCCGATGATCAGCCAGGAGATGGAGCCGACCAGCGGGAACAGAAGGATGAGGATGGCCCACACGGGCTTGGGCATGAAGCGGACGTCCTTCTCCTGCGTGGTCACGCAGTCGATGAACGCGTAGATGCTCAGTGCGAGAGGCACCAGGATGATCAGCACCCGGAGCATGTATCGGTTCCCCTTGAGTAGCTGTCCGGGCGCGCCGGCCGTTGCGTCCGGCCCCCGCTGACGGGTCCAGGGTAGTGCGTGACGGATACTGGAACGCATGGCTTACGACGATCTTCGCTCCCTGCTCAGGGCGCTGGAGCGCGAGGGCGACCTCAAGCGCATCAAGGCCGAGGTGGACCCGTATCTGGAGGTCGGGGAGATCGTCGACCGCGTACAGAAGGCAGGCGGGCCCGCGCTGCTCTTCGAGAACGTGCGCGGGTCGGCGATGCCGCTGGCGATGAACGTGTTCGGCACCGACCGGCGGCTGCTCAAGTCCCTGGGGCTGAAGTCGTACGCGGACATCAGCGACCGGATCGGCGGGCTGCTGAAGCCCGAGCTGCCGCACGGGTTCGTGGGCGTGCGCGAGGCCTTCGGCAAGCTCGGCGCGATGACGCACGTACCGCCGAAGAAGGTGAAGTCGGACAACGCGCCGGTCCAGGAGGTCGTCCTGAAGGGCGACGAGGTGGACCTCGACCGTCTCCCGGCGCTCTTCACCTGGCCGCAGGACGGCGGCTCCTTCTTCAACCTCGGGCTCACGCACACCAAGGACCCGGAGAGCGGGGTCCGCAACCTCGGGCTCTACCGCCTCCAGCGGCACGACAAGCGCACGATCGGCATGCACTGGCAGATCCACAAGGACAGCCGGAACCACTACCAGGTGGCGGCACGCAAGGGCGAGCGGCTCCCCGTCGCCATCGCCTTCGGCTGCCCGCCGGCTGTCACCTACGCCTCCACGGCTCCGCTCCCCGGTGACATCGACGAATACCTGTTCGCCGGGTTCATCGCGGGCAAGCGGATCGAGATGGTCGACTGCAAGACGGTGCCGTTGCAGGTGCCGGCGCAGGCCGAGGTCGTCCTGGAAGGGTGGCTGGAGCCGGGGGAGATGCTGCCGGAGGGCCCCTTCGGGGACCACACGGGCTTCTACACCCCGCAGGAACCCTTCCCCGCCCTGACGATCGACTGCGTGACGATGCGACGCAAGCCGCTGATCCAGTCCATCGTCGTGGGCCGCCCCCCGACGGAGGACGGCCCGCTGGGCCGGGCGACGGAGCGCTTCTTCCTGCCCCTGTTGAAGATCATCGTCCCGGACATCGTGGACTACCACCTCCCCGAGGCGGGCGGCTTCCACAACTGCGCGATCGTCGCGATCGACAAGAAGTACCCCAAGCACGCGCAGAAGGTGATGCACGCCGTCTGGGGCGCCCACATGATGTCCCTGACCAAGCTGATCATCGTCGTCGACTCCGACTGCGACGTCCACGACCTGCACGAGGTCGCCTGGCGGGCCCTCGGCAACACGGACTACGCCCGCGACCTGACGGTGGTCGAAGGCCCCGTCGACCACCTCGACCACGCCTCCTACCAGCAGTTCTGGGGCGGCAAGGCAGGCATCGACGCGACCCGTAAGTGGCCCGAGGAGGGGTACACGCGGGACGGCGGCTGGCCGGAGATGGTGGTGTCGGACCCGGAGACGGCGGCGACGGTGGACAGACGCTGGAAGGAATACGGCCTGTGAGCTCCGCATCCGCATCCGCCGCACTGCCCCAACCGGGCCGTACGAAGGCCTTCTTGCGCCTCGTGATGATCGAGCACTCGGTCTTCGCGCTGCCCTTCGCCTACATCGCGGCACTCACGGCGATGTTCCAGGTGGACAAGAACATCGCCTGGGGCAAGCTGCTCCTGGTCACGATCTGCATGGTCGGCCTGCGGACGTTCGCCATGGCCGTCAACCGGATCATCGACCGGGAGATCGACGCCCGGAACCCGCGCACGGCCCACCGTGAACTGGTCACCGGCGCGATGTCGGTGAAGCACGCCTGGACGGGCGCGCTGATCGCCGTCGTCATCTTCCTCGGCTCGGCGGCCCTCCTGAACCCCCTGTGCCTGGCCCTCGCCCCCGTCGCGGTGATCCCGATGGTGGTGTACCCGTACGGCAAACGGTTCACGAACTTCCCCCAGGCCATCCTGGGTCTCGCCCAGGCCATGGGCCCGGTCGGCGGCTGGCTGGCCATCACCGGCGAGTGGTCCTGGGACGCGGTGATCCTGGGTCTCGCCGTCGGAATCTGGATCGGCGGCTTCGACCTGATCTACGCCTGCCAGGACGTCGAGACGGACCGCGAGACCGGCGTGATGTCGGTGCCCGCGCGCTTCGGCATCCCGGCGGCGGTGTGGAGCGCGCGGGTCTGCCACGCCCTGACGACGGCACTGTTCGTCTGGTACGCGCTGGTCACGGACGCGGGCGCGTTCCTCTGGCTGGGGCTGCTGATCGTGGCGGGGGCCTTCGTGTACGAGCACAGGATCGTGCGCCCGCATGATCTGTCGCGGCTCAACAGGGCGTTCTTCAGCGTCAACGGCTTCATCGGGATCGCTCTTTTCGGGTGTGCGCTGCTCGATCTGCTCGTCCGTGGACTGACGGTCTGAATTCCGGTAGGGGTCACCGCCGGTAGGCTCAGGGTGTGAACGCAGGGGAATCGCAGCGCACGCCTTGGATCGTGGGGGTGTCAGGAGCGTCAGGGACGCCGTATGCGGCTGCCGTGCTGCGTGCGCTGCTCGCAGCGGGGGAAGCCGTCGATCTGGTCGTCAGCCGGGCCTCGCGGCTCACGTTGCTCGACGAGACGGGGATCTCCTTCCGGGACGCCCACTGGCAGGACGACCTGGGCGAATGGCTGGCCCGGGGCGCCGACGGCAAGCCCGGCACCTTCGAGGTGGACCTCGACGGTGACCGCGTACGGCACTGGAGCGCGGGGGACCTGGCCGCCGGGCCCTCCTCCGGGTCGTACGCCACGAAGGGGATGCTGATCGTGCCCGCGTCCACCGCCTGTGTGGCCGGGGTCGCGCTCGGGCTGTCGAAGGACCTGTTGCAGCGGGCGGCCAGTGTCACCCTCAAGGAACGGCGCGCACTCGTCGTCGCCGTGCGGGAGTCCCCGTTGAACGGGCAGACCCTCCGCCACCTGGTGACCCTGGACGACGCCGGCGCGAGCGTCGTACCGGCCTCGCCCGCCTTCTACGCCGGCGCCACCCACATCCAGGACCTCGTGGACTTCGTCGCCGGGCGCGTGCTCGACGCGGCGGGTGTCCCGCACCGGCTGTACCGCCGCTGGGAGGGCGAACTCGGCGGCGGGGCCGGGTCGTCCCGTACGTCCCGTACTGATAACGACTGAGCCGGCGTACGTATCAGTAACCGGCAGTACCGCTCATCACCTTCGGGAACCTCTTTCAGGAACCCTTTCCAGATTTCCGGATCCCTCATCGGATCCCTCTTCACCGGAAGGCTTAGATCGCATGGACGCGGTGGACAGGCAGCTCATCCAGGCCCTGAGGGAGAACGGCCGGGCCTCCTACGCCGAGCTGGGGCGCCTCGTCGGTCTGTCGGGACCGAGTGTCACCGACCGCATCAACCGGCTGGAGACGGCCGGTGTCATCACCGGGTACCGGGCCACCGTCGACGCCGCCTCACTCGGCCTCGGCGTCACCGCGCTGATCGGCATCTCGCTCTCCGACGCGGCCGACCACGAGGACGTGGCGCGCCGGCTCCGGGACCTCAGCGAGATCGAGGACTGCTGGTTCATCGCGGGCGACGACTCGTTCATGCTCAAGGTGCGTTCGAGCGACGTCGACGGGCTGGAGAAGACCATCCGGCGGCTCAGCGGGACCACGGGCGTCTCCAGGACCCGTACGACCATCGTGCTCTCCACCAAGTGGGAGAACAGGGTCGGTGAGCTGCCCGAGGAGCAGTAGGCGGAAGTAGTGGGGCGAAGCGGTAGGGCGAAGCCGTGGGCGTACCGTTGACCGGGTTGTCTGAGGAAGAGGTAGAGGCATGGACGTCGGACTCAAGCGCGAGCTGGAGGACAAGGTCAGGGCCGGTGAGCGGCTGACCCGCGAGGACGGCATCGCGCTGTACGAGTCGGACGACCTCGCCTGGCTCGGCGGGCTGGCGCACGAGGTGCGGACCCGTAAGAACGGTGACGTCGTCCACTTCAACGTCAACCGGCATCTCAACATGACCAACGTGTGCACGGCCTCCTGCGCCTACTGCTCGTTCCAGCGCAAGCCGGGCGAGAAGGACGCGTACACGATGCGCATCGAGGAGGCGGTCAAGCTCGCCAAGTCGATGGAGGGCGAGAACCTCACCGAGCTGCACATCGTCAACGGCCTGCACCCGAGCCTCCCGTGGCGCTACTACCCGCGCTCCCTGCGGGAGTTGAAGGCGGCTCTCCCGAGCGTCTCCCTCAAGGCGTTCACGGCGACGGAGATCCACCACTTCGAGACGATCAGCGGGCTGTCGGCGTCCGAGATCCTCGACGAGCTGATCGACGCGGGCCTGGAGTCGTTGACCGGCGGCGGCGCCGAGATCTTCGACTGGGAGGTCCGCGAGCACATCGTGGACCACCGCACGCACTGGGAGGACTGGTCGCGCATCCACCGTCTCGCGCACGAGAAGGGTCTGAAGACCCCGTGCACGATGCTGTACGGCCACATCGAGGAGCCGCGCCACCGGGTGGACCACGTCCTGCGCCTGCGTGAGCTCCAGGACGAGACGAACGGCTTCCAGGTCTTCATCCCGCTGCGCTACCAGCACGACTTCGTCGACATGAAGGACGGCAAGGTCAGGAACCGCCTCCAGGCGCGCACGCAGATGGCGACCGGCGCGGAGGCCCTCAAGACCTTCGCGGTGTCGAGGCTGCTGTTCGACAACGTCCCGCACGTCAAGGTCTTCTGGGTCATGCACGGCGTCCAGACCGCGCAACTGGCGTTGCTGCACGGCGCCGACGACATGGACGGCTCGGTCGTCGAGTACAAGATCACCCACGACGCCGACAACTACGGCACGCCGAACAAACTGACCCGCGAGGACCTGCTCGACCTGATCAGGGACGCCGGGTTCCGCCCGGTGGAGCGCAACACGCGATACGAGATCATCCGCGAGTACGACGGCCCGGACCCGGCACGCCGGGAGTCGCCGCAGCCGATGCGGGTCTGAGCCTGCGGGGGGTTTGCGGATACGGATACGGATACGGATGCGGGTGCGGGTGCGGGTCCGGTGGGGGCTGGTCGCGCAGTTCCCCGCGCCCCTGGAGAGCGGGGCTCCGCCCCGGCTCTCCAGTCCGCCGCCGTACCAGTCCGCCGCCGTACCAGTCCGCCCGCCCGCCCGCACCATCCAGCCCGGCCGCGGCATCTCCAGCCCAGGCCCGCACCTCCAGCCCGTCCGGCGTTTGAGGACGAGGCCCGTTCAGGGCCGTAGGGGGTCTGGGGGCGCAGCCCCCAGGGATGGGACGGGTAGGGGCGGCGGGGGCGAAGGAAACGGGTGACGTTCGCGGACGGGGTCTCCGGGCGGCATGGTGACGACGGCGCCTGAGGCACTCATCGGCGCGTTGGTTCGCTGACGTAATGGCTACTATTTCCCGGTGTCCCTTACTTTCACTTTCGACCCCGCTGTCGGCCCCGCCCTCCGCGACGGCATCCTCGACCTCTGGACCGACGTCACCAACGCGGGCGGCGCGGTCGGCTTCGTGGCGCCCGTGACGCGGGACGAGATACGGCCCGAGCTGGTGAAACAGCTCGCCTCGCTCGCCACCGGCGGTGCCCGGCTGCTCGTCGGGCACGACGAGGACGGCCGGGTCGCCGCGACCGCGTTCCTCACCTTCAACACCCACCGGCTGCGGACGCACTGGGTGTGGCTCTACACGGTGATGGTGCATCCGAGGCACCAGGGCAAGGGATACGGGCGGGACCTCATGGCGGCCGTCGCGGACGCCGCCCGCAGCCTCGACGGCATAGAGGCGATCCGCCTCGGCTGCCGGGGCGGACTCGGCCTGGAGCGCTTCTACGGCTCCTGCGGCTACAAGGAGGTCGGCCGCGTGCCCGACGCGATAAGGGTCGCCCCCGGGGACGACCGCGACGACATCACGATGCTGCTCCCGCTGCTCTGAGCGCGTCCCCCGTACGTGCCTCCCCGCACCTCCCTCCCCGCACCCCGCTGCAAGATCGGGGCATGGGCGTGTTTCACTGGATGACGCCCGTTTTTGGCAACGTTCGGACCGGAAGAAGAGTGGATTGAGATGCTCCGCTACACGCTGATGCGTTTCGGGATCTTGGTGGGTTGCCTCCTGGTCGTCTGGGGCCTCGTCTACTCCGGTATCGCTCCGCGCGGCCTGGGCAGCTCCAACGGCATGTGGATCATCCTGCTCTCCCTCGTGATCTCCGCCCCGATCAGCTTCGTCGCGCTGCGCAAGGAGCGGGACCGGGCGTCGGTGCAGATCGTCGAGAAGGTGGACCGCGTCAAGGCCAACCTGGACGCGAACCGCAGCCAGGAGGACGAGGCGGTCGACGAGGCGGCACGCGCCCAGGGCCAGCCGTCCAAAATCACGTGAAGAAGGACGAACAAGGACTGTGAAGACACGTTGAGCCGGTGCTAACGTGAAAATCCTTCAGGATAGGGCAAGTTGAGGCACAGGTAACCTGTGCGACACCTGAGCCTGCACATCCCCGCCGCTCCATCACCCCCGAACCCGCACGAACCCCACACGTGCGAGCCGTACGATCCGGTTTCTGCCCAGCGGTGACCGAGGTCGTACACCCGTGGTGAACCGCCACCGGAGGTGCACGCCCCCGGAAGGCCGCTGCACGCCACAGGAGCCGCCCGTGTCCTCGTCGTTCCCGACGTCCCCGCCCTCCCCGACCCCGCCGCAGATCGTGACCGCCGTCGGCTACGACGGCGAGCCCCTCCTGGTGGAGCCCGAGATCCGGCGGCTGGACGGGGCCGTGCGCGAGGTGTCCGTACCGGCGTTCGTCTCGCCGGTGACGTACGGCTCGCTCGCGGACCTCCCCTTCGACAACGCGGCCGAGGCCCCCGAGGCGACGGTCCTCAGCCGCCGGGCGGCGGACGGCAGCTGGACCCAGGTGACGGCGGCCGAGTTCGCCGAGCAGGTCCTCGCGGTGGCCAAGGGGCTGATAGCCGAGGGCCTGGTACCGGGCGACCGGCTGGCCATCATGGCCCGTACGACGTACGAGTGGACGCTTCTGGACTTCGCCGCGTGGGCGGCCGGCCTGGTGACCGTCCCCGTCTATCCGACGTCCTCCGCCTTCCAGACCCGCTGGATCCTCCAGGACTCCGGCGCCGTGGCCCTCGCGACGGAGACCGTCGCCCAGGCCGCCGCCCTCGGCCCCGAGCGCGACCGCATCCCCGACCTCCAGCACCTGTGGGTCATCGAGAAGGGGCACGTGGAGCGGCTCGCCGAGCTGGGCAAGGACGTACCGGACCAGGAAGTCGCTGTACGGCGTGGGGTGTTGGGCCCCGACACCCTCGCCACGCTCGTCTACACCTCGGGCACGACCGGCCGCCCGCGAGGCTGTGCGCTCACGCACGGCAACTTCTTCGCCGAGGTCGACAACGCCATCGAACTCCTCTACCCCGTCTTCCAGGAACGGACGGACGAGGAGGCGTCGGTGCTGCTGTTCCTGCCGATGTCGCACGTCTTCGGGCGGATGGTGGCCATCGCGTGCGTACGGGCGCGGGTGCGGCTGGGCCACGCCCCGAGCCTCAAGTCGGAGGATCTGCTGAGCGACCTGGTGGCCTTCAGGCCGACCTGTCTGCTCGCCATCCCGTACATGCTGGAGAAGGTCTTCAACACGGCCCGCGCCAGGGCCGAGACGGGCAACCGGGTCTCGTCCTTCGACCGCGCGGTGAACGTGGCCCGCCGGTACAGCGAGGAGGTGGAGGCCCAGCGGCACGGCACCGGCAGCGGTCCCGGCCGCGCGCTGCGCACCGCCCGCGCGTTCTACGACCCCCTGGTGTACCGCCGTATCCGCAACGCCATGGGCGGCAAGGTCCGTTACATGATCTGCGGCGGCTCACCGCTCGGCCGGCCCCTGGCAGGATTCTTCGCCGGCGCGGGCATCGAGATCTACGAGGGGTACGGCCTGACCGAGACGACCGGCGCGGCCACGGTCACGCCACCGCTCAAACCCCGGGTGGGGACGGTGGGTTGGCCCCTTCCCGGTACCCGGGTCAGGATCGCCCCCGACGGCGAGGTGCTGCTGTCGGGCGACCAGGTACTGCGCGGCTACTGGGACCCGAGCGCGGACGGTGTCGTCCCGGCGGCGCCGGAGGGCTGGCTGGCGACGGGCGACATCGGCTCGTTGGACGACGAGGGCTATCTGACGATCACCGGCCGCAAGAAGGAGATCCTGATCACCGCGGGCGGCAAGAGCGTGGCTCCGGCGCCCCTGGAGGACTGGCTGCGGGCCCACCCCCTGATCTCCCAGGCGATGGTCCTGGGCGACGGCCGCCCCTACATCTCGGCCCTGATCACCCTGGACACCCCCGGCCTCACCCACTGGCGCCAGATGCAGGGCAAGCATCCGGTGCCGCCCGAACTCCTCATGGACGACGCCGACTTGAAAGCGGTCATCCAGCGCGCGGTGGACGAGGCCAACAAGCTCGTCTCCCGGCCGGAGTCGATCCGCCGCTTCACCATCCTCCCCGTCGACTTCACGGAGGAGGCCGGTCATCTGACGCCGTCGATGAAACTGCGGCGGATGCAGATCATGCGGGACTTCGCGACGGAGGCGGAAGGGCTGTACGAGCAGTAGCTCAGCGGTAACCCCGGTGATCGTCCGCAATCGTCCGCACGCCTTCCGGCGGCCACCTGGGAGGGCCACCATCACGACATGACGATCACCGCGAGCGCGCCTCCGACGACCACCCACGGCAATCCGGTGGCTCTCGTCCGGGGGTTCCTGTCGAGTTGCGTGTGCGGAGCCGGACTGGCCGCGTTCGCGGTGGGCAGCGCCATCGAGGACGTGCCGCTGATCATCGGCAGCCTCGTTGTGCCGGTGGTGTACGGGCTGCTCAACTGGGCTGCCGGGGCGCCGAAAAAGGCCCGGCTGGCGGCCGTGGTCCCCGTCACCGCGCTCGCGGTGATCGAGAGCCTGCACGCCACCGGGTCCGAGCTGTCGGCCAACGTACCGATCGACTTCGACCTCACGGTCGCCCCGGACGACGCGCCCGCGTTCCGCGTCGTGATGAGCGACCACATCAACCTCGTTGATGTCCCCGACTACCGGCCGCGCGACATCGTGGTCGTCGAGTATCCGCCGGACCGGCCGTGGAAGATACGGCTCGTCAAGAAGCCGACCCCGGACTGGCAGCGCCGGGCGGCCGACGCCGTCCTCGACTCGGCGCCCGAGTCGACGGCGGTGAAGGAACCGCCGGAGGGCCGCGCGTACGGCGTGACCCTCGCCGTCGGCGTGCTGGTCGGGGTGGCGGTCGTACTGCTGTCGTTCCGCGCGGAGTTGACGGACAGGTTCAACGGCTCGGAGAGCGACGCGGGCAGCCCCTCGGTCACGTCCTCGACGTCGTCCTCGTCCTCCTCCTCGTCAACGACGAGTACGACGGTGGTGTCCTCGGGGTCGGGCACGGTCGTCCTGGGCTCGGGGCAGTCGTTCCTCGACAAGGGCGAGCTGCGGCAGGCCGTCGAGTCGCTGACCAAGGCCGGCGACAAGGGTCCGGCGCTCACGGTGGCCGTACAGGACACCATGCTGTCGGTGGTCTTCCCGCCCACGGGCACCCAGGCCCCCCTGTTCGACCCCAACTCCCTGCCGTACGAGCGCATCCCGGCCCTGGTGAAGGAAGCGCGGACCACCCTCGGCGTCCACTCCCCGGAATCCTGGCAACTGACAGCAGACCGCCTCACGGGCTCCCTCAATCTGAGGGTGAGCGTGACGGGGGCGGGCGGCGACACGGGGTCACTGGTGGCGGACGGAAAGGGCAAGGTCGTACGCCGTAGTCCGGCTGCCTAGTAATTTGGGGCGCCCCAATAGGGGCGCGGGGCTGTATCTATCTGCGGCTCCGCCGCGGGGCGCGACAAGCCACCACCGCCCCGCAGCCGACAAACAACCTAACCTCGGCAACTGTCAGAGACGGTCTCCGCGAACGCCCGAGCACTCGGACTGAGCGCATCCCACCGCCGCACAGCCCACCCCACCGCAAGCGGCCACAGGTCACGCACCGGAATCAACCGTACGGGCCCCTCAACCCCCGGCACCGCCAGATCGGGGACGGCCGGAACAACCGCGCACCCCAACCCCAACTCGGCCAGCAACAGAGCCGTATCCCAGTCGGCGACACTCGTGTCGAACACCGGCCGCACCCCCACCTCCGCGAACGCCGCGTCGAGATGCGCGGCCGAGGTGGAGTTGGGCGGCAGCCGAATCAACCGCAGGTCACGCAGATCGTCGGCCTCGGCATACGCCCGCCCCGCGAGAGCCTCACCGGCGGGTACGGCAAGCACCCACGGCAGTTCCATCACCACCCGCTGCTCGATGCCCCGCACCGGCGACCCGATGGTGATCCACGCCAGATCCAGCTCACTGTCGGCCAGCGCGGCGAAACACCCCCGACTGGAGTTCTCGGTACGGAACTCCAGGCTGACCTTGGGGTGTTGGCGCCGGAAGGTCACGACGGCGTCGGCCATGAAGTGCCGCACGGTCGTAGCTCCCGTGGCGACCCGCACCGACCCGCTCTCACCGTCGACGAGATCCTTGAGCCGCCGCAGCGCGAGGTCCAGCCCGGCGATGCCCTCCGAGGCGGCGGCCTGCAACACCCGCCCAGCCGCAGTGGGTACGACCCCCCGAGCATGCCGTTCCAGCAGAGCGACGCCCGTCTCCCGTTCCAGCCGCCGCACATGCTGGCTCACGGCCGACTGGGTGCACGCGAGGTCACGGGCCACCGCACTCAGGCTCCCCGCCCGGCACACGGCCACGAAGACACGCAGGTCATCCAGGGTCACAACACCCAAGCTAACACTTGGAGTTGATGACAGAACCTTAGGATTGACTGGGTACGGAGGGCTGCGTCACGATCTGTCCAGGGCCCAGGCGGCAACCCGTCCCGCGCCCCTCGCCGGGGTCCGGACCACTGGGGCGGGGAAGCGGACGGGTGCCGACCTCCACGTGCCTCGGCATGCCTTGGGGCCGCTTCGCGCATCTCCGCGCCCCGAGAGGACGGTCGTCCCCATGTCCGCTTCCCCCACGTCTTTCTCCGTCACCCCGCCCGCGCCACCGTCCACGGCGGCCCAAGCGGTGGGGCTGCTACGGGAGTTGGGCGCCCAGCAGATCGCCCACCCCGGCGGCACCCTGCTCGCCCACCTCTGTCGGGTGTACCGTCTGCTCGCCGCCTGGGAGGCCCGCCCCGCCCTCCGCCTGGCCGGCCTCTGCCACGCCGCCTACGGCACCGACGGTTTCCCGACGGCCCTGCTCTCGCTGGACCGCCGTGCCGAGCTGGCGCGAGTGATCGGCCCGGAGGCGGAGGAGATCGTCCACGCGTACGCCGCGATGGACCGCAGGACCACGCGCCCGGGCCTGGCCGCCCCGGACGCACTGTTCCACGACCGCTTCACCGGCGGTACGCGGACGGTGGACCGGCGCCGGTGCGAGGACCTCGCCGAGCTGACCACCGCGAACGAACTCGACCTGGCCCGCGTGGACCCGGCGTTCCGCGAACGCCGGGGCGCGGACCTGCTCGCCCTGTTCACCGGCTTCCGGCCCCTGCTGACCGGGCGGGCGTGGACGGACGTGGAGGCGTTGCTGGTCCGCTGAGGACCGCAGGGCGTGTCACTGCCCGGCGGAGACCGACCAACGCACACCGGAGGTACCGGTGACCTGGACGTACGCGTCCGGGTACACCGTCCTGACCTTGACCTCGTTGTAGATGCTGGTGACCTTGACGTCCGTACACGGCTGGGAGAAGGTCACGCCGACCGCGGGGACCTCGACCTTCACGGTGCCCTTGCCCTTACAGTTCAGGGCGATCCCGAGGGTCCCCTTGTGGAGCCCGCCCTTGAGGGGGATGGCACGCCCGAGTTGCCCATTGGCGAACGAGGCGATGGTCCGCCTCTCGATCTTCGGAGCCTCGGTGACGGTCTCACCGTCGAGTGACTCAACGGCGGCGGGCTCGGCGGTGACCGAAGGTGTGGCCGACTTCTGGGCCGAGGTTTCCGGGGCGTCGCCGCCGTCGCTGGTGCAGGCGGTGCCCGTCAGGAGTACCGCCGCGCATATCGCTGCCGCTGTGGCGGTGCGGGTGATGATCGTCATGCCCACATCATCGCTTAACCCTGGCGCAGCTCGCCCCGGCATGGCGCTTGACTTCCCAAGACCCAAGTACGACATTCCCGCCCCATGAACCCAGAAGCGGACCCCGCGAGACGTACCGACCGAACCGACCGATCCGGACGCACCGAAAGTGTCGTTCCCGCCGAACTCCCCTCCAGGCGAGGCGTGTTGGCAGGCGCCGCCGCGACAGGTGTCGCGGTCGGCGTGGGTGTCACGGTGGGCCAGGGGACAGCCCGGGCCGCAGCGCCTCCGCTCCTCGGGACGTACGACGTCGTGGTCGTCGGAGCGGGCGCCGCCGGGATGACGGCCGCGCTGACGGCTGCGAAGCGGGGCCTGACCTGCGTGGTCGTCGAGAAGGCACCCACCTTCGGTGGGTCCGCCGCTCGTTCGGGGGCCGGGATCTGGATCCCGAACAACTCCGTGATCCTGGCGGCCGGGGTGCCGGACACCCCGGCCAAGGCCGCCGCCTACCTCGCGGCGGTCGTCGGACCGGAGATCCCGGCCGCCCGCCAACAGGCCTTCCTCGCCCACGGACCCGCCATGCTCTCCTTCGTCATGGCGAACAGTCCGCTCCGTTTCCGCTGGATGGAGGGCTACAGCGACTACTACCCGGAGCTGCCGGGCGGTCTCCCCAACGGCCGTTCCATAGAACCCGATCAGCTCGACGGCAATGTCCTGGGCGCCGAACTGGCCCACCTCAACCCGCCGTACCTGTCCGTCCCGTCCGGCATGGTGGTCTTCAGCACCGACTACAAATGGCTGGCCCTCGCGGCGGTGAACGCGAAGGGTGCGGCCACGGCCGTCGAGTGCCTGGCACGCGGTACGAGGGCGGCCCTCCTGGGCCAGACCCCACTCACGATGGGCCAGGCCCTCGCCGCCGGACTGCGCGCGGGGCTGACGTCGGCGGGGGTGCCCGTCTGGCTCAACACCCCCCTCACCGACCTCCACTTGGAGTCCGGAACGGTCACAGGCGCCGTCGTCACCCGCAACGGCACCCCCGGCCTCCTGCGCGCCCGGCGGGGCGTGATCATCGGCTCGGGCGGCTTCGAGCACAACGCGGCGATGCGTAACCAGTACCAGCAGCAGCCCATCGGCACGGAGTGGACGGTCGGCGCGAAGGAGAACACCGGGGACGGGATCCGCGCGGGGGAACGGGCGGGCGGTTCCCTGGCCCTGATGGACGACGCCTGGTGGGGCCCGGCGATCCCGCTGCCCGGCGAGCCGTACTTCTGTCTGGCCGAACGCACCCTCCCCGGCGGCCTGTTGGTCAACGCGGCGGGCTCCCGCTTCGTCAACGAGGCGGGGCCGTACAGCGATGTCGTCCACACCATGTACGAGCGCAACGCCACCGACCCGGACATCCCGGCCTGGCTGATCGTCGACCAGAACTACCGCAACCGCTACCTCTTCAAGGACGTGGCACCGACCTTCGTACTCCCGGCCGACTGGTACAACTCCGGTGCCGCGTACAAGGGGTGGACGCTTGACGCCCTGGCGACCTCGATCGGCGTTCCGGCCGCCGCCCTCCGTACCACCGTCAGCCGTTTCAACTCCCTTGTCCTGAACGGCGAGGACACCGACTTCGGGCGCGGGGACAGCGCGTACGACCACTACTACACGGACCCGTCCATCCTCCCGAACTCCTGCCTGGCACCCCTGTGGCTGCCCCCGTACTACGCCTTCCGCATCGTCCCCGGCGACCTCGGCACCAAGGGTGGCCTGCGCACGGACGCCCGGGCACGGGTCCTGCGGGCGGACGGCACCCCGATCCCGCGCCTGTACGCCGCCGGCAACGCCAGCGCCGCCGTCATGGGCCACAGCTACGCGGGCGCGGGCTCGACGATCGGCCCGGCGATGACGTTCGGATATGTGGCGGCACTGGCGGCGGCGGGGGTGCTGTGAGCGCGGCGGCGATATGCCTGTGCGTTCCGCATGAACATGCCCTAGTGTCACGCTGATTGCTGGGGAGGCAACAGGTGCGGATGGTGCACGGGGGGCGGTTCGCCGCGTCAAGAAGGACGGCGAGGGTTGTGGTCGCCGCGACGGCCGTACTGGGCATGTCGCTCGTCGCGGGATGCGGGCAGCGGCAGGGGGATCCGCAGCCGTACGCCACTCTGGCGCAGGCGCCGGAGAGGCTCGCGGCGGACGGCACGACCATCATGGTCGGCGACCCGACCGCCGAGATCAAGGTGCACCTCTACGAGGACATGCGCTGCCCGGTCTGCGAGGAGTTCGAAGTCACGGGCGGCGGTCCGGCACTTCTGGAGGCGGTGCTGCAACGGGAGGCCAGGATCAACTACACCTTGGCCTCCTTCCTCGACGACCGGCTCGGCGGCAGCGGTTCGAAGAAGGCGGCCAACGCGCTGCGCGCCGCGCTGGAGGCCGGCAAGTTCGCCGAGTACCACGAGGTGCTCTACGACAACCAGCCCGAGGAGGAGGTCGACGGTTTCACCGACGCCCGTCTGCTCGAACTGGCCGAGCAGGTCGACGGTTTGCGCACCCCCGCCTTCGAGTCGGCGGTGAAGACCATGAAGTACCGCGCCTTCGTCACCGCCTCCGAGCGCGCCTACGAACGCGTCGGCACGGCGGAGGAGCAGAGTCAGGGGCAGGGCCCGGGAACACCCACCGCCGTGATCAACGACGTCAAGGTTCCCGAGGATATCGGCGGGGTGCTGTACGACCCGGTCCTCTTCACGGAACTGCTGGAGCTGATCCGGGACAGGCCGGGGGAGTGGCAGGCGTACAAGGACTACCAGCCACTTCCGGACCCCGAGGACTACGGATACTGAGCCGGCCAGCCAGCGCGGCCGGCTATGACCGGAAAAGGCAGGAGCTCCGATGCCGTAAGGCTCGGAGCTCCTTGGGTACTGCACACGTTCCAGATCAAGGGATGTGGCTCAGAAGAGCCGCAGACTTAGATCGGGCTGACGTTCTCCGCCTGCGGGCCCTTCGGACCCTGCGTGACGTCGAAGGAAACCGCCTGGTTCTCTTCGAGAGAGCGGAATCCGCTCGCGTTGATCGCGGAGTAGTGGACGAAGACGTCCGGGCCGCCGCCTTCTTGGGCAATGAAACCAAAGCCCTTTTCGGCGTTGAACCACTTCACGGTTCCGGTAGCCATAAGCCCTCCTTGGGCCCAAAGGGTTGCCCTGCTCCAGAACCTGCAAGGTGTAAACAAAGAATTGTAAACAACTGCATTCATCTGAAAACGACGAGAGCCCGCGGTCACATGCTCCGCAGGCTCTGTACTGCAAGGGAAACCAAACTGCAACTTGCGGCGAGCTTAGCACTCGGGCAGCCGAATGCAATAGAGGGCAAGATCACGTCACCCGGACGTTTGAGGAGCGGCGTGCGGCCTTGACGAAGCCGTCGTCCGGGCGTTAGTGGCGGCCCTGGGGGGTGAACCGTACCCCATGCCCGTTAGCCTCGCGATGTGGACAATTCTCGCAACCGGCCGCGCGTCGGCCACATCCAGTTCCTGAACTGCCTGCCCCTCTACTGGGGGCTCGCGAGAACGGGGACGCTCCTCGACTTCGAGCTGACCAAGGACACCCCCGAGAAGCTCAGCGAGCAGCTGGTGCGCGGTGACCTCGACATCGGGCCGATCACCCTCGTCGAGTTCCTCCGCAACGCCGATGACCTGGTCGCCTTCCCGGACATCGCCGTGGGCTGCGACGGCCCGGTGATGTCGTGCGTGATCGTCTCCCAGGTCCCGCTCGACCGCCTGGACGGCGCACGGGTGGCACTCGGCTCGACATCCCGTACGTCGGTACGCCTGGCGCAGCTGCTCCTGGCCGAGCGTTATGGCGTACATCCTGACTACTACACGTGTCCGCCGGATCTCAGCCTGATGATGCAGGAGGCGGACGCGGCGGTGCTCATCGGAGATGCCGCCCTGCGCGCCAACCTCCTGGACGGTCCGCGCTACGGCCTGGAGGTGCACGACCTGGGCACCCTGTGGAAGGAGTGGACGGGCCTGCCGTTCGTCTTCGCGGTGTGGGCGGCCCGGAAGGACTACCTGGCGCGCGAACCGGCGGTGACGAGGAAGGTCCACGAGGCGTTCCTCGCCTCCCGCGACCTCTCCCTGGAGGAGGTCGGCAAGGTCGCCGAACAGGCGGCCCGCTGGGAGGGGTTCGACGAGACCGTCCTGGAGCGGTACTTCACGACCCTCGACTTCCGCTTCGGCGGCCCCCAGCTGGCGGCGGTGCAGGAGTTCGCCCGCCGGGTGGGCCCGACGACCGGCTTCCCGGCGGACGTGAAGGTCGACCTGCTGGAGCCGTAGGCTGCTGGTCGCGCGGGGCCGAACTGACGGGTGCGCGCGCACGGGTGGACATGCTGTGCATGTTGTACGGGGGAGAGGTGCGCCATGCAGCCACTGGACGTCGGTGAGCCGGCCGTCATCGGGCCCTACCGGCTGCTCGGACGGCTCGGCTCGGGCGGGATGGGCCGGGTCTACCTGGGCCGCAGCACGGGCGGCCGCACGGTCGCGGTCAAGATCGTGCACCCGCACTTCGCGCTCGACGAGGAGTTCCGCGCCCGTTTCCGCCGCGAGGTCGAGGCCGCCCGCCGGGTCGGCGGCGCCTGGACGGCGCCCGTCCTGGACGCGGACCCGGACGCCCCGGTGCCCTGGGTGGCGACGGCGTACGCGGCGGGCCCGTCCCTGACGGCGGCCGTCACGGAGGACGGTCCCCTTCCCCTGGACTCCGTACGGGCACTGGGCGCGGGCCTGGCGGAGGCGCTGGCGGCGGTGCACTCCCTCCATCTGGTCCACCGGGACGTGAAGCCGTCGAACGTTCTCCTCACCCTCGACGGCCCCCTCCTCATCGACTTCGGCATCGCCCGGGCCACCGACGGCACGGCGTCCCTGACCTCGACCGGCGTCTCGGTCGGCTCACCCGGCTACATGTCACCGGAACAGATCCTCGGCAAGCCGGTCACGGGAGCAGCGGACGTCTTCTCGCTGGGCGCGGTGCTGGCGTACGCGGCGACGGGCAAGTCCCCCTTCCCCGGCGACTCCTCAGCGGCCCTGCTGTACAAGGTCGTCCATGAGGAGCCCCAACTCGACGGCCTGGGCGGGAAGTTGCGGCAGGTGGTGGAAGGGTGCCTGGCGAAGGACCCGGCAGCGCGACCGGCCCCCGACGAGGTGGCCCGGCAGCTCGCTCCGGAGGGCGCGGCGCGACTGGTCGCCGGCGGGTGGCTGCCGGGGCCCATGGTGGAGCGAGTCAGCCGGGGGGCGGTGGCGTTGCTGAACCTGGAGGTCACGGAGGCGGGCGAGGGCGCGCTGTCCGGGCCGGTGGGGTTCAGCAGCCCCGCGGTGGGAGGGGTGGGAGCGGTGGCAGGGGGTGCGGCGGGCGTGTTCGGGCCGCCGCCGGTGATGCCGGAACTCCGGGACTCGGAGCCGGAGTTGCCCGACCGCCGACCGGGCAAGGTCACCGTGAGCGTGGCGGCGACCTCGGCACCCGTGGCCGACGGTCGCGGACGGAGACTGAGCTGCACGGTCGCCCTCGCGGTGGCGGGCGCACTGGCGACGGTGACGGTGGGCTCGGCGTTCGTCTTCGACCTGCTGCCCGGCAAGGGCGGGGACTCCAGCACCGCGAGCAAGGACGCCGGCCAGGGCTCCGACCAGGACGCGGGCGGCACGGGCTACGACGCGCAGAGCCCGGCACCGAGCACGGTGCCGGACCCGGCGAGCGGTGCGACCGCTGTCCCCGCGTCCTACCTGGGCACCTGGGAGGGCCCCGGCGTCGCCCTCGACGGCGCGCTGCCGATGGGAACCTTCCGGGTGACGGTCCGACAGGCCGCGGTGGGCGGCACGCTGGGCACCTTCCGCCAGACCGACCAGATCGGCGGCACCTGCGACGACGTACTGATCCTGAAAGAGGTCACGAAGACCCAGCTCATCGTCACGTCCATCGCCGACAAGTCGAACCGCGACGTGTGCACGACGGGCTCCCACACGGTCCGACTGACCCCGACCGGCGACGACCTCACGTACGACACGGACAACCCGGGGGCGGGGGATCCGGTGGCTCGGATGTCGCGGGTGGGGTGAAGGGTGGGGCACCGGGTCGAGTGACGGCGGACCCGCACCCCTCTCCTGCTCATGCCCCTGTCACTCAGGCCGTTCCCGCGCTCATTACTGTGTCTGCGATAGCGAACACCGTCACACGCACCACGCGCGCAACTGCTTGACGACAACGGGGAAGGCTCGACGATGGAGACACTGCAGCCCGACGACCCACGGGAGTTGGGCAGCTACCGGATGCTGCGGCGGCTCGGCGCCGGTGGCATGGGGCGGGTCTATCTGGCCCGGTCGCCTGGCGGCCGTACCGTCGCGGTGAAGGTCGTACGCCCCGATCTGGCGGCGGACGCGGACTTCCGGCGCCGCTTCCGGCACGAGGTCGAGATAGCCAGGGCGGTCTCCGGCCGCTACACGGCCCCGGTCGTCGACGCCGACCCGGACGCCGCGCTTCCCTGGCTGGCGACGGCCTATGTGCTCGGCCCCGATCTCACCGACGTCGTCGACGTGCACGGCGCGCTGCCCGAGCACACGGTTCGCGCCCTCGGCGCGGGCCTGGCCGCGGCGCTCCAGGAGATCCACGCGGCGGGCCTCATCCACCGGGACCTGAAGCCCTCGAACGTTCTGCTGGCCGCCGACGGCCCCCGCGTCATCGACTTCGGCATCGCGCGGGCGGTGGACGGAAACCGTATGACACAGACCGGAGTTGTGGTGGGTTCGCCCGGCTACCTGCCGCCGGAGCAGGCGCTCGGACAGGACACGGGGACGGCGGGCGACGTCTTCTCCCTGGGCGCGGTGCTGGCCTTCGCGGCGTCGGGCCGCAACGCGTTCGGCGAGGGCGCCGTCTCGCACGCGGCGATGCTCTACCAGGTCGTGCACGGCGAGCCGGACCTGACGGGCGTACCGACGTCTCTGCTGGGCCTGATCCGCGCGTGCCTTCTCAAGGACCCGACGCAGCGTCCGGCCCCGGCCGAGATCGTGGCGGTACTGGCACCGCAGGGCGTCGCCGGTGTACTGAACGACTGGCTTCCGTCGGCGGTCGCGTCGACGATCGCCACGCACGCGGCGGGAATCCTGGACCTGGAGGCTCCGGCGGCGGTGCCCGCGGCATTCGGGCACCCGCCCACGATGCTGGACGGGCCGGCCACCGCGAGTACCCCGGAGCCGGGCTACGGCACTCCGGCGGGCGGCACTCCGGCACCGGGGTACGGCGTACCGCCGGGCTACGGCACCGCGCCCGGCGCCACACCCGCACCGGTCCACGGCTACGGAACGGGCACACCCCTGCCCGGCACGGTCCAGCTCGGTGCCCCGGCCGGGCCGGCCCCTTCCCGGCGCCGCTTCTTCGGGCTCGCGGCGGGCGGCGCCGGGGCCGTGGCCGCGCTCGGCGGCGGCACGGCCTGGTGGCTCTCCCGGGACGGCGGCACGCCGGACACGGCGGGCCCGGCGGCGGGCGCGGGCGGTTCGGCCGAGCCGGTCGCGGAGAGCTTCACGACGCCTCCGGCGGGAACGGCGCCGCAGGCGTTGTGGCACACGTCGGTGGCGGAGGACAGCACAACTCCGGGGCTGCCGTTGCTGGTCCACGACGGCCTGCTGCTGATCAGCGGGGATCCGCTGGTGGCCTACGACGTGAAGACGGGCAAGGTGCGCTGGTCCCGCGACGGCGTCTGCAGACCCGGCGCCCAACTCCTCTTCCACGGCGACAGGGTGTACCTGGCCGACGGCGACTACGACGGCGTACTCGTGGCCCTGGACGTGAACACGGGCAAGGAGGCCTGGCGGAGCCGCCTGAGCAAGAACCTCGAGATCGACGCCACCATCGCCATGGACGACAAGAACGTCTACGTCACGGTGACGGATTCGAGCGACTCGCAGAGCGCCACCGACTACCGCAAGGGGGTCGCCGCGATCAGCCACACCTCGGGCAGGCAGGTGTGGGCGCAGATGCGCGACTGGGGCACCGACAACTGGGACGTCGAGGGCTCGGTCTCCGGCAAGCACCTCGTCTACGCCGACTCCAAGTACAACCTCACCGTCCGTGACACCGCCACCGGCGAGCAGCTGTGGACGAAGAAACTGGGCGACGACTGGAGCTGGACGCCCGTCGTCGCCGAGGGTCTCGTCCTTCTGCCGGGCGAGACGCTGACCGCGGTGGACGCGGCCACCGGAGAGACCAGCTGGACGCTGTCCCCGAACGGCCGCCGCGGCTTCAACGACCCCACGGTCATCGAAGGCGTCCTCTACACCAGTGACTACGATCAGGGCGTCTGGGCCGTCGACGTCAGGACCGGCAGGAAGATCTGGCTGTGCGAGGACCCCGGCGCCGACGAGGCCCCGACGACCTTCCTGCGGGCCGGGCAGACGCTGTACGGTGCGTCGTTCGCCGACGGCGGCGGCATCTTCGCCATGGAGGCGAGGACCGGGACCGCGCGCTGGGTCCACAACGACAACAAGGACCCCGGTGAGCCCTGGCAGGTCGCGCTCGCCGGCAACCGCCTGCTGGCGACCCACGGCTACGAGATCTACGCACTGCCCGCTGTCTGACGCAGGCGGGACCGATACCGGAACGACTGTGGCCGCAAGGGCCCACGGGGAGGAAAACCACGATGCGGGTGCTGGTGACAGTCGTGCGCGAGGGCGGTGAACCGCAGGACGTCGTGATCACGACGGACGACGCGGCCACGGCCGGCGACGTCGCGGAGAGTCTGGCGGAGACGCCCGCCTGGCCCGGCGGGCTGCCGGGGAGGGCGGCGCCGAACGTCGTCGTCCCGATGCCTGGTACGTCCCTGGCCGGCTTGCCCGGCTACGGCACACCTCGGACGGGACCGCCGTCCCTGTGGGCCGACGGCCTCTACTGCGACCCCGCGGCCCCGGCGGCGTCCGTACTGCGGGACGGCATGCGGGTGTCCGTCGACGACAACGTCGGCCCGCTGCTGCGCAAGGGCGAACCCGTCGGCCAGTACGAGCTGAGGGTGGCCGGCGGTCCCGCCTCCGGTCGCGTGGTGCGTCTGGGCGCCGGCGTGACCACCGTCGGATCGGCTCCCACCTGCACACTGGCGTTGCCCGACCCCTCGCTGCCGCCCGTGGCCCTTCGGCTGCGGATCGACGTCAAGGGCGGCGCCGTACTCGGCGCGCAGGGCGAAACGGAAGTCCTGCTCGACGACGAGGCCGTGGAGACCGATACCCCATGGCAGCTCGGCGGTGTCGTGCACGTCGGTGACTCGCTGCTCGTGCTCGACGAGGTCGGTCAGCCGGACGCTCACCTCTCCGCGATGAGCGAGGGTGGCCTCGCCTACAACCGTCCGCCCCGGCTGAACCCCCTGCGGCCTCGGCGGCGGCTCGTCGTCCCGCAGCCGCCCAGCAAGGGCGAGCGGGCCCGCTTCCAGGTCATCATGGCGTTCATGCCCATGGTGTTCGGGCTCACCATGTACTTCGTCACCAAGCAGATCTACATGCTGCTCTTCTGCCTGATGAGCCCGATGATGATGGCGGGCCAGTGGTTCAGCGAGAACCGCGAGGGCAAGAAGAAGCACAAGACCTCGATGAAGCAGTACAAGAAGGATCTCGCCGCCCACGAGGCCGAACTGGTCGTCGTCGGCAAGGAGGAGCAGCGCGCCCGGCGCGCCGACCAGCCCGACCCGGCGGAGATCCTGCTCTTCGCCACGGGACCGCGCCGCCGGCTGTGGGAACGCAGACTCACCGACCCTGACGCGATGCTGCTGCGGATCGGCGCGGGCGGGCTGCCGTCCGACGTCGAACTGGCCATGGGACGCGGCGGCAACAGCTACGACGAGGACCGGCCGGAACCCCCGGTCCTGCCGGACGTGCCGGTGGCCCTGCCGTTCACCCAACTCGGCGTGGTCGGCATCGCGGGCGACCGCGCCAGGGCCCTGGCCACCGCCCGCTGGCTCGGCGTACAGGCCGCGGCCCTGCACAGCCCCCGGGATCTCTCGCTCGTCTCGCTCTCCGCGACGCAGGCCATCGGCGTCGAGTGGAACTGGGTGCACTGGCTGCCGCACACCAACCCCGACCAGGGGCAGGACTGCGTCGCGCTCGTCGCGTCCGACTCCGAGGCGATCGCCCGCCGGGTCAACGAGCTGCTGAACGAGCTGAGCCGGCGCAAGGCGGCCCGCGAGCAGAACAACATGCTGGGGCAGATGTACCCGGACACCAACATCCTGGTGATCCTCGACGGGGCACGGCTGCTGCGCCGGGTGCCCGGAGTTCCGCAACTCCTCACCGAGGGACCGCAGTACGGGATCCTCGCGCTGTGCATCGACGAGGACGAGCGGCTGCTGCCCGAGGAGTGCAAGGCCGTGGTGGTCTGGTCGCCCGACGCAGCGCACCATGTCCGGGTACGCGGCTACGGCATGGAGTCGGTCGGCGAGGTGCTGGCCGACCAGGTCACTCCCGAGTGGTGCGAACTGCTCGCCCGTTCCCTCGCCCCCGTGCGGGACGTCAGCCGTGACGACGCGGACAGCGCGCTGCCCACCGCCGCCCGGCTGCTCTCGCTGCTGGGCATGCCCGACATCGACGGCGCGGATGTGCAGCGGATCTGGCAGGCGGGCGGTTCCACGACGGCCGCGCCCATCGGTATCGCCGCCGACGGCCCGTTCGTGCTGGACATCCGGCGCGACGGCCCGCACGCGCTCGTCGCGGGTACCACCGGTGCCGGTAAGTCCGAGCTGCTGCAGACGATCATCGCCTCGCTCGCCGTCGCCAACCGGCCGGACTCCCTGAACTACGTACTCATCGACTACAAGGGCGGCAGCGCCTTCATGGACTGCGCCCGCCTGCCCCACACGGTCGGCATGGTCAGCGACCTCGACGCCCACCTGACCGAGCGGGCCCTCGCCTCGCTCGCGGCCGAACTGCACCGCCGGGAGACCATCCTCTTCAACACCGGCACCAAGGACATTGAGGACTACAACGACACCCGCAAGCTCCGTCCCGAACTGGAGCCGATGCCCCGACTCGTCCTGGTCATCGACGAGTTCGCCTCACTGGTCGCCGAACTCCCCGACTTCATCGCGGGACTCGTCGACATCGCCCGCCGTGGCCGCTCCCTCGGCGTGCACCTCATCCTGGCCACCCAGCGGCCCGCCGGTGTCGTCAGCGCGGACATCCGCGCCAACACGAACCTGCGGATCGCCCTGCGCGTGACGGACGCCTCCGAATCCATGGACGTCATCGACGCCCCGGACTCGGGCGCGATCGCCAAGTCCACACCGGGCCGCGCGTATGTGCGCTCCGGCGCCCAGTCTCTGGTCGGCGTGCAGTCGGCGCGCATCGGTGGCCGCAGGCCCGCCACCGGCGGCAGCGGCCCCAGGGCGACGATGCTCCCCCTGCCGTGGAGCTCGTACAGCCGCCCCCTGCCCAGGCGCCAGGAGGCCGAGGACGACGGGACCATGGTCACCGACCTCGCCGTCCTCGTGGACGCCGTCCGGGACGGCGCGCAGCGGATGGGCTTCGGCGAACAGCGCAGCCCCTGGCTGCCGCCCCTGGGCGACCTCGTCACGCTGGACGAACTCACCGCGTACGGCGACGAGTCGGCCGCCGGTGACGACGTGGCGCCGATCCCGTTCGGTCTGATCGACCTGCCGGCGAAGCAGAGCCGCAAGCCCATCTCGCTGGACCTGGTCCACGGCGAGCACACCCTGCTGCTCGGCGGCGCCCGGTCCGGCAGGTCCACGGCGCTCCGTTCGCTGGCCGGGTCGCTGGCCCGCACCACATCTCCGCACGACGTCCACGTCTACGGAATCGACTGCGGGTCGAACGCGCTCCTCCCGCTGATGCGGCTGCCGCACGTCGGCGCCGTGGTCAGCCGCGACGAGCCCGACCGGGTCCGGCGCCTGATCGACCGGCTGCTCGTCGAGATCGCCCGGCGCCAGCAACTCCTCGCCATGGAGGGCGCGTCGAGCCTCGCCGAGCAGCGTGCGAGCGCCGCTCCGGAGGACCGGATGCCGTGGATGGTCCTGCTGCTGGACGGCTGGGAGGGCTTCGTCTCCACCTTCGAGGCCTACAACTACGGGCAGTTGCTCGAGGTGGCCCAGCGAATCTTCCGTGAAGGTTCCGCGGTGGGACTGAAGGTCGTCATGACCGCCGACCGGACCGGCCTGAGCGGCCATGTCTCGTCCGCCTTCGCGGACCGGCTCGTGCTGCGGTTCTCGGACCCGAACGACTACTCCACGGCGGGGCTCCAGGCCCGCGAGGTGCCCAAGAGCATGCCTGCGGGCCGCGCGCTGCGCATCACCGACGTAGGAGTGGACGAGGCCCAGATCAGCCTGCTCACGGCGGATCCCGCAGGTCAGGCGCAGGTACGGGCGCTGCGGGAGATCGCGGAGGAGACGACCGCGCGTTACGGACGGCTGCCGGTGGCCCGCCGTCCGATGCGTGTCGACGCCCTGCCGTCGCGTATCACGGCTGCCGAGGCGCTGGCACTGGATCCCGAGTTCGTGCCGTCGCCGCTGTGGGCGCTGCTGTGCGTGGGCGGCGACGAACTGCGGCCCCTCGGTGTCGACCTGGAGGAGAACGGCCCCGGCTTCGTGATCGCCGGCCCGCCCAAGTCCGGTCGTTCGACGGCGCTTCTGAGCGCCGCGGAGTCCTTGCTGCGGGTCGGCACGGCCCTTGTGATCATCACTCCCCGCCGGTCGCCACTGAGGGACCTGGAGGGCAGGGAGGGCGTGCTCGGTGTCCTCAACGCGGAGAGCTCGGGATTCGACCTGGAGGAACTCCAGCAGCAGGTCGGTGAGCGTCCGTACGTCGTCGTGGTGGACGACGCGGAACTCCTGTACGACACTCCGCTGGACGAGGCCCTGGAGGGCGTCATCCGCAAGGGCGTCGACGGCGGCGTGGGCCTCCTCGCCGCGGGCACGACGGACACGCTCTCCAGCCAGTACCGGGGGTTCGCGGTCGATGCCCGCAAGTCGCGCAACGGCATGCTGCTGACGCCCCAGAGCCCGCAGGAGGGCGAGCTCTTCGGTATCCGGCTGCCCGCCAACAGCGGGGGAGGCCCGGTGGGCAGCGGTCTGCTGATCTCGGGCGGCACCTACATGCCGATCCAGGCGGTCATGAACGGCTGAGACCGGCCTGAGGAGCACGAAGACACAGCACGGAGTCACAAAGGCCGGGGCACCCGCCCTCCGGGATCTTTCTGGAGGTGGGTGCCCCGGCTTCGTACGACGGTCGCCCCTGGATCAGGTGGCGCGCTCGATGTTGTCGGCGCTGGTGTTCGCCGACTTGCTGGCGTCGTTCAGCGTGTCGACCCACTTGTCGAAGGTCGGCTTCACGTCGTGCCAGTCGTCCCGGAACCGGTCGGCCTTGGGGCCCTTCCAGTAGCTCGAGCTCTCAGAAGTGGCCGTCTCCAGGGCCCTGATGAGAACCTGGAGCTCCTGGGCCTTCCGACCGAAGGTCTTGGATAGGTCCCGAAGCCGATGAAGATCTGCACCGCGATCCATGGCGATCCTCCCCGTGTCACACAGGCAAACGGACTATCCGTTTGCAACAGGGGACGCTACCGCACTACCCATAGTTCCCGTCCAGCGCTGCCCGGGATGAGATCTTCCGCGACCCGTGGGGCCTGATCTACGCCGTTGCACATGGGCGTTGCTCAGGGCAGGGGGCCCAAGGAAGCGGCCATGCACCGGCAGTATGCTGAGGCTCCTGACACAGCGGGGGAGGCTGCTATGGCAAATCCTGAGATCCAGGAACTCAACCAGCGTGCCGCGCGGTTGAGGTCCCTGGCCGATCACATCGATTCGCTCGTGAACACTCCGAAGAATCACAGCACGACCGCGATGAAGACCTGGGCGGGCCCGAACGCCGACGACGTACGAGGCAAGTTGAAGACCTGGCACACGACGTGCGGCACGGTGGCCAAGGCACTGCGGGACGAGGCGCACCAGTGCGCCCAGAGCGCCACGGACCTTCAGAACCCGAAGAAGTGAGCCGGCGCCACCGCTGACTCACGGGAGGAAACGAGAACAGTGCCTTCGTACGACAGCTCCCGAGCACGCTTCCGGCTGGCCGACCGCCACATCGCGGTCTTCGCCCACCTCCTCGACGGCGAGACACCCCCGGACGAGCTCTGGGACTCCCTCGTCGAGCTCCAGGGCATCGGCCTGGTCGGCGAGGAGGGCGAACTGGCCCCGCTGCTACGGGACTTGCTGGGCGCCCTCGCCGATCCCGTGGTGATGGTCCAGGTGGAGGTGACGGGCGAGCACGGGCCGGTCAACCATGGGGTGATCGTGGGGCAGGAGGCGGTGATCGCCCACGATGGCTGGCCGGGAGAGGAGGAGTCCGAGTACGTCTCGATCGAGCCCAACACCCTCGTGTGGGAGCTCGCCCGCAAGGTGAACCTGCACCGTGGTGAGAAGCCCGAGGATGGCGCACCCGAGCTCCGCGTCGAGACGACCATGGCGGCGCTGGACGCCGCGTTCGTCGCCCTGGAGGAGCCCGGCGAGGACGACGACGCGACTCGCGAACTAGTCCGCGCGGCTCTGACCGAAGCGGACAACAAGCTCAAGGACCCCTCCCTCGGCCAGTTCCTCGACCTGGTCGTCTCCCTCAACGCCACCTGGCGCATCACCACAGCCTGGGACGGTAAGCACGACGGTGAACGCGCCGCGATGGTCAGGGCAATCGGCGTCTGGGACTGCGGCCCTCTCGGTTACTGGATCCGCGAACAGCCCGAAGAACCCATCATGCCCGGCCAGGTCACCCCGGACAGCGCCTTGGTCCTTGTGCGGTCGAACTCGGCGGAGGTCTGGGAGAAGATCACGGATCTGCTGCCGGACGGGGAAGAACTGCTGATCGAAGAGGAGTGACGGAGGCGTTCGTACCGCACGGGGCGTCTGCTGCGGTGGCGGAGTCGGCGCCGCAGCACCGCGGCGCCGTACACCGGGTCATCCCGTGACGTCGTACGCATGGGCCAACAGGTGACCCGTCAGAACCAGTTCATGGGATTCGCCTTGGACTTGGCGATGCTCTTGCCCAGGTCCTTCGCCTTGTCGCCGACCCATTTGGTCGCCTCGCCGGCGCCCTTCTTGATGTCGTCCCAGTGCTCGACGACCTTGGCGCCCGCGTAGACGGCTCCGAAGCCGACCGCGAGGCCGATGGTGACCGGGTTGGGGGCGATCATGGCGGCGGTCATGGAGGCGTTGAAGCCGACCTCGGCCACGTCGGCGACGTAACCTGCGCCGTTGCGCTGGAATGCCTTGACGGGGTTGCCCTGGGCGACGACGTTCGCGGCGCTGAACACCGTCGAGGCAGCGCTTCCGGCGATGCCCGCACCACGCAGGAAGCCGGATACCTTGGTCGCCCCGGCCAGCCCCTTCCCGAGTGACGACGTGCGGCTGAATCCGAGACCGCGGGCCTTGGAGTAGACGTTGCTCGTCACCTTGACGAGGCTGGCGTTACCGGCCCGGGTGACTGCCTGCCCCGAGTGAGTGAGGTCTCCGTACCGGGCCGCGAGGGCGTCGGAACCCACAAGGAAGTTGATGGCCTTGTTGGCCGAAACACCTTTCCAGAGGGGCGACTTCATGATCTGAAGGCTGCGGACGGCGTCGTAGCCCTTGCCCGTCAGTTCGGCGATCTTGCCCTTGGTGCCCGGTACCGTCTGGGCCCACTGGCTCAACTTGCTCGGGAACCAGCTGCCGGGTGCGCCGAGCGAACGGATCTGCGGCGTGTACCTGATGAGCTTGGTGCCCGACCAGCGCAGCAGGCCGTTGTTCGTCCCTCGCAGCGAGACTCCGATGCGGGTTTTCCAGGTCCTGAGCATGCCTCGCTTGAACGAGTTGCCGAGCAGGACCTTGGTCAGCGACGCTCCCTGGATGGTGATCGTGGCCGCGGTCCCGTTGACCGACTTCCAGTCGCCGTAGAGGTCGATCACGCTGATGATCGTCGCGGCATGCGGCTCGAGCCCGGGTATCTGTGCCAGGGCGTGTGTCTCGATCCGCGAGATCCAGTCATTGAGGGACTCGTTGGACTTCCGCTTGAAGGCACCAGCATTCGGATCGTTGCTGGCGGCAACGGAGTTGGCGAGGAGGATCTCGTCGGGGGGAAGCCCCTCCTTGTGTTCCTTGAGGTACTTCTCGATGTCCTGGGGGCTGAATCCTGCCCAGCGCATCCCGGCTTCGGGGTCTCCGCTCTCAAGCCGGGCGATCGAGGCACGCTTGCGCAGATCCGGGCCGACGTCGGTCGTCCAGCTTCGCAGGGGCTTGAGTGAGGTCAGCTTGCTGGTGACACCCAGCTGCGAAGCTCTCGTGAATGCTTCGTCGAGCTTGTCCTGGACACCGCCTCGCCCGTCCAGGAGCTTGGCGAGTTGGTCCAGATCATCCGGGTTGACGGTCCTCACGCCTCGCCCCTCCACTGCTCAACCCTGTACCGGCGCCGGCTTGGTGGCGAGCGGATGCCACATCGTATGCATCGCTGCCCTACGCGCGATCAAGCAACCGGGGTGCGAATACGTGATGCACACACGATGCTCACTGGTCTCCCACCAGGGCAAAGGCGAACGCCAGACGGCGGTCGACCCAATTCTTCTGGATCTGTACCTGCGCGCTCCCTTCCGAAGTCATGACGACATCGTCCCCGGCTCGCCACTCCAGCGTCCGTGGCTTGGTCTTCGCCCCGTCGTCCGTGCCCGCGTGGAACAGGCCGTCCACCACCTCGAAGGCGGCACGCATGGCAACGCGCGTGGCCACCTGGCCGGCACCCCCGCTCGCCCACTCGTTACGCCCGACGATTTCTGGGTGTCCGGGCTGTTCGATGCACCACGTGTGCTTGAACGGCCGCTTGGGTGGAATACGGCGAAGAGTTCCGATGACCTCTCCCTGCGCGTCCCGCACGCTGTACTGGAGTTCTCCGTTCACCTCACGGCCCTCCTCGACGTAGCACAGGAGATGCTGGGCGTCGGGGTCCTGGTAGAGCGTGAGTTCGGGACGCGACGGAAGGTGCTCGACGGACGACGAACCGAGGAACGCGCAGGGAGCGAGCACCGGATAGTCCTTGCCGCCTTGCGGCACTCGCACGGCGGGCTTCCCCCACGCCGACCGTGCCCGCTTCAGCGACTTCGGGCGCTCGAGCGAACCGATGACGAACTTGTGGGCGCTCTCCCATCTGACCTGCTCCACAGGGGGCTCTTCCGCCGACTTCGCCTTGCTGCTCCTGCCGAACGCCATGTGCGCCTCCGATGCCGTTTCTCGGGAATTGCCCGTGCAACTGTATCGACGAGGCTTGGCAGGCCGGACAGGGGACTACCAGTCACCGGGGAGATCTACAGGGTCGCCCGGGGAAGTATCCGAAAGGGCGTACTCGACCTATGGGTGCCGAGGCGGGGCGGCCGCAGCCTGGGCCAGCGCAGCAACAAAGGCCCCGCGGTAACGAGTGGCAATGCGCAGCTGCTCACCTTGCCGGGTGCGGATCACGACGCTGTCCATGCCCATGGGGACACCCCAACCGCCCCCTACGAGACGGGCGTTGTTCTGGTCCGCGGCGCGAAGTGCCGGCAGAGGCGCGTCGATCGTGTTCAGCGACGTGGCGTACCGCTGAGCGACGGCCGGCGGTTCCGCCTGTGCTGCGGCGAGGACGGAGGCGGGGTCGATGTCCGCGAGAGCGATGCGCTCCCGGCCCACGCGCAGGGCCTGGGAGTCGATCCGGACGCGGTTGTAGATGACCTTCGAGAAGGGGACCACGAGGCAGGGAAGCAGGAGAAGAAGAAACAGCGCGGAGAGGCCGAGCCAGAGGCCGAATTCGTCTGGGATCGTATCGATTCCCATATAACCGATACCGACCAGGTAAATCGCGATGCATACAGCTGACCAGGCCTTCGGGGTCTTCTCTGTGTACTGCATGGTCCCTCGGTTTCTGTGTTCTCAAGTGGCAACGCCCTCGTGCCGGTGCAGAAGGACTGCGCCGGCACGAGGGCGGTCAAGCCGTGGTCCGTTCAGTTCAGCGGTTGACGGACTGGATTTCTTCTACGGCGATGTCCTGGACGGCCTCGATCGTGCCGTTGGGCAGGCCGATCGGCCCGGCCTGGCCGGTGCCCGTCCAACTGATCTCCCAGGTGAGGGAGGCCCTGAGAGGGAACGTGCCTCCGTTGGAGGAGCGGCGGTAGATGATGCCGCAGGGCGGGGTCTGCGCCGCTTTCCCGGCGGCGTAGGGCTCGCCGATCCTGCCGTCGACGATGGGGCATTGGCCGTCGGCGGGGATGGTGATGGCGTCCGCGGTACCGGGGTTGAGGGTGAGGGACGTGGGGACGGCGGTCGTTGTCGCCTCGATGTTGAAGCCGGGGACGTTGACAGCCGCCGTCGCCTGGACCTCGTCGAAGGTGGCCGCGTCGAGCCAGGCCCAGGTCGGCAGGTTCACCTTGGTGTTGGCCTGGGGAGCGAGGGTGACCTTGGTGCCGGGCAGTTCCATGTGCTGGTAGGCGAGGGCTGCAAGCATCTCCGGGGTGATGGCCTGTTCGTACCGGGGCGGCGGGGCCTCGCCGTTGTCGACCCAGAAGGGGAGATCACTGCAGGAGGTCCGTTTGAGGTAGTTCGGCTCGTTGGGGTTCTCGACACCGGCCCAGAACATGCCCTCGCCGTCCTTCTCGACGTTGTAGTCCTTGTAGCCGGGATTGTCGGCCCAGCCGAACTCGTCCTCATAGTGGCTCTTCGCCTGGCCGAGCGCCGAGCCGGCGGTGCCGCCCATGCCGGGCGTGTTCATCTGGTCCTCGAGGCTTTTGGACATCTCCTTCTTGAAGTCCTTGGCACCGAGGTAGGGGGCGTACCAGCAGGGTGGTGGCGTCCAGTTGACGTCGGATGAGGTCACGTTGCCGGTGCTGCCGCCCTTGGCGACAGAACCGGAGTACTGGATCTGGGCGGCGGCGTAGATGCCGCTGCCGTCTCCTCCGCCCTGCTGGTCTGTGTTGGCGCCTTGGTCTTTAGGCGTTTGCTCTGCCGCGTATGCGGTGTCTGTGGCGACAAAGACGCTCAGGGCGAGCGTCAGAGCCGCGGTGCTGACGCCGAGGGGAGTACGCCGTGACGCGTTCACTGGCACTTCGCCGCCTTCGTCTCGACGAACACCTTGGACGCCTGCCACAGGTCCGTACTCGTGGGGTACTTGACCATGATGATCTTGTAGTAGTCGAAGTCAGCGATGCTGGCCTCGGTCTTCAGGATCTTCCCGGTCTTGATCTCCTTGGAGTAGAACTTGCTTGAGTTCGAGCAGAACGCGACCTCCACCGAATTGCCGTTCGTGCTGGACTGCGTAGTGGCGTCGTAGTGGCGCAGCGTGCCGGTGGAAGTCCAGCCACCGTCGATCCGGCTATCGATCTGTACGGTGCCGTAGCGCAGTCCGTCGCCGGTGGCGTACGCAACCAAGGCCGCGTCCTTGGTGGTGCGCTTGTCGACGCCCCGGTAGATGGCGCGCATGAAGTTGGCAGCATCATCCATCGCGGCCGCTTCGTTCTTGTTCGCCGGCTTGGCCCAGTCGAAGACCAGGTTCATGTCCTTGGGCAGGGAGACGTCCACGCCGTCCGGCTTGTCCTGCGCCGCTGTTGCCGAGGGTTCCGCCGACTCCGTCGGCTTCTCCGTGCTCTGTTCGGCGCCGGCGATCTTGTTGCTGTCGCTGGACTTGTCGTCTCCGCTGCCGCAGGCCGTCAGCAGCAGGGCTGCTGTCGCGGCGAGCGCGGCAGCAACGGGCAAAGAACGGCGCTTCAAGGTGGGCTCCCCGTGAGATGTCGATACAACTGAGAGCCCTGACGGTATCTGTGGGGCTTGTGGTCTCGCCAGGCTGGGCTTCGTTCAGGGCGTGGGTGTTTGTGAATCTATTGGTGCAAATTCGATGCGTCCTGTGTCCTGATCGTGTCCACCAGCCACCAGGCCTTGTGAGGTACCCGGTACCTCAGCGGCTCTCCGCGGTCACACCTCGACGCTGCCTGTGAAGGTGAGCCCTCGGTTCGACGCGTAGAGCCGTCCGCTCGCGAGGCCCGGCTTGATGATGCGGGCCGAGCGGTCGTCGCTGTCCGTCGTCTCGGGGAAGACCTGCCAGCCGTGCTTGGTCAGGTGGCTGATGCTCTGCTTCAGCAGACGCTCGTTCGACTGTGTCTCGTCGGGATCCCAGCCGGCCACACGGACGGAGAAGGACTCGGGGGACCCGAACTCGTCGTCCGGGTAAACCGCCCTCGGAGTCGCGGCCTTGATGGCCGTACGGATCTCCGCGGCCGTGGTCTGCTGGGCATGTTCGAGATTCATCGACGGGGACCTGTCTGTGTCTTCGGCTGTTGTGTCGTCTCGGTCGTCTCGGTCGTCCGGGGTGTTCGTGTTGGCCGTGTCATCGGTTCAGCCGTGGTCCGCCACGCCATTGAAGGACACGGCGGCCGTCTGCACTGTGAAGGCGCCGCCACCGAGCTCGGACTTGGCCGCGTGGAAGGTCGGCTCGGCCGCCTTGAGCTGCCTGTCGTCGATCGCCCAGTCGTCTGCCCGCAGGTGCGCGATGAACGCGTCGGCGAGCTCTCCGGGTGCCCTGGTGTCCGATGCGTCGAAAGCGGTGATCGCGACGACTTCGGGTGAGATCACGGACGGCAGGTCCATCACCGTCGCACCGGGCATCACGGTGGTGATCACCGACTTGACCGCGCTGATCAGAGCGGTTCGTCCCTTTTCCTCGGCCACAGTGTTCCCTTCCGTAGTTCTGGAGCTGGAAGACGAGAGCTAGAAGACGAAGTTGACGACCGAGTCCACTACGTCCCCGCCCTTGTCCAAGGCCTTCTTCCCCGTGTCGAGGCCGCTGTTGATCATCTTGCCGCCCTGTTCGACGGTTTGATCCACGGCATGGTCCACCGTATTGACGATGTCGGCACCCTTGTCGACGAAGGTGTCCTTCGTGGCCTTCAGGGACCTGGTGATATCGCCGGCGTTCTGGAACGCGTGGGCCGGGTTGATCAGAGTGTCACCGATCTCGTACACCACGCGCCCACCGGTGTTGACCACACTTCCGGCTATCGCAGTGCCGTCGCTCAGGACGCGGCCTCCGTCATGCGCGAGAGTGCCTGCCAGCGCCGCGCCGTCGTTGAAGAGCTGGCGGCCGCCGACGGCGAGCCCGCTGAACAACTGGCGGGTGTTGTTCTGCAGCCGGTCGAGTTCCATGACCTTGACCACGGGCCAGGTCGCGACGCTGAGCAGTCCCTTGGTGGAGCCTGCTGCCGTGGTGGCCGCGGTCGCCGCCACCCAGTCGGGCGCGCCGTGTTCCTTGGCTGCCTTGAACGCTTGCTTGTACGCCAACTCGGATGCGAGGGTCGTGACTTCACCCACGAGCTCGTCCGGTTTCACCCGGTCCAGCATGTTGTGCTTGTTGAGCACCGCATGGATCGGGCCTATGACATCGGTGAATGTGCTTCTGCCGTTGAGGAGCCCCTGGACGATGGGATCGAGATCCCCGCCCATCTCACTGACGACCTCGGGCGGCACCTTCTCATGAAGAAACGCGACCAGTTTGCGCACTTCTGCGGCACCCGTCATCTCTTCGTCGAGAGTGGTGTCGGTGAAAGTGAGGGATTGACCGCCGCCGAAGAGAATTCTTCGCATGTTCTCCAGGGACTGGGTTCGCGGGTTGTAGTACTGAGAGTGCCCCGTAGAACCATCGGTGTTGAGACGGATGATGTCCTTGAAGCCCGCTGGGTCGTCCCCGTGTCCTTGAGTGTAAGAAACCATGTCTTCGGGAGCGCGCATGGCGTAGAACTTAGTGTTGGGCATATGAAAGTCAGCCACCGCGTGAATGTTCGGCCCCAGTCCTGGGCTTCCCATAAAGGTGACGTTGTCGATATTGGTCAGGCCATCCTGTAGGGCTTTGCTGGTTACCAGCGTCCCGTAGCTATGGGCGAAGATGCTGGTATTTGCATCCGGCTGAAGGTTGACTGAAATTGCCTGACGGAATGCGTTGAGTTGCCGTCCGCCTACTTCCGCTTTTGCCGGGTCCACTGAGTCGCCCAACTCCGGTGTGTCGTAGCCGAGCCAGCTGACCACCGCAGTGTCCGGCTGCTCAAAGCCTTGCGCGTCTGACGCCAGCATATAGCCGCCAGAGGTGAACCCGTTGAAGTTGTCCAGTCGGTTCGTGATTCCGGGCACGCGGAAGGAAACATTCTTGGCGGTCTCCAGGTTGCCGACGACTTCGGCAATTCTGCCGTCTGGAAAAGGGGATGATTTCGCATCGGCGGTCGAACCATAATGAGCATCGAACACTAGGAACTGTCGAGGCACCTCGACCTCTGTTGGCCTGTTTGTATTTGGGTCCGTGAACTTCTTTACGCGAGGATTGAGGAAACTGCGCAGCGCGTCAACCCGATCTTTTGTGCGCTTGAAAGCAGGATCATTTTTCGTTAGGTTGCTGAGATACTCGGATTCTTCGTTGTATTCTTTCTGGATTGAAATTCTGTTCGCTGCGAAACGCACGTTTACAGGGACGCCATCAAGGTTTCCAACCAGGCTAGGATTGGTGACTGCGAGGGCAGCCTGCTCGTCAGGGGTGAGCGTGGCGAAATAGTCCTTGACCGCTTGAGCACGCTCCTTCGGTGTGCCGTTCTTGTGGGCACCGAGGACAGCCTGGAGGCCTGATTCGAACTCGTCGCCTGCTCCCGGCTTCCTGGCGAGGGAAGTTGGCAGACCGAACTCCGAGAGCGAACCGAAAGGGGACTCGGAGGGAGCTCTGAGTATCCTCGCGCGCCTTCGGAGGTCAGACGCTGTTTCCCCCAGCCAGGTGGCAATCGCGGCCAATCCGGACACATTTGCGGTCACTCCAAGGGTGGACGCCCTGGACTTCAGGTGTGGAATCTCTCCCGCTCGTGCGTCGAGAGACTTCGCCAGCCGATCGAGCATGTCCGGATCCGCGTAAACCAAGGCCATAGTCTAGTACAGTATCCTGTGTGCGAGCTCTTTGGGGAGATCTGGGAAGTAATTCCTGCAAGAGCGCTGATGGAATGGGGATTTATAGTGGGAGTCACGGAAGAAGCGGGTAAGATTCGCCAGTTGGCAGAGGATGTCAGAAAACTGCTTGACCAGCCGATTGAGATCGCTGCAGACGCGCAGGCCAAAAAGGATGAGCGATGGCAAGGGCCCACTGCTGAAAAGGTGCGCGGTGAACTCAAAGTGAGAAAGACCCGCTTGGGGTCCATGGCTGAAGATCTCGAGCGCGCGGCCACGCAGCGGGGAAAGGAAGACAGTGACGGAGGGAGCTAGCTTCCTGTTTACCGGTCTTTGTCCTGGATGGAATTCCGCAGGCAGTCGGTCGCTATTGTGGCTCCGAAAGTCTGAGAGATCTTGCCAGAAGTCAGCTTGAAGGGCCAGGCGGAGATATCGACCCCGCCGGCGGTTCCAGGTTTCTTCAGAGACACCACTATGCCGTCGGGGTGGCCGGCGGGAGGGTTGTTCAATTGCTTTTCGACGGCCCATCCGTGACTGGTCAGATAGTCCGATGCTTCCTGCACCAGGGTTTTGGCCTGGCGCTTGTCCGACGGATCCCCCGGGATGGTGATGACGGTTGATCCGATCCGCTTGCTGCTGTCTTTGCTGTCGATGACGTCCGGGCCGCCGCAGTCATCTGCGCTCGAATTTTCGTTCATCTCGATGCCCGGCATAGTCGCCTTCAAGGCACTCACGACATCGGGCGTCATTGCTTTCAATACCTGGTCATATGTAGGTCCGGAAGGCTTCTCCTCCTTCTCGGAGTCACCGGGTGATCCGGAACATCCCGCGACTGAGCAGAAGACGAGGGCAACGACCGCAGCGGTCCTCCGCACGTTGTGTGATCGCATCAGATAGCTTCCCTTGTCCGTAGACCTACTTGGATGTTTTGCCGAGCTTACTCAGGACTTGGCGCAGGCAGTGTCGCCCTCGAATGTGAGGCCTTGGTTCGAAGCGGTGAGCAGCCCCTCGGTAACACCGGACTTGGTGATTCGGGCCGCTTGGTCCTCGCTGTCGGCACTCAGCGGGGTGATCTCCCACCCCTGCTTCTCAAGGTAAGCCGTGCTCTTC
Organism: Streptomyces sp. NPDC020898; assembly: GCF_044333925.1. Lineage (NCBI taxonomy): Bacteria > Bacillati > Actinomycetota > Actinomycetes > Kitasatosporales > Streptomycetaceae > Streptomyces > Streptomyces sp. NPDC020898. The sequence continues at coordinate 99,484 of NZ_JBIRRV010000028.1, forward strand.
GTGAGGAGATCGCCGTTCGACTGGGTCTCCTCCGGGTCCCAGCCGGCGATACGCACCGAGGACTGCTGACCGGAGCATTCGGCACTGCTCGCCGAGCCGAACTCGTCCTTCGGGTAGACCGCCTTGGGGGTTGCCGCCTTGATGGCCGCGTGCATCTCTGTGGAGACGGTGGTCTGGATTTCCTTGATGCTCGGAGCCTTCGACGATTCGTCGTCGCTGGCGCCGCACGCGGTCACCATGAGAACCGCAGCCGCGGTGATGGCGATGCCAACGGGCAAAGAACGGCGGTTCACGGTCGGCTCCTATATGGGCGAGAGAGGGGCGGTTCCGGTTCCGGTCACCGCCGTACAAGGTTGGGCGGGGCCCGGCCACGCTTACGTGCCGAGCCCCGTGCCTCAGCGGTTGACCGCCTGGGCCTCCTGCACCGTGACCTCCTGGTCGTTACCGAAGGTGCCGTTCGGGAGAGCGGTCGGGGTCGGGTTTCCGGTGCCGACCCAACTGATTTCCCACGTGATGGTCGCCCGGAGTTTGTAGGTTTCGGTGCCGGAGGAGCGGAGGTACTTCAGACCGCATGGGGGCGTCCGGCCGGCCTTCCCCTTGGCGTAGGGCTCACCGATCGAACCGTCGCCGTTGAACACGCACTCGCCGGAAGCGGGGTAGAGCTCCGCGTCTTCTGTGCCAGGTTCCAGTTTGAGGGAAGCAGGCTTGGCGGTGGTGGTCGCTTGGATGTTCACACCGCCCACATTGAGCCTTTTCCAACCTCCGGCGGCGGCTGGGCAGTTGGCCTGACAAACAGGTGAAGCCCCTGGTAGATGGGTTTTCGACCAAGAGAACCGTCTC
>NZ_JBIRRV010000029.1:0-98007 GCF_044333925.1 Streptomyces sp. NPDC020898
TGGGTGCCTTGGAAGCCCTGGAAACCCTGCGTGCCGGTGGTTCCTTGGGTGCCCTGGTTTCCCTGGAAGCCCTGGGTGCCCTGAGCGCCGGTGTCACCCTGGGCCCCCTGGAACCCTTGCGTGCCGGTATCACCCTGAAAACCCTGGGTGCCCTGAGCGCCGGCGTCACCCTGGGCCCCCTGGTTTCCCTGGAAGCCCTGCGTGCCGGTATCGCCCTGGAACCCCTGGTCGCCCTGCGAGCCCTGAGCACCCGTATCGCCCTGCGAGCCCTGCGGACCGGTATCGCCCTGGGGGCCCGTGTCACCCTGGGGGCCCGTGTCACCCGGGGCGCCTTGGTCTCCTTGAGCGCCCTGCGGACCTTGCTGGTCATGGCCATAGTCATGGTTATGGTGCTTGCCGCTTCCGCAGGGAGCGTTTCCTATTTCGTCCCAGTCATCATTGGGCATCTGCCACGGGAGATCGGGGTCGACGCTTAGTGCGCCATTCGGGCCTGGCAGCGTGAAAGGGCAATCGACACCGGGGTTCTCGCTCGCAGCGGCCAGAGCGGTCGTCGACGAGGCGAAATTGGCGACCAGGCCAAATGCTCCCGCGGCCGAAAACATGGCGGCGGCCTGGACCCATGATGTGCGAAGGTACTGACGCCTCATCGCTCAACCCTCCTGTGGAGCCGGAAGCAGGTGCGCGGTCATGCACCGAATTCATTGGTGCGCAGTGCTGTTGCACAGAGGTGTACCGCGCGCTGACACCGGAGAGCCACACGACGGCGTGGGGGGGGCGTACTCGTACTGCAGTTATGCCGAATACAGTCTGCGCCGTCCCGGAATATCGCCGTACTTCATTCCGTTGGCGTACGGAATTGTCCGGGCGGAGTGACTGCCGGTCGGAATACGAGCCGTGGCAGAGGCCGGCGGCGGTGGCGCCGCGGAGGTGGCCACTACCTGGCCGGTGAGCCGCTGTGCGCCAGGCACCCCTGCTGCCGCGTCCCTGTCGGAGAGCAGCGGTGCGTCGGCCGACCACTCGATACCCAGGTTTGGATCGAGCGGATGGGCCGCGTGTTCACCGACGGGCCGTCAGCGGGCGGCGGGAGAAGGCGCGGCGGCGGGTGGCCCGGCTGCACCACGAAGGGTGGTCACCACCGGCGCCGCTTCCTCATCAGCGCCGCTTCCGCATCAACGCCGCTTCCTCAGCACCCGCCCCACCACGATCGCCGACGCCACCACCAACGCCGCAGCCGGCGCAGCCCACCGCAGCGTCGTGTTCCCCGCCACCTGTTCCGGAGGCGGCACAGGGGCGTACCGGCCCCGGGGCGGCGCGTGGTCCACTTCCTCCGCACTGCGCCCGATCATGGTCCGGCGCGCATGCGCGGCCTCGGCGGGCGCCTCGCCGTCGTCCATGAACCGCTCGGAGACCTGCTCACCCTCGTCCAGGTCATCGCCGTCGAGGGCGCCGGGATCGTCGGGAACATCGGGGACATCGGGGACGTCGGGGACGTCGGCCTTGGGAACCTGGATCTCCACAATCGCCGGAGGCTCCTCGAGCTCCCCGGACTGCCCGGATTCGTCGGGCTCGCCGGCCTCCCCCGCAACCTCCCCCAAGCCCTCCCCGAAGCGCCGCAGCAACCGCACCCCCGCCGCAGCGACGGCGTCCGCGGGAAGCTCGGTCAAGCGCCCGTCCGCCGCCACCGTCCCCCCGAACACCAGCGCCGAACCGACCTCGTCCGCAGTCCCTCGCACCCGCAACGTCAGTGCCAGCTTCACCGACCCGCCGCCGCGCGCCTCGACGGCGTCACCCTCCAGGACGTACGCGTACTCCCCGTCGTCCCGGCCCTCGTCCTGGCTGTCCGCGACAGCCGCGACGACCCGCAAGGACCCGCGATACGTGATCGTGTGCCCCCCGATACGCACTTTCAGCCGCCCGGCGACCCCGGAGGCGGCAAGCTCGGTGCCCGCGTCCTGCTGGAGTCCCGGTACCGCCCGGGCGATGCGCGCGGGGTCGGCGAGCACGTCCCTCAGCCGCTCGGGCGGAACCGGAACGAACACCTCATGGTCCATGGCATCCGAGGGTACCCAGCACGGCCCGGACCACACCCTCGCATCCGGGGATTCCCACGGGATCCCCCCGGATCCACACCCGCGCGGCCCCACGGGCGTAGCCTCCTTACCCCTCTCTCAATAGCGCGGATGGACAAGCGTCGAAGCCCGCAACCCCGCCACCCGCATCCGCACCGCGGCCCGCGCGTCCGCCGCCAGTCCCGCCTGGGTGAGTGTCCGCAGCCGGGGCGCGGACGCGTCCACCCGCAGCGCGGGAGCGGGCCCCTCGGCCGTCGCCAGCACGAACCCCCAGTCGTGGGGCGCCCGGGCCGCCCCCGACGCCGTACGGTCCGGCCCGGCCGCGAAGCCGGCGTCGCGCCCGCCCACGCGGTACGACGCCGTATGCAGCCCGGCGGCCCGGACGGTCGTCTCGACGGTCCAGAAGACGCGCTCCCGGGAGGAGACCGGCCCGCCGTGCACGACCATGCGCCCGTCGTCGGTGAGCACCTGACGCGCCAGCCCGTAGAACTCCTGCGAGTACAGCTTCGTACTCGCCGTGATGCCCGGGTCGGGCAGATCCGAGATCACCACGTCGTACGCGGCCCGCGCACCCCGCAGCAGCCCGAAGGCGTCCGCCGTCGTCACATGGACGCGCGGGTCGTCGAACGCGTGCGCGTTCAACGCGGACAGCGCCGGGTCGTGGCGCGCCAGTCGCTCCACCCCCGCGTCGAGCTCGACCACGTCCACCCGCCGTACGCCGGGATACCGCAGCACCTCCCGCGCCGCGAGGCCGTCTCCCCCGCCCAGGACGAGCACGCGCGCGTGCGGGCCGTTCATCGCGGGGTGGACGAGCGCCTCGTGGTAGCGCAGATCGTCGCGCTCGCTGACCCGTAGCCGACCGTCCAGGAACAGGCCCAGCGGCCGTCCGGCCGTGCCGCCGGTGAGAACGACCTCCTGTACGCCGGTCCGCAGGGCCACGCGTACGTCGTTGCCGTACACGGCGTTCCGGGCGGCGCGTTCGAAGTCGTCGACGAGGACGGCCGCGGAGGCCAGGAGTCCGATCACCGTCACGTTCGCCGCCACCAGCAGCCAGCACGCCCGCCGGGACAGGTCCTGGCGGAACAGGCCGAGGACGAGGGCGCAGCCGACCAGCGCGTTGACCGTGCCGGTGAGGAGGGCACCGGTGAGCTGCCCCAGCCAGGGCAGGAGGAGGAACGGGAACGCCAGGCCGCCGACCAGCGCGCCCACGTAGTCGGCGGCGAAGAGGTCGGCCACCGCGCCGCCCGCGTCCTGGCGGCGGATGCGCTGGATCAGCTCCATGAGCAGCGGCACCTCGGCGCCGATCAGCAGCCCGATGGCCAGGGAGAAGGCGACGAGAAGCACCCGGGGGCCGTGCGCCCACAGGCCGCCCCAGTCGCCGGTCCACGCGAACACCGCGTACAGCGCCATCGCGCTGCACCCGCCGACCAGCGCGAGGGCCGCCTCGATCGCGCCGAAGCCGGCCGCGGCGCGGCAGCGCAGGCGTTTCGCGCCGAGCGAGCCGATGCCCATCGCGAACACCATCACGGAGAGCACGACGGACGCCTGGGTGACCGAGTCGCCGATCAGGTACGAGGCGAGGGCGACGAGTTCCAGTTCGTACACCAGTCCGCAGGCCGCACAGACGAAGACGCCGGCGAGGACCAGGAACCGGCCGGTGCCGGGCCGGACGGGCAGCCGCGCGGGGCCGCCCCAGGACGGGGGGCTGCCCGGCGGGGCCGGCACGTGCGGTTCGATCACGCTCGGAACGCTACGTCACACCCCGGGTACGCTTCGTCACCCACACGTGTGGTCTCTGGTTTACGCGGAAGAAGTCGGTGTGAACGTCCCGAGGAGCGGTCGGAGCGCCGCCGCCCCCCGCACCCCCACCCGTGTCCTGGTCGCCACCAGTTGCCCGTCCTGCGGATAGGCGTGCCAGGTCCGCCACTGCACCTGCCCCTCGTGCCGCTGGGCCAGCATCGCGGTGAAGGCGTGCGGGCTGCCGGGGAAGACGCCGGCCAGACCGTTCGGATGGTCGGCGACCAGGGCCAGCAGTTCCTGGGCGCGCCCCGCGAACGACCCCGGCGAGAGGACTTCGACTCTCGCCGCGAACTCGTACTCCCAGTCGCCGAGGCGTTTGGCCACGCCGAGCGGGAGGGGGGTGCTGGAACCCGGGATGCACGCGACCGTCTCCGAACATGTGCCCTGTTCCTCCTCCAGCAGCACCTGATGGGAGGCGCCGAGGAGTCTCAACTGGAGCTTCGCGTCCGCGAGTTCGAGATCGAGGGTGGCGAGGGCGGGCAGCGGTTCCCGGCCCAGGGCCCAGGCGAGGTCTGCCGCACGCGTGTCGGTGTAGGCGGTGTTCAGGGTCGTGAGCATGGGTCGGCTCCGCAGGCGCGCAAAGGGAGGTGTGAGGGACCAAGGTGTGAATGAGCGAGGTGTGGTCCGGCGCGCTCCGGTCGACACGGGTCGACACCGGGAGATCAGCCCAGTCGTGAGGAACGTCCAGGGGTCAGGGGACGTCCGAGGGGCTGTGTTGGTGATGTAGAGGGAATCATGAACGGTGGCGCCGTCACAGCGTTTTTACCCAACTTCGTGGGGTTTCCATCCCTCAGAGGGCTGCACAGCTCAACTGTTCAACCAGGGCGTACGCCTGAGCGTGCGAAGGTCACCCGCACGCGGGTCCCACATATCCCGCGGAGGTATCCCAAGAAGGTATTTCGCGGAGAAGACATGCGAGCGCCCGCCGGGACGGCTTACGTCCTCCCGGCGGGCGCTCACTCCGCGGTCCGGATACGGTTCCCCCTTCCGGAGCTCAGCTGCCCCGTGTCAGCTGCCTCCACCGCATCCGCCGCCGCCTCCCCCGCAGGAGGAGGACCCGCCCCCGCAGGACGAGCTCCCTCCGCAGGAAGTACTCGACCCGCACGACGTGCCGCTCCCCGAGCTGCTGGAGCTGCCGGAACCGCTGGAGCCCGCCGCTCCGCCGGCCCACCAGCTGTTCCTTCCCCCGTTCCGCCCGTGACTCGCCCGCAGCCTCTGACGCCGCCCCCGCGAGACCACTGCCACCGAGCTCAGCGCGATGAACAAGCCCGCCAGGATGAAGAGGGTGATGATGGCCTCGGCCATGACGTCACCTGCCTTTCGTTCCCCCGAAGCGGCCCCCCGTGGGCGCCTCGCTGTGTTGCGTGACGTGGGGATGCCCGCGTGTCTCACCTGCCAAAGCAGAGTTGAGGAAGTCCAGAGCTTCGGCGCAGGATGACGACCATGACCAGCAGCGCACGCCCCTTCCTCAATCGCCGGCTCGCCGAGTTCGGGACGACGATCTTCGCCGAGATGTCGGCGCTCGCCGTCGCCACCGGCTCGATCAACCTCGGCCAGGGTTTCCCGGACACCGACGGTCCGGAGGAGATCCGCGAGGCGGCCGTACGGGCGCTGCGCGACGGCCGCGGCAACCAGTACCCGCCGGGTCCGGGCGTCCCGGAGCTGCGTACGGCGATCGCGGCGCACCAGGAGCGCCGGTACGGGCTGTCGTACGACCCGGACCGCGAGGTCCTGGTGACGGCGGGCGCGACGGAGGCCATCGCGGCGACCCTGCTGGCCCTGGTGGAGCCCGGCGACGAGGTGATCGCCCTGGAGCCCTACTACGACTCCTACGCGGCGTGCATCGCCATGGCGGGCGGCACCCGCGTGCCGGTCACACTGCGCCCCCACGAGGGCTCGTTCCGCCTCGACCTGGACGAGCTGCGGGCGGCGGTGACACCCCGCACCCGCCTCCTCCTGATCAACACCCCGCACAACCCGACGGGCACGGTCCTGACCCGCGAGGAACTCACGGAGATCGCGCACCTCGCCGTCGAACGCGACCTTCTGGTGGTCACCGACGAGGTGTACGAGCACCTGGTCTTCGACGACGCCGAACATCTGCCGCTGGCCTCCTTCCCGGGGATGCGCGAACGGACGGTCTCTATCGGGAGCGCCGGGAAGACGTTTTCGTTCACCGGATGGAAAGTGGGCTGGGTCACATCAACACCGGACCTGGTGACGGCCGTCCGCTCGGCGAAGCAGTTCCTGACGTACGTGGCGTCCGGGCCCTTCCAGTACGCGGTGGCGGAGGCGCTGTCGCTGCCGGACTCCTACTTCGACAGCCTCCGCGCCGACCTCCACCGCAAGCGCGACCTGCTCGGCGACGGCCTGCGCGCGGCCGGGTTCGAGGTCTACCAGCCGCAGGGCACGTACTTCATCACCACCGACATCACGCCCTTCGGCGAGAAGGACGCCTACGCCTTCTGCCGCGCCCTCCCCGAACGCTGCGGCGTCGTCGCCATCCCCAACTCCGTCTTCTACGACAGCCAGGAGGCCGGCCACAGCCAGGTCCGCTTCGCCTTCTGCAAGAAGGACGAGGTCCTCACCGAGGCCAGCAGCCGCTTGCGGCGCCTGGCGTCCTGAACCGGCAGGAGTTCATGGGGGTTTCGGGCCCGGGTGCCGACGGGAGCGCTGTGATGGGCTTTCCACCCCTTGGGACAGATTGCGAGGTTCTTGACACGCAATCGGAGTCCGTCGAAGATCCTCAAGCTGCCGGACCCTGAGCGGAGACGGCGTGCGGACCGCACCCGGCGCCTCCGCCGAGCCAGGGCGCAGGCCCAGGAGGACAGACGTGGGTATATCCCGATCCGTCAGATCGCTCGCCCTGGCCACGAGTGCCGCTGTGCTGTGCGCCGTCGCGCCCGCGTCGGCGGCTGTCGCGGATGACACCGGTGCCGTGATCGCGTTCGACGGCGTTTCCTCGGACGCCGGAGGCGACGGCACGGTCAGCGCCGGGCAGACGATCACCGGCACGACGGATGTCACCTTCACGGTGCACGCGGACCCGGACGACGAGCCGACCACGGCCGTGGTCAGCATCACCGGCAGCGGTGTATACCAGGGCACCGGCACGGTCAAGCAGACCTTCAGTCTGAGCCCGGGAGACTGCCTGCCCTCCTGCACCCTGCACGCGACCCTGGACACCGCCGCCACCCAGCAGTTCGGAGGCTCCACGAACGGGGTGGCCGCGCCGCTGGTCAACGACGGCGAGAACACCATCCACGTCGAGGTGGACAGCCCCCGCCCGCGGCTCGTCACAGCCAACTCCGCCGTCACCGTCGACAACGGGCGGCCGGCCGTCACCCTGCCCGATCTGCCCGGCGACGACGCCTGGACCGACCACAAGCCCGTGGGCCTGTCCGCGGACGGCGAGTTGTCGCTGCGAGCCACCGCGACCGGCGACAACGGCGTCTCGCGCGTCCGGTACTTCAGCTCGAACAGCACCTGGCCCGCCCCCGCCGACCTGACCGCCCCGGCAAGCGGCGCGACGTGGACCACCACCCTGGACACGAGTGCGGTCCGGGCCGGCCTGTGGGCCGGAGAGGTCTACGTCGTGGCCTACGACGAGGACGGCCGCGCGGGTTCCCCGGTGCGGGCCACCACCCTGGTCGACCACGGCTTCACCATCACGCCGAAGCTCGACACCGTCATCCACCCGGACGAGACGCCGGTGATGCTGAACTACGCCTACCCGCCGTCGCTCAACAAGGCGTTTCCGTCCAACCTCAACTACGCCTACCCGGTCAGCACCACCGTGTCGCTCGACGGCAAGGCGCAGGCGACGACGCCGGTCGGCGCGTACACCTACGAGGGGAACACCGACCGCTTCTTCGCCGACCTCGGCCAACTCCCCTACGGCGCCCACACGCTGGCGTTCGACGCGGTCGACAACCGCGGCGCCCACGGCCGGGCGGCCCTGCCGGTCACGGTGGTGTCCGAGGTCACGCCGACCTGGACGGCCGGCCTCCAGGACTTTCCCGTAGCGGGCAGCAGCCGGACCTACGCGGCCACGACATCCGCCGCCGACGGCGTCAGCCGGGCCGAGCACTGGACCCTCGACGTCGACGGCACGACGTTCGCCACCGGCAGCTATCCCGCGCGGCCCGCCGGCACCTGGAAGGCCACGACCCCCGGGGTGCACGAGGTCACGTTGACCATCGTCTCCCAGTACGGCGACACCACCGTCAGCAGCGTGTCGACCCGTGTCCTGGCTGCCACGACGACCCAGCTGACCGGCCCGGCCATCAGCACCTACGGCAGCAGGGCGACCTTCACCGCCACCGTGGCCCAGACCGGCGCCAAGCCCGCGGCCGGCGCCAGGGTCAGTTTCCAGTACAAGCGGGCGGGAACCACAGCCTGGAAGACCCAGGTGACCGTCACCGCGGACAGCACCGGCAAGGCCTCCTACGCCACGACCGCCAGGTACAACGGCGCCTGGCGTGCCGTCACCGCGGCGAAGAACCTGACCTGGGCGTCCTCGACCAGCAAGACCCTGACCTCGCGCGTCAGGGCCGTCCTCACGGTCAGCAAGCCGGCCACCACCGCGGTCCACGGCAAGCCGGTGTCCTACACCGCGCTCAGCTCCCCCTACGTCCCGGGGACCGGACTGCTCTTCCAGGCCCGCCAGAAGGACGGCACGTGGGTGACTCTCACCAGGGCCACCCTCACCAGCAGGGGCAGCGCCACTGCGAAGATCACCTTCCCGCGCGCGGGGTCGCGGACGCTACGGGTCTACCGCCCGGCCACCGCCGATCTGGCGGACACGTACTCCTCGTCCTGGACGGTCAAGGTCAGCTGATCCGCCGGCGATACGACTGTGAGCCCGGGCGGTTCCTGTACGCCGCCCCAGGCGCCCTGATCGAGGCCGATCAGGGCGCCTGGGGCGAAGTAGCCCCGGCCGTGGGCGGGCTGCCCCAAGGGGCACCGCCCGTCAGGGCCAGGTGCGCTCGATACGGTCGTGCCGCACTGCGTACGCCGCAGGGCCGCCCTTCTCGACGGCCCGGTGGATCGCGTCACGGCGAGTGACGAGCCGCTCGACCATCTCGGCGCTGGGGAGTTGCTGATTGTCCAGGTAGAACAGCACAGCCTCGCGCTCCAGGACAGGCCGGATCTCCAGGTCACGGGTCTTGATCCGTCCGTCCTTCGACAGAGGTACCCATGACTGGTCGAGACCATGAGTGATCCACTGTTCGTCGGCCACGTCCTGGCCGTCATCGGGGAAGACGTCCCCGATGTGGTGAACGGTCCAGCCGCACGCCCTCAGCCCTTCCGCGACCCGACGCCCGAGATTGCGGTCGAGGAAGAACTCAGGCGACAAGGCGCACCACTGCCCGGCACAACGCGTCGACCTGCTCGGGCGTCATGTCGAAGTCGTACGCGATGTCCTCGACACTTTCCCCGGCCTCCCACAGGTCGGTGATGGCGTTGACCGCGACGCGGTTGGCGGCCACCACGGGGAGACCGCGGCCGAACCTCGGATCGATCACGACGGGGACGGAGTCCGGGTACTGCCTCAGTCGCAGGCTGGACGGGAAGTCGTCGCCCGGCTCCCAGGTGAGGTAGCGGAGATAGTCGGAGACCACTTCCTGGATGGGGACCTGGCCGTCGCGGGCTCTGCGGAGATCCCCCCACCCGTGCTCGACGAAGATGTCCACACCGTCTGTGGCGATCCGCTTGGACACGAGGCCGTAGGGGGTCTCGAATGCGTCCCGTACGGCGGCAGCCGCCTCCCTGATCTCGCTCATGCGGAGCCCCAGCGAACGCAGAGAACGAAGGACGTGCGCCTCTGCCACCGCGATGAAAGGCACCGAGGGCTGCCCCTTCCGCACCGGCTCGACCTGGTGGACCAGTGGTGCTCCCGCGGCCTTGCCCTTCAGCCACGACGTGAGGGTCGACTGCGGAATCTCAAGGTAGGAGGCCGTTTCCGTGGGCGTCAGAAGCCCGTCCTGGAACCTGTCGACCATGCCCCACCTCCTCTTGGCGCTGAGTTTCGCATCGTCGCACATCGAGGCTCCCACCTGCGGGTGGACCGCACACCCAGTCATTGGCTCAGCCGGCCGCACGGAGACGATCCCCGGATCGACACTCCCGGCAACGGCCGGGTTCCGCCGTGCGGAATCCCCGGTCGCAGCCGTCGCAGTTCCGCATGGGCACGACCGCCGGACGTACGGAGGGTTCTGCGCTGTCGGCCGGTGCGGGCAAGGCAAGGGGAGTCTCCTTGAGCCGGTAGGCGAGGATGCCGGCCGGGCGGGTCAGGAAGCTGTCCGGGAGCCGTGCGGTGAGGTGGTCCGTGATGTGCGTGGGCAGGAGGCCTGCCGCGAGCCACCGGGTGACGGCCGGGGCGAGGCGGGCGGCTTCCTGCGCGGTCAGGACCAGGCGGGGGTCGGCCCGACGCAGGGCGGCGAGTACGGCGATGGCCTGCGGGTCGGCTTCCACGAGCGGGGCCGGTGCCTCCGCCTCGGCCTGTACGGGCACCTGTACCTGCACGGCCACCGTTTCCTCCATGGGCACGGACACGGGTGCGACCGCAGCGACGGCGGCCCGCTCGCGGGGGCGGCCCCGCTTCGGCGACTCGTTCGGATCCGGATCCAAACCGCCGCCGGGGACGTCGTAGAAGTACGTCCGGGTGCGGATCTTCCCGCTGGACAGTCGCTCGCGGCGGCGCTCCAGGTATCCGGCCGCTTCGAGTTCCCTGAGCGCCCGCGAGATGAGGATCTCGCCCTCGCTGAAGTGCTCGCACAGGGCGGTGATGGTCACGGGGACGCGGTCGGGCAGGGAGGCGATGTACGCCGCGACGCCGATGGTGACCGCGCTGCCGCGTCGCTGGGCGAGGGCGTTGGAGATCACGGTGAAGTCGGCCGTGAGGCGGGTGCGTACGTGGATCACGCCGGAGGTCGGTGCTCCGGCGTCGGCGCGCAGGCGCGCGTTAGACTGCGGCTCAGCCATCGGGAAGCTTGCTTCTTCCTGGTTGGTCAGGCCCTCGTTCGGGACGGGAATCCCGGCGGGGGCCGTTTCTGTTTGCGGTTGTTTCGGCGAACGTAACCGCCCGTGTCCCGCCCCTGCAAGCCGGTCACTCGTACGGGTGACGCGGGCCTCGCGGCCGGGGAGGAGGGTGGGTGGGTAGTTCTTTCCCCCGGTTCTTTGGGGAGGTCAGTGGCCCGCCGGACCCTCGCAGACAAGGGCCCGGTGCGCCCGCACGACGGACGGCTGCCGGGACCCGGCCGCCTCAGGGACGGTGGCGGCCGGCCTTCAACTCGCCTGTGAAGACGGCCCACACCGCCGGGTCACCCGACGCGACTTCGGGCGAGGACGAGTCCGGTCGTCGGAGGCTGCTCCTGGTGGACGTCCTGGCCCTGCGCCGGGAGGTCGGCGCCTCGTCGGCCGCCACATCGGTCGGCCCGGAAACGGCGAGAGCCCGGCCTCCGTGGCCGGGCTCCTTCGCGTACAGGTACGACTACTCTTCGTCGTCCCCGGGCTTCTCCGCCTCGTCGATCTCCTGCTCCAGGCCGAGCTGCTCGACGAGCCACTTGTCGAACTCGATCGCGGCCCGCACCCAGCTCACCGTCGACGACACGAAGTGCTCCAGGCTGACGCCCGTCCCGATCAGCATCTGCGCCTCACCGATCAGACGGACGGTGCCGTCGTCATGGGTGTGGCTGTAGACCTTGGGCCACAGGGTCCGCCGGTTCCAGTCGTCGATCGACTCCAGGAGCGCGTGCTTCACCTCGATCTGGTGGGGCCGGTCGTAGAACGTCCGCACCGAGAAGACCTGCTGGTCGCCCTCACCACGGAACATGAAGTACGTACGGAACTGCTCCCACGGCGCCGCGAGGTCACCCTCGTCGTCGACGACGTACTTCAGCTCCATCTGCTCGAGGAGCTGCTTCACAAGGTCCTGGTCCGGGACCACGGGGCCCGCCGGTCCGCCGGGCTGCGGCTCGGGCTGGCCCCCGAAGTTCGGAATCGAGGACGGGTCGATGGACATACTGAAACACCCCTGCTGTCGTCTGGCTCGTCCGGCCATCGCTGAGACCAGACGTACACAGCCCACCCTCTCTCGCCCGGCCCCCAACCTGCAACACACCTGGCCTCCGGGCTGCCCCCGGCCGACCGAATCCGGCGGGGCTCTGCAGGGCTGTTTACGGAGTTCCGGGCCCCCGTTCCCGGGATGTGTCCGTCCGTGTCCCGGGATGTCTCCGTCGGCGCCCCCGAATGTTCACCGCCGGTTGGCGGAATACCGCTCAGAGCGTCTTCCCGGTCTCCTGCTCCGCCGGACCCACGATCAGCCCGTCCCCGAAGGCGTCCACCCGTACGGTGTCGCCGTCCTTGACCTCGCCGGCCAGGATCTCCTTGGCGAGGCGGTCGCCGATCGCCGTCTGGATCAGCCGGCGGAGCGGGCGGGCACCGTACGCGGGATCGTTGCCCTTGTCGGCGAGCCAGGCCAGGGCGTCCTCGGTGACGTCCAGGGTGAGGCGGCGTTCGGCCAGCCGCTTGGCCAGCCGGCCGATCTGGAGCCCCGCGATGCGCTCCAGCTCCTCCTTGTTCAGGGCGGAGAAGACGACCATGTCGTCCAGCCGGTTCAGGAACTCCGGCTTGAAGGACGCCCGGACCACCTCCAGCACCTGCTGCTTCTTCTCCTCCGCCGACGTCAGCGGCTCGACGAGGTACTGACTGCCCAGGTTCGACGTCAGCACGAGAATCGCGTTGCGGAAGTCGACCGTCCGCCCCTGACCGTCCGTCAGCCGCCCGTCGTCCAGGACCTGGAGGAGGATGTCGAAGACCTCCGGGTGGGCCTTCTCGACCTCGTCCAGGAGCACCACGCTGTACGGGCGACGGCGCACCGCCTCCGTCAGCTGGCCGCCCTCCTCGTAGCCGATGTAGCCGGGCGGCGCGCCGACCAGGCGCGCGACGCTGTGCTTCTCGCCGTACTCCGACATGTCGATGCGGACCATGGCCCGCTCGTCGTCGAAGAGGAAGTCGGCCAGAGCCTTCGCCAACTCGGTCTTGCCGACACCCGTCGGCCCCAGGAACAGGAAGGAACCCGTCGGGCGGTCCGGGTCGGCGATGCCGGCCCTGGTCCGCCGTACCGCGTCGGACACCGCCTGGACCGCCTCGGACTGGCCGATCAGGCGGCGGCCCAACTCCTCCTCCATGCGCAGGAGTTTCTGGGTCTCGCCCTCCAGGAGGCGGCCGGCCGGGATGCCGGTCCAGGCGCCGACCACGTCCGCGATGTCGTCGGGGCCGACCTCCTCCTTGACCATGGTGTCCTTGGAGGCTTCCTCCTCTTCCTCCGAGGCTTCCTCCAAGTCCCTTTCCAGGGCGGGGATCTCGCCGTAGAGCAGCTTGGAGGCGGTGTCGAAGTCGCCGTCGCGCTGGGCCCGTTCGGCCTGGCCGCGGAGTTCGTCGAGCTTCTCCTTCAGCTCGCCGACCCGGTTGAGGGACTGCTTCTCCTTCTCCCAACGGGCCGTCAGGCCGCGCAACTCCTCCTCCTTGTCGGCGAGATCGCGGCGCAGCCGTTCCAGACGCTCGCGCGAGGCGGGGTCGGTCTCCTTCTCCAGCGCGAGCTCCTCCATCTTCAACCGGTCGACGGCACGCTGGAGTTCATCGATTTCGAGGGGCGAGGAGTCGATCTCCATCCGGAGCCTGGACGCCGCCTCGTCGACGAGGTCGATCGCCTTGTCGGGGAGGAAGCGGGAGGTGATGTACCGGTCGGAGAGGGTCGCCGCGGCCACCAGGGCACTGTCCGCGATCACCACCTTGTGGTGGGCCTCGTACCGCCCCTTGAGGCCGCGCAGGATCGCGATCGTGTCCTCGACGCTCGGCTCCGCCACCAGGACCTGCTGGAAGCGGCGTTCCAGGGCGGGGTCCTTCTCGATCCGCTCCCGGTACTCGTCCAGCGTGGTCGCGCCGACCATGCGCAGCTCACCACGCGCCAGCATCGGCTTCAGCATGTTGCCGGCGTCCATCGCGGAGTCACCGCCGGCGCCCGCGCCGACGACCGTGTGGAGTTCGTCGATGAAGGTGACGATCTGGCCGTCGGAGTCCTTGATCTCCGCCAGGACCGTCTTCAGGCGCTCCTCGAACTCGCCCCGGTACTTCGCCCCGGCGACCATCGCACCGAGGTCCAGCGACACCAGCCGCTTGTTCTTCAGGGACTCCGGCACATCGCCCTTGACGATGCGCTGGGCGAGGCCCTCGACGACGGCGGTCTTGCCGACGCCGGGCTCACCGATGAGGACGGGGTTGTTCTTCGTACGGCGGCTGAGCACCTGGACGACCCGGCGGATCTCCTGGTCACGGCCGATGACCGGGTCGAGCTTGCCCTCCCGCGCGGCGGCCGTGAAATCCGTACCGAACTTCTCGAGTGCCTTGTACTGGCCCTCGGGGTCGGCTGTGGTCACGCGACGCCCTCCCCTGCTCTTCTGGAACGCGTCCAGCAGCTTCTTCGCGCCGGCGCCCTGCTGGGAGAGTACGTCCCCGGCGGCGCCGCCCTTCGCGGCGATCCCGATGAGGAGGTGCTCGGTGGAGAGGTACTCGTCGCCGAGCTCCTTCGCCCGTTCGGCCGCATCGGCGATGACCGAAAGAAGCTCCCGGTTCGGCTGCGGGGGTGCGACGGTCGAACCGGTCACGCTGGGCAGGCTCGCGAGGACACGCTCGGCACCCGAACGTACGGCCGCCTGGTCGGCGTCGACCGCGGCCAGCAGGTCGGTGATGTTCTCGTTGTCCTCCCCCGCGAGCAGCGCCAGCAGCAGGTGCGCGGGGGTCAGGTCCGGGTGCCCCTCGGACACGGCCTTGCTGCTGGCCGCGTTGATCGCGTCCCGGCTCCTGTTGGTCAGCTCGGCGTCCACGGTCGCTGCTCCCTTCCCACTTCCAGTGCTGACTGACTACTGACTAAGTACTGACTGACACGGCCAACGCTACACAAAGTTGAGTCTATTCCACTCAAGGTGGGTGCGGGAGTGCAAGCGGGACCCGGACATGCCGAGACGCCGCCCACCCTCAATGACGGATGGACGGCGGGGCGTGGGGCCAGGAGCAGCTATTTCCAGCCAAGCGGGCGAAGGTCATACCCGCAACGGAGCCCGCCCAAACCCTGATATTTCACCAGAAATAGCAGCGGCGCCACCGTGTTCAGGTCACGGTGGCGCCGCTGCGGGGGGAAGCACCTGAGCGATCTACTGCGACGGGGGAATCGCGTCAGGCACTGCGGGGGGTGGCTGAGATGGTCTGTACGTCCGGGATATCACCGATATCCGGGATGTCGGGGTGGTCCAGCCGGTGGTCGCGCTGGTCCAGGTTCACAAAGATCATTCCGTACCGAATAGCACACCGAACAGGCTGCGGCGCCCCCCGAGGCCGCCGCAGACACCGGTACGCCCGTACGTCCTCTTCATCGTCCCGCGTCACGACGACCGGCTCACCGAACACGGTCACCGTCAACGAGTCACCGCTGTGGGGGACGGCGGTGACCAGATCGATGAAGTGCCAGCCGGAGCGGTAGGCGGTGGCCATTTCGCGACGGAAGGATCGGTCGTCGGGTGGAGTGGTCACATCAGCCCCCGGAACCGTCATCCACCACGATGACCGGCCAGTGACTGTCCTCTGCGCCGGCGACGACGTCCACGGCGCTCGCAGGCCAGTGACTGTCGGCCCTGTCGTCGCTCTTCGCATCGGAGAGGCCACTCAGTGCTCCGAAGGCCACAACGGCTGAGAAGGCGACGACAAGCACCGAGCGAAGCATTCTGTTACGCATAATCGGCTTCGTCCTCACTTGAAGGTCTCCTCTTCCCCCGTCGAGTAAGACGATGGCTCATTCAGGCACGTCATGACCACAGAATCGATGCATCATGTTCCTGCATGTTCAGGACCCTGGGGGGTGGAGATTTTATGACAAAGGGGATTAGGGGGACACATCCTCACCCGGTGACCGATCTGTGCGAAGAAGGAGGTCGTCTCTACGCGAACGCATTGCGTACCGGACGAATCGAACGCGCAGATGTGGAGTCCACTCCGTGTCTGACGGAACTCGCCCTCCTCCACCCCGATCCTGATGACGCGAACTGGATGCGTCCCGTTCCCCCGTCGATCGCCCTGGCACGGCGGCTCAACCCGATCGAGCGCGAGATCACGGAGCGCAGACGCCAGTCGATCGACCTCGCCAATGTATTCGAACCGTTCATGGCCCTCAGCGCCCAGGAGACGACGTCCGCCCACTCGATCACCGTGCTGGAGGGCGCCGACCGGATCAACGGAGCGCTCGATCTGGCCACCACGCAGTGCCAGACCGAGATGCTCACAATCCAGCCGAGCGACCGCGGCAATGAACGCAGCCTGCTGCTGGGACTGGAACGGGACAGGCCGCTGATCGAACGTGGCGTGCGCATCCGGACCCTCTACCAGCACACGGCCCGCTACAGCCCCGAGCGGCTCGGATACGTGGCTCAGCTCTCCGACGGCAAGGTCGAGTACCGCACCATCGACGAGCTGGTCGAGCGCCTCATCATCTGCGACGAGAGCGTCGCCTTCATCCCCACCCGCGACGACCAGCAGGTCGCCCTGGAGCTCCGCCACCCCGGCCTCGTCCGCTATCTGATCAAGGTCTTCGAGTTCATGTGGAGCCGCGCCGTCCCACTGACCGCCGGCGCCCCCTACGAAACCGCCGCCGGTGGCATCACGAACATCCAGCGCTCCATCGCCAAGCTGCTGATCGAGGGCCACGTCGACGAGGCCATCGCCCGCCGCCTCGGCATGAACGTACGCACCTGCCGGGCCCACATCGCCAAGCTGGCCACTTCCCTGGGCAGCGGCAGCCGCGCCCAGCTCGGGTTCCTGATCGCGCAGTCGGGGCTCTTCGACGAGGAACATTGAGAAGTCGAGGGCAGAGGGGTCACCGGTGACCGAGGGGCACCCGCACGGGGCCGAGGAACTGTGCGAGGCAGGCATGAGCCTGTACGCCCGCGCGCTGCGCGAGGGCCACGTCCCGGCGGACGAGGCCCTGGCTGCCCCGTGCCTGATCGACTTCGGGCTGCTCCAGCCCGACCTCGAGGACCCGCGCCGACTGCGCCCGCTGGCCCCTGCGGTGGCCCTTCCCCGGTTGCTGCGCGAGAGCGCGGAGGACATCGCCAGGCGGCGGCATCGGGAGGCACAGCTGGCCGAGGCGTTCGAACCGCTCCTGCGTATCGACGCCCCCACGACAGCGCCGGATACGCCGGCGATCAGCTTCCTCAGCGGCCTGGACCGGATCAATCTGGCCATCTCCCAGGTCATGACCGATGCCTCCAGCGAGCTCCTCTCCATCCAGCCCCACAACGGTCGGCCCCCCAAGGTTCTCCCCATCGCTCTGGAGCGCGATCAGGCCCTCCTTGACCGGGGCGCACGTATCCGCACCCTCTACCAGCACACGCTCCGCCACGCCCCCTCCGTCCGTGTCCGCTACGACCAGTTGACCGGCGATGTCGAGGCCCGCACCCTGGACGAGGTGACCAACCGGCTGCTCATCGTGGACCGGACCGTCGCCTTCATCCCCGCCAACGAGGACCGCACCCTCGCTCTGGAGGTGCGCCACCCGGTCCTCGTGAGCTACCTCGCCACCACCTTCGAGCAGCTGTGGCGCCTGGCCACCCCCATGTATCCCGAGGCTGTCCAGCTCCCGTCCCTCAACGGCATCACCCCCCGCCAACAAGCCATCGCCGCCCTGCTCGTCGAAGGCCACACCGACGCCGTCATCGCCCACCGCCTCGGCATGAACATCCGCACCGCCCGCGTCCACGTCGCCAAACTCGCCACCACCCTCGGCAGCGACAGCCGCGCCCAACTCGGCTACCTCATCGGGCAGTCGGGGATTCTGGAGCAGGAGCCGGTACCTGAGCCGGCGCAGGCACCGGAGGCGCGGGAGGCGCCGGAGCAGTCGCGTCCGATACCTGGCAGGGAACGGTAGGTACCGCCGGCGGCCCGTCCAGCCCCGCCTGGGCTATCCGTACCCCCAGCTGTGTCCGGCTCGCCGCCCCCAGTGTTTCCGAGAGCCGTGCGATGTGTGCCCGGCAGGTGCGGACGCTGATGCCGAGCCGTTCGGCGACCACCGCGTCCTGGTGGCCCTCGGCGAGGAGGGCGGCGATGGACCGCTCCCGGTGCGAGATGCCCTCGATGCCCGTGTCGGGGAGCGGGGCCGTCAACGGGATCGCCAGGCGCCACAGGCGGTCGAAGACCGTCACCAGGTACTGCACGAGCGCCGGGTGGCGGATCTCCAGGGCGACCGTCCGTTCGGCGTTCGCCGGGATGAAGGCCACCGTGCGGTCGAAGAGGATCAGCCGCTCGACGACCTCGTCGAGAGTGCGTGCCTCGGCCGCGTCGCCCATCAGGTCGAGGTAGTTGAGCAGGCCCTGGCCGTGCCGGGCCACATGGTTGTAGAGGCCGCGCATCCGCACGCCGCGCCCGCGCAGTTCGAGCGCCCGGTGCAGGCCCTCGGTGAGTTCGTACTCCCGGCGGATGCCGCCGGGCTGGACGGTGAGCACCTCGGTCGTGCACGCCTGGGTCGCGTCGTCCATCGCGGTCTGGATGCGGGCGAGACCGTCCAGGACCCGCAGGGCGGTGCCCTCGCCAGAGTTCGTGCCGGTGCCGGGGGACTGGCCCTGCTCACCGAGGGCGGCGTACCACTCGAAGGCCGCGACCGCCGAGCCCACGCGGCGCTGGCTCACGCTGACCTCGTCGTAGACGCCCCGCAACAGCCGGGTCATGACCTCCTGCGGCGAGGTCGGCACCAGCCAGGCCATGTCTCCGGGATCGGGGTGCAGCAGGGCGAGTTCGAGCAGACAGGGCACCGCCTCGGCGTCCGTGCGCCGCACACGGCCCCGCCGTACGGCCCGGGAATACACGCGATCCCCGGCCCCGCACAGTCGGTCAGCACCGTGTGGATGCTCATCCGTCCCGTGCCCGGCCATCGCCCCATCCCACCTTGGTTACAGCCTCTTTGCTGCGCAACTATGCGCGGCCCGGACGTGGTCCGCAACACGGCTGGGCCCGCCGCGCGCCCCCAATCCCCTTACTATGTCCGAGTTTCGACCCTCCTCCGCCCGTGGCCCTGCAACAAGCTGACGGTGGTGGGACGTTACGCGTGGGGGCATTGTTGGAGGTGCTTCCAGAGGGCGTAACGGGGGCGCCGCGAGGCGCGAACGGGGGAACGCCCGAAGCGGCCCCGGCCGGGTGCTCCCCATCCAGCCGGGGCCATAAGCGCGTACCACACCTTTCGCGCAAGCTGCCGGAAACCACTCGGAGATCGTCCCGTTACCTCCCGCCCCTACCGTCAGGTCATGGCGGACATATTTGACGCATACGCGCTGGCCGACGCGTGGGACGAGATGTTTGTGCGGCCGGGTGAGGTCAGGGCCGCCTACGAGCCGGTACTGGCGGCGCTCCAGCCCATCGAGCCGACCGAGCTGCGGTTCAGGGCCGACCAGATGGCCCGGGCGTTCACCGACCGCGGGGTGACCTACGCCTTCGCGGGCGAGGAGAGACCCTGGCCGCTGGACCTCGTGCCGAGGATCCTCGACGCGCTGGAGTGGGATCTGATCCAGCGCGGGGTCGCCCAGCGGGTACGCGCCCTGGAGGCCTATCTCGCGGACGCCTACGGGCAGTGCCGGGCCTTCGAGGACGGGGTCGTGCCCTGGCGGCTGCTGCTCGGCTCGGACCACTTCCACCGGGCCGCCCACGGCATCGAGCCGCCGGGCGGGGTACGCATCCATGTCGCCGGCATCGACCTCGTACGGGACGAGGCCGGGGACTTCCGGGTCCTGGAGGACAACGTCCGGGTGCCGTCCGGGGTGTCGTACGTCATCGAGAACCGGCGGGCGATGACCCGCATCTTCCCGTCCCTCTTCGCCGAGCAGCACGTCGTCCCCGTGGACGGCTACGCGCAGCGCCTGCTGGCCGCGCTGCGCGCCGCCGCGCCCGACGGGGTGAGTGATCCGCGCGTCGTGGTGCTGACCCCCGGTCCGAGCAACGCCGCCTACTTCGAACACGCCCTGCTGGCCCGGCTGATGGGCGTGCAGCTGGTCGAGGGGCACGATCTGGTGTGCCGTTTGAACCGGGTGTGGATGCGGACCACGCGCGGTGAGGTTCCCGTCCATGTCGTATACCGGCGGCTGGACGACGACTTCCTCGATCCGCTCCATTTCCGGCCCGACTCGGTGATCGGCTGCCCGGGTATCCTGAGCGCCGCCCAGTCGGGCACCGTCACCCTCGCGAACGCCGTCGGCAACGGCATCGCGGACGACAAGCTTCTCTACACGTACGTACCCGATCTGATCCGGTACTACCTCTCCGAAGAACCGATTCTTCCGAATGTGGAGTCGTTCCGTCCGGACGAACCGGGCCAACTGGACGCCGTGCTCGACCAGATCGACCAGCTGGTCATCAAGCCCGTCGACGGCGCCGGCGGCCAGGGCATCGTCATCGGGCCGAAGGCCGACCGGGAGACCCTGGAGCGGTGCCGGGCGGCCGTCGCCGCCGATCCGCGTGGCTGGATCGCGCAGCGGCCCGTGGCCCTGTCCACGTCGCCCACCCTCGCCGGCGAGCGGATGGCGCCGCGCCACATCGACCTGCGCCCGTTCGCCGTGAACGACGGCAACGACGTGTGGGTCCTGCCGGGCGGGCTCACGCGCGTCGCCCTCCAGGAGGGCAACCTCATCGTCAACTCCAGCCAGGGCGGCGGCTCCAAGGACACCTGGGTGCTCGCCGAGGGGCCCGCCGAGACCCCGTCCCCCGAGCCCGCCGGCACCCTTCCCGAGGTCGCCCCGCGCCAGCTCGGACCCGACGGCAACCTCACCCTCGTACAGGAAGGGGCGCAGCAGCAGTGAGCGACGTGATCCTCTCCCGGATAGCCGAGGCCCTGACGTGGACGGGCCGTTACGTGGAGCGGGCCGACAACACGGGCCGCATCCTGGACGCCTATCTGCACCGCCTCCTCGAGGACCCCTGGCGCGACGAGGACGCGGCCTGCCGCTCCCTGTACGCCATCCTGGGCGTCGACGCGGGCGGCCAACCCGTCGACATGCAGCAGGTGTTGGACCAGCTGGCCTTCGACGCGCGCTCGACGTGCTCGATCGAGGGCGCGCTGGGGGCTGCGCGGTTGAACGCCCGCAGTGCCCGGGAAGCCGTCTCCTCGGAGATGTGGGAGTGCCTCAACTCCACCTGGCACGCCCTCGCCGACCAGCGGCTCGCGGCCCGACGGACGGGCCCGTACGCCTACTTGGAGCTGGTACGGCGTCGGGCGGCCCTCTTCTTCGGCCTCGCGGACTCCACCATGAGCCGGGACGACAGCTGGCGGTTCGTCGTCCTGGGCCGCAGCCTTGAGCGGGTGGACATGACCGTACGGCTGCTGTCGGTACGGGTGTTGGACGCCGCCCACGCCCCGGACTGGCCGACGCTGCTGAGCGCGAGCGGCGCGGACGAGGCGTACGCGCGGGTGTACGGCGGTTTCGGCGACACCCCGAGAGTGGCCGAATTCCTGCTCCTGGACCGGGACTTCCCGCGTTCGGCGCTGCACGCGCTGACGACGGCGGAGGAGTGCCTCGCCGCCCTCGGCCGCCCGCGCCAGGACCCGGCCCGCCGCCCGATCGGACGTCTGCGGACCAGACTCGAATACCTGGACTCGCAGGCCATGGAGGACCAACTCCCGGCGCTGCTACGGGACTTGCAGACCGCCTGTATGGCCTCGGCGGAGGCGGTCGCGGAGAGGTTCTTCCCGTACCAGGGGCCCGTGGAGTGGGCCCAGGAAGGAGCGCGAGCAGTATGAGCAGCAACGCGCCGATGACCCGCCGGCTCCGTATCCGGCACATCACCCATGTCGCGTACGCGCAGGCCGTGATCTCCTCGCACAACGAGGTCCGGATGACCCCGCTGACGCTCCCCGGCCAGACGACGCTGGACGCCCGGGTCACCGTGAACCCGACGACGCCGACCTGGTCGTACTGGGACTACTGGGGTACGCAGGTCACGGGTTTCGACCTGATGGACCCGCACGCCGATCTGACGATCACCGCCCAGAGCCTGGTCGAGACGGCCCCGCCGGGCCCCCTGGACCCCGCCCCGAGCTGGGCGGAGGTGGCCGACCGGACGGCGAACTCCCGACTGCTGGAGTACGCGACCACGACGGTACGTACGACCGTCCCGCCGGAGTTGATCGAGCGCGCACGAGAGGCCGCCGCCGGCCTCGACCCGCACGGGACGGCGATCGCGGTGTCGGCGCTGGTCGCGGACCGGGTGTCGTACCTGCCGGGTACGACGGGCGTGACCACGTCGGCGGTGGAGGCGTGGGAACAGGGCGCCGGCGTCTGCCAGGACATCGCCCATGTGACGATCGCGCTGCTGCGCGGCCTGGGCCTGCCCACCCGCTATGTCTCCGGCTACCTCCACCCGGAACGGGAGGCGGAGCTGCACCGCCCGGTGGAGGGCCAGTCCCACGCCTGGGTCGAGTACTGGGCGGGCGACTGGTGCGGCTACGACCCGACGAACCGGACGCGGGCGGACGAGTCCCACGTGGTGGTCGGCAGAGGCCGCGACTACGACGACGTGACACCGCACAAGGGCGTGTACCGGGGCGTGGCCGGGGGGCTGCCGGAGGTGACGGTGGAGTTCACGCGGGTGGCGTGAAACGTACGTACCCCTGGGTCCGTCCGGACGGACCCAGGGGTACGTGGGGCTACTTCAGGCCGAGGGCCACGCAGTCGTCCTCGAACTTCGCCGTGCAGATGTCGGTCAGCTTGTAGATGCCGTCCGCGACGACCGTGCTCTTGATGTTGGCCCGCGTCAGGGCGACGACGCTCACCAGCTGCGCAGGGACGTCCTTGTTCGTGGGGCTGTCGACCCTGTCCCGGGTGAAGGAGTCGAACTGGATGTCGTGCCCCTGGACGCGGGCGACGGCCATCTCGGCCGCCGTCTCCGCCTCCTTCAGGTACGACTTGTAGACGCTCATGTACTGCTCGCCGGAGACGATCCGCTGCACAGCGTCCAGTTCGGCGTCCTGCCCGGTGATCGGCGGCAGCTTGGTGACGCCCGCGGCCTCCAGGGCCTCGATGACGCCGCCGGCCATGCCGTCGTTGGCGGAGTAGACGCCGGCGATGTTGTCCTTGCCGATGGACTCGATCGCCCTCGCCATGTTCGCCTTGGCGTTCTCGGGCTTCCAGTCCTTGGTGTCGAAGGACTGCGCGATCGTCACCTTGCCGTTCAGCTCGGAGAGGGCACCCTCCTTGAACTGGGCGGCGTTCGGGTCGGTCACCGACCCGTTCATCATGACGATCTTCGCCGAGGTGTCGACGTCACCGCCGAGGGCCTCCAGGAGGGAACGTCCCTGCACCTCTCCGACGAGCTCGTTGTCGAAGGAGATGTACGCGTCGATCGGGCCTTCGGCCAGCCTGTCGTACGCGATGACGGGAATCCCGGCGTCCTTGGCCTTCTTGACCCCGCTCGCGATGGCGTGCGCGTCCACGGCGTCGAGGAGCAGGACGTCGACCTTCTCGTCGATCATCTGCTGGAGCTGCCGCGCCTGCTTGGCGGCGTCCGCCCCGGCGTTGGCGTAGTCGACCTCGCCCTGACCGTTGGTGAGCGACTCGACCTTGTTCCTGATGATCGGGTAGTCGAACTTGTCATACCGGGAGTTCTCCGTCTCCGGAAGCAGCAGGCCCACCGTGATGTCGTTGCCCTTGGCCGGGGTCTCCTCACTGGCCTGCCCGCTGTCGGCGTCGAGCACCCCGCAGCCCGCGCCGAGAGAGACCGTGACCGTGGAGGCGGCCACGGCCAGGACGATACGACGCATGCGGGGTATTCGGGGCATTCGCGCGCTCACTTCAGGTGCTTTCCGGACGCGGGCGCAGCATTGCGGCCCATGTGTCTCAAAAGACAACTCGGGCAAGCCCCGGGCGTCAAGCGAAACCACTTAACGAGATAACAACGTCACGCTCCGCCGATCATGTGGAGAAGCGGCGGAACCCTGCACAAACTGCCTCTACGCGGCCCACACCAAGCCGCCCGGGATCTGATCGGGTGTGGACCACCTGTGTGCGTGAAGCTCCGAGCGATCACGAAGGACCGAACGATCTCAGCCAGACGTAACTTCTCTTACCTCTCGAACAAAATCACAACAGCCGTACAACCAGTTCACACCTTCGCGAGTCCTGATCGTCAGCGGCCCACTCCTTGCCGCTGACGATCAGGACTCGAAGGACCGCATTGAACCCAGCCAGACGCACGACGCAGGCAGCCACCACCGCCCTCGTGCTCGCCACCGCCGGCGGCCTCCTCACCGCCGCCGCGCCGACCGCCTCGGCGGCCACGGCCACCTGCAACTCCCCCGTCTACAAACGGCAGTTCTTCGCGAACACCACCTTCTCCGGCACCCCGAAGCGGACCGACTGCGACGCCGCCATCGCCGAGAACTGGGGCGCGAACGCCCCGGCCACCGGCCTCCCGAAGGACAACTTCGGCGTGCGGTGGACCGTGACTCGGGACTTCGGGTCCGGGGGGCCGTTCGCCCTGTTCGCCCAGAGCCAGGACGGAATCCGCGTCTACGTCGACGGCGTACGCAGGATCGACCTCTGGAAAAACGTCTCGGCGTCGGTGCAGAAAACTGTCAACCTCACCGTCCCCGCAGGCAAACACACCCTCCGCGTCGACTTCGCCGCCTGGACCGGGAACGCGAACGTCAAGTTCGCCTACACCCCCCGGACCTCGGCGGCCGTCGACAAGGTCGCGCCCCTCACTCCGGCCGCCGTCTCCGCGACCTACGACAACGGGACGCGGAAGACGACCGTCAAGTGGTCGAGAAACAAGGAGCTGGACCTCGCCGGGTACCGCGTGTACCGCCGGCTCAAGGACAGCGACGCCTGGAAACGGCTGACGACCACGACGGCGGTGACGTACACGGACGCCCCGCCCGCGACAGGCGACACCTACTTCTACGAGGTCCGCGCGGCCGACAAGGCGGGGAACGAATCCGTCGGCACCGCCGACAAACCCGTGACCACCCTCGACAGAACTGCCCCCGCGGTTCCCTCGGGCACCACGGCGACCGACGCCCAGCCCGGGATCACCGTGGCCTGGAACTCCGTACCTGGCGCCACGAGTTACGTCATTCACCGGCACTGGCAGTATGGCGACGACCCGGTCCCGGTGGCGACGGTGACGTCCACCACCTGGACCGACGTCAAGGTGAACGAACTCCAGTCCTACGCCTACTGGATCACCGCGGTCGACAAGGCCGGTAACCGGTCCGCCAAGTCGGCAGCCATCCCGGTGGAGCGCGGAGACTTCGCGCCCTCGGCACCCACCGGCCTGACCGCCACGACAACGGCCACCGGGATCGCACTGACGTGGAAGGCGCCGACCGTGCCGAACACGTCGGACCTGAGCGGATATCGGATCTACCGCGACGGCTGGCTCATCGACGAGGTGGGGCGGAGCCGGACCTCGTACACCGACATCAGCGTTCAGCAGGGCGTCACGCACACGTACGTGGTGACCGCCGAGGACGTTGAGAACGAGTCCGCCCCATCGGCCCCCGCCACCGCCACCGCACCGGCCACCGGGCTCGCCCCGGCGCCTGTGACCGGCCTGCGCGGCGCCATGAACGGCGCCGACATCGAGCTGATCTGGGAGCGCAGCCCGGAAGACGACGTCGAGTACTACCAGGTCTACCGCGGAGTCCTGGTCGACGGTGTCTGGCAGTACGAGCAGTGGACCCGCGAGAACGAGCTCCGCCAGCCCTACCCCGACGAGACGCTGGTCGGCTACTACCACGAGATCTACGACCCCCAGGGCGAGACCGTCCGCTGGGCCGTGCTCGCCGTCGACAGCTACGGCAACTCCCGTTTCGACAGCGGCGAGCAGTTCTCGTACGTCACCGTGACAGAGCCCGTAACGGACCCGGAGGCCGCCGAATGAACCGGCCCACACCCATGACCGCCGCCGCCTCCGGCGCCCTCGTGCTCGCGACGGCAGGCGGACTGCTCACCACGGTCGCCGTCCCGGCCGCCTCGGCGGCCACGGTGACCTGCAACTCCCCTGTCTACAAGCGGCAGTTCTTCGCCAACACCACCTTCTCCGGCACCCCGAAGAAGACCGACTGCGACGCCGCCATCGCCGAGAACTGGGGCGCGAGCACCCCCGCCATCGGCCTCCCGAAGGACAACTTCGGCGTCCGCTGGACCGTCACCCGCGACTTCGGCTCCGGCGGCCCCTTCGCCCTCACCGCCGCCACGCAGGACGGCATCCGCGTCTACCTGGACGGCAAGGCCAAGGTCAACCTCTGGAAGAACGTCACCACGACCCAGAAGACGACCGTCAACCTCACCATCCCGGCCGGCAAACACACCCTCCGCATTGACTACGCCAACTGGACCGGCTCCGCCAACGTCAGCTTCGCCTATACGCCCCGCACTTCGGCGACGGTCGACAAGGTCAAACCGCTCGCGCCCACCGGAGCCTCCGCGACGTACGACAAGGCCGCCGACAAGGTGAGGATCAGTTGGTCGAAGAACCTGGAGATGGATCTCTCCGGCTACCGCGTCTACCGTCAGGTGAAAGGACGGACCGACTGGGCCAAGATCAGCGGCACGGCAAATCTCGCCGGAACCTCGTTCCCCCACTCGGCGGCCCCGACCGGCACAGCCTTCCTCTACGAGGTGCGGGCCGTGGACAAAGCGGGCAACGAGTCAGCGGGCAGCGCCGACCAACTGGTCACCACCGTCGACCGGACCCCGCCGACCGTCACCGGTCTGAAGGTCCTCAGCGAGAGCGCCCTGGACGGAGTTGGTTTCTGGTGGATGTCCGACAGGGAGTCGCTGGAGCACCACCTGCTGAGGGCCAGTGCGCCCGACGGGCCGTTCACGGTGCTCAAGAGCGCGGGCAACTCGGCGACCGATGAGACCGCCCCGTACGGGGAGACCTCCTACTACAAGGTCTCGGCGACCGACGCAGCGGGCAATATCGGGTACTCGTCGGTGTTGTCGTTCGCCCGGCCGCTCGCCGTCCCTTACCTCGTCAACGGCGTCAACCGCCCGGAGGACGGCGGCGGCGTCGATCTGACTTGGTGGATGTCGCCATTGGCGCCGGCGGAGTTCCGGGTGTACCGCTATGACGACACCACCGGGACGCAGCTCGTGTCCTGCGACCCAAAGTTGATCGACACCACTTACGGACTCCGCCACACCTACTTGTGCACCGACACGACCCCGGTGCCCGGTACGACCTACTCGTACTGGGTGACCACCGTTGATGCCCTCGGGCGCGAGTCGAAGCCCTCGCACGGCGTCGGCAGGCTCTACACGGACGCCACCGCCCCGCCCCTCGTCACCGGGTTCACAGCCACCGCCACCGAGTACGGCACGGTCCTGGACTGGGACGACAACCCGGCGGCCGACCTCGCCGAATATCACCTCTACCGGCTCAGCACGGTGAACGACAGCAACCAGTACACGTACGTGGGCCGGGTCGAGGCGGGCACCAGCCGACTCGTCGACTCGTCGAACCTCCAGGATGGCGAGACCCACACGTACTTCGTGGACGCCGTGGACACCTCGGACAACTCCACCAACTCGTCAGCCGAGAACCTGGTGCCTGCCACCGTCACCGAACACGACCTGCGGCCCACCGTCGAGACCCCCTCGGACTTTCTGGTCAGTGTGAGCGCCAAGGCCGCCGACGACGCGGCCTCGGTCGATCTCTCGTGGAGACTGGACAGCTCCTACTACAGGACCGTCACCGGGTACCGGGTCTACCGCTGGAACCCGGCCACCACCGCGTACGAGCCCCTGACCGCCGACCCGGTCACCGGCACGTCGTACACCGACACCACAGCCGCTGTCGGCACCACCCACTTCTACTGGGTGACCGCTTTCCACGCCGACGGCACCGAAACCGCCCCCGGCGACGCGTGGGTGGCCCTTGCACCCTGAGCGCGCGGAAGGGGCCCGGAGGTTCGAACCGAACCTCCGGGCCCCTTCACACGCACGCTCGTTCGTCGCCTGGCTAGTCCTTGGCCTTCTTCGGCCGCCAAACCACCAACGCACTCGTCTGCTGCACTTCCTGATACGGCACCAGATCCCGCCGATAAGAAGCATGCACCGCGGCTTCCCGCTGCTGCAGCGCCGCCGCGGCGCCGTCCAGTGCGGCTTCCATCTCCGCCACGCGTGACTGCAGGGCGGCCACCTGGTTCTCCAGCTCGATGATCCGCTTGATGCCGGCCAGGTTGATGCCCTCGTCCTGCGACAACGCCTGCACCGCGCGGAGCAGTTCGATGTCGCGGGCCGAGTAGCGGCGGCCCCGGCCGGCGGTGCGGTCGGGGGAGACCAGGCCCAGGCGGTCGTACTGGCGCAGGGTCTGCGGGTGCAGGCCCGAGAGCTGGGCCGCCACCGAGATGACGTAGACCGGGGTCTCCTGCGTCAGTTCATACGGATTGCGTCTACGGCCGTCCATCTCGGTCAAGCTCCCTTCGCTGCCTCGAACAGCTCCGCCCGCGGATCCTCGTCCACGGTCGCCTCGCGATACGCCTCCAGTGCGTCACGAGCCTTCCCCGTCAGCTCCGTCGGGACACTCACCTCGACGGTGACGAGCAGGTCGCCCCGCGTGCCGTCCTTGCGGACCGCGCCCTTGCCGCGCGCACGCATCGTGCGCCCGTTGGGCGTGCCCGGGGGCAGCTTGAGGGTGACCGGCGGGCCGCCCAGGGTCGGGACCCTGACCTCGCCGCCGAGTGCCGCCTCGACGAACGTCACCGGCACCGTCACCGTCAGGTTGTCTTCCTTGCGGCCGAAGACCGGGTGGGAGTCGACATGGACCGTGACGTACAGGTCGCCCGCCGGGCCGCCCCGCTCGCCCGGCGCTCCCTTGCCGCGGAGGCGGATGCGCTGGCTGTCCGCCACCCCGGCCGGTATCCGCACCTGCATCGTCCGGGACGACTTGGCGCGCCCGGAGCCGCTGCACACCAGGCAGGCGTGCTCCGCGATCAGGCCCCGGCCCTTGCAGTCCGGGCACGGGTCGGTGAGCGAGAAGCCGCCGCCCGAGCCGCGCGCCACCTGGCCGGTGCCGACGCAGGTCGGGCACACCCTCGGCGTGCCGTTCTTGTCGCCGGTGCCCGAGCACGCCTTGCACGGTGACTGGGACGTCATGCGCAACGGGACCGTCGCGCCGTCCACCGCCTCCGTGAAGCTCAGCGTGACCTCGGTGTCGATGTCCTGGCCGCGCCGGGGCTGCGTACGGGTGGTGCCGCCGCCGCCCCGGTTGAACAGGCCCCCGAAGACGTCCCCGATGCCGCCGCCGAAGCCGCCCTGACCGGAGCCACCACCGGGGGCTCCGCCCTGGGCGCCGCCGCCGAAGAGGTCACCCAGGTCGAAGTTGAAGGAGCCGCCGCCCGCGCCCGGCCCGGGGCGGAAGCCGCCGTTGCCGAAGAGGGCGCGGGCCTCGTCGTACTCCTTGCGCTTCTTGGTGTCGCCGAGGATGTCGTTCGCCTCGGAGATCTCCTTGAAGCGCTCCTCCGCCTTGGCGTTGCCCTTGTTGGCGTCCGGGTGGAACTCGCGGGCGAGTTTCCGGTACGCCTTCTTGATCTCGGCCTCGGTGGCGTCCTTGGGGACGCCGAGGACCTTGTAGAAGTCCTTCTCGATGAAGTCCTTGGTGCTCATCCCCGACGTCCCTCCTTTCCTGCGGGCCCCGCGTCAGTGCTCACGTCAGCCCTCTTCCGGGCCACCGCTCTCCTTGTCGTCCGCCGCGTCGCCCGAGTCCGGAGTGGCCTGCGTCGCCCCGGGCTGGGGCTCGGCCACCGCGACCCGCGCGGGACGCAGGTTGCGCTCGCCGAACTTGTAGCCCGGCTGCAGGATCGCCACGCAGGTCGTCTCCGTGACGTCCGGCGCGTACGAGTGCATCAGGGCTTCGTGGATCGTCGGGTCGAAGGGCTCGCCCTCCTTGCCGAACTGCTGAAGGCCCATCTTCGCGGCGACGGTCTCCAGCGACTCGGCGACGGACTTGAAGCCGCCGACCAGTTCGCCGTGTTCCCTCGCGCGGCCGATGTCGTCCAGCACGGGCAGGAGTTCGGTCAGGAGGCTCGCGATGGCGATCTCCTTGACCACGATCCGGTCCCGCTCGACCCGGCGGCGGTAGTTCTGATACTCGGCCTGGAGCCGCTGGAGGTCCGCGGTGCGCTCACCGAGCGCCGTACGAACCTGGTCCAGCTGTGCCGTCAGACCGGCGACCTGTGCTGCTGCGGTTGCGTCCCCGGCCGGGGACGCCCCCTCCGAAGAGAGGGCGTCCTTCGGCTCGGCGTCGTCCGAGGTGGCGCCGGAGGGGACGTCGGGCTTCTCGTCGAAGCCCGGAGTCTCCTCGGTCACGCGGCACCGTCCTTGCGCTCGTCGTCGACGATCTCGGCGTCCACCACGTCGTCGTCGGCCTTCGGGGCCTCGGCGCCGGGCGCGTCGTCACCGGCGCCGGCTGCCTGACCCGCCTGGGCGTCGGCGTACATGGCCTGGCCCAGCTTCTGCGAGACGGCGGCGACCTTCTCGGTGGAGGTGCGGATCTCCGCCGCGTCCTCGCCCTTGAGGGCGGCCTTCAGCTCCTCGATCGAGGCCTCGACCTCGGTCTTGATGTCGCCGGGGACCTTGTCCTCGTTGTCCTTGAGGAACTTCTCCGTCTGGTAGACGAGCTGCTCGCCCTGGTTGCGGCTCTCGGCGGCCTCGCGGCGACGGTGGTCCTCGTCCGCGTACTGCTCGGCCTCCTGGCGCATGCGGTCGACCTCGTCCTTCGGCAGCGAGGAGCCACCGGTGACGGTCATCTTCTGTTCCTTGCCCGTGCCGAGGTCCTTGGCCGTGACGTGCATGATGCCGTTGGCGTCGATGTCGAAGGCGACCTCGATCTGCGGCACGCCGCGCGGGGCCGGCGGCAGGCCCGTCAGCTCGAACATCCCGAGCTTCTTGTTGTACGCCGCGATCTCGCGCTCGCCCTGGTAGACCTGGATCTGGACGGACGGCTGGTTGTCCTCGGCCGTCGTGAAGATCTCGGAACGCTTGGTCGGGATCGTGGTGTTGCGCTCGATGAGCTTCGTCATGATCCCTCCCTTGGTCTCGATACCGAGGGACAGCGGCGTGACGTCGAGGAGCAGGACGTCCTTGACCTCGCCCTTGAGGACACCGGCCTGGAGCGCGGCGCCGATGGCGACGACCTCGTCCGGGTTCACACCCTTGTTGGCGTCCTGACCGCCGGTCAGCTCCTTGACGAGCTCGGCGACGGCGGGCATACGGGTGGAGCCACCGACGAGAACGACGTGGTCGATCTCGGAGAGGTTGATCCCCGCGTCCTTGATGACATTGTGGAACGGCGTCTTGCAGCGCTCCAGCAGGTCGGCGGTCAGCTGCTGGAACTGGGCGCGCGTGAGCTTCTCGTCCAGGTGCAGCGGGCCCTCGGCGGACGCCGTGATGTAGGGCAGGTTGATCGAGGTCTCGGTGGACGAGGACAGCTCGATCTTGGCCTTCTCGGCGGCCTCGCGGAGGCGCTGGAGGGCCATCTTGTCCTTGCCCAGGTCCACGCCGTGGCCGGTGCGGAACTGCTGGACCAGGTAGTCCATGACGCGCTGGTCCCAGTCGTCACCGCCGAGGTGGTTGTCACCGTTGGTGGCCTTCACCTCGACGACGCCGTCACCGATCTCCAGGAGCGACACGTCGAAGGTGCCGCCACCGAGGTCGAAGACGAGGATCGTCTGGTCGTCCTTGTCGAGGCCGTACGCGAGAGCGGCGGCCGTCGGCTCGTTCACGATGCGCAGGACGTTGAGGCCCGCGATCTCGCCGGCCTCCTTCGTCGCCTGGCGCTCGGAGTCGTTGAAGTAGGCCGGGACGGTGATGACCGCGTCCGCGACCTTCTCGCCCAGGTAGGCCTCGGCGTCGCGCTTCAGCTTCTGCAGGATGAAGGCGCTCATCTGCTGCGGGTTGAAGCTCTTCCCGTCGAGCTCGATCTTCCAGTCGGTGCCCATGTGGCGCTTGACCGACCGGATGGTCCTGTCGACGTTCGTGACCGCCTGGCGCTTCGCGACCTCGCCGACCAGCACCTCACCGTTCTTCGCGAAGGCGACGACGGACGGCGTGGTCCTGGCACCCTCGGCGTTGGTGATGACGGTGGGCTCGCCGCCCTCCAGAACGCTGACGACGGAGTTAGTCGTGCCCAGGTCGATGCCGACCGCACGTGCCATGTCAATTCCTCCAGCAGCAATGACGTAAAGCAATGACTTGAGTGGAACAGGCTCAAGTGTGCATCACTCCCGTCGCGCGGTCAACAGAGCTGAGTCGACCCCGCTCAACTCTTATCCGTTCCTTACGCGCAATGCCGCCCTGACCTGCGCCGACTGCACGGCCGCCGCCCGCCGGGCCCCGTAAACAGGAACCCTCAGCAGCCCCAGTACGACCACTCCCGCGGCCCCCGCCACCCACCACGGCCCGGATCCGCCGGCCCATCCGCCGTGCGCGAGCACCCCCACCAGCACGGCGCCGAAGGCGCATCCGCCGAGCAGCAGGGCCGCCCCGCGCGGGGTGAGCCCCAGCCGCCGCAGCCGGTGTGCGAGATGGTCGGGATGCCCGCGCAGCAACGGCCGCCCGGCCACCCGCCGCGACACCGCCACCAGCACGACATCGGCGCTGGCCACGGCGGTGAGCGCGAACAGGACCCCCGTACTGGACGCCAGTTCGTGCCCGGTCCGCACGACCACGGCCGCCGAGGCGAGCAGGAACCCCGTGAACAGGGACCCGCAGGCGCCGAGTGCGATCCGCGCGGGATGCCAGTTGTGCATGAGGAACCCGGTGAGCGCGGCGGCCAGCACACTGAGCAGCACGGCGAGCCCGTCCAGCACCTCGGCGGCGGCGCAGACGCCCACCCCGAAGGCGGTCAGCACGCCGACCGTGCCGACCAGGCCGTCGGCGTGGTCGAGGGCCCGGAAGGCGGTCGCCACGAAGACGATCCAGAGGAGGGCGAGCAGCCCGGCCCAGAACCCCAGTTCCCCGAACGGCACGACGAACGCGGCGGCGACCGCCGTACCGGCCGCCAGGAACCGTGCCTTCACCCGCCGCACGTCGGCCACGAGCCCGAGCGCGGCGACACCGAGCCCGGCGATCAGCAGTCCGCCGATCCCGTCCCCCAGCGGGGCGTACCCGGTCCACTCGCCCACCCCCGCGACCAGCGCCGTCGCGAGCACGACGGCGAGCCCGCCGAGCAGCGGCAGGGGCCGCGCCCGGCGCCGGTCGAGCACCCCGAACCGCAGGGCGGGCGTCCGC
The DNA here is from genome assembly GCF_044333925.1 of Streptomyces sp. NPDC020898. NCBI lineage: Bacteria > Bacillati > Actinomycetota > Actinomycetes > Kitasatosporales > Streptomycetaceae > Streptomyces > Streptomyces sp. NPDC020898. Next base: position 33,197 of record NZ_JBIRRV010000029.1, read on the forward strand.
AGCAGGGCGGTGAGAACGGCGGCGAGGAGAAGGGCGGAGGTGGCGGCGAGGATCCCGTAGAGCACGGGTCCACGTTAGGCGCAAAAGTAACAATTCTGTACGAATAACACGATCTAGGAGAATCTGATGTGACGAGCAGGTCAGGCGCCGACTCAGGTATGCCTCAGCGATCCAGATCACTCCGCTGCTGACTACAGTGCGGGTCAAGATATGGGTAGTCTCTGGCAGACTGCCTAAGTTACCGCTTAGTAATACAGCTCTTGTCATACAGCTCGCAGGCCTGAGGAGCCCCGACATGCAACTCGCCGCGATCATCGTGTCGCTGGTCCTGACCGTGGTCGGCGTCGCGCTGCTCGCACGCGCCATCGGTCAGTTCGTCCGGTACTTCAAACTCGGCCAGCCGGTCCCGGCCGGCCTCCGTACCGACAACCCCTACGCGCGCAGTGTGACGCTGACGCGGGAGTTCCTCGGCCACACCCGGATGAACCGGTGGGGCATCGTCGGCTTCGCCCACTGGTTCGTCGCAGTCGGTTTCCTGACGCTGCCGCCGACCCTCGCCCAGGCCTTCGGCCAGCTCTTCTCGGCGGACTGGACGCTGCCGGTCATCGGCGGCTTCCTGCCGTTCGAGATGTACATCGAGTTCATCGGTGTGATGACGATCCTCGGCATCGCCGTGCTGATCGTGATCCGCCTGCTGAACCTGCCCTCGCGCCCCGGGCGCAAGTCCCGTTTCGCGGGCTCCAAGGCCGGTCAGGCGTACTTCGTCGAGTACGTCATCCTCACCATCGGGCTGGCGATCTACGTACTGCGCGGCCTGGAAGGCGCGATCCACCACGTCGAGCACTACGAGGCCGGGTACTTCGCCTCGTACCCCCTCGTCCTCGCCTTCAAGGGCCTGAGCACCGGCACGCTCCAGAACCTCATCTACTTCACGGCGATGATCAAGATCGGGACATCCTTCGTCTGGATGATCGTCGTCTCGCTCAACACCAACATGGGTGTCGCCTGGCACCGCTTCCTCGCCTTCCCGAACATCTGGTTCAAGCGCGAGGCGACCGGCGGCACGGCACTGGGCGGCCTCCAGCCCATGACGTCCGCCGGCAAGCCGATCGACTTCACCGACCCCGGCGAGGACGACGTCTTCGGTGTCAGCCAGGTCGAACAGTTCTCCTGGAAGGGCCTGCTCGACTTCTCCACCTGTACGGAGTGCGGTCGCTGCCAGTCGCAGTGCCCGGCCTGGAACACCGGCAAGCCCCTCTCCCCCAAGCTGCTGATCATGTCGCTGCGGGACCACGCCCACGCCAAGGCCCCCTACCTGCTGGCGGGCGGCGGCAAGGACGCCGAGGGCAACGAGAAGGCGAGCGAGGAGCAGCTGAAGGACGTACCGGCCGCCGCCCTCGCCGAGGCCGAGCGCCCGCTGATCGGCACCGCGGAAGAGAACGGCGTCATCGACCCGGACGTCCTGTGGTCCTGCACGACCTGCGGTGCCTGCGTGGAGCAGTGCCCGGTGGACATCGAGCACGTCGACCACATCGTCGACATGCGCCGCTACCAGGTGATGATCGAGAGCGCGTTCCCCTCCGAGGCGGGCACGATGCTCAAGAACCTGGAGAAGAAGGGCAACCCCTGGGGCCTGGCGAAGAAGCAGCGCCTTGAGTGGCTCAAGGAGCTCGACTTCGAGGTGCCGGTCGTCGGCAAGGACATCGAGGACCTCAGCGAGGTCGAGTACCTGTACTGGGTCGGCTGCGCGGGCGCCCTGGAAGACCGCGCCAAGAAGACGACCAAGGCGTTCGCCGAGCTCCTCCACATCGCGGGCGTCAAGTTCGCGATCATGGGCGGCGACGAGAAGTGCACGGGCGACTCCGCGCGACGGCTGGGCAACGAGCCGCTGTTCCAGGAGCTCGGCATGGAGAACGTGGCCGCGCTGAACATGGCGTTCGGCGAGGATGACGAGGACGAGTCGACGAAGAAGCCGAGGTCGGCGAAGAAGATCGTCGCGACCTGCCCGCACTGCCTGAACACGATCGGCAACGAGTACCCGCAGCTCGGCGGCGACTACGAGACCATCCACCACACCCAACTGCTCCAGCACCTCATCGACGAGGGCAAGCTGCTCCCGGTGACCCCGGTCGACGGCCTCATCACCTACCACGACCCCTGCTACCTGGGCCGCCACAACAAGATCTACACGCCCCCGCGCGAGATCATGTCGGCCGTCCCGGGCCTGCGCCAGCAGGAGATGCACCGCCACAAGGAACGCGGCTTCTGCTGCGGCGCCGGCGGCGCGCGGATGTGGATGGAGGAGCGGATCGGCAAGCGCATCAACAACGAGCGCGTCGACGAGGCGCTCAGCCTCAACCCCGACATCGTGTCGACCGCCTGCCCGTTCTGCCTGGTCATGCTCACGGACTCCGTGAACGGCAAGAAGAACGAGGGCAAGGCGAAGGAGTCCATCACGGTCGTCGACGTCGCCCAGCTGCTCCTGGAGTCCGTGAAGACCCCGGCCGCCGACGAGCCCCCGGCGGGCGAGGCGGAGACGGAGAACGCCCCGGAGTCCCAGCCGGTGAAGTAACCAGCGGTACGACCGCCACCGACAGCCCCCTGCCCCTCGTACGGGCGGGGGGCTGTTGCTGTGTTGGTGGTGGCCCCGGAATTCGCCGAACTCCCGTACAACCATCGCCACTTGCCGAAGGTCTCCTCATCGCCTCACGCGATCCTTCATACCTCTGGAGACCCTTTGCGCCCCCGGACTTCCGCCCGCGCCGCCCTCCTGGCCACCGCCGTCCTCGGTGCCGCCCTGACCCCGGTGGCCCTGGGCACCCCGGCCACTGCCGCGGCGGCGAAGCACACGGACGACTTCAACGGCGACGGCTACCGCGATCTGGTCGTCGGCGACCGCACCGCCCCCGTGGGCGGGAAGCCGGAGGCGGGCGCGGTCTCCGTCATCTGGGGCTCGGCGACGGGGCTGAACCCCGCCAAGCGCTCGGTCATCACGGAGAACAGCCCCGGCATCGCGGGCGTGGCCGAGGCGAAGGACTACTTCGGAGCCAAGGTCACCTCGGCCGACCTGAACAAGGACGGCTACGCGGACGTGATCGCCTCCTCCCCCGGCGAACTGCACGCCGACCGCCACGGCACGTTCACCGTCCTGTGGGGGTCCAAGTCGGGCCTGACCAAGGGCAGTACGTACGCGTCCCCGGGCAGCAAGGAGCACACCTTCGGGCTGGACGTCGCCATCGGCGACTTCAACGCCGACGGCCACCTGGACGTCGTGTCCGTCGACGGCGAGTTCGTCTGGTTCCTGCGCGGACCGTTCACCAAGGCCGGCGGGCGTGGCACGGCCACCAACCTCGACCCGTGGCACGGCGAGGACATCAATGCCGAGATGGTGGTGGCCGGCCGGGTCACCAAGGACGGCACCGACGACTTCGCGCTCATCGGGTTCGACTCGGACACCGCCACCAGCCGCGTCTGGTTCTACCGGGGCGGCAGGAACGGCCCCGCCAAGCCCTGGAAGCGCACCCTGCCCGCCTCCTCCGACCTCGTCGGATCCAGCGCCGTGATCGCCGACTTCGACCGCAACGGCTACGGCGACCTGGCCGTCGGTGTCTCCCGCTCCGGCAGGGGCGGCGCGGTCCACGTCCTGCCCGGCACGGCCACCGGCCCCGCGGGCACGCTGCGGACGCTCACACAGAACACCGCGGGCGTCCCCGGCAGCATCGAGGACCACGACTACTTCGGGTACGACATCTCGGCCGCGGACACCAACGGCGACGGCTACCCGGACCTGGCCGTCGGCGCGCCCAACGAGAGTCTGGGCGACAACTGGTACGCCACGGGCTCCGTCTCCGTGCTGCGCGGCGGCTCCACCGGCCTCACCGGCAAGAACGCCCGCCAGTACGACATCGACACCCCTGGCTTCACGGGCGCCGTCAGCACGGACAGCGCGTGGCTCGGCACCTCCGTCCTCCTTCGTGACTACAACCGCGACGGCCGCGCCGAGCTGATCGCCGCAGCCAACGAGGTGGGCCGCCTCCACGTCCTCCCCGGTACCTCCGCCGGCCCGACGGGCACGGGTTCCCGGACGCTCACCGTCGCGCAACTGGGGCTGGGAGCAAGGGCGTTCTTCGGGGCGGAGCTGGCGGACTGATCGCCGTATCCGCCGACCACCGCACTGAACTCCCTTCCTCCTCCCCCGACTTCCCCAACTCCCTTCAACCGGACTCCTCTTCACCTATCCCCGGAGACGTCACCAACATGAAGAACCCTTGGGGCACTTGGGGTCCCGCAGCCATCGGCACCCCGGCCGCGCTGGCCGCCCTCCTCCTCTCGGGCCTCACCCCGCTCACCCTCGCGACCCCCGCCGCCGCGGCCCCCTCCCGTCTCTCCGGCGACTTCAACGGTGACGGCTTCCGCGACGTGGCCATCGCCGCCCCCGCCGCCACGGTGAGCGGCCTGGAGTGGGCCGGGCAGGTCGCCGTGGTCAACGGCACGGCGAAGGGCCTGGACCCGGCCCGGCGGAAGCTCATCAGCCAGAACACCCCGGGCGTCCCGGGAGCAGCCGAGGAGGGGGACGAGTTCGGCTCACAGCTCGCGGTCGCCGACCTCGACCGCGACGGCTACAGCGACCTCGTCATCGGCACACCCTGGGAGAAGATGGGCAACTCCCCGGACGCGGGCACGGTCACCGTCGTCTGGGGCTCGAAGAACGGCCTGACGGGCGGTACGACGATCCAGAACCCCCATCCGACGCCCGGCGGCACCTACTTCGGCCTGAGCATCGCCGCCGCCGACTTCACCGGCGACGGAAAGCCCGACCTGGCCGTCTCCGCACAGGGCGACACCGGGACGGCGTCGTGGCGGATCCGGCTGATCAGCGGCCCGTTCGGCAGAACGGGCAAGACCGGCAAGATCTCCTCGTACGACCCCGGCATCGACAAGCCGGCCCTGACCGCGGGCCGGGTGAGCGGCGACGCACGGGCGGACCTGGTGGTGACGGGCCAGAAGCCGAACCAGGACCGCCTGGCCACCGCCGTCTACTACCGGGGTACGGCCACGGGCCTGACCAGGGCGGCGGCGCTGCGCCCCGCCGTGACGGCGACGATCGGTGACCTGAACAAGGACGGCTACGGCGACATCGTCCTCGGCAACCCGATGGACCGGGACAACGAACCGACCGCCGTCCTGGGCGGCAAGATCGACGTCGTGTACGGCACAGGGGCGGGCCCGAGCCCGAGCCGCCGCGTCGCGTACACGCAGAACACCGCCGGAGTGCCGGACACGGCGGAGTACGGCGACGGCTTCGGCACAGCACTGGCGATCGCGGACTTCAACAGGGACGGCTACGGCGACCTGGTGATCGGCGCGAGGGGCGAGTCCTTCGGCACGGACTACGAGCCGATCGGCGGCGGCGCGATCACCCTGCTGCGGGGCTCACGGGCCGGCCTCACCACGTCCGGAACACTCCAGCTGACCCAGGACTCCGCCGGGGTTCCGGGCGGGTCGGAGTTCGGCGACGGCTTCGGCGCCAGGCTGCTCGCCTCCGACGTCACCCACGACGGCCGTCCCGACCTCACGGTGATGGCTGTCGGGGAGAACGACGGGGCGGGCGCGGCCTGGTTCTTCCCCGGTGCGGCGGCCCAGGGCTCGACGACCTTCGGCCCGACGGCGGTCGGCCTGCCGAGCGCGCAGGGTGCCTCGTTCGGAAGCGACCTGGCCGGCTAGGGCCTGTCCGGGACGACCCTCGCGGACGCCCCTCCCGGGCGACCGCGGACAGACACCCCCGTGTCCGAGTTTCACCGCGGCTCGGGGGTGTCTTCGCATCTCGAACACGTGCATCATTACTCAGTCGTTGTCAACGGGGTCAATGGTGCTGACGAGGTGAGCGGTGCGCGGGCGAAGAGGCACGGGAGCGGGCGGCAGACGTACGGGGATCGCGCTCTGCGGTGTCCTCCTGCTGGCGGCCTGCGGCCCCGCGACGGAGGACACCGGCTCCGCCGCCCAGACCCCCGTCCAGGCCGCCAAGGCCCCCGCCCAGCGCCCCGTCCCGCAGGGCGACGGCAGCAAGGTCGCCGACGACTTCAACGGTGACGGGCACCGTGACCTCGTCCTCAACGACCTCGTCAAGGACCAGCTCCACACGGACGACGCCGGCATAGGCGTCGTCTACGGCTCACCGGCCGGACTCGTCCCCGGCGCCCGGCAGTTGCTCAGCCCGGCCCGCCAAGCGGCGCGTACGAAGGGCCAGTTGCCGGCGGTGTTCGACGCGGAGGCGAGCTGCGACCTCGACGGGGACGGCTTCACCGACCTGGTCGTGTCGACGGATCCCCCGTACGACGGCCTGGGTCAGCCCCCGGTGCCCCTCCAGCTCCTCTTCGGCTCCCCGAACGGCCTCACCGGCCGCGCGGTCACCCTCGTGATCCCCGCGAAGGCCCGCGCCGGCAACGACTGGCCCGACCAGCCGGTGTGCGGCGACTTCGACGGCGACGGCGCCCAGGACCTGGTCGTCCACGCCTCGGAACAGCAACTCAGCTATCTGCGCGGCCCGTTCACCCGCAAGGGCGCCCCGAGCAAGGCCGGTGCGCCGATCCTCGCCCCCGGCAACGTCCCGACGGGCCCGGCGGCCGACGTGAACCGTGACGGATACGACGACCTGGTCGTCCGTACGGCGGACGGCACCGCGAAGTCTGCGGTCGTCCTCGGCGGCCCGCAGGGCCCGACGCGCACGGGGACGGTGTTGCCCGAGGGCATCGATGTCGCCCTCGGCCGCTTCGGCAAGGGGCGCGACCTGGACGCGGCGGTGGGCGCGATGGGAGAAACATCCCTGCGCTACGACCTCCCCGACGCCACCGCCGGCACCCTCGACTCCCCCGGCTCGATGCTCGCCACCGGCGACTTCGACGGCGACGGTCGCGACGAACTCCTGTCCAGCGGCTCACAGTTGAGGGTGTTCCGGGCACCGACGGCGGCGGCCGGGATCTCGGCGGCGGGCATGGTGACCGTCGCCCCGCCCGCGAAGGGGACGACGCGCGTCCTGACGGTCGGCGACTTCGACGGGGACGGCCGGGCCGACCTGGCGGTGCGGACGTACCGGGGGGAGACGTGGGACGAGGTGACCGTCCATCCCGGGGTGAAGGGGAGCCTGGTGGCGGCGGAGCCGTCGGTGACGTTCTCCAGCTCGGAATTCCTGTAGGGAATCCCAGGAATCCCAACTCCCGTACAACTCTTGGCCCTTGCTGTCGGTCTTCTGTGCGCACCTCCTGGTCGCACCTCCTGTACGGCCCTGCCCTCCCGTCACACTCCGGAGCCCTCACTTGCGTAAGCGCGCCCTCCTCCTGGCCGCCACCCTCACCACCGGTCTGCTCACCGCCCTGCCCGTCACCACGGCCACCGCCGCACCGTCCAAGCCGGCCGACGACTTCAACGGCGACGGCTACCGCGACTACGCCGAGTACTCCAACGGCGCCGCCTACGAATTCCCCGGCGGCGCCGTCAAGGTCACCTTCGGTACGGCGAACGGGCCGGGCACCAAGGTCCAGTACGTCAGCCAGAACAGCGCCGGAGTGCCCGGTGCCGACGAGACGGGCGACGAGTTCGGTGAGGTCCGCACCGCCGCCGACTTCAACGCCGACGGGTACGGCGACCTGGCCGTCGCGGCCATGCGCGAGGGCGTGGCCGGCCGGGCGGAGCAGGGCACGGTCACCGTCCTCTGGGGCAGCCGGACGGGCCTGTCCGGCGGGACCAACATCCCGGCCAGGGCGAACACTTCGTACGCCCGGATGGGCTCGGACCTCGCGGCCGGCGACTTCAACGGGGACGGGAAGAAGGACCTGGCCGTCGTCGCGGACGGCAAGGCGTACGTCCACCGGGGTCCCATCTCCCGCTCGGGCGTGGCCGGTTCGGTGACCACCCTGGACAAGAACGGGGTGCTCTTCACCACCACCGCCCTGGTCTCGGGCAACGTGACCGGCGACAACAAGACCGACCTCGTCGTCATCGGCGACGTCATCGGCGACAACTACATCGACTCCGAAGCCTGGTTCATCAAGGGCGGCAGCACCCTGGCCCCCGGCCGCACGCTCCGGCTGGAGCGCGTGAACGGTGCCGGCGAGGCCGAGCGCGGCGGCGACGGTGTCATCGCCGACTTCAACAAGGACGGCAAGGGTGACATCGCCATCGGCACCCCGCTGTTCTCCAAGTCCCGCGGTGAGGTGAGCATTTGGTACGGCGCCGCCGCGGGCCCCGCCAAGTCCGCCCGCTTCACCCAGAACACGGCGGGCATCGCGGACACCGCCGAGACGTACGACTCCTTCGGCGACAGCATCGCCGCCGGCGACATCAACGGCGACGGCCGCCAGGACCTCGCGATCAGCTCGACCGGCGAGACCCTCGGCGGCGAACCGTACGCCGGTGGCGTCCACGTCCTGTACGGGCGGGACGGCGGCCTCACGGCCACCGGCTCGCAGTGGCTCGCCCGCAGCACGCCGGGCATCCCGGGCGACGTCGCCAGCGGCGACCACTTCGGTCTGAAGGTCCGGCTGCGCGACGGCAACCGCGACGGCAAGGCCGACCTTCACGTCTACAGCTTCTCGGGCTCGCTGCGCCTGCCCGGCTCGGCGTCGGGGATCAGGACGGCCGGGGTCACGCCGGTGACGGAAGGCCTGGTCGACGGGATGCTCCAGTAGCGGAGCCGGTCGGGACGACGCCTCGCGGGTTCCCTAGGGGAAGTGTGAAGGCCCCCTTAAGGGATGTCACAGGTCGGCAGCAAAGGGGGCTCCGGAAGCCCGGGCCCCACCCGTCACTCTCCGGGACCAGGTACGTTCGATGACGTGGCTGGATTCAGGATCGGACGCGGCGGCCGGGAAAACCGCGCCCCGCAAGCGCGACCGCAACAAGACCCGCGGCAACAGCCGAACGGCCGGCAGCCCCCGCAGGGCGGCCCGTCGTACGGCTACCCGTCCGCGCCTCAGCAGCCGTACGGTGGCGGACAGCCGTCGTACGGCGGCCCGGGCGGCGCCGGCGGACGGCAGTGGCCCCCGCAGGGGGCGGCGGGCAGCGGACACGGCGAGCCGGAGTACTTCGGCGACGACGGACACGGGCAGGGACACGGCTACGGACGCGGGGGCCCGCAGGGGCATCCGAACGCCCCCGTGGACCCGTACGCGGCCAACAACCCTGGTCACACACAGGCGTTCACGGTCGGCGACGACCCGTACCAGCAGGGCGACACCTACCGCGCCGGGTCCGCCGCGACCCCGCCGGCCGGTCCGCGCCTGCGCTGGAAGGAACTGCTGCGGGGCATCGTCACGTCCCCCGACCGCACGTTCCTCCAGATGCGGGACTACTCGGTCTGGGGCTCGGCCCTCGTCGTCACGTTCCTCTACGGCCTGATCGCCGTCTTCGGGTTCGACGACACCCGCGAGGACACGATAAAGGCCACCCTCGACAACGCGATCCCGATCGTGCTGACGACGGGCGTGGCAATGGTCCTGAGCGCTTTCATCCTGGGCGTGGTCACCCACACCCTCGCCCGCCAGCTCGGCGGCGACGGCGCCTGGCAGCCGACGGTGGGCCTGTCGATGCTGATCATGTCGATCACGGACGCCCCGCGCCTGCTCGTCGCGATGTTCGTGGGCGGCGACGCACCCTTCGTACAGATCCTGGGCTGGGCGACCTGGGTCGCGGCAGGCGTACTGCTGACCATCATGGTCCGCCGCTCCCACGACCTGCCGTGGCCGAAGGCACTGGGCGCGTCGGCGATCCAGCTGATCGCTCTGCTGTCGATCGTGAAGCTCGGGACGTTCTGAGGTTCACGACACCCAGGAGGGGTTTCGGGGGCCGGGGGTCCCGGGGCGGGGTTCCGGCCCTGGAACCCTCGCCCCGGAACCCCTCCTGCCGCTTTTGGTCAAAAGAGCCCCAAGAGGTCTAGTCCACCACATCCACCTCGGTGTTCACTGCCCCGCATGACGATTCTTCGTACTCGCGGCGCCCGAAGAGCGGGACGGACGATCACCCTCGCCTCCGCCGCCCTCGGCCTCACCCTCACGGCCCTCGCGACGGCCGCCGGAGCCGCCACCACCGTCCCGTCGGAGTTCGGCACCGACTACCACGACCCGGTGACAGCCGCCCCGCCCATCTCCAAGCCCCACACCAAATCCTGCGAAGTCACCGTCGCCCAGGCGCAGTTCAAGGACTTCACGCCGTACACCGGCACCTACACCCCGCCCACCGCCTGCGGCACCCCGGGCCACTGGTCGAAGGTGGTCCTCCGCCTCGACGGCACCGTCGCCGGCCGCCAGTTCGACCGCCTCGGCTACCTCGACATCGGCGGCGTCCAGATACTCCGCACCTCGACCCCCGAGCCCTCCCAGGACGGCATCGACTGGTCGGTGGAGAAGGACGTCACACGGTACGAGAAGACGCTGAGCACCCCCCGGTCCGTGGACATGCTCATCGGCAACGTCGTCGACGACACCTACACCGGCATCCTGGACGTCAAGGCCACCCTGACCTTCTACGCCCCCGAGCCCCACGCCGCGAAAGCCTCCGCCCCGGACCAGGTCATCCCCCTGAGCAACGGCAACAGCGTCACCACGGACGCGAAGCTCACCACCCCCCGCAACTCCGAGCGCATCCTCGCCGAGGTGTACGCGACCGGCTCGGGCGGCGGCTGCGAGGAGTTCTGGTACTCGGCGGTCACCCCGTCGGCGTCCTACTCCTGCCAGGGCGGCGACGACGGCCCGTACCGCGAGGTCCAGGTCACGATCGACGGGAAGCTCGCGGGGATCGCCTCCCCCTACCCGAACATCTGGACGGGCGGCTGGTCTCCGTACCTGTGGAGCGTGATCCCCTCCCCCACCGCCTTCGACGTACGCCCGCTGGAGTTCGACCTCACCCCCTTCGCCGCCCTCCTGAACGACGGCAAGGCCCACACGGTCGACGTGACGGTGGCCGGCGTCCCCGCGGGCCAGACCGGCTGGAGCGCACCCACCAACATCCTGGTCTGGCAGGACGCCCACAAGTCGGTGGTGACGGGCGCCCTGACCTCGTACAAGGCCACCGACCCGGCCGTCACGAACACGTACACGGACGGCACCACGCGCACCCTGGACACGGCCGGCAAGCGCCGTCTGACGGTGAGCGGCTACCTGAACACCTCGCACGGCCGCGTGACGACGACGGTCGACCGGCGCCTGAGCACGGCCATCACGCACACCTGGACCCCGGACGAGACGACGGACAACCAGCAGGGCCGCTGGACCGACGACCAGACCGTCCGCCGGGGCGGAGTGACGTCCCGCACCGACCGCACCTACACCCTGGACGGCCGCTCCACCATCGACGCGGACAACCGCCTCCGCGTGATCATGTCCTTCGCCGACCACGCCCACATCGACGGCACCCGCCTGGACGATACCTACACCGGCGACGCGACCTTCACCCTCGGCGTACCCCGCGACCAGCGCCACGCGGTCGCGACAACCTCCGAGCACTACCGCCTACGCGCCCCGGGCCTGCGCTACGACCGCACGCTGGGCACGGAGCAGGGGGTACTGACGAAGGACGTCCTCACAGCGCATCCTTCGACGGAGTGAGCGGCTCCCCCGACTTACGTACTGGAGGCAAGACACTCCACGGAAAGTTGATCCAGTCGTCGGTCCGCTTCCAGACGTACTCGCACTTGACGAGGCTCTGGGACTTCTCATAAATGACGGCCGAGCGCACCTCGGCGACGTGGTCGAGACAGAAGTCGTGTACGAGCTTCAGCGTCTTGCCGGTATCGGCCACGTCGTCGGCGATCAGCACCTTCTTGTCGGTGAAATCGATCGCGTTGGGAACGGGAGCCAGCATGACGGGCATTTCGAGCGTCTGGCCCACGCCGGTGTAGAACTCGACGTTGACCAGATGAAGATTCTTGCACTCCAGGGCATACGCCAGCCCGCCCGCGACGAACACACCCCCGCGCGCGATGCTGAGGACGACGTCGGGCTCGTACCCGTCGTCGGCGATGGTCTGCGCGAGGTCGCGGACGGCGACGCCGAACTGTTCGTAGGAGAGATCCTCGCGGACGACCGTCATACCTGCGTCCGGTGGAAGTTGAGGAACGACCGAGAGGCGGTGGGCCCGCGCTGCCCCTGGTAGCGGGAGCCGTACCGCTCGCTGCCGTACGGGAACTCGGCCGACGAGCTCAGCTGGAACAGGCACAGCTGGCCGATCTTCATACCGGGCCAGAGCTTGATGGGGAGCGTCGCGAGGTTGGAGAGCTCCAGCGTCACATGCCCGCTGAACCCCGGGTCGATGAACCCGGCGGTGGAGTGGGTGACGAGCCCGAGGCGCCCGAGCGAGCTCTTGCCTTCGAGGCGGGAGGCGAGGTCGTCGGGAAGGGAGATGACCTCGTAGGTGGAGGCGAGCACGAACTCCCCGGGGTGCAGGATGAACGGCTCGTCACCCTCGGGCTCCACGAGCCGCGTCAGGTCCGCCTGCTCGATGGAGGGGTCGATGTGGGGGTAGCGGTGGTTCTCGAACACCCGGAAGTAGCGGTCGAGGCGCACGTCGACGCTCGACGGCTGCACCATGGATTCGTCGTAGGGATCGATCCGTACTCGCCCGGAGTCGATCTCGGCCCGGATGTCCTTGTCTGAGAGAAGCACGCCCCGAGGATACGCAAGGCGCGCGGACCCACCACAACCGGACGGTCCCGCGCGCGCCTGCCAACCTGCGTCTACGTCACTTGTTGCTGGTACTCCGCTGCTGATGCTGCTGGTGCTGGTGCTCCTGTTCCAACGTCACCTGCACCACGCTGCGGAGCCGCGCACAGCGTGGACACCGGACCAGCCGGCCGGGGCCGAGCCGCTCGGCCTGCTGCATCGGGAACGAAGCGGTGCTGAACACGTGCCCTTCGGCACAACGGACGACGGTGCGCTCGATCAAGTCCTCAGAGTCCCTTCCCCAAGAGCCGTCGCCGGTCACTGTCGAGACCGACGAGGAAAGCCACATTACGGGACGAAAAGGGCGACCCCCCAGGCGGCACTCCGATCCCGCCCGGCCCCTCTTCCGCGCCCCCACCGTACGCCCCAACTCCGGCCGCCCGCAGCCCGGTCACACCCCGAGAACCGGCCACGAACCAACTCGGAACCCTCCCGAAATCCCCCCGGAACAGGGGCAGGCCCCACGGCTTCGGTGCCGGGGGCCTGGCATACGGTAGAGTGACTGAGCGTTCCGACACCGCCGCGGCGGCGTCTTACGCGGGTGTAGTTTAGTGGTAGAACATCAGCTTCCCAAGCTGAGAGTGCGAGTTCGATTCTCGTCACCCGCTCCAGATTGAAACCCCAGGTCAGCGGCCTGGGGTTTGTTTGTTATCTAGTCCAATTCGGGGGTTTCGTGCCCTCCGCGTGCCCTAAGTCGAGGGCACGCGGGTCTTCGGAGACCCCGAGGGTTCAACTTGAGTCACTGCAGGTCAGGATCGTCTCAGATGACGAGACGGGACTCAAGTCGCGTACGCAAAGGGCGACTTGTTGAGCGACTCCACGGGCGCCGCGGCCTCCGCCGCCGCCAACGTTCCAGCCGGAGTCATCGACCTGCCCTGGCGACTCCCGCCCCTGGGAGGGCGAGAGGCCCGCCTGCCGTCCGGGTCTCTTGCGGTCACATCGGCTCCTCACTGCTCGATGACGCTCAGGACTCCACCAGATCCCCCTCGCCCCACCAGTCTGGCTGACCATGTGCGGTTGACCCCCGAGTCATGCGCTTGGGGCTGCCTCCGAACACGGTCATGTGGCTGCAAGGAGGATGGCCGTGTAGTGCGCGGTGAAGGCGGCGATGGTCAGGGCGTGGAAGACCTCGTGGAAGCCGAACCAGGCCGGTGAGGGGTCGGGGCGCTTGAGTCCGTAGACGACGGCGCCCGCGGTGTAGAGCAGACCGCCGGCGATGACGAGTACGACGACCGCGGTGCCGCCGGTGCGTGCGAAGTCGGGCAGGTTGAAGACGGCGACCCAGCCCAGCGCGATGTAGCACGGGGTGTACAGCCACCGGGGAGCCCCGATCCACAGGATGCGGAAGGCGATGCCGGCCAGGGCACCCGCCCACACCACGGCCAGCAGCACCCGCTGCTGATTCGCGGGCAGCAGCAGTACCGCCAGTGGGGTGTAGGTGCCGGCGATGATCAGGAAGATGTTCGCGTGGTCCAGCCGCCGCAGGACCGCCTCCCCGCGTGGACCCCACGTTCCACGGTGGTAGACCCCACTGGTACCGAACAGCAGACAGGCCGACAGCGCGTACACCGAGCAGGCCGCCACTGCCGCCGCCGAACGCGAGACGGCGACCAGGACGATCCCGCCGACCAGAGACAGGGGGAACACGCCGGCGTGCAGCCAGCCGCGCATCCTCGGCTTCAGCGCAGCCGCCGCGCGCTCCGCCCCGCCTTCCAGGCCGGCGGCAGCCGGCCGGCCGGTTGGGCCGACAGGCGCATCGACCGCGGGCCGCAGGACGTCGGGAGTGGTGCCGGGGCGGGGCTGGGGATCGCGCCCGTGTGCCGGCGGCGGAGAATCTTCGGCGGTCATGCGCTCGTATTCTGAGATCGGCGGATCAGCGCGGCCTGGCCCCGTCGCTGCGGGCTGCGGGTCAGATATCGGCCGTGTGCCGGGAGGCGGCGCGGCGGTACTCGGCGTTGATGCGCTGGGCGTCTTCGAGCTGGTCTTCGAGGATCACGATGCGGCAGGCGGCCTCGATGGGGGTCCCGTGGTCGACGAGTTCCCGGGCGCGGGCGGCGATCCGCAGCTGGTAGCGGGAGTAGCGGCGATGTCCTCCCTCGGAGCGGAGCGGAGTGACGAGGCGGGCTTCGCCGAGGGCGCGGAGGAAGTTGGGGGCGGTGCCGAGCATTTCGGCAGCTCGACCCATGGTGAAGGCGGGGTAATCGTCGTCGTCGAGACGGCCGAAGGAGTCGTCTGCTGTCATCTCACCTCTCTGCGGAACGCGTGGAGGGGCCCTGGTGCCGTACGGCACCAGGGCCCCGAAGGAACTGCTACACCATCTGCCGGCCCCAGTGCTGCGCCGGCCTTCTGTGTCCGCCGACCCGACCGAGACGCTGTCGGGGACGCGGGGATCGCGGTTGCTCGACCGGAGACCACCTCACTATCGATGTCCTGCGGTACCCGGGCTCAACACGTCCGCCCGGGCGATCCTGATGGCGCTCGGCTCCTCCGTTCTTCCCTCTGGACCAATCACTTGCCAAACGGGTACTGCGTACTGCTGGCACTGCTGATACCGCGAACTGCTGGTGGCCGCGCGGAGCGCCACTCTTCGGCAGCCAGCCCCGTCGCCCGTCCTGCGTCCACTCTGGCTTGGAACCCCACTGCCGAACCTCCCGGTGCGCGCGCCCGCAGCCGACGCCTTCACCGAGGTACTGCCCACTGATTTCACTGCTGGGTACTGCGCACTGCACCTACGGGTACTGCCACCGCGTCGACCGCGGCCCTACTCGCGGCGGCCCCTGATCACTGCGGGCCACCCGGTCCGGTCGTCAGCCCCGTCGCCGTCCTACGACAACCCTGGCTTCGGAACTCCACCACCGCACCGTCCTGCAAACTGCAACTGCGTACCGCCGCCCGGCAGTTCGTGTCTGCCAGGCCCTGCTGTCTCTCTGGGCTACGAGAGAAACCATACCCACGAGACCATCCATTGTCTACTTCGGCCACCACAGATTTTCGCGCGTCCGACGGTGAGATAATCCGCCTCGAACGGCGATGGAGGAGATCGGCCTGGCCTGCCTGGACCCTGAGTGGGCGGGAGGCCGTCCCGCCCACTCGGCGATGACGACGAGGACTTCGCCGTGAAGACGGCCTCCACCCGCCCGGTCAAGCTCGGCCAGCCCTTCAGCCGCTGGTCGATCCGTAAAATCGCCGTCCGGTGCGGGTGCCGGGCACGCTGATGCCCGTGCGCTGCTCGACCGTGCACAGTTACGCCGGGTACGTCGAACCCAACGTGTGGGTACGCACCAGGTCTGAACCCGGGAACCGTAGATCCCGAACCCCCGGGAACCCAAGAGGAACCGTTCCTGATCAGCTGAGGTTTGGTTGACGAGATTTCGGCGATCATCGCAATCGTGCGGGATTACGCCTTTTCCGGGGACTGTTCGCACCCGTTTGGGATGGTGGCATGACGCCGGTCATGGAGGGTGACCTACCCGGCTCAATGCTCCCAGGACAGCCTCTGTGCACCCTGACAGCATATTCTGAGCCGCTAGCAGCAAAGGCCAAGCCGGCTATTGAGGGACGGGGACTGGAATGTCGTTTCGGGGGGCAAATCCCGAGGATCTGGAGCATTTGGCGAAACTCCTGGACGGGCGCGGCGGCATGGAGGACCGCCTTGACGAGGCCTTCACCCGAGCCGCCCAGCTAGGGGTGAGCGGGCATCTGTCGCCGCTGAAGCCGATGAGGTCCTGGACTCGCAGTGAGGCCCAGGATCTGCGTAAACGCGCCACCATCCTGCGCCTGGAGAACGGCGACCCGATGGCCGGGCTGCTGTGGGCGGGGTTCACGATGAACGACCTGGAGAAGTACAAGGGAGAGGGGATCAAGCCGGAGACACTGCTGCTGGCCAATTCGGTGGCAGCAAGTGAGGATCCGAACGCGAAGGATCTGGCGCGACAGCCGGGGGAAAAGCTCGGCGACTGGGTCGCACGGCTCGAGGCGCATGCGCTCTCGAAGATCCCTGGTCTGGAGCCGCACGAAGAGTCCCTTACCGGAATGATCAAGTTCGGCGCCGACGTGTTCAACGTCGCGGCCGCATCCCAGGTTGTGGCAGCGAGCGGCTTATCGGGAACCAAGGTGTTGCTGGGCAATGCGGTGAAGACCGGCAGACTCGGGCCGATGAAGGCTGCCCTCGCGACACGGTGGACCGCGCCCGGCAGCAACCCCATCCTGCGTTGGGCGGGCACGAAGCTCGGCAACTACAACCCGCCTATACGCTCGTTGACCGCCCCCGGTAGCTGGCTTCCCGGCCAGCTTGGCAACATGGCCTCCCGGAGCCAGACGTATCAAAGGGTTGCCAATGTGCCCTTGAGTTCCGGTTTCCTGGGCGACCGATGGGGTAACGGGTGGGACGCGCTACGCCGACGCGGCTTCATGAATGCCAAAATGCTGGGCTTCACTCCCAATCAAGCCATCAACTTCTTCGCCGGATCGGACGACATGGCCCGACTGTACGGCGGGCTGACACACTCCGGGCAGGCAGTCACCCGCGCGGGACAGGCCAGCCTCTGGACGGTCGGGAAGGCCGGGGGGTTCGGCGCGGCGGCGAAGACCGCGGGGCTGTGGCGCGGGGCCGGCGTCGTCGGGTCGGCAGGCGCGACGGCATTCTCCGTAGCCAACATCGCCACCATGGACCACGCGAAGGAGTGGGAGAAGAGCAAGGCCGGCTACCTGGCCAACTATGCGGAGGTCGGGTTCAACGCCTCCTTGACCGCGGCGATGGTCGCACCCAATCCGGTCACGATCGGTCTCGCCGTAGGGACCGGCATCGTCTACGGGGGCCTGAAGGTCGTCGAGCACTGGGACGACATCACGGAAGGCGCCGACAAGGCGGCCGACTGGGTCGGCGACAAGGCGAGCGACATCGGGAACGACATCGCCGACGGCGCCAAGAGCCTGGGCAGCGCGCTCAACCCGTTCGACTAGCGACAACGGGGGCCGCGGTGCAGCAGATTCAAAGCTCCAGAAAAAACGTCCGCACGAAATGAGCAGGTGTCGCCGTGGATACGAGTAGTGAGTCCCTGAAGTTCGAGCTGACGCCGTACAGCATCAGCATCAAGAAAGAGCTGCCCAAGGCCGGGCTCAGAGGGGATGTGGGGGACTTCGGGTCCGTCACCGTGGAGCGCTGCCCGATCTACCGGCCGCTGGAAAAGGGAATGGACACCGTTCGGCTGAGCGGTCCCGCCTTCCCGGAGGCAAGCTTCCGCGGGAAGCGCAGATCAGGGCGGCCTTCGCTGTTCAAGGCCGAGCTCACCATCGACGGCCGGCCCGCTGAGCTGCGGTTCAACGCCCGGGCCCTGCGAAAGAAAGACCGGGCGCTGCGCGTCGCGTACGAGGGCCGGGAGTACGTCTACTCCGTGGAGGATCTGGGCAGGGTGAGGGTCCTCGAGAGAGAGGGCGTCCGGGTCACGATGGAGCCCGGTCAGTACATCCCGCCGGCCGGGACCATCAGCGCGGGCTCGGCCACCGGCCCAGTCGACGCCGTGGACCTGGCGATCGCCATCGTGCTGGAGGAGGTGGACACCGATGTCCTCACCCTGGGCGGTGCCGCGCTGTCGTCCCCGTTCGCCCTGATGCAACATTTCTCGGATAAATCGGAATAGCGGACTCCGCCAAACCCCGTTCAGCGCGGGCTCAGCTCCACCTTCTCCGGCAGCAGGTCGGTCAGCTTCCGCCACATCTCTCCGGCCCGAGCAAACCAGGTGAGGGGGCTTTCCGGGGTGACCTGACCGGGGAGAATCGGCTCCTCCGGCTGCTCACGGATCCAGTACCCCCGGGGGCCGCAGTCCCAGACCGCCAGGCTGCGAAGCATCGGCGCATGCTCGCCGTCGTGCTGTCCGTCCCAGGCGACGGTGATACGCCAGTGCGAGTTCAGGGCGAGGATCAGCTCCGTCAGAGTGGCCGCCATCCCCCTCGGAGATGCCAGCGTCGGTGAGCGCTTTATGCATCGCGGCCTGGCCCTCCTCACGTTCTCCGGAGGGGGCAGCCAGAAATCGTGAAGGAGGCCTCCAGCGCCTTCATGGTCGATTTCGACGCGGGGCGTCGCCGACTACTCGTCGGCATCGCGACGCCGCAGATGGACCATGCGGGCGAGCTCGAAGACGAGAGTGCCCGGTTCGACCGGAATGTACTCCGACTCCTCCTCGCCCAGCCAGCCTTCGTTGGCCATCACCGTGATCTGACCGACGATGATGTCGTGGTGCGCGGGCCGGGCTCGCCGGTGATTTCGACGCTGATGACGAGCACGGGGGCGTCCAGCGCCTCCACCAACTCACGCAACCGAGTTGAGAGTTGTCCTGCCCCTCCTGGCCGACCAGACCGAGTTCCGGCAACTCGCCGAGCGATGGAAAGAGCTTCGGGCTCCGGGTCTCCCCTTCGGCATGAGGCCAACCCAAGGAGGGATCGTGGCCACCTGGGGCGGGTACGGCCATGTACGCAGTGACACGCCCGGACGGCAGGGAGCGGACGCTCCACCGCCGACCGCGCGCAAGGCATCGAGGACATGCCTCTGCTTCTTGGATGAGTACCGGCCGACGACCCGCGCCTGGGCGGCCAGGAGATCCTCACCCAGCGCGGGCAGCACCTCAGCGCCGGGGCCGTCGATCTCGTGGTGGCGACCACGGCCGGGCTGCATGGACGGACTCTCCTCCACCGCGAGCTGGGACTTCGAGTGCATCGCCGCCATCACCGGCCAGGCGCTCCAGTGGTACGGCCCAGAAGCCGGCAAGGGCGCCAGGGCCGAGCGCACCCTGTTCCAGGAAGCGTGACAGGGGGTGCACTTCGCCAGACGCACTGTGGACTCGCGAAGACTCCCCGAGCCGGCCATCTGAACCAGCCGAGCCACGCGCAGAGCCCATTCGCGCACGCCCGCTACGCGCCGCTCTTCGAAGCCGCGCCCACAGCGTGCCCGTAAAGGCGGTCAACTACGGTCGACAGGGGTGCAATCCGACCGGAACGGCCACTTCCACGGAGGGCATCTCCGCAGGTCAGAGCTAAAGGGTCCAGTCAAGCGCCATGGCTTCCCAAGCTGAGAGTGCGAGTTCGATTCTCGTCATCCGCTCTTCTTGAAGCCCCAGTGCCGGCGGCCTGGGGCTTGTTTGTTGTGCAGTCCAAATCAATTGCGGGACGAACCGCTCTCCAGGAACAGGGAGTCATGCGGCCGGCGTCCCGCCTGCCTTGTCCGCGACCCCGACATCCAGCAGCGCCTCGTCCGCCGAGCCCAGGAAGTCGAGGGACTTCTTGTCGAAGACCCAGACCGTGCGGCCGTCGCGCTCCTTGAAACTCAGGCCGATGCCGGAGCGGCCGGTGTAGTCCTTGGCGTCGGTGACGACCGAGACGCCCGGGATCTTCGCGGCCGCGCGGTAGAGCGCGGCGTCCAGTTCGGGCAGGAGGGTGGCGTCGGGCAGCATGTCGCCGATCTTCTCCAGCGCCGCGCTCTCCCTGGTCTGTCCCTCCCCCTTCGTGCCGGCGTAGATCTTCTCCAGCAGCGAATCGGGGTCGGTGGGCAGCGCCTGAAGCTCACGGAACGTGGTGACGTTCGGGTCGCGGCTCAGCGTCGTGTCGTGAGTGCCCTTCGAGTACGCGGAGAGCGGGTCCCGGTGCCGGAACGGCGGACCCACCAGCACCGTGGTGCGGAGCAGTCCCGCGCGCTTGCCGTCGACGGGGGCCCACCTCTCTTCGCGCAGGATCCGGATGTCCTTTTCCGAGAACTTGATGGAGCCCTGAGTGCGGACATAGACGTACTGGTCGTCCCTGACGGGCACGGACCTCTTCGCGGCGGCGACCTCAGCGATGCGATTGAGGAGGTCGACCGCGTCCGTATCGGTCGTGGCGGTCCTGGACCCGACGGAGCCGGCAAGGACCGCGCCGACGATCGCCGCCGCCATGGCGAGGGGCACGGCGATGACAGCGAACCGGCGGCGGGGGGCGCGCGCTCGCCGGCCGGGTGCCGTCGCGATGTCCAGCGGTTCCAGGGCTTGCTCGTCGGTGAGCTCTCTCATCAGAAGGTCCTTCAGCAGGTCGTGGCGGTCGCTCGTCAGGACCGGCTCACCCGGGCTCGGCAGCAGCCTGGCCAGTTCCTCGCGCTCTTCGGGGTTCATCGGTGCTTCTCCTGAGTCGACCGGGCCGTTTCGGTACGGCCACCCGGTACCTGTCCGGTGCGCGGGCCGAGTCCCGCCTTTTCCTCCTGAGGTGGAACATCGGGTATCGCGGCGGCACCTGGCTCCCCCGGATACTTGACCGGCTGCCCGACGGACGGGCGCCGGGCCAACTCCGCCTCCGACAACGTCCGTAGACGCTGCCTTGCCCGGGCGAGCCGCGAGCGTACGGTGCTCGTCGGCACGCCGAGGGCCTCGCCTGCGGCCGCGTAGCTCAGCCCCGACCAGACGCACAGTGCGAACACCTCACGCTCGGCTCTGCGCAGCCGGCCGAGCGCGGTATGCGCGGCTGCGAGCCGCTCGGCTCTTTCCATGCGCCCGACGACGTCGTCGGCGAAGTCGGGCAGGGTGTCACGGTCCGCCGGACGGTCGGGGAGCCGGGCGAGCGCGGCGCTGTGCCGGCGCGCGGCGCGGCGCGTGTTGCGCAGAACGTTGGTGGCGATGCCGTACAACCAGGGGCGCAGTCCATCGCCGCCGGGAACGTCGGCGCCTTCGTCCAGGGCCGCGGCGGCTTCGGGTCTCAGCTTCTCCCGCAGCCGCCACGCCTCCAGGAAGGTCAGGGACACCACGTCCTCCGCAGTGCCCCGGTCTGCCGACAGGCGGGCGGCATGACCGTAGACGGCCCGGGCATGCGCGCCGAACAGCTCGGCGAAGGCTTCCGGATCGCCGGCGCGTATCCGGTCACGCAGGGAAAGTTCCACAACCAACCCTGTCCGCTCGGCACTCGTCGTCTCTGTGGCGACGATCACATCACGAGCGGATCCTCCGACTCGCCTCGCGCGCGAACGCAAGGACCGCCGAGCCTCCAATGGAGTCCGCGCTTACCGGAGGCGTCCTTCGCCGGCCGACGACTCGTCGGCCGGCTCATCCGGCTCCGGCTCCGACTCCGTAGCGGTGCGGGTTTTAGGGCTTGAGCACCGCCAGTACATCGTCGAGCGAAACGTCGGCGGGGTCACTCATATCGAGACCATCGAACGTCTGCCAGGTATAGGACGCCGTCCCGTTCTCCCGCAGCTGATGCAAGTCGGCCAAGTCCGGATCGTCCCGGAAGCTGTTGAACGCCTCTTCGGACTCCCATTCCACGACAAACAGAACCTGTCGTGGCGCGAGGTCACCGGCTACGTTGTCCCGGAAACGACCAAACGCCACCATTCGGCCACCATATTGCGGGGCCACTTCGGGCAGGCGACTGAAATACGCGAGGTACTTCTCCACGTCGACCACGTCAAACATATTCAGGGCATAAAACTTCTTCTTCTGCGAATTCGCACTCATTGCCAATACCCTCTCCGGCCTCAGGAGGCAGCGCTGGAAGTTCGGGAATTGCCCGCCTTCGCGACGAAAAACCGATCGGTTTCCGCCATAGTAAACCGATCGGTTTGCGTCCGCAAGTCGAGCGGAGGGGCGCCGTTCGGTGTGCCCCGATGTCCGCGCGGACTGGCTGTTCGTGGGGGGTGTGGTCGACACCCCGGCGGCGCCCGGCCGTGCTGCCAGCCCTGCCCTGGCTGCTGGTTCAGAGAAGTGCCGGCCGACGCCGCCGCCGTGGGGTGACGTCCTTGAGGCCGCCAGCGATGCCGGTGAAGAAGACGTGGCGGGGCGAGAGCGCGGCAGCGGCCAGGGCGACCGGGGCTGCCGCGCCCTCCGCTCCGGGGCCGGACTCGTGCAGGGCGACGGTCCACCTGGTGTGCCTGCCGACGAACGTTCCCGGCGTGAAGATGCTGCCGGAGACGAGCTGTTCGGTGAACGGCTCGTGACGTTGTACACCGCCTGTCGCTGCTGGAGGTGTCTCAGCCGATGCGGACGCTCTTGGGGCAGTTGGTACCGCGCACGGTCACGGGTGAGGTGTCGACGTAACCGCGGTCGCTCACTCGCTCCAGGTCCGCCAGGTACACCAGGTACACCTTCGCGGGCTGAGGGGACTCCCCCGTCTCGCCGTCGCCCGACTCCCCTGATCGCGGCTCTGGAAGCAGGGGCGCACAACTGTGGTGCGTGGACACCGAGTTCGCACCCCCGTGCGGACGCATGCGCCCCCATCTCATGGCGCGAGGCGCGTGGCGCGGGATGTCCGAAGCAGCGGGGCTGATGTACAGCACCTCCCGGCCAGGCAGGAGGTGCGGGGGCTGAGTCCGGCTACGCGGTCGAGCCGAAGTCCTGGGTCCAGTAGAAGCCCGGCTGTGCCAGGCCGATGCCGATCTCCTTGAAGCCGCAGTTGAGGATGTTCGCCTTGTGACCGGCGCTGTTCATCCAGCCGTCCATGACGCTCTCCGGAGAGTTGTACCCGGCGGCGACGTTCTCGCCCGCCGACCTGAACGGGTAGCCGACCCGGGAGAGCCGGTCGCTCATCGATGAGCCGTCGGAACCGGTGTGCGACATGTTCTGGTGATCGGCCATGTCCTGGCTGTGGTCCTGAGCGGCTTTGGTGAGTGTGGAATTCTCGGTCAACGGCGCGCAACCCGCCTTGTCGCGTTCGGCGTTGACCAGAACCAGTACACGATCCGTGGGACCGGAATCCGCACTGGCGGAAGTGCTGGGCGTACTGCCGGTGCTCGTGGCCTTCGGAGTGCTTGCGGGCGGCGTGGGCTCGGGCGTGCCCGCGGTGGGTGTAGCGGTCGGGCCGCCGGACGCCGAAGGCGACGCGCTCGGGGTGGCGACGGCGGGGGAGGCACTGGTGGGAGAGGCGCTCGGGGTGCCGGACGGAGCGGCGGCCGGGGTACCCGAGGCGGAGACCGACGCGGAAGGGGACGCGGAGGCGACAGGCGGTCGTGAGGGCTTCGGGACGGCCACCGGATCCGACTTGCCCCAGCCCCACCAGGAGAACGAGACGATGCTCCAACCGCCCGGCCCGTAACCGCTCGCCTGGGCGGCCGAAGGAACAACCACGGCACCCACGGCCACCACGATGGCTGCGGCACCGGCTATCTTCCGGCGTTTCGACTTCTGGCGGTGCTTGGTCATACCTGGCCTCATTCAGTGGTCTGTTGTTCGGCGGCTCGGCGGCTGCTCGGCGGCAAAACGGTTCCCTCTCGTGAGAGCGGGTACTCCCGGCGAATTCACACACTCCGATCCGCCGCGCCGAGTACCGCAACCCGCTCGCCGGCTTCGCCCCATGCCTGGCCACCAGTGGCACCGGGGCGGCCCTGAGCCTGGCAAGCCCGGTCATTATGGGGATCGGCAAGCACACCGGGCAATGAACGCCCTTGCCGTCGTGGGGCGTTGACGCCCGAGTCCGCCGGGGCGCGAGAGCCTGCG
This sequence comes from Streptomyces sp. NPDC020898, assembly GCF_044333925.1. Lineage (NCBI taxonomy): Bacteria > Bacillati > Actinomycetota > Actinomycetes > Kitasatosporales > Streptomycetaceae > Streptomyces > Streptomyces sp. NPDC020898. The sequence goes on from NZ_JBIRRV010000029.1 coordinate 57,345, forward strand.
GATTCCGTCGCCCTCGCCCGCTCCTGGACGCCCGTACACACTTGTGACCAGGCCGAAGAGGCTTTCCCACAGTCGCGATCGCAGCCTGAAGGTTCAGTTGAATTACCCCACCTGTGACGACAAGCGCCCGATTGGGTTTCAAAAGAACACAGTTGCCGCCTTCGCCGATCAGCCAATCGCCACCATCAGGAATAAATCCGGCGTGATGCACATCACTTCAATTCGAGGTGTGCCAAATTGTGCCGCTCCTGTGAGTGCATATTTACCGCCTCACGACGGCAACCTGACGGCACCGGGCGGCAACTGAAGGAGGGTTTCTGCGGACTGCAACTCCGCCGCGCGGCACGGCGAGGGCCCTTACAGGGAGGGCCAAGTCCGGAGCCGGCGGCTCAGCCAGACATACGCGGCCATGGCCAACGAGCCGCGCGCCATGAAGTCGGCCCACAAGGGAAGGATCTGGGCGGCGCGGCCCGCACCCAGGGCTCCCCACAGAAGACCGGCCGTAAGCACACCCGCCACCGCCAGGACGAGCACGTAACCGACGCCGGCCGTACGGTTCCGACCCAGCCAAGTACCCAGCAGTCCCGCGGGGATCTGCACCGCCACGTGGAAGCTCACGCAGCCGAACACGACCGCCAGGAGGATCACGAAAAGCGGCGTGTCCGCCGAAGGATCACTGGCCGGAGCCGCCCCGTAGGCGTCCAGAACCCAGACCGGCGGCACAAGGAAGGTGAGGAGCAGCAGTGCTCCGCTCAGATGCATGGCGGCGAGATGTACTGCCGCTCGGCGGAGCCCCGTCTTCGTACGCCTCGTTGGAGACGTCGACTCGCGATCTCCTGCCCTCATGGCCCCTCGACATCTCGTGCACCCTGCCTGACCGCGATACCGGCAGCACGATACGTCGTACCACTCGGCCGGAGCACTGCACCCGCGGCAGGACGTGCGCACGGCGCCGGCCCGACCGCTGCGCCTGCTCCGCGGCCTGCGGACTGCCGCCGACCTGGCCACCGAGACCGGCCGGCTGCTCGAAGCGGTCCGACTGCCCGCGGGCCACGCGGACCGGCTGCCCGGCGAGCTGTCCGGCGGCGAGCGCCGGCGGGTCACCCTGGCCCGTGCCCTCGCGGCCGACCCCCGGTTCCTGATCTGCGACGAGGTCACCGCCGCCCTGGACACCGTGAACCAGGCGGCGATTCTCGACCTTCTCGCCGAACTGCGCGCCGAGCGGAACCTAGGCATCGTGCTGATCACCCACAGTCCCGCCGTCGCCCGGCGGCCGGCCGACGACGTCCTCGTGCCGGCCGACGGCCGCGTGTCCGCCCGGGGGCCGGCACTTCGACGTGACGCGGTAGGCGTGCCCGGTGTCCCGGTCACGGCGCCGTCGGTGCGGCGGTCCCTGATCACCACAACCGGAAGCACGTTATCGTCGAAGAAACGGGCGCCATCGACAGCGTCCTGCTCCATGGGCGCCTGGCGTCAGGTCGGTCTCTCTCGGGAAGGACGGCTTGCCATGCAGAGCGACCCCGAGGTTCTTGAGTTCCTCAATGAGCAACTGACCGCGGAGCTGACGGCGATCAACCAGTATTTCCTGCACGCCAAGATGCAGGAGAGCAACGGCTGGCCGAAGCTCGCGCAGTACACGCGACACGAGTCGTTCGATGAGATGAACCATGCGGAGACTCTCACCGACCGGATCCTGTTCCTCGACGGCCTGCCCAACTACCAGCGGCTCTTCCATGTGCGGGTGGGGCAGACCGTCACCGAGATGTTCCGGGCGGACCGCGAGGTCGAGGCCGAGGCGGTCGATCGCCTCCGGCGCGGTATCGAGGTCATGCGCGCCAAGGGCGACATCACCTCGGCGAACATCTTCGAGTCGATCCTCGCCGACGAGGAGCACCACATCGACTACCTCGACACACAGCTCGAGTTGATCGAGAAGCTGGGCGAGCCGCTCTACATCGCCCAGGTCGTCGAGCAGCCCGCGAGCTGACCGCTGCCTGCCCGCTGCCGGGTCCGGCCTGCCCGGCCCGCCCGGCCCGTCGTGCAGTTGATCCACGTGTGCGACCTGTCGCCGATGGCCTCTGCTCACGGGCGCAGGCCCCAATGCCGAACAAAAGTGGGCATATGCGTTATCTACAAGGTTAGGCTGACTTAAGGAAGCTTAGCCTGACCTAACCATGGCCCCGGCATGACCGGAAGCGGAGGAGCCGCATCGTGAGTATCTCCAGGATGAGGCCCCTGCTCGCATCGGCCCTCGGCGGTCTGCTGGCCCTGGGAGCCACGGCCTGCGGATCGGAACAGGCCGCGCAGGCCGAGGCCCGAGCGGCGGGCCCGGACGAGAAGATCACCGTGTACAGCGGTCGGAGCGAGTCGCTCGTCAAGCCGGTGCTGGAGGGCTTCGAGAAGGCCAGCGGCATCACCGTCGAGGTGCGCTACGGCGATACCGCGCAGATGGCCGCCCAGCTGCAGGAAGAGGGCAGCCGGAGCCCGGCGGACGTCTTCCTCGCCCAGGACGCCGGGGCCCTGGGGGCCGTGGCCGAGAAGGGTCTCTTCGCCGAGCTGCCCGACGAGGTACTGGACAAGGTGCCGGCCGAGTACCGGGACGACGACGGCGAGTGGGTCGGTGTGACCGGCCGCGTGCGCACGATGGTCTACAACACCGACGAGGTCACCCAGGCCGAACTGCCCGAGTCGGTGTTCGAACTGACCGAGCGCGAATGGAAGGGCAAGGTCGGCATCGCACCGACCAACGGCTCGTTCCAGGCGTTCGTCACCGCGATGCGGGTGGAGCACGGCGACAAGAAGACCGAGGACTTCCTCGCGGGGCTGAAGGCCAATGACGCGCAGATCCGCGAGGGGAACGCGCCGATCGTCGCCGACGTCAACTCCGGCAAGCTCGCTTCCGGGCTGGTCAACCACTACTACGTGTACGAGCTGGCCAAGGAGGAAGGCGCCACCGTCGACGCCCTGAAGGCGAAGAACCACTTCTTCCCAGGCAAGGACATCGGCAGCCTGGTCAACGTCTCCGGTGTGGGCGTGCTGGACAAGGCCGACGACGATCCCGACGTCCGCGAGTTCGTCGACCATCTGCTGGGCACCCAGGCCCAGACCTACTTCGCCGAGCAGACCTACGAGTATCCGCTGATCGACGACGTCGCCACCGCCCCCGGCCTGCCCCGGCTCTCCTCGCTGAACGCACCGGACATCGACCTCAACGACCTGGACGACCTGGCGGCCACCGTCGAAATGATCAAGGAATCGGGGCTCGTCTGACCATCACGCCGCTCCTCGTCCTGCGCCGGGCACGGCGGCTGATGCCGCGCCCGGTACTGGCCTGCGCGGCGATGCTCGCCATCGGTGTCGCCCTCGTTCCGCTGGCCTATCTGGGGATACGGGTCGGCGAGGCCGGCTGGGACCGGATCGCCGACGAACTGTTCACCGAGCGCACCGGGACACTGATCGTCCGGAGCGTGGCGCTCGCGGCGGTCGTCACCGCGGCCTGCACGGTCCTGGGCGTGGTCGCGGCGTTCCTGGTCACCCGCACCGACCTGCCGGCCCGGCGGCTGTTCGGGGTGCTCGCCGCGCTTCCCCTCGCGGTTCCCAGCTACGTCGCCGCCTTCGCCTGGGTGTCCACGACGGAGGGCTTCGAGGGCTTCTGGGCCGCGGCCCTCGTACTCACGCTGGTCTCGTACCCGTACGTCTACCTGCCGGTCGCGGCCGCGCTGGTCGGCGTGGATCCGGCGCAGGAGGAGGTGGCCCGGTCGCTGGGCCGCGGCCCGTGGCGTACGACCGTCGGCGTGACGCTGCGCCAGGTACGGCCGGCGGTGGCGGCGGGCGCACTGCTGGTCGCGCTCTACGTGCTCTCCGACTTCGGCGCCGTCTCGATCCTGCGGGTGGACGTCCTCACCCGGGCCGTCTTCACCTCGATCAACCTCGGCTTCGACCGTACCGGGGCGCTCGTGCTCGCCACGGCCCTCGTCGCCCTCACCGCACTGATGCTTCTCGCCGAGCAGCTCAGCCGACGACGTGCGGCCCGCTACGCCCGCCTCGGCGGCGGGGCAGCCCGGTCGCCGAAGCGACTACGCCTGGGCCGGCTGCGCGGGCCGGCCGCACTCGGGCTCGCCGGTGTGATCGGGGCGGCTCTCGGCGTGCCGGCCGCGAGCCTGGTCCGGTGGTTCGGCGAGGGCGTCTCACGGCCCGGGTCGCTCGGCGAGCTCGCCGACGCGGCCGGCAACTCACTGCAGGTCGCTCTGCTCGGGACCGGGCTGACCATGGTGCTGGCGCTGCCGGTGGGGCTGCTGTCCGCCCGCGCACCCGGACTGCTCGCCGTCGCCCTGGACCGCCTGGCCTATCTCTCGCACGCCCTTCCCGGCCTGGTCATCGGGCTGTCGCTGGTGTTCTTCGGCATCAACGTGGCCTACCCCCTCTACCAGAGCGTGTGGCTGCTCGCGCTGGCGTACGCGGCCCTGTTCCTGCCCCTGGCGGTCGCGGCCGTCAGCGCGGCCGCGGCACAGGCCCCGCCCGGCCTGGAGGAGGTGGCCCGCTCGCTCGGACGGCGCCGTACGTACGTACTGCGCACGGTGACCCTGCCACTGGCCGCACCCGGCATCGGCGCCGGCGCCGCACTGGTCTTCCTCACCTGTATGAAGGAACTGCCCGCCACGCTGCTGCTGCGCCCCACCGGAATGGACACCCTCGCCACCGGTCTGTGGAAGCACACCTCGGTCGCCGCGTACGCGGCCGCCGCACCCTATGCGGCGCTGCTGGTGCTCATCGCCTCCGTGCCCACGTGGTGGCTGTCGGCACGCACCGGCATCCTCACCCGGACAGGCGGCTGACCATGGCGGAACTGCGCATTGTCGGCGTCCACAAGGCCTACGGCCGCGTCCGGGCGCTGTCCGGCGTGGACCTCCGCGTCCGCTCCGGAGCGCTCGTCGCCGTCCTCGGCCCCTCCGGTTCGGGCAAGACGACGCTGCTGCGCTGCATCGCGGGCTTCGAGACACCGGACGCCGGAGAGATCCGGATCGACGGCCGGCGTGTCGCCACCCCCGACGCATCGGTGCCGCCGGAGCGGCGGCGGATCGCGGTGGTTCCCCAGGAGGGCGCGCTCTTCCCGCACCTGTCCGTCCTCGGCAACGTCGCCTACGGGCTCGGCCGGGCGGCCCGGCGGGCCGGCCGGGCAGCTGCCGTGCTGGACCTGGTGGGGCTGGCAGGCTTCGAGGACCGGATGCCGCACCACCTCTCCGGCGGGCAGCAGCAGCGCGTCGCGGTCGCCCGGGCACTCGCGCCGCGCCCGCCGGTCGTGCTGCTCGACGAGCCGTTCAACGCTCTCGACGCCGCGCTGCGCGCCGAAGTGCGACGGGACGTCTGGCAGGCCCTGCACACCGACGGCGCCACGGCGGTTCTCGTCACCCACGACCAGGCGGAGGCCCTGTCCATGGCCGAGGAGATCGCGGTCATGCGGGACGGCCGTATCGTCCAGACCGGCCCCCCGGAACTCCTCTACGGATCCCCGGCCGACCCGTGGGTGGCCGGGTTCGTCGGCGAGGCGGTGTGGCTGCCCGGTGTCATGGACGGCGACCGGGCTCGCACCCCGCTGGGCACCGTAGGACTCACACCGTTCGAAGGCGGTGCGCCGACCGGCCCGACGCGCGTGCTGCTACGGCCCGAACAGATCACGCTCGCCCCACCGGGGGCCCCGGACGCGGTCGCCGCGACCGTGGTGCGGCGCGACTTCTACGGCCACGACGCGGTGCTCGCCCTGCGCCTGAGCGACGGCACGATGGTGGCCGCGCGGGTCTTCGACCCGGCCGCCCTGCCGCCCGCCGTCGGGGACGAGGTCGCCGTGCGTGTCCGCGGCACCGCCCGCGCCTTCCCGCCCGGCGGACGACCTGACGGCCACGCCCAGCCGTCCAGCACGGACGGGTAGCCCGGATCCGTCCGTCTTCCGCGACACGGTGGCCGGCCCTGCGAGCCAGTACGCATGATGTGGAGGTCTGGTCGCTTGTCGCCGACCGGGGGTGACCTGGCGGGACGTGCGGGGTGCCTCGGTCAGCGATATCCGTAGGCGTCCGGCACGGCGCCGTACCGTTCCTCGAAGAGCTTCCCTGAACGCCTCGACCGAGCACGACGACGGCCCACGCTGATGGGGACAGCGGCGCGCACTTCCGAAACCGAAGCGGTGCAGCCGCGCCCCACGCCCCCAGGAGGGCAGGGCGGCGACGACACCGCACAGCGCACGGCTCAGGAAGTTTTCGTAGCGGACCGCTTCGCGCTCTTGCTTTTGCTTCTCTTGGCACCCGTACCGCTGCGCCCTCGCTTTGTCGGGACGCGCTTTCGCGTTGTGGCCTCGTCCGTGTCTGCGGCCGTCCGTGACGGCTCTGTCCCGGTCGGCTCTGTCCGGGTCGACTCTGTCCGGGTCGGCGCGGTGGGCCACTTGAGCTCGATCTCCAGCTCGATCTCCCCGTTACCGATCTCGACCTCGATCTCGCTGCGAAGGTCGTCGGGAATCCGCAGGCTCAGCGTTCCCGGGCTGAGTTCCAGTTCGGCGTCCCCACCTTCCCGCAGCACGGCTGCGAGTGCTGTGAGCTGGTCAGCCGCCTCACGGCGTGACAGCGAGCGCTTCTGCTCGAACTTGAGGTCCTTCATGGTGTCTCCGATCCGGATAGGAGTCCGTTTCGCCGAGCAGCGGAAGACCAGGACGGTGCGAGCCAGTCAGGGTGAGCTCCACTGTGGGCCCGTCGAGTGCGGTTCCGCATCACCCGGAACAGGTGAGTGCCGGGAGTCGTCTTCCCGGCCGTTGCCCGGTCGGCGACGAACCCGATGCCGCGAAGTACAGGGCGTCGGTACGGGGGGCGCGGTGAACTGCCGTATGAGGCCCGCTCCAGCAGGAACACGAGGTGTCGAGGAGTCGTGACAGGGAGACGGCGGCGAGCGACCCCATGACCCGCGCCCCGGTCCGGCCGACACGCCGATCGCCCTCGCCCCCGGCCGGCAGGGTCGTGCGAGAGCCGGATCCCGCACGGTCATCCGCCATGTCCCGCGGCCCTCCGGATCGTCGTCACGGCCAGTCGCCGCACCCGGCGCCAGTCCATCGGGGGTCTGCCGCGCGGCACGCCGGGGCGGTCGCGGGGGACCCGTACACGCAGGGCGCCCGGGCGGATCCGGCACCGGACCGGGGTCGACAGGGTGAGGGCCTCTCCGTCCACACCGACCGGAACCGTATCCGCGTCCGCATCGACGACGACCTCCTGAGCGGTCAGTTGCGCGAGGCCCGGCGCCCGGTGCCCGCGGAGCATCCCCGCCGCCTGCGCCGCGCTGTCGACCTTCACGCCCAGCACCCCGAGGACGCCGGAGTCCAGCCGTTCCCGGCGGCCCAGCCCCGCCGGGTCGTCCGTCCGGTACGGGTTGTTGCTGACCAGTACGGCCTGCGGCTGCTCGACGGTCACGCCCCCGGCGCGCACGGCCAGTCGCGGGCCGTACTGGTGCGTCAGCAGGTCGGGCAGCATCTGCAGGGTGGTGCGGGCCTTGTCGTCGCGGTAGGCGGGGCTCTGCACGACGGACGCGTAGGCGCCGAACGACGCGTTGTTGACGAATACCCGGTCGTTGATGATGCCCAGGTCGATGCGGAGTTCGACGCCGTCGGTGAGTGCGTCGAGACACTTCGACGGGTCGTCCCTGTCCAGCCCGAGGTCCAGGGCGAAGTGGTTGCGGGTGCCGGCGGAGATCACCATGAACGGCAGATCGCGCTCCGCGGCCACGGCCGCGACGAGGGCCTGTGTGCCGTCGCCTCCCGCGACGCCGAGCAGGTCCGCGCCCGCGTCGGCGGCCCGGCGGGCGAGCGCGGCCACGTCCTGCCGGTGCGTCACGTCCAGGACGCAGACCTCGGCGCCCAGTGCCTCGGCCTTCTCCCGCAGCCGGAACCGGCCGACCTTGCCGCCGCCCGAACGCGGGTTCATGATCAGGTAGGGGCGCCGCGGCGGCGCCGGTGTGCGTTCCGGGGTCCGTGCCGGGGCGGTCTCGGCGCCTGCCAGCGCGACCCGGCCGCAGAAGACGGCCAGGACCCACAGCGCGAGCGAGACGAGCACCACCCACAGCAGCCCGGACGCCATGTACAGCACGACGACGGCGGCGGGGGCGGCGCAAGCCAGCGCCCCGGCCAGCACCCTGACCAGGCCGGTGTGGACGAGCGCCCACCACACGCCCGCCGCCGTCACCGCCAGCCCGCCGGCCCCCACGAGGACGAGCAGCAGGCTGTGCAGCCCGGCGAACAGCAGCAGCACGACGATCGCCCCGATGCCCGCGATCACGGCCACGCGTGCGGTCCAGCGTGGAGCGAGCGCGGAGCGGCTACCGGACATGTCGACCTCCCACAGGCGGGGTGCGCTCGGTCCTCCATGCCACCGTGCCTGCACCCGGTCCGGCATCACCCGCTCGGGGGGATCCTCCGGACGGAGGGCCAGAGGGCCCCTCGCACAGACGGGAGCGGTCCTACGACGATCACCCCTTCCGGGTGAGGCGGTCCGCGGCAGGCCCAACTCTGATGGAGGTGCACGACACCGGCACCCCCAGGAAGGAATCGAGCCATGGCCCAGCAAGAGACAGGCGCCCAAGGCGTCGCCGCCCTCGCCGAAGCGAACGCCCCCGTATTCGAGACGATCGTCCAGATGACACTCGACACGTTCGAACGTTCCGGGTTGGACGAGGAGACGTACCTGCTGGCACGTATCGCCGCCCTGGTGGCCATGGATGCCTCCGCCCCCTCCTATCTCCTCAACATCGGCACCGCCGCGGAACTCGGCGTGCCACTGGAGAAGGTCCAGGGAACGCTCGTGGCGATCGCCCCCGTGGTGGGGAGTGCCCGGGTGGTGTCCGCGGCCCGCAATATCGGCGAAGCCTTCGGGCTCGAAATCAGCACCGAGGACCACTAGCCGGAACAGCGGCAAGGCAACCGTGACCCGGAGGAGAAGTGATGAGCGGCAGCGTGAACCTGGCCTACGACTTTCCCGTTCTGGGGGCTTTCTGGTCGATCATGTGGTTCTTCCTGTGGATCATGTGGTTCGCCCTGCTCTTCCGCGTCGTCGTGGACATCTTCCGTGACGACGACCTGAGTGGATGGGCCAAGACCGGATGGCTCGTCTTCGCGATCGTCCTCCCCTTCCTGGGCGTCTTCGTCTACGTCATCGCCCGGGGAAAGAACATGGGCAAGCGCGAACAGCGTCACGTCAGAGCCCAGCGGGAGCAGACGGAGCGGTACATCCGCGAGACCGCGGGCAGCGCCGGCACCAGCGAGGCGGACGAACTCGCCAAGCTCTCCGAGATCCGCGCCAGGGGCGACCTCACCGACGAGGAGTACCGCCGGGCCAAGGAGAAGGTCCTCCACTGACCCGCGCGTGCGCGCGCCCGCCAGGACACCGTGGGCGCCGCCTCGGATCGATCGATCTCGCCGATGGCGTGATCTGGACATATGTTGTAAACAACGCCTGATCGGTCTGGCGTGACGAGGTTGAACCATCCGCTTCGGCAACCGGCCGGCTCCGAGTTCGGCGTCAACCACAGTGCCCACAGCTGCGGTCGACATCCGTGCCGTCAGCGCCGGCCTCGTTCCGAGCATGCGGAGCGTCGACTCCCTCTCCCTCCCTGACAGGCATCGCGAAAGCCCTGAACGTCGGGCAACACCTCAGGGAGGGTCCGCAATGACCGAGAGCCACCTTTCCGGCGTCGACACACGGCACCTCACCCCGCAGGAGCGGGTCGCCCGTGGCAAGGCCGCACGCGCCGACGCACCCCGGTCCAGCCACGCGGAGTTCGTACCGCCGCCGAAGCGTACGGACCCGGTGGAGATCATCGAGCAGCAGTCCGCGACGCGCGTGCCGGAACTCGTACCGATCCGCTACGGCAGGATGAGCGAGGCGCCGTTCCGCTTCTACCGCGGGGCCGCCTCCATCATGGCCGCCGACCTCGCGGAGACGCCGCGCAGCGGATTCAGGGTGCAGTGTTGCGGCGACGCGCACATGCTCAACTTCCGGCTGCTCGCCTCGCCGGAACGCCATCTGATGTTCGACATCAACGACTTCGACGAGACCCTGCCCGGACCGTGGGAGTGGGACGTCAAACGGCTGTCGGCCAGTTTCGTCATCGCGGGGCGGGCCAACGGCTTCAGCACCAAGGAACGGGCGTCCGTGGTACGGGCCACCGTGGGGTCGTACCGCGAACGGATGCGGGCCTTCGCGGGACTCAGCAATCTCGAGGTCTGGTACACCCGCTTCGACGCGGACGAGCTCCAGCAGCAGTTCGCCCCGTTGCTGGGCGCAGGAACGCGCGATCGCTTTGACAAGGCCCGGGAGCGGGCCCGTGCTCATGACACGCTGCAGGTCTTCGACAAGCTCACCCACTTCATCGACGGAAGGCGTCAGATCGCTCCCGATCCGCCTCTGCTGGTACGGCTCCAGGATCTGCTGCCGGACACCGAACGCGGCGAGCTGGAGAAGCTGCTCGGCCGGCTGATCGAGCGCTACGGCCAGACCCTGCAGACGGACCGCCGGTTCCTGCTGGAGAGCTACCGGGTCGCCGACATGGCCCGCAAGGTCGTCGGTGTGGGCAGTGTGGGAACCCGCTGCTGGATCATCCTGCTGCTCGGCAAGGACGACGAGGACCCCCTGTTCCTCCAGGCCAAGGAGGCCGACAAGTCGGTTCTGGCGCCTTACGTCGGCAACAGCACGTTCGCCACCCAGGGCGAGCGTGTCGTCGCCGGCCAACGGCTCATGCAGGCCACCAGCGACATCTTCCTGGGCTGGGAACACGTCACGGGCATGGACGGCAGGCAGCGGGACTTCTACGTCCGCCAGTTGCGGGACTGGAAGGGCATCGCCGTGGCCGAGAGCATGTCGCCGAAGCGGATGGCCCTGTTCGGCCGGCTGTGCGGTGCCACACTTGCCCGCGCCCACGCCAGGTCCGGAGACCGGATCGGGATCGCCGCCTACCTGGGTGGCGGCAGCGCCTTCGACCGTGCGCTGGTGACCTTCTCCGAGCTGTACGCCGACCAGAACGAGAAGGACCACCAGGCTCTGGTCGATGCCATCCAAGCGGGACGGGTCCCGGCCGAAGCGGCCTGATGCGCGCTGCGTGAGTCTCAGTTCCCTGCCCGGCCGGTACCGCGCCCCGGCCGGGCAACCAGATCCCTCTGCCCGGCGTCGACCCCGTGAGCGGGGGCCGGCACGTTCAGTTCAGGAGTGGAAAGGCTGTCGCCGGTTCATGGCGTCGGCCAACTGCCGACGGGCCACGGACAGTGCCGCATCCAACTGGCGGGTGCCGGTGACCACGCACAGCGTGTAGGTCGCGTCCTCGAGCCGGCGCGCGACCTCCGGGCCGGCGCCGGACACCGCGTGCCGTCTGAGCGTCTCGCACCGCTCGACCAGTTCCCGCAGAAGCGAAGGGTGTGCCACTACCGTCATGGCCGCCTCCAGTGCCAAGGCATGGGGATCGTCCGACATATCACTCCAACGGTCGCAGCCGTCGGCGCTCCCTGCATCTGGAGGACGATGCCGAGGTCCACTCGTGCGGGGCAGCCGGCTCATGGGCATCCCGGGTCCTTGTGCGCGCCGAGACGCCGAGCAGTACAGATCCAGGCGGTGTGGCGGCCAACTGACCTCCACGGTCGATGTGTTGCTGTGTCACGGCTGTGCCACAGCGGCGTCCTGGAGGGAAGACGGGTGTGACCTGCGGGCTCTGGGAGACCTCATAGTGATCACAGAGCGGGAAACGGTGGAAACGCCGTCGGCTCCCTGCCACCCCCTCAGTGGATACGGGCCGGTTCAGTGGCGGCCGATTCGGCCGCCACCGCGATGTTGCGGGCCATGCCGCCGAAGACGGCGGTGTGGAAGGGGGCCACGCCCCACCAGTAGGCGTGACCGGCCAGGCCGTGCGGATGGAACAGGGCTCGCTGCCGGTACACCGTGCGGCCCTGGGAATCCCGGCCGACGGTCATCTCCAGCCAGGCCAGGCCAGGCAGTCGCATCTCCGCACGCAGCCGGAGCAGCCGGCCCGGCTCGATCTCCTCCACCCGCCAGAAGTCCAGGCTGTCGCCGACCCGCAGCCGGATCGCGTCCCGGCGGCCCCGGCGCAGGCCGACACCGCCCACCAGGGTGTCCAGCCGGCCCCGTACGGACCAGGCCAGCGGCGAGGAGTACCAGCCGTTCTCGCCGCCGATCGCCTCCACCACCCGCCACAGCGCCTGCGGCGACGCATCGACCGTACGCTCGCGGTGATCCGTGTAGAGGCTTCCGCCCGCCCAGTCGGGGTCGGTCGGCAGCGGGTCGCTGGGGGCGCGGGGAGTCGAGGCCGAGGACCACCTGGTGGCCACGTCCGCGTCCCGCACCCGCCGCAGAGCCAGCCCGATCGCCCGGTCGAGGGTGACCGGTCCCTCCGGCGGGTCCGGCACGTAACGGACGATGTCCCGCTCGGCGCAGACCACCTCGTGCTTCAGCGACTCGACCAGCGGGCGCGCGAGGGAGCCCGGTACCGGGGTGACCAGACCGACCCAGAGGCTGGACAACCGGGGGGTGAGCAGCGGAACGGGGACGATGACGCGTTTCGGCAGCCCGGCGACGACGGCGTACCGCCGCATCATCTCCTCGTACGTGACGACATCCGGCCCGCCGATGTCGAAGGTCCGGTTCACGTCGTACGGCAGCCGCGCGCAGCCCACGAGGAGCCGGAGCACGTCGCGGACGGCGATCGGCTGGATGCGGGTGCGCACCCAGCTCGGGGTCACCATCGCGGGGAGCCGCTCGGTCAGGTGCCGCAGCATCTCGAACGAGGCCGAACCCGACCCGATGATCACGGCTGCCCGTAGTACGGCGGTCGGCACGCCCGAGGCCAGGAGGATCCGGCCCACTTCGGCGCGGGACCGCAGATGGGGTGAGAGCGCGTGCTCGGGTACGCCGGAGGGGGTCAGCCCGCCGAGGTAGACGATCCGCCGGATTCCGGCAGCGCGCGCCTGTTCACCGAAGATCCTGGCCGCGCGCCGGTCGGTGTCCTCGAAACCCCGCCCGGTGCCCAGCGCGTGCACCAGGTAGTACGCGACGTCCATTCCCTCCAGGGCCGCGCGCACGGACTCCTCGTCCGTCACGTCCCCGCGCACGACCTCCGCCTGCCCGGCCCACGGGTGGTCCCGCAGCTTTCCGGGCGAGCGGGCCAGGCAGCGCACCGAGTACCCGGCCGCCAGCAGCTCCGGCACCAGTCTGCCGCCCAGGTAACCGGTGGCGCCGGTGACCAGACAGCGCGGCGGCCGGCCGTCCGCAAGAAACGTCATGGCTCTCATGTCTTCCCGGAACGTGCCCCTCAGAAGGGCTCTGCCACTGTTCCCTGTTCCCTGTTCCCTGTTCCCTGTTCCCTGTTCCCTGTTCCCTGAGGCCATGCTTGGGGCCGAGGACGAGCACCGCAACCGCACGGTCGCGACGACGCGGGCCGGGTCACTGGGCGCGGAGGGCGTCGGCGGGTGGGGTGCGCAGGGCCTGGCGGGTGGGGAGTTCGATGGTGAGGAAGGCCGTGACGGTGACGGTGAGCGCGAGGGCGGGCAGCAGCCACACCGGGCCCGCCGGCCAGGGGTGACCGAGGAAACCCTGGCCCAGGAGGGCGAGTGGTACGGCGGACAGCAGCAGAGCCGCTGTGAGCGCGGTGGCGGCGGTCACCGCTGCCTCGCGGCGCATCATCGCGCGGATCTGGCGGGGTGTGGTGCCGATGAGGCGGAGAGCTGCCAGTTCGACCCGGCGCTGGGCGGTGGCGGCGACGAGCTTGTTGGCGATGCTGAGGAGGAGGTAGACCAGCAGGACCACGATCGTCGCCAGGTTGATCCACACCTCCGGTGGTGCGTCCTGCAGGCCGTCGGCGGACGTGGGGTTCGTGTCCGCGAGGGCCAGGCCCGGGTGGGACGCGGCGAGCGATGTCAGTGCCTGGCGGGCGGTCGCCGTGCCGTCCGTGCGGATCAGGATGCTCTGGTCGAGCCCCGTCGTGGTGTGGCCGGCCGCCAGGTCGTGGGACAGGACCACCGAGCCGAAGCCGAGACCACGGGCGTAGACGGCGACCACCTCGGCGTCGACCCTCGCGCCGTCGCCGAGGACGAGACCCACCCGTCGGCCCACCGACGCGGAGCGCGAGCGGGCGACGTCGCTGCTGACGGCGACGGTGGCGCCGGTGAGGCCCTTCAGGCTGCCGTCCCGTACGTCGAGGTCGAGGACGTCCGACGCGTCCGGGGTGAGGATCATCGCGGAGGCGGACTCGGTCACCGTGTCGTTGAACATCTTGTACGGCCACACCACGGTGGTCGTGCTCACCGGTGCCGCCGCCCGTACACCGGTCGTGTCCCGTACGTCGGCGAGCGTGCCGGCGGGCAGTCCGCCCAGGCCCGGCGCGTCGAGGCGCTGCTGGGCGAGGGTGCCGGTGCGGGTGTCGTCGGCGGTGGCGGCCAGCACGGTGGTCTGGGTGAGGGCGTACGTCAGGACGAACACGACCGCCATGGCCAGGGTGCTGACGATCCCCGCGTTGCGCAGGGCGTAGGCGCGGACGTTGGCCATGGCCAGCCAGGTCGGTGCGGAGACGCCGGTGCGGGTGCGCCGGGCCGCCGCGTTCCCGATGGCCCGGACGAGGGCCGGGCCGGCCAGGGCCAGACCGATCGCCCCGAGGATGCCCGCGATGGATGTGGCCGCCGCGCCGAGAACCGTCGGGGAGAAGAGCGGTACGGCCGACATGGTGGTCGCGCCGACGATGACGAGGAGGCCGATGCGCGTCCGGGTGCGCGACGGATCGCGCGGCTCGCTGCGCGATTCGGCGACCGCCTCGGTGGCGGGCAGCCGCGAGGTGCGCCACGCCGAGCTCCGGGCCGCGATCTGCACGGTCAGGGCCATGAGGAGGATCGTCGCGAGGGCGGGCAACGGGCTGACGGTGAGCGGGAGTTCGGGCGGGACGAGCCCCCGGTCCGCCAGCAGTCCGCGGAACTGCCCGGCCAGCAGATACCCGAGCGCCACACCGGGTACGAGGGCCACGGCCGCGACGACGGTCGACTGGGCGGCGGCAAGTCGCCTGATCTGCCGGGGAGTCGCGCCGACGGCCCGCATCAGCGCGAGGTCGCGGCGCTGCCCGGCGATCGACACGGCCAGCGCGCTCGCCATCACGAACCCGGTGATCAGCAGGACGATCCCGGACAGTGATCCGGCGAGGAGGATCAGGAGGGAGCGGGACGCGCCCGCTCCGTGCGACACCAGGTCCCCGCGGTCCGTGCCGGTGACCGTTTCGAGCCCGGTGCCCTTCAACCTCGTACGGACTTCGGCGGCGACCTGTTCCTCGGCGCCGGGTGCGGTGCGGAGGCCGATCAGGTCGACGGTTCCGGCGCGCGGGCCGCCGTCGCCCTTCTCCCTTCCCGACAGCCGTACGGCCGCCGCATCCGCGAAGAAGACACCGGCGCCCGGCGCGTCGACGACCGCCGAGACGCGGTACCCGGCGGCGGGCCGGGCGTTCGCAACGACCTTGACCCGGTCGCCCGCCTTCACCCCCGCCGCAGCGGCGGTAGCGCTGTCGACGGCGATCTCGGCGGAACCGGCCGGCCCGCTGCCCTCGACACGCGCACCGTCCAGCAGCTTCACCGAGGACCAGCCGTGTCCTGCGGCCTGGGGGTTCCCGGCCGCCACGACCCGGCCGTGCGCGTCGACGAGGGCGGCGGGGAATCCGAGGTCGCCGACCGCCCCGGTGACACCCGGCAACTCGGCGAGTTCGCCCACCAGTCGGGCCGGCACCGTACGGCGTTCCGGGAGCGCGATCGGCAGGTCACCGCTCGGGTGGAGCTCCTGGTCGGCCGCGACGACGACGTCCGCGCCGCCGAGACGGCCGGCGGGCAGGTGGGAGCGCAGGCCGGACTCGGCCAGGACGCCGGTGCCGGTGATCAGGGCCGCGCCGCCGAGAACCGCGCAGGCCACGGCGATCAGTGCGGTGATCCGGTGTCCGGCCATCTGCAGAGCGAGACGGAACATGGCGAACTTGACGAACATGGCTCAGACCCCCGCCAACGCGACGAGCCTGCGGGCCAGTTCGGGGGCGGTCGGCGCTTCGAGGGCCTCGACCACCCGGCCGTCGGCCATCACCAGCACATGGTGTGCCCGGGCCGCGGCGGCCGGGTCGTGGGTGACCATCACCACCGTCTGGTGCAGATCGTCGACGAGGTCGCGCAGCAGGTCCAGGACCTCGTGGGCGCTGCGCAGGTCCAGCGCGCCGGTCGGCTCGTCGGCGAACACGACAGCCGGCCTGGCCGCCAACGCCCGTACCACGGCGGCCCGTTGCTGCTGGCCCCCGGAGAGTTCGGCCGGGCGGTGGGTGAGCCGGTCGGCCAGACCGACCCGCTCCGTCAACGTCCGCAGCCAGTCGTGGTCGGGGGTACGTCCCGCCAGCCGCAGCGGCAGCGTGATGTTGTCCTGGATGCTGAGCGAGGGGATCAGGTTGTACGCCTGGAACACGAACCCGACGCGCTCCCGGCGCAGTTCGGTACGGCGGGTCTCGTTCAGGCCGGCGATCTCGTGGCCGTCGATGCGGACACTGCCCGAGGTCGGGGAGTCCAGCCCGGCGGCGCAGTGCATCAGGGTGCTCTTGCCGGAGCCCGAGGGCCCCATCACCGCGAGGAACGTGCCGCGTTCCACGGTCAGCGACACCTCGTCGAGGGCACGGATGCCTCCCGCGTACTCCTTGACGACCCGGTCCAGGACGATGGCGGGCGTCGACGCTTCGTGGGCGGTGGTCCCCGAGTTGCGGGTCCAGGCCAGGGCGGCGTTCATCGACGGCCCCGCAGGTGGCGCACGGCGAGGGTGCTCGCGGCGAGGAGGGTGACGACGCCGCAGGCCAGGTGCACCCAGGTGTCCGCTTCGGCGTAGGTGGCCGCCGAGTTGGCGACCGCGCTGACCACGACCACGATCCAGAGCAGCGTACGGACGACCTCCCCGCCGGTGACGCCGGGCGACGACGCTTCGTGCGGGCCGTCGGCGGGGGTGTCGGGGGTGGTGAGGCGGTAGGGATCGGTGGTCGCCATGGGGCTTCTCCTGCGGTGCTGAGCGGTCTGTCCGGGGGTCCGGCTGACGTCGTCGACGCTACGGATCGGCACCCCTCCCGGCCGATCCCGCAGCCCGCCCTGTCCGGGGTACAGCAGGCTGTACCCCGGCCCTCGACCCGCGGTGAACTGACGGGCGTCATAAGGTCGTTCGCAGCAGTTCGCAGCAAGGGGAGGGGGAGAGCGGATGGCGGTCCAGCAGGACCCGACGGCAGCCGGTGACCGGCGGGTGGGCCTCGGGGACACCGTCGTA
This sequence comes from Streptomyces sp. NPDC020898, assembly GCF_044333925.1. Taxonomy (NCBI): domain Bacteria; kingdom Bacillati; phylum Actinomycetota; class Actinomycetes; order Kitasatosporales; family Streptomycetaceae; genus Streptomyces; species Streptomyces sp. NPDC020898. Next base: position 74,681 of record NZ_JBIRRV010000029.1, read on the forward strand.
CGGACCGCGCGTGCGGCCGGCACCGCGCTCGCCCAACTCGCCTCCGGGCTCGGTACGGCCTTCCTGGCACTGCTCCTGCTCCTCTGGCTGGCCGTCACCGCCGTGACGAGCCTGGCCGGGGTGGGACTGCTCATGGCACCCGCGGTCCTGGGCGCGCTGCACGCCCTGGCCGGCCGGGAGCGCGACCGGCTCGGCCGCCGGGGTCCCGAGGTCATCGCCCCGGAGCCTCCGCCGACGCGACTACGGCTCGCCCTGGTCGACCCCACCACCCGACGGGAGCTGCGCTGGCTGGCCCGGCACGCCACCCTGGGCTTCCTCCTGGGGCTCCTCGGCGTCCTCCTGCCGCTCGTCGCCGTACGCGACAGCCTCTTTCCGCTGTACTGGAAGCTCCTGCCCGACGACTCGACCGCCACCTCCGTGGGCATCGGCGACGCGCACGCCTGGCCGGACGCGCTCGCCGTGGCCATGCTGGGCGTGGGCTGGATCGCCATCATCCTGGGGCTCGGCCCCGGCATGGCCCGCTCGCAGGCCCGGCCCGGACGTCTGCTCCTGGCGGCCGGGCCGGAGACGGATCTGTCGCTCCGCGTCGCCGAACTCACCGCCACCCGTGCCGCCGCCCTCGACGCCCACGCCACCGAACTGCGCCGCATCGAGCGGTCGTTGCACGACGGCACCCAGAACCGGATCGTCTCCGTCACCGTCCTGGTCGGTGCCGCCCGCCGCATGGTGGCCCGCGACCCGGCGGGCGCCGACGAGCTCCTCGAACGCGCCCAGTCCGCCGCCGAGCAGGCCCTCGCGGAGCTGCGCACGGTCTCCCGGAGCATCCTGCCCCCGGTGCTGGCCGACCGCGGGCTGGCCGGCGCGCTCTCGGGGCTGGCGGCGGAGTGCGCGGTGCCGTGCCGGACCGACGTCGACGTACCCGAACGCTGTGCCGCCTCCGTCGAGGCGACCGCCTACTTCGTCATCGCCGAGGCCCTGACCAACATCGCCAAGCACAGCGGCGCCGCATCCGCCACCATCACCGCGCGCAGCCGCGGCGGGCGTCTCCACCTGTGCGTCGAGGACGACGGCCGGGGCGGCGCGGACGAGGACGGCGGCTCCGGCCTCACCGGCATGCGCCGCCGGATCGCGGCGCACGACGGCACCCTCTCCCTGGCCAGCCCGCCCGGCGGCCCGACAACCCTGAAGGCGGAACTCCCCTGTGGACTGTGACATGCGGACCGATACGCGGATCGACATGCGGACCGGCATGCGGAGCGTGACATGCGGATCGTGATCGCCGAGGACGACGCCTTGCTGCGCGAGGGCCTCGCCCTGCTGCTGCGCGCCGAGGGCCTCGACGTGGTGTCCACCGCGGGCACCCCCGACGAGGCGCTGGCCGCCATCGACGAACACAAGCCGGACGTCGCCATCCTCGACGTACGGATGCCGCCGACCCACACCGACGAGGGGATCGTCGCAGCGGTCGAGGCCCGGCGCCGGCGGCCCGACCTGGCCGTCCTCGTGCTGTCCGCATACGTCGAGCAGTCCTTCGCCACCGAGCTGCTCACCGGCGGTGTGAACGGCCTCGGCTATCTGCTCAAGGAACGCGTCGGCCGGGTGGAGGAGTTCCTGGACGCGCTGCGGCGAGTGGCGGACGGCGGCACCGCCATCGACCCCGAGGTCGTCGCCCAGCTCTTCACCCGCTCCCACCAGGACACCCGCCTCGACCGGCTCAGCCCCCGCGAGCGGGACGTACTCGCCCTGATGGCCGAGGGGCTCGGCAACACCGCCGTCGCCGAACGGCTCGTCGTCACCGAGGGCGCCGTCCACAAGCACATCCGCAGCATCTTCGCCAAGCTCGACCTGTCACCGACGGACCGGGTGGACCGGCGGGTCGCCGCGGTCCTGCGGTATCTGGAGGACCTACGGCGACCGGCCTGAGCACACACCCGAGCACACACCCGGGCACACAGCGGTGCGATCGGGTCCGCGCAAGGCCGGCCGCACGACGAATCGCGCTCAGACCGTTCCGCGCGGCCTGACCAGCCGCTCTCGTACGCCAGGATCGTGGCCTGCGCCCGGTCCCGCAGGCCCAGCTTGGACAGCAGGGCGTTCACATGGGTCTTCACGGTGCCCGTGGCAACTCCGAGCGCGGCCCCGACCTCGGCGTTCGTCAGGCCCGACGCGATGTGCAGCAGCACCTCCCCCTCGCGTGGCGTCAGGGAGGACAGCGCACCCGTCACGGACGGCGGCTGCGGGGCGCCCCGCGCGAAGGTGTCGATGAGCCGGCGGGTCACGGTCGGGGCCAGGATGCCCTCTCCGGCGGCGACCACACGGATCGCGGACAGCAGGTCCTCGGGCAGGGCGTCCTTGAGCAGGAACCCGAGGCCCCGGCGCGCAACGCCTCGTACAGGTAGGCGTCGAGGTCGAAGGTGGTCAGGACTTCGTCAGGGCCTCGCGGACGATCCCGTGGACCGCCTCGGCCGCCGGACCGGCCAGGTCGGCGGGGAGCACGGCATCGATGGGACGCCCCAACCGGCCGAATCCGGCGATGAGTTCCTCGATACGCGCGGTCATCGGACGTGGGTCAGGACGGTCGACGTCGCGCAGCAGACCGACGAGCCGTTGCAGCGCCGTCAGGGTCTCGGTGCCGGTCCGCTCGGCGAACGACAGCGCCTCGGCCGTCAACTCGGGCCTGCTGCCGCCGAGTCGTCGCGCGGCGTCGGCCGTGATGACGACGGACGTCAGGTGATGGGCGCTCACGTCGTGCAGTTCGCGGGCCAGCCGCCGCCGTTCGGTGTCGCCCGCCCGCCGCCGGGTCTCTTCCGCGCCGGCCAGCCGACGGGTCGCGAGGAGCCGCCCCTTGAGCCACTGCCGTCGAGCCTCGCCGAGCCCCACGCAGACGACGTACACGAGCGCGCCGAGCGCCAAATCCGAGGCGGCCGCGGGCCGGACTCCGACCTGGACGAGCGACAGAAGCCATTCGGCACCCACGGCAGCGGCGACCGCGCGTACGGTCACGGGCCCGGCGCAGCGGACCGCGACCGAGTACAGCGCGATCGGCGCGCCCATCCCCAAGTAGCCGTCCTGCCATGCCACTTGGCCCACCAGGAGCGAGCCGAGGGACCAGGCCAGGGCCAGGACCGGCGCCTGCCGTCGGCGGCCCAGCGCGGCCGTCTCGACGACCACCGCGCCCAGGACGGCGACCAGTGCGGCCGCCCCGGGCACCTCCGCGCCGGCCAGGCCGGCCACGGGCCACAGCCAGGCGAACTGTGCGGCCGCGAGCAGCGCGGGGAGCAGCCAGTTGCGTATCGTCTCCATGTCGCTGCGAGCGTAGGGCGGGTACGAGGGCGCTACACCGGTCCCAGGTACGAGGCCGCTCTCTACCCTCCGGCAGAGACGCCGTTCGTGCCCGCGGCCGATGTGGGGACACGGGCCTGGTGAAGGTGCCGTCCGGCAACAGCTTCCCGTGCTCCCCCTGGACGAGGGCGGTGCGGGGCAGACGTACCTGGTCGAAGCTGGTGACACAGTGGTCCACCGGGCTGCCGACACGCTCCGGAAGCATCGTCACGGTGACACCCGGGAGGGGCCCCCGGCGGTCGCTCAGCGGGGTCAGGAACAGGAAGACGCCCTGGTCGCGGTCGTCGACCAACAGCCGGGCCGCCACCACCGCGCTCTTCGGCCCGCCGGCGGGGCTGGTGTTGGGCATGTACTTCTGCGCGCCCTCGTGCGGGGTGTGCAGCACGAACTCGTCCCACTCACGGTCGTATCGGGCGACGGTTTCCAGCGCCGCCGCGTCGTTGCCGTGCGCGCGCTCCGTGCACAGAAAGGTGCCGGTGCGGGCCAGCGTGACGAACTCGGTGAGGTCCCGTGCCGGTGACGAGGCGTCGTCGAGCAGGCTGCCGAGGAACAGGTTGTAGTGGATGCCGGCCACGGTGGCCGTCGCCCCGTCCACCACCGAGGTCCACTCGTGCAGGGCGGCCAGGGCGCGAGGGTCCTGGGCCAGGTCCTCCGGGCACAGCACCTCCTCGTTCAGGGCGCGCAGCCGGTCGTACGACAGCTGCCACCGCTCCTCCACCCGCGTGCCGGCGCGATGGCGGAAGAGGTCGGTCGCGACCGCCTTGCGCCAGTGGCCGTGGTCGTCCGGCCCCGCGTCGCCGTCCCGGAAGAGGATCTGGGCCAACTCGTCGAGGCGGGGGGCGAGTTGCGTACCGCCCTGACTCTGGCTCTGACCTTGACCGTGCATATCGGTATTGATCAACAGGTCCGGCACAACGAGGCAGCCGGGTGTACAGAAACCGTCATGGCGTAAACAGCCGGTTAACGGTCCACCACCGCCGAGACGGCTCCGAGGCGGGCCCGTGCTACTCACGGGGGCCCGACTGTTCCGTGACCGATCTCAGCAGAGGCCGGCTGAGCGCGCCGGCCGCCAGCAGTCCCGCGACGCCGGCGCCGAGACACAGGGCGAGCAGGGTCAGGCCGCCGGTGTCGATGCTTGAGCCGCCGCCGAGGGTGAGCGGGGCGGCGGTGAAGAGGCCGGTCAGGACGGCTCCGCCGGCGAGGACCGCCACGGGGAGGAGGGTCTCCTTGCGGCGGGCCGCGTCGAGGGTCCGCAGCGGTGTTCCCGCGAGGCGGAGCAGGCCGTAGGTGCGGCGGCGGTCCAGGACGGAGGAGGCCGCGGTGATGCCCGCGGAGGCGATCGCGGTGACGAAGGTGACCCCGAGGATGACCCGGGTGGCGGCGGAGAAGTCCCGCGTGAACAACTCGCCCGACCAGTTGACGTCGGTTCCGGTGACCGGGTACTGGCCGGGTACGAGGGATGTCAGCGCAGTGCGGGCGCGGTCCAGTTTCTCGGTGCCGCCGGGCACGGTGGCCACGACCTGCACGGTGTCCTCGCCGTTCCCCAGGGCGACCCAGTCGGTGTCCGTGCCGACGGTGGCGGTGATCCCCGCGTGTTCCAGGCGGTGCCGCGCCTCCTGTTGGACGACGGCCGCCCGGCTCTTCGGGACGGCCACGGCGAGGGTGTCCGGATGTCCCCAGGGCGAGATGCCGGAGACCCCGAAGAGCGCGAAGAACCCGGCCACGAATCCCGCGAGGGTGAGCCCGGAGACCGTACGCCAGCCGCTCTTGGGATCGTCGAGCAGGCGGCGGCCGGCCAGCAGGGTCGCCGGTTTCCGAGCGTGTGCGCAGATGATCCGCCCGAGGACGCCGACCACCCACGGGCCGATCAGGGACAGGGCGAGGAAGACCAGGGCGAAGAACACCAGGGGGCCGTTGACATCACTCTTGTGCTCCTGGGTGTACAAGCTGTAGCCCACGATCACCGCGACGAAGGCCAGGGCGCGCAGGAAACTCATGCGGGGTGGCTGGGACCGGCGGGCCACGCCCAGCGGGCCGACGACGACCTGGCGCAGCCCGACGAGCGCGCTGACGACCACCATGGCGACGACACCGGCGAGTACGGCGAGCAGCACCGGGAGCCCCACCCACAGGTCTGCCGCGTACCAGGAGCCGCCCGCCACGGACACCTGAGCGGTGGCCGGCAGGAGCAGTCCGTATCCGAGGGTGCCCAGCAGTGCGCCCGCCGCGCCGGTGAGGGCGGCCTCGGCGGCGGTCATCCCGGCGATCCGGCCCGGGGTGGCGCCGATGAGCCGCAGTGCGGCGAGGCGCTGGTCGCGGCGGGAGACCGACAGGCGGGCGGAGGAGGCGCCCAGGACCAACAGGGGTACGACGACGAGGATGGTGGCGATCTTCGCGAGAGCCACGTACCCGCTGCCGATGCCGTCGGCCGAGCGCTGTCCGGTGAAGTCGGCGACCCTGGTGGGGGTGACGGTGTCGCCGGGGCGGCGCGGATCGACCTCGCGCGGGGTGGTGACGGCGGCGGCGGTCGGCCTGTGGCCGACGAGCGCGACCAGTTCGCCGGGGTGGGCCACCGCGTCGCGGCCCAGGGTTCCCGCCACGGTGCCGGGGACGGGATGCCGGTCGGCGGGAAGGCGGTGGAGCAGGTCGGCGAGGGCCGGGGACACCCACACCTCGCCCGGCTCGGGGAAGCGGGGCATGCCGGGCGGAGCGGGGGCCTTCCTGCCCGCGAGCTGTGCCACGTCGACGACCGTGACGGGGGTACCGCCGCTGAAGGTGGTGCCGACCGCCTCGACGGCGACCGGAGCCGCGGACCTGACGGGGGTGCGCCAGTCGATGCGGTCCGCTCGCTGCTGGAAACCGAGGTTGACGGCCACGCAGATCAGCAGGAGCCCGGTACTGATGGCGGCCGCGGCGACGGACAGCGAGGTGGCCAGCAGCCCGGTGCGGCCTCCGGCGCGGGTCAGCCGCCAGGTCAGGGTCCAGGTGGTGCGGTCCAGGGCTTTCCTCGGGTTCGGGGCCCTCATCGGTCGTACCTCGCGTCCGCGTCGAAGCCGGCCGGGTGTCCGGGCGTGCCCCAGGCGGCGGGGGCTACGGCGGTCGTGGCTCCGGCCGGCGTTCGGTGGTCCTCGGCCAGGCGGCCGTCGCGGACCCGGACGGTGCGATCGCACCAGCGGGCCACGTCCTCGTCGTGGGTGACCACGACGAGTGCGGCTCCCTGCCTGCGGGTGGTGGTGACCAGCAGGTCGATGACCTCCATGCCGGTGGCCTGGTCCAGTGCGCCGGTGGGCTCGTCGGCGAAGATCACCTGCGGGCTGCCGACCAGCGCGCGGGCGATGGCCACACGCTGCGCCTGCCCGCCGGACAGCTGTCCGGGCCGGCGCTCCTCCATGCCCGCCAGGCCCAGCGGCGGGAACCACTCCCGCGCCGTCTGGACCGCCTGGCGGCGAGGCATGCCGCCGAGCATCAGCGGCAGGGCCACGTTCTCGTCGGCGGGCAGCTCCGGCAGCAGCTGGCCGGACTGGAAGACGAAGCCGAAGCGGGTCCGGCGCAGCTCACTGCGGTGCGGCTCGCCCAGCTGGTCCACTCGCTCCCCCGCCAGCAGCACCTGGCCCTCGTCGGGGCGTTCGATGCCGGCCAGGCAGTGCAGCAGGGTGGACTTGCCCGACCCGGACGGGCCCATGACCGCCAGCGACTCGCCCGCCGAGACGGACACGTCGACACCGGCCAGGGCCCGGGTCAGGCCGTAGGACTTCTTCAGACCGGCGCCCACCAGGACGGGGGAGGCGATGGTCGTGCGGTACGGGTTCATCGGGCGGCATCCACGGTGACGAGGGCGCACAGGACGAGGCACAGCCCGGCGAGCGCCGCCAGGGCCACTTGGAGAAAGCTGAGAATCTGCATGCCGTCGACGATCCCGCCGGACACGCGTGCCTGTCCTCGGCCGCGGGGCCGGTCCGGGGTGGCCGGCATCGGCCTGCAGGCCGACCCGCTGCCCGGCCGTACCTCCGTACTCTGTGCGGCGTGGAACCCGATACTCCGCTCTCCCCGGCCGTCCAGCGCGCCATCACGGTCTCCCTCTGCGTGGGCCTGGCCCTGGTGTGGCTGTTCGACCTGGCGGCCTACTACGACCCGCAGACCCGCTGGTCGAGCTGGCTGACCCTGGTCTCCGGCCCCCTCGCCGCCGCCGCGCTGCTCCGTCCCGCCCGCCGGCCGGGCCCCGAATGGCGGGCCGGCGCCGCCGCGCTGGGCTCCCTGGCCCTGACCGTGGGCCTGTATGCATATGCCCGTCTCAACAGCGGTACCTGGGGCCTGCTGGAGACATTCGCCCTGCTCGTGCTGCTCTCCCGGACCGCGCGGCGGGTGGAACGCCCTGCCACCGCCATAACGCTGTCGGTGGCGCTGGCTGCCGCGGTGATCGCCTTGCCGCTGCGCTGGAGCACGGGCCCCAACATCTCCGAGTACTCCTTCGTGCTGACGTTCGCCGTCGGCGGCGCCGCGGGCCTCGGTTGCTATCTGCGTCTCCTGGACGCCCGCCGGGCCCATGCCGTGACCTCCGTACGCCACAACGAGCGGCTGGAACTCGCCCGGGAACTGCACGACTTCGTCGCCCACCACGTCACCGGCATCATCGTGCACGCCAACGCGGCGCTGGTGATCCAGGAGTCCTCGCCGGAGCAGATCAAGCCCCTGCTGGAGGGCATCTCCCGAGCCGGCGGGGAGACCCTGGACTCCATGCGCCGTCTGGTGCGGGTGCTGCGCGAGGACGACCATCAGGCGGCCCGCCCGGGTGAGCTGCCGGCCGAGCTGAAGCGCCTGGTCTCCGCGTTCGCCGAGAACGGAACCGACGCGGCGCTGTACGTCGCGCCCGAGGTGCGCAGGATCCGGCTGGCTCCCGAGGTGGAGACGTCCGTCCACCGCGTGGTGCAGGAGGCACTGACGAACGTACGCCGCCATGCCCACGGTTCGGACGTCGTCGTCCGCCTCGAACTCGACTCCCGGGGTCACCTCCGGGTGGAGGCGCGCAACACGGCTCCGCAGACGCGCGTCACGGTGCCGACCGGCGGGCGGGGCGGCTTCGGCCTGGTGGGCCTGCGGGAACGCGTGGAGGCCGTGGAGGGGTCGCTGACCAGCGGCCGGACAGCGGACGGCGGCTGGTGCGTGAGTGCCGAATTCCCCGTCCTGGCGGCTGTGGAAGGATCGCCGGTATGAGCGACGGCAGCGATCGGAACGCCCCACGGACGCGGGTACTGATCGCGGACGACCAGGAGATGGTCCGTACCGGCTTCCGGCTGATCCTCGGCACCCAGCCCGACCTGGAGGTGATCGGCGAGGCGGCCGACGGCGCCGAGTGCGTCGAACTCGCCCGTCGGCTGCGTCCGGACGTGTGTCTCGTCGATATCCGTATGCCCAGGCTGGACGGTCTGGAGGTCACCCGGGCCCTGGCCGGGCCGGGCGTCACCGACCCGCTGCGCGTCGTCGTGGTGACCACCTTCGACCAGGACGACTACGCCTACACCGCCCTGCACAACGGCGCCTGCGGCTTCCTCCTCAAGGACGCCGGCTCCACCCTGCTGATCGAGGCCGTGCGCTCCGCCGCCCGCGGGGACGCCCTGGTCTCCCCCGCCATCACCGTCCGGCTGCTCAAGCACCTCGCCGGGCGGCGGCCGCCGGCGACGGTCCCGCATCCGCTCTCCGAGCGGGAACTCGACGTCGTACGTCTGGTGGCGGTGGGCCGCACCAACCAGGAGGTCTGCGGCGAGCTGTACGTGTCGCTGGGCACGGTCAAGACCCACCTGGCCAACATCAAGGACAAGCTCGCCGTGCGCAACCGCGTCGAGATCGCCGCCTGGGCCTGGGACACGGGCCACGTGCACGACCGCCAGCTGCCGTCCGCCTGACCTGCGGAGCACGGGCCTGCCCGACCTGCCCGACCGGCCGGGCAGGATCGGCGGTCCGGACGGGCCGGGCGGGATCGGCGGTCCGAACGGGAGCCGGCCCGAGCGGCGTTGCCCAACTGGCGTTCGCAGAGCAGGTGTTGCTGTGTCACCGCTGGGCAACGGCGGTGTCCTGAAGGGACGACGGGTGTGACCTGCGGGCTTCGGGGGCCCTCATAGTGATCACAGAGCGGGAAACGGTGGAAACGCCGCCGGCTCCCTGCTGATTCCGCCCCCGGAAGGAACCTCCCGTGAAGAACCGCCACCTGCGCAAGGCCGTTGTCACCGCCGCCGCGATCACCGCCGGCCTGCTGATGACGGCCTGTCAGAACGGCACCGCCGACAGCTCGTCCGACAAGAGCGCGGCGACCCCGGTGGCGGCCGCGGAGAAGGCGGCGGACTCCAAGGGCGTCAGCGGCTCGTTCAAGGACGGCACGGTCACCTATCTCGCGCCGGGCAAGTACGTCGTGTCCGTACCGGGCAAGGAGGGCCAGCAGTTCCTGGTCGCCGAAGACACCGAGGTCTACGGCGGCGGCACGATATGCGGCGACGCGGGCTCCAAGCTGGACGCGCCGTGCACGCTCGACCAGTTGGAGGCGGCCCTCAAGAAGGGTGCCGTGAACGCCGACGTGGAGATGAAGGACGGCGTCGCGACCCTGGTGATCGAGCGCCGCGCCGCCCAGCAGGACTCCGGGTCCGACACCGACAGCACTCCCGCCCCCGGCTCGGACTCAGACAGCACTCCCCCCGCCGACTCCGACTCCCGCGACACCGTCATCGAGGGCGTCAACGAGGGCAAGGGCGTCAACGGAACCTGGTTCGGCAACGTGTCCTTCGTGGCGCCGGGCAAGTACAGCGTGTCCGACACGAAGGGCACCGAGCAGCAGTTCCTCGTCGCCGATGACACCAAGATCATGGGCTACGACGACATCTGCGAGGCCGTGAACACCGGCCCCGGCGGCGAGGGCGGCGTCGAGTGCACCGAGGCCCAGCTGGAGGCGGCCGCCAAGAAGGGCTTCTCCGCCGAGGTCGTGGTCAGCAACGGCATCGCGACCAGCATCACCGACGACCACTGAGCGGAGGCCGTTTTCCCACCAGCTCCAGAATGACGCCCCAGGTCAGTGACCTGGGGCGTTTGCGTGGGCCTGGGCCGCACCAAGGCGTTTCCCGTACCCGGGCAAAACCGCGTTGCTCGTTACCCTCGGCGACCGGCTGCCGGCCATGACGCCGCCCGCCCTGGCCGACATCCCGCCGGGGCACGGCGCCGTGGTGCGCGTGGGCAGATGGCGGTGCGCCGTCCACCGGGACGAGAACGGCTCGCTGCACGCCCGTTGGAGAGGCGCGACCTCCCGGAGGCGTGAAGTCCGTCCGCTGCTCGTCCGGTTGTCCGGGAACCACTCCGGGTTTGTCCTTGATCGGTAACGGGCGCATCCCGGGGCCGCTGTTCCTCGTCCTGCCAGTTGGTCGCGAGGTGACCAAGGGGTCGGCGAGGAACTGCGGGAGAGCGGGGCGGACATGGCACAGGCGCGGCACAGCGGCGGACGGGGCTGGTACGGCAAGGTACTCGGCGCGGCGCTCGGGGTGACGCTGCTCGCCACCGGCGCCTCGGTGTGGACCGCGCAGGCCGGCGCCGTCGGCGACTCGGCGCCGAAGGCGGCCGCACCGGCCAAGCCGGCCAGTGCCGTCAAGCCGGTCGCGGTGACCATCGTGCACGCCTCGGACAAGGGGGCTCGCGGCGTCAACATCACCGTCGACGACGGCCCCGACCCCGTGTGGACCCCCCAAGTACTCGACGTACTGCGGGAGTTCGGGGTGAAGGCCACGTTCTGCATGGTGGGGACGCAGGCGCAGGCCCACCCGGACCTCGTGAAGAAGGTGGTCGCGGCCGGGCACCGCCTGTGCGACCACTCGGTGTCGCACGACACCACCATGGACAAGCAGTCCCAGGCCTACCAGTCGCAGCAGATCCTCGACGCCGAACGCATGATCACCGAGGCGTCCGGGGGCGTACGACCGATGTACTACCGCGCACCCGGCGGCGCCTTCACCCCGTACAGCCGCACGCTCGCCGCCTCCCGCGGCATGCGCCCGCTCGGCTGGAACGTCGACACCAAGGACTTCGAGCGCCCGGGCACGGACGCCATCGTCGCCACCGTCGAGCGGGAACTGCCCAACGGGCCGACCCTCCTCTTCCACGACGCGGGCGGCGACCGCTCCCAGACCGTCGAGGCCCTGCGCCAGATCCTCCCCCGGCTCACGGCAGAGGGCTACTCCTTCGGCTTCCCCGTGCACTGAGCCCCGGACCTGGTTCACCCCGGACCGCCGCGCGCGTAGGCCGGAGGACTGGGATGCTGGGTGCGAAAGCGTCGCTCATGGCATGACCCCGATGAACAGGGGGTGGTGAGTACCGTGACGGGGAACCCCGAGAACGCCGAGAACGCTGGGCACATCGGGCACGCCGGAAACGCTCAAGGACCGGCCGTACCAACGGTCCCCGCGGCTCCGGCCGCGTCGGCCGTTCTGGACGCCGATCCCGTGGGGGACCCGTTTCTGCGCACCCGGTTCGCCCTCCCCGCGAGGCCCTCCACCTTTCTGCGCCGACCGCGGCTCGTACGGCATCTCGACAAGGCGCTACGGACACCATTGACGCTGGTCAACGGCTCGGCCGGAGCGGGCAAGACCATGCTGGCCGCCGACTGGGCCGCCGGACTGCGGCAGCCTGCCGCGTGGCTCACCGTCGAAACGGGGGACCGGCGGCCGGGCGTTTTCTGGGCGTACGTCCTTCAGGCCCTGCGCGCCTGCGGTGCACCGGTTTCCGACGCGGTCGGGTGCCCCGCGGACGCGACCCGGGTGGACCACAAACTGCTGGCGCTGCTCGCCGCGGAGTTCGACGACCGCGACCGGCCCACGGTCGTCGTGCTCGACGAGTACGACCGCGTGAGCGATCCCGAGATCGCTGAGCAGCTGGAGTTCGTCCTGCACCACGCCGGGCGGGGTCTGCGCCTGGTCCTCGTCACCCGCACCGAACCGCTGCTTCCGTTGCACCGTTACCGGGCGGCCGACGAGCTGACGGAGATCCGCGCCGCCGAGCTGGCCTTCACCTCCGAGGAGGCCGGGGCACTGCTGGAACTGCACGGTCTCAGCCTTCCGGAGCCCGCCGTGGACGCCCTGGTGGACCGTACCCGGGGCTGGGCCGCCGGCCTGAGCCTGTCCGCGCTGACCGCCCGGGAGAGCGCGGACCCGGAGCTCTATCTGAAGGAGTTCGAGGCCGACCGCAGTACGGTCGCGGACTTCCTGACGGCCGAGGTCCTCAAGGGGCAGTCGGAGGAGGCGCAGGACCTGCTGCTGTGTGTCAGCGTCCTGAACCGCTTCTGTCCCGAGCTGGCCGACGCGCTGACCGGGCGGACCGACGCCGAGCCGATTCTTGCCGGGCTGCACCGCGAGAACGCGTTCGTCGAGCACCTCGGGCACTCGTGGTATCAGCTGCATCCGTTGTTCGGGGAGATACTCCGGGCCCATCTGCGGGTGCGTCTGCCCGGCCAGGAGCCGGAACTCCACGGGCGGGCCGCGCGGTGGCTGCGCCGTTCGGGATTCCTGCGGGAGACACTCATCCACGGCGCCGCCGCGGGCGACTGGGACTTCGCCGCCGGTGCCCTCGTCGACGACCTGGCGATCGGCCAGCTCTTCACCGGCCTGCGCTCGGGCGAGCTGACCCAGGTGTTCTCCGGTATGGGACCCGAGGCCAGGAGCCCCGCGACAGACCTCGTACGGGCGGCCCGCGATCTGTCCCAGTGCGACCTCGACCGCGACCTCGACCGCGGTCTGGCCTGCCTGAGCCGCGCCGAGGAGCAGCTGAACGGGGGGCGGCTGGACGGGCAGCGGCTGAACGGCGACGCGCCCGATCTGACGGCCGCCCGGCTGAGCTGTGTGCTGCTGGAGGCACTGGCCGCCCGGCTGACCGGTTGTCCCCCACGGGCCGAGAGGGCCGCCGAGGCGGCCGCCGGACTGCGGCAGGAGGTCCCCGAGCGGCTTCTGGACGATCACCCCGAACTCACCGCGCTCCTGCTGACCCATCTGGGCTCGGCACGTCTGTGGGCCGGGCGTTTCGAGGACGCTCGCGCCGCCCTGACCACCGTGGCCGGCACCCCTGGCGGAGCCTCCACCGTGCTGCCCCGGGAGGACTCGATGGGGCACCTGGCGCTGCTCGACTACCTGAACGGCTGGATCGGCAGGGCCGAGCGCAAGGCCCTGGCGGCGGTGTCCGAGGCGGAGCGGGCCGGCCTGCCCCAGGCCTCCGGCTCCGGCATCGGACGACTGGTCCTGGCCGGCGTGGCCGTGGACCGCCATGAACTGGACCGGGCCCAGGCCTTCCTCGACGAGTCGGCCCCCCTCCACCCGGGGAGGCGTGATCCGGTACCGGCGGCGGGACGAGCCCTCGTCACAGCTCGTCTCCTGCTGGCCAGAGGCGACACACGAGCCGCCGTCGAGGCGGCGGACGCGGCGGTGTCCGCCGGCGTGGCCTCCCCCTGGGCGGCGGGCCACAAGGCGCTCGTGGACTCCGCCGCCCACCTGGCCGAAGGACAGCCTCAGCGGGCCGTCGACGTGCTCCAGGGCGTGTCCGGCGATCAGCCGGTGTGTGCCGTTGAGGCCGCGCAGATCCTGCTCGCCGCCAGCCGTCCCGGGGAGGCGATCGACCTGCTCGACAGCGTCCGCGCCGAGGGCCGTACCGGTCCGGCGGTGACCGTCCGGGCAGCGCTGGTGAGGGCGCGGGCAGCGGTGGAGGCGGGGGACGACACCACCTCCCGCAAGCTCGTCGGGCAGGCGCTCCTCGACGCCCGGCGCGAGCGGCTGCGGCGTCCGTTCCTCGATGCCGGCCCATGGCTGGGGCCGCTCCTGGCCTCGGCACCGCTCCAGGAGCTGGCCGCGGGCTGGCTCACGTCCGACCGGTCGCGCCACGGTGAACGGCCCCGCCCGGAGACCCGGTCCGCACGTTCCACGCAGTCCGTGCAACCCGTGCAGCCCGTGCAGCCCGTGCAGCAGTCCTCGCCGCTCGTCGCCGTGGAGCTGAGCGCACGCGAGCGCGACGTCCTGCGGCGGCTGGCCCTGATGATGTCGACGGAGGAGATCGCCGCGGACCTCTTCGTGTCGGTCAACACGGTGAAGACCCATCTCAAGAGCGTCTTCCGCAAACTGGCCGTGAGCCGGCGGGGCGACGCGGTACGCCGCGCCCGCGAACTCCGGCTGCTGTGACGTTCCCCCGGAACGGGTGAGGCGCGGCCCGGGTGCCCGGCATTCGATGGGAGCGGCAGCGGGGTATCCGTCGGCCGCCGGTACCCCGGGCCGACCCGACTCAGCGAGGTGGACACCTTGAAGCACTGGCGGGCTCTGATCGTTCTCGGTACGGCTCAGTTCCTGATGGTCCTGGACACCTCCGTGATGAACGTGTCCATCAGCCAGCTGGTGGAGGACTTCGACACGGAAGTCACCTCCATCCAGGCCATCATCACGTTGTACGCGCTGGTCATGGCCGCTTTCATGATCATCGGCGGCCGGTTCGGGGACATCCTGGGACGTCGCCGCATGTTCCTCGTGGGACTCGTCGTCTACGGCACCGGGTCGGCCCTGACCGCCGCGGCTCCCACCCTCTGGGTCCTCGCACTGGGCTGGTCGGTCATCGAGGGACTCGGCGCCGCCATGGTGCTGCCGGCCATGGCCGCGCTCGTCGCGGAGTCGTACCACGGGCGGGACCGGGCCGTCGCCTACGCGGTCCTCGGCGGCCTCGCCGGCGCGGGGATCGCGGTCGGCCCGCTGCTGGGCGGCTGGGTGACGACGTATCTGACCTGGCGGCTGGTCTTCGCCGGCGAGGTCGTGGTCGTCCTGGCCGTCCTGTTGTGCCGCCGGGTGATCCCGACGCCCGCCCCGCCCGCGCGGCGCCCCCGGCTGGACTGGGTGGGTGCCCTGCTCTCGGCGGCCGGGCTGGGACTGGGCGTGCTCGGAGTGCTCCAGAGCAGCACCTGGGGGTGGGTGGAGCCCCGCAACCCCCCCTTCACCGTCTTCGGCTTCGCGCCGACCCTGTTCGTCATCGCCCTCGGGGTGGTCGTCCTGGCCCTGTTCCGGCACTGGGAACGACGGCGCGAGGCCCAGGGCACCGATCCCCTCGTACACCTGTCCCTGCTGGGCCGACCCGTACTGCGGTCCGGCCTGCTGACACTGCTGAGCCAGAACCTCATCCTGCTGGGGCTCTTCTTCACGATCCCGCTGTACCTGCAGGTGGTTCAGGGGTTCAACGCCTTCGAGACGGGGCTGCGGCTGCTCCCGGTGTCCATCACCATGCTCGTGGTCTCGCTGTGCGGGTCCTCGCTGGGCCGGGTGATGGGGCCCCGGCGGGTGGTCCGGCTGGGTCTGCTGATCCTGGCGGGGGCCATCGTGTGGCTGCTGGCCACCATCGACCCGGTCATCGACAACGCGATGTTCGCCTGTGCCATGGCCCTGCTGGGCGTGGGTGTCGGCCTGCTCGCCTCGCAGCTGGGCAACGTCGTCCAGTCGAGTGTCGGCGAGGAGGAGCGCAGTGAGGCCGGAGGGCTCCAGTTCACGGCACAGAACCTGGGTTCCGCGCTGGGCACCGCGCTGATCGGGTCGATCCTCATCGGCGCGCTCGCCCACGCCTTCACCTCGCAGGTGGACGACAACCCGCAGCTGTCCGAGGAGACGCGTCAGCAGGTCGGTGTCTCTCTCCAGTCCGGGATCAGCTTCGTCTCCACCGACCAGGTGCGCTCGGCGGCCGAGCAAGCCGGGCTGCCGTCGTCCCAGGTCGACGCCGTCGCGGATTCCTACGCCACCGCTCAGCTCGACGGCCTGAAAGCGGCGATCCTGGCCACCGGCGGCATCGCTCTCGCCAGTTTCCTGGTCACCTCGCACCTGCCGACCGGCCGGGAAGGCCGCCGACGGCAGCCGGACACCGACGCTGCGGCCGGAGCCGGCGGTGCGACCGGTGCGACACGCTGAGCGCCGGGCCGGCGCGGACTACACGGGCGGGGTGTACGGATCCATGCTCGCGGCCTCCGTGGTGATCGGCGCCGGCGAACTGGGGTCTTTCCCGCGCCTGGAGCTGGTGCTGCTGTTGCTGCTCACCGGAACCGTCTTCTGGATCGCGCATGTGCACGCCCAGCTGTTCGGGGCACATCTCGCGCAACAGCCTCTGGACCGCCAGGTCGTGCTGCGCGTGTTCCGCGACGAGTGGCCGATCGCCAAGGCCGCCGTCCCGCCGGCCGCCGCGGTGGCCGCCGGCACGCTCCTGGGCCTGGACCTGGACGGTTCCCTGTGGCTGGCCGTCTGCGTTGCCGTTGCCGGGCAGGTGGGCTGGTCCGTGGCCGCGGCACGCCGCGCCCACGCCTCCAGGCGGCTTGTGGTCGCCACCGCCTCGGTCAATCTGCTGCTCGGCCTGCTGATCATTTCGTTCAAGCTCGTTCTGACGCATTGATCCATGTCGTACGGCGCCTGGCGACGGTCACCTGCACCGGGTGAGGCCCGAAGGGAGCACCGGGGCGGACGATCGCAGAGTAGAAGTTCCGCCCGACTGTGCCGGACTGTTCCAAGGAAGGACAGCTCGTGCGCTACGAGATCCGAGTCGAGGGACACCTGTCGGAAGCGCTGGCCAAAGCCTTCCCGGAGCTGAGCCACGTCATGATGTCCGGCCAGACCGTCCTGTTCGGCCCGGTCGTGGACGAGGCGCACCTGTACGGGCTGCTCGCCCGCTGTCAGTCGCTGGGCCTGCGCGTGATGGAGATGCGGCAGCTGCCGGAGTGACGGGAGAGGGACGGGACCGGGACGGGGCAGGGGCGGGTCCTCAGAGCAGCCGGAAACTCAGGGGGTGGGCGTCCCCGCAGAGCTGCACCAGAGCTGCACCAGAGAGCTGCACCTGGCGCCCGGTGCGGGCATGCGGTCCTAGCGGATCGGCACCAACTCCGGTACCTGCTCGGCCGGCTGACGCTCTGTCACCTCGACATCACCTCGACCGGGTCCGGTCGTCGCTGCCCCGTCTCGCGGTGAAAGCACCGGGTACGGTCATGGTCCGGCCTCCTGATCCGGGGGCCCGGGATCAGTACCGGAACGCGACTGCGCCGACGGCTCGCGGCCCTTGCGGCGCAGCCCCGCCTGGACCGCGCCCGCCAGCACCCGTGCGGCGACGCCGACGAGCAGCAGCCCTCCCGCCATCTGCAGCATCGCCAGCAGGCGCCCCGTCTGGGAGCGTGCGGTGATGTCCCCGTAGCCGACGGTGCTGAACGTGGTGAGAGCGAAGTACAAGGCGTCCGTCCTGGTCAGGGGCTCGCTGAACGAGCCCGGAGCGGAGCGTTCCAACAGGTAGTAGGCACCGGCGAAGAGGACCAGGAACAGCACCAGCGTGGCGGCCAGGGCCTCGACGGCCTTCAGCCGGGGGTAGGCCGAGCGCACGATGCTCCGTACCTCCCACGAGAACACCAGCAGCACCGCCACCAGGCCGCCCACGAGCAGCGCCGTCGTGCGGGCCGTGCCGCGATCGTCAAAGGGCAGCAGGTAGTAGGCGGCGACGAGACCGACGGCGATGAACACGGTGCGGGCGAGGGCCGCGAACGCCGCCCACCGGCCGACGCGCAGCCGTCGGTGCCGCCGAGGCTCGCCCGGTGGGGACCCGGTGCGGTCCGTACGGGCATCGCGGGCATCGCTCATCTCGTCTCTCTTCGATCTTCGATCCGGCGGGTCGGCGGGCCGGCCGTTGGTCAGGACGCGGTACGTCCGGTTCGCCGGCTGGTTCCACCTCATCTCCGTGGCGGGCCCGACGGATCACCCGTCGCGGGTGATCCAGTCCCCGGCGATGGGCGGGACTCTGAAGCGGCCAGTTCCTGGTGCACCGCCTCGTAGGCGATACCGGAAACGAGCACCCGATCACGCGAGGAGAAGCCATGACCATGCCGCGCGGTCCGGCATCGCGTACCGAACCGGAACACGTGCCCGACAGGGCGGCCCTCGATCCGATGGGAGATCCCGCGCGGGCGCTGGCGAGGCTCGGCCGGTCCTGGACCTGGATCATGGGCTCGGCGGTCGCGACGCTGGTGCCGGGTGTCCTCGTGCTGGTCTGGCCGGACGAGACCCTGCACGTCCTGGCCGTCCTCTTCGGCCTGTACCTGCTGACGATCGGGGCGTTCCGGTTCGTGGCCGTCTTCGCCCGGGAAGGGCACGGCGAACGGCTCCCGGAGCTGCTGATGGCCGTGCTGTACGTCCTGGCCGGGGTGCTGTGCCTGCGTAACCCGCTGCAGACGATCGCCGCGCTCTCCCTGATCGTCGGGGTTGTCTGGCTGATGTCCGGCGTCCTCACCCTCTACACGGCCCTCGCCACCGAGAACCTGCCGCACCGTGGCGTCCTCCTGGGCACCGCGGTGCTCGGCATCGTCGCGGGGATCGTGGTGCTCGCCCTCCCGGCCGAGTCGGCCCGCGCCCTGACCCGGCTGCTCGGCCTCTGGCTGGTCCTGCTCGGACTGGCCGAGGCGGCGGTCGCCCTCGCATGGCGGGCCGCACTCCGAAGAACACCCACCCCCGCCCCGCACAGCCCCACCGAAACCGGCTGACCCCTCGGGCCCGCGGGGTCGGCCGCAACGGTCCGGCACCCCGAGCCGCCGCTTCGGCGGTGGGCGCGGCCGAGCACGGCGGTCGTAGCCGGCACGGCACACACAAGGAGCCGCACGACGCGCGCGACGAGAGGAGCACCCATGAACCCGGCCTCGACCCCCGATTCACCGGACCCTGGCGGAGCCGCGCCTCCCGGTCACCACGTCGTGACCGCCGAGGAGAAAGCGGAGTACGACCGACTGCGCCGGGCCGCGAAGGTGCGTCACCGGGGACTGCGCCGGACCGGCGCCTCGGTGCTGCTCCTGCTGACGTTGGTACTCGCCCCGCTGGCCGTCGTCGCGGCCTGGGTGCAGGCCACGGTCTCCGACACCGACAGGTACGTGGAGACCGTCGCGCCGCTCGCCTCCGACCCGGCCGTGCAGGACGTCGTGATCAACCGGCTCACGGACCGCGTGGTGGAGAACGTGGACGTCGAGGCGGTGACGGATTCGCTCACCAAGGTCCTCCAGGACTCCGGGGCACCACCCCGCGTCGTGGCGGGGGCGGACTCCCTCGCCGGTCCCCTGCGCAGCGCGGTCAGGTCCGTCGTCGACCGCGCGGTCACCCGCGTGATCACCGGTGACGTCTTCCAGCAGGCGTGGGAGGGCGCCAACCGGCGGTCGCACGCCGCGGTGGTGAACATGCTCACCGGTGACAGCAAGGGGGCCGTGCGTGCCCAGGGCGACACCGTCAGCCTGAATGTGGGTGACGTCATCGACCAGGTGAAGCAGCGTCTCGTCGACGCGGGCTTCGAGAAGGCCTCCGCGATCCCGGACACCGACAAGACGGTCACGCTGTTCCACACCGAGAAACTGGCCAAGGCACAGGACACGATGCGGCTGCTGGACATCCTCGGCACCTGGCTGCCCGTACTGACCATCGCGATCGCCGCGCTCACGGTGTGGACGGCTCCGTCGCACCGGCTGATGCTGGTGATCACGGCGCTCGGCATCGGCGTGATGATGGTGGTGGTGCTGGTCGCGCTGGCAGTCCTACGCCGGGTCTATCTCGACTCGGTGCCATCCTCGGCACTGCCCCCGGACGCGGCCGCGGCGATCTACGACACCTTCATCCGCTTCCTGCGCAACAGCACCCGCACTCTGCTGATCATCGCGGTGATCACGGCGCTGGCCGCGTACCTGTACGGTCCCGGCCGCCTCGCCCGCGCCGTCCGCTCGACCGCGGACCGGGGCACGACGGCCGCCGGCCGGGCACTGGGCCACACCCGAGTGCGCACCGGACCCGTCAGCCACTGGCTGGCCGAGCACCGCAAGTGGACCACCGGCATCGTCATCGGGGCGGGAGGACTGTGGCTGCTCCTGTGGAACTACCCCACGGTCGCATCGGTGGCCATCGTCCTCTGCGTCGTCCTGGCCGCCCTGATCCTCCTGGCGGTCCTCGCCGCCGCGGAACCGGCCGACGGCACGGAGGCCGAGGCGGAATCCGGCGCGCCGAACCGGGCGACCCCATAAGCCATGGCCGGGACCTCCGGCCCCGGCCCGGCGCCGCGCAGACATCCGGCGGGACACGGGCCAAAGGCCGGCCCCAGGCATACGTCCAGGCCCGGGCGCACACCGCGACGCGGGCGCGGAGACGGGAGCCGGCCCACCGACGAGCGCCGGCGTACGGCGAGGCGGGTCGCGGCGAGGCTCCGCTCCGGAGCCCCGGCCCGGCTGCTGACCCGCCTGACGGCACTCAACCTCGTGGAGGGCTCCGTACGGCTGGCCGCGCAGGCGTTCCTCACCGTGCTCCCGCTGCTGATGACCATCGCGGCGTTCGCCCCCGGCTGGGTGCACGACCTGCTGGCCGACTCCCTCAGCGCGGTTCTGGGAGTACGCGGCGACACGCTCGACGAGGTGCGTCGGGTCTACTCCGCCACCGGCCCCACCAGGGACTCCGTCGGGGCTGTGGGCGTCGTGGTGACGCTGCTGTCCGCCACGGCCCTGAGCCGGGCGCTGCAGGCGGTGTGCGAGCGGTGCTGGCACCTGCCGCGCGCACCGCTGCGGGCCGTGGTCGGACGCTGGCTGCTCTGGCTGCTCGTCTGGCTGGTCTTCCTCCTGGTCCAGGCACCGCTGCGCGACGGGTTCGGCGGGGGCGCGGTGACCGGGCTGGCGCTGTCGGTGCTCTCGGCGTCGCTGATGTGGTGGTGGTCCCAGCATCTGCTGCTGGGCGGCAGGATCGGCTGGTGGGACCTGCTGCCGGGGGGAGTGCTGGCGGGCGCCGGCACGGTCCTGCTGAGCCAGGCCGCCCGCCTGCTGCTGCCCACGGCCATGGAACGCAGCCTCGACGAGTTCGGCGCCCTGGGCCCCGTGTTCACGTTCCTGTCCTGGCTGATCGCCGTCTTCCTGGTGGCCGTCTCGGGCCTGGCCCTCGGCGAGTACGTCGCCTCCACCTCCTGGTACCCGGCGGCGCCCGCGCGGCGCGCACACTCACCCGCGCCGGGTGAGGCCGACCGGCAGCCGCCGTGGGCACGCTGAGAACGCCGGACAACCGCTCCGACGACGAAAGACGGACGACTGACTGCTGACGACCGACGACGGAGGACGGACATGACCGCACAGACCTACCTGGCGTACGACTATCCGCTGCTGAGCGCCTTCTGGACCATGCTCGTGTTCTTCCTGTGGATCATGTGGTTCGTCCTGCTCTTCCGGATCATCACCGACATCTTCCGCGACGACAGACTCAGCGGCTGGGCGAAAGCCGGCTGGCTGGCGTTCTGCGTCCTCCTGCCCTTCCTGGGCGTGTTCGTCTACGTCATCGCCCGTGGCAGGAACATGGGCCGTCGGGAGATAGCGCAGGCCCGCGACCAGCAGCGCGAGTTCGACACCTACATCAAGCAGACCGCGGGCGGCGGCACCAGCAGCGTGGACGAACTCGCCAAGCTGTCCGAGATCCGAGCCCACGGCGACATCACGGACGAGGAGTTCCGCAGGGCGAAGGAACTGGTCCTGACCGGCAACGCTCCGGCCGGGCACTCGGGCCCTGCCTCCCATGCCTCCGGCCGCTGAGCAACAACAACAACAGCAACAGCAACAGCCAGACCGTCCGGACCGTCCGGACCGTCCGGACCACACGAATCGAGGCACGAGATGACCGCGACACACACTCGGCCGGCACACACGGCGAAGCAGGAATGGGCAGGCGGCCTGACGGCCTTCGCGGCCGTGATGCTCTTCCTCGTCGGCGTGCTGGACATCTTCCGGGGCATCATGGCGATCGCCGAGGACGACATCTTCGTCACCACACGTCAGTACGTGTTCGAGTTCGACCTGACCGGCTGGGGCTGGGTCCACCTCGCCCTGGGGGCGGTCGCCGTGATCGTCAGCATCGGGCTGTTCGGGACCGCGACGTGGGCACGCGTCGCCGGCGTCGCCATCGCCGGACTCGTCGTCATCGCCAACTTCCTCTCCCTGCCGTACTACCCGGTCTGGTCCGTCGTGATGATCGCGCTCTCCGCCTTCATCATCTGGGCCCTGTGCGTCGTCCAGCGCGACCCCTACCGCTCGTCCGAGCGCATGCCGAACGACAGGTGAGAACCAGGAACACGAGGGGAGCGGGCGAGTCGGAGGCCACGGCCGGCACGAAGGCAGTGCCGGACGTGGCCCCGGCTCGCCGTGCTCGCTCTGCCGTCACCCCCGCACGTGCATCGGGCGATGGACGGGGCGGATGCGGACCTTCTCAGCAGGTCGGGCGAAATCGGCTGCGGTTCGGCAGCGCCCTGCAGGGGCGCGGGGAACTGCGCGACCAGCCACGACGGTGCCGCAGCGGGCACCCCCGTGGCCCACGACGACTACCCACAGCTGACCGGCGCGCTGAGCGACATCATCGAGGCACTGCGCGGCGCCGCCGACTGACCGCCGCCCGGCTGCCGTATCGCCCAACTGGCGTCCGCAGTGCAGGTGTTGCTGTGTCACCGCTGGGCAACGGCGGTGTCCTGAAGGGACGACGGGTGTGACCTGCGGGCTTCGGGGGCCCTCATAGTGATCACAGAGCGGGAAACGGTGGAGACGCCGCCGGCTCCCTGCTGATTCCGCCCCCGGAAGGAACCTCCCGTGAAGAACCGCCACCTGCGCAAGGCCGTTGTCACCGCCGCCGCGATCACCGCCGGCCTGCTGATGACCGCCTGTCAGAACGGCACCGCCGACAGCTCGTCCAACAAGAGCGCGGCGGACGCGGCGACCCCGGTGGCGGCCGCGGAGAAGGCGTCGGGCGCCAAGAACTCCAAGGGCGTCAGCGGCTCGTTCACGGACGGCATGGTCGCCTATCTCGCGCCGGGCAAGTACGTCGTGTCCGTGTCGGGCAAGGACGACCAGCAGTTCCTGGTCGCCGAAGACACCGAGGTCTACGGCGGCGGCACGATATGCGGCGACGCGGGCTCCAAGCTGGACGCGCCGTGCACGCTCG
>NZ_JBIRRV010000030.1:0-79620 GCF_044333925.1 Streptomyces sp. NPDC020898
TCAAGCGGCTCGCACGAGTGGCCGTGCACCCACCGGGACCGAGAGGTCACAACCCTATCCGTCAGGGCTGCACAAGGAATGGTGGTCTAGTGAGCGGCGGTGGTACGAGCGGTACGAGTGGTACGAATGGCGAGGCGCTGACGATCAGCGATCTGCGGGTCACGTTCGACGGCTTCACGGCGGTCGACGGCGTCAACCTGACCGTGGAACCCGGCGACTTGAGGTTCCTCATCGGCCCGAACGGCGCCGGAAAGACCACCCTGGTCGACGCGGTCACCGGCCTGGTGCGGGCCACCGGCTCGGTCCGTTTCGGCGACGAGGAGCTCCTCGGGCGCCCGGTGCAGCGGATCGCCCGCATGGGCATCGGCCGTACGTTCCAGACGGCGACGGTGTTCGAGGAACTGACCGTCCTCCAGAACCTGGACATCGCGGCGGGCGCCGGACGCGGTGTGTGGACGATGCTCCGCCGCCGCAAGGGAGTTCCGGAGGCGGTGACAAGGGCCCTGGAAACAACGGGACTCGGTGCTCTCGCCGACCGCCCGGTGGGGGCGCTGGCCCACGGCCAGAAGCAGTGGCTGGAGATCGGCATGCTGCTGGTCCAGGACGTACGGCTGCTGCTGCTCGACGAACCGGTGGCCGGCATGAGCCACGAGGAGCGCGAGGCGACCGGCGAACTGCTCCAGCGGGTCAGCGAGGATCACACGGTCGTCGTGATCGAGCACGACATGGACTTCATGCGGTCGTTCGCCCGCAGCGTCAGCGTCCTGCACGCGGGCAAGGTGCTCAGCGAGGGCACGGTGACCGAGGTCCAGGCGGACCCGAGGGTCCAGGAGGTCTACCTGGGCCGGGCGACCGCAACTGAGGCTGCCCCTGTACCTGTTGGGGAGGAGGCATGAAGCAGATGTCGACAGCGCAGAATCTGGAGATCGTCGACGTACGGGCCGGCTACGACCGTACGACCGTTCTGCACGGCGTGACCGTGGCCGTGCCGAAGGACGGTGTGGCCGCCGTGCTCGGGCACAACGGCGCCGGGAAGAGCACGTTGCTCCGGGCGGCCATGGGCCTGCTGAAGCCGACCGCCGGGCGGGTCCTGCTGAACGGCGAGGACATCACCCGCCTCTCCCCGCACCAGCGGGTGGCGCGCGGAATGGCGTACGTCCCGCAGGGCCAGCAGTCGTTCCCGCATCTGACCACGGCCGAGAACCTCCAACTCGTCGCCGACGGACGGGCCGACGGGAAGGAGGCGGTGGCCGAGGCCCTCGACCTCTTCCCCGCTCTCCGTGAACTGTCGGGTCGCAGAGCGGGTCTGCTATCAGGCGGCCAGCGCCAGCAACTCGCCCTGGCTCGCGCCCTGGTGACCCGCCCGAGCCTGCTCCTGCTCGACGAGCCGACGGAGGGCATCCAGCCGTCGGTGGTGGCGGAGATCGAGGAGACGATCCTCGGACTCGCCGCCCGGGGCGGGCTGTCGGTCCTCCTCGTGGAGCAGCACGTGGGCTTCGCGATGCGTGCCGCCCAGCAGTACTACGTCCTGGAGGCGGGCCGCGTCACGTCCTTTGGCGAGGGCGGCACGGGGGCCGAGCAGACGGTACGGGAGGCGCTGAGCGTCTGAACCCGGGCACAGCAGGAAGGGGCTGATCCGCAGTGCGCACGCGCACCGCGGATCAGCCCCTTCTCGCTGTGTCCCGTCCCGTCCCGCCTGTCCTGCCGCGTCCGAACGGTTGATTCTCTGATAGTGAGAAGCTAATTTACGTTGACAGAGAAGGTCAGAATCACATGCTCGGAGGAACCGTCATGGAACGGGACGACCTGATCCTGATCAGCGTGGACGACCACATCATCGAACCGCCGGACCTCTTCGTGAACCACCTGCCGAAGCGGTATCTGGACGACGCGCCGAAGCTCGTCCACCGCGAGGACGGCAGTGACGTCTGGCAGTTCCGCGACAGCACCATCGGCAACGCCGCGCTGAACGCGGTCGCCGGGCGGCCCAAGGAGGAGTACGGCCTCGACCCCCAGGGCATGGACGAGATCAGGCCCGGCTGTTACGACGTACACGAGCGCATCAAGGACATGAACGCCGGTGGCGTCCTGGCCCAGATGAACTTCCCGTCCTTCCCCGGCTTCGCCGCGCGCCTGTTCGCCACGGACGACGAGGACTTCTCGCTGGCGCTGGTGCGGGCGTACAACGACTGGCACATAGACGAGTGGTGCGGTGCCTACCCCGGCCGTTTCATCCCGATGGCCCTCCCCGCGATCTGGTCGGCGGAGCTGTGCGCGGCCGAGGTCCGCAGGGTGGCGGAGAAGGGCTGTCACAGCCTGACCTTCCCGGAGAACCCGGCGGCGCTGGGCTACCCGAGCTTCCACGACGAGTACTGGAACCCGCTCTGGCAGGCCCTGTCGGACACGAACACGGTCCTGTCGGTGCACATCGGCTCGTCGGGCCGGCTGGCGATCCCGGCGGTGGACTCACCGCCGGACGTGATGATCACGCTCCAGCCGATCAACCTCGTGTCGGCGGCGGCGGATCTGCTCTGGTCGAGGGCCGTGAAGGAGTACCCCGACCTGAAGATCGCGCTGTCGGAGGGCGGCACGGGCTGGATCCCGTACTTCCTGGAGCGCGTCGACCGGACCTTCGAGATGCACGCGACGTGGACGCTCCAGGACTTCGGCGGCAAGCTGCCGTCCGAGGTGTTCCGCGACCACTTCCTGACCTGCTTCATCAGCGACGACCTGGGTGTGAAGCTGCGGCACGAGATCGGTATCGACAACATCTGCTGGGAGGGCGACTACCCGCACAGCGACTCGATGTGGCCGGACGCGCCGGAACAGATCCAGGGCGTCCTGGAGAAGCACTCCGTCCCGGACGAGGACATCGTCAAGATGACCCACGAGAACGCGATGCGCTGGTACTCGTTCGACCCCTTCTCCCACGTCCCGAAAGACCGGGCCACGGTCGGCGCGCTGCGCAGGGCGGCCGCGGGCCACGACGTGAGCATCCGCCCCCGGAGCCGCCAACTGACCCAGCCGGTGGACAAGTTGGAGGCGTTCAGGTCGCGGGCACGGGCGGCGGTGGCGGCAGCGGCGGCGGCGCCGAGGTAGTAGGCGCGACGGCAGTAATAAAGTGCTCGTCGGGGTGATCGGTGCCCGTCGGGGCAGCCGGTTTGCCCCGATGGCTCCTGACGGACGATGTCCGCCGCCGTAGCGTCGAGCGGTGAGCCTTTGGACTTCTCTCGAACCCGCGTCGACCACGGTGGACCCCGGTGGCAGCACGACCGTACGGCTGAGGCTGCGCAACACCGGTGACGTGGTCGACGAGTACCGCTTCGAACCCGTCGGTGACATCGCGCCCTGGACCACAGTGGAACCGGCCTCGCTGCGACTGTTCCCGGGGACGACGGGGACGGTGGAGCTGACGTTCGCGCCGCCACGCACGCCGGACGCGACCGCGGGCCCGAACTCGTACGCGGTACGGATCACACCGACCGAGCACCCGGAGTCGGTGACCGTTCCCGAGGGAAACCTGACGATCACCCCCTTCACGGAGGTACGGGCCGAGCTCGTCCCCCCGACGGTGAAGGGCCGTCTGCGGGGGCGGCCGAAACTGGCGGTCGACAACCTCGGCAACACGAAGGTGACCGCGTCACTCAGCGGCAGCGACAACGGCGACCAGTTGTCGTACGACATCCATCCGGGCAGCATCCAGATCGAGCCCGGCCGGGCCGCCTTCGTGAAGGCCACGCTGAAGCCACGGCAGATCACCTGGTTCGGGTCCAAGGAGGAACGGCCGTACACCATCGAGGTGAAGCGGTCGGGGGTGACACCGCTCGCCGTCGAGGGCACCTACGTACAGCGGAGCTTCCTCCCCGGCTGGCTCGCCACCGCCCTCGGGATCTGCCTGGCGCTCGCGATCACCTTCGTCATGCTGTGGATCGCCTACCAGCCCAGAGTCATCACCAGCGCCAAGGAGTTGCAGGAGGCCGGGGTCAGCACGCTGCCGCCGCCCCTCCCGACGCCGCAGCCCTCGGCACCCGCGGCAGCGGCCCCGCCCGCAGAGACACCCCGACTACCAGCCGAACCGCCGGCCTCGGAAGAGGCAGACGGAGGCGGCAACGGTGACGGTGAGGGCGGCGACGGCGACGCGAAGCCCCCGCCCGCCAAGCCGAAACCCCCGGCCGCGCCCCGCATGTCCAACATCATGCTGCGCAACACGACCACCAAGATGTGCGTCGACCTCCCGGCGCCCGACGACACCGATTCGGCGGGCCGCGTGGTGCAGGCCCCCTGCGACGAGGGCTCCGCCACCCAGCGGTGGAACCTGGAGCAGCGGTACGCGAAGGGCGCTTTCGGCGGCGCCCCTCTCCTCCAGATCCGCAACGTCAAGGACCAGAAGTGCGTGGACCTGGCGGATTATGGCGCCAAGCCCATCAGGTCGCCGATCCTGGAGTACACCTGCGATGGAACGACCGCCGACAACCAGCTGTGGTGGCTCGCCGAACAGGAGAGCGGCGTCTACTGGATCCGCAACTACGCCAGCAACAACGAATGCCTCGACGTCGCCGGCTACAGCACCGGCGGAGAAGGAGCCAACCTCACCCTCTTCACCTGCTCGGTCATCGACGACCAGGAGTGGCAGATCGCCCGTCCCTAGGACCCCGGAGGGCGATGTGTTGGGACTGGGCCTGCTCGGCTTCTACGACGAACTCGACGACCGTCCGGACCGGCCGGACCAGCCGAACGGCTCGATCCGAGACGCCGTCCGGCCCGTCGGCGAGCCGGACGAGGCGGAGTTGGTGGCGTACCTGGACGCCGGCCACGTCCTCATCGACGTCATGGAAGGCGGCCGCGACGTCCTCACCGGAAGCGCGCACCGCCACTCTCAGGGCTGCTCGTCGCCGCTCACGGACGGCACCTGGATCTGGCGCCAGGACTTCCCGCACTACGTCGAGACACACCACGTCCTGCTCCCCGAGGCGTTCATCGACCACGTACGACGCCTGAACCACCGGATGCCGCCCCTCGTCGCCGCGCAGTTCGCCCCCCACTACAACGCGACGATGCCCCTCATCGGCTGGTCCTCGGCCGTCCCGTGGCGCTCGACCGAGGCCGTACTCGAACCCGAACGGCGCGCGGTGACAACCAAAGCGGAGTTCGACGCGACGCTGCGGGCCCAGGAACGAAACCGACCGGAGGGCAACTGGAAGAAGCCCCGCAAGCCGCGGAGAGCGTGAGGCAACTCAACGGATGTCTTCCGCCGGATCGTCGCGGCCGGTCTCACCCAGCAACGCACCCTCACTGTCCACAGCGGCCGGCGCCGCCCGCAACGTATGCCGCCGCAGGGCGCGAACCACGTAGGCGTCCAGCGAAAGCCCGGCGTCGGCTGCCGCCTTGCGCACTTCAGCATCGAGATCATCTGGTAGCCGGACAGCGAATTCGACGGAGCCCGAGTGCTCGACGGGGTTGAGCGGGACATCCGGTGCGTACTCTCGCGCCGCTGCGAGGCGGCTGGCACGGTGGTCGGCCTCGATCTCGGCGTCGTCCCTGTCCTCGATGCCCATCTCATCGAGGAGACGCGCCGTCTTCTCGGCCGCGCCCGGATCCTCCCTCAGGAGCGCCCGCCTGCGCTCACGCCAGCTGTCGCCGGTCACCGTCGCTCCTCCAGACGAAATGCGTACTCCCACTTCCAGCTCACTCGCGGACTGCGTTCATGGCCTCGTCCAGGACAGAACTCAGCTCCCGCAGGGCTTCCCGAGCAGTGGCCGGATCTTCGTGCTCCAGACGGCTCTGCGCACGGGCGTAACGAACGGCCAGATCCGGACGACGCGCGATTTCGATGTCCCTGGCCCACACCAGGACCCAGCTCCGAACAGGGCTGAGGGACTGCCACTCGACCGCCTTGGCGAATGCCTCGTCCTTCTGGGCCTGCATCTCGTCCAGACGTCCCGGATCGACGACGGCGAGGGCCGCACGCAGGGCGTCAGGGGTGTGCTCGGGACGGGGGATCAACTCGTGTCCGTGGTCGGGCTGGGTGCTCAACGTGTCCTCCTGGGTGCCGTCGCCGGGGAATCTGTCCAAGGGAGACGAGTTGTCAGGCAGCCGTGGGAACGGCGGCCCGGCAGTCCCGGCAGCGACCGGGTTCGGGCCCACGGAATCCCCGGTCGCAGCCGTCGCAGTTCCGGAGCGGGTGCTGGACGTGGATGGTCTCCAGTCCCGGGGATGGGCCTCCGAACGGCGCCGGGGGCGGTAGTTGGGTGGTGAGGCGGTGGGCGAGGAGGGCGGCTGGGCGGCGGGTGCCTTCGGGTGGGAGGTCGTGGGTGAGGGCGTGGCGTACGGCGGTGGGGCTGGCGTCGCGTTCGAGCCAGGCGGCGACGCCGGGGGCGAGGTGGGTGGTGTCGCAGGCGGACAGGAGGAGGTCGGGGTGGTGGTGGCGGAGGCCGGTGAGGAGGTCGGTGGCGGCCTGGAGGAGTCCGGGCCCGGTGTACGCGGGTTGCGGTACGGCGGGGAGGGGCTTGCGTGGGGTGCGCTTCTTGGGTGGGCCGGGGGTGGTGGGGTGCGCGGGGCGGGTCGGCTCGGGGGCGTGGTCGGTAGGACGGTCGGGCTCGGTACGGCGATCGGTGTGCTGCCCGGCGTGGCGGCCGGGCTGGTTGCAGGAGACCGTGCGGGTGACGATGCGGCCGGTGGGGGTGCGTTCGCGGGGGCGTCGCAGGTAACCGTGGGCTTCCAGTTCGCGCAGGGCGGCGGCGATACGGTCCGAACCCTCGGGGAACCGGGCGACGAGGGTCTTGATGTCGACGCGGGCACCGGCGGGCAGCGACTGGATGTGGACGCTCAGCCCGATGGCGAGCAGCGAGAGCTCGGGGTGCTGGGCGAGGTGGTTGCCGATCACCGTGAAGCGGGTGGTGTGGTGCGTGTTGTCGTGGGTCACGCCGGAAACGCCGGAGCTGGAGCGCCGTTTCGGGTGTTTGTCGCCCGCAATACGGGCTTGGGCGTGCGAGGGCACGCTAAGGTTTTTCTTATCCATCGGGAAGGTCTCGACTTCTTTGGTGGTCAGGCCCTCGCATTGGGATGCCAGTCCCGGCGAGGGCCGTCGTATGTCCGCCGTCAGCGGTTGTTTGTGGTCGTGCTGCTGCGCTGAGCGTAAGGCAGGCAACCGGGCACAAATCCAGCTGAGTTGGCGATGTTCACCCGGGGGAGTGACGCGGCACGACAACGGGCGGGAGGGGTGGGGTTTGGTCGGTTTCTTTCTCTCTACGTTTCTTTCTAAAGACCGCTGGTCGCACCGGAACACGGAGTCCCAGGTTCCGGTGCGGCGTCGATTTCCGCCCACACCATCTTGCGAGGCCGCAACCCCGGACCCCACCCCCAGCGGTCGGCGAGCGCCTCGACCAGGACGAGGCCCCGCCCCGACTCCGCGTCGACGGAAGGGGGTTGGGGAGACGGCGTACGGTCGCCGCACGTGTCGACCACCTCGATGCGCAGGGTGCCGCCGATGACGTACATGGTGAGCCGGAAGTCGCGGCCCGGTACGCGTCCGTGGGTGACCGCGTTGGCCGCCAGCTCGGCCACGATCTGACGGGCCGGGTCCACCGGCAGCTCCCAGGAACGGAGTTGCTCGGCGGCGAGCAGCCGGGCCAGGCGGGCGCCACGAGGTGTGGGAGACAGGCGCACGCTGAAGTTGCGGATGGTGTGCCCGAGTTGGGCCTCGGGGGCGGCGGTTGTTTGATTCACGTCACCCAGAGTGGCCGTACACACCTACCGTGAGCAGTGACTCCGCCGTTGCGTACGGTGACTGTCCGGAGCTTGTCCGGTCGTGTCCGGCCTGTCGGAACGGGGCGTAGGGGTAGGGGCGGGGACAGTACGGCGCGGGTACGACGGAGGGCGCGGCATGAGCGTGGACAGCGAGGCGGGGCAGCTCAAGAGCGAGGCGGACGAGCCGGGTTGGGAGGTGGACCCCGACGACGAGTGGGGTGTGGCGGTCGTGGAGACCGTCGGACGGCAGCTGAAGCTGCGGCGCGAAGCGGTGGGGATGCGGGCCGCCGACTTCGGCAGGGCCCTCGGGTACGGCGAGGACATCGTGTACAAGATCGAGGGCGGGAAGCGGATCCCCCGGCCCGAGTACTTGGTGAAGGCGGACGAGGTGCTGGGGGCGAACGGGCTGATCGCCGCCATGAACGAGGACCTGGAGAAGGTCCAGTACCCGAAGAAGGTACGGGCCATCGCGAAGATGGAAGCGAAGGCAGTCGAGATCGGGCTGTACCTGTGCAACAGCATCAGCGGGCTGTTGCAGACGCGGGGCCATGCGAGGGCCGCGATTGACGCGGCGCAACCTCCGTACTCCGAAGGCGAAGTAGAGCGCATGGTGGCCGCTCGCCTCGCTCGACAGTCCATCTTCGAACGGGACCCGGCGCCCGCGCTCGGCTTCGTGCTGGAAGAGGCGCTGCTGCGGCGCCGACTCGGAGGCACAATGGTGTGGCGACAGCAGCTCGAACGTCTGCTGGAAGTGGGGCGATTGCGCAACGTCACCCTTCAGGTGATGTCCATGCACTGCGAGGTTCATTCCGGTCTGGACGGCAAGATCGAGGTGCTGAAGTTCGCGGACGGCACGGCGGTGGCGCGCTCCGATGGCACGTTCAACGGCCGCCCCGTCTCCGATCCGAGGCAGCTCCGTATTCTTGAGCTGCGGTACAGCACCATCCGGGCCCAGGCTCTTCCACCGGGGGAGTCGCTGGCCCTCATCGAACAACTGCTGGGAGAAACATGATCCTCAAGGCCTCCGCCGGGGACGCCTCCGAACTGGCGTGGTTCAAGAGCAGCTACAGCGACGGGAACGACGGCGAGTCCTGCGTCGAGGTCGCCACCACCCCCCGCACCATCCACGTACGCGACTCCAAGAACATAGAGACGGGCCCCCGCCTCGCCTTCGCCCCCACCACCTGGGCCGAGTTCGTCCCGTACGCGACCGAAGGCTGACCAACTCGCCGCGGTCCGGCATTCACTGACCGAGCATCAGATGCCAGTTCTTGAAGTTTCACGGATCCTCCTCAGTACCCTGCGGTAGTAGTCCAGGAGTGCGACAAACGGCGCTATAGGGTCGTGATCGAAGCTGCGGACGCCTCAACTGTTGGGGGCAGGGTCGAGCTTGTGCGTCACCACGCACCCTTCTCCCTTGCACCCCACCTCGGTGTCCGTGGCCTCACACCCCCCATGCACTCCTGAGATCGGACATTTCTCATGCGATCCGTTTTCGCCCGTCGAGCCGTCGCGGCCGCGGCCCTCGCCCCGCTGCTCGCGCTCGCCGCCCCCGCCCTCGCACACGCCGACACCGTGACCCCCTCCCCCTCCCCCTCGCCCAGTGCCACCGCGCCGGCCGTCACCGAGGGCGAGGCCGCAGTCAAGGACGGCGACAGCCCCTACACGGACAACTGTGCCGCGGGCGCCACGACCGCCAAGTCCGCCGACATCACCGTGGGCGGTGCCAAGGTCGGTCTGATCGAGATCCGGCACAGCGCGAACTGCGATGTCGCCTGGGGCCGGATACAGCTCACCGACGCGGGCGAGCAGTACGTCAACGAGCAGACGACCGTGGCCATCACGCGCGAGGGCTCGGACGCGACCTACTCCTGCACGCCCAGCCTGGACAAGAGCGACTCCCTCAACGCCTACACCTGCTACACGAGCGTCGTACTGCTGGACGGCGGCAGCGCACGCGCCTCCGCCGTCAACCCGGCCTTCGATGCTTCGCCGGGTGCCGGGGCGGGCGAGGTCGTCACCGAGAGCTTCGCGGAGTAGCCACACCAGGTCCGACGCACATCGCAGTCCGTGCGCCGTACGCCGTACGTCCCCCCACACTTGGAGAGTTGAGTTCCGCATGAGTCGACACAAGTTCACCACCCGCCACAAACGCCTCATGATCGTCGGCGCCGGTGCCACCGCACTCGCCGCAGCCATCGGCCTGGCGGCCACGGCCGGGGCCAGCGAGACACCCGCCGAGCGGACGTCGTCGTGGAAGCCGGTCGTCGTCAAGGTCGAGTTCGCCCCGGCGAGCGAGGCGGCCGAGGCCGACGCGGTGACGTACAACACCGAGCTGGTCCCCGTGGGAAGCCGTGTCCGGGTCAAGGAGGTTCGTGGCCTCGGCGGCGCCACCCTGGTGGAACTGCGCGTGAAGGACCTCGCCGCCGACCGCACCTACGGAGCCCACGTCCACACCAAGCCGTGCGGTGAGCTTCCCACCGCCGCGGGCCCGCACTACCAGAACGAGCTGGACCCGACCCAGCCGTCCGTCGACTCGAAGTACGCCAACCCGAAGAACGAGGTGTGGCTGGACCTCACCACGAACAAGGACGGCACGGGCCGTGCCACGGCCGGGGTCGACTGGCGGTTCCGTGAGGGCGGTGCCCGGTCTGTGGTGATCCACATGATGGCCACGGCCACGCACGACGGCCACGCCGGAACGGCGGGCGCGCGGCTCGCCTGCGTCAACGTGCCGTTCAAGTAGACCGTCGAGTAGGCCGTCGTCCTGGGGCGGACCCCAACAGGGGCCGCCCCATCCGCCCCAGGACGGGTCCTCGGACGAACGCGATCACCGCGCCGCAGGAGTGCGTCGAGATCGCCGCCGGCACCATCCAC
Organism: Streptomyces sp. NPDC020898; assembly: GCF_044333925.1. Lineage (NCBI taxonomy): Bacteria > Bacillati > Actinomycetota > Actinomycetes > Kitasatosporales > Streptomycetaceae > Streptomyces > Streptomyces sp. NPDC020898. The sequence continues at coordinate 10,624 of NZ_JBIRRV010000030.1, forward strand.
GTACGCGGCTCCAAGAACACAGAGCGTGGCCCCCGTCTGGCCTTCGCCCCACCACCTGGGCCGACTTCATCCCGTACGCGACCGAGCGCTGACCGGGCTTGCCACGTGGATGCGGCGAGCCCGGGGCCGAATCACAAGTTGACGCGCTTGACGTATACACGCTTGCGGTACGGAATGACCTGGTACCAGACGAGGATCGTTCCGCTGCTGTAGGTGCGTAGCCGCATGGGGTTCGGGTCTTCGTCGAGGCGGCCGTCGGGGCCGAGACCGTACGCGGCGAGGTCGGCGAGTGCGGATGCGATGACAACGACCGCTTCCCGGTCCGGGACCTTCATGCCGCCGACCACCCACTCGGCGTCGGGGTCGTACTCCCAGGCCCAGCCGGTGACGCCGTCCTCAATGCCTTCTTCTCGTTCGTTCACCGCTGAGCGACTCCGGCCTCCTCCGATGCCGTGTCGAGTATGCGGGTGACCGCGACCTGGGCCTGCCGAAAGGACCCCTCCGGGGCGTTCGGATCTGCGATGGTCCGCTCGGCCTCGTGCATCATCCGTGCCTGCTCAGGGTGGCGCTCGATGGCGACGATCGTGGCCCACTTCTCCAGGAACAGCCTCATGGGTGTGATGGACGAGAGCTGGATGGCCTGGTCGAAGGCTTCCCCGAGGTCGCGGTCGAACTCGGGGAGTCGGGTGAGCGCGATCTGCTTGACCGCTTCACGCAGGGCGTCGCGGGTGGTCGGGGGCTGCGGAATGAGCGGTGGTGATGTCTCTGCGTGCTGTGCACTCATGCGCGTACTCCAATCGACGCTGCTTCGTCATGACCCTAGCCGCCTCGCATCCGCAAGGTCAGCTGATCGAGGGTCCGTCAGAGGGGAGCGCATGAGGAAGACCCGGCGGCCGTGTTCCAGGGCCTCTCCGGGCATAAAAGAACCCGACCGCTGGCGACGGGGGATGCACCAGCGATCGGGCTCTGGCCAAGGATAACAAGGCTGCGTGCTCAGTGGGAGCCGACTGCTCTCCGAAGGCGACCAGTTGTGATCGGGATCACTCCCACTGGCCTCCTGTTTCCCTACAACCCCGACGGCCTCTCACTCGTCGTCGCTCGCCCTCACGCGTCCTCACTCGTCGCACGGCGGCTCGTAAGCGAGCCGGGGCAGGTACTCGTGCCACTTCTCCGCCGTCAGGACGCCCCGCGTCGTCGAGCAGATGTGGGTGACCGCCGCGTCGATGTCGAGGTCCCACAGCCGGACCGTGTCCGCGCCGCTCGACACCCCGACGATGCCGCCCCGGGGGCTGAACGCCAGGAAGTTGCCCGTCTTGGCGTTGGGGTTCATCGACTGGCCGATGGAACTCGCCCTCGACGGATCGCCGACGTTCCAGAGCCGGACCGTGTTGTCGTTGCCGCCGCTCGCCAGGACGTGGCCGTCCGGGCTGAACGACAGTGACTCGACCGCTTCGGTGTGCCCGGTGAGGGGGGCGCCCAGGCTGTGGACCTCGGCCGGGTCGGTGACGTCCCAGAGGCGGACCGTGCCGTCGTCGCCGCCGCTGGCGAGGGTGCGCCCGTCGGGGCTGTAGGCCAGCTCGTTGACGGGGCCCTGGTGTTCCCTGATCACCTTGCCGAGCAAGGTGGCCCTGGCCGGGTCGGTGACGTCCCACAGGCGGATCGTGCCGTCCGCGCTGGCGCTGGCCAGGGTGCGGCCGTCGTGGCTGAAGACGAACGAGTCGACGTACCCCTTGTAGCCGGTGAGCTGGGGGCCCAGCGGGCGCAGGTGGGCGGGGTCGCTCGCGTCCCACAGCTGGACGGTGAAGTCCTTGTAGGCCGTGGCCAGCGTGCGCCCGTCCGGGCTGAACGCCACCGAGGCGGCGAACCGGGTCTTCAGCTGGACGGGGTCGGACCAGGCGACGGGATGCTCCGGATCGCTGACGTTCCACAGCTGCACCGTGCTGTTCCCGGCCGCCAGCGCGAGGGTGCGGCCGTCAGGGGAGAACACCGGCGACCGCACCTCGCCCTCGCCGGGCGTGAACGGTTTACCCAGGGCCACGGGACGGTTGGGCCGCGCCACGTTCCACAGGTGGACCTGGCCGTCGCGCGAGCCGGTGGCGAGCAGTTTGCCGTCCGGGCGGAACACGCCGATGCGGCCGATCATGTCCGACGTCGGCAGCGACCACAGCCGCACCTTGCTGTCGCCGCTCCCGGTGGCGAGCGTACGGCCGTCGGGGCTGAAGCCCAGCGCGTACATCTCGCCGCTGCTGCCCGCGAGGGGCTCGCCGACCTGCGAGGGGTACTGCGGATCGCTGACGTTCCACAGGCTGGCGGTGCTGTCCGCGCTGGCGGCGGCCAGCGTGGCGCCGTCCGGGCTGAAGGCCACCGACCAGATCGCGTCGGTGTGGCCGGTCAGCGGCGCGCCGAGCTGGGTGGCGTGCGCGGGATCGGACACGTCCCACAGCCGGATCGTGTCGTCGCCGGCGCCACTGGCGAGGGTGCGCCCGTCGGGGCTGAAGGCCACGGAGTGCACCAGGTTCGTATGCCCGGTCAGTTTCGTGTCGTACGGCTTCGGGTCGCGCGGGTCCGACACGTCGTACAGCCGGATCGCGTTGTCGTCGCCGCCCGCCGCGAGTCTGTGGCCGTCGCGGCTGAACGCGATCGCGCGCACCGCGGCGTCGGCGCCGGTGAGGGTGGAGAGGGAGGTGGGGCGGGCTGGGTCGGCCATGTTCCACAGGCGGACCGTGCGGTCCTCGCTCGCTGAGGCGAGGGTGCGGCCGTCCGGGCTGAAGGCGATCAGGTAGATCGTGCCGTCATGGTCGGTCAGGGGCGCGCCGAGGGAGCGCGGACGCGCCGGGTCGGACACGTCCCACCGGCGGATCGTGCCGTCGTCGCCTGCGCTGACCAGGGTGCGGCCGTCGGGGCTGAAGACCGCGCTGCTCACCCAGCTCGCGTTCGCGGCCAGGGGCTTCCCGAGTGGCTTGGGCTTCGACCGGTCCGACACGTCCCACAGGCGTACGGTCCTGTCGTAGCTGGCGGTGGCCAGGAGCCGCCCGTCCGGGCTGAACGTGGTGAGGTAGACGGCGCCGGTGTGGCCGATCAGCGGGGTGGACAGCGGGGTGTTCACGATCGAGATCAGCCGGCTGTGGGTGCTCCCGTCGTTGGGGCGAAGCTCGTGGGCGACCAGGCTGAGCTGCGCCGACAGCGACGGGTCCGTCGAGTGGACGCGGTCCGCCTCGGCGAGCACGTTCGCGAAGACGGCGTCGTCGCGCTGCTGCCGGGCGATGAGCGCCGCCCCGGCGGCCAGCACGGCCAGCACGACCACCACGGCGACGGCGGCGCGGCTGATCCAGACGGTGCGCTTGCGCAGCCTGACCGAGGCGGCCAGGAACTGCACCGCGCTGCGGGTCAGGAAGGTCTCACCGGCGGACTTCGCCCAGGTGTGCGCCTGCTCCAGCCGGGAGCCCCGGTAGAGAAGGGACGAGTCGCGCTTCGACTCCTCCCAGGACCGGCTGTCCTCCTCCACGCGCTGGCGCAGCAGGTTGCCGCCCCGGTCCTCGTCGATCCAGTCGCGCAGTCGAGGCCAGGCGTGCAGCAGCGCCTCGTGGGTGATCTCCACGCTCTCCGCGTCGAGGGTCACCAGCCGGGCGCGCACCAGCGCTTCGAGGGACTCCTCCGTCTTGGCGGGGTCCGCCGACTCGGCGGCCAACTGCCGTCGCGTACCGCGCCTGCGGGTGGCCTGGGTGTCCTCGCCGAGGCGTACCAGGCGCAGCAGCAGCAGCCTCGCGGCGGTACGGGCGGCCGGGTCGAGGCCCGTCCAGGCGCGCTCGGCGGTCGCCGCCACCGCGCCCTGGATACCGCCGGCCACGCGGTAGCCGGACAGTGTCAGCCGCCCGCCCTTGCGCCGCTGCCAGGTGGCGAGCAGGGCGTGCGAGAGGAGCGGCAGCGCGCCCGCGTCATGCGTTCCGCGCGGTCCGTCGGCGCTCACCTCGCGCACGATCAGTTCCGCGAGCCCCGGTTCGAGCTCCAGGCCGACGGCCTTGGCGGGGCCGCTCACCGCCTCCCGCAGCTCGGCGGTGCTCAGCGGCCCGAGGACCATGTGCCGGTGCTGGAGCGCGTCGGCGAGTTCGGGATGGCGCAGGCACTGGTCGTAGAAGTCGGCGCGGATACCGAGGACGACGAGCACGGGGGCCACCTCGTCCGCACCGGTCCGCTCACCGGGGCCGGGGGGCGAGGCGGCGGCGTGGAGGACCTGGATGAAGGCGTTCCGGTCCGCCTCGTCGAGGCAGAGGGTGAACGTTTCCTCGAACTGGTCGACGATGACGACGGGGCGGGAGAGGGAGGCGGCAGGGGAGTCGGACGCGTCGCGGCGGGCCCAGACGGCGACCGTCTCCCGTACCGCACGGGCGAATTCGGGCGTACCGGGCTCGGCCGCCGATTCCCCGGCGGCGGGGGCGAGGATGTCCGCGAGTCCGGGGATACGGCGGGTCAGCTCGGCGAGCGGATCGCTGCCCGGGACGAGCTGAACGACCTCCGGGGCCGGTCGCCCCGGGCCGCCCAGCGCCCCCTCCTGCAACGCGGGCACCAGACCGGCGCTCAGCAGGGACGACTTGCCCGCCCCGGAGGCGCCCACGAGCATGACCAGACCGCCGGAGCCGGTGCCGGTGCCGGTGTCTGCGGGGTCGGTGTCCGTGGCCGCCGTGGGTTCCGACGCGCGTAGATGCGCGACCAGGGCGTCGGTGCTGCGCTCCCGGCCGAAGAACCAGCGGGTGTCCTCCAGGCGGTACGAGGCGAGGCCCCGGTAGGGGCACACCGCGCCGGGAACGGCCGCGACCTCGACGGCGTGGGGCTCCTCGCCCTCCAGGGGGGCCGGGGCCCGGTCACCGACGGGATCCGCGACCGCCCGTTCCCACAGGCGCTGCCACTGGGCCATGTCGTACAGCCCGGGGGAGACGGGGACCGGCCGTGCGCGGCGGGCCTGCGGGACGAGGACACTCAGTACGGCCGCGAGGGCGACGAACTGGGCGGGCACGTTCTTCGCCCGGCGCCAGTCGCTGATCCGCTGCACGGACACCCGTACGGGCCGTCCTCGTTCGTCGACCCGCTGCTGCTGGACGACGGCTTCGGCCACTCGCTTGAGGGGAGGATTTCCGGCCTCCTTGTACAACAGCGCGAGCCGCTCCGCGAAGGCCGTGCGCGCCCCTGAGTCGGAACTCAAGGTCTCCACCCCTTACTTCCCCCGCGTCTGTCATCCGGTGTCATCCGGACCGGAAAAGACACTCTATACGGCTGACCTGCGGTTACGCCCTCGGACCGAGACCGGAACCTCCTCTGGGGAGGCCGGGAATGGCAGGATCATGACGCAACAAGGAACCAGCCACGCGGAGTCCGACCGGACCACCAGCGCAGCGACCCGAAGGGCAGCTCAGGGCGCCGAACGTTCTCGGCCAGCTTCCCTCGATTTCGCCAGCCGGTGGTGTCGGTCCATCGCGCGGCTCCGAGATCCGTGGAACCGGCACCGTCCGGCTCCTCCCGGATCCCCGTCCATCGTTCGGCACCGGTCCCCACGTGGGGAGGGACCGGTGCCGAATGGCGTTTGGGCCCCCTGCGCAGGCACGTCGCGTTGGAGAACTTCTGAATCCAGGGTTCACCCATCTGGGTGACAGCCCCTCAAAACCCGTAAGGATATTCCCTTTCGCCCTACCGTCCATTCTGTCGCCCCCCACACGTATTCACGGAACAGAGGAGGCAGACTGTGACATTGCCCAGTAATTCAGGGGTCGAAGTCCGGGTAAATGAAGGTGTTCTCTGGGTGTCGGGCGAGGCCTACCCGCTGCGCAACATCTCCCATGTCGGCCAGCGCATGCTGGAGGTGGACAAGGCCGCGGCGTGGAAGAAATTCATCCTGCGCTCCCTCCTCTGCCTGTTCGTCGGCGGAATCGTGGTGAGCGGGGCCGGCAACTTCGGCGTGATCCTCCTGCTCGCCGTGGAGGCGTTCCTGATCTGGCGGCTGGTCACGGCCATCTCCAAACCGCCGCTGTACGGCCTGGTACTCAACACCTCCGGCACCCAGCGCGACGCCGTGTGGTCCACGGACAGCGGCGAGATCCACCACCTCGTCCACGAGATCACCAAGGCGATCGGCCACCCCGACGTGGCGCAGGTGATCTACAACGTGCAGCACGCCGTCGTGGGCGACCAGATCAACCAGTACGGCTCCGGCAGCATCGGCAAGGCCCAGCACAGCGGCTCCGGCAACATCGCGGCCTCATGACCGACGGCACCTACAACCAGTACGGCTCCGGCAGCATCGGCAGCGCCGAACACACCGGCTCCGGGGACATCGTGGCCGGCGGCAAGCACATCCACGGCCCAGGGCCGGGGGAGCAGGCGATCGACGTACTCCTCCGGGAGGTCGAGGCACTGCGCGCGCACCTCGACGCGAGTGACCGGGCGGAGGTGGACGCGGCAATCGGCGAGATCAACTCGAATCCGCCCCCGGAGCGATTCAACAAACTGCTCCAGAAGATCGCCGGAATCGCGACCCTCGTCGGGGCTGCGGGAACTCCGGTAATCACCGCGATCAAGATGCTGCTGGGATCTCCGTAAAGCAACGCGCGCAGGACGATTCCCGGCTGAATTCAGGTCCCGGCCTCTCGACGGCAACAGTCCGTACGGCGAGGATCGATCCGTACGACGCCGTGAATCCGTAGGGGCGGACGGGCTCGGACGGGGGCGCACGGTGACGGGCCGGGGCGAACGGGGGCGGGCGGGGTATGAGGGCGATCGTCGTGGGTGCGGGAATCGGCGGGCTGGCGGCGACGCTGAGCCTGCGCCGGGCCGGCTGCGAGGTCACGCTCCTCGAACGGACGCCGAGGTTCACCGAGATCGGCGCCGGCATCCAGCTCGCGCCCAACGCCACCCGCGTCCTGCGTCGGCTGGGCCTGCTCGACACGGTCGCCGCCCGGGCCGCCCGCCCCGCCGGACTGAGCTTCCGCACCTGGTCGGACGGCGCCGAGATCTGCCGCTACGCCCTGGGGCCCGAGGCCGAGGACGCGTTCGGGGCGCCCTACCTCCAGGTCCACCGGGCCGACCTGCACCAGGCCCTGGCCGCGACCGTCCCGTCCCACTCGGTGCGCCTGGACACCGAGGTCGTGGGAATCGACCAGGACGACAGGTCGGCGTACGTGACGACAGCGCACGGCGAGCGACTGGGCGCCGACCTGGTCGTGGCCGCGGACGGGGTGCGCTCGGCGGCCCGCCGGTGGCTCTTCGGCGCCGACGAGGCGGTCTTCTCCGGCACCGCCGCCTACCGGGCGCTGCTCCCGGCCGCCGAGGTGGCGGACCTGGACCTGCCGGACTACGCGGGCTGGCTGGGACCGGACCGGCACGTCGTCCACTACTGGGTGCGCCGGGGTGAACTCCTCAACCTCGTGGCCGTGTTCCGGACGCAGGCGCCGGCGCAGGAGTCATGGACCGCGCAGGCGGAACCGGGGGAGCAGCTGCGCGAGTTCGCCGGCTGGGACCGCCGGGTGCGCACCGCCCTCGAACGCGCGGGGCGGGTGTTCCGCTACGGCATCCACACCCGTACCCCGCTCGCCCGCTGGAACACCGGCCGGGTGACCCTGCTCGGCGACAGCGCCCACGCGATGACACCGTTCCAGGCCCAGGGCGCGGCCCAGGCACTCATGGACGCGGCCGTCCTCGGCGACACCCTCGCGGACACGACACCGGCCGAGGTCCCCGACGCGCTCACCCGGTACGTACGCCGACGGCTCGCGACCGCCACGAGCGTGCAGGCCGGTTCGGCGAGCGCGGGCGACGTCTACCACCTGCCGGACGGCCCGGAGGCCGAGGCCCGAAACGCCGGCATGAGGGCCCTCGCGACCGTGAACAGGTTCGGCCCGCACGCGACGACGTGGGGGGACGACGACGTCCTGGACGCGGAGGCAAGAGCGGACGAGAAAACCTCGGGCAGCCCGTAACCACGGGCCGGCCGTGACCATGCCGCACCCTCACACCCGCCCTCACACCCGTCGGCGCGACTCCGCGGTGCGCCGTGCCAGCGAGTCGAAGATCACCGCGGTGATCAGCACCCCGCCGGTGATCATGAACTGGACCGCGGTCTCGACGCCCAGCAGCGCCATGCCCGAGGCGATCGACTGGATGATGAGCACCCCCAGCAGCGCCGACCAGGTCGAGCCACGGCCGCCGAACAGACTGGTGCCGCCGATGACGGCGGCGGCGATGGCGTTGATCAGCAGGCTGCCGGAGCCCGAGACCGGGCTCGCCGAGGTGAACCGCGACGCGACGAACAGGCCGCCGGTCGCGGCCAGGGTCCCCGACACCATGAACACCGAGATCCGCACGCGCGTCACATCGACACCGGCCCGCCGGGCCGCCTCCGCACCGCCGCCCAGGGAGAGGATCTGGCGGCCGTAGGGCGTACGGCGCAGGAAGAGGTCCGAGGTGACGATCACCCCGAGGAAGATCAGCAGCGCCAGCGGCAGGCCCTCGAATCGGCCCAGTACATGGACGGTGGTGAACGCGACCACCGCGAGAAGGGCCGTACGCACCCAGATCTCGCCCGTCCGCCGGTATGGCATCCCGGCCCCGCTCCGGCGCCCGCGGTCGCGGTAGGAGACGAGCAGGTACCCGGCCGTACAGAGCGCCGCCAGGCCGTAGGTGAAGCCGGGGGCGCTGTAGTAGCGGCTGGTCAGCGTGGCGACCAGCCCGTCCTCGCTGAAGTGGATGGAGCTGTCAGGCCCCAGCAGGTAGAGCATCAGACCGCTCCAGGCCAGCAGACCCGCGAGGGTGACGACGAACGCCGGTACGCCGATCCTGGCGAACAGGAACCCGTGGACGGCCCCGATGACCGCCCCGCAGATCACCGCGATGATCACGGCGAGCCACTCCGTCATGCCGACGTTCACGTTCAGCGCCGCGAACACTGCGCCCGACAGACCGGCGAGCGAGCCCACCGACAGGTCGATCTCGCCGATCAGCAGGACGAACACGATGCCGACGGCGACCATGCCGGTGCCGACGATGTCCACGCTGAGCACGGACAGGTTGCGCGGCGAGAGAAAGTGGTCGTTGAGACTCTGGAAGACCGCCCAGGTCACGGCGAGGGCGAGCAGCACCGGGGCGGGGCCGAGATCACCCTCGCGCAGTCTGCGGCGCACGGCGACGCCGGACCCCTTGAGCCGTCCGGCGTACCAAGGGCGTCCGTCCCGGTGCCGGCCGCCCTTGGACGCGGCACCGGCCCCCGGCTCCGGGGACCCGCTCTCCTTCACGGCCATACCTCCTCCGGGCGGGCGCGGTGATGGGCGGCGTTGTCCACCGCGCCGGTGATGGAGGAGATGATCTGTTCCTGGGAGGTCGTGTTCACGTCGAAGAGACCGTTGTTGCGGCCGAGGCGCAGGACGGCGACCCGGTCGGCGACGGCCTTGATGTCACTCATGTTGTGGCTGATGAGGAGCACCCCGAGGCCCTGGTCGCGCAGCTCCTCGATCAGGTCGAGAAGCTGGTTGGTCTGCTCGACGCCCAGGGAGGCGGTGGGCTCGTCGAGCAGGAGCAGCCGGGGCGCCCCGACGAACGAGCGGGTGATCGCGACGACCTGCCGCTGGCCGCCGGAGAGGGTCGCGAGCGGCACCCGCACATCGGGGATACGGATGGACAGGGTGTGCAGCAGCTCGCGGGTGCGGCGCTCCATTTCCACCTCGTCGAGGATGCCGAACCGGTGGATCTCCCGGCCGAGGAAGAGATTGCCGACGACATCGAGGTTGTCGCACATCGCGAGGTCCTGGTAGACGGTTGCGATCCCCAGCCCCTGGGCATCCTGGGGGCGCCTGATCTGGACGGCGCTGCCCTGCCACTCGATGACGCCCCTGTCGGCGGGACCGACCCCCGAGATCACCTTGATGAGGGTGGACTTGCCGGCGGCGTTGTCACCGACCAGGGCGACCACCTCCCCGGCCCTGACCTCCAGCTCGACGTCGACCAGCGCCTGTACGGCGGCGAACCGCTTGGAGACGCCGCGCAACGCCAGCAGGGGGGCCGGCCTGGGGCTCATCAGGTGAGTCCCGCCTTGTCGCAGGCCGCCCGGAGGCTCGGCGGGGCGCAGATCTGGCCGACGGTGTACATACCGTCCTTGACCAGGGTGTCCTTGATGTTGCCGACCGTCACCGAGACCGACGGGAGCAGGACCGCCGGGATGTCCTCGGTGGTGGCGTTGTCGACGGAACCGGTGGCGACGGACCCGACCGACCCGCCGCGCCCCAGGGCGACGGCCATTTCGACGGTGGCGTCGGTCGCACGCTTGAAGGGCTTGTAGATGGTCATGGACTGGTCGCCCTTGACGATGCGCCGCACCGCCGCGAGGTCGGCGTCCTGGCCGGTGATCGGGGGCAGCGGCCTGACCTTGGCGGCGTTGAAAGCGGAGACCACGGCACCGGCCATGCTGTCGTTCGCGGAGAGGACCCCGTCGATGTTCTCCGCGCCCAGGGCGGCGATGGCGCCGGTCATGTTGACGTAGGCGTTCTCCGGCCGCCAGCCGACCGTGTCGTACGACTTGCTGATCGTCACTTTGCCCTTGAGGACGGAGAGCGCTCCGTCCTTGTACCAGCCGGCGTTGGGATCGGTCGTGGCGCCGTTCATCATGACGATCCGGCCGCCGTCGGCCTTCGTACCCATGGCCTTGAGGAGCGCCTCGCCCTGGAGTCTGCCGACCTGCGCCCCGTCGAACGTGACGTAACCGGAGATCGGCCCCTGAGCGAGCCGGTCATAGGCGACGACCGGGATACCGGCCCGGTCCGCGGCCTCGACGGACGAACGCATCAGCTGGGGATCGACGGCGGCGAGGATCAGAACATCCATACCCCGGGTGATCATGGCGTCGAACTGCTGCTGCTGGACCGCCGGGTCGGGCGTCGCGGCGACGGTCGCCGCCGGGCAGCCCGGACACAGCTGCTTCAGCTTCTGCTCGATCAGCGGCTTGTCGAACTGCCCGAAGCGAGACGCTCCACCACCCGGGAGCAGTACGCCGACGGTGAGACTGTCGTCGCCACTGCCCCCGCCCTCGCTGCCGCCGTCCCCGCCCCCACCGCAGGCCCCGGTCAGAGCCAGACCGACGGCAACCGCGACCGCCACGCACATACGGGTAACGGGATCCATCGTCGGTTCCTTAGAACTTTGTCCGACATTGGCACGTAAAGAGAGCTTCAAGACAAGCGTAGCCAAGCCACCGCAGTCCCGCTCAGGCCCGAAGATCCCGAATGACGCCCTGGAGGCCCCAGACGCCCTGGACCCCCTAGATGCCTAGAGGTGCAGCAGCCGCTGGGTGATCTCCCGGTACTGCCGCAACGCGAGCCGAAGTTCGTCGGCCTGCGTCCCGGAACCCTGGTCCTGCCCCGGCAGCCCCTGCCAGCCGGCGCGGAGGAGAGTCCGTCGTTCCGCGAGGGCGTTCACCAGGTGGGCGACGGCGTCGTCGTAGGCGCCCTCGGCCTCTTCCAGCGCCTCGCGAGGGGTCTCGGCGAAGTGGTTGATGGCCCGCCCCAGGCGCCCGACGATCTCGTCCCGTTCGGCCGCCCCGACCAACGGCTCCGGGCCGGTGCTCCGGCGCGGGGCGCGGCCGGCGGACTGGTCGGAGGACTGCTGGGCGCGTGTCTGGTCGTACATCATCGGTGCCGCTTCCCTTGCGCCCGAAGGCGTCCTCGGTCTTCTCGACAGCCTGTTCCAGGCTCCCGGAGACCCGGTCGGTCCTGCGTCGGCGCTGCGGTCACCTGGTGCCGGTGACTCGGCCGAGGTCCTCCGTGATCCCGCCCTTCGTCGTCCGCGTCATGATCCTGGTCGTGATCCTGACCGTCCGGGCAACAGCCGCGACCGACCTCGCCGTTGTCCGACGGGCACGTCCCCGCGGGGCCGGGCGGGCGAGGAGGCGGAAAGCTTCGCCGGCCGAGCCGGAGCGGCACCGCCCTGCGCCGTACTTGCCAGTCAACGTGCGGCACCGACCCGTGTCAACGCGGCGGTCACGCGATGCGGTCGGCCTGGTCTCGGAGCGTGCCGGACCGGACGTTCCCACGCCTCCGATCCGAGCCTCGGCGGCACCGGCGACCCGGTGCTCCAGCACGCCCGCAACCTGGGGGAGATGCAACTCGGCATCACCCTCTACGACAGCGGACACCTCAACCAGGCCGACTGCCTGGTGACGGCCACCTGCGTCGAGACCCGACGCAGTGGCATGATCCGCAGCGAGATCGCCGCTGAGACCGCCGCCGGTCCCGAGTAGATCTTGGTTCCCCTCTGCTGTACCGATGCCGTCTCCGTGGCACACACCCCGGACTCGAAACTATGGGCGCCGAGTTCCGTCAGGCGTAGTACAGGACGGTGTATATCTCCAGGGGCACGAAGATGACGAGCCAAGCGACGATCGCATAGGTTGCGAAACGCCATCCGGTGATATCGCCCATCTCCGCTGTCAGCCGTGAAGTCCGGGGATCGGACCGGTCATAGATGACCTCGACGTCCTCACCTTCGTCGGCGAACGGCCAGCCCCGTCCTTCGGTCCGTCCCTGCAAGGGCTTCTCTTGCCCCACCGGCGAGTACTCGTAGACCGCGAAATATGCGCCTTCATTCGACACTACGCGCAGGCATTTTCCAGTAACGGTGACACCGCGTCGGCGCAGATTCCGCCGGGTGATGAGCGGCCACGAGGCGAAAGGAAGGAAAAGGAGAGGGGCGACGGCAAGAATCCCAACAATCCATATGGCCGGATGCAACTTAGGCTCCTCCTTGGTTTCGAAACCGATAGTGCAGGCCACCTGCGGCGTGAGACGGTCACCCGCGTTCCGCGACGTTGCTGTACTTCTCTGCTGTAGCGCTCGACATAGGGCAGGTGATCGGTGGAGCGGCTGGTACCCAACTCTTTCAAATCTCTGCAGAATCATGCGGCGCGAGTGCTTCACCGCAGCGCTTGCGACCCACAGCGCCCGGCTGTGAAACGGAGCAGCGCCGCAGAGCGTCCTGGCGCAGTGCATCCGGGCACGACGGATGCCTGAGCGCCTCGCGGGCCAAGGACAGGCGGGAGCCGCCGTACTGCTGGACCTCCTTTTGCAGCCCGCTGTCGATCGCGGCCTGAGTGTCCACTCCGGAGCTGAGCCGCTGAGCGAGCCACGGAGCAATGCCAGCAGTAGATCGTCGCGAGGGGTTCCTTCCGGCAGGAGTCGCGCCTTCTCCACCGCCATGCGAATCAGCGGCGAGCCCGGGCTCGCCTCCGCGGCGACGGCGTGGAGAAATTCGATGGGGAGCCCGGATTGCGGCTCGTCGGTGGTCATGCAGTTCCCCCACGATTCGTCATGGCTGCGCGGTGTCCATCGTGGTCCACGCCACTGACATCTGGGCGGCAACCGCCCAGAGTGCGGCACGCCGGAGGTCGTTCTGCTTGCTCTGGACGGCTGTCCAGGCGCGCTGTCACTCGTACGAGTCATTGCGGGCTGCCCGTGCCCGGTGTGGGCTGGGCCCATGCATCGGTGGTCTCCTTTGAATGATCGGCGGCGGGCACTTCTCGGCCGGCTCGCGGGAGGCGAGGCACTTGATGCGCAGGGCGCGAGCGAGTGGAGTGCGCTGTACGCATTGCGAGATCGCGGGCTGGTGACGGTCAAGCGCGGTGGCGGGGCCGTCCAGGTACAGGTCACGCTCGCCGGAAACTTCTATGTTGAGCATGGCCGTCATTCGGATCGGCCTGAGCAGGTTGATGACGCCGCGGGCGTCACTTCTGGCCCAGGCGAGCCGCATGATGCCTCATCAGCTAGCGCCAGGCCCCGGTCTGCGAGCGGCAGGCGGAGCCCCGTGCCGTACAGCGAGAGGCCCGTCGCTCGGGCGCGGCGCGCTAAGGCGACCGAACTCGTCGAGCGGCTCGTCGCTGAGGGGAGCGTCGTCGTTTCCGATCCCGACGAGGAGGAGGTGACGGAGTGGCGGCGTGGCGTCAACTATGCGAAGAGGCATGGTCTTGAGCCTCCTGGCAAGCGCATCGAGAAGCAGCGTCATGGCCAACGCGGGATGCAGCTGTACCTGGCGAAGGGCCCGCACGCGAACTCGCGAGGGCAGGCGCCAGATGACGTACCGCGCGTCAGGGTTCCCACGCAGCTGCGTTCGGTGTACCCGGTCGCGGCGGCGCTGAGGGACAACGAGAAGTGCGTGAGGATGCCGATCGCACTCTGGCGCCGTGCGCTCCTGCTGTTTCAGGGCCTGGCGGCCGAGGCCGCGCGGCGGGGGTACGTCGTGATGGACCGGCCAGGCTGCTCGTGGCACGTCGGGGAGGTCGACGTAGTCATCGACGGTTACGCCTGCGCTGTCACGATCCAGCAGGAGTTCCCCAGTCCACTGATCCTGAGCGTTCCCGGAAACTCGTCATCGAGCTCGGTTACCCGCGCTCCGACCGGCAGAGCAGATCGGCAGGCTTGGCTGCATCGCCAGGCTCGAACTGTGCGCTGGACGAGGCCCTTGATACCCGCCAGCGGTCCGCCGCGGTGCTTGCCAGCCACATCGCCCGGACGAAACCGAAGCCTTGCGAGTGCCACGGACTGACCTACGTCTTCCGCGGCCACGGAACCGCCAACGGGTCCGCGAGTCGCCCGGGGGCGAAACTGGCCGACGTGGCTCGCCGCGCCGGCGTCTCGACCGGCACCGTTTCCACCGTCCTCAACCGCCCGGACGCTGTGGCGGAGCCGACTCGGCTCAAGGTGCTGGAGGCCATCACCGATCTCGGGTACGTCCGCAACGCCGGATCAGGGGAGTTGGCCGCCCACTGGCGACGCTCTGGCTTCGCCACGTGGCTCTTTCAGCCGGCCGTCACAGGGCGGTACCCCGGGCGCGGCACTCAGGAAGAGCACCCGGTGCCCGTAGTGGCCGAGCCATGGCCTGGCATCCCGGCGCGCGGACGAGGCGCCTCCAAGCGGGCTGAAGCGTGCTGGGTGCCGATCGCTCCGGGGCTGACCCCGCACGGGTTGCGCCACACTCACAAGACCCTGATGAGGGAAGTGGGGACCCCGCCGAAGCTCATGGACGAACGCTTGGGCCATGAGGACGGTTTCGTTCGGTCGCGCTATGACCACATCACGGCCGGCATGCGGCAGAGGCTGATGAACGCGCTCACCGGCATGTGGGAGGAAGCGTTGAACGCGCGTCGGGAGATGAGTCCCGGCTCGCCCGTAGCTGCTCTGGACGCGTTGCTGAAGGCTCGCCGGTAGGGCGCCGGCCTGGAGACGATTCCAAAATCTTCTCCAGGATTTCTCCAGAGGAGCCCTGAGAAACAGGTCAGGCCCGGTGCTGATTTCTCAGCATCGGGCCTGACCTGGCGTTTTACTGTCGGGGTGGCGGGATTTGAACCCACGACCTCTTCGTCCCGAACGCGGTCAGAGGCCTCCGGTGCCTGGCAACCAAGCTATCAGGGCTGCTCGTTCGGCTCCGGGACTGTCCACTACTGTCCGGGACCGTCCTCGTGAGGCTGCACCGTTTGGCCCCCTGTTTGGCCCCCTCTGGGGAGGGGCATGCCACTGCCAGGGTTGCGTGAAGCGCGCGGGAGGGCGCGTGGGCGTCGTGCGTCACCATCGCTTGCCTAGGCTGGGGGCTTATACCACGTATGGGTGAGTCTGGCTGTGATCGTGTCTACGTTGAGATTGGGCAGGAGTGACCACTTTCACACCCTGCCTACGTTTCGCTACCCTCAGAACTGACGTATGGCACATCGGTGAAGGCGCAGGTCGTCGGCATGCTGTGCAAAGTGTAGTCAAATCCACAGACAGCCCTTTACCTTATCGTGACACACTCTCGTTACGGTGAAAGAGCGCAACTTCCACACGCGGAGTCGTCGCCTGGGGCACTCTAGGGCGTGAGGGGGACATGGCGTTCGTGTTCGGGCGTAAGAGGGAACACCTCGAAGACGATCTAGAACTGTCTCAGTATGGGAGCAAGAAGACTCCAAAGGATGGGCCCGCGTTCCGCACCCAACCGCGTGAGAGGGACAAGGGGGCAGTCTCGATGACACGAGGACGGCTGTCCGCTGGGCAGGCTCACAGCGTTGTGGGGCTTCAAGCGCCGCGCGAGGGAGATGGTGTGAGGTGCACCACAGCGGGAAGACTTAGAGCGTCTGGCTTCGTAGTAATACCGAAGCCATCTCAGATCAACCCGAACCATGTACTCGTGTCGATCACAGGTGGTGGCGCCTGGTCGCCGGACGATGCGAAACGCTTCGATGAGTGTTTCACTGAGACTCCGGAGTGGCTGGAGAGTGCTTCCGTTGACTCAGGAGAGGAAGGGGCAGGCAGGTGAAAGGGCGAATCGTTCTAGAGCTTGAAGCGCGACCGTGGCTTCCTTCCAATTCCGTCCGCATGATTCGTGAGCTGAACTACTACGACATGCCGACCCAAGGCATCCTGAGGGATCGGTTCCTGCCGCGCTACTACTTCTTCGCCTGCATCGATGGTGCGGTGAACGAGTACAGCATGTGGGTTTATGTCTCAATCTCAAGGACTGAGGCGCGTCAGCTGAAGAAGCTGAGCGGCAACGCCTTGCGTGCCTTCGAGGCGATCCTCCTTGTTGATCGTCCCGTGGACGTAGTCATGGCTCACGAAGATCGTGGCATTGTGCACAAAGGGCAAGCCAAGATCGTTGTCCAGGGCCCGCTCCCCGTGTCCGAGCCGAAGCTGGCCCAAGAGGCCTGGTCGTCTGTCAACAAGCAGATCAGGGCTGAAGCTGGCGCGATCGAGCGAATGGTTCCCTGCTAGTTTTGCGGATGCCACTTGGGGCGGCTACAGTGCGTATGCACTGTAGCCGCCCCAAGTGGGCGCTGGCTCCGGAAAATGGCTGTAATGCCAATTAGCACACGCTGGCTTTCTGGGGTGGTCATCTCATTGTGGTAGGAAACCTGGCTTCTCTTGCCCAAGGGTTTGAAGCTTTGCCAGGTAATCTTGCGCGGCGGGTTCCGACCCGTAACGGCGTTTCATCTCGGCAGCAAGTTCGCGGCTGGTCATGATGAGTGACGGCACCGATTGACGGTCGCCTTCGAGAGCACGGGCCCCCATCATGAGTGCCTGCTCCAAGTCGCCCTCACGTGCTGCCGTTACTCCCAGCGTGACTCGGGCTTCCGCGTTGCGCATCGGCGAGCGCTCGCGTCCGTCGAAGTCTGTTCCGGCCCTGAGTACTTCCTCTGCGAGGGTGCGCGCGAGCTTGTCCTCACCGACCAGGCGGTAGCAGTCCATCGAGTAGAAGTCGAACTTGGCGGGGTCCACCACGAAGTGGTTGTCGAGGTTGTCGGGGTGCGGCATCCCTTCGAGCAGGCGCCGCCCTTTGTCGAGGGCTACCTCGACTTGCCGGCGGTCGCCGAGCCGAGCCCATGCCTTGGCTTCCTGGCCTGCGAGCTGCACCGCCACGCTGTGGTGCGGCGCCACCTCACCTCCGGCCTGCGCTGCCGAGATCACGCCGCGGTAGTCGCCGGTCGTGAGTGCGAACCATGCCCGCATCTCGTGTGCCCATCCGGCGACCTCTGGATGGTCGGCTTCCGTAGCGAGTGAGAGAGCCGCGCGCCGTGTCGACTCGGCAGCGTGACGGTCTCCCATGTCGTACTCGACGCAGCCGACCAGGAGCGCGAGCCAGCCGGACAGGGCGAGCACCTCGCGGTGCTGGGCGAGCGTGAGGCTCTTCGTGTGGAGTTCGACGACGCGCCGCAGCCACTGGCGCCCCTCGATGATGAGCTGCCCGCTTGGCATGTACGGGTACTCCGAGCACAGCCGATCGGTGGTGATCCGCAGAGCATCGAGCGTGGCGCTGTCGACATCGGACCGGTTCAGCCGGCTCACGATCTCCAACGTCTCCATGCCGCTCGCCGCCAAGATCTCCCGGTCTCCATCTCGCCGCGCTGGCGCCGGGAAGAGCGCATGGGTCACGGTGCCGAACACGGCCGCGATGATCGGTTGGTAGAAGTCGTTCGGTGTCTGGCCGGACTCCCAGCGCTTCCACTGGCGGATCATGCTGTCTTCCGCCGGCAGCTCCGTCGGAGCGTGCGCCCGTAGAGCCCTGACTGCGTCACGCTGCGACCAGTCGCGCGCCGCGCGTTCAGCCGCGATCCGTCGCGCCCATGCGGGCCTGTCGTCGGTCATGCGCCCTCCTCCGAGTACCTGCTCCGAGTCTCGCGCGCGAGCCGGGGGGACAGGGAAGGTGACAGGGGGGTGTCACCGGGCATGTCCCCTCCCCTGCTCTGCCGTCCCCGGGCTGTCACTTACCTCACAACTCCCTTTCCTCGCATGCTGGTTGCAGATCACGCACCACCCGGTTCGGAGCGACTTTCGAGCGCTTCGACCCTGCCGCGAAGTTCCGAGACTTGGGAGGTGAGATGTTCGAGCCGGCGCAGCACTTCGGGAACGTCGACAACCGCGTCGGTTCCGCTGCCTTCGCCGGCCTGCTCCGGGTCGCGGGCATAGCTGCCCCGCGACGTCGTCATGATGAGCCCATCCTCACGGAGGATCGCAAGGGCTCGCTGCACTGTCATTCCCGAGATCTTGAACCGTTCGGTCAAGTCTCGCACGGAGCCCACATGCCCACCGGGCTTGATGTCGCCACGCAGGATCTCTTGCCGCAGGATGTCGGCCGCCTGCTCGGACTCTGGCCTTGGGTCGTCTTTCGAGATTTCAGCGCTCATCACGCCATCGAGCGTACCCACCCCTAGTACGACCTAGCACGAATCTGCGGCGACCTCTTGCGCCATGGTGCGTGCTAGTACATGCTGTTACAAGTTAGTACGGCGAGCCCGGAAGGGCTCAGCCGGCTGTACCCGTAAGCGCTTGACCTGCAAGACCGCATGACCAGGAGCCCCGCATCGGACGGGGGGAGGCGACCCGGCGCCTTGGCATTCACCGGAGGGCTCAGACCGAAAGGTCACGTCTCCATACGCCTACTTCGAGGCCGGACAGCTCTACCTGACACGGGAGCGCGGTCGCGATGAAGGAGACACACACCACCTCAACTTCCGCCGTCCCGCCGCTTTGCAGCGTGACGGCTCTGCGGGACGGCCGCGTCTCACCACTTCACTGCCGCGGCCGTTCCGCCTGTTCGCGCACGTCGTGTCCCACTCCAACAAGCCTTTGGGGGCTTACCCATGACCGAGCGCATTTTCGACTCCGAGACCTCCGGCCCGATCGTGCTGGGACTGTCGCTGCCGGTCGGCAGCGTCCGTGTCCAGGTGATCGAGAACCTGCTCACCGCCCGCGTGGTGCTGCGCACCGACGACAACACGGGGCCCGCGGCCGACGCGATCAACCGTGCTCGCAGTCAGCAGAACGGGCAGGCGTTCGGCATCGAGGTACCGGAGATGCCGAACGGCGTGGTCGTACAGGGTCGCCGCGGCAGCGTCATTCAGAGCGTCGGCAGCATGAGCATCGTCGGCGGCACGGTCCGGATCAACGGTCGCGTGGTCTCTGGCGGCATGGCCGACATGCAGACCGTCAGCCCGATCGAAGTGACGGTCAACCTGCCCGCGCAGTCCTCCCTTGCGGTCGTCTCGCAGTCTGCGGACACCGAGGTCTACGGCTACGTCGACCGTATGGAGTTCCGCTCCGTCTCCGGTGACCTCGGAGTTGATGGCGTCCGTGAGCTGCGAGCCAACACCACCTCAGGGGATATCCGCGTCGGTCGGGCCACCGAGCAGATCAACGCGCACTCGGTGTCCGGCGACATCAAGGTGCGGCTGTACGACGGTCGCAGCGCCGCCCTGAACACCACCTCTGGGGATGTCGAGGTACAGGCCACCAGCGGCGCCGCCGGGCACGTCAGCGCCCACAGCATCTCCGGCGATGTCGAGGTATCCGGCGCCCGCCACCTGAACGTGTCCGCGGACAGCGTCTCCGGCCGCGTCCGCAACCGCTGATTGCTCTACCGCCCCGATGGTCGCACGGACCGTTCGACTCGGTCCGGGGGCGCTTTCCCCTGCCGCGCTGCGGCTCGGGTTCTTCCGGAACGGCCGCCGTCTCACCAAACGCCTGCGGCTGCTCCGGCTCTATGTCCCTCCCACTTCAGGAGCCTTCCATGCGCACGTACATCGGCCGTCAACAGGCCGTATCCGCTGAGGACTTCGCGGAACTCGCGCTCGGTACCCCGGTTGAGCTGTGGCTCGGGGTCGAGGGCGAGAGCGACGAAGAGCGCGCGGCCCGTCTGGACGCGGCGCGCGACATCCTCGCTGAGCACCCCGAGATGCCCGACGACCTGGTCCGCATCGCGGCCGAGGTTGTCGAGGCGCACCCCGAGTTGTTCGACGTCATCCCCCTGGCTCGGTTCGCCGGCCGCCGCGGCTCCGTACGGAAGGGAGCGGCGGCATGAGCGACGACCTGAACTTCGACGACCGCATGTTCCTGGAGAGCCAGGCCGTCTACGAGCAGATCGTCGCCGGACAGGTGGCGGACGTTCAGGCAGAGCTGATGAACGCACAGCTCCGAGCCTCCCAGGGTGGTGAAGTGGCATGACCGCCACAACGACCGCCCTTGCGGCGCCGCCGTCCGGGGTGCCGCCGCTGACCAGGCCGGAGATGGGTCTCGCCGGAATCGCCGCGCTTGCCGCGGCCGGAGTCGGTGCGCTCGGTCTCATCTCCTCCTTCGACGCCGTGTCGGCTGCTGCGGCCCGCTGGGGATTCGGCGAGCCGTGGATGCTGCCGGTCGGTATCGACGTGGCCATTCCGGTGTTCACCGTGGCCAACCTGCTGTTGATCCGGATGGACATGGCGCTTGCGTG
Organism: Streptomyces sp. NPDC020898; assembly: GCF_044333925.1. Classification (NCBI taxonomy): domain Bacteria; kingdom Bacillati; phylum Actinomycetota; class Actinomycetes; order Kitasatosporales; family Streptomycetaceae; genus Streptomyces; species Streptomyces sp. NPDC020898. The sequence continues at coordinate 31,378 of NZ_JBIRRV010000030.1, forward strand.
GGTCCGGTTCGTGCCTTGGGTGCTCACGCTCATCACGTGCGGGCTGAACGTTGCGGCCGGACAGGGCATGTGGGCGAAGGTCGCGCACGGCACCATGCCGCTGCTGTGGGTGGTGTTCTCCGAGATCGGCGCGCACATCTACGCCGCACGAATCGGCGCGGCCACCGGGCGGCGCATGGAAAAGATCCGGTTCTCTCGGTGGCTGCTCGCGTTCCCGTCGACGTTCGCTCTGTGGCGCCGCATGACGCTGTGGGAGGTCACCTCCTACTCGGAGGCACTGACGCGGGAGAAGGAACGGCAGTTGGCCCGTGCGGACCTGCGCGAGCGCTACGGCCGCAAGTGGCGCTCGAAGACCCCGCGGCGCGAGCGCGTGATGCTGCGCATGGGCGATCTGGCCCCTGCCTCCGAGCACGAGGCGCCCGCCGTGCCCCCGCCGGTACCTCCGGCCGACCCCAAGCCGCGCCCGCGCCGGCAGACGAACTCCAAGGCCAAGGCCAAGCCGCAACGCACCTTCGAGGAACTACTCACCGAAGCGCGTACGGCCACCGCAGAGTGGGCCGACTCGGAGCTGACTGCGGATCGCATCCGTACTGCCGTGCACGTCTCGCAGGCCAACGCTCGCAAGCTGCGCGACCAGTTGCAGGCTGAGCGTGCCGACGGCCGCCCGCTGCACTCCGTGGCTGACTCGGAGGGCGACGGCACAGCGGCTGAGGCTGCGTGATGTACGGCAAGTGCTTCGACCCGACCGGCGCGACGTACGGACTACCCACCTACCCGTGGCGCTACGCCCCCGACGGACTCGCCACCAAACGGCAGTTACGGGCCCGCGGCTTACGTCCCGGCGGGCAGTCGATCGCGGCACAGATCATGCGCCCGCGCTACCGGCGCGGCCCGCCTACCTCTACCGCGTCGACCGCGCCAAGCCCGTCCGGCCGATGACGCCGGGCAAACGGGCCGCGCTCGCCAAGGCGATGCGCGCCCGCCGCACCTGTCCGGCCTGTCGACAGGACGCGGGATACGTCATCCCCACCTCGCTCGGCACGTGCGTGCCCTGCGCCTACCCCGAGGAACAGCGCGCCGCCTGATAGCTACAGGTTGTCCAGGACCCTCGCGACCGCGCGCAGGAGGCGGCCTCTTCTGCGGTGCGCCTTGCTGCAATAGCGCCGTCTGCGCCACCGGCTTCGTGGCTGCACCACCGGTTCGTGGCACCACCAGCACGGCCGTGTCCTGGTCTGCGATCCCCCGCCCATGCCCGCACATTAACCGCCCTTGGCGGGGTCCGTCCGCCCACCTCCTACAGCGACGGCCGGACCCCGCTTCCCTCCCGAGAGAAGGACTCATCAGTGAAGCACCCCGACGACGACAACGAACTCTTCAACCGACTCGAAGCAGAGATGAGCACCGACCCCGGGGGAGAGGTAGTCGACCTCGACAAGGCGCGGTCGGCCCGCATCGGGTCGGCCGACCCGACTGCCCGACCCGATGCCGACCCGTCGGCCGACTCCGACACGAGTCGGTCGGGTGTCGAGTCGGCCGACCCGACCGCGCGCGTCACGGTCGACCTTCCGACCGCCAAGGCGGCCGGTCCGGGCTACCTCGGTCGGCTGCTCGCTGCGCAGCGCCGCCCGGTCGTTCCCCTGTGGCTGAAGTCCGTGGCGGAACTGAAGACCGCCGCGGCGTGGGTGGCCCGGCACTATGCCCACTCGGTCGGCTACCACGCGCTTCGTTCCCCGGTCTACGCCGCGCGCCTCACCCTCCAAGCCCCCTCCGGTGCCGCAAAGTTCGTCGGCGGCACGATGCGGTGGGCGGCCGACCGTGAGGGCGAGCCGGTCCGACTCGCCGCAGTCCGGCGCGAGGACGCAGCCGAGTATCTGAAGCTGTCGCGGCAGCGTGACGGACGGGTCCGACTGCGCGCCCTCGTGACCGTGCTCGCCATGTTCACCGGGCTCGGTGCCGCGCTCGCCCTGTACGTGCTCGCCCCTGACTGGCTTCAGGCGGTGTCGGTGGGCGCGGTCGTCATGGCTCTCGGGGTCGCCGGCCGCAAGGCGGACGCTCCGGTCATCCACCGCGCGGTGGAACTGCCCAAGGCGGTCAAGCTCACCTCAGACATCGTGCTGCGGTCGCTCGGCTCGCTCGGCATCCCCGCCATCAACCAGGCGCAGGGCAAGGGTCGCGACGGGTTCGAGTTCACCGCCCCGATCACCCGCGACGGTCCGGGATGGCGTGCGGAGGGCAACCTCCCGTACGGCGTCACGGTCACGGACATCATCGAGCGGCGCGAGCGGCTCGCTTCCGGCCTGCGCCGCCCGCTGGGCTGCGTGTGGCCGGAGGCAGTGCCCGACCAGCACACCGGGCACCTGGTGCTGTGGGTCGGGGATCAGGACATGTCCAAGGCCAAGAAGCCTGTGTGGCCGCTGCTGAAGTCGGGCAGCACGGACCTGTTCAAGCCGGTCGCATTCGGCACTGACCAGCGCGGACGCTGGGTCGAGATCACGCTCATGTACATCGCGGCCGTCATCGGCGCGATTCCGCGCATGGGCAAGACCTTCCTGCTCCGTCTGCTGCTGCTCATCGCCGCATTGGACCCGCGGGCGGAACTGCACACGTACGACCTCAAGGGCACCGGTGACCTGGACCCGGTTGGCGAGCGCGTCGCGCACCGCCACCGCGCCGGCGACGAAGAGGCGGACATCGAGTACGCGTTGCGCGACCTGCGCGCGCTGCGCGACGAACTGCGCCGCAGGGCAAAGGTGATCCGCTCGCTGCCGCGGGACATCTGCCCCGAGTCCAAGGTGACGTCCGCACTGGCCAACAAGAAGTCGTTGGGGCTGCACCCGATCGTGATCGGGGTGGATGAGTGCCAGGTCTGGTTCGAGCACGAGAAGTACGGCAAGGAACTCGAAGAGATCTGCACTGACCTGGTCAAACGCGGTCCCGCTACCGGGATCGTGCTGCTGCTCGCCACGCAGCGACCGGACGCGAAGGCACTGCCCACGGGCATTTCCGCCAACGCGTCGGCTCGGTTCTGCCTCAAGGTCATGGGGCAGTTGGAGAACGACATGGTGCTCGGTACGTCCGCGTACAAGCGGGGCGTCCGCGCGACCATGTTCAGTTGGGGCGACAAGGGCATTCACTACTTCGTCGGTGAAGGCTCGGACGCCCGGATCGTCGGCTCGGTGTACGTGGACGCGCCCAACGCGGAGAACATCGCCGCACGCGCCCGCAAGCTGCGCGAAGCCGCCGGCACCCTGTCCGGGCACGCGCTCGGTGAAGAGCCGGAGACGGACGCGAGCACGTCGTACGACCTGCTCGCCGACATCCTCGCGGTCATCCCTGCCGATGAACCCAAGGTGTGGTCCGAGACCGTCGTGTCCCGGCTCGCCGAACTGCGGACCGACGTCTACGACGGATGGACGCCGGAGGCACTGGCCTCAGCCCTGAAGCCGCACGGCGTCTCCACTGTCCAGGTGGGCCGCCGCGTGGGCGGCAAGGTCGTCAACCGGCGCGGCGTCGACCGCTCCCACATCGTGACTTCGATTGCGGAGCGTGACGGAAACCGCGACGCGGGATGACCGTCCGGAGCCGCTAGCGCTAGCGGCACACACCGCTAACGTTAGCGGCTCCGCTAGCGCCCCAAACATGCTCTGATCAGGCCGCTAGCGGATAGCGGCCCACCTGCGGAAACCCCTGAAACCCGCCTGGAAGGGCCCGTGATGACCCCTGCCCTGCTCGCTATCACTCTCATACTTGGCGTGACACTGTGTTACGTCGCTGTGTGTGCCGCCTCCCCGTTCGGTAACTGCCGCAAGTGCAGCGGATGGGGCTTCCGGATGAAGACCGACCGCAAGGGCCGCATGAAGCGCGGGAAGGACTGCCGCCGCTGCAAGGCGACCGGCAAGCGCATACGCGTCGGCCGTTGGCTCTACAACCGCTGGGCCCGCGTCTACCGCGCCGGCACCGACGCCCCCCGCCCGGGGGCCTCCCGATGATCCTCACCTTCTCGGCGGTTCTGCTCTTCGGCATCGCCGCCTTCGTCGCCGTCAAGACCAAGGCGACCGGCGCGGGTGCCGCGGTGGTCCTGTTCCTCTTCGGTTTCTTCACCGCTGGGACCGGCGCTGACGGCCCGGTCCGTGACCTGGTCCGGGCGTTCGCTCGGTTCCTTGCATCTCTCGGCACCTGACAGGAGGACCCGTCGTGAACGAATCCTTCAAGCCCCTCGTACCCGGCCACCGTGAGGCGACCGTGGAAGTCCACCGGCCCATCCCGCTCGCCCCCGTGCAGTCCGCACCGATCGTGCCCATGCACCCGGGCACGATCCCGTCGGTGACGAGCATCGTTCTACCGGACGGCCGCGTCGTCACCGGCTACTCCCTCGAACCCGCCAAGCCCGAACCTGTCGCGGGCAAGCCGCCCGTCTCCCGCGCGGCGGTGAACATCGCTCTCGGGGGCATCGGGTTCGGCGCTGTCTGCGGCGGTCTGTTCCTGCTCACCGCGTTCGTCACCGCGCTGACAGCGCTCATCACCCAGCTCGTCACTCTCGCCGCCGTCATCTTTGGCGGCTGGGTCGCCGTGCAGGTCTTCAGCGCGAGCGGCCACAGCGGCGGCAACACGTTCCACATCCGCAAGGCCGTCTTCAAGCGCAACCACTTCCGCGGCTAGCTACGCCCGAGGCGGGCGCCGTCTCACCACAAGCCTGCGCCCGCCTCGGTTCTCCTGTCCCTCCAACAGAACAAGGAGACCCCCAGCATGACCCAACGTCGTGCAATCGGCGAGGGCCACCCGGCCCGCGCCACCCAGATGAGGCGCGGTCGGCCTTGGCCGCGCATGTTGGCGCTGTGCGCCGGCTATGGCGGACTCGAAACCGCGCTGCGCGCCGGGATCGGCGGTCAGGTCGCCGCGTTCGCCGAGAACGACCCGTTCGCCGCTTCCGTGTTCGGCGCGCACCACCCCGGGGTGCCCAACCTCGGGGACATCACCGCCGTCGACTGGCGGCGCGTCCGTGACCTGTACACCCCCGACGTCATCGGCGCGGGGTTCCCGTGCCGCAACATCTCCAACGCTGGACGAAGGGACGGGATCAATGGCCAGTGGTCGCGCGTCTGGAAAAACGTTGCTGAGGCTGTGGGCGAGCTTCGACCGCGTCTCGTGTTCCTGGAAAACGTGGCGGCGCTCCGCTCCCGGGGGCTGGACGTCGTCGCCGCGGACCTGGCCGCGCTCGGGTATGACGCGCGGTGGACATGTCTACGAGCTGGTGACCCCGAAGTCGGCGCCCCGCACCCGCGGGATCGCTGGTTCTGCATCGCACATCCCGCTGATGCCGACCCCCACCACCTCGGACGGCACTGGCGGTCCCGGAACGTCGCCGAAGCGGCAGGGCGGGATGAACCTGCGGACCGCGGTCACGCGCCTGCCGGCGCCCCCGGAGGGGTGAGCCTGCTCCCGACGCCGGCGGCGCGGGACTGGAAGTCGGGTGCCTCCAACCTGCTCGGCAGGAACGCGCGACCGCTGAACGAGGTGGTCGTCAACCTGCTGCCCACCCCGAAGGCGTCGGTCGGACCGCACGGCGGACCGAACCAGCGCGACACGTCCGGCCGCTACTACCTGCCTGGCCAGGCCGTACGGCTCGATGACCAGTGGGTGGCCAGTGACGGCACCGACTACGGGCCCGCGATCCGCAGGTGGGAGCACGTCACCGGCCGTGCGGCGCCGTGCCCGACCGAGCCGGGAACCCGCGGCAACCGGCGCTTGTCGCCAGCGTTCGCGGAATGGCTCATGGGCCTGCCTGCCGGATGGGTCACCGCCGTTGACGGCATCCCCCGCAAGGAACAACTGAAGATCCTCGGCAATGGCGTAGTGCCGCAACAGGCCTACCACGCTTACGCCTTGCTCCTCGAAGCGCATGTAGCTGTTCGCCTCGCAGGAAGGGCCGCAGCATGAACCGTCACCTCCTCTACGCCGCACTGGACGCTGCCGAGCGAGGGTGGGCAGTCCTTCCACTTCGCCCCGGTGATAAGCGCCCTGCCCTCCACGGTGAGGACGTCTGCCCCGGCATCGGAGACTGCGCCGGCGGTCACCGGAAGTGGGAAGAGCGCGCCACGATCGACCCGGACCGCATCCGTCGGGCATGGGGCGACCTCCCGTTCAACGTCGGCATTGCGACCGGCCCGTCCGGGCTGGTCGTTGTCGACCTCGACATGCCCAAGCGCAAGTGCAGTACGGACACACCTAACGGCGTGACGACCTTCACGGCGCTCTGCGAGCGCGCCGGCCATGCCGTCCCCACCACGCGTACGGTGCGGACCGCGGGCGGCGGGGTCCACCTGTACTTCGCCGCGCCGCCCGGTATCCGGCTCGGCAACACGGCTGGACGGCTCGGTAAGCGCATCGACACCCGGGCGTGGGGCGGTTACGTCGTTGCGCCCGGCAGCATCACCAGCGGCGGCGCCTACGCGATCGTCAACGACGCACCGCTCGCGCCCCTGCCGGATTGGCTGTGCGCCCGCCTGACTGTCCGTCAGTCTTCGCGGGCACTAACGGCCGCACCGTCGGCCGTACGAGCCTCTCGCTACGCGGCAGCGGGCTTGAACGCGGAAACCGCGAGCGTTCGAACGGCACCGGAGGGCGAGCGCAACGCCACGTTGCTCCGGGCGGCGCGAGCCTTGGGGCGGTTCATCGCGTCGGGCGACCTTCCCAGGGAGCAGGTTGAAGAGGCTCTTCAGTGGGCGGGGGAGCAGGCCGGTCTCTCGCCGCGGTCCTGCGAGGCGACCATTCGCAGCGGTCTGAATTGGTCGATTGCCCGAAACCAGCACCGGCGGGCGGCATGAGCGCCCCTACTCGCCCCCTTCTGAAGAGCCTCCCCGGTTCCCTGTCCGGCCCGCGCGCCGCCGCAAAAGCCGCGCTCGGTCCGGCCGTGGGCGAGCCGACAGGCGCCGCCCGCAAGGGCGTCCGCTCTGTTGTTGGCCGTGACTCGCAGCGGAGGGACGGACGGTACCCGGTCGCATGGCTGTGCATCTCCGCACCGCGCGGCGCCGTACCGACCGCCACCTCGAAGTGCCTGTGTGGCAGGGACCGCAGCGCCGTCGGTCACACGAAGGTGCTCGCCCTGATCGACGACCACACCGCACACCGCGACGTATGCCCGCTCCGCATCAACCAGGAAGGGAGGCAGGCGGCATGAGCACCAACTCGCCGGCACCCGTCATGGACGGCTCCGCACTGCTCGATGAGGTGGAAGCCTTCCACCGACGCTTCAACATCTTCCCGCTCGAAGCCGCGTACGTCGCCGTGACGCTGTGGGACGCGCACGCGCACCTGCTCGACTGCTTCGACTCCACACCGCGACTCGCGTTCCTGTCACCGGAGCCGGGGTCGGGCAAGTCCCGCGCTCTGGAGATCGTGGAAACCCTCGTGCCGCAACCGATGGTCGCGGTCAACGCATCCGCGTCCGCGCTGTTCCGTGCGGTGTCCGGGATGGAGGGACGGCCGACGATTCTGTTCGACGAAATCGATACGGTCTTCGGGCCCAAGGCCGGAGAGAACGAACAGCTCCGGGGCTTCCTGAACGCAGGCCACCGACGCTCCGGCGTCATGTGGCGCTGCGTGGGCGACGGCTCCAATCAGCAGGTACAGGAGTTCCCGTCGTTCTGCGGAGTCGCGGTCGCCGGGCTCGGCTCGCTGCCCGACACGATCCTGACTCGCTCGGTCATCGTCCGCATGCGGCGCCGCGCACCGAACGAGCAGGTCGAACCCTTCCGGCAGCGCATCCACGAGAAGGAAGGGCACGAACTGCGCGACCGGCTCGCCAATTGGGCACAGTCCATCCGTCACCTGGTCGACGGAGTGTTCCCGGAACTGCCGGACGGCATCAGCGACCGGCCTGCGGACGTATGGGAGCCCCTGCTCGCCGTGGCCGACGCGGCGGGCGGCACGTGGCCGGAGCGGGCCCGCGCCGCGTGCATCGAGCTGGTGAACGCGGCCAAGACCAGCGACAAGGGCAGCGTCGGCATTCGCCTGTTGATCGACCTGCGCGACTACGTGTTCAACGGCATCGACCGTCTGCCCACCGTCGCCATCCTCGACAGGCTGCACAGCCTCGAAGAGGCGCCGTGGGCGGATATGAGTGGCAAGCCGCTTGATGCCCGCGGCCTCTCACGGATGCTGCGCGAGTACATGACCGCGGACAACGCACCGATTGCGGCACGCAACATCAAGGCCGGCGGAAGTGTCATGAAGGGCTATTACGCGTCCGATCTTCACGACGCGTGGCAACGCTACTGCCCTCCCCCTGCGGAAAGTGCGCTACTTCCGCTACCTCCGCTACCGGGCAGGTCAGAGCCCTAAAAACGGTAGCGGATCGGAACTCCGCATCCGCTACCGCGCCGCCCGTCCGCTACCCGCCCCGTGGCTACGATCCCGGGGCCGGTAGCGGCTCCATCCGCTACCGCTACCCATATCCGCTACCACGATCATGCCCTTGACCAGGGCGGTAGCGGAGGTAGCGGAAGTAGCGGACCTGACAGGAAGGGGGCCACCGCCCCCGACTCCCTGCCGAGGAGGCACCGCAGGATGAGCACCGCCGTTGCACCTGCTGACCAAATCCTCTACCGGCCCGAAGAGGCGGCCGTCGTTCTCAGGATCGGCCGCTCGATGGTCTACGAGGAGATACGGCTCGGACGACTTCAGACTGTTCGCATCGGTCGACGTCGACTCGTGCCGCCCGAGTACATCGCGCAGTACGTCGAACTTCTCAAGCGCGAGGCACAAGCCACCGCCTGATTTCCCCACCACCATCACACCAGGGCCGCGCCCTTCAAGGCGCGGCCCTGTCCTATGGAGGCACAACACAGCATGACCGAGACCCCGAAACGCGTCACCAGGGCGGGCCACGGTGCGGACACGATCTATTGGGACCCCAAGAAGAAAAGCTTTGTGGGGGCCGTTTCTCTTGGACACGCTCCGAATGGCAAGCGCCGCCGACCGAAGGTGTACGGCAAGACGAAGACCGAAGTCCGCAACAAGATCCGGGACTTGAAAAAGGAGGTACAGACCGGCGTCAAGGCGCCGGCTAACTACACCGTGGCGGACGCGGTGAACGACTGGTTGGAGCGCGGACTCAAGGGGCGCGACGAGAAGGGCACCATCGGCAAGAACCGCTCGATGGCGAACAAGCACCTGATCCCGTTCATCGGCAAGGCCAAGTTGAAGGAACTCAGCGCGGACGACGTCGACGACTGGTTGGACGACAGGGCCGAGTTCCTCGCGACGCGAAGCCTGCGCGACCTGCTCGCCATCCTGCGCCGCTCCATTGTGCAAGCCCAGCGGCGGGACAAGGCGGCGCGGAACGTCGCTCTTCTCGTCACCGTGCCGGAGGGGCGCCCCGGTCGACCGAGCAAGGCACTGAACTTGGATGAGGCGAAAGCCGTGCTCATTGCGGCACGGCCGTCACGGCTGTACGCGTACCTCGTGCTCTCGCTGCTCAGCGGCGTTCGTACGGAAGAGGCGCGGCCTCTCACCTGGGATCACGTCTTCCTTGAGGCGAAGGGCGACGTTCCGCCGCACGTCGCGGTGTGGCGCTCGGTGCGCAAGCACGGGGAGACAAAGACCAGGAAGAGCCGGCGGACCATCGCTCTTCCGAATCAGGTGGTCGACGTGCTCGAAGAGCACATGAGATTGCAGAAGAAGGAACGCACGTCGAAGGGGAAGGAGTGGGACCCGGCCGGCCGCGTCTTCACGACCCGGACCGGCGAGCCGCTCGATGCCGCCAACGTCCGGCGCGACTTCAAGGCCATCGTGAAGAAGGCGGGGCTGAAGCCGGAGTGGACACCGCGGGAGCTGCGGCACAGCTTCGTGTCACTGCTCTCGGACCACGGCATCCCGTTGGAGCGCATCGCGCTGTTGGTCGGTCACAGCAGTCAGGCGACCACAGAAGCGGTGTACCGCAAGCAGCTCCGTCCGGTGATCACGCAGGGAGCGGAAGCCATGGATGAGATCTTCGCTGAAGATCAGGAAGCGGAGAGCGCGGACGACCAGGTCGAGGGCGACACGGTGGCCTGACGCAATCCGTTTGGCCCCCCGTTTGGCCCCCCAAGCACGACAGAGGCCCATTCGCGATCAAGCGAATGGGCCTCTGACCTGTGTCGGGGTGGCGGGATTTGAACCCACGACCTCTTCGTCCCGAACGAAGCGCGCTACCAAGCTGCGCTACACCCCGATGTCGCTGCTTGTCCTGCTTGTCGCGGCGACGTCGCTTACTTTAGCCCACCGGTGGCCCGAGACGAAATCCGGTTTTCGCGCGGTGGCGGACGGGGTTCGGGCGGATGTGGTCGAGGGCTACGAGGAGGACGGCGAGGGCGTAGAAGGCGAGGCCGAGGAGGAGGGCGTTGGCGAGGACGCTCTTGTAGCCGTGCTGGTCCACGTCGAGGAAGAGGTAGAGGTAGCGGCCCGGTGTGCCGGGGAGAATCAGCTCGCCCCGGGCCAGGGAGAAGGCCAGATACGCCAGGGGGTAGATGAGCCACGTCGCTGTCCGGCGCAGGTGCAGGTCGCCGGGGGCGGTCAGGAGCAGCCAGTTCGTCAGGGCCGCGATCGGGACCGCCGTATGCAGGATCTGGTGGGTGATGGTGTGCCAGCCGCCCGGTGGGGAGGGCGCGGCGAACGGGCTCGACGCGTCGGCCAGGAGCAGATGGTGGACCAGGGCGGCGATCACGACGTACAGCAGGGTGGCGCCTGTCAGGGCCGGGGGCAGGGGGTGGCGGGCGGTCCAGGCGCGGTGGGACGAGATGGTCATGACCAGGATCAGCAGGATGCCGCTCTGGATCGTGAACCGGCTCAGGACCTCGGCCGGGCTGCCCAGGAGCAGTTCGACCGTCACCGCCGTGGCCGCCGCCAGGGCGGTCAGGAGGCGGAAGGCCGCTGTCACGGGGCGGCGTACGGGGGTCACCACCGCCGTGGCGGGGACGGGGGAGGGGAGGAGCGCGGGGGCGCCCTGGAGTGCGGGGAGGTCCGGTATGTCCCGGGGTATCGGGGCCGTCATGCCCTCACGCTAGGACGGGCGGGCAAAAGGGGCGATCCGGGCGGGCCGTGTGGGTTACACCCGCCCCCCGCACCCCGCTACACCTGTTCCATCCCCATCCCCGTCCCCGCACCGCTACGCCCGCTCCACCAGCGTCAGCAGCGTCGCCTCCGGTGGGCAGGCGAAACGTACCGGGGTGTAGCGGCTGGCGCCGCAGCCCGCCGAGACGTGGAGGTAGGACGTCCGGTTCTCGGCCGTGTGGGTCGACAGGCCCTTCACGCGGTCCGTGTCCAGGTCGCAGTTGGTGACCAGGGCGCCGTAGAAGGGGATGCACAGCTGGCCGCCGTGGGTGTGGCCGGCCAGGGTCAGGGGGTACGCGTCCGCCGTGAAGGCGTCCAGGACGCGGAGGTACGGGGCATGCACCACGCCCATCGAGAAGTCGGCCGTCGTCGACGGGCCGCCGGCCACCTTCTCGTACCGGTCCCGCTTGATGTGCGGGTCGTCCACGCCCGTCAGCTCCACGCTCGCGCCGTCGATCTTCAGCGTGCCGCGCGTGTTCGTCAGGTTCAGCCAGCCCGCCGAGTCGAAGCCGTCGCGCAGGTCCTTCCACGGGTTGTGGATCACGCCCACCGCGGGCGCGTTGCCGTTGAGGCCGTGCTTGCCCTGGACCTTCTCGACCAGGTACCGGGCGGGGTTGCGGAGTGTGGGGCCGTAGTAGTCGTTCGAGCCGAAGACGTAGGCCCCCGGGAACTCCATCAGCGGGCCGAGCGCGTCCAGTACCTCCGGCACGCCCTCCGGGTCGGACAGGTTGTCGCCCGTGTTGATCACGAAGTCGGGGTGCAGACCGGCCAGGGAGCGGAGCCAGCGCTGCTTCTTGTACTGGCCGCCGACCATGTGGATGTCAGAGACCTGGAGGACGCGCAGGGGGCGCATGCCCGGCGGCAGCACCGGAACCGTGACCCGGCGGAGGCGGAAGGAACGGGTCTCGAAACCCGCTGAGTAGACGAGACCGGCAGCGGCAACCGCCGTGATTCCCAGGGGTACTCCGTATCGCGCGCGCATGTTCCCATCGTGTCAGGCCGGGAGGGGAGGCGGAAATCCGCGGGCGTCCGGTCCATGACACCTGCGACAATCGACCCATGACCACGCTCAAGTCGAAGCTCAGGGACGACCTCAACACCGCCATCAGGGAGCGCGACGAGCTCCGCTCCTCGACGCTCCGGCTGACCCTCACCGCGATCACCCAGGAGGAGGTCTCCGGCAAGACGAAGCGCGAGCTCTCCGACGAGGAGGTCACCAAGGTGATCACCCGTGAGGCGAAGAAGCGCCGCGAGGCGGCCGAGGCCTTCGCGCAGGGCGACCGCCCCGCACAGGCCGAGCGCGAGAAGGCGGAGGGCGAGCTCCTCGCCACCTACCTGCCCAAGCAGCTCGACGACGAGGAGCTGAACAGCATCGTCGCCCAGGCCGTCGAGGAGGCGAAGGCGGCCGGTGCCGAGGGGCCGCGGGCCATGGGCCAGGTCATGAAGATCGTGAACCCGAAGGTCGCCGGCCTCGCCGAGGGCGGCCGGGTCGCCGCCGCGGTCAAGAAGCTCCTCGCGGGCTGACCTGCGGCAACAGCGACAGCAGTAGCAGTAGCGGCGGCGGCAGCAACGCCTGACGCGCCTGTCGCGGAAAGCAATGCCTGACGCGCCCGTACGACGATGGGGGCGCCCTTCTCAAGAAGGGCGCCCCCATTCACGTACTCAACGCGCCCTCTACGGGAAGCCCCCGTTGCTGTTCCCGTTGTTGCCGCCGTTGTCGTTGCCCTGGATGAAGCCCTCGGGGATGGAGAAGGTCGGGGTCGGGAAGGTCGTGTTGCCGCCGTCCGTCGTGCCGCCGCCGTTCGTCAGGCCGCCGTTGTTGTTGCCCTGGTCGTCGCCGTTGTCTCCGTCGTCGTCCCCGTTGCCGCCCGGCCTCTGGACTGGCGGTTCGATGATGGGGACGAGGTTGAACTGCCCGGAGTCCTTGCCCTCCAGGGCGCCGGTCATGGCGTCCTTCCAGATCGGGCCCGGGACCTGGCCGCCGAAGACGAGTTCGTTCCACTCGCCGCCGATCGTGATGTTGGTCATCTTCACGTTCTGCATGGCGCTGCCGACCCAGACGGCGCCGGACAGGGTCGGCGTGTAGCCGACGAACCAGGCGTTCTTGCGCTCGTCCGTCGTACCCGTCTTACCGGCGTTGTCGCGGTCGGTGAGGCCGGCTGCCTGACCGGTGCCGGAGTCGACCACGCCCTGGAGCAGGGTGTTGATCGTGTCCGCGGTCGTCTCCGACATCGCGCGCGAGCACGTCGACTTCGGGACCTCCAGCGACTTCTGCCGGCCGCTGGCCTTCTGCGTGATCGACTCGATGGCGACCGGCGTGCAGTACATGCCCCGGGAGGCGAAGGCCGCGTACGCGCTCGCCATCGTCAGCGGGGAGATGCCCCTGGAGCCGAGGGCGATGGCGGGCACCTCGGGCAGCTTTTCGCCGTCGCCCTGCGTCACGTGCAGCGCGTCGGTCATCTTGACCACCGGGCACAGGCCGATGTCGGAGATCATCTGCACGAAGTAGGTGTTGACCGACAGCTCCATCGCCTTCCGCAGGCGGTAGGGGCCCTTCTCCGACTCGCTCTCGTTCTCGACCTTCGCCTTCTCCTGGTTGGTCCACGGATTGCCGCTGCACGTCGTGACCGGGCTCGGGTACTCCATCTCGTACGGCGACGAGTACTCCTGGATCGCCGGGCGCCCCTCCTCCAGGGCCGCCGCCGCCACGAACGGCTTGAACGTCGAACCGGTCGGGAAGCCGAAGTTGGAGCCGCCCCGGTCGTTGCCGACCGAGTAGTTGATCTCGGTCTCGTTCTTGCCGTAGCCGTAGGGCTTCGACTGGCCCATGCCGAGGATCTTGCCGGTGCCCGGCTCGACCAGCGTGACCGCCGTCGCGACCGAGTCCGACTTGTACACGTGCTCCTTGATCGACGCCTGCACGGACGCCTGCGACTGCGGGTCCAGCGTCGTACGGATGGTCAGGCCGCCCTGGTTCCAGATCTTCGTCCGGTCCTCGCGGGTCTTGCCGAAGACCGGGCTGGCGAGGAACTCCCTCTCGACGTACTTGCAGAAGAAGCTGGCGCCCTTGACCGCCGCGATGCAGCCGTTCTTGGGCTGGCTGACCTTGAGGGCGAGCGGTGCTTCCTTGGCGGCGTCGGCCTCCTGCTGGGAGACGTCACCGACCTCCGCCATCCGCTGGAGCACGGTGTTGCGGCGCTTGATGGCCTCCGCCGGGTCGTTCACCGGGTCGTACCGGGTCGGCGACTGGACGAGGCCGGCCAGAAGGGCGGCCTGAGGGAGGGTGAGGTCCTTCGCGGACTTGGAGAAGTAGCGACGGGCGCCGGCCTCGACGCCGTAGGCCTGCTGGCCGAAGAACGTGATGTTCAGGTAGTTCTCGAGGATCTTCTTCTTGCCCAGCTCCTCCTCGACCTGGATCGCGAACTTCAGCTCCTGGATCTTGCGGCCGATGGTCTGCTGCTGGGCCTGCGCGACCTTCGTCGGGTCGTCGCCCGCCTCCTCGACGAACACGTTCTTCACGTACTGCTGCGTGAGCGTGGAGGCGCCCTCCGCGACGCCACCGCTCTGCGCGTTTCTGTTGAGGGCGCGCAGGACGCCCTTGAGGTCGATCGCGCCGTGCTCGTAGAACCGTGAGTCCTCGATCGCGACGATCGCCTTCTGCATGTACGGCGAGATGTTCTTGAGCTCGACGACCGTGCGGTCGCGTGAGTAGACCGTGGCGAGCTGGCCGCCCTTGGCGTCCAGAATCGTGGTGCGCTGGCTCAGCGGGGGGCGCTTGAGATTGGCCGGGATCTCGTCGAATCCCTCGACCGAACCCTTGGCCGCGAGACCGAGCGCGCCGGCGGCGGGCAACGCGATGCCCGCCATGACGGCTCCCGCGAGCACGCTGACACCGAGGAACTTGGCGGCCTGCTGAGTTACCGACAGGCCACCGCCCGAGCGCTTGTTTGGCATGAGGGCAGCCTACGTTCTCATTCGCCGGACACACGTATAGGCCTTGGCCTAAGCTGCTCACAACTGTCACAGCAGTGAGGTCACGTATCAATACGTCTGCGAACCCCGAAACGTTCCAGATTTAGTCCAACTTTTTTGTGGAGTGCGTGTCCGGATTCGCCTTGTGTGTCGCCGGGTGTCCGTTGTGACTCAGCCGAACTGTCCCGCTTTGTCGGGTAAGTCACGCATGTCGGTCGCTCACTCCCCCGGGTGATCTGCCGCTTACGCATAGTCCGTTCGGGCCATTCAAGACTGGGCCCGAAGGGGGTGTTGCGCTGCGCCCGCCTTCCGTAACGTCCTCAACTGGCGGCGGTGAATATGCCGCTGCCGCCGTGGGGGAGCCTCGATTCGGGAGAGGACGGCGCCGGTATGGGCTGGGTAACCGACTGGAGTGCGCAGGCGGCCTGCCGCACTACTGATCCGGATGAACTGTTCGTTCAAGGAGCAGCGCAGAACAGGGTCAAGGCGGTGTGCACCGGATGTCCGGTACGCACGGAGTGCCTGGCCGACGCGCTCGACAACCGTGTCGAGTTCGGCGTGTGGGGAGGCATGACGGAGCGGGAGCGCCGCGCACTGCTGCGCAGGCGTCCCACTGTCACCTCGTGGCGCCGGCTGCTCGAAACCGCGCGTACGGAGTACGAGCGGGGGGCGGGAATCCTGCCTCTCGACGAGGAAGAGGTGTACGAGAACTACGCGGCGGTGGGCTGAGAAGGGTCCCCTCCAGGATTCCTTTCCGGGATTCCTGTCCGAGGTTCCTGGTCAGTCACTCGCCGGTGTCTCTGGCGTCTGCGTCTCTGGTGTCTGCGGTGTCCGCGGCAGCTCCGGCCGGTCGGTCGCGAGCCGGTTGCCGATGTGCCGCAGCCCCATGAGGTCATGGACGTCGCCGGGCAGCGCGCCGACCTCGGTCACGGCGACCTCGGGGTGGAGCGCGGTGAAGCGATCACGCGTGCGCTGCTCGCGGGAGAGCAGCTGCATACGATCGGCGTGCAGCCGGAGCAGGCCTGCGGTGAGTTGTTCGACGGTTGGATCGCTCGGGTCGACGGTCGGGTCACTGCCGGTGGCGACGGGGGAGCCTTCGACGTGTTCTTCGACTTCGACGTCCACTTCAGGAGCTGGTGTCCCGGAAGCTGGAGATTCTGAACTGCCGTACATGTCGGGAGAGTTACGAAGACCAGCTTTCCCGTCCTCCTGATCGACAATGCGGGGCTCTTCAAGATTTTCCGCGGCGGCGAGCGCACGCTCGGCCGACAGCTGGGCGGCGCCGCTTCCGTGGACCCGGTTGAGCACCAGCCCGGCGAGCGGCATGTCCTCCGCGGCCAGCCGTTCCACGAAGTACGCGGCCTCGCGCAGCGCGTCCCGCTCCGGCGCCGCCACCACCAGGAACGCCGTTCCGGGCGCCTGAAGCAGCTGGTACGTGGCATCGGCGCGGGTACGGAAACCACCGAAGGTGGTGTCCATCGCGGCCACGAACGTCTGGACGTCCTTGAGGAGTTGGCCGCCCAGCAGCTTGCCCAGGGTGCCGGTCATCATCGACATCCCCACGTTCAGGAACTTCATCCCCGCGCGCCCGCCCAGCTTCGCCGGCGCCGTCAGCAGCCGGATCAGCCGGCCGTCGAGGAACGACCCGAGCCGCTTGGGAGCGTCCAGGAAATCCAGCGCGGACCGGGAGGGCGGCGTGTCGACGACGATGAGATCCCACTCGTCGCGCGAGCGCAGCTGCCCCAGCTTCTCCATCGCCATGTATTCCTGCGTGCCCGCGAAGCCCGCCGAAAGCGACTGGTAGAAGGGGTTGTTGAGGATCGCGGCGGCCCGTTCGCGGTCGGCGTGCGCCTCGACGATCTCGTCGAAGGTCCGCTTCATGTCGAGCATCATGGCGTGCAGTTCGCCGCTGCCCTCGACGCCCTTCACCCGCCGCGGAACGTTGTCGAGCGAGTCGATGCCCATGGACTGGGCGAGCCTGCGCGCCGGGTCGATGGTGAGCACGACCACCTTCCGCCCCCGCTCGGCGGCCCGCAGCCCCAGCGCCGCCGCGGTGGTCGTCTTGCCGACTCCGCCGGCCCCGCAGCACACCACGATCCGGGTCTCCGGATCGTCGAGCAGCGGGTCGACGTCGAGCACGCGCGCGGGGGGCAGTCGGTAGCGGGAGGCGGTGTCCTGCGGGTCCGGACTCATGACATCCCCTGCTTCCGCAGCTCGGTGGCCAGCTCGTACAGTCCCGCGAGGTCCATGCCCTCGGTGAACAGCGGCAGTTCGTGCGACGGCAGGTGCAACTCACCGAGCACGGAACGCTGTTCGTGCTCCAGCGTGTACCGCTCCGCGTACTCCTCGGCCTGGGTCAGCAGCGGCTCCACCAGCTTCTCGGCGTTCCCGCCGCGCCGCGCCCCGCCGAGCCCGGCGGCCGACAGCGACTGCGCGAGCGCGCTGCGAGGAGCCGCGCGTACGAGTTCCAGCTCGGCCTCGTCCAAAACCTCGGGCCGCACCATGTTGACGATGATCCGTCCCACCGGCAGCTTCGCCGCGCGCAGTTCGGCGATACCGTCCGCGGTCTCCTGGACGGGCATCTCCTCCAGCAGCGTCACCAGGTGCACCGCCGTCTCGGGCGACTTGAGCACGCGCATCACTGCCTGTGCCTGATTGTGTATCGGGCCGATCTTCGCGAGCCCGGCCACCTCGTCGTTGACGTTCAGGAACCGGGTGATCCGGCCCGTCGGCGGGGCGTCCATCACGACGTAGTCGTAGGCGAACCGCCCGCTCTTGTCCTTCCGGCGTACGGCTTCGCACGCCTTGCCGGTCAGCAGCACATCTCTCAGCCCCGGGGCGACGGTGGTGGCGAAGTCGATGGCGCCGAGTTTCTTCAGGGCCCGGCCCGCGCTGCCGAGTTTGTAGAACATCTGGAGGTAGTCCAGCAGCGCCAGCTCGGGGTCGATGGCAAGGGCGTACACCTCCCCGCCCCCGGGAGCGACGGCGATCTTCCGCTCCCCATAAGGCAGCGCTTCGGTTTCGAAGAGCTGCGCGATGCCCTGCCTGCCCTCGACCTCGACGAGAAGCGTCCGCTTCCCCTCGGTGGCGAGAGCAAGCGCGAGCGCTGCGGCGACCGTGGTCTTTCCGGTCCCGCCCTTACCGCTGACGACCTGGAACCTGCTCACGTATTCGAGGTTAACCAGTCCGGCCCGGACCTACGCAGGTGGCTGTGGACAACGTGCGCGCGGAGTGCCTGACGCCAGCGGATAAAGTCGCCTCCATGACCAAGTGGGAATACTCGACTGTGCCGCTGCTCGTCCACGCCACGAAGCAGATTCTGGACACCTGGGGCGAGGACGGCTGGGAGCTCGTCCAGGTCGTGCCCGGGCCGAACAACCCCGAGCAGCTCGTGGCCTACCTGAAGCGGGAGAAGGCGTGAGCGCTGTGGAGTCCCGGCTCGCCGAACTGGGCCTGACCCTGCCGGCGGTCGTCCCGCCGCTCGCCGCGTACCAGCCGGCCGTGCAGTCGGGGGTGTACGTGTACACCTCGGGCCAGCTGCCCATGGTGGACGGCAAGCTCCCGGTCACCGGCAAGGTGGGCGCGGAGGTCACGCCCGAGGAGGCCAAACAACTGGCCCGCACGTGTGCGCTGAACGCGCTCGCGGCGGTCAAGTCGGTCGCCGGTGACCTCGACCGCGTCGCGCGCGTCGTGAAGGTCGTCGGCTTCGTCGCCTCGGCCCCCGATTTCACCGGCCAGCCCGCGGTGATCAACGGTGCCAGCGAACTCCTCGGCGAGGTACTGGGCGCCAAGGGCGTCCACGCCCGCAGCGCCGTCGGAGTGGCCGTACTGCCACTGGACGCGCCCGTGGAGATCGAGGTCCAGGTGGAGCTGACGGAGGCGTAGGGAGATTTTCAGCCCGTCCGGCGTTTGAGGACGAGCGCGTTCAGCGCGAACGGGGGTCTGGGGGCAGCGCCCCCAGGGATGGGACGGGTAGGGGCGGCGGGGGCGAGAACCCTCGGCCCCTCGAACATGCGCTCACCACCGGATAACCTCCGCCCATGGCAAACGGGCAGTGGTACCCACCGGAGTGGCCGGACCTCATCCGCGGACTCGCCGACGGGACCCTCACCCCGGTCACCCCCAAGCGCGCGGCCACCGTCATGCTCCTGAAGGACACCGGCACCGGCCCCGTCGTCCACATGCTCCGCAGACGCGCCTCCATGGCTTTCGCAGGGGGCGCGTACGCGTATCCGGGCGGCGGAGTCGACCCGCGCGACGACGACCACCTGATCCGCTGGGCGGGCCCCACGCGCGCGTGGTGGGCGTCCCGGCTGGGCCTGGGCACCGACGAGACGTCCGCGCAGGAGGCCCAGGCGATCGTCTGCGCCGCCGTACGGGAGACGTACGAGGAGGCGGGCGTCCTGCTCGCCGGCCCGTCCGCCGATTCCGTCGTCGGCGACACCACGGGCGACGACTGGGAGGCGGACCGCGCCGCGCTGGTCGCCCGGGAGCTGTCCTTCGCGGAGTTCCTGGACCGCCGCGGGCTGGTGCTCCGCTCGGACCTCCTCGGGGCCTGGGCCCGCTGGATCACCCCGGAGTTCGAGACCCGCCGCTACGACACCTGGTTCTTCGTGGCCGCGCTCCCGGCGGGCCAGCGCACCCGCAACGCCTCCACGGAGGCGGACCGCACGGTGTGGATCAAACCGGCCGACGCGGCGGCCTCGTACGACAGGGGCGAGCTGCTGATGATGCCGCCCACGATCGCGACCCTGCGCGCACTCGCCCCGTACGACAGCGCGTCCGGGGCCCTCGCCGGGTCCCTGGAGCGTGACCTGGCCCCGGTCCTGGCCAGGGCCGGCCTGGCGGACGGCGAGATTGTGCTCACCTGGCCGGGGCACGCGGAGTTCACCAAGCACATCCCGATCGGGGGAGCCCCCGCATGACCGAAGCCGCCGCTCTCCCCGGTCAGCCGCGCGGCGGGGTTCTCTCGGGCCCCGCGACCGCGCGCGCGGTCAACGTCCTCGCGCCCAACGCCTCCGCGATGACCCTCGACGGCACGAACACCTGGATCGTCTCCGAGCCGGACTCCGAACTGGCCGTCGTCGTCGACCCGGGGCCCCTGGACGACGTACACCTCAGGCATGTCGTCGACACCGCGGCGAAGGCCGGCAAACGGGTCGCGCTGACGCTGCTCACGCACGGGCACCCGGACCACGCGGAGGGTGCCGGACGGTTCGCCGAGCTGACGGGGACGAACGTGCGGGCGCTCGACCCGGCGCTGCGGCTGGGGGACGAGGGCCTGGGCCACGGGGACGTCGTGTCCGTCGGCGGGCTGGAGCTGAGGGTCGTCCCGACGCCGGGGCACACCGCGGACTCGCTGTGCTTCCATCTCCCGGCCGATCAGGCCGTCCTGACGGGTGACACCGTCCTGGGGCGCGGAACGACCGTGGTGGCCCATCCAGACGGCCGCCTGGGCGACTATCTGGACACGCTGCGGCGGCTCAGGTCCCTGACGGTGGACGACGGCGTGCACACCGTCCTGCCGGGCCACGGGCCCGTCCTCGACGACGCCCAGGGCGCGGTCGAGTTCTACCTCGCCCACCGGGCCCACCGGCTCGCTCAGGTCGAGACGGCGGTCGAGAACGGCTGTACGAGCCCCGAGGACGTGGTCGCCCGTGTCTACGCGGACGTGGACCGCTCCCTGTGGCCGGCCGCCGAACTGTCCGTACGCGCCCAGTTGGAGTACCTCCGCGAACACGGCCTCATCTAGGGCGCTTAATCGGGCTCGGGCCTCGGCGCCTTGACGCCGTGCACGCGCGCGTACTCCTCGGCCAGCCACGAGCCCAGCTCCTCGACGTGCGAGCGCAGGAACGACAGCAGGACGGCGGGATCGTCCGTCGGCTCGTGGCCCAGGGACGCCGCCTCCCTCATGCGCGGGCCCCACTCCGGGTAGTACATGGCGAACGCCTCGGCCATCTCGTACAGATCACTGGTCCAGCCTTCCCAGCGCGGCATCACCAAGGTGAAGCCCGTACGCACCAGGCGCCGCGAAATGCCCCGCACGCGCACGCGTACCGCCCCCGCGGGCGCCCCCGGGGCGGTCGCCTCGGCGATCAGGCGCCGCCAGCGTGGCAGGCAGAGGGCCAGGTCGCCGTTGGTCTCGCGGGCGAGGAGGGAGCCGGGGCGGTAGCGGGGGAGGAGCTTGGCGAGGTCCTCGCCGAGGAGGGGCGTGCAGAGGCAGGCCACGAACCAGCCCAGGTCGTACGTCTCCAGGTCGCTCAGCGTCTGCGCCCGCGAGACCAGCAGTGTGCCGGCGCCGTCGATCTGCTCGAACTCCTTGTCGAGCGCCGCGTCCAGCGCACCGGCCGCCGCCCGGTCCGCCTCCGTGGGCTCCTCGCGCAGCACGAGCAGCAGGTCGAGGTCGCTGCGGCCCACGCGCGCGGTACCGCGCGGAACGGACCCGTAGAGGTACGCGCTGTGCAGCCGTTCCCCGAAGACGTCGAGGACGCGGTCGCGGGCCGCGCCGACGACGGGCCGGAAAGCGGGCGGCACGCGCGCGAGAGAACCCTCGCGCGCGATGAACCCCTGCTCGTCCAGCCCCTTTTCCTTGCCCTGCGCCATGTGTCACTTCCAGCGGAACACGCGCAACCGGCGGGTCTCGTTCACCGCGTGGCACACCACGGCCAGCCGGTCGCCGGAGGCGGCGTAGCGGGCCCGGTAGCTGAAGCCGGGCAGTCTGCGCTCCGCCACGACCCGGCCGGTGGCGGGGTCGAGGACGGACACACGGCTGCCGTAGCCGTTGCCCACCATGAAGTACCCGCGGTGGGCCAGCGGATGGACCGTACGGCCGTGATCGGTACGCCACTCCCAGAGCCGTTCGCCGGTCGTGACGGAGTAGGCGCACAGGAGCGTGCCGGTGCTCTTCTCGTCGGAGTCGGCGGGGTCGTCCGGTTCCAGCCCGATGGCGAGGGTGTCGCCGACGACGGCGACCGTGGGCTCGAAGTCCTTGTATCCGTCGGGAAGTTCGATGTGCCACTGCCCGTCCTCGCGCACCACGTACAGCCGGGGCCGGGAACGCTTGCCGCGGTTGCCGACGGACAGGACCGGCGGATGGGTCGCCAGGACGGAGAACGAGTCGCCCCAGCGGTCGGGGAGCGGCTGCTCCCACTGGAGGGCGCCGGTGCGCAGGTCGAGGCACCGGACGGTCGCCTGCGCGTCCCCCGGCCAGGCGTGCGCGGTCGCTATCCGGCCGCGGCCGATCGCCACCTCGCACGTGTGGTCACCGATGAATCCCAGCCGGTCCTTCTCCTGGTCGCGCGACCAGACCACGTCCCCGGAGCGGAGGTCGAGCGCGGTGAGGCGGACGTGCCGGGCGTCCCGGTCGCCGTCGTCGTGGTGCAGGACGACGGCCAGGCCCTCCTCGGTGTCCGGGGCCACCCGGACGATCACGTCCTGGCCCGGCGGCTGCCATGTCCAGCGGGGCTCACCGGTCGCGGGCGCGTACGCCGCCACGCGGTCGAAGCGCGCCAGGGCCACCGTCTCGTCCGTCACCCACACGCCCAGCGGCTCGCCGAGGTCCTGCTGCTCGAACTCGGACTGCCACAGCGTCTGTGCCTCCGGGTCCCGGCGGAACAACCGCAACCGGCGCTTGCCGGGCTCCGGTGCCGCCCAGACCGACTCGGGTGCTCTGTCCTGGTGCATCTCCACCCACCCCTTGATCCCGTTCTCGTCACCGCGCGGTCCGCGCGGCCCGTGTGGTCCCCCACCCCGGTGAACGCGAGAGGGGCCCCGCCGTGCGGCGGGGCCCCTCTCGTACGTGTGGACGATTCCCGTCGACCCCGTTAACGCGACCGCTTCGCGAGGCGCTCCACGTCCAGCAGGATCACGGCCCGCGCCTCCAGGCGCAGCCAGCCGCGGCCCGCGAAGTCGGCGAGCGCCTTGTTGACCGTCTCGCGGGAGGCGCCGACGAGCTGCGCCAGCTCCTCCTGGGTCAGGTCGTGCACGACGTGGATGCCCTCCTCCGACTGCACGCCGAAGCGGCGCGAGAGGTCGAGCAGGGCGCGCGCGACACGGCCCGGCACGTCGGAGAAGACCAAGTCGGACATCTGGTCGTTGGTCTTGCGCAGGCGCCGGGCGACTGCGCGCAGAAGCGCGGCGGCCACCTCGGGGCGGACGTTCAGCCAGGGCTGGAGGTCGCCGTGGCCGAGGCCGAGCAGCTTGACCTCGGTCAGTGCGGTGGCCGTGGCGGTGCGCGGGCCCGGGTCGAACAGCGACAGCTCGCCGATCAGCTCGCCGGGGCCGAGGACGGCCAGCATGTTCTCGCGCCCGTCCGGGGACGTGCGGTGGAGCTTGACCTTGCCCTCGGTGACCACATAAAGCCGGTCACCAGGGTCGCCCTCGTGGAAAAGGGCGTCACCGCGCGCGAGGGTCACCTCACTCATGGAGGCGCGGAGCTCCGCGGCCTGCTCGTCATCGAGCGCCGCGAAGAGCGGGGCGCGCCGCAGAACGTCGTCCACGAGTTCTCTCCTTGTCGACCTGCTCAGGGGATCTTGCTCCCCGGGTACCGGGGACCGTGCTCCCCATCTTGCCGGACGGTCCAAACAGTGTGATCTGTCACAAGGATGCCGCACGGGTGTCCCGGGCAGTGCGGCAGGGGGCCAATTGGGCTCCGATCTTCCGGGTCCGGGGCGGATGTCAGTGGCGGGCTCTAGGCTGGCCGGGTGTCCAATTCGCCGGTGAGAGCACAGGCCAAGGGGCTGGGCGGGTGGCCGCACAGGGTGATTCCGCTGTGGGCGAACAGGTCACGGGTGGGGGCAGGAATGCGTAGAAAGCGGCAGAGGTGATGTCGGTGGAGAAAGCCGCCAAGAAGGTGACCGGGGCGACCGAGCCGGGGGGAACGGCCGGGACGGGTGCCTCGGAAGAGAGGGCTGCGGCGACGCAGAAGGCCGCGCCCGAGAAGGGGGCTGCCTCCGCGCGCGTGACGAAAGCGGCCACCGCCATGAGGGCGAACGCCGTGAAGGCTTCCGCCGCCAGGAAGGCAACCCCCGCGAAGCCCGCCTCCGCCAAGTCCGCCACGGCCAAGTCCGCTCCGAAGTCCGCCGTCCCGAAGGCGGCGACCCCGGGGTCCGCCGCCCCGAAGCCGCCCCGCAACGAGTCGCGCACCGCCCTCGTCCGCAGGGCACGCCGGATCGACCGCGAGCTGGCGGAGGTCTATCCGTACGCCCACCCCGAACTGGACTTCGAGAACTCCTTCCAACTCCTCGTCGCCACGGTCCTGTCCGCCCAGACCACGGATCTGCGGGTCAACCAGACGACACCGGCGCTCTTCGCCACGTACCCCACCCCCGAGGACCTGGCCGTCGCCAACCCCGAGGAGGTCGAGGAGATCCTGCGCCCGACCGGCTTCTTCCGGGCCAAGACGCGGTCCGTCATAGGGCTGTCCAAGGCCCTGTCGGAGCAGTTCGGCGGTGAGGTGCCCGGCCGGCTCGAAGACCTCGTCAAACTCCCCGGTGTGGGCCGCAAGACCGCCTTCGTCGTACTCGGCAACGCCTTCGGGCGCCCCGGCATCACCGTGGACACGCACTTCCAGCGGCTCGTGCACCGCTGGCAGTGGACTGCGGAGAAGGAGCCGGACAAGATCGAGGCCGCCATCGGCGCGCTCTTCCCCAAGAGCGACTGGACGATGCTCTCGCACCACGTGATCTTCCACGGCCGCCGTATCTGCCACGCCCGCAAGCCCGCCTGCGGTGCCTGCCCGATCGCCCCGCTCTGCCCGGCGTACGGCGAGGGCGAGACGGACCCGGAGAAGGCCCAGAAGCTCCTGAAGTACGAGAAGGGCGGCTTCCCGGGCCAGCGGCTGAACCCGCCGCAGGCGTACCTCGACGCGGGCGGCATCCCGGCGCCGCCGCTGGGAGCCGGATGAGGCCGGGGACGAGGCCGGGGGCGGGCTTGAGCTCGGGGGGTCGTACGAAACCGACGGGATCAACGCGATCGACGGAACCAACAGGACAGCCGCAGGCGTTGGAAGCAGCAGAACGGGGGTGGCGGTGACGCGCGCGAGCAACACACAGGGCGGCGAGGCGACGCTCAGCAAGGACGGCCTGCCCGGCTGGCTCGATCCGGTGGTGCACGCCGTCGAGACGGTCGAGCCGCTCCAGCTGAGCCGCTTCCTGCCGCCCGCGGACGGCGCGGGCCGCCAGTCCGCCGTACTGATCCTCTTCGGAGAAGGCGCCGGGAAGACGGGCGACGGTGATGGCGACGGCGGGCCCGAGCTGCTGCTCATGGAGCGTGCCAGTTCGCTGCGCTCGCACGCCGGTCAGCCGTCCTTCCCCGGCGGCGCCCTCGACCCGGAGGACGGTGATCCGCAGGGTGACGGTCCGCTGCGGGCCGCGCTCCGCGAGGCCGAGGAGGAGACCGGGCTCGATCCGGCCGGCGTCCAGCTCTTCGGCGTACTGCCCACGCTCTACATCCCGGTGAGCGGCTTCGTCGTCACGCCCGTGCTGGGCTGGTGGCGCGAGCCGACCCCGGTCGGTGTCGTCGATCCGAACGAGACGGCCCGGGTGTTCACGGTGCCCGTGGCGGATCTCACGGATCCGGCCAACCGTGCCACCGCCGTTCACCCCAGCGGCCACAAGGGTCCGGCATTCCTGGTCGAATCGGCCCTCGTGTGGGGTTTCACGGCCGGAATCATCGACCGTCTGCTGCACTACTCGGGCTGGGAGCGCCCCTGGGACAGGAACAAGCAGGTCCCGCTGGACTGGCGCGCGTGACAGGGTGAGCCTCGTGAATGTGCTGGACATCTTGTTGCTGGTCGCCGCCGTGTGGTTCGCGATCGTGGGCTACCGCCAGGGGTTCGTCGTCGGCATCCTGTCGGTGATCGGCTTCCTGGGCGGCGGTCTCGTCGCCGTCTATCTGCTCCCCGTCGTCTGGGGCAGCGTCACCGACGACGCCAAGGTGAGTACGACGGCCGCCGTCGCCGCGGTCGTCATCGTGATCGTCTGCGCCTCCGTCGGCCAGGCCCTGACCACCCACCTCGGCAACAAGCTGCGCCGGTACATCACTTGGTCGCCGGCCCGCGCCCTCGACGCGACCGGCGGGGCGCTCGTCAACGTCGTCGCGATGCTGCTGGTCGCCTGGCTGATCGGCGCCGCCCTCGCGCAGACGACGATGCCGACGGTGGGCAAGGAGGTCCGCGGCTCCAAGGTGCTGGCAGGCGTGCAGGAGGTGCTGCCCTCCGACGCCGACACCTGGTTCAAGGACTTCACCTCGGTCCTCGCGCAGAACGGCTTCCCGCAGGTCTTCAGCCCGTTCGCCGACGAGCCCATCAAGGAGGTCCAGCCGCCCGACCCGGCCCTCGCCAACAGCGCCGTGGCGATCAGGGCCCAGCGTTCCATCGTCAAGGTCATGGGCACCGCCCAGAGTTGCGGCAAGGTCCTGGAGGGCACCGGCTTCGTCTTCGACAGGCGCCGCGTGATGACCAACGCCCACGTGGTCGGCGGCGTCGACGAGCCCACCGTCCAGATCGGCGGCGAGGGCAAGAAGTACGACGCGACGGTCGTCCTCTACGACTGGGAGCGCGACATCGCCGTACTCGACGTACCCGATCTGGCCGCGCCCGCACTCCAGTTCACGTCCGACGACGCCGTCAGCGGGGACAGCGCGATCGTCGCGGGCTTCCCGGAGAACGGGGCGTACGACGTCCGTTCCGCGCGCGTGCGCGGTCGCATCACGGCCAACGGCCCGGACATCTACCACCGCGGCACGGTCCGCCGCAATGTCTACTCCCTGTACGCGACCGTCCGCCAGGGCAACTCCGGCGGCCCGCTGCTCACGCCCGACGGCAAGGTCTACGGCGTGGTCTTCGCGAAGTCCCTCGACGACCCGAACACCGGCTACGCGCTCACGGTGGACGAGATCGAACAGGACATCACCCAGGGCCGCACAGCCAACCAGCAGGTGGACAGCGACAGCTGCGCGCTCTGAGCCCGGTACGCAGGCACGGGCTCAGCAGCATCAGGGGCGGGGGTGGCGCAGGCGCACCGAGACCCAGCGGGCCCGGCGGCGCAGGATGCGCGGGATTCCCACCTTGAGATCCGCCCCCGCCAGGTGCGGGGAACCTCCTCGGTGGGAGCTCAGACCGTGGCCCGAGCGGCGATTGCGTGCCGCGTCACTGTAGTCGTGCGTCCAGCCCATACCCCGACGTCTGCCCCTGCCCCAAGGTCGATAACCGCCCCATGGGCCCCCAATCGGCCTATGCGCCGGGCAATTGGCTGTTCGTAGGACAGGCGTTCCTATCCTTGAATACGGGACGTGCCGACGCGGTCACCGATCAGGCTCGGGATCCTTCAACCAGTTCACCAGCTCCGCCGAGAAAGCGACCGGATCCTCTTCATGCGGGAAGTGGCCGAGGCCGTCGAACAGGCGCCAGCGGTACGGGGCCTCGACGTACTCTCCGGAGCCGGCCGCGCTGCGGGTGCGCATCACCGGGTCGAGCGAGCCGTGCAGATGCAGCGTCGGTACCCGCACCGGCCGCTTCATGCGCCGGTTGAACTGGATCCCGTCCGGACGGGCCATCGACCGGACCATCCAGCGGTACGGCTCGATCGCACAGTGCGCGGTCGACGGGATGCACATGGCCCTGCGGTACGTCTCCACCGCCTCGTCGTCCGGCAGCCGCGGCCCCGACCAGTCCCGCATCAGCCGCCCGACGAGCGCCCCGTCGTCCGCGATGAGCTGCCGTTCGGGAAGCCAGGGCCGCTGGAACCCCCAGATGTATGAACCGGCGGCCGTCTGCTTGACGTCGGAGAGCATCGCCGAGCGCCAGCGCCGGGGGTGGGGCATCGAGGACACCACGAGCCGCCGTACCAGCTTCGGGCGCATCACCGCGGCCGTCCACGCCAGGTATCCGCCCAGGTCATGGCCGACCAGCGCGGCATCGGGCTCGCCCAGGGACCGGACGACGCCCGTGATGTCGAGGGCGAGGTTCGCCGGGTCGTAACCCCGGGGCGTACGGTCGCTGCCGCCCACGCCCCGCAGGTCCATGGCGACGGCCCGGAACCCGGCGTCGGCGAGGGCGGCCAGCTGGTGTCGCCAGGTCCACCAGAACTGCGGGAACCCGTGCACGAGCATGACCAGCGGTCCGTCGCCCGTCTCGGCGATGTGGAACCGGGCGCCGTTCGCGGCGACGTCCCGGTGGATCACCTCGCGCCCACCGGGAAGGTCGAGCCGTACGACCGAGGCGGGCTGCGCCGACGAGGAGTGCGCCGAGGGTGTGGCGGGGTCCGTCATGAGGACGAGCGTGCCACAACCTCGACCGCGTCACTTACCGGAGCGGGCCGGGGGTGCGGCTTGGCCTTCTGGAGCACACCCGCCGTCTCCTTCATGGACGCGGCGACCTTCTGCGGCCCCTTGCTCTTCTTGGCCTTCTTCGCGAAGACGACACCGATCAGCACCAGGAGGAGGGCGATCAGGACGTTCGCGGCGAACGACAGCAGGAAGCAGATCGCGAGGTTCCAGTCGCTCCAGGTCCGGATGGCGTACGCCAGTGCGAAGTTGAGCATCGGCAGGGAGAAGACCAGGACCGCACCGGCCACCGTGAACGCGCCACCGCTCGTCGCGCCGCGCTTCACATCCTGCTTGAGCTGGGCTTTCGCCAGCGCGATCTCGTCGTGCACCAGCGCGGACATCTCGGTCGTCGCCGAGGCGAACAACTGGCCGATGCTGCGTTCGGCGCCGACCGGGCTGCCGTCGGGTGCGCTCATCGAGGTCTCCCTGTTGTCGTGCTCGGGTGTCTGACGTACGCGCGTCGGGCGTACGTACCTGACAACGTGTCTGGTGGTTACGTGTCAGATCATGCCGGACCGTCACCCTCGTCGCCCGCCCCGCCCGTCACTTCGGCAAGCCGGTCCCTTTCGGCGGCGTCGAGTTCGGCGGCCTTGAGCCCGGCGATGCGCCGGTGTTCTGCCGCTTTCCCCTCGTAGATGCCGGCCATGCGCAGGTGGTACGCCGGATCGTGCTCCTCGTAGATGTCGGGGATGCCGTCGAGGTCGTCGTCGCGCTCCTCCGCCTCCCAGAGCCTGCGGTATTTGGCGTTCCGTATCTTCAGCAGCACGGTCGCGGCGAGGGTGGCGATGAGTGAGCCGGTCAGGACGGCGGCCTTGATCTCGCCGGTGAGCGCCGCGTCTCCGTCGAACGCGAGTTCGCCGATCAGCAGGGAGACGGTGAACCCGATCCCGGCGAGCGAGGCGACGGCGAACACGTCGGCCCAGGCGAGGTCGTCGCTGAGCGAGGCGCGAGTGAAACGTGCCGTCAGCCAGGTCCCGCCGAAGATCCCGAGCGTCTTCCCGACGACGAGCCCGAGCACGACCCCGAGGGTCTCGGGCTGGGTGAACACGTCCCCCAGGGCCCCGCCGGACACCGACACGCCCGCGCTGAACAGGGCGAACAGCGGCACGGCGAGCCCGGCCGACAAGGGCCGCACCAGATGCTCGATGCGCTCACCGGGCGAGCGCTCCTCACCCTCGTCCGTCCGGGTCGTGCACCGCAGCATCAGGCCCATCGCGACACCGGCCACGGTGGCGTGGATGCCGCTGTTGTACATCAGCGCCCAGATGACGAGCGCGAGCGGGACGTACACGTACCACCCGCGTACGCCCTTCCGCAGCAGCAGCCAGAAGACGGCGAGGCCGACGACCGCGCCGGCGAGCGCGGCGAAGTTCAGGTCGTCGGTGAAGAAGACCGCGATGATCAGGATGGCGAAGAGGTCGTCGACGACGGCGAGCGTCAGCAGGAACGCCCGCAGGGCGCTCGGCAGGGACGTACCGATGACGGCCAGCACGGCGAGCGCGAAGGCGATGTCCGTCGCCGTGGGCACGGCCCACCCGGCGAGCGAACCGCCGCCGGTGACACTGGTGAGCGTGTAGACGAGCGCCGGTACGGCCATCCCGCACAGCGCGGCGACGACGGGCAGCGCGGCGGCCCTCGGGTCGCGCAGTTCCCCGGCGACGAGTTCGCGCTTGAGTTCGATGCCGGCGACGAAGAAGAAGATCGCGAGCAGTCCGTCGGCGGCCCAGTGCTGGAGGGAGAGGTCGAGCCCGAGGGCGGCGGGTCCGACATGGAAGTCCAGTACAGCCTCGTAACTGTCCTTGACCGGTGTGTTCGCCCAGATCAGCGCGGTGATCGCGGCGACGAGCAGCAGCACCCCACCGACGGTCTCGGTCCGCAGGGCGTCCGCGACGAACGTTCGCTCGGGCAGCGAGAGCCGTCCGAGGACCTTGCGGCTGGGGGTGCGAGGGGGGACCACGGGATTCCTCCGGTCGGTGGGCAGCATGGAGCACATGCCGACCAGACTTCCCGGCGCACCTTTGGGATCCTTACGGATCTTGTCGCGTTGTTGACGCGATGTTCAGCTTACCCAAGGTGCGGGGGGAGGCGCCGCCTGGAGGAAACCCTCTGGTCCTCTGGTTCTCTAGTCCACTTCTAGTCCTCGTTGCCCGCCGCGGGCAGCTTGGTCTGGATGAGGTCCATGACGGTGGAGTCGGTCAGGGTCGTCACGTCGCCCAGTTCGCGGTTCTCGGCGACGTCGCGGAGCAGGCGGCGCATGATCTTTCCGGAGCGGGTCTTGGGGAGCTCGGCGACCGGAAGGATGCGCTTGGGCTTGGCGATCGGGCCGAGAGCCTCGCCGACGTGGCTGCGGAGTTCGGCGACGAGGGTGTCGGTCTCGGAGGCGGTGCCGCGCAGGATCACGAAGGCCACGATGGCCTGCCCGGTCGTCTCGTCGGCGGCGCCCACCACGGCGGCCTCGGCGACGGAGGGGTGGGAGACGAGCGCGGACTCGACCTCGGTGGTGGAGATGTTGTGCCCGGAGACGAGCATGACGTCGTCGACCCGGCCGAGCAGCCAGATGTCGCCGTCGTCGTCCTTCTTGGCGCCGTCCCCGGCGAAGTACTTGCCCTCGAACCGGGACCAGTACGTGTCGAGGAACCGCTGGTCGTCGCCCCAGATGGTGCGCAGCATGGACGGCCACGGCTCGGTCAGTACGAGGTATCCGCCGCCTCCGTTGGGCACCTCCTTCGCCTCGTCGTCGACGACGGTCGCGGAGATCCCGGGCAGCGCCCGCTGCGCGGACCCCGGCTTGGTCTCGGTCACGCCGGGCAGCGGGGAGATCATCATGGCGCCGGTCTCGGTCTGCCACCAGGTGTCGACGATGGGCGTCACGTTGCCGCCGATGTGCTTGCGGTACCAGATCCAGGCCTCGGGGTTGATGGGTTCACCCACGGACCCCAGCACCCGTAGCGAGGAGAGGTCGAACTTCGCGGGGATGTCGTCCCCCCACTTCATGAACGTCCGGATGGCGGTCGGCGCCGTGTAGAGGATCGTGACCCCGTACTTCTGGATGATCTCCCAGAAGCGGCCCTGGTGCGGGGTGTCCGGCGTCCCCTCGTACATCACCTGCGTCGCGCCGTTGGCCAGCGGCCCGTACACGATGTACGAGTGCCCGGTGACCCAGCCGACGTCGGCCGTGCACCAGTAGACGTCGGTCTCCGGCTTGAGGTCGAAGACGGCGTGGTGGGTGTAGGCCGCCTGGGTGAGGTAGCCGCCGGAGGTGTGCAGGATGCCCTTGGGCTTACCCGTCGTACCGGAGGTGTAGAGGATGAACAGCGGCTGCTCGGCCTCGAACGCCTCGGGCGTGTGCTCGGCGCTCTGCCGCTCGACGACCTCGTGCCACCACACGTCCCGGCCCTCGTGCCACTCGACGTCCTGACCGGTACGGCGGACGACGAGCACGTGCTCCACGTTGTCGACGCGCTCGACGGCGGCGTCGACGGCGGGCTTGAGCGCGGACGGCTTGCCCCGGCGGTAGCCACCGTCGGTGGTGATGACGACCTTGGCGTCGGCGTCCTGGATGCGCGTGGCGAGCGCGTCCGCGGAGAACCCGCCGAAGACGACGGAGTGCGCGGCGCCGATCCGGGCGCAGGCGAGCATCGCGATCGCCGTCTCCGGGATCATCGGCATGTAGACGGCGACCCGGTCGCCCTTCTGAACTCCCAGCTCGGTGAGGGCGTTGGCGGCTTTCGACACCTCGTCCTTGAGCTCGGCGTAGGTGATCGCGCGGCTGTCGCCGGGCTCCCCCTCGAAGTGGATGGCGACCCGGTCGCCGTTGCCCGCCTCGACGTGCCGGTCGACGCAGTTGTAGGCGACGTTGAGGCTGCCGTCCTTGAACCACTTGGCGAACGGCGGGTTCGACCAGTCCAGCGTCTCGGTCGGCTCGGTGGCCCAGGTCAGCCGGCGGGCCTGCGCGGCCCAGAAGCCGAGCCGGTCAGCCTTGGCCTGTTCGTACGCCTCCGCCGTGACGTTGGCGTTTGCGGCCAGCTCGGCGGGTGGCGCGAACCTGCGCTCTTCCTTGAGCAGGTTGGCCAGGCTTTCGTTGCTCACGACATCTCCCTTTCCCAGGGTGTCCGTTGTGTCCCGGGCCACAGCTCATCAGACCGGAGGGCCCGATGACAAGGGCCGACCAGAAATTGGTTTAGACCTTTGGGGCTTCAGGTCGAGACCTGCCGGCACGCCTCTTCGTGAGGGGGACAACCAAGGTCACGTACGCGATGTTCCTCCGGTTCACCCGTCCGCCTTGCTTCAGGCTCCCTCAGGCGGACAGGCCGGCCGCCCGCACATGATCGAACACCTCTTCGTCGCCGCCCACCCCGGTGAGCAGATACGCCTGCGCCTCACCCACATGGAAATACATCCCGTGCAGATCGAGCGCCCCCTCCCGCAGCGCCCGCGCCACCGACTCGTGCGCCCTCAGATGCTCCAACTGCTGAACCACGTTGGTCAGGCAGAGCTGCTCGACCGCGTCCGCGGGCGCCCGCCCGGCGAGCCGCGCCCAGGGCCGGTCCGTCGCGGCCATCCGCTCCAGGCTCGGCAGCCCGTGCCCCAGCCACCGTCTGAGCGGCGTCCGCGCCCCGCCGGGTTCCATGCTCAGCAGCGCCTGCATGGCCCCGCACCCGGAGTGCCCGCACACCGTGATGGAACGCACCTTCAGCACGTCCACCGCGTACTCGATCGCCGCCGACACCGAGTCGTCCCCGCTGTCCTCGCCGGGCAGCGGCACGAGATTGCCCACGTTCCGTACGACGAACAGGTCGCCGGGACCACTGGAGGTGATCATCGACGTGACGAGGCGGGAGTCGGCGCACGTCAGGAACAGCTGTGCCGGCCGCTGTCCCTCCCGCGCCAGCCGGGCCAGCTCACCGCGCACCAGGGGCGCGGTGTTCCGCTGGAAAGCGCTGATGCCGCGCGCCAGTTGGTGCCCGCTCGGCCCGGTGGCACCGGGTGAGTCGGCCCAGTAGGGCGAGTGGGGCGAGGCGGAAGAACCGTCGGAACCGCTCACCCCGCCGAGTCCACGCGCCGCTTCCTCCTGTCCCTGCCCGGGCTCCGGGCGCTCGCACTGGTGGTTGCGCCAGGGTGTCCAGGGCCGGCAACGGCATCCGGACGAGCTCGCGGGCTCGGCGATACGCGTCCCCGCCCGGCCGGTCACCTCGACGGCGCCGCCCTGGGCGGTGTGCGTGTTCTGCCAGTCCTGAAGCGACTCGAACGCCGCGTGGTCCATGAACGAACCGTCCAACTCCACGACGGCGTCGGCCCCTTGGGGCACGAGGTGCAGGGTCCGGCTGAGCCGGGGCACCGCGAGGAACGTCAACTGTCCTCGTACACGTACGTAATGGACTCCCCCTGTCTCGTCGTTGCTCTCTTCGTAGGTGATCCGGGTGCGGGCGAGGCGGTGCAGGGCGACGGCGACGGCGACCGCGACGCCCAGCGTCACTCCTTCGAGGACGCCGAGGAAGACGACGCCCACGGTCGTCACCGCGTAGACCAGGACCTCGCGGTGGCGGGTCACCGTGCGGATGTGGTGCAGGGACACCATCTGGATGCCGACGGCCATCACCAGGGCGGCGAGTGAGGCGAGCGGGATCAGCTCCAGGATCGGAACCATCAGCAGCGCGGCGACTACTACGAAAACGCCGTGCAGCATCGTGGAGTTCCGGCTCACGGCACCGGCTTGCACATTTGCCGAACTCCGCACGGCCACGCCCGCGACCGGCAGACCGCCGAGCACTCCGGACGCGACGTTGGCCGCGCCCTGGCCGAGCAGCTCACGGTTCAGGTCGGAGCGGCCGACACGGGCCGCCGCCCCCGACCGCGTGACCCGCCCGGCGATCAGTTCGGGCCGGGAGGCGACCAGCTTGTCCACGGCGACCGCGCCGAGCAGCGACTGCACACTGCACACCAGCGTGACGGTGAGCACGGCGGCGACGACGCCGAGGACCGGCCCCTCGGGCAGCCCCGCCAGCGCGTGACTGCGCCAGGACGGCAGATCGACCTTGGCGAGGGTCAGCCCGGCGAACGCGGCGGTGGCGGTGGCGCCGGTGACGGCGACGAGCGCGGCCGGCACCTTGCGCAGGGCGTTCCCGGCCCGGCCGGGGATCCGTGGCCAGACCAGCAGCAGGGTCAGGGTCAGCACGCTCATCGACACGGCGCCGGGGTGCAGGTCGGCCAACTGGGCGGGCAGCGCGTGGAGGTTTTCGAGGACCGAGCTCTCCGGCGTACCCCCGAGGACGATGTGCAGCTGGGCGACAGCGATGGTCACGCCGATCCCGGCGAGCATGCCGTGGACGACGGCGGGGCTGACGGCGAGCGCGGTGCGGGCCACCCGCAGGCAGCCGAGGCCGAGTTGGGCGAGTCCGGCGAGGACGGTGATGGCGCAGGTCGTCCGCCATCCGTACCGCTGGATGAGTTCGGCGGTGACGACGGTGAGCCCGGCGGCGGGGCCGCTCACCTGGAGCGGGGAGCCGCCGAGCCGTCCGGCGACGAGTCCGCCGACGG
This sequence comes from Streptomyces sp. NPDC020898, assembly GCF_044333925.1. Classification (NCBI taxonomy): domain Bacteria; kingdom Bacillati; phylum Actinomycetota; class Actinomycetes; order Kitasatosporales; family Streptomycetaceae; genus Streptomyces; species Streptomyces sp. NPDC020898. The sequence continues at coordinate 66,301 of NZ_JBIRRV010000030.1, forward strand.
CGGCGGCGACCAGGCCGGCCTGGAGCGGCGCGCCGGTGGCGAGGGCGATGCCCAGGGACAGGGGCAGGGCGATCAGGAAGACCGCCGTCGCGGCCGACACGTCGGCGCCCGCGATGCCGAAGCGGCGGGGCGGGGCCGGCGGCAGCGGTGGGCTGGGGGGCTGGTGCATGCGCTTCGGCCGAGACGGGTCGGGGGCGCGAGTGGGGACGCAGGCAGACATGTTTCCCGTCTCCTCCGGGGCAGCGCGGTCGCGGAACAGGTGGTCCCCCGCTCGATTGCGGGAGGTCGGGTCGCGGCCGTGGGTCACGGCGTGCAGCGGCGGGATTTCTCAACGCTCGGTAAATGGATCGTAATGCACAGTAAAGGACGTGTATGTAATTTCGGGTCAAATGGGTTAATAAATCACTCTGGGGAGTGAACTGAACTTTTGATCGGCTTGTCGTACTAATTCCTTCTTGGTCCCGTGCGACCTTGACGGCGCCGCGCCCGAAAGCGCCGGCCCGAACGAAGGAAGAGGTGGGGCGGACATGGCCGTCACCAAGAGGATCACCGCAGGCGTCGTGGCCGTCGCGGCCTGTACCGCGTCACTCGCCGGCTGCGGGGCGGGAACCACCGGTTCCTCCGGTGCGAAGGAAGGCGTGCACGGCGCGAAGAAGGCGGCGCCGGCCCCTGCTCCCAAGAGCGCGGTCCGCCTGATCGGGGACGGCTCCACCGCGTACACCGGAGCCCAGCCCCACCAGCCCAGGGCCGAGCGGCTCAAGCCCGGGCAGCGGCCGCCGCAGTTCGTCGTCTTCTCCTGGGACGGTGCGGGCGAGGACAGTCAGAGGCTGTTCTCCCACTTCCGCAAGGTGGCCAAGGACAACAAGGCTGCCATGACCTACTTCCTGAGCGGCGTGTACATGCTCCCGGAGGACAAACGGGACCTGTACCGGCCGCCCCAGCACTCGCCGGGCCGCTCCGACATCGGCTTCAACGACGAGCAGGGCATCGCCGACACCGCGAAGCAGCTGCGGCTCGCCTGGCTGGAGGGCAGCGAGATCGGCACCCACTTCAACGGCCACTTCTGCGGCAGCGGGGGTGGTGTCGGTGAGTGGTCGGTGGAGGACTGGAAGGACGAGATCGCCCAGGCGAAACGATTCGTGAAGTCCTGGAAGACCACCACGGGCATGAAGAACGCGCCCCCGCTGCCCTTCGACTACGAGAAGGAGCTCGTCGGCGCCCGCACGCCCTGCCTGGAAGGACAGAAGAACTTCATGGGCGCGGCCCGCGAACTGGGCTTCCGCTACGACACGAGCGGTGTCAACGATCAGCTCTGGCCCGCGAAGAAGCGGGGCCTGTGGGACCTGTCCATGCAGCTCGTCCCGGTGCCCGGCCGCAGCTTCGAGACGCTGACCATGGACTACAACTTCTACATGAACCAGTCAAAGGCACGCAGCGGCGACAAGCGCCGGCACGAGTACTGGGGCGACCAGTTCCGCGACGGCCTCCTCAGGGGCTTCGAACGCGCCCACGACGGTAACCGCGCGCCCCTGATCATCGGCAACCACTTCGAGTCCTGGAACGGCGGCACGTACATGCGTGCCATCGAGGAGGTCATCGAACGTGTCTGTACGAAGACCGACGTGCGCTGTGTCTCCTTCCGGCAGCTCGCCGACTGGCTGGACGCGCAGGATCCGCAGACCCTGGAGAAGTTGCGCACCCTCAAGGTCGGTGAGGCGCCCGAGCGCGGCTGGGCCACCTTCCTGGCGGGGCGCCCGGCCCCGGCGCCTAAGGGTGTACCGGGGGCGCCTGCAGCCAAGCGGTAGCGGTTGGGTGGGTGCGATTCCCGGCTGCGGGTCGGTGGGGGCTGGTCGCGCAGTTCCCCGCGCCCCTTCAGGGCGCTGCGCGCACCTGGCCTCAGACGCTGGTCGGCGTCAGGTGTTCGGTCAGTACGAAGCCGGGGTCGACCTGTGCCGCCAGGTCGACCCCGGTGCGGGCGTTGGCCCAGGAGTGGGCGTTCTTCAGGTGGAAGTGCACCATCTGGTGCGTGTAGCGCTCCCAGTCGCGCAGCTCGTAGGTGGCGTCGACGGCCGTCCGCAACCGGCGCAGGGAGCGGCGGTTGGTGTCCTCCAGGAGTTCGAACCGGGTGGGCCGACCCTTTTCCATGGCACGCACCCAGTCCGAGTGCCCGACCGTCTCCAAGAGGTCGTCCCCGACTTCGGCGCGGAGGAAGTCGAGGTCGTCCTGACCCTGCACCTTGTTGCCGACGACCTTCAGGATGACCCCGAAGTCCTGGGCGTACTCCTTGTACTGGCGATAGACGGAGACTCCCTTCCGGGTCGGTTCGGCGACGAGGAACGTGATGTCGAAGCGGGTGAAGAGGCCGGACGCGAAGGAGTCCGAGCCCGCGGTCATGTCGACGACGACATACTCGCTCGGGCCATCGACGAGATGGTTCAGGCACAGCTCCACCGCGCCCGTCTTGGAGTGGTAGCAGGCCACTCCCAGATCGGCCTCGGCGAACGGGCCGGTGACCATCAAACGGACGGCACCGCCGTCGAGCTCCACAGGTCGCGCGCAGGCGTCGTACACCGGATTGGGCTCCAGGACCCGCAGCAGCCGCGAGCCCGAGCCGGGCGGGGTCGTCTTGATCATCGCGTCGGCGCAGGCGATGCGAGGGTTCGTGCCGCGCAGGTACTCCTTGATCAGCTCCATCCGCTCGCCCATCGCGGGCATCGCGGCGGCCTCCGCCTCGTGGAGGCCGAGTGCGGCGCCAAGGTGCTGATTGATGTCGGCGTCGATGGCCAGGACCGGCGCTCCGGATGCCGCGAGGTGGCGGACGAACAGCGAGGACAGCGTGGTCTTGCCGCTGCCGCCCTTCCCGACGAAAGCAATTTTCATGTTCACTGACGGTAGTGGGGCAACCGCCAGACGTGTCCAGGGGCGTGAGGAAGTCCACTCCTTCGTGGCCCGGCTCCGCGGAGTGCGTAGGGTCGTACTCATGAGTACGACAGGTGCGGCCGCCGATCCGCTCGCGGCCCTTGGATCGCTGCCCGGGGTAGCCGACTCCGTGGAGTCCGTACGCAAGGCCGTGGACCGGGTCTACGGGCATCGCATCATGCGGCGGCGCAGCAACGCGATCACCGGTGAGGCGGCGCTGCGTGGCGCTCGCGGTTCCGCGGCCCTCTCCGGTGCCGACTGGGCCCTCGAAGAGGTGCGCCGACGCACCGACTTCAGTGGTGACGACGAGGCCCGGGTGGTGGGCGCGGCCCTGCGGCTGACCGCTGAGGCCGGCCAACTCCTGTCCATCTGGCGGCAGTCACCGCTGCGGGTGCTGGCCCGGCTGCATCTGGTCGCCGCCGCGGGAACGGGCGACGAGGTGGGACGCCCGCGGCAGGACGGCGAGCTCGTCGACGAGCCGCTGGTCGAACTGCCGCTGCCGAACGCGGCGGAGGTGTCCGGTCGGCTGGAGGGTCTCGCGGAGCTGATCATCGCGGGCGGTTCAGCGCCGGCGCTGGTCACGGCCGCCGTCGTGCACGGCGAACTCCTCGCGCTGCGCCCCTTCGGATCGCACAACGGCCTGGTCGCGCGCGCGGCCGAGCGGATCGTCCTGATCGGCAGCGGCCTCGACCCGAAGTCTGTCTGTCCGGCCGAGGTCGGGCACGCCGAACCGGGCCGCGCGGCCTATCTGGCGGCACTCGGCGGCTATGCCTCCGGCACCCCCGAGGGCATGGCGGCGTGGATCGCCCACTGCGGCCGGGCGGTCGAACTCGGGGCACGCGAATCGACGGCCGTGTGCGAGGCATTGCAGCGCGGAGCGGCATAAGACCACGAAAAAGGCCCTCCGCGGAGGGCCTTCACAGGGGCAAAGGGTTGCGGCGGTACGAGGATTCGTACCGCCGCTGGCATGTTCACCCGGTTACCAAGCGTCCTCGAGATATTGCCCATCAGGTCGGGAACTTGGCCCGTCCCTGGTGCGGCTGGCCCGTAATCGACGGGTCGACGTCGCGTGGGTGCCCAGTGTTCATGCTCGGTCCGTGGGCCAAATGCGTTATTAAGGTGATCCTTTCGGATGTCCTTGGTCTCGCGGGCCGTTGACTCCTTTCTACTCCTGGACCGGAGCAAGCGGAAGTCCTGGCTGCACTTCTTTACTTGCACGCTCAAACAGGCATGAACCGGGACAGGCGGGAGGGCCAGGTCAGGCGACCGTCGGGCGGCGCCGGCTCGCGTACCAGACGAGACCCGCGGTGGCCGCCGCCGCACCTATCGCCGCCGCTGCCACCAGTGCCGGACGCGGCGGAACGGAGAGCGCGGGCAGGCGCTGCTTCAGCCGGACCGGGCGGTGGAAGTCCAGAATCGGCCACCCCCGGGCGAGCGCTTCCCGGCGCAGTGCGCGGTCCGGGTTCACAGCGTGCGGATGGCCGACGGATGCCAGCATGGGGATGTCGGTGGCGCTGTCGCTGTACGCGTAGCAGCGCGCGAGGTCGTACCCCTCGGACCCGGCCAGCTCCTTGACCGCCTCGGCCTTGGTCGGCCCGTACGCGTAGTACTCCACCTCGCCCGTGAAGCAGCCGTCGTCGCCGACGACCATGCGCGTGGCCACCACCCGGTCCGCGCCGAGCAGTTCGCCGATCGGTTCGACGACCTCCGCGCCCGACGTGGACACGATCACCACGTCACGGCCGGCTGTGTGGTGCTCCTCGATGAGGGAGGCGGCCTCGTCGTAGATGATCGGGTCGATCAGGTCGTGCAGGGTCTCGGCGACGATCTCCTTGACCTGCTGGACGTTCCAGCCGCGGCAGAGCGCGGAGAGGTACTCGCGCATGCGCTCCATCTGGTCGTGATCGGCGCCGCCCGCCAGGAAGACGAACTGGGCATATGCGGTACGCAAGACGGCCCTGCGGTTGATCAGACCGCCCTGGTAGAACGACTTGCTGAACGTGAGCGTGCTCGACTTCGCAATGACCGTCTTGTCCAGGTCAAAGAAGGCGGCTGTGCGGGGCAAGGAGTGGTTTTCCACGAGGCTGAGCATAGGCGCCCACCATTCGGCGTAAGCTGTGGCGCGTGGGTTTGCCTGAGAGGGCTCTCGGGTACACCATGGAAGTCACGGATCGTTCGCGACCGTGCTAACCCGGTCCGGCTCCTCCCCCCCCGAGTCGAACCGTGGGGACGACCCCCGCTCTCCCCCCCGGCGGGGGTCGTCGCATGTCCGGGTGGGTTTTCTTTCTCCCTTCGCGCTCCCTTCGCGGCTGTAGTGCCGCTTCGAGGCGGCTTCGGCCGCCTCTTTCGTGTGCCCGCGATCAGTCACTGTGCGTAACTGTGACGCTGCTCTGTGGAAAGTCGTACGGGGGTCACCTGTTTGGGTGACGGCGATATTCACAATCGCCGAGTTGTCCACAGTTTTCGACCAAGATCCACACGATTTCCGGGTTCGCTGCACCGTGATTCCAGCGCGTCCCGATCGCGGCGAGTTCATGGCCGGTTCCGTTTGCGGGGCGCGTTTGGCCGGTTTCTATCGGCCGTGCATATGGAGGCCGCTCACCGGTTCTTCACATGTTGGTGAATCGCGGGGCCGCAGGGGCTGCGCGAGAGGCGCGGCAGACATGCGGCACGGAAGAAGTAGCGAAGGGGGCCGGAAACCATGGCAGGAGCCATCACACACGACAACGACCAGTCCGCGGCCGAGGGGCGGCAGAGCGGACCGCTGATCGTCACCGAGGACGCGGACCTGCTCGACGACCTGCTGCGCCTGTGCGCGGCGGCCGGTGCCACACCCGAAGTGCATCACGGGGTGCCCGAACGCGGAGGTGGCTGGGAGGCGGCACCGCTCGTCCTGGTCGGCGACGACGCCGTACGCCGGGTGCGCGGGGCCTTGCGCCGGCGGGGAGTGGTGCTGGTCGGGAGGGACCAGGACGACTCCGGGGTCTGGCGGCGGGCCGTCGAGATCGGCGCCGACCACGTCCTGATGCTGCCCGACGGCGAACAGTGGCTCGTCGACCGCATCGCCGACGTCGCCGAGGGCGTCGGCAGGCCCGCGCTCACCGTCGGCGTCATCGGCGGCCGGGGCGGGGCCGGAGCGTCCACGCTGGCCTGCGCGCTCGCCGTCACCTCCGCGCGTGAGGGACTGCGCACCCTGCTCGTGGACGCGGATCCACTGGGCGGCGGACTCGATGTACTCCTCGGCGGTGAGACGGCCGACGGACTGCGCTGGCCGGCCTTCGCCGCCTCGCGCGGCCGGGTCGGCGGCGGCGCTCTGGAGGAGTCGCTGCCGAAACTGCACTCCCTGAGGGTGCTGAGCTGGGACCGCGGGGACTGCGTGGCCATCCCGCCCCAGGCCGTACGGGCGGTGCTCGCCGCGGCCAGACGCCGCGGCGGTGCGGTCGTCGTCGACCTCCCGCGGCGCATCGACGACGGCGTCGCCGAGGTCCTCGCCCAGCTGGACGTCGGAATCCTGGTGGTCCCCGGCGAACTGCGCGCGGTCGCGGCGGCCGGCCGGGTCGCGTCCGCCGTCGGCATGGTCCTGCGCGACCTGCGGGTGGCCGTACGCGGGCCGTACACGCCGGGACTGGACGACCACGAGGTGGCCCGGCTGCTCAACCTGCCTTTGGCAGGCGAAGTCCCCGTCGAATCGGCTCTCTCGCGCCCGCACGAGGGCAAGGCGCCGCCGGGAGCGGCGGCACGCGGACCGCTCGCCCGGTTCTGCACGGTGTTCTGGGAGCGGGCGCTGGCCGAGGCGGGTGGCGCATGAGTGCCGGGCGCTGGGACGACGGACCGGGCGCGTCCTCCGGGCTGCTGGACGGCGTACGCCAGTGGCTGGCCGAGAGCGGGGCCGAGGCGACACCCGCGCGCGTGGCACAGGCTCTGCGGCAGCAGGGGCGGGTGCTCGGGGACGCGGAAGTGCTGGGCGCGGCCGAGCGGTTGAGGTCCGAGCTGGTCGGCAGCGGGCCGCTGGAGCCGCTGCTCACCGATCCGTCGGTCACCGATGTGCTGGTGGCGGCCCCGGACAGGGTCTGGGTGGACCGGGGCGGCGGGCTGGAACTGACCACCGTCTCCTTCCCGGACGCGGGCGCCGTACGCCGTCTCGCGCAGCGTCTCGCCGCGGTGGCCGGACGACGGCTCGACGACGCCAGACCGTGGGTCGACGCCCGGCTTCCCGACGGGACACGCCTGCACGCGGTACTGCCCCCGGTGGCCGTCGGCTGCACCTGCCTGTCACTGCGGGTGGTACGGCCGCGCGCCTTCACCCTGGAGGAGCTGATGGCCGCGGGGACGGTACCGCCGGGCGGCGACCGGGTGCTGCGCGCACTGCTGGAGGCACGGCTCTCGTTCCTGATCAGCGGCGGGACGGGGTGCGGCAAGACAACGCTCCTGAGCGCCCTGCTGGGGCTGGTCGGCCCGGGCGAGCGGATCGTTCTTGCCGAGGACTCGGCGGAGCTGCGCCCCGACCATCCGCACGTCGTACGCCTGGAGACCAGACCCGCCAACCAGGAAGGCGCGGGACTCGTGTCGCTCCAGGACCTGGTGCGGCAGGCGCTGCGGATGCGGCCCGACCGGTTGGTGGTCGGGGAGGTGCGCGGGAGTGAAGTTGTCCACCTGCTGGCTGCCCTCAACACGGGTCATGAAGGCGGTTGCGGGACGGTCCACGCGAACGCGGCGGCGGACGTACCGGCACGGCTGGAGGCGCTGGGCACGGCCGCGGGGCTCGACCGGGCGGCGCTGCACAGCCAGGTGGCGGCCGCGTTGTCGGTGGTGCTGCATCTCGTACGGGACCGGGCCGGGCGGCGCCGGATCGCCGAGGTGCATGTGCTGGAACGGGACCGGTCGGGGCTGGTGGTGACGGTGCCGGCGCTGCGGTGGGGCGAGGAGGCGTTCGTGTACGAGCGGGGGTGGGAGCGGCTGCGAGGGCTGCTTCGCGCCGGTGGCGACAAGGGGCAGGGGAGTGAGGGCACGTGACGGGGATGGGCGAGCTGTCGATGGGTGCGGCGGCCGGAATGTGTGTCGGGGCGGTCTGCTGGCTGTTGGGCGGGAGGTATCCGGGGGCACGGCGGGCGGAGTTGCTGCTCGCCGGGGGCGGGGCCGGGGGGACCGGGCCGCCACCGTGGGAGCGGGCGGTGGGTGAACTGCGGCGGCTGCGGGGGCGGTTGCGGGCCGAGTGGTGGTCGGTGGCCGTCGGGCTGGTGGTCGCCCTGCTGGGCGCCTCCGTGGTGCCGGCGCTGGTGGGCGCGGCCGGGGTGCCGTTGCTGCGCCGGGTGCGGCGGGCCGGGGAGGCGCGACGGGCGCGGGAGCGGCGCGGCGACGAGGTGATCGCGCTGTGCGCGGCGCTCGCCGGTGAGGTGCGCGCCGGGCGGCAGCCGGGGGAGGCGTTGCTGCGGGCGGCACGCGACTCCGGCGGGCTCGGCGAGGCACAGGCGTCGGTGCTGGCGGCTGCACGGTTCGGCGGCGACGTGCCCGGGGCGCTCGCCGCGGCAGCCCGACAACCGGGCGCCGAAGGGCTGTTGGGCCTCGCCGCGTGCTGGCGGGTGGCCGTGGACCAGGGCGCCGGACTGGCGGCCGGCCTGGACCGGCTCGAAGGGGCTCTGCGTGCCGACCGGGATCAACGTGCGGACCTGCGCGCCCAGTTGGCGGGCTCCCGGTCCACGGCGGTGATGCTCGCGGGCCTGCCGGTGCTGGGGCTGGCCCTGGGCACGGCCCTGGGCGCCGACCCCCTGCACGTGCTGCTGCACACCGGCGCCGGACTGGGCTGCCTGCTGGTGGGCGGGGTGCTGGAGGGCGTGGGGCTGTGGTGGGCGCTGCGAATCGTGCGGGGAGCGGAGGCGGCATGAGGGCCGGGGGAGCGGGCGACGGGAGAGGGGCGCCGGGATGAGTGCGGAGGTTTTCCACAGGCTGGGGGTGCTGCTGGGGGTCGCGCTGGCCCTGGGGTGGCTGCTGCGGCGGATCGAGACGGCACGGCGTGAGCGCAGGGTGCGCCGGAGGCTGGCCCGGCTGCTGGCACGGGAACTGGGGCTGGAACGGGAGCGGGAACGGGCTGTGGTGGGGCGGTGGTTCGGGGCGCGGGGTGCCGTACGGCGGTGGCTGCCCGTCGTGGGCGCAGTGAGCGCCGGGTGGGTGCTGGTCGGCGGTGGGGCCGGGGTCGCGGTGGGGCTGGTCGCCGGGTTCGGGCTGTGGTGGTGGCGACTGCGGCGGCCGGCCGGCGGTACGGCGGAGGAGGTCGACGCGGCCGAGGCGGCTCGGCAACTCCCGCTCGCCGCCGATCTGCTGGCGGCCTGCATCGCGGCAGGTGCCGGTCCGGTGATCGCGGCCCAGGCCGTGGGCGAGGCGCTGGCGGGACCCGTCGGGGAGCGGCTGGCGCGGGGCGCGGCGGAGGTACGGCTCGGCGGCGAACCGGCCGAGGCCTGGCGGAGGCTGGCGTCGATACCGGGAGCAGGTCCCCTCGCGAGGCTCCTGGAGCGGGCCGACGAGTCGGGCGTACCCGCGTCGGAGCCCGTCGCGCGCCTCGCCGCCGACACCCGCGCCGACTGGGGGCGCACGGCGACGGAACGGGCCCGGCGGGCAGCCGTCATGGTCACCGCGCCGGTGGGGCTGTGCTTTCTGCCCGCGTTCATTGCGATCGGCGTACTGCCCGTGGTGATCGGACTGGCGGACGGGTTGCTGGGCGGGGGTGGCGGATGACGTGAGCGGTGCGTGATCAGAAGCAGTTCGTTAGTAGCGGTTCATCAACAGAGTTGAAATTAAAGGGAGTTGAGATGTTCGCAGTCGTACGGACACAGATGTGTGCCCTGGTGTGCAGGACGCGTGCGGTGCTTGTGGCACGGCGGGACGCCGGAATGGTCACTTCGGAATATGCCGTCGGCATCATCGCGGCGGTCGCGTTCGCCGCGGTGCTTTACAAGGTGGTGACGAGCGGCCAGGTCAACTCGGAATTGCAGGCCATCGTGAAGAAGGCCCTCGATGCAAAGATGTGAACCCCGGGGACGGGACGGGGGGTTCGTGACCGCGGAGGCAGCCGTGGTGCTGCCCGCGCTGGTGCTGTTCTCGATGGCGCTGGTCTGGGCGTTGCTCGTCGCCGCAGCGCAGATCCAGTGCGTGGACGCGGCCCGGGCCGGTGCCCGGGCGGCCGCCCGGCAGGACCCGCCCGACGCGGTGGCCGAGGTGGCTCGCAGTGCGGCACCGAGCGGGGCGGAGGTCACCGTCAGCAGAGAGGGTGACCTGGTCCGTGTGGCAGTCGTGGCTCGGCCGCCGGGGCTCGGGGATCTGACCGTCGATGTCGAGCACGAGGCGGTGGCCCTGGCGGAGGAGACGGTGGGGGTGGGCACATGAGAAGCGGACGGCTCGCGAGGGCTGCTTCCACGTACGCGCGCCGATCGGACCGTGGCTCCGCGACCGTCTGGAGTGTCGGTGCCATCGCCGTCCTCTGCGTGGTGTTCGGCATCGTGCTCGCCGCGGGGCAGGCCGGTGTGGCCCGGCATCGAGCCGCCGCCGGTGCGGACCTGGCGGCGCTCGCGGCGGCGGACCACTGGACGCAGGGCGCCTCGGCGGCCTGCGCTCGGGCGGACCGGGTGGCTTCAGCACAGGGCACACGGCTTGTTCGGTGCGCGATGGTGGGCGAGACGTCCGACCTGACGGTGACAGCGGGCCGGGGCCTGTTCGCGGCGGAGGTCAGATCGAGGGCGGGTCCACCTGGCCCACCTGGCCCACCTGGGCCGTCTGGGCTGCCTGGACCACCTGGATCGCCGGTACCAACGGGTCAGCCTGCTCCGCCCCCGTAGGGGCCCGTCCTAAGCCTTCTCCACCTTCTCCACCGTCTCCGGCTTCTCCTCCGGGGCCCCTTGCAGCAGAACCGTCAGCAGCCGCACCGCTCCCCGCTTGTGCAAGGGCTCGTTGCCGTTGCCGCACTTGGGGGACTGGATGCAGGACGGGCAGCCGGCGTCGCACTCGCAGGAGGCGATGGCCTGGCGGGTGGCCGTCAGCCAGGAACGGGCCGTGTGGAAGGCGCGCTCCGCGAAGCCGGCGCCGCCCGGGTGACCGTCGTACACGAAGACCGTGGGGAGGAGGGTGTCCGGATGGAGCGGGACGGAGACGCCGCCGATGTCCCAGCGGTCGCAGGTCGCGAAGAGGGGCAGCATGCCGATCGACGCGTGTTCGGCGGCGTGCAGGGCGCCGCCGAGGATCTCCGGGTTGATGCGGGCGGCGTCGAGCTGGTCCTCGGTGACCGTCCACCACACGGCGCGGGTGCGCAGCGTACGCGGAGGGAGGTCGAGCTTCGTCTCGCCCAGGACCTCACCGGTGATGACACGTCGACGCAGGAAGGAGACGACCTGGTTGGTCACCTCGACGGAGCCGTAGCAGAGGCGGCCGTCGCCCCACGGGATCTCGGTGTCCGTCTCCAGGACGGCGATGGACGTCGTGTCGCGGGCGACCGTCGAATACGGCGGGCTCGCCTCCTCGACCAGGGCAACGGAGTCCGCCAGGTCGAGGGAGCGGACGAGATACGTCCGGCCCTGGTGGAGGTGGACCGCGCCCTCGTGCACGGTCGTGTGCGAGGCGCCCGCGTCGACCGTGCCGAGGAGCCGTCCCGTGCCCTCCTCGACGATCTGGACCGGGGTGCCGCCACCGCCCCGGATGTCGGCCAGGTCGGCGGCCCGTTCACGGCGTGTCCAGTGCCAGGCCCTGGCACGGCGGCGGAGCAGTTTCGCGGCCTCCAACTGGGGGAGCAGGGCTGCCGTCTCGGGGCCGAACAGCTCCAGGTCGCCGTCGGTCAGGGGGAGTTCCGCCGCCGCCGCGCACAGGTGGGGGGCCAGGACGTACGGGTTGTCCGGGTCGAGGACCGTCGACTCGACCGGCTGGTCGAACAGGGCCTCCGGGTGGTGGACGAGGAACGTGTCCAGCGGGTCGTCGCGGGCGACCAGGATCGCCAGCGCGCCCTGCCCGGCGCGTCCCGCGCGGCCCGCCTGCTGCCACAGGGAGGCACGGGTGCCCGGGTAGCCGGCGATCAGGACGGCGTCCAACCCGGAGACGTCGATGCCGAGTTCGAGGGCGGTGGTGGCGGCGAGGCCGAGGAGTTCGCCGGAGTGGAGCGCCTGTTCGAGGGCTCTGCGCTCCTCGGGGAGGTAGCCGCCTCGATAGGCGGCCACGCGGCGGGCGAGGGAACGGTCGACCTCGGCGAGGCGCTCCTGGGCGATCACCGAGATCAGCTCCGCGCCGCGCCGGGATCGTACGAAGGCCACCGAGCGGACGCCCTGGACGGCGAGGTCGGTCAGCAGGTCGGCCGTCTCGGCGATGGCCGTACGGCGGACGGGAGCGCCCTTCTCGCCGTGGAGGTCGGTGAGCGGGGGTTCCCAGAGGGCGAACACCAGTTCACCGCGGGGCGAGGCGTCGTCAGCGACCTCGACCACCGGAAGGCCTGTCAGGCGGCGTGCGGCGACAGACGGTTCGGCGGCCGTGGCGGAGGCCAGCAGGAAGACCGGGGAGGCGCCGTAGCGGGCGCAGAGGCGGCGCAGACGGCGCAGGACCTGGGCGACGTGGGAGCCGAAGACACCGCGGTAGGTGTGGCATTCGTCGATGACGACGTACTTCAGTGACTTCAGGAAGGAGGACCAGCGGGGGTGGGAGGGCAGGATCCCCCGGTGCAGCATGTCCGGGTTGGTGAGGACGTAGTTCGCGTACTGGCGGACCCACTCGCGTTCCTCGACGGGGGTGTCGCCGTCGTACACGGCTGGTCGTACGGCGTTTCCCAAAGGTTGTGAAAGTTCCTTCACGGAACGTCGCTGGTCGGCCCCGAGGGCCTTGGTCGGTGCGAGGTACAGGGCGGTCGCCCCGCGGCCGTTGGGGGCCTCGGAGCCGTCCAGGAGGCACGAGAGGACCGGGACGAGGTACGCCAGCGACTTGCCCGAGGCGGTGCCTGTGGCGACGATCACACTGTCGCCGTCCAGGGCGTGCTCGGCGGCCAGTGCCTGGTGGGCCCAGGGGTGTTCGATTCCGGCGGCCTGGACAGCGGCGATGATCTCCGGGCGAATCCGGTCAGGCCAGACGGCATGGCGGCCCGCGCGAGGGGGCAAGTGCTCCGTATGAGTGATGCGCGAAGCCCGGCTCGGCCCCGAGGCGAGCCGGCCCAGGATCGTGCCCGGATCGGGCCGCGGAGCGGCGAAAGTCGAGGGTCGATCAGATCGGTGATTCTTGGCCATCGGGATCGAGTGTGTCACTGGCGTGACGGACAATGGGCCCAAGGCGTCGTGCACGCCCTGCGGTAAGTGATTGAATGCCATCGCGGCTGGCGAACCGTCCTGGGGACTCTGCCGAGGTGTCCCTTGGGATGACCGCTCGATAGCAAGGTGCTGGAGGATC
>NZ_JBIRRV010000031.1:0-68338 GCF_044333925.1 Streptomyces sp. NPDC020898
CCCGTCCGGCGTTTGAGGACAAGGCCCGTTCAGGGCCGTAGCGGGGTCTGGGGCGGCAGCCCCAGGGATGGGACGGGTAGGGGCGGCGGGGGCGAATCCACACCGCCCACACCCCCCACCGCCGAACCCGCGGAGCGCAACGCCTCCACCGCCGCCCGAATCGACGGCCGCCGGTCGGCGTCCGCCCGCCAGACCACGTACACATGCCGCCGCACCCGCTGCCGCAGCGGAACGGTGACGACCCCGGCGGGCACGGGGTGGCGCCCCAACAACGGAGCGATGCACACCCCGAGCCCCGCCGCGACCAGCGCCAACTGCGTGTGCGTCTCCGCCGCACGGTGCCCGATGCAAGGCTCGACGCCCCTGGAACGCAGCGTGAACATCAGCCACTCGTGGCAGAACTCGCCCTCGCCCCAGGTGATCCACTCGTCCTCGGCGAACTCCCCGAGATCCACCTCGCTACGGCCGGCGAGCGGATGACCGACCGGCATCGCCACATCGGCCGGGTCGTCCAGGATCGACGCCTTCACCAGGCCGTCGGGCAACGGCATCGGCTTGTTGTACCAGTCGAGCACGACCGCCAGATCGAGATCCCCGCGCACCACCCCGGCGACCCCGGCCTCCGGTTCCAGCTCGGACGAGCGCAGCCGCAGCCCGGGGTGGTCCGCGCGCAGGGCCGCGAGGGCGGCCGGGAACAGCCCGCGTGCGGCGGTCGGGAAGGCCGACAGCCGCAGCTCGCCCACCACCTGCCCGCGCTGCGCCTCCAGATCGGACTGGGCCAGCTCGACCTGGGACAGGATGCGCGCGGCATGGTCGGCGAGCAGCCGTCCGGCGTCGGTGAGCCGCACGCCCCGCCCGTTCTTGGCGAGGAGCTGCTGCCCCACCTCCCGCTCCAGCTTGGACATCTGCTGCGAGACGGCCGACGTCGTCACATGCAGCCCCTCGGCCGCCCCGCTGACCGAGCCGTGCCGGGCGAGGGCGTCGAGGGTGCGTAGGCGCTCCAGGTTCAACATGTAAGCAATTCTACGAGATGAGCCGAACACATACTCGCTTGTGCTACGAGATCGACTCCGGGATCGTGGCACGCATGAGCCGCCTCACCACCCCGAAGCCCACGACACCGGCAGCGCCCCTGCCTCCGCCCTCGCCCGCGTCGGCCTCGGTCGGCCGCCGTCCCGCTCTCGACTGGCGCGTCCGCTTCGGCGTGCTGTCGCTCATCTGGGGCTTCAGCTTCCTGCTGATCAAGGTCGGTACGCAGGGGTACGCGCCGTTCCAGGTCACCTTCGGCCGGCTGCTGTTCGGTACGGCGGTGCTGGCAACGGCGCTGGCCGTGAAGCGGGAGCGACTGCCGCGCGGGGCGCGCACCTGGGGGCATCTCACGGTGGCCGCGTTCCTGCTGAACGCGCTGCCGTTCTCGCTCTTCGCATACGCGGAGCTGACGATCCCGTCCACCCTCGCCGGCATCTGCAACGCGACCTCACCACTGTGGGGCATGGCCCTGTCCCTGGTCGCGCTCTCGGAGGACCGTCCGACACGGCTGCGGGTGGCCGGTCTCGGCCTGGGCTTCATAGGCGTCCTGACCGTGCTCGGCGCCTGGCAGGGCTTCCACGGCCTGGACGCGACAGGCACGGCGCTCGCCCTCCTGGCCTCGCTCAGTTATCCGATCGGCTGGATCTACGTCCGCCGCACACTCGCGGGTTCGAGCCACTCCCACCTCTCGCTCAGCGGCGCCCAGTTGCTGCTGGCCACACTCCAACTCGCCGTGGTCACCCCGCTGTTCACGGGGATACCCGACGGCCTGCACGTCGGGCCGCTGCTCGCGATCGTCGCCCTCGGCACGCTGGGCACGGGCTTCGCGATGCTCCTCCAGTACGGCCTGGTCGCCGAGACGGGGCCGACGACCGCCCAGATGGTCACGTACTTCATCCCGGTCATCGCCACGGTCGCGGGCGTCACCCTGCTCGGCGAGACCCTGAGCTGGTCGACACCGGTGGGCACGGTGATCGTTCTGGCGGGAGCCGCACTCACCCAGGCCACCCCCGCCCGCCGCACCGGACCTGGGCACCGACCGATTCCCGACCCGTCCCCGGGGAGCCCCTAGGCGTAGGTCCGCGCCGACTCCGACCCCACCGCGGAGGTGATCGCGTCCGCCAGCGGACCCGTCTCCTCCTGCGTCAGCGTCGCGATCGTCACCCGGATACCAGGCGGGGCGTTCATCCGGAAGCGGGCGCCGGGGGCGACGGCCCAGCCGGCGTGGAGCAGCCGGGCGACCGCGCCGGTCTCGTCCGGGACGGGGATCCACACGTTCAGTCCGCTGCGCCCGTGGGCCTCGACCCCGCGCTCCGCGAGCGCGTCGATCAACGCGTCCCGGCGCCGCCCGTACGCCGAGGCCACCGCGCGCGTGTCCACGGCCTCGTCGGTCCACAGCCGTACGACAGCCCGTTGCAGCAGTCGGCTGACCCAGCCCGACCCGAGCCGCTGCCGCCCCCTGATCCGGTCGACGGTGGCGGCGTCGCCGGTGAGGACGGCGAGCCGCAGATCGGGGCCGTAGGCCTTGGCGACCGAGCGGACGAACGCCCAGTGCCGGGTGACCCCGGCCAGCGGACGGAGGGGCTGGTCGACGATCCGGTAGCCGTGGTCGTCCTCGATGAGCAGGGTCTCCGGGTACTCCCGGAGCACGGAACGCAGGGCACGCGCGCGCGTGGCGCTCACCACGGCACCGGTCGGGTTCTGCGCCCGGTCCGTGACGATCAGCGCCCGCGCCCCGGCCGCCAGCGCCTGCCGCACGTCCTCGACGGCCGGCCCCTGATCGTCGACGCCCACGGGGACCATCCGCAGCCCGAGCGCCGGTACGAGGTCCAGCAGGCCGCCCCAACCGGGGTCCTCGACGGCGACGGCGTCACCGGGCTTGAGGTGTACGGCCAGGAGTCGCTCGACACTGTCCAGCGCACCGGCGGTGACGACAACGGGCCCGTCCGGCACACCGTCGGCGTCGAGATCCGCCCGGGCGATCCGGGCCAGCTCCGGCTCGACGGTGGCGTCTCCATAGAGCACCGGGGCCCGGTCACTCTGTTCGCCGGCCGCCGTGAACGCCGCCGCCAGCGACGGCAGCAGCGCCGGATCGGGGTTGCCGTTCGCCACGTCCCGCACACCGGACGGCACCACCACGCGGATGTACTCGCGTCCGGTGGTGGCCGGCTTGGCGCGCACCCGGCTGCCGCGCCGCCCATGGGTCTCGATGACCCCGCGCTCACGCAGCGTGCGGTAGGCGGCGGCGACGGTATTGGGATTCACCCCGAGCCGCTCCGCCAACTCCCGCATGGGCGGCAGCAGTTGACCGGGTTCCAGCTCCCCGGCACCCACCGCGCGTTCGACGCTCGCGGAAATCTCTGCTGCGCCCCGGCCTCTGATCGGATATTCTCCTAGCACAACACCAATTATGCACTAGTGCAATATAGACCGCAAGGAGACCGCGATGCCGGGGACCACGCAGCAAGCCACACAGGAAGCCGAGCGGCAGGAAACCCGGCAGGCGCCCCCGCAACCCGCCGACGCCTACCCGCCGACCGACCGCACGGTCCCCACCCGCTCCGCGAACCGGGCCTCGTACGACAAGGAGTCGGTGCACGCGATCCTCGACGAGGGGTATGTGTGCCACCTCGGCTTCGTCCGGGACGGTGCACCCGTCGTCCTGCCGACGCTCTACGGGCGGGTCGGCGAGCGTCTCTACGTACACGGCTCGACAGGGTCGCGCCCGTTGCGGATGACGGGCCAGGCCGACCCGGGTCTCCCGGTCTGTCTGACGGTCACGCACGTGGACGCGCTGATCCTGGCCCGGTCCGCCTTCCACCACTCGATGAACTACCGCTCGGTGGTCGTCCACGGCATCGCCCATCAGGTGACGGACCCGGACGAGAAGCGACTGGCCCTCGACGCCCTGGTCGACCATGTCGTGGCGGGCCGCACGGCCGACTCACGCCCCGCCAACACCAAGGAACTCGCCGCCACCGCCGTGATCCGTATCGACCTCGCCGAGGTGTCCGCGAAGGTGCGCACGGGCGGGGTGAACGATGAGCCCGAGGATCTCGCGCTCCCCCACTGGGCCGGCGTGGTCCCTCTGCGCAAGGGCTACGAAACCCCGCTCGCCGACGCCGAGTTGGCGCCCGGCACCCAGCTCCCCGACTACCTCAGGGCCCTCTGATCCCGATGCTGATCCATCCCTGGGACGCGTCGCGCGACGACGCGGAGTGGCAACAGTGGCTGTCCGTCCACGACTTCGGGCAGCTAGCCGTGAACGGCCTGCCGGGCGAGGCGCCGTACGTCCAGCCCGTGCACTTCGCCTATGACGCCGGGCGCGCCGAGGCGGTCACCCATCTGGCCCGCCCGAATCCGGTCTGGCCCGCGCTGGAGACGAACCCGGTCGTCCTGCTCAGCGTGGTCGACGACTACGCGTTCATCCCCGGACCGTGGCAGGCCGCCTTGGACACCCCGCCCGAACACGGCGTACCGACGAGCGTCTACGCGGCCGTCCAACTCCGCTGCACCGCCCACGTCGTGGACGACCCGGCGGAGAAGGCCGACCTGCTCAACCGCCAACTGGGCCATTTCCAGCCGGAGGGCGGCTCCGCGCGAGTGGCGGCGGGCGAGGCACCGTACGGGCGGATGCTCTCCGGCATCCGTGGCATCAGGCTCGAAGTGACGGACGTACGGGCGAAGTTCAAGTACGCCGAGAAGAGGCCGGCGGAGGTCCAGGACCGTATCGCGGCCGGACTGGCGGAGCGGGGCGGGCCACGGGACGCGGGGGCCCTGGCCGTTCAGCGGCACAGGCGGGGGTTGTAGCGGGAGAGGGTGAGGCGGGCGACACCAGGTCCCGGACGCCGCCCGGTCCGGTCAGGTCGGCCGGATACCGGGTGCCGCGGCGGTGTCCAGGCGCAGCACCCGGGCGAGCGTTTCGCGCATCTGGGCGGACGGATTGCGGTCGTCGGCGCTGATCGGGCAGCTCGGGATGTGGGTGTCCCTGTCGCCCCCAGGAACAGCGGGGTACGGCCACCCACGTACGGATCGCGGCAGAGCCGGCCCGGACGGCGACAACAACGACGCAGCGGTACGCGACGAAAGGCATCACCATGGCCGACACCGTTTCCGGCGGGCCATGCAGCTGGCGGGACCCAGTGTGTTCGGGCAACCCAAGGACCGCGACGAGGCGGTGGCTGTGCTGCGCGAGGCCGTCGACCGGGGGATCACCCACATCGACACCAGCGACTTCTACGGGCCGGCGGTCGTCAACGAACTCATCAGGGAAGCCCTGTCCCCCTACCCCGCCGGTCTCCGTATCGTCACCAAGGTGGGCGCCCGCCGGGGCGCCGACGGCAGCTGGCTGCCCGCACCGGACTCCGAGAGCCTCATCGCCGCCGACCTGGCGCTGCCGGCGGACGCGACCACGGAACTCGACACGGTCGGCCACTCGACGGACCCCGGACAGGACAACTGAGGCTCAGCCGAACACCTCTCCGGGCTCCGCCCTCCGCTCCGCGCCCCCGTCCGCGCCGGCGCCCCGCGCCTCCGCCACCGCGAGCCCCGCCACCGCGCCCAGCATCAGCAGGGTGCCCCCGACGGTCGCCGCGGTCAGCCGCTCGCCGAGCAGCGTGACGGCGAGGACCGCCGCGCTCACCGGTTCCAGGAGCATGATCACGGAAACGGTCGTCGAGCGGACGACGGCCGCCCCGGCGAAGTACAGCCCGTACGCGAGGGCGGTCGGCACGGCGGCGACGTACACCAGGAGGCCGCCGAGCCGCAGCCTGTCGCCGGCCCCGGTGTGCGGCAGGAGCCCCTCGGCCAGCCCGAACGGCAGCAGGCACAGCGAGGTGACGCCGAAGGCCCGGACGGACGTACCGAACGCGTCCGTTCCTCCGTCCCGCCCCCACCACCGGGTGAGGAGGGTCAGTACGGCATACCCGGCGGCTGACAGGACGGCCCAGGCGACACCCGCCGGCCGCACCACGGCGTCGCCACTGCCCAGCACCAGCACCGCGAGCCCGGCCAGTGCCCCGCCGACGGCGACGGTCCCGCCCGTCCCCAGCCGCTCGCCCATGGTCAGCCGGGCACCCAGCGCGATGAGGACGGGCCCGGCGCCCAGCGTGACGACGGTGGCGACCGCGAGGCCGGTGGCCTGGACGGACGCGAAGTACGCGGTCTGGAACACGGCGAGCGAGAGTCCGGTGACACCGGCGCGCAGGGCCCTGCGACGCCACGGCTCGGGCCTGACGGCCGTACGGCGGCGCAGTGACCGGGCGAGGAACAGCAGGACGAATCCGCCCGCGCAGCGCCAGAAGGAGAGGGCGACGGGGCCCATGTCGCTCACCCGGTAGACGAGGGAAGCGGCAGCACCCGCGGTGCCCCAGGCGGCACCGGCGACGGTCAGGAAGAGCAGGCCTCGCCCGATGGGCAGGCCGGAGACAGCATGGGGCACGTTCGACACGAGAGTCTCTCCGCAGACGCGCGGAGACCGGCCGAAAGGGCGGCGACCGCGCGGAAGGTGACGAAAGGACCCGGCCCCTCAGGGCTTCACGGGGTCCTCGGACTCGTCTGCGGGCAGCACGGTTCCGCCCGGCGGCGATACGCCGGACACGGTTCCGGAAGAGCCCGCCTCAGGCGGCCGGAGGCGGAAGGACGAGTGCGTGCGCGTACATGATCGCGACCCTAGGCGACGGTACGGCGGGCCGCCAACTCCTTTTCCGATCCCTGGGCGACCGGCTCCGCGGACCCCTTGGCGGGCGCCGACGACTGCGCGATGAACGCGCCCACGAGAACCACCGCGCCTCCCGCTATCTGCGGCGCCGACAGATGCTCGCCCAGCAGCACCCAGGCCAGCGCGGTCGCGATGACCGCCTCAAGACAGGCCACGACTCCGGCGACCTGCGGTGAGAGCCGACGTATGGCGAGCACGCCCGTGCCGTAGGCGAGGACCGTGGCGACGAGCACGATCCAGCCCAGCAGCAGCCCGGCCGCGACGGGTGTGCCGTCCATGTCCGCGGTGCCCGCGAGCACGGACCAGTCCATGCCCCACGGACGTGCCACGACGGTCAGCACAAGGGTGCCGACCAGGAGGCCGTACGCGATGACGCCGAGCGGGTCCGGCGCCTCGTCGCCCGCGTCGCTGCCCTGGTCGGACAGTACGAAGTAGCCGACCTGGCAGCAGGCGGCGCCGAGCGCGAGCAGCAGCCCCACCGCGTCGAAGCCCATCCCCGACCACACCTCGACGACACAGGCGAGCCCGCCGACCGCGAGGACGACACCGAGCGCGGCGGCACGGGTCACGGGCCGCCGTTGCACGAACCGCACCCAGCCGAGCACGAGCGCGGGTGCGAGGTACTCGACGAGCAGCGCGACCCCGACGGGGATACGGGAGATGGCGGCGAAGTAGCAGGCCTGGACACCGGCCACGGCGAACAGCCCGAACCCGGCGAGCAGCGCGGGCCGCCGGCGCACCAGCGCACGGTGTCGCACGGCCAGGGGCAGCATCACCAGAGCCGCGCCCGCCACCCGCAGCCACACCACGTGGAGCGGATCGAGGCCCGCCTCGATCAACGGTTTGGCCGCGACGCCGGATCCCCCGAAGGCGACCGCCGACAACAACGCGAGCCCCAACCCGACGCCCTTGCCCCGGCCGGCCTCACCACTCCCTGACGTACGCACCTGGCACATGATGACAGGCGACGACATGACCGTCATCCCCGATGACTCCTGTCTCACCGACTGGACGAGGCCCCCCGCCGGTCGGAGTCTCAGTCGCCGCCCTCGACACCCCGGGCGAATTCCTCGTACGCCTCGTACTCCTCGTACTCCGCCCAGCCCGCCTCCACCTGCTCGACGTGCGCGATCCGCGCAAGCAGCTCCCCCGCGTCGACCCCGCCCCGCCGGAGCACCTCGACCGCCCGGGACTGCGGGTCCACGACGATCGCCGCGAGGAGATCGACTCCCCGCGCCAGTGCGTCACCGCGCCGCCCGGCACGCTCGCACGCCTCCTCCAGCGCGCCCGCCGCGATCGGCGACCAGCCCGCCGTACCCGCCGCCCCCGGCAGCACGGGCAGGGCCCCGGAGTCCTCGACGGAGCTCTGCCAGCGCAGCCCGTAGCCGATGCTGCGCTGCACGAGATAGCCGAGGAGCCGTGCGACCTGGGCTCCACCGCCCTCGAACACCGCGGACACCGCGGGGTCGGACTCCAGGAGCGTGTGCAGCAGATGGGCCGTGTCGATCTGCCGGTCCCCGTCCCGCAGCGCCCGCCTGCGCGCACCGGCGACCACCGCTGCCAGCTCTGCGGTGAGCCTGGCATCGTTGTCCACTCGGTTCGCACCGTGCTCAGTGGTCGACTGACGGGGAATACGGGGTTGCACACCCCTACCTCATCAGTCCCGGCGGACCCGGTCATCCTCGCGACGCATCATTTCCGCCTCCCACAGAAGGTGGGCATCGAGGGCGGAATCTCCTCCTTGCGGATGACATCACGCCTCTTTGCCACGAAGTCGGCGCAAGGGGCGCGCAATCACCTGCCCCGCGCCCCGAACGCAACCACGGCTCCCCCGAGTTCGTCACACACCAACATGGAGAGCAGGTGCTGGCTGGTGGCACTGCCGGCGACGGACGGCCGACAGTACGTGTACCGGGTGTACGCCCCGGAGGACGCACTGCTCGCCGACCTGTTCTGGGAGGCGTGGCACTGCCACGAAGAGGGCCCCTTCCCGCGTGCGCGGGACCAGTTCGACGCGGCGGTGATACGGCAGGTCGGCTGAGGTCGGCCGCCCGGCGAGAGAATCTGACGATCCGTCAGTATTGAATGTTCCAGGCCTTACGGCTACGTTCCGCGACACCGCAGCCCGAGACACAGAGGTGGTCGCATGGCCGAAATAAGCGCGGAGGCACGCATCCAGGCACCGCCGGAGAAGATCTGGGCGCAGTTGACGGACTGGTCGGCGTACGGAGCGTGGAACGCGACCCACACGAGTTTCCCGAAGGGCGGCCCCTCCGTACTGGAGATCGGCGGCACCTTCGAGGAGCACATGAAGCTGATGGGCTTCCCGGCCGAGGTCGACTGGACCATCGAGGAGCTGGAGCCCGCCCGCACGCTGGCCATCCGGGGCAAGGGTCCGATGGCCGTGACCGTCGCCACGCGCTACACCCTCACGCCCGACGGTGACGCCACGACGGTCCGCATCGACGGCGAGTTCACCGGCGCGGCCGTCTCCCTGATGGCCGGCAAGCTGAAGGACTCGGGAACGGCCGCCTTCAACGAGTCCCTGCGCAAGCTGGCCGGCCTGGTGAACTGAGCCCGGCGCGGACACCGTACGACAGCACAAAGGCGCCCCGCGGACCACTTCCGCGGGGCGCCCGTGCGCACTGGGGACACGTCTTCGAGGACGGCCCATCAGTCCTCGTCGGCGAGGATCAGATACAGCTTCTTGCGCGCTTCGTTGATCACCGTGAGCGCCTTCTCGCGCTGCTCCTTGCTGCCGGTCTTCCAGACCTGGCCGAAGGCCTCCATCAGACCGAAGCCGGCCTGGCGGATGTCGTTCAGCGCCTCCCAGTCGACGCCGCGACCGGCCTCTTCCCAGGGTGCGTCGGGACCTTCTTCGGCCGCCGTACGACCGGCCTCGGTGAGCGCGAACAGCTTCTTGCCGCCCTCACTCTCATTGACGATCAGGCCCTCGTCCTCCAGCAGCTGAAGGGTGGGGTAGACCGAGCCGGGGCTGGGCTTCCATGCCCCGCCGCTGCGCTCGGCGATCTCCTGGATCATCTCGTAACCGTGCATGGGCCGGTCCTTCAGCAGGGCCAGGATCGACGCGCGTACATCACCGCGCCGAGCCCTGCCCCGGGGTCCGCCCCGGCCGCCGCGCCCGCCCCAGGGACCCGGACCGAAGTCGGGACCACCGTGACCGCCGCGCCCGCCGAAACCGGGCCCGAAGGGACCGAAGGCGGCTCGCCGCCCCTCGAAGCCGCCGCGCCCGTGGGCGCCGGGGCCGCCATGACCGTGTGCGTGTCCGGGACCGAAGCCCGGACCGAATTCCTCTCCATGGGAACGCATCGCAACCACTCCATTCGTTGTCTTGTCGTTGATCTGTCGCGATGCGTCAACGATATATCGGAATAGCTCGCCCGACAAGCCCGAGATAAGTGACCCAGGTCACACAAGAAACGATGCCGTTTCGATAGCGAGCGGAGCTACGCTGATGAAAATCGAAGTGAACGAAACCGTTTCGTACAAGGAGAGTGCCCTTCATGGCCTCCGTGCTCGTCGTACACAGTCAGTCCCTGCAGCGTCTCGGCCTGCGCATGCTCCTGGCCGCCGAGCCCGACCTGACCGTCGTCGGCGAGGCGACCACCGGCGTCGAGGCGGTGCGCATGAGTGCCGCGCTCGGACCGGACGTCGTTCTGATGGACAGCCAGGTGGTCGATTTGGACGGTGTCGACCACATCCGCCGCATCACCCGACCGCCCACCCTCCTCCCGGTCGCCGGGCCCGCAAGATCCGGCGGACACGCACCCCGCGTGCTCGTCCTGACCCCCACCAGCCACGAGGTGTACGCCTACGCGGCCCTGCGCGCGGGAGCCGGCGGGTTCCTTCCCCAGGACGCCACCCCCGCCGAGCTGGCCGCGGCCGTCCGCATCGTGGCCGCCGGCGACGCGGTCACCACCCCGAGCCTCACCCGCGCCCTCATCGACACCGTCCGCCACCAGCGCACCGCCGGTTCACTGGAACGGGAGACCGGGCTCGACACGCTCACCAGGCGGGAACGCGACGTCCTCACCGGCGTCGCCGCCGGCTGGTCCAACACCGAGATCGCCACGCGTCTGTCCATCGCGCCGACCACGGTCAAATCCCATGTCAGCCACATCCTCGCCAAGATCGGCGCCCGCGCCCGCGTGCAGGCGGTGGTCTTCGCGTACGAGTCCGGTCTGGTGAGGCCGGCAGCAGCCTGACGCCGCCAATCAGGTCCAGCACCCTCGAATTGGCCTTGGCCCGCGACCCCACCGCGCCTCTAGCGTCGTCCTCATGCGCATTCGAATCGTCGACGCCTTCGCCGACCGCCCCTTCACCGGCAACCCGGCCGGCGTCCTGCTCCTCGACACCTTCCCGGACGACACCCGGCTCCAGCGGATCGCCCTGGAGGTCAACCACGCCGAAACGGCGTTCGCCCACCGTCTTCCCGAGGGCGGCGAGGCCGACTGGGCGCTGCGCTGGTTCACTCCGGCCGCCGAGGTCGCGATGTGCGGCCACGCCACCCTCGCCACGGCCCACGTCCTGCGCACCACGGGCGCCCACACGGGCCCCGACCCCGTACGGTTCGCCACCCGCAGCGGCGTCCTCCTCGCTTCGCCCGGCGAGGACGGCTCGATCACCCTCGACTTCCCGACCGCCCCGCTCACCCGCGTCGAGCCGCCCGCCGGGGTCGCCGAGGCCCTGGGCGCCGAACCGCTCACGTGCTTCGACACCGGCCCGAACATGGGCGACCTGCTGATCGAGGTCGCCGATGAGAAGACAGTCCTGGGTCTCGCCCCTGACCTCAAGTCCCTCGCCACCCACTCGGAACGCGGCATCATCGCCACCGCGCGCGCCGACGACCCCGCCGAGGGCTACGACTTCGTCTCGCGCTGTTTCTTCCCACGGATCGGCGTCGACGAGGACCCGGTCACCGGCAGCGCCCACACGGCCCTCGCCCCCTACTGGTCCGAGCGCCTCGGCCGTCCCGGCCTCACCGGCCTCCAGGCCTCGGCCCGCACCGGCCTGGTCCGCACCGAACTCCGCGGCGACCGCACCCTGCTGACCGGCCGGGCGATCACCACCATCGACGGCGAGCTACTCGTCTGAGGCATACAGAAGGGGCGTACGACACCCTCGTACGCCCCTGACACTCACGTGCCGGACCCTCACGCGGTGGGCAGCCAGCCCACCTTCCCCGCCAGCAGCCCGTACCCCACGAACGCCCCGATGTCGAGCAGTGAATGCGCGACCACCAGGGGACCGACCCGCCCCCACCTCCGGTACAGGTACACGAACACCACCCCCATCACCATGTTGCCGATGAACCCGCCGATGCCCTGATACAGGTGGTACGACCCGCGCAGCACCGAACTGGCCACCAGCGCCGTCCCCGGGGTCCACCCCAGCTGCTTCAGCCTGCGCAGCAGATACGCGACGACGATCACTTCCTCCAGTACGGCGTTCTGCACCGCCGAGAGGATCAGCACCGGGTACTTCCACCACACGTCGGGCAGTGCCTCCGGCACCACCGTGAGGTTGAAACCGAAGCCACGGGCCGCCAGGTAGAAGGCGATTCCGCTGCTGCCGATCACCGCCGCGATCGCGGCCCCACGCCCGAGGTCGGGCCAGGGACGGGTGCGGTCGAAGCCCAGTGTCCGCAGCCCCTCCTTCTCCCGCAGCAGGAAGTGCGCGACCAGCGCGACCGGTACCAGCGCCGTGGTGATGCCGAAGAGCTGCCAGGCGAGATCCAGCCATGGACGTCCCGGCGCGGCCGAGGCGTTGAGGGTGGCCGCCTGATCCTTGAGACCGCCCGGCTTCGTGACCGATCCGACAAAGCTGATCAGCGCGGAGACACCGCTCGCACCGAGCGAGAGCCCCAGCACCAACAGCGTCTCGTCCCGGAGAATCCGTCGCGACGGCCGCTCCTCAGGAAAGGAATCATCCCCCGCGCCCGTCTCCACCTGCACTCCTGCCTCCAGTTGCGTGATCCCGCAGCGTCCCCGCCGGGGGACGGCCGCCGTTCGGGCGGGCCTCCCCCGCTTCCCTGCCATACGAATCACGCGGCCGATTCAGCTCATACGGCTCTTTCGGCGCCGCGCGTTCCATCGACATGGGACGTCACAGCTTGCCCGATCCACCTGAGGCGGGCGCGACCGGCCCCGTCCACGCACCATCGACGAGGGAGGGTCTCACCCCAGCGGAACCGGCTCCGGCAGCCCCACCGGCCAGGTGTGCACGGGCTCCCCGAGGTGCATCAGCTCGCCGTACCGCCGCGTGGTCGCGGCCAGCGCGGCATCCCGGGACAGCCCCTTCTCCAGCGCCCGGTGGAAGGTGGCCGCCTGCCAGGAGGCCCCGTTGGCCCGCCGCCGGCACCGTTCCTCGATCACCCCGAGGTACAGATCCCGGTCGGCGGGTTCGACCCCCCACGCGTCGAGGCCCGCCTCGGCGAGCGGCAGCAGTTCGTCCCGTACGAGATGCACCGCGTCGACCTCCGCCGTGCCGCCGAACCGGCCGCCCCGGGGCCACTGGAGCCGCGCGTCGATGCCGTACCGGCAGGCGGTGTCGAAGTTGGCGGCGGCGGCCTCGAAGGGCAGCCGGGTCCACACCGGCCGCGACTCCTCGGCGAGCGCCCGGACGACCCCGTAGTAGAAGGCCGCGTTGGCGATGACGTCCGTGACGGTGGGCCCGGCGGGCAGTACCCGGTTCTCGACCCGCAGATGCGGAACCCCGTCCGCGATGCCGTAGACCGGGCGGTTCCAGCGGTACACGGTGCCGTTGTGCAGCACGAGCTCACCGAGCTTCGGCACGCCCCCGTCGTCGAGGACACGCAGCGGGTCCTCCTCGTCGCAGATCGGCAGCAGCGCCGGGTAGTAGCGCAGGTTCTCCTCGAAGAGGTCGTACGCCGACGAGATCCACCGCTCGCCGAACCAGGTACGCGGCCGGACACCCTGCGCCTGGAGCTCCGGCGGACGGGTGTCCGTGGACTGCGTGAACAGCGGGGGCCGCGACTCGCGCCACAGCTCACGGCCGAACAGGAAGGGCGAGTTGGCGCCGATCGCGACCTGTACGGCGGCGATCGCCTGCGCCGCGTTCCACACGTCGGCGAACCGGGCCGGCGTCACCTGGAGATGCAGTTGTACGGAGGTGCAGGCGGCCTCCGGAGCGATGGACTTCGACGTGCACGTCAGGCGCTCCACCCCGTCGATGTCGAGCGTGAAGTCCTCGCCCCGGGCGGCCACGATCTGCTCGTTGAGCAGGGCGTAGCGGTCGACGTCGGACAGGTTGGAGGAGACCAGGTCGTCACGGTCGAGCGTCGGCAGAATACCGATCATCATGATCCCCGCGTCGACCTCGTTCGCTTTCCGGTGAGCATATGCCAGTGACGTACGGAGTTCTTCGGCGAGCCGGTCGAATACCCGGCCGGCGAGGCGATGGGGGGCGATGTTGACTTCCAGATTGAACATGGCGAGTTCTGTTTGGAAATCTCGGCTCGCGATCCTTTCGAGTACTTGCGCATTCATCATTTTCGGCATGCCGTCGGGCCCGACGAGATTCAGCTCGATCTCCAGGCCCAGGAGATTCTTCGGGCGGTCGAACCGCTTCTCGGCCAGCAGTCGCTCCAGCCCCGTCAGACACTGCCGGAGCTTGGTGCGGTAGCGCTGGCGATCGGACAGTTCGAACGGCCCCGCCACGACCTTCTCCCCCATCGAAGGGTCCCTCCTCGAATGGGCGGGCCGAAGATCCGGCCGCTGATGTCCCGGGTCACGTGGGATGATGCCCACCCGACGCGATCGATAACGTCCCGGACGAACCCGTCGCCCGCTACGCTGGTCGAACGTGACCGGCGGCACATTCATCCGGCATGGCACGGCGGATGGTTCGGGCGCTTGGCCAACTCGTGAAAAACGCCGACGACAATTGGCCTACCGCTTCCGGCGCGTATACCGAGGTCATCACTGTACGACCGTCCGGGAATCGGTATAAACACCACGCAACGCCGACCGAATGACCTCTTGCTCTTCACGCGGAAAACAGCTAGACGAAACATAGCCAGAACACGTGTCGTATAAACTCCGCGAACAAGGCAGAGAGTCGGCGCCCAGGCCCTGGGTCCTGCCGTCCAGGTGACGTGCGGCAGGCCGTATCCCGCAGGCGCACCCGGCCCCGCCTCTTTGACCCCCAGAGACTTCGAGAGCAGACAGCGCCGTCCGCCCCCGCCCTCGCGCCACCGTGCCTGTCGAATGAGAGGCGTCCCACCATGCCGCTGCATGTCCCCCCGGCTCCCGCGCCCGCACTGCGCACCGTCCTCACGGCACTCGGTTCCCCCACCGCCGTCCGCGAGGCGCGCACCCCGGCCCTGCGCACCGCACAGGGTCCGGCCACCCCCGAACTCCCGCTGCCCGTGCACGTCCTGGACCGGATCACCCCCGGAGGCACGGCCACCACCCGACTGACCGGATGGCGCTTCCTGATCCGCTGCGGCGACCGTGCGGTGGCCGCGGCCGAGACCATGCTGACCGCCGACGGCTGGGCCTTCTCGCACTTCTTCGAAGGGCCCTACATCGCCTCCACCGAGCGCGCCCTGCGCCAGGCCGAGACGATGAAGCAGACCTACCAGGCGCGCCTGCTGTCCGTGCCGGAGCTGTACATGCTCACGCTCTGGCTGCACGGCGACATCACCGCCGACGGAACCGAGGGCCACCCCGCCGCGACCGATCTGCTCGTCCCGCTGGCGCCTGCCCCGCCCGGCATCGCCGCCCACCGTCCGCACCGGGTCGCCGAACTGCTCCCGGTCCTGACCCATCGGGTGACTCCGGCACCCCTGCTGAGCTCCCCCGCCTGACCGCGCACGGCTCGACACTCTCCGTACACCGACGCACCCCGCCACCGAATTCACCGGTGACGGGGTGTGTCGCTCTTTCGCGCGCTATTACGCTCGTACGAGCCATTAAGGGTGCGCGCCCGTCCGGACTAGCCCCATCCGGCCACCAGGAACCACCCAAAGGGACAGTCCAGTTGGGATGAACCGTCCGCCCGGGTGATGCGTCCTCAACCTGTGAGAAGCGGTGCAGCTAAATCCCTGCGGATTGACGCCCATGGGGCAACACTGGGTTCGAACCGACTTATCACAACGGGGGGCGGCCATGAACAGTACTTCGAGCCGCACGACAGACACGACATCCATCGCACACTCCACGACAGAGCGAAAGATCCCATCAATGTGCCAGCACCAGCCACCGTGCCCGACAGCTCACTCCACCGACCGGGAATCCGCCCGCCTCATGGCGCACCACCCGGAGCAGGGATGGAGTCTGCTGTGCAACGGCGTCCTCCTTTTCGAGGACACCGGTGAGCTCCTGCCGGACGGCCAGATCATCGCCCCGCACCGCCCGATGGGCGCCGGCCCCGTGATGACGGCCGCCTGACGGCCGGCAAGGGCAGCTCCGGACGTCAGGAGCGACCGCCCGAACAGGTGGAACAGATGAACAGGGGCCGGCCCGCAGACGACCACTGCGAACCGGCCCCGACGCATGTCCGCGGGTGACTGCTCCTCGTAGGAGGGGAGGATCGAATCGAGCCCCGCCGGGTGACGCCGTAGATCGATCAGCGGTCAGTACGCCTTCGTCACCGACGACGCACGGCCCGCCGGTGCGTCGATGAGTCGGTGCCGGGCTGTCAGGCCAGGCCCTGGCCCTTGCCCGCCAGGATCTCGGGGCGTAGCAGTTCCGCGAGTCGTTGGGCGGGCAACAGGCCTTTTTCCAGGACGAGTTCGGCGACGCCGCGGCCGGTGGCGAGGGCTTCCTTGGCGATGTCGGTGGCGGCCGTGTAGCCGATGTGCGGGTTGAGGGCGGTGACCAGGCCGATGGAGTTCTCCACGCTCGCGCGCAGTGCCTCGGTGTTGGCGGTGATGCCGTCGACGCAGCGTTCGGCGAGGGTCAGGCAGGCGGCGCGCAGGTGGGTGATGGACTCCGAGAGGGAGTGCAGGATGACCGGCTCGAAGGCGTTGAGCTGGAGCTGTCCCGCTTCGGCGGCCATGGTGATGGTGACGTCGTTGCCGATCACCTCGAAGGCCACCTGGTTGACGACCTCGGGGATCACCGGGTTCACCTTGCCCGGCATGATGGACGAACCCGCCTGCACCGGCGGCAGGTTGATCTCAC
Organism: Streptomyces sp. NPDC020898; assembly: GCF_044333925.1. Taxonomy (NCBI): domain Bacteria; kingdom Bacillati; phylum Actinomycetota; class Actinomycetes; order Kitasatosporales; family Streptomycetaceae; genus Streptomyces; species Streptomyces sp. NPDC020898. The sequence goes on from NZ_JBIRRV010000031.1 coordinate 16,918, forward strand.
CGAACCCGGCACGCGGCCCGGACGACAGCAGCCGCAGGTCGTTGCAGCTCTTGGAGAGCTTGACCGCGACCCGCTTGAGGACGCCGGACATCTGCACGAACGCCCCGCAGTCCTGGGTCGCTTCGACCAGGTTGGCGGCCGTGACCAGCGGCAGCCCGGTGATCTCGGAGAGGTGGCTGCGGGCCGACTCGGCGTATCCGGCGGGAGCGTTGAGCCCGGTGCCGATCGCCGTGGCACCGAGGTTGATCTCATGGATCAGCTCGACCGCCTCCGCGAGACGGCTGCGATCCTCCTCGATCATCACCGCGTACGCCGAGAACTCCTGCCCCAGCGTCATCGGCACCGCGTCCTGCAACTGCGTACGCCCCATCTTCAGCACCTCGCGGAACTCGACCGCCTTGCGGGCGAAGGAATCCTGCAGCACCGCCATCGCCTTCAGCAGCTCACGCACCGCAAAAACCGTCGCCACCTTCACGGCCGTCGGGTAGACATCGTTGGTGGACTGGCCCAGATTCACGTCCTCGTTGGGGTGCAGATACTGGTACTGGCCCTTCTCGAACCCCAGCAGCTCCAACGCCCGGTTGGCGACCACCTCGTTGGCGTTCATGTTCGTCGAGGTACCGGCACCGCCCTGGATGACATCCACCACGAACTGGTCGTGCAGACCGCCGTTTCGGATCTCCCGGCACGCCTCGACGATCGCGGCGGCCTTCTTCGGCTCAAGGAGGCCCAGTTCCTCGTTGGCGAGAGCAGCCGCCTCCTTGACGGCCGCGAGGGCGTCGATGAGGTGTGGGTAGGCGGAGATTGTCATGCCCGTGATGGGGAAGTTCTCCGTGGCACGCAGGGTGTGCACACCCCAGTACGCCTCAACGGGAACATCACGATCGCCGAGCAGGTCGTGTTCGCTGCGAGTGACTGCGCCGGTCATGGTTGTGCGGTCTTCTCTCGGATGGTCGCGGAGGAGTTTCTGCATGAGGTCGGGCAAGGCGTCGGCAGGCAGGTCTTGTCCCGGACGGCGGGGGCCTCCCGCGACCACTTCGTGGGAAGCCCCCCGCTGTACCACCGCGTCCTCGCCTCAGAGCAGGCGGTCCTTCGCCTTGTAGTAGGCGCCGCCGAACGGCAGGAACCAGGGCGTGCCGTTGTAGAAGGGGACGGGCACCTTCGGGAAGCCGAAGCCGCGCAGAGGGTTGGCCTCCGGCTTGCCGTCCATCATCTCGGCCACGGCTCGGCCCATGTAGGTGGCCATCTGGACGCCGTGGCCGCAGTAACCCATGGAGTAGTACAGGCCGTTGACGTCGCCCGCGTGCGGGATGCGGTCCCAGGAGAAGCCGACCATGCCGCCCCAGACGTAGTCGATCCGCGTCCCGGCCAACTGCGGGAAGATCTCCGTCATCTCCCGCTTGAGGATGTCGCCGCTCTTGACGTCGGAGGCCGGGTTGGAGGGGGCGAAGCGGGCCCGGCCGCCGAAGGCGAGGCGGTTGTCCGGAGTGAGGCGGACGTAGTGGCCGACGTTCTTGTGGGCGACCAGCAGGCGGCCGTTCGGGATGAGCTCCTTGGCGCGTGCCTCCCCCAGCGGCTCGGTGACGATGATGAAGCTGCCGACGTTGATCAGCCGCTTGCGGAACCACGGCATCGACTTGTCGGTGTAGGCGTCCGTCGCCGCCATGACCTGCTTGGCACGGATGGTGCCGTTCATGGTCTCCACCAGGAAGCCGCCGCCGGACAGGCGGGTGAGGCCGGTGGCGGCGTTGCGCTCGTGGATCTCGGCGCCGGCGCGCTCGGCGGCGTCTGCCAGGCCGCCGACGAACTTGCCCACGTGCAGGCCCGCGCTGAGCGGGTCGAGCAGGGCACCGTGGTAGTAGTCCGTGCCGACCTCGGCCCGCAGTTCGCTCTTGCTCAGGACGATCGTCTCGTGGCCGAAGTTGTCGGCCAGGTCGCGCTGCTTGGCCCGCAGGCCCTCGAAGTGCCCGGGCTTGCAGACTGCGCCGAGGCGCCCGGAGCGGTGGAAGTCGCAGTCGATGTTCTCGGTGCGGGTGAGCTCCTCGACGACGTCGACCGCCTCGCGGAAGGCGTCGTACAGCTCACGGGCCCGCTCCTGTCCGAAGCGCTTGCGCGCCTCGGCGGGGCTGATGGTGATGCCCTGGGTACACATGCTGCCGTTGCGCCCGGAGGCGCCCGAGCCCACCTTGTCCTTCTCGACCAGGACGACCCGGGCGCCCTTACGGGCGGCGTGGTAGGCGGTGGACAGGCCGGTGAGACCGCCGCCGATCACCACCACGTCCGCCTCGTCGGGCAGGCCCTTTCCGGAACGGTCGGGGAAGGCGGGGGCTGTGTCCAGCCAGTAGGGGATCTGCTTCATGGCGTGCGTCCTCTGTGTTCTCGGTCTGTTTCCGTTGCGCCGTCGGTCAGCAGCCGAGCAGCTTCGGCAGGCCCGACAGGTCGGGCAGCATGTCGTACGGCTGGTAGTCGGCGCTGCCGGGACGGCCGTAGCGGTTGATCCACACCCGGCGCTTCAGGCCGAGGTCGCGGGTCGGGATGTGGTCGTACTCCCAGCCCTGGGCAGTGTGGATGACCTGGGACGGCTCGACGCCCATGGCCTTGAAGGCGTGCTCGAAGGTCTGACGGTCCGGCTTGTAGGCGCCGGCCTGCTGGGCGGTGATGACGTGGTCGAACTCGACGCCGATGTTCTCCACGTTCCGCGCGATCAGGTTGTCGTCGGTGTTGGAGATGATGGCGATCTCGTACTTGGTCTTCAGGGCGCGCAGCGCGTCCGGGACCTCCGGGAAGGGACCGAAGGTGGGGACGGCCTCGACGAGGGCGTCGCCGTCGGACTCGCGGTACTCCAGACCGTGCAGGCGCATGGCGTTGCGCAGGCTGGAGTGCAGGATCTCGTGGTACGGGCGGTAGGCCTCCAGGACTGCCTGGAAGCGCATGACGCGGAAGTCGTCGAGGAACTCGTCGACGTCCAGGTTGTCCAGGTTGAGCCGGCCGGAGTCGGCAAGGATCTTCAGGGTGGTGGGGCCGAGCTGGAAGTCGACCAGGGTGCCGTAGGCGTCGAAGGTGACGATCTGTCGCATGGTGTTCAGCCTCGATCTCGCGGGTTTCCAGGATTCCAGGGGGGGTGTGGGGCTTCAGACGACGCGTTCGCCGGGGGTGACGATCGCGTCGAGTGCGGCCAGGTCGGCCGTGTCGGGGATCCAGTCGGCCGCCGCCGCGTTGGCGGTGACCTGTCCGGGGGTCATCGCGCCGCAGATGACGGAGCCGACGGCGGGTAGCGCGGCCAGTGCGCCCACGGCGACCTGGAGGAGGGTGAGTCCTCGTTCGGCGCCGTACGCGGAGAGCGCCTCGACCTTGTCGAGGGCCGCGTCGGTGAGCCAGCCCTGCCGCCAGGACAGGCGGCTGCCGGCCGGGGGCTGCTCGCCGCGCCGGTACTTTCCGCTGAGCAGACCGTTGGCCAGCGGGTAGTACGGCAGCAGGCCGACGCCGTTGTGCAGACAGGCCGGGATCAGGTCCTGCTCCACACCGCGGTCGAGCAGGTGGTAGCGGGCCTGGGTCGACACGAAGGCGCCGGTGAGCTGTTCGGGCGGGAGGTTGGAGCAGCCGATGTGACCGATCTTGCCCTCGTCGACCAGTTCGCGGAGCGCGGCGACGGTCTCCTCCAGCGGGGTGACGCCGTCCGGCTCGTGGTACTGGTACAGGTCGATCCGGTCGGTGCCGAGCCGGCGCAGCGACGCCTCGACGGCATACCGGATGTAGGAGCGGGCACCACGTCGGCCGTAGAGGTCCGCGTCCGGCCCCATCTCCATACCGAACTTGGTCGCCAGGACGACCTCGTCCCGGCGTCCCTTGAGGGCAGCGCCGAGAAGGCGTTCGCCGTCGCCCCGCGAGCCGCCCTGTTCGCCGAAGCCGCCATACATGTCGGCCGTGTCGAACAGCGTGATCCCGGCGTCGAGGGCCGCGTGGACAACGGCCGTCGTGCCCTCCTCGTCCAGACGGGCGCCGAAGTTGTTGCCGCCGACGCCGACCACCGAGACGGCCGGCCCGCGCTCGCCGAGCGTGCGGTATCTCATGACCGGCTCCCGAACCCGATGCAGACGTTCTTGGTCTGCGTGTAGCTGTCGAGAGCCGCCAGGCCCTTCTCCCGCCCCCAGCCGCTGTGCTTGTAGCCGCCGAACGGGAGCTCGACACCGGTGCCGATGCCGGTGGCGTTGATGTAGACCTGGCCGGCCCGGATGCCCTCGGCGAGGCGCATCGCCTTGTCGATGTCGCGCGTCCAGACGTAGGACGCAAGGCCGTACGGGCTGTCGTTGGCGATGTCCAGGGCCTCGTCGGCGTCGTCGAACTCGATGACGGTGACGACGGGGCCGAAGATCTCCTCGCGGGCGCAACGGGCGTCGTTGGTCAGGCCGGTGAGGACGGTCGGCTCGACGTAGTAGCCGTCGGCCAGGGCCGGGTCGGACGGCGCTCGGCCGCCGGCCCGTGCCACGGCGCCCTCCTCGCGGGCCAGGTCCAGGTAGCCCAGGACCCGGTCGCGCTGCCGGGCGGCGACCAGCGGGCCGACGTCCGGGTCGGTGAGACCCGGGCCGACGCTCAGTGCGGCGGCGTGGGCGACGAGCTTGTCGAGGAACTCCTCGGCGCCGCGCTGGAGCAGCAGCCGGGTGCCGGCCGAGCAGGTCTGGCCGGCGTTGCCGAAGGCCGAGGCGGCGACGGCCGTCAGCGCCAGGTCGAAGTCGGCGTCGGCGAAGACGACGACCGGGGACTTGCCGCCCAGCTCGGTGACGGAGGGCACCACGTTGGCTGCGGCGGCCTGGGCGACCTTGATGCCGGTCGGCACCGAGCCGGTGAAGGTGACCTGGTCGATGTCCGGGTGGCCGGCGAGGGCCGCACCGGTCTCGCCGTCGCCGGGGACGACGTTCAGGACGCCCGGCGGAAGGCCGCACTCCAGCGCGATCCGGGCGATCTCCAGCGGGGTGAGGGGCGCCTCCGGGGAGGGCTTGAGCACCACCGTGCAGCCTGCCGCCAGCGCGGGGGCGGAGCCCCTCGCGGTGTTCTGCAGGGGGTAGTTGAAGGGGATGATCTGGCCGGAGACACCGATCGGCTCGCGCACGGTGTAGTCGATCAGGCCGGGGCCGAGGGGGATCGTCGTGCCGCCGAGCTTGTCGGCGACGCCCGCGTAGAACTCGAAGTAGCGGGCGGCGGCCTCGACATCGGCCTTGGCCTGGCGGAGCGGCTTGCCGACGTCCTGGCTCTCCAGGCGGGCCAGCCGTTCGCCCTGGTAGCGGATGGCCTCCGCGATCCGGTAGAGGATGCGGCCCCGGTCGGCGGCGCGCATCCCGGCCCATTCGGGAGAGGTGAACGCCGCGCGGGCGGCGGCCACCGCCTGGTTCACGTCCGCCTCGCCGGCCAGCGCCACCTGGGCGATGGCCGTCCCGTCGGAGGGGTCGAGGACCGTGAAGGAGCGGCCGTCGGCGGCGGGGACCTGCTTGCCGTCGATGAGCAGCTCGCTCAGCTGCAGTTCGCCGGTCATGGCCGGATCTCCCCCTGCACCTCGCCGAAGATGACGACCTCGTCGCCGGGGCGGACGGTACGGATCCGGCGGACCCAGAGCACGATGCCGTCCTGCGGGGCGCGGACCTCCTCCAGCGTGTTGCCGTAGTGGTCGACGATGTGGGCGATCAGGTCGCCTTCCTTGCAGGTGTCCCCCGGCTCGGCGTGGCCGACGAAGAAGCCGCCGGCGTCGGAACGGGCGAAAGTGCCGGAGACCGTGGTGTAGGTGTCCCGTATCTCCGCCGCACCGTCGATCATGCCGAGTTGCCGGAGGATGTTGCGGATGGAGTGCATGTGCAGGGCGACGTTCTCCTCGCGGTAGGTGCCGCCACCGACCTCGATGGTGATGGCGGGCTTGCCCGCCGCGAGGGTGGGATGGCGCACCGTGCCGCCCCACTTGCCGCCCTTCCAGACCAGCTCGTGGCCAGCCGCGAGGGCCATGTCCGTCGCCAGTTCCTCGTAGCCGCCCTGAAGGATGACCAGCGGGGCGATCTCACCGAACGTGCCGCCGGTGTGCAGGTCCACCAGGGCGTCGATGGCCGGGACGACCTGCTCGACGAAGGTGGCGGCCAGGCGCAGTGAGTACGAGCCGTCCGCGTCACCGGGGAAGATGCGGTTGAGGTTGAGGTGGTCCAGGCCGCTGGTGCGGGCCGCCGCCTCGAAGGCCGGGGTGTTCATGCAGGGGATGGCGACGAGCGTGCCGCGCAGGGTGGCCGGGTCGATCTCGGCGACCACGCGGCGGACGGCTTCCTGGCCGTCGTACTCGTCGCCGTGCACGCCGGCGTCCACACACAGGACCGGGCCGTCCTGGGCGCCGTTGAGGACGATCAGTGGGATGCCGAGTTCCACACCGTAGCTGCTGGTGCCGACCGGGATGAGGCCCTGGGCGCGCTCGCCGGGGGCGACGGTCAGTGGACCGATGGAGTACATGTCGTTCCTTTCCGAAACATGGATCAGATGCGGGCGGACGCCTCGGTGAGGGTCTCCGCGAGGATGTCGGCGATACGGTCGAGAAGGGCCCGGTCGCTGATCAGCGGGGGCGCGATCTGGACCAGTGGCGCGGACCGGTTGTAGACGCGGGCGAGGAGGCCTGCCTCACGCAGTCGGCGCGGGATCAGGTCGACGATCAGGTCGGCGCGGGCGGTGTCGCCGAAGCCGCCGTCCTCGTGGTCGCCGACGAGTTCGCAGGCGTAGAAGAACCCGTCGCCCCGGACGTCGCCGACGATCGCCAGGTCCGCGAGGGATGCCATCCGGCCCGCCAGGTGGTCCTGGAGGTCACGGACATTCTCCAGGATCCGGTCCCGCTCCATGATCTCCAGGTTGCGCAGCGCGATGGCCGCGCTCAGCGGGTGTCCGCCGAAGGTGTAGCCGTGGTTGAAGACCACTCCGGGCTGGTTGATGACCTCGACGACGCCATTGCTGACCAGGGTCGCCCCCATGGGGGCGTAACCGGCGGTGATGCCCTTGGCGACGGTGACCATGTCCGGGCGGGCGCCGTAGCGGTCCCCGCCGAACCACTCCCCGACCCGGCCGAAGGCCGTGATCACCTCGTCGGCGACGAGCAGGAGGCCGTACCGGTCGGTCAGCGCCCGCAGACCCTGCCAGTAGCCCTGGGGCGGGGTGATGCAGCCGCCCCGGTTCTGCACCGGCTCGGCGATGAGCATGGCGACGGTCTCCGGGCCCTCGGCCAGGATCGCGTCCTCCAGCTCGGCGAGCAGCCGGGCCGTGTACAGGTCGTCGTCCGCGTATTCCGGTGCGAGGCCGAAGCGGTTGGTGTTGGCCACGAACCGGGTGTCGATCGCCGGCGGGCCGTACGGCTCCGTCAGGGCGGGGTCGTCGGTGAGGGACAGGGTGCCGATGGTCAGCCCGTGGTAGGCGCCGCGCCGAGCGATGGCCTTGGTGCGGCCCGGCTCGCCGCGCAGCGCGTGGTAGCGGCGGGCGATCTTCCAGGCGGTCTCGACGGCTTCGGCGCCGCCGCTGGAGAAGAAGGTGTGCTCGATGTCCACGGGGGCGATCCGGGACAGCCGCTCGGCGAGTTCGATCGCCGTGGGGTGCGCGGAGGAGGTCCACAGCGGGCTGTAGCACAGCTCGCGCAGTTGCTTCTCCGCCGCCTCGGCGAACTCGGGGCCGTAGGAGTAGCCGAGCTGGCAGCAGTACAGCCCCGACAGGCCGTCGATGTAGCGCCTGCCGTCGGCGTCGTCGACGTACGGGCCCTCCCCCCGCCGGATGACGAGGAGGTTCTCGCCTTCCGGGCCGAGCGAGCCGTTGGGGGTCATGTTGAGCAGCAGGTGTCTGGCCGCGGTGGCGGACAGTGCACCGGCCGGGGTGCGGGTGCTTGTGCTGGTGGTCATGAGGTTTCACTCCCGGTGGACAGGCCCACCGCGGGCTCCGTCGGCAGCAGACCGTCCTGCTTTCCGCCACCGCCGAGCCGGCGCACGGCGGCGACCAGGACGAGGGCCAGGACGGCGATCGCGATGAGCACCGCGCTGATGGCCGTCACGGACGGGTCGACATCGAACTGGAGGACGTTGAACACCTGGACGGGCAGGGTCGTGGTGTCCACCGAGGACAGGAACTGCGAGATGAAGAACTCGTCGAAGCTGGTGATGAAGGAGAAGACCGCGGCGGCGATCATGCCGGGCATCGCCAGGGGGAGGGTGATGCGCCGGGCGACGGTGAGCCGGTTCGCGCCCATGCTGGCCGCCGCGTCCTCCAGCCGTTCGTCGATGCCCTTCAGTGTGGCCATGAGGATCATCACGGCGATCGGTGAGGCGAGCACGGTGTGGCCGAGGGCGATGGCGATCGGGCTGCCGAGCATGGCGGCCGGCTCGAAGAGCAGGAACAGCCCGAGGGCGATGACCACTTGGGGGATCACCAGCGGGGCGAGGACCAGTCCGTACACCGCCGAGCGCAGCGGCAGGTTGCTGCGGACCAGTGCCGTGGCCGCCGTGATGCCCAGGAGGAGTGAGAACACGGTGGTCAGCGAGGCGATCAGGGCGCTCAGCGAGAGCGCGGCCGGCCACTTGCTGCCGTCGGCGAACAGCACCTTGTACCAGCCCAGCGTCCAGGAGTCCGGCGGGAAGGCGCCGAAGGCGTCCTTGCCGAAGGAGGTGACGACGATGAGGACGATGGGCAGGGCGAGGAACAGCAGGATCACCGTGGAGGCGACGGTCAGGAAGATCCGCCCGGCCAGTGTCGAGCGCAGCGCGATCATGAGATACCTCGATTCTTCGCGGCCTCGCTCGCGGCCTTGATCAGCCGCAGCAGGAGCAGGCCTCCGAAGGTGAGGAGGAGCAGGATGATGCCGAGCGCGGCAGCGCCGTTCCACTGGTTCTGCTTCATCACCTGCTCACTGATGAGCGAGGCGACCATGGTCTGCTTCGGACCACCCATGAGGGCGGGGGTCAGGTAGTAGCCGAGGCAGAGGATGAAGCACAGGATGCCCGCGTTGATCAGGCCGGGAGCGACCATCGGCAGGTAGACCCGGCGGAAGATCGTCAGCCGTCCCGCGCCCATGCTGGCCGCGGCGGCCGGCAGCCTGCGGTCGATGCCGCGCATCACCGCGTACAGCAGCAGCACGGTGTACGGCAGCATCACGGAGGTGGTGCCGATGACCACGCCTATCTCGTTGTAGAGCATCTGGAAGGGAGCGCCGGGGACCTTCAGGTCCGTCAGGGCGTTGTTCACCACGCCGTGTTCACCGAGCAGGATGATCCAGCCGTAGGTGCGCACCAGCGCGCTGATGAAGTGCGGCACGACGACGATGATCATCACCAGGCCGGCCCACAGCGGCTTGAGCCGGGAGACGGCGGCGGCGAGCAGGAACCCGATGACCAGGCTCAGCAGCGAGGTCTCGGCGGAGATCCGCAGGGTGGTGAAGAGGACGTCCAGGTTGGAGCCCTGGAGTGCGTCCGCGTACCAGTGCAGCGTCCATCCCCCCTCCTCCCCTTTGAGGCTGAGGAGCAGGGTGCTGAAGATGGGGTAGACGAACAGCACCAGCAGGTAGATGACGACGGGTGCGGCGTTCAGCAGCCCGAAGCGGGTGCGGCGCTCGGACAGCGCGCGGCGCAGCCGGTGCAGCCGTCCCGTGCGGGCGGCGGTGGTCGCGGGGCCCGGAGCCGGGGGCGCGGGGGCGAGGACGGATCCGGCCATGCTCACCCGCCCCCTTCCACCGCGAAGACGCTGACGTCGTCGGGGTGGGCCGTCAGGCTGACCTGCTCGCCGACGACCGGGGCCTTGCCGGCCGGGAGTTCCAGCCGTACGAGGCCGGTGTCGGCGTCGCCCGCCGGGCGGACGGTGACACGGACGAGCGTGCCGACGTAGGTGACCGTCTCGACGGTCCCGGTACAGAACCCGTCGCCCGGCGTACACAGCCCGAGCCGGCCGGGCTGAACCGCGGCCCGTACCTGTGCTCCCTCCACTCCCGACTGCGGGCGGGCCTTGAGCAGCCCTCCCGTGTCGAGCCGTACGAGGGTCTGCTCGGAGGTCTGCTGCTGGACCGTGCCGGGGAGGAAGTTGGCCGCCCCGAGAAAGTCGGCGACGAACGGGGTGCGCGGGCGCTCGAAGAGCTCACGAGGGGTGTCGAACTGGTCGATCCGCCCATCGCGCATCACCGCGATCCGGTCGGACAGGACCAGTGCCTCCTCCTGATCATGCGTCACGTAGATGACGGTGAGGTCGAGTTCCTGCTGGATGCGCTTGATCTCGGTCTGCAGCTGGTCGCGCAGCTTCTTGTCGAGAGCGCCGAGGGGCTCGTCCATGAGGATCACCGGCGGCCGGTAGACCAGCGCCCGGCACAGCGCGACGCGCTGCTGCTGGCCGCCGGACAGCTCGCGCGGCCGGCGGCGGGCCAAGGCGGAGAGTCCAGCGATCTCCAGGGTCTCGCCGACCCGGCGGCGCAGCTCCGCCTTGGGCACGCCCCGCAGCTGGAGCGGGAAGGCGACGTTCTCCCACACCGTCATGTGCGGGAAGAGCAGGTACTGCTGGAAGACGAAGCCGAGGCCGCGTTTCTGCGGGGCGAGGCGGGTCACGTCACGGCCGCCGACGACGATGCTGCCTGAGTCGGGCTCGCAGAACCCGGCGATCATCATCAGGGTGGTGGTCTTGCCGGAGCCGGAGGACCCCAGGAAGGTGACGAACTCGCCGCCCGCGATCTCCATGGAGACCGTGTCGACAGCGGTCACGCCGCTGTACGTCTTGCGCAGTCCCGTGACAGAGAGGGGTTTTCCGGTGCCGGTCCCCGGCGACGGAGAGACCGAAGGGGACGCCGGAGACTGGGACTTCAGGTTCAGCTCAGGCATTGACCCACTCCTGCCAGCGCTTGGACACGGCGGCCTCGTTCTTGATCCACCACTCGACGTCGAGGTCGAAGCCGGACTTCAGGTGATCGGGCGAGCTGGCCAGGTTGTCGGCGGCGGCCGGGGAGAGCTCCTTGTAGGCGGCGGGCACCACCGGGGCCATCGGGTAGACCTCGGCGTACGCGGCCTGGATGTCGGGACGCAGCGCGAAGTCGACGAGCTGGTAGGCGGCGTCGGGGTTCGCCGCGCCCTTGGGGATGCAGAAGCCGTTGCTCTGCCGGCGGGCGCCGTTCCACTGGTACGCCATCGGTGAGCCGCCCTTGATCAGGGCGTCGAGGCGGCCGTGCCAGACGCTGGTGGCGACGACTTCCTCGCGGCCGAGCAGCAGGCCGGGGAGGGCACCGGTGTCCCAGTACTTGCGGACGGACCCCTTGATGTTGTCGAGGGACTTGAAGGCTCGCTCCACGTCGAGGGGGTACAGCTTGTCCAGGGGCACGCCGTCGGCGAGGAGGGCGAACTCCAGCTCGGGCAGGTCGGCGTCCCGGGCCTGGAGAGCGCGGCTGCCGGGGAACGCCTTGGTGTCCCAGAAGTCCGCCCAGCTCTCGGGCTTCCTGCCGTCGAAGGCGTCGGTGCGGTAGGCCATGACGCTGGCCCAGTAGTTCTTGCCGACGCCGTGGGTCATCATCAGGGAGTCGGCGATGCCCGTGTTCTTGGTGTTCTTCAGGCGGTCGTAGTCGAGTTCCTCGGTGGCGTCCTCGTCCTTGAAGCGCACCACGTCGGCCATGGAGGTGTCGATCAGGTCGAACTGCGGGCGGCCCTGCTTGATCTGGGCGAGCAGCTGGGCGTACGCGATGTTCACCACCTTGATCTGGATGCCGGTCTCCTTGGTGAACGCGTCGTAGACCGCCTCCTGGTTGGCGTCACCGTAGGTGCCACCGCTGTTGCGGACGACGAGCGTCTTGGAGCTCTTGCCACCGCCGCCGGCGACGGACCGGCTGGTGCCGGTGCCGCAGGCACTGAGGGCAGACGCGGCGGCGAGGCCCGCCGTGACTCCGCCGACTCCGCGCAGGAAGAGCCGGCGGTCTATCCGGGCGCCACGCGGCAGAGCCGCATATCGATTCGTCATCGTGTGCCTCCTGGGTGGTGCTGGACGTGGGAAGGGGGGCGGCTGGGGTGGTGTTCTACGGGCGGGGATCCGCCTCGTCGGGTGCGACGCCGACGCCGGGGGTCCGGAGGGTTTCAGGTCGCGTGGCCTGGTCGGGGTCCCAGGGGACGGCTATGGCGGCGAGTTCATCGCCGTGGGCGACGGTGAGGCCGTGCATGCCGTAGAAGATCCGCCCGCCGGCGGGGGCGTGGACGGTCTGCTCCCGGCCGTCGGCCGGGTCGACGATGCGGCCGAGGACATCGCCTTCTGCCACTTCGCCGATGACGTCGCCGTCGAAGGAGAACTCCGGGTACCACAGTCCGGTGGCCTCGGCGGTGACGCCGGCGGACCAGACCCATTCACGGATCGGGGCCGGGGCAGAGCCGTACTGGTCGAGGACGCCCAGGTGGCGCAGTGCCGTGAGGAGGCCGTCGACGCGACGGAGGGCCGTGGGCTCGTCCCGCTGCCCGAGTTCGCCCACCTCGACGAGTACCGCCGAGATGCCCCGGCGGGCGGCGGCCGCGTGGCTGTTGCCGCCGTCGGCCTTCAGTCCGAGGATGACGTCCTCGATGCCGAAGGAGCCCGCCAGTTCGGCCGTGGCCTTGTCGAGGTCCGGGTCACCGGTGAGGCGGTAGCCGACGAAGTCCCGCAGGACCTGGTCGATGCCGCCGCAGTGCAGGTCGATGTAGACGTCGGCGCCGTCGACGAGGTGGGCGAAGAGCCAGGCGGCCAGCCGCTCGGTGGGGCCGCCGGCCGGGTCGCCGGGGAAGACGCGGTTGATGTTCACGCCGTCGACCGGGGAGACGTTGAGCCGGCCCTCGTACACGGCGTTGGGGTTGGCGACGGGGCAGATGATGACCTGCCCGTGCACCTCGCGGGGGTCCAGCGTGTCAGCCAGTCGTACGGCGGCGTCGATGGGCGTGAACTCGCCGCCGTGCACGCCTGCGGTGATGACGACCCGGGGGCCGGGGCGGGAGCCGTTGACCAGGGTCAGCGGGATGTCCGTGGTGAGGGTGCCGAGTTCGGCCTGGAGAGTGCCGCGGGCCTTGGTGCCGGGCTCGGCGTGCAGGGCGCCGACGGTGAGGGTGGCGTCGTTCATGGTCATGCCTCCGTACGGCCGACGGTGGAGAGGAAGTCGATGGGCTGGGGCGAGGTGCCGTCCAGCGCCAGGTCGGCGGCGATGTCGCCGAAGGCGGGCGAGAGCTTGAAGCCGTGGCCGGAGAAACCGGCGAGCAGGATCACGTTCTCGGCGCCGGGCAGAGGGCCGACCAGGGGGCGGCTGCTCTCGGTGTAGCCCTCCATGTAGACGGAGAGCCGGGTGGGGTCCGGGTGCAGGTCCGGCATGTGACGCCCGATCAGCTCGGAGAAGATCTCCAGCTCTTCCGGCTGCACCGTCCTGTCCAGCTGGTTCGGGTCGCCCGCGGGCCGGTGCAGGGCGCGGGAGAGGCCGAGCTTGACGGAGATGCCGTCCGGGGAGGGCAGGCCGTAGCAGTGGGTGGGTGCCGTACGGATGAACGCCGGGCGCTCCTCGCCGAACCAGGCCTCGGGGGCGGTGGGCACGTACCAGGCGCTGACGAGGCGTCGGACGTCCACCTCCCACGGCAGGTCGGGCAGCAGGTCGTTGACCCAGGGGCCGGGGGTGACGACGGCGGTGTCGAAGCGCTCGCTGCCGGCGTCGGTGCGGATCTCGACGCCGCCCGCGACGGGGACGATCTCGCGGACCGTGCTGTAGCGGTGGATCACCGCGCCCAGCTGCTCGGCGCGGCGGGCGGCGCTCTGGATGGTCAGCTCCGGGCGGATGAACCCGGCGCGGCGGTCGAGTACGGCCGCGTCGCCGTCCTCGATGCGGTACTGGGGGAAACGTTTCGCCAGAAGCTCGGCATCCAGCACCTCGTGATCGAGACCGTGCTCCGCGATGGACTGCAGGACGGTGGCCATCTGCTGGTGATCGGTCGGCCCCATCAGCAGACACCCGGTCAGCCGACGCAGCTCACGGCCGGTCTCCTGCTGAAGCCCCTCCCACAGGGCGTCGGCGTGCTGGAGCAGCGGAACGTAGCGGGAGTCCTCGAAGTGCGCGCTGCGGAAGATCCGGGTCTCACCGCCGGCGGCACCGCGGTCGTGGCCGGGGGCGAACCGGTCGTAGCCGACGACCTCGGCGCCGCGGGCCGCCAGCCGCCAGGCGGCCTGGCTGCCCATCGTTCCGACGCCGACGACGGCGACGCGCTTCCTGGCAGCTGACACAGGGCTTTCCTTTCGTATCGCCGAAGCGCATGCTGAGCGCCCGACGTGAGGCTGGTTGATTCAAGGTGGTTTGGGCGGGGGCCAGGCCCTTTCCTCGGGTCCTCGGCTCACAGCCGCCGCGTCTCGCGGCGCCGGCCCATTTCTTCGGAATCTCCTCCGTCGAGCCGTGCCACATTGTGGAACGCCGTGCTAGAATCTGGCACGAGAATGACAGCGGCTCGGAGGGGAGTCAAGAGGTGTCCAGCAGAAATTTCACGGATTAACGGGGGGAAACCGGATGGAAATGAAGAGCGTCACCAGATCGCTGCGGGTCCTGGAAGCGGTCGCCCAGCATCAGCCGGTCACCGTCGGGGAGTTGACGAAGCTCTTCGGCCTGCCGAAATCGACCGTGCAGCGCACCCTGGTCACCCTGGCCGAGGCGGGCTGGCTGCGCGCGAACCGCAAGGACACGACACGCTGGGAGATCGGCGCCCGGGTACTGGCCGTACGACCCGCCGCCCTGCAGGGCTCCAGCCTGTTCGCCGCCGCCCGCGAACCCATGATCCGCCTCCGCGACACGGTCAACGAGACCATCCACCTGTCGGTACCCGACGCACTGCAGTGCGTCGTCGTCGTCGACCGCGTCGACTGCGACCACCCCGTACGGACCTTCCACACCATCGGCGACACCTCACCACTGCACGCCACCGCCGCAGGGCGGGCGATCCTCGCCCAGCTTCCGAAGCAGGACGTCGAGGAACTCATCGCCCAGGGCCTGGAGCGCTTCAGCGACACGACCCCCGCCGACCCCGACGAACTGCGCGCCGAACTGGACCGGATCCGCACCGGCGGCTACGCGGTCAACCGGAACCAGTACCGGCCGGACGTCTGCGCCCTCGCCGCACCCGTGCTCGACGAGAACGGGACACCGCTGGCCGCCGTGGCCATCTCGATGCCCGACTCCCGGTACGACGTGAAACGGGAGTCCGAGTGGGGTGGCCTCGTGGCCGGCGCGGCAGAGGAGATCAGTGGACGCCTACTGGGCGGCTGACGGAAGGTGGTGACCCAAGAAGGCCCCGACCGGAGAGGGCCGGCTTGCACGCGTCGATGCATGCAAGTCGGCCCTCTCCGCATGTCAGGGCAGCCGTCGCACTGGGCCCGACGGGGGGTGTCGGGCCCAGTGCGGCCGCCGCGCGGCGCGACGGGGGCAGAGGCGCTCGCGCCGCTCATCGCCGGGAAGGCCATGGGCCCCACATCCCCTTCATGCCGCATTGTGGAACGTCATGCTAGAATGCGGCATGAATCATGCCTGCGGCTCCGGGGAGGGAGTCAAAGGTGAGCGACGAAGCCACGCGACTGATGGGGGTCCCGGATGGAAATGAAGAGCGTCATCAGGTCACTGCGCATCCTGGAGGCGGTCGCCCGGCATCAGCCGGTCACCGTGGGCGAGTTGACGAAGCTCTTCGGCCTGCCGAAGTCGACCGTGCAGCGCACCCTGGTCACCCTCAACGAGGCGGGCTGGCTCCGGGCCAACCGCAGGGACACCACGCGCTGGGAGATCGGCGCCCGAGTACTGGCCGTACGACCCGCCGCACTCCAGGGCTCCAGCCTGTTCGCCGCCGCCCGCGAACCCATGATCCGCCTCCGCGACACGGTCAACGAGACCATCCACCTGTCAGTGCCCGACGCACTGCACAGCATGGTCGTCGTCGACCGCGTCGACTGCGACCACCCCGTACGGACCTTCCACACCATCGGCGACACCTCACCACTGCACGCCACCGCCACCGGGCACGCGATCCTCGCCCATCTCCCGCGTCCCGAGGTCGACGAGTTCGCGACGGGCACGTTCGAGGGGTACGGCGAGGAGACCATCACCGACCCCGAGGAGCTGCGCACGGAGCTCCGGCGGGTCAGAGAGCGTGGCTACGCCGTCAACCACAACCAGTACCTCCAGGGAATCTGCGCCATCGCCGCCCCCGTCCTGGACGGTGACGGCGTCCCGCTGGCCGCGGTCGCCGTCTCCCTGCCGGATTCCCGCTTCGAGCCGGGACGGCTCGCCGAGCTGGGGCGGCTCGTGACCGAGACGGCGGCGGAGATCACCGCCCGCCACCTGCGCTGAGTACGCCGGGCCCGTCCGTAGCCCGGCCGGCGGTTCGCCGGCCGGCTCGGGCAACTGCCGCAGAACGCCCAGCTCCAGCTCGACCAGGCTGAAGACACGTCGACAGCCCGCTGCGAGGAGAAGCGCCGTCGTGTCCTGCTCGGAGGCCATGGCGTTCACGCCGATCACTGCCGTCCGCACCGTTCCCTACGGCTTCGGGCCGGCCCGCGGCGCGACCGACCTGACCCCGTGCCCGGCCACAGGTCTCGGCGGCCGAGCACGGGGGTGGCCCGCGGTGCGCGATGCGGCGTAGGTCAGGGCAGGACCGCCGTCATCGCACAGGCACCGCGAGGTACTGGTACTCCAGGAACTCGTCGAGACCGACCCGGCCGCCCTCGCGGCCCAGCCCGGACTGCTTGACGCCCCCGAAGGGGGCGGCCGGGTTGGAGACGAGGCCGGTGTTGACACCGACCATGCCGACCTCCAGACGCTCGCTGACCCGCAGGGCGCGGTCCAGTCCCTCGGTGAAGACGTAGCCGACGAGGCCCCAGGGGGTGTCGTTGGCCCGGCGGATCACCTCGTCCTCGTCGTCGAAGGTGAGGATCGCCGCGACCGGGCCGAAGATCTCCGTGTCCATCAGACGGCTGCCGGGGGCGACGTCCGCGAGCACGGTCGGCGGGTAGAAGCAGCCCGGCCCCTCGGGCGTACGGCCGCCGACGAGCACCCGGGCGCCGCGCTCCACGGCGTCGGCCACCAGTTCCTCGACCTTGGCCCGTCCGACCCTGTCGATCAGCGGGCCGACGTCGACGCCGTCCCGGGTGCCGGGGCCCACGACCAGCGCACCCATACGCTCGGCCAGGCGCCGCCCGAACTCCTCCACCACGGTGGTGTGGACGAAGAATCGGTTGGCGGCGGTGCAGGCCTCGCCCATGTTGCGCATCTTGGCGACCATCGCGCCGTCGACCGCCTTGTCCAGGTCGGCGTCCTCGAACACGATGAACGGCGCGTTCCCGCCCAGCTCCATCGACGTCCGTACGACCGCGTCCGCGCTCTGGGCGAGGAGCAGGCGTCCGACGTCGGTGGAGCCGGTGAAGGAGAGCTTGCGAATCCGCCCGCCGCGCAGGAGCGGTTCGCACACCTCCCCCGCACGGGAGGTGGTGACGACGTTGAGTACGCCGTCCGGCAGCCCGGCCTCCTTGAGGATCGCGGCGAGAGCCAGGCTGGACAGAGGGGTCTGCGGGGCCGGCTTGAGGATCATCGTGCAGCCGGCGGCGATCGCCGGGCCGATCTTGCGGGTGCCCATGGCGAGAGGGAAGTTCCACGGAGTGATCAGCAGACAGGGGCCGACCGGACGGCGCGAGAGCAGCATGCGGTTGCGGCCGTCGGGCAGGACGCCGTTGCCGCCCTCGATACGCACGGCCTCCTCGGAGAACCAGCGGAAGAACTCGGCCGCGTACGCCACCTCTCCCCTGGCCTCTGCCAGGGGCTTGCCCATCTCGGCCGTCATCAGGTGGGCCAGCTCGTCGGTGCGCTCGACGATGATCTCGTACGCCCGGCGCAGGATCTCGCTGCGGACCCGGGGCGCCGTACGGGCCCACTCCTCCTGCGCCCGGACGGCCGCCTCCTCGGCGCGCTGGGCGTCCTTGGCGCCGGCGTCGGCGACGTGGGCGATGATCTCACCGGTCGCGGGGTCGTCCACAGGCATGGTGGCGCCGTCCGCGGCGTCCGCCCAGGTCCCGCCGATGAACAACTGCATGGGTGTGTCGGTCATGACGTCTCTCCTGGTTGAACGGCTTGATCGGCGGCAGGGTCGAGGAGTTCCGCGAGGTGCAGGGCGCGGATGCCCCGGTCACCGGCGAGGTGGTCGATCTGGGTGGCGCAGCTGAAGCCGTCCGCGACGACGACGGTCGGCGTGTCCTGGTCGATGCCGTCGAGGCGTGGCTTCAGAGCCAGGTCGGCGACGGCCATCGAGGTGTCGTAGTGCTGCGCCTCGAAGCCGAAGTTCCCGGCGAGTCCACAGCAGCCCTCGGCCTCGTCGACCTTGCCCACACCCAATTGGCGCAGCAGGTCGGTGGGGCGGCTGCCCTTGAAGGTGGCGTACTCGTGGCAGTGGGTCTGCAGGACGACGTCGGCCGGCAGCTCGGGGGGTGTCCAGTCGGGGGCGGCCAGATCGGTCAGGGCGCCGGTGAAGGTGTGGACTCGCTCCGCGACCCGACGGGCGGCGTCCGTGCCGAGGAGCTCGGGCACGTCGCGTTTGAGGGCGGCGGCGCAGCTGGGTTCGGCCACGATGATGGGCCGCTCGTCACCGTTGTCGAGGTGGGCGACCGTACGGGCCATGATGCGGCGGGCGACGGACAGCTGGCCGGTACTGACCCAGGTCAGACCGCAGCACAGACCGTCCTCCGCCGTGCAGGGGATTCCCGCGTCGGCGAGCACGCGGCTCGCGGCGCCCGCCACCTCCGGACGAAACGCACGCGTGAAGCTGTCGATGAAGAGCACAGCCCTCGCTGATTCGCCGGTCTTCGCACCGCGCAGGACCCCGCGCAGTGCGCGCCGGGAGGCGAAGGCCGGGATCCGGCGCTTCGTGGTCACCCCTCCCAGCCGGGCGAGCAGCTTGCCGACCGGTCCGCGCAGCAGCGCGTTGAGGGGGCGGGCGGCGAATCCGGCCAGGGCCGAGGTCAGCGGCAGCCAGCCCAGCGAGTAGTGGGAGCGGGGCCGGATCCTGCCCTTGTAGTGCTCGTGCAGGAACTCCGCCTTGTACGTGGCCATGTCGACGCCGACCGGGCAGTCACTGGAGCACGCCTTGCAGGACAGACACAGATCGAGGGCGTCCCGTACCTCCGTCGAGCGCCAGCCGTCCTGGACGAGGTCGCCCCGCACCATCTCCTGGAGCAGCCGGGCCCGGCCCCGGGTGGAGTCGGTCTCCTCCCCGGTGGCCCGGTAGCTCGGGCACATCACACCGCCTGCGTCGCTGCGGCAGCGGCCCACGCCGACGCAGCGGCGTACCGCGCCCGCGAAGCCGTCCTCGTCATGCGGGAAGGAGAACTCCGTCGCCAGGGGCTGGATCTGGTGCAGCGCGAGATCGGCGTCGAGCGGGGCCGGGGCCACGATCACGCCCGGGTTGAGCAGCCCCTCGGGGTCGAATACATCCTTGAAGGCGGTGAAGGCCCGGATCATGCGGTGGCTGTACATGACCTCCAGCAGCTCACCGCGCGCCCGCCCGTCGCCGTGCTCGCCGGACAGGGTCCCGCCGTGCGCGACGACCAGGGCGGCCGCCTCGTGCAGGAAGCGGCGGGCGGCAGTGCGGCCCACGTCCGTCGCGAGGTCGAAGTCGATGCGCACATGGACGCACCCCGCGCCGAAGTGCCCGTACATCACGCCGGTGAGTACATGGGAAGCAAGCAGCTTGCGGAAGTCCCGCAAATAGCCGGCGAGGTTCTCGGGCGCGACCGCCGAGTCCTCCCAGCCGGGCCAGGACTCCCCGCCGTCGACGAGGCGGGCGGCCAGGCCTGCCCCGTCTTCGCGGACTCGCCACAAGGAGCGCCGTTCGGCCGCGCTCTCCACGACCCGCCCGCCGGTCATCCGGCCCTGTGCCTTGAGCACGTCGAGGAGCTGGGCCGCGCGGGTGTTGACCGTGGCCTCGTCATCGCCGTCGAGTTCGACATACAGCCAGGCCCGCCCTTCGGGCAGTCCGGTCACGGAGTCCGGGCCGCGGCGGGCGCGCATGGTGGCGACGATCGCCTCGTCCATGCCCTCCACGGCGGTGGGGTTCCAGCGCAGGATCTCCGCCACGTCCTCGGCCGCGTCGACGACATCGTCGTAGCCGAGAGTGAGAAGCGTGGAAGCCTGTGCGGTCGCCACCAGGCGGACCGTCGCGGCGGTGACGACCGCACAGGAGCCCTCGGTGCCGACCAGGGCGCGGGCCATGTCGAAGCCGTGCTCGGGCAGCAGGTGGTGCAGCTGATAGCCGGAGACCTGACGGGGAATGCGGCCCAGCTCGGTACGGATCGGCGCCAGGTTGTCCGCGATCAGACGGCGTACGTCCGCCTCGAGACGGTCGACGGGTCCGGCGTCCTGCGGGTCCACCGCGTGCAGTCCGGTGCGGTCGACGACGGCGCGCACGCCGTCGGCCGTCACGATCTCCAGCGCCTCGATGTGCGAGCTGGTACGCCCGTGCCGCACGGACCGGTTGCCGCACGCGTCGTTGCCGATCATGCCGCCGAGCGTGCAGCGGCTGTGCGAGGACGGGTCGGGGCCGAAGGAGAGCCCGTGCAGGGCGGTCGCGCTCTGCAGCGTGTCGAGGACGACTCCGGCCTCGACACGCGCGGTCCCGCCGGCCGGGTCGATGTCCAGGATCCGGTTCATGTACCGGGAGAAGTCCAGGACAACGCCCGGTCCGACCGCGTTGCCCGCCATGCTGGTCCCGCCGCCGCGCGCGGTGACGGGGACGCCCGTCTCCTTACAGGCCCGCAGCACCGCGACCACGTCGTCGGCGCTGCGGGGGAAGGCCACAGCCTGCGGGGGGACACGGTAGTTGGAGGCGTCGTAGGCGTACGGGCCGAGGGCGCCCGGGCCGGATTCCACCCGCAGACCGGGAGCCGTCTCGGTGAGGCGGGCGGTCAGCCGCGCCACGCTGTCGCTCATCGCGGCGATGCTCCTGAGGTACCGGCTTCCACCGCGGTCGCCCACGCCTGGAGGCCCTCGTCCACCGCGGTCTCGTCGATGACGAGCGCCGGGATCATGCGTACGACCTGGTTCCACGCGCCGCACTGCAGCAGGAGCAGGCCCTCGTCGATCGCGGCGCGCTGCACGCGGGCGGCGGTCTCGGGGTCGGGGCTGCCGTCCTCGGTGACGAACTCGGTGGCCAGCATCAGACCCAGGCCGCGTACGTCGCCGATGCCCGGCGTGCGGTCGGCCACCGCCTCCAGGCCGTGCCGCAGCCGCTTGCCCATCGCGTCGGCGTTCTCGACGAGCTTCTCGTCGCGTACGACGTCGAGGGTGGCGACGGCCGCCGCGCAGGCCACGGCGTTGGCGCCGTACGTGCCGCCCTGCGATCCCGGCCACGCCTTGGC
This sequence comes from Streptomyces sp. NPDC020898, assembly GCF_044333925.1. NCBI lineage: Bacteria > Bacillati > Actinomycetota > Actinomycetes > Kitasatosporales > Streptomycetaceae > Streptomyces > Streptomyces sp. NPDC020898. The sequence continues at coordinate 38,299 of NZ_JBIRRV010000031.1, forward strand.
CATCAGCTCCTCGGAGGCGGCGATGCCGGACAGCGGGAAGCCGCTGGCCAGGCCCTTGGCGGTGACGAGGATGTCCGGGGTGACGCCGAAGTGGTCGTGGCCCCAGAAGCGGCCGGTGCGGCCGACGCCGGTCTGCACCTCGTCGAGGATGAGGAGGAAGCCGTGGCGGTCCGCACGCTCCCGCAGACCTTCCATGAACGCGCGGGTGGCGGGCACGTAGCCGCCCTCACCGAGCACCGGCTCGACGATGATCGCGGCCGTGTCTGCGGGCGAGGAGATCGTCTGGAGGGTGTAGTCCAGCTCCCGCAGGGCGAAGCGGGTCGCGGTCTCCTCGTCCCAGCCGTAGCGATAGGCAGTCGGGAACGGGGTGACGACCACACCGCTCATCAGCGGGGAGAAGCCGGACCGGAAGCGGGTACCGGAGGTGGTCATCGAGGCGGCGGCCACCGTACGGCCGTGGAAGCCGCCGTGGCAGACGACGACGTTGGGGCGGCCGGTGGCCTGGCGGGCCAGGCGCAGCGCGGACTCGACGGCCTCACTGCCGGAGTTGGTGAAGAACAGGCTGTCCAGCCCGGCCGGCAGCACCTCGCCCAGCTTCTCGACGAGGCGCCGCAGCGGCTGGTGCATGACGGTCGTGTACTGGCCGTGCACCAGCGTGCCCACCTGCTCCTGCGCCGCCGCCACGACCCTCGGGTGGCAGTGCCCGGTGCTGGTGACGCCGATGCCGGCGGTGAAGTCGAGGTAGCGGCGGCCGTCCTCGCCGTAGAGGTGGACGCCTTCGCCCCGGACCGCCACGACGGGCGTGGCCTGGCGAAGGTGCGGCGACAGTGCGGTCATGTTCGTCTCCCGGCCGTGTGTGGTGGTCTGCCTGTCTGTTCCGGCATCCCGAGCATCCCGGCCGTCCGGGAGCGCGACAACGCGTGATGTGTCCAGCCCGGAGGCGGTGTTCGGACGTTGTGTCAACCGCGAAAACGAAGAAGCACCGGATGTCAGGCGCCGAACGGCACTTGCGCAGGTCAGCGCCGCTTGTCACAGTGACCGGGCAACTCCCCCGGCTCCGGGCTTCGCGCCGGCCGGGGCACCAGGGAGGCACCGTGACCGAGAACCACCCCACGGCCCGGCCGCCGGAGACCGAGGGCGAGAGACCAGGCGGCCAGGACGGCACCGCGCCCGGCCGCCCCCTCACCGTCGCCGACGTCCTGGCCGTGCCCGTCCTGGCCGCCGGACAGCCCCAGGTCGTCACCGGGGTCACCCATCTCGACCGCCCGGTCCGCTGGGTCCACATCACCGAGCTGACGGACCCCGCCTCCTTCCTGAAGGGCGGCGAACTGGTACTGACCACGGGCATGCCCCTGCCCGACGACGCGGCGGGCGTGCGCCGGTACGTCGACGAACTCGCCGGCATCGGAGCGGCGGCCCTGGTCATCGAACTCGTACGCCGCTACCACCGCCCTCCCGACGCCCTCGTCCACGCCTGCCGGGTCCGTGGCCTCCCGCTGATCACCCTCGCCAAGGACGTCAACTTCCTGGAGGTCACCCAGGTCGTCCACGCCCTGATCCTCGGCAACCAGGCCGAGGCGATGCGCCGTACCCAACGGATCCACGAGGCGTTCACCGCCCTGACGCTGCGCGGTGCCGGGCCGCAGGACGTGGTGCGCGCGGCGGCCGAGATGAGCGGTCGTACGGTCGTTCTGGAGAACCTGGTTCACCAGGCACTGATCTGTGAGCCCTCCGGCACCACACTGGAGGAGGCGCTCACCGACTGGGAGCAGCGTTCTCGGGCAACCCCGCCCGGTGACCTCACGGACCCGCGCGGCCCGGAGGGTTGGCTCGCCTCGCCCGTCGAATACCAGGGCGAGCGCTGGGGTCGCGTGGCCATGCTGCCCGCCCCGGGCGCCGGGCCGGCGTTCGGCCCGGAGCACCTCACCGTCCTGGAGAGAACGGCGATGGCCCTGACCGTCGCCCGCCTCATCCACACCACCTCGTGGGAGCGCACCGCACACCGTGACGCCCTGCGCGACCTCGTCGAGCAGCGTCACCGATCCCCCCAGGACGCCCTCGCCCGGCTGGCCGCACTGGGCCTGCCCACCGAGAACAGTCGCTTCCTCGCGGTCGTGGTGGACCTCCCGGCGGAAGCAATCTCGGCGCAGCCGGAAACCCGACTGGCCCAGGAACTGCAGACGACAGGAATGCCGGCACTCGTCGGCGAACTGGCCCCCGGCCGTGTGGGAGCACTGCTTGCCCTGGGCCCCTCCCAGCCCTGGCGCCCCGAGGTCGAACGGCTCAGCCGGACCGCACTGGGCCTCGCCCCGCAGACCACCGTCAGCGTCGGCACCGAAGTGGACGACCTCGCCGACGCCCCTCGTTCGTTCCACGAGGCGACCCGCGTCGCCGAGGCCACCCCGCCCGGCCAGCCCCTTCCCCCTGGCCGCTCGTACCACGAACTGTCCGACGTCGACCTGCGCCGCCTGCTGTACGCACTGCGCGAGGACACCCGGGTCCAGGAGTATGCCGAACGCCGACTCGGCCGCCTCCTCGATCACGACAGCCGGCACGGCACCGATCTGCTGCCGGCTCTCCGTCTCTACCTGGACGCCGCCGGCAACAAGACCGGCGCGGCACGCCGCGGTGGCCTGTCTCGTGAGACCTTCTACCAACGCCTGCGCACCATCGAACGCCTGCTCGATTGCGACCTCGAAGACGGCGAGCAGCGCACCGCCCTGCATGTCGCCCTGACAGCCCTGGACGTCCTGCGCGCCCACTGATGATCACCGCCGACGGTCGAAGTGATCCACCGTCAGCCCTGACAGCGGGATGCGAGCACGGCGCCGGCCGCTGCACCGAGGCGGCTGCCTTGATATGAACCGGTCCCTGGCTCGATCCCCGTCCGGTTGGTGCCGTCGTCATCACGGAGGGTCGGCGCCGGGCAGGGCGAAGTGCGCTTCGGCCTGCCCGGAGTCATTGCCGGTCGGGGGCGTCCTGCGCGTCTCAGACGACCATCCACTGCTGGTTCGTGCCGGTGTTGCAGGTCGACTGGTTCAGGGCGGCTCCGTTGGCGGTCGACCCTCCGGCGACCTGGAGGCACTTGCCGCTGTTGACGTTGGTGAAGGTGACATAGCCTCCGATCACCGACGTCCTGCGCCAGAGCTGATGCGTGCCGCCGTCGCAGGTCCACTGATCGGCCGTCGCACCCTCGGCAGTGGAGCCACCGGGGATTTCGAGGCACTTGCCGCTGTTGACGTTGACCAGCCTGTAGTCGGAGCCGACGGCGGTGGGCACCCACTGCTGGTTGGACCCGGAGTTGCAGTTCCCGGAGTTCACCGATGCCCCGTCAGCCGTACTCGCGGACCAGACGTCGGCGCATTTGTCGGTGTTCCGGTTCAGCAGGTGGTTGTTCGCGGTGCCCAGCGGAGCCGCGAGGACGGGCCAGCCGTTCGCGAAGGTGACCCTGCGGACGTCGAGCGTCTCCCGCCCGGCGTTGTCGGCGTCGTAGTAGTGGTAGGCGAGGTAGGAGGAGGTGCCGTCGTCGTAGGCGTCGGCACCGCCGGCGGCGATCCTGGGGCGGGCGCCGGTGAGGACGGTGGTGCCGCCGTTCGAGAGCATGTCGGTGCCGCTCTGGTCGAGGTAGGGGCCGGTGATGCTGGTGGACCGCCCCACCACCGTGTAGTAGTTGCTGTCGGTTCCGCTGCAGCACAGGCCCTTCGAGCCGAACAGGTAGTAGTAGCCGCCGTTGAGGATGATCGTGGGGTTCTCGATGCCGACGGCGATGTGCCAGAGGTTGTTGTCGGTGGTGGACAGCTTGCCGGTGGACTCGTCCAGGACGTGCAGGTAGGTTCCGGATCCGGTCCAGGAGCCCCAGGAGACGTACAGCCGGCCGTCGGGTCCCCAGTCGACGTTGGGGTCGATGGGGTAGTTGACGTCCGTGACCAGGCCCTGGTCGGTCCAGGGGCCCTCGATGTTCGTGGCGGTGGCGAGGCCCATCACCGCGTACGCGGTGCCCCAGCGCGAACCGGCGTAGTACAGGTGGTACTTGCCGTTGAAGTACTTGATGTCGGGGGCCCAGATGTTCGGCGGGGTCGCACCGAGCTTGGCGGTGATCCAGGACGGCGTCGAGCTCCAGACGTTGCCCACCTTGGCCCAGCCTGATGCCGCGGTACTGGCGCAGGTCTTGCGGATCGTGATGGATCCGCTGGGGTTGAGCGAGTCGTTCTCGAACCCGGTGGAGAAGCCGTAATAGCAGCTGCCGACCTTGATGAGGGACGGGTCGTGCATACGGGTGTCGCCGCTGAGCGCCTGTGCCGGGCCGCTCGCGACCAGGCCGAGAACGGCCAGGGTGGCGGCCAGCAGAGCGGCGAGGACGCGGCGGTGCCGTCGCCGTCCGGATATCCGGAGAAAGATGCCTTCGGCACGGGGGTCGGCAGGGTGGCCGGCATGCGGGCTGGTCACACGAAACTCCTTTGTATCGGTGAGGTCCTGGTGCGAGGTACGGGAGGTACGGGACTCTCAGCCCTTGACCGCCCCCGCGGTCATGCCCGCCACGATCTGCCGGTTGAAGAACAGGAACATGATCAGCGGCGGCACGGTGATCAGCAGGATGTCCATGAAGAGCAGGTTGTAGCTGGTGCTGTACTGGCTCTGGAAGTTGAACAGCGTCAGCTGGACGGTGGCGTTCTGCTCGCCCGGCAGGAAGTACAGCGGGTTGGTGAAGTCGTTGAACACGGCCACCGACTGCACGACGATCACCGTCACGACGACCGAGCGGAGCATCGGGAGGATGACCCGGAAGAACAGCCGCAGCGGGGAGGCGCCGTCGATGATCGCGGCCTCGTCGAGTTCGCGCGGGATGGTGGCGATGAACGCGCGGAACAGCAGGATGGAGAAGGACAGTCCGAAGGCGATCTCCACGAGGATCAGTCCGGGGAGCGTGCCGAACAACCCCGCCTTCTGCAGGACCCAGATCGTCGGCACGACCGCCGGAGGGATGATCAGCCCGGACAGGACCAGGAAGTTGATCAGGCCCGTCCACCGGGTGACCCTGCGCTGCAGCACGAAGGCGACCATCGCGCCGAGGACGACCATCGCCGTCACACTGGCGACGGTCAGGATCATGCTGTTGACGAACGCGATGACGAGAATGTAGTCCCGCGCCTCCAGCACCTGCACGAAGTTGTCGACCAACTGGAAGTTGCGTGGCCAGGAGAAGTCCAACTGGGAGGCCTGCTGCGGGTCCTTGACCGCCGTCAGCACGATGAACGCGAACGGGACGACGAAGACGACGATGCTGACGGCGACCGACAGGGCGCCCAGCCAGGTACGGGTGGACTTCCTCATCGCTGGACCTCCTTGCGGGCCAGGAAGCGGGACAGCGGGACGATGATCGCCGTCACGACCAGGAAGAGGATGACGTTCCCGGCGGTCGACAGGCCGTAGAAGCCCGCCTGGTACTGCTTGTAGATGACGGAGGCGACCACGTCGGAGCTGAAGCCCGGTCCGCCGCGCGTCATCGCCCAGATGAGGTCGAAGGAGCGCAGGCCGCCGATGAGCGACAGAAGGACGACCGTCGACGTGGCCGGCCAGCTCAGCGGCAGGACGACGTTGCGCAGCAGCTGCCACGCGCCCGCGCCGTCCAGCTTCGCCGCCTCGTGGTACTCGTCCGGGATGGACACGATGCCGGCGATGTAGATGACGGTCGCCAGGCCGACGCCCTTCCACACGTCGACGAGTGCCACGGAGAACAGTGCGAGCGAGGGATCCGTCAGCCAGCCGGGGCCGTCGATGCCGATCGCGGAGAGGGCCCTGTTGATCGCGCCGGTGGAGGGGTCCATGAAGGCGGTGAAGGTGATGCCGACGCCCACGGTGCTGACCAGCACGGGGAAGAACACCACCGAGCGCAGATAGCCCCGGGCGCGGATCTGGCTGGTCAGCAGGATGCCGAGGAAGAGGCCGATGACGACCTTGAGTCCCGAGGTGACGACCGCGTAGAGGAAGGTGTTGGCGAAGCCCTTGACGAGGGCCGGTTCCTGGAAGAACGCGGTGTAGTTGTCCAGGCCGATGAAGGTCGACTTGAAGATCGTCCACCTGGTCAGACTGAAGTAGAACGACGCGAGGGTGGGGACCAGGAACAACGCCCCGTAGACGGCTGCCGCCGGCAGATAGAACCAGGTGGGATAGGAACTGCGCGTTCCCGGGGACCGGCGCGCCCTGCTGGCCGCTTCCGGCTGCTCGGCCGCCGGTGGCCCGGTGGGTCCAACTGTGGTCATCGTTCGACCTCTCTCGGGCGCCTCCCCGCCCCTGTGAAGAAGGCGGCGGGGAAGCACTGACGTGCGTTCCTACCAGCCCGGCAGACCGAGCTGCTGGGCCTGCTTCTTCGTGTCGTTGTCGTACTGGGTCGCGCCCGTCTTCGCGTCGGTGATGCCGGATCCGACCTGGACGCTGATCTGGTCGAGGCTCGGCCCCTTCACCGGGGACAGGAACTCCAGCGCGGGGCTCTGGGCACCGGCCGCGAAGTAGGCGGCGATGTCCTTGGTGATGGTCGGCACGTCCGTCGGCAGGGTGCAGCCCTTGACCAGGTACGGCCCGGTCGGCGTCGACGCCTTGGCCTGGGCCGTGCAGCCGGCCGGGCTCGCGGCGAACGCGAGGAGCTTCTTCACCGCGGCGAGCTTGTCTCCCGTGGTCGTCCTCGGGACGTAGAGGGCGTTCGGGAACCACGCCGTCATGCCGTTGGTGGAGGCGTCGTCACCCGGCAGTGCGAAGAAGCCGATGTCGTTGAGCTGGTCCGGGTTGCTCGTCCTGATCCCGCTGATGACGGTGGAGAGCATCGGGTACTGGGCGCCCTTGCCGGTGGCCAGCATCTGCAGGCCCTTGACGAGGGTGGCCGACGCGTAGTCGGAGTTCTGCAGCTTCAGGTCGTGGATCTCCTGGAGGTGCTGGAAGCCCTTGACCGCGTTCGGATCGGTGGCGAACTTCGCCTTGTTGGCGGTGTAGTCCTTGACGAAGTCCGGCTGGGCCGCCGCCACGTTGTGGAAGTCGCCCAGGACCAGCAGCTGGGAGGTCCAGGTGTCCTGGTAGGTCTGGATGACCGGGGCGATGCCGGCAGCCTTGATCTTCTTGCTGTTGGCGATGAAGTCCGCCCACGTCTTCGGCACCGTCAGGCCGAGCTGGTCGTAGACCTTCTTGTTGTAGAGGACGCCGCCGCCGAGAGCCGAGCCCAACGGGACGCCGTAGGTCTGGCCGCCGACCGTGACCTGCGGGAGGAAGGACTCGTCGAGATTTTTGACGTACGGGTCCTGGGTGATCGGCGTGAGCGTCTTCGTCGGGTCGATCTGCTGGAACAGGGACCCCACGTTGTAGACGAAGAGGTCGTCCATGCTGTCCGTCTGCAGCCGCGTCTTGATGAGGTTGTCACCCTCCGTCCCGCCGGGACGGGTCTCCACGCTCACCTTGATCTTCGGGTTCTTCGCCTCGAAGGCCTTGGCCAGCTCCTGGGCGGACTGGAGGTTGTCGGGCGCGTTGTCGACGAGCAGCTTGATCGACGTCGCGCCCCCGTCCTCACTGGCCGAGCCGAGAGAACCGGCGCTGCAGGCGCTGAGCACGAGCGGCAGCACGGCGGCCGCGGCCACCACGGCCCTTCTCTTGGCGAGAGTGCTTGACCTCATGGTTGTTCCTTCGTTCGAGCGACGACGATCGACGGTGAATCGTTTCAGTCCGGATGGGATGCGGCGGGAGAGGCGCGACCTGGGGTCTGTTCGTCTTCCGTTGCGGCCGCTTACAGAGTCCCGGGTGGCTCGCAGCGATGCGGTTGTCGGCCCGGCAAGCTGCGCAGGGCCTTTCGTGTAACGTGCCACAAACGGAATGCCCAAAGATTGAGGCGAACCACCCGGAGTCGTCAAGTCATCCGCGAGTAACGTTCCGGAAACGCCACATGGTGCAGAGCGAGCGGTGCATGACAACAAAGATGGGGCCCCAGTGCAACCAGCAGGCGGTTCGAAGCGGGTCACGATCACCGATGTCGCGCGCAGCGCGGGTGTGTCCACCTCCGCGGTGTCGAAGGTGCTGCGCAACGCCTACGGCGTGAGCCCCTCGATGCGCGAGCGGGTGCAGACGGCCATGACCGAGCTGGGCTACCGCCCGCACGCCGCCGCCCGCGGCATGCGGGGCCGCACCTACACGATCGGCGTTCTTCTCGCGAGCATCCGCAACGCCTTCTACGCCGACCTCCTGGACGGCGTGAACGCGGCCCTGCGGGACACCGAGTACGCGCTGTTCCTCGGTTCCAGCCAATTCTCCGAGATGGAGGACCAGACCAAGCTGATCCACGCCATGGTGGACCGGCAGATGGACGGCCTGATCCTGATCGCCCCCGCCGTCGCGCGCGGGGAGGTCGTGCGCATCGCGGCCGACGTGCCGACCGTCGTCATCGGCCACCACGACCCCTCCCCGGCGTACGACTGCGTCGTCAATCAGGACAGCGCCGGCGTCGACCTGGTCATCGACCACCTGGTCGGCCTCGGGCACCGGGACATCGCCCACATCTCGCATCCGACGGTGCGGGGCAGCCAGTGGGAGCAGCGCCCCGAGCACCACGTCAGGGCCGCCTACCGAGCGGCGATGGCCCGGCACGACCTGGCGGACCTGGCCCGAGTGGTGCACTCCGGGTACTCGGACGAGGGCGGCTACCGCGGCGCCATGGAACTGCTCACTTCGGCACGCCCGCCGACCGCGATCTTCGCCGGCGCGGACGTCGCCGCGACCGGCGTCTTCCGGGCGGCCGCCGAACTCGGCCTGCGCATCCCCGGCGACCTCTCGCTCGCCGGATACAACAACACCTCCGTCGCCGCCCTCGCGCCGGTGAGCCTGACCAGCGTCGACCAGGCGGGCCCCATGATGGGCGAGACCGCGGCCCGGCTGCTGCTGGAGCGGATCGAGAAGCGGCGGGACCGCGCTCTCGTCATGGCCTCGACACCGCATCTGGTGACGCGCGGCAGCACCGCACGGCCCGGCGCCTGATCAGCGGCTCCCACCCTCACCGTCGGTCGGGCGAACGCCCGCCCGCTGGAAATTTCCTGCCCTTCCCCTTGACGCCCTGGACATCGTCACCACAGGGTTGAGTCGTTTCAAACGTAGAACGTTGCACACGACAGAGGGAATGAGGGGCGGACATGAGCCTTGAGCGTCCGGAACCCGGCACCACGGTGGTCTCCGTCCGGTTCGAGCACCGCGAGGACGCACTCGGCGTCGGCACGCCCGAACCCCGCCTGTCGTGGCAGGTCCGCACCGACGATCCCGCCTGGCGTCAGACGGCGTACGAGGTCCGGCTGGACTCCGGCACCACGGCACATGTCGATTCTGCCGAGCAGATCCTGGTCCCGTGGCCCTTCACGCCCCTGGCCTCGCGAGGCGGGGCGAACGTCCGGATCCGAGTCGCCTCCGGAACGCGCTGGAGCGACTGGAGCGCCCCGGCCACCGTGGAGACGGGACTGCTGCGCCCCGACGACTGGACCGCCCGCTTCATCACCCCTCGCCACCACGGCGCCCTGGACGCGCCCGCCCCGGAGCTCGTCCGGACGGTGGTCCTGCGCCCCGGCGTCGTGAGCGCACGTCTGTACGCCACCGCCCATGGCGTCTACACCGCCTCCCTCAACGGCGCCCGCGTCGGCGACGAGGTACTCGCCCCCGGCTGGACCAGCTACCGTCACCGGCTGCGGTACCAGGCCCACGACGTCACTGCGCTGTTGGCAGAGGGCGAGAACACCCTCTCGGTCGTACTCGGCAACGGCTGGTACCGGGGCCATCTCGGCTGGTGGGGTGCCCGCGCCCGGTACGGCGACCGGCTGGCCCTGCTCGCGCAACTAGAAGTCCGCTATGCCGACGGGTCGGTGGAGGTGTTCGGTACCGACGAGGAGTGGCGGGCCCGGGACACCGGCATCGTCACGGACGACCTCTACAAAGGCCAGCGCACCGACCTGCGGTTCACGCCGGGCGAGGCCGACGGCCCGGTGGACGTGCTGCCTGACGAGGAAGCGGGCCTGTCCCGGCTCGTGGCCCCGGAAGGCCCGCCGGTACGCGCCACCGAGGTGCTGCCGGCCCTGAAGGTCTGGCAGTCGCCGTCCGGCCGTACCCTCGTCGACTTCGGGCAGAACGTCGTCGGCTGGGTCCGGCTGCGCCTGCGCGGGACCACGGCCGGCACGGAGGTCGTCGTCCGGCACGCGGAGGTCCTGGAGAACGAGGAGCTGTGCACCCGGCCCCTGCGCGCGGCCGACGCCACCGACACCTACCTCCTGGCCGACGCCGAGGAGTCGGTCCTCGAACCCTCTCTCACCTTCCACGGTTTCCGGTATGCGGAGGTCTCCGGGATACCGAACCTGGAACTGGAAGCGGAGGACCTGCAGGCCGTGGTGGTGACGAGCGACCTGCGCCGTACGGGCTGGTTCTCCTGCTCGGACCCGGACCTGGAGCAGTTCCACGAGAACGTCGTCCGGGGCACACGCGGCAACTTCCTGGACGTACCGACGGACTGCCCCCAGCGCGACGAGCGGCTCGGCTGGACCGGCGACATCCAGGTCTTCTCCCCCACCGCCTCCTTCCTCTTCGACGCGGCGGGCTTCCTGTCCTCATGGCTCGCCGACCTCGCTGCTGACCAGCACTCCGACGGCGCGGTGCCCTGGGTGGTCCCCGACATCCTGGACGACGCGGCCCCGACCGCGGCGGCCTGGGGCGACGCGGCTCCCGTCGTGCCCTGGGTGCTGTACGAGCGCTACGCCGACCGCGGCATCCTGCGGCGCCAGTTCACCAGCGCCCGCGCCTGGGTCGACAAGGCCGCCTCTCTCACCACCGACGGCGTGTGGGCGGGCGGCTTCCAGTTCGGCGACTGGCTCGACCCGACCGCCCCGCCCAGCGACCCGTTCGCCGCCCGTACGCCGCCGGATGTCGTCGCCACCGCCTGCCTGGCCCGGTGCGCCGGTGTCGTGGCCCGCACCGCGGAGGTACTGGGCCGTTCCGACGAGGCGGCACGGTACTCCGCGCTCGCCGCCCGGACCCGGGAGGCGTTCACCCGCGCGTTCGTCACCCCGGCGGGCCGGATCCTGGGCGACTCGCCGACCGCGTACGCCATGGCCCTGGAATGGGACCTGCTGGCCTCCCCGCACCATCGGGCGGCAGCCGGAGACAGGCTCGCCGACCTCGTCCGCACCAACGGCTTCCGCATCGCCACCGGATTCGTCGGCACCCCGCTGATGACCGACGCCCTCACCACCTCCGGCCACCCGGACCTCGCCCACCGACTGCTGCTGGAGAAGGGCTGCCCCTCCTGGCTCTATCCCGTGACGATGGGCGCCACCACCGTCTGGGAACGCTGGGACAGCATGCTGCCCGACGGCTCGGTCAACCCCGGCCAGATGACCTCCTTCAACCACTACGCGCTCGGAGCCGTCGCCGACTGGATGCACCGCACGGTCGCGGGACTGGCCCCGGCCGCACCCGGCTACCGCGAGATCCGCGTACGCCCCCTGCCGGACGGGTCGCTGACCCACGCCACCGCCGTGCACCTCACCCCGTACGGCGAGGCGTCGGTGCGCTGGCGACGCGAGGACGGCCTCTTTCACCTCGAGGTCGTCGTGCCCGCGGGAGCACGTGCCACTGTCCACCTGCCCGGTTCCGCGCAGCCCCCGGTGACCGTGGCCCACGGCACGCACACCTGGACCACCGACGATGCCTGCCTCGCCCCGACACCGTCCGAGGTGGTCACTGTCCGGGACCTGATGGACGACCCCCAGCTCTGGGGGCGCACGGCCGGCGTACTGATCCGGCACGGCCTCGGCGGCGACTCGGCGCAGGTGGCACGGCGACTCGCGCCGTTCCTGGACCTGCCTGCCGGCCGGCTGCCCGGGCTGCTGAACAGGGTCCTCTTCGAAGACGGCGGCGCCGACGCGGCCGCCGCTCTGGAGACCCTGCTGAACCGCACGGCCGACTGACCTCCACAACGAACGACCATCGTGCTTCGCGGTGCCACCGGCCGCGCACGCATCCACGCAGCAGGGCCCGAACCCATTCGAAGAGGAATGCCATGCCCCATAGACGCTCGCTTCTGTTCGTACTCCTCAGAAGCTTTCTCGTGTTCGCCGTGGTCGGAGGCACAGCGGTCGTGCCTGCGACCGCTTCCCCCGCAGCGCCTGCGGCGTCGGCCTCGGACGCGCCGTTCTCCGTAAGGACTCCGACCACCAACGGCCGGGTGAACCCGCTGGGCATCGGTGGTGAGGACCCGGTCTTCGGCTGGGCGTTGGCGTCGAACCGCCGGACGACTTCGCAGAAGGCCTACGAGATCCAGGTCGGACGCACGCCAAGGTCTGCTGACGTGTGGGCTTCCGGGAAGGTGAAGTCCGACCGCCAGGTGGGTGTCAAGTACGGCGGCCCTGCCCTGGAGTCGGCCACGCGTTACTCCTGGCGTGTGCGGGCCTGGGACGACAAGGGAACCGTCAGTCCGTGGAGCGCGTCCGCGTACTTCGAGACAGGCCTGCTGGCTCCCGGCAACTGGGAGGGTGCTCAGTGGATCACTCGTCCTGAGGCTCCGAGTGAGCTGGACAAGTGGACCGACTACACCGCCACGGTCGAGTTCAAACTCGACAGCGCCGCCTTCGGCATGTTCCTGCGTGCCTCCGACGCGAGCAACGGCTACATGTGGCAGTTCAACGTCACGGGCCCGACCCCGATGCTGAGACTGCACAAGCAGGTCAAGGGCAACTACAGCGTGTTGCAGGAGGTGGATCTCGCGCCCTACGGCTTCACCAACGCGAGTCTCCTCGCCGGCCGGCACACCGTCCGCTACGACGTGGCGGGCACCACCATCAGGACGACCCTCGACGGCAAGCTGGTCAACACCTCCACGGACACCACGTTCAGCAAGGGCTACCTCGGCTTCCGCACCCACGGATGCTGCGGCGAACGGGGAACCGTCTACGACGCCGTCGTGACCGACGCCGACGGCGGCGCGCTGCTCGACACAGACTTCGCTTCCGGACGGAACCCGTTCACCGGCGGTGAGATCGCCGACTCCGCCCTTGTGGTGTCCGGCACCACGGACGCCCTCTACGGACCCGCAGCCCGGCCGCTGCCGCTACTGCGCAAGGGCTTCGCGACCGAGGCGGGCAAGAAGGTCGCCTCCGCGCGCGTCTACGCGTCGGCGCTCGGCGTCTACGCGTTGGAGATCAACGGCGAGCCGGTCGGCGACCAGGTGCTCGCCCCGGGCTGGACGAACTACCACCAGCGCATCCAGTCCCAGACCTACGACGTGACGAAGCTGCTCACCCGCGGCGACAACGCGATCGGCGCCTCGCTGGCGAACGGCTGGTGGGCCGGAAAGGTCGGACTCGGCTGGAGCCGCCAGTACGGGGACTCCCCCGCCCTCGTGGCGAAGCTGCGCATCACCTACACCGACGGCTCCATCCAGTGGATCGCCACGGACGGCTCGTGGAAGACGGCGGACGGCCCCTACGTCAAGGCCGACCTGCAGGACGGCGAGACCTATGACGCCCGCCTGAAGCCTTCGGGCTGGAGCCGCCCCGGATTCGACGACGCGACGTGGAAGCCCGCCGCGAGCCTGGAGTCCCGGACCGCCCTCCTGGTCCCGCAGAGCGACGAGCCGGTACGCCGGACCCAGGTGCTCCAGGCCCGGGCGATGACCGAACCCACCCCCGGCGCCTACGTCTACGACCTCGGTCAGAACATGGTCGGCGTGTCACGGCTGGCCCTCACCGGCTCCGCCGGCCAGACGGTCAGGATCCGCTACGCGGAGGTGCTCAACAAGAACGGCACCCTCTACACCGACAACTTCCGCAGTGCCAAGGTCACCGACCGCTACACCTTCGCCGCCACCGGAACGACGACCTACGAGCCCACCTTCACCCAACACGGGTTCCGCTACATCGAGATCACCGGAGTGAACGCGCCTCCCGCACTCTCCGACATCAAGGGCGTCGTGTGGGGATCCGACCTCCCGTCCACCGGCACGCTGAACACCTCGGACAGCATGCTGAACCAGCTGGTGAGCAACATCTCCTGGAGCCAGCGGGGCAACTTCCTCTCCATCCCCACCGACACCCCCGCCCGCGACGAGCGCCTGGGCTGGACGGGCGACATCAGCTTGTTCGCGCCGACGGCCAACTACCTCGTCGACACCCGCGCGTTCCTCTCCCACTGGATGGCGGACGTCCGCAACTCCCAGTACGCCAACGGCGACCTGCCCGCGGTCGTACCCACCCCCCAGGGCCAGTTCGGCGACAGCGGCGTCGGCTGGTCCGACGTGATGATCACCGTGCCGTACTCCGTGTGGCGCTCGTACGACGACACCCGCATCCTGCGCGAGAACTACCCCGCCATGCGGAAGTTCTTCCAGTTCGTGCGCGACAGCGCCGGACCGGACCTTCTCGAACCCGGCCGCACCACGTTCTTCACCAACGACTGGCTGCATCTGGACGACCCGACCGAGCAGGGCATCCTGGGCACGGCCTACTACGCCGAGAACGCCCGCATGATGGCGGAGACGGCCAAGGCCCTCGACGACGACACGGCGGCCTCCGACTACAGCAAGCTCTCCGCCGACATCCGGACCGCCTTCACCAAGGCGTACGTCGCAGCCGACGGCACCGTCAAGGGCAACTCGCAGACCGGGTACGCGATGGCCCTCGGCATGAACCTCATCGCGGACCCGGCACTGGTGGAGAAGGCCGGCGCGAAGTTCGTGGCCAAACTGGCGCTCACGGACCACCACCTTCGAACCGGCTTCATCGGAACACCACTGCTGCTGCCCGCGCTGAGCAAGATCGGCCGGGACGACCTGGCCTACAAGATGCTGCTGCACAAGGACTACCCGTCCTGGGGCTACGAGGTCGCCAACGGCGCCACCACCATGTGGGAGCGCTGGAACTCGATCATGCCCAACGGCGACTTCGGCCCGGTCGACATGAACTCCTTCAACCACTACGCCTACGGCGCCGTGGGCGACTGGATGTTCCAGAACATCGGCGGCCTCTCCACGATCGACCCCGGCTACAAGCGCTCCCGGATCGCTCCGGTGCCCGGCGGAAACCTGACGGAGGGCTCAGGAAGCCTCAAGACCGTCTACGGCCTTCTCTCCTCGAAGTGGAGCACCCGGGACGGAGCCCTCGACCTGAAGGTGACCGTGCCGGTCAACACCGTCGCGGAGGTTCACGTGCCGTCGACGACCCGCTGGGCGGTCACCGAGGGCGGCCGGCCTGCGGATACCGCCAAGGGAGTCCGGTTCCTCCGGATGGAGAACGGGGCCGCCGTGTTCGAGGTCGGGTCGGGCGCCTACCGCTTCGGCGTCGACACCGTCCTCGGCGGCCTCGGTGAGGCCAAGGAGGCCGCCGGAGAACTGCGGGATCTGGTAGCGGGCCTGGACGCTCCGGACGCATCGACGGCCGTTCGGTGGGCCCGGCAGGTCCAGACCTCGGTCGGATCCGCGTGGACCACCTACGTGGCGGACGGCACGCACGGCACCGATGAACACGTGGACCGGGCCTTGGCCCGGCTGGGTGACATCGGAGACTGGACCGCTCACCAGGTCGACAAGGGAACGCTGACAGCTTCCCAGGGAGAGGCGGTGCGAGCGCTCATCGACCGGGTCGAAAAGGGACTGTGAGTCTGCCCGTCTCGCAAGAGAACACCGAACCACGATGGCCGCCCGCCGTAGCCATGTGGTTGCCCGGCTCCACGTGACATCGCTCTCCTGCCTGCCTTGTTCAGGCCGGCAGGAGAGCGTGTCCTTTTCAGGGGGCCTGGCAGCGGCAGCTGTACCGGCGAAGCCAGTCGGAAAACGCTGCCCGCCGGTCACGTACTGCTCTGACCGCGTCGAGCCATGAACCACCATTGCTCGACGAGACGCACCCGCCCGTTTCGAGCATCCGCACCCCGCCGGGGCACGGTCGCCCCCGCCACCGTGCCCCACACCGGCCCCCGACCACGGAAGGCGGACGGGCCGGCACCTCGACCCGTCAAACCTCCCTACTCGTCGTAGGCATCCAGCGGCGGGCAGGAGCAGACCAGGTTCCGGTCACCGAAGGCCTGGTCGATCCGGCGCACCGGCGGCCAGTACTTGTCGGCGGCGGAGACACCGGCCGGGAACACGGCTTCCTCCCGCGTGTAGGCGTGCGTCCACTCCCCGCCGAGTGCGGCGGCGGTGTGCGGCGCGTTCCGCAGCGGGTTGTCGTCGGCCGGCCACTCGCCCGTGCCGACCTTCTCGATCTCGCCGCGAATGGCGATCATCGCCTCGCAGAACCGGTCCAGCTCGCCCAGGTCCTCGGACTCGGTCGGCTCGATCATCAGCGTCCCGGCCACCGGGAACGACATCGTCGGCGCGTGGAAGCCGTAGTCGATCAGCCGCTTGGCGATGTCGTCGACACTCACACCCGTCGCCTTGCTGATCGGCCGCAGATCGATGATGCACTCGTGCGCGACGAGCCCGGCGGGGCCGGTGTACAGCACCGGGAAGTGCGGCTCCAGCCGCTTGGCGATGTAGTTGGCGCTCAGCACGGCCACCTGCGTGGCCCGCTTGAGCCCCTCGCCACCCATCAGCCGGACGTACGCCCACGAGATGGGCAGGATGCCCGCCGAACCCCAGGGCGCCGCCGAGATCGGCCCCACACCCGTCTCGGGCCCGGCCGCGGGCTGCAACGGGTGGTTCGGCAGGTACGGCGCGAGATGCGCCCGCACCCCCACGGGGCCCACGCCCGGACCGCCACCGCCGTGCGGAATGCAGAACGTCTTGTGCAGATTCAGATGCGAGACGTCCCCGCCGAAGTGCCCCGGCTTGGCGAGCCCCACCAGCGCGTTGAGGTTGGCCCCGTCGACATACACCTGCCCGCCGGCCTCGTGCACCTGGGCACAGATGTCGGCGACATGCTCCTCGAACACACCGTGCGTGGACGGGTACGTGATCATCAGCACCGACAGCTCGTCGCGGTACTGCTCGATCTTCGCCCGCAGATCCTCGACGTCGATCTCCCCGTCCTCGGCGGTCTTCACGACGACGACCTTCATCCCGGCCATGACGGCACTGGCCGCGTTGGTCCCGTGCGCGGACGACGGAATCAGACAGACCGTCCGCTGCACGTCACCGTTGGCGCGGTGGTACCCCCGTACGGCCAGCAGCCCGGCCAGTTCCCCCTGCGAACCGGCGTTCGGCTGGAGCGACACCTTGTCGTACCCGGTGACCTCGGCGAGCCGCTCCTCCAGCTCACGGATGAGCGTCAGATAGCCCTGCGCCTGCTCGGCGGGCGCGAAGGGGTGCAGCTGGCCGAACTCGGGCCAGGTGACCGGCTCCATCTCGACGGTCGCGTTGAGCTTCATGGTGCAGGAGCCCAGCGGGATCATGCCCCGGTCGAGCGCGTAGTCACGGTCGGCGAGCCGGCGCAGGTAACGCAGCATCGCGGTCTCCGAGCGGTGCTGCTGGAAAACGGGGTGCGTGAGGATCTCGTCGGTGCGCAGCAGCGCCCCCGGCAGCGTGTCCTCGGCACCGGCGTCGAGCGCTTCGATGTCACCGTCGACCCCGAACGCCGTCCATACGGCGCTCAGTTGGGCACGTGTGGTGGTCTCGTCGCAGGAGATCGACACCCGGTCGGCGTCGACGAGGTGCACATTGACCCCGTGCGCGCGCGCCGTAGCGGCGACCTCGCCGGCCTTCCCGGGCACCCGCGCTGTGAGCGTGTCGAAGTAGGCCCCGTGGACCACCTCGACACCGCCGGCCGTCAGCCCGGCGGCGAGGATCGTGGCGTACCGGTGGGTGCGCCGGGCAATGGTCCGCAGCCCCTGGGGCCCGTGGTACACGGCGTACATGCCGGCCATCACGGCCAGCAGCACCTGAGCCGTACAGATGTTGCTGGTCGCCTTCTCACGGCGGATGTGCTGCTCCCGCGTCTGGAGGGCGAGCCGGTACGCCTTGTGCCCGTCCGCGTCGACGGAGACACCGACAAGCCGCCCGGGCAGGCTGCGCGCGAACTGCTCGCGCACGGCCATGTATCCGGCGTGCGGCCCGCCGAAGCCCATCGGCACCCCGAACCGCTGGGTCGTCCCGACCGCGATGTCGGCGCCGAGCTCACCGGGCGAGGTGAGCAGCGTCAGGGCCAGCAGATCGGCGGCGACAGTGACCACGGCACCGAGCCCGTGCGCCTGCTCGACGACGGGCTTCAGGTCCCGTACGGCACCGGAGGCGCCCGGGTACTGAAGAAGCACGCCGTTGATCTCGCGCCCCGCGATGTCGTCCGGGATGCCCGCGCTCAGGTCGGCGACGACGACCTCGACACCGGTCGGCTCGGCCCGCGTCCGAATCACGGCGACGGTCTGCGGCAACGCATCCGCGTCGACCAGGAAGAGCCCCTTCTTGTTCTTGCCCATACGCCGGGACAGCGCCATCGCCTCGGCGGCCGCCGTGCCCTCGTCGAGCAGCGAGGCGCCGGAGGTGGGCAGCCCGGTGAGGTCGGCGACCATGGTCTGGAAGTTGAGCAGCGCTTCGAGGCGCCCCTGCGAGATCTCCGGCTGGTACGGCGTGTACGCGGTGTACCAGGCGGGGCTCTCCATCACGTTCCGCAGGATGACGGGCGGGGTGAACGTCCCGTAGTACCCGAGCCCGATCATGGACCCCAGCACCTGGTTCCGGTCGGCCAGCGACCGCAGTTCGGCCAGTACCTCGGACTCGGTGCGCGCGCCCGGCAGATCGAGGGCATCGGCGTTCTTGATCACATCCGGGACCGCGGCGGCCGTCAACTCGTCGAGCGAGCCATATCCGACCTGCGCGAGCATCTTGGCCCGGTCCTCG
The DNA here is from genome assembly GCF_044333925.1 of Streptomyces sp. NPDC020898. Lineage (NCBI taxonomy): Bacteria > Bacillati > Actinomycetota > Actinomycetes > Kitasatosporales > Streptomycetaceae > Streptomyces > Streptomyces sp. NPDC020898. The sequence continues at coordinate 57,122 of NZ_JBIRRV010000031.1, forward strand.
TGGTCGGGCCCGATGTGGCGCCGCTCGAAGGGAGTTCCCTGTTCGAGTGCGGCGAGCGGAATGCGATGGGCGGTCATTACGGAGGCCTCCTGGTCGTCGCGACCTTCGAGGGGCACCACGGCACGGGTGCCCGAACGGCCTCCCCCTCTGTCATCTCGACCTGAGAGCTTCACCGGGCCGCCAAGACGCTGACGTACCGGTTTTCACCGTCGGTGAGAGCGGAAACCGTCGACACCCGCTCTGCTTTCCAGAGTGACCTCGTCCGTGCGGTACAGGGGCCTGAGAGATTCCGGGGAGGAGTTGCTCCTTCGGCGCCTCCGAGGTTCCGGAGGACTCTCCCGCACAGGGTCAGCAGCCGTTGGCCAGCCTATCAGCGGGCTCCACGCACAGACCTTCGAGTGGCCACCATCACCAATGTGCTCTTTTGTAGTGCTTACGGATGAGTTGCGACCATACGGGAGGGCCCGTGCAGACCGACATCGATCCGCGCCACCTGATCGGCCGCAAGGCCTTCGACCGCAACGGCACCAAGATCGGCACGATCGACGAGGTCTACCTCGACGACGCGACAGGGGTTCCGGAGTGGGCGGCCATCCGCACAGGGCTGTTCAGCCGGGACGCCTTCGTGCCCCTGGAGCCCAGCGAACTGGTCGCCGGCACCCTGCACGTCCCCTTCGAGCGGGCGCTGATCAAGGACGCTCCCGACTTCGGCGTGGGCCGCCACCTCTCTCCGGAACAGGAACTCCAGCTGTACCACCACTACGGCCTCGACGTGGCTCCCCCGCCCCCGTTCCCGGACCATGACTTCGGCAGGCTGGCAGGCACCGACGACACCTGATCCGGCCCTTCCACGGCGCCGTCGGGTCTTCGCGGCCCAAGGTCCACCAACGGCAGCGGATCCGCCGGCTCCAGCGCGGGATCGTCGGTCCGGAACGTGCGCACCCGCCCAGGCTGCTCCGAGTCCGGCGTCTCGAACCGGACGGTCACCCGCCCCAGCCCACTCCCCTGCACCCACCCGTGCCCGAAGTCGGCATGCCGTACGTCGTGCCCCGTGGTCCAGCGCCGCTCCACAGGCACCTCCAGCGCCTCGACGGCCTCACGCTGCGCCTCCTCCACCGGCTCCAGCGCCGCCAACTCCCCGGCGGCCTGGGCGAACAGATCCTCCTGCGTGTAGTCGGCGAGGCCGCTGACCCCCACCCCCAGCAGTCGCACACCACCCGTCGTGTCCACGGACTCCAGGAGCCTGGCCGCCGCCTCCCGCACCACCGCCGGGTCGTCCGTGGGCCCCCGGAGCGTCTCGGACCGGGTCAGCGTGGAGAAGTCGTACCGCCGCACCTTCAGGACGATGGTCCGTCCCGACAGCCCGGCCTCGCGCAACCGCCGCACACACCGGTCCGCCAGCCGCTGCACCTCCGTCCCCACCCGGCCCCGGTCGTGGATGTCCACGTCGTACGTGTCCTCGACCGACACGGACTTGGTCTCCCGCTCGGCCACCACGGGCCGCTCGTCACGTGCCAGCGCCATGGCGTACAGCGCGTGCCCGTGGGCCTTCCCCAGCAGCCGTACGAGCTCGTCCTCGCCCGCCTCGGCCAGCTCGTCGACCGTACTGATCCCGACCCGCCGCAGATGATCACCGGTCGCCGGGCCGACCCCGGGCAGGGTACGCACCGACATCGGCCCGAGCATCGCCCGCTCGGTCCCGGGGTCGATCAGCACCAGCCCGTCCGGCTTCGCCTGCTCCGAGGCGATCTTCGCAAGCATCTTGGAGGCGGCGAGTCCCACCGATCCCGTAAGCCCCGTGACAGCCCGTATCTCCGTGCGCAACCTGCTGCCGGCCAGCCGCGCCGACTCCTCGTCCCAGGCGGCTCCCCCGGCCTCCAGGTCCACGAACGCCTCGTCCAGGCTGAGCGGCTCCACCAACGGCGACAAACCGTGCAGGAGCCGCATGACCTGCTCGCTGATCGTCCGGTAGAAACCGCCCCGGGGCACGAGATACGCGGCGTTCGGCGCGAGTCTGCGCGCCTGCGCCATCGGCATCGCGGAGTGCACCCCGAAGACCCGGGCCTCGTACGACGCGGTGGCCACCACTCCACGCGGCCCGAGCCCACCCACCACAACGGCTTTCCCGCGCAGACTCGGCTTGGACGCCTGCTCCGCCGAGGCGAAGAAGGCGTCCATGTCGAGATGCAGGATCGTGGGCGCGTTTCTCACATCTCCGATGCTGCCCTACGCCACTGACAACGCCTCGGAAGGCGGGGCACCACCAGGGCCTGCCTCAGCGAACGGCAGGCTCTAGACCGCCCGGTTGCGCCGCCGTGCCAGCTCGTCCGCGGGGTTCTGTCCGACGAGCGTCTCGCCGGTGTCGACGCGCTCGCCGTGCAGTTGCGAGAGAGCGCTTTCCACATCTCGCCACACGACGCCGACGGCGATGCCGAAAATGCCCTGCCCGCCCTGGAGCAGCGCGTGCACCTCATCGGGGGAAGTGCACTCATAGACGGTCGCACCGTCGCTCATCAGCGTCATGCGCTCCAGATCTCGGAACTCGCACGCCCGCAGATGCTGAACCGCCGTACGGATGTTCTGCAGTGAGACACCGGTATCCAGAAAGCGCTTGACGATCTTCAGGACGACAACGTCCCGGAAGCTGTAGAGCCGCTGCGTCCCCGACCCGTGAGCGGGCCGCACGCTCGGCTCGACCAGTCCGGTGCGCGCCCAGTAGTCCAGTTGCCGGTAGGTGATGCCGGCCGCCGCGCATGCCGTGGGGCCGCGGTAGCCGATCTCCTCGGACGCCATGGATGTCGCCCCTCCGCTGCCTGCTACCGCCGTCGGCCGCCGCGGAACGTGACCGGCCGCGTTGCCGTGAAGCGGGTACGGGCCGCTCTCCCCCAGACCGCGTCCGGGGGCACCCCCAGCCGTACCGTCGCCGCTGCTTCTCACGCCGACCTCCGTCCTTGACCTGCCTTCTCGACGGTAGGCAGTCACCAGGGGTGCGTCAACGATCGCCACACTAGGCACGCCGAGTGATAATCACCCTAGGAGTGGTTTCCCGCACCCCACCGCGGGGAAAGGCTAGCCGAATGCGCTCGGCGTGGGCCGCACGACGCTCTCACACGCCGCTGGCAATTGCCATCATCCGTGTCTCCACGGGTCAAAAGACGGGCCCCACCGACCACAGGGTCCGTGGGGCCGCCTCAAGCCTCATCAACTGTCGGTCTCACTGGCTGTTGGTCCCGAAGTCCTCGGGGGAGATCTGGTCGAGGAACTCGCGGAACTTCTCCACCTCGTCCTCCTGCTCGTCCGGGATCGCGATCCCCGCGTCGTCGAGCACTCCGTCGCTGCCGTAGATCGGCGTCCCGGTGCGCAGCGCCAGCGCTATGGCGTCGGACGGGCGGGCGCTCACCTCGACTCCGCTGGCGAACACCAGCTCCGCGTAGAAGACGCCCTCGCGCAGGTCCGTGATGCGCACTTCTGTGAGCTCCTGGCCGACAGCTTCCAGCACGTCCTTGAACAGGTCGTGGGTCAGCGGTCGTGCGGGGGCCATGCCCTGCTGAGCGAAGGCGATCGCCGTCGCCTCCCCCGGTCCGATCCAGATGGGGAGGTAGCGGTCGCCTCCCACTTCACGCAGAAGCACGATCGGTTGGTTGGAGGGCATTTCGACCCGGACACCTACGACATCGAGCTCGTTCACACAGCAACCCTAGGCCGTGCCCGGGACGTTTGGGTAGTCGGGCACGGAACGGGTGGCCGATCCGGCCTTGGCAGCCCTCCCCGCTCAGGGCTGCCGCACGCCCAGCGCGATGCGCACCAGAGCCGCGTGCAGCTTCACCGTGAGCCCCGCCAGTTCCTTGCTGCGGGCCTCCGCGAGAGCCCTGGTCTGCGGATTGCGGTGGCGCTTCAACGGAGCCACCACTTGGTCGACCAGGCCGGCCTCCCGGTCGGCGGCGGCCTTCATCGCCCGCAGATGCCGCGGCTCGATCCCGAACCGCCCCAGCTCGGCGACGAGCGCGGCGACGGTGACCGTATCCGCGTCGTACGCCCCGTCCGGGAGCGGCGTGACGAGCCCGTACGACTGCCACTCCTCGAGTTCCTCGTCGCCGATCTCTGCGGCGGCGAGCAGCTCGGCGCGGCCGATCCGGACAGCCGTGGGCCTCTCGGGCTCCAGGACCGGCTCACCGTCACGCTGCCGGCCCACGGTGGGGAGCGTGACGACCTCCCCGCGCTCCATGGCGTCCAGGTACTCCCTGATCACCTTGAGGGGCAGATAGTGGTCCCGCTGCATTCTCAGGACGTGGGCGAGGCGCTCGACGTCCTCGGGGCTGAACTTGCGGTACCCCGAGGGGGTCCGCTGCGGCTCGATGAGCCCCTCCGACTCCAGGAAACGGATCTTGGAGATGGTGACTTCGGGGAACTCGTCGCGCAGCGTGTTCAGCACCGTGCCGATGCTCATCAGCCCACTGTCCACGGCGGCGATGCCGTGCCCGGCACCGCCGCTCGGTGTTTGAAGCATGGACCTTCCCTGGGGTTCCCCCGGACCGAGTCCGGGGGAGGGTCAGTAGCCTCGCTGGCTCGCGTAGAAGACCAGCCGGTACTTGCCGATCTGCACCTCGTCACCGTTCGACAGAGCAACCTGGTCGATCCGCTCCCGGTTGACGTACGTGCCGTTGAGGCTGCCCACGTCGGCGACCGTGAACATGCCGTCCTGGCCCCGGCGGAACTCCACGTGACGGCGCGACACGGTCACGTCGTCCAGGAAGATGTCGCTCTGCGGGTGACGCCCGGCCGTGGTCAGCTCGCCGTCCAGGAGGAAGCGGCTGCCCGAGTTCGGGCCGCGGCGCACCACCAGAAGCGCCGAACCGAGCGGCAGCGCGTCCACGGCGGCCTGCGCCTCGGGCGACAGCATCGGCATCTGCGTCTGACCGGTGACCTCGGCGTCGTACGCCTCGATGCCGGAGATGGAGATCGTGGACGTCGTCTCCGACGGGCGCTCGGGGGTGGCCCCGGCCCGCAGCGGCGCACCGCAGTTGGAGCAGAAACGGCTGTTCTCGCCGTTGCGGTTACCGCACCTCGTACACACCAGGGCCGACATCGACGGATCCTCCTGCCGCGGCTGCCCCGCCGGGGCATTGGACGCATACGGATCGGCGGAAAACTCTCCACCCGTACCTGAGGTTGACGGTTCCCCGAAACCTATGCGCCCGGACTGGGCAGGGTCAACAGACGGCGCGCCCTGACCTCCCGGAACGTCACCGCCCGGACCACCGACCTGGTCCCGGAACAGCGGACGCTGACCCTCCGCGTCAGGCTGTGCGCGATGGCGGGCGGTCGCATTTTCGCTGCCCTCTCGCGCGCTCTTGCCGAACAACTTCGCAAACAACTTCACGGGCGATTCCCCTTGACCGAAACAGACCCGCCCGTGGGGCAGGACGAACCCTGACTGCACCTACCGGTCGACCCGGACATCCTCACAACGTCCGTCTCCACCTGACAGTTTCCACCACGCACCACCCATTCGGTGCGCCGACCCCCCGCAACCTCATGCCCTCCGCGGACAGCCCCCATGCACCCCCGGTTCACCGGGAGGACGACCGAGCGTAGTCAGGCTGCTTCGCCGCTCGCAAGGCGTCCACGACGATCTTGCCCGCCCGCTCCACGGTAACGGTGGCCTGCTCCTTCTCCAGGGTCTGCACCACACCTCCCGGAATGTTGAGCGCCGGTTCGAGGTCCTGCGGCTTGCCGATGACCTTGAAACGATAGGGAGCGTCGATCTTGTTCCCGTCGACGCTCACTCCCCCACCGTCCTCGTCCGCCAGGAAGGTCCCGGCGACCACCCGTACCCCATTGACCTGGATCGCCTCGGCACCGGCCGCGCGCAGCTCCTGGATCGCGTCGAGCAGCATGTCCGCCTCGACCGTTCCCTTCGTGTCCTCGATGGTCAACGTGATTCCGGGCCCCTGCGCGGCCACCGTGCCCGCCAGGATGCCCAGTTGCCGCTCCTTCTCGACCGTCTGCTTCCGGGCCTCCTCAGCTTGGTCCGAGCTGTTCTCCAACTCGGTCCGCTGAGCTTCGAGACCCTGCCTCTCGTCCTCAAGACGCTGAGTACGGTCATCCAGTTCATCGAGGATGCGCACGAGATCTTCCTGACGCGCACCGCGCAACGCACTGTTGCTGTCACTGTTGGACGCCACCTGGACGGCCAGCCCGAACCCGAGCCCGAACAGCAGCAGCGCGACGATGAGCTGCGCCCGGGTGACCCGTAGCGGCCACAGCCCCTTCACCAGTCGCTGACGGCCGGTCAGGGACGGCTCGGCCTCCTCGACAGCCGCCGACTCCGCGGTCGGCGCGTCCGGAGCCTCCGACGGCGGGGGAGAGACCTCTTCGGGCAGTTCCTCGCGCAACCGGTTCTCGCCCGCGTCTGCGTGCTTGTCGCTCGCGTCCTTGTTCTTCTCGTTGTCACTCATCGGCGTCAGGCCCGGAACACGTGCCGGCGGATCGCCGCGGCGTTGGAGAAGATGCGGATGCCGAGGACCACGACGACACCGGTGGACAACTGGGCGCCCACTCCCAGCTTGTCGCCCAGGAAGACGATCAGCGCGGCCACGACGACGTTGGACAGGAACGACACCACGAAGACCTTGTCGTCGAAGATACCGTCGAGCATGGCCCGCAGACCACCGAACACGGCGTCCAGAGCCGCGACGACGGCGATGGGAAGGTAAGGCTCGACGACCACCGGAACCTCGGGCCGGACCAACAAACCGGCCACGACTCCCACGACGAGCCCCAGTACCGCGATCACGATGTGCCCTTCTCTGTACTCGGCTGTGCTGTACGTACGATCACACTCGGTGCGGCGGGCAGCCGGAGGTCGCTCTCCACGGAGATGCTGGTCCGGATGTCGAAGTTCTCCTGCAGCGCGTGCAGATACAGTCCGTCGGCGCTGTCCTGGAACCTGGTGCTCAACCGCTTGCCGTCCCCCACCGCGAGCACCGTGTACGGCGGCACCAGCGGCTTGTTGTCGACCAGTATCGCGTCTCCCGCGGCCCGGATCGCCGACAGGGCCGTCAGCCGCTGTCCGTTGATCGCGACGGCCTCGGCGCCCGACTGCCACAGCCCGTTGACGACCCGCTGCATGTCCCGGTCACGCACCCGCCCCGTGTCGGAGAACCCGGAGGTCTCCCGCGCGTCCCCGCCGGCACCGGTGCCGGCTTCCTTCGCGTCGTCCACGACGAGCTTCACGCCGGGCCCGTGCACCTCGATCGCACCGGACAGGATGCCCACCAGGTCGGCCTGTTCACTGCCGCCCTCCGAATTCAGGGCCGCACGTTGACGCGCGCTCACATCGTCGCGCAGCTCGTCGACGGACTCTTCCAGCTTGTCCGCCGCCTCGGTCTCGAGGTCGATACGGTCGATCAACTCCTCGCGCTCCTTGGCGATCCCGGGCGCCGCGATCCGCGCCTGCGCGGCCCCCACGGTCACCACCAGAGCGGCGAGCACCAGACCGGCGGCAAGGCCGAGTTTGGCCCTGAGCGGCTTCGGCAGAGCGCCGGCGCCCGCGGCCTTCTTCCGTGCGGCCGCCTCGGCATACCCCTCGTCGAGGCTGTGGTCCATGACGTTGGTGAGCAGCGACATGGACGCGTCCGGGCGGGAACGGCTCGCGGGGACGCTCCGAACGGGGGGCTGCTGCGGCATGCCGCACATCGTCCCACGTCGTGACCACTACCTCCGAACGGCCCCACCGGCGTGCCGGACAGGCCCCTTCCGGGACCCGTCCGGCACGCGCGCGTGCAACCCGCTTCAGCGACCGGCGCTGTCCACAACGGCAGCCCACTCATCGAGCAGCGCCTGAGCGGAAGCATCGTCAGGCCCCTCGGCCCACAGATGCGTAACAGCCTCCGCCGGGTCAGGCAGAACCATCACCCACCGCCCGTCGGTCTCAACAACGCGCACCCCGTCCGTGGTGTCGACAAACCGCTCTCCGGCCTCCTCGACGACCCGCCGCATGACAAGTCCCTTGACGGCCCAGGGAGTCGCCAGATCCCGCTTCAGGACGTGCGCCCGCGGAATCCTGGCATCGATCTGGCTGAGAGTGAGCTGCGTCCGCGCGACCAGCCCGATGAGCCGTACGAAAGCCGCCGTACCGTCGAACACACTGCTGAACTCCGGCACGATGAACCCACCGCGCCCGTCCCCGCCGAAGATGGTCGACTCATCGCGCCCGACCCGGGTCAGATCGTCGGGCGAAGTAGTGGTCCACTCCACCTGTGTCCCGTGATAGGCCGCGACCTGCTCGGCGATACGAGTCGTGGTCACCGGCAGCGCCACGCGCCCGCTGCGCCGCTCGGCGGCCACCAGATCCAGCATGACCAGAAGCGCCCGGTCGTCCTCGACGATCCTCCCCTTCTCGTCAACGAGCGAAAGTCGCTCACCCACCGGATCGAACCGCACCCCGAAGGCGGCCCGCGCCGACGCCACGATCTCCCCGAGCCGCACCATCCCGGACCGCCGGGTATCCGCGGACTCCGTCGGCCTGGACTCGTCGAGACCGGGATTGATGGTCAGCGAATCGACACCGAGCTTGCCGAGCAGACTGGGCAGCACAAGTCCCGCACTGCCGTTGGACGCATCCACGACCACCTTGAGTCCGGACTCCGCGATCCCGGTCGTGTCGATATTCCGCAGCAGCGACCCGGTGTACGAGTCGAACACACTGGCCGGGAAGTACAGATCCCCGATCTCCCCGGGGAACGCCCGCCGGTACTCCTGCCGCGCGAACACCCGGTCCAGCTTCCGCTGGCTGGCCTGCGAAAGATCGGCACCCTGCCCGTCGAAGAACATGATGTCGACGGAATCAGGCACACCGGGCGTCGTCCGGATCATGATCCCCCCGGCACTCCCCCGCGCAGTCTGCTGCCGAGCCACCGGCAGAGGTACGTTTTCCAGGTCTCGGACGTCGATGGCGCTGGCCTGCAACGCGGAGATGACCGCCCGCTTCAACGCGCGGGCACCGCGGGAGTGGTCGCGGGCTGTGGTGACAGTGGACCCCTTCTTCAAGGTGGTCGCGTAAGCCCCGGCCAGCCGCACTGCCAGTTCGGGTGTGATCTCGACGTTCAGAATCCCGGACACGCCACGAGCGCCGAAGAGATGTGCCTGCCCCCTCGATTCCCAGATCACCGAGGTGTTGACGAATGCGCCGGCCTCGATCGTCTTGAACGGGTAAACGCGGACGTTCCCCTGGATGATCGATTCTTCACCGACGAGACACTCGTCGCCGATGACCGCGCCGTCCTCGATCCGGGCCGCTCGCATGATGTCGGTGTTCTTCCCGACGACGCAGCCACGCAGATTGCTGTGCTGACCGATGTACACGTTGTCGTGCACCACCGCCTTGTGCAGAAAGGCGCCGCTCTTCACGACAACGTTCGAGCCGACAACGGTGTGCTCACGGATTTCCACGCCGGCCTCGATCTTGGCGTAGTCCCCGATGTAGAGGGGCCCACGGAGCACGGCATCGGGATGCACCTCGGCGCCCTCCGCGACCCACACACCGGGCGAGATCTCGAAGCCGTCGAGCTCGACATCGACCTTGCCCTCCAGGACATCGGCCTGTGCCTTCACATAGCTCTCATGCGTGCCGACGTCTTCCCAGTAGCCCTCGGCGATATAGCCGTAGACCAGCCGCCCTTCCTTCATCAGCTGCGGGAAGACGTCACCGGACCAGTCGACGGAAACATCGGCCTCGACATAGTCGAAGACCTCGGGCTCCATGACGTAGATGCCGGTGTTCACGGTGTCGGAGAAGACCTGACCCCAGGTCGGCTTCTCGAGAAAACGCTCGACCTTGCCTTCCTCGTCGACGATGGTGATACCGAATTCCAGTGGATTCGGCACCCTCGTCAAGCAGACAGTGACGAGCGCACCCTTTTCCTTGTGGAAACTGATGAGCTCGGTGAGGTCGAAGTCGGTCAGCGCATCACCGGAGATGACGAGGAAAGTGTCATCCTTCAGCGCCTCCTCGGCGTTCTTGACGCTTCCGGCGGTACCGAGTGGCTTCTCCTCATTGGCATACGTGAGCTCCATGCCGAGCTCTTCCCCGTCACCGAAGTAGTTCTTGACGAGCGACGCCAGGAACTGGACGGTGACGACTGTCTCGTTGAGCCCATGCCTTTTGAGCAGCCGCAACACATGCTCCATGATCGGCCGATTGGCCACTGGCAGGAGCGGCTTGGGCATGCTTGAGGTCATTGGGCGAAGGCGCGTGCCTTCGCCTCCGGCCATCACGACGGCCTTCATGTCGGAAGCGTCCTCCTTGAAGAGACGACGGTCTAGCCGACTTCACCCGTCCAGATTGTCCCGCACTTTGCCGACGCGGGCCATGCAGCCACTACAGCCGCTCAATCGGCGAGCTCAATCGGCCATGGCGTCCGCACGAACCAGTCGGCGGACTTGTACCACGTAGAGGACTCCTGCCCACCAGTACAGGGTTGTACCCCATCCGGCGAACGCCCATCCGAAAATAGCAGCGAGTGACGAGATCCATCCACTCCCGTCACTGAGCAGAAGTAGCGGGAAGGCATACATCAAGTTGAAGGTAGCCGCCTTCCCCAGGAAGTTCACCTGCGGCGGCGGATACCCATGGCGCCTGAGGATGCCCACCATCACCAGCAGAACCAACTCTCGCACCAGCAGTGCAGCGGTCAACCAGATTGGCAGAATCTCGCGCCAGGTGAGACCGACCAAAGTCGAGAGAATGTAGAGCCGGTCAGCCGCCGGGTCGAGGAGCCGGCCAAGGCTGCTGATCTGGTTCCAGCGCCTCGCGAGCTTGCCGTCCAGATAATCACTGATCCCACTCAGCATCAGCACCAGGAGCGCCCAGCCGTCGCTCTTCGGACCGCCGAACTCAGGCCGAAGGATCAGCCACAGAAAGACGGGGACGCCGACGAGACGCGCCATGCTGAGGATGTTCGGGATGGTGAGGACCCGCTCTGTCTGAACACGGGTCTCCTGGACCTCCACCCGGGGACCTCCTGTGAGAAACGAGCCAACGGTGCCCCCTGACCCTACCTCAACGCAAAAAAGCTCCGGCTCCCGGGCGATATGCCCAAGAGCCGGAGCTATAAAAGGAGTTCGGCGGTGTCCTACTCTCCCACAGGGTCCCCCCTGCAGTACCATCGGCGCTGTGAGGCTTAGCTTCCGGGTTCGGAATGTAACCGGGCGTTT
>NZ_JBIRRV010000032.1:0-31663 GCF_044333925.1 Streptomyces sp. NPDC020898
CGAACTCGCCCGCCATCAGGGCAACGTGGCCCGCGGGCTGCTCAGCGTGCTGCGCAGCATTTTCCGGGCCCTGAAGCAGGAGCGGCTGATCTTCCACGTGAACATCGACGGTGCGGCGGTGGTCACGAGTGCGGTGCGCCGGCCTCAGCGGGAACGGCCGTGAGCCTCCCGGCCGGCACGACGGTCACACCAAGCAGCACGGTTGCGCTTCTTCTCATGAACTTCTTTCAGTTCAGGGTGTGGGGGGTTACGTAAGACATAAAGACCGCGCGTGCCATCGAACACTTCACAGGCGGTCACCGGGCGCGAACGAACGCGGTCTCGACCGAATCCATTCTGGGCGGAATCGCTCCCAAGCCCAGCTGTCCTTTCGGACGGTTGCGACTGACCGAAAGGGGATTGCCGACCAACTGAGCCGCAGCAACCCGAGGACGACCCGCAGCAGCTGCTCACCAAGGCATGCCTGCACAGGCTGAAGGCGCGACTGAGCGACGACGTCGACTCGCTGGACACCTACCTGCCATCGCAGGTCGCGCGGTTGGCCCGCAGGGCGGCCAAAGCTCTTGTTGCCGCGGTGGGTCACCGTCGGCAGAACCTTCGCCCACAGGCGGGAGATCCGCTTGGGGTCGAGGACCAGGGCGTGGGCGCCCTGGTGCAGAAACTGGGCGGTCAGGGAGCGCAGCGTCGTGGTGCCGCCGTCGCTGGCGGTGCAGACCAGGACGTGCGGGAACGCCAGTACGAGGACGTCCCCTTCAGCTGGTCTTGTCGGGCGCAGTTGCGGCTCGAGGAGGGGATCAGATCCGGGGCCTCCTGTCTTCAGGGTGAGGGCGTGAGGCGGTGCCAGATGAAGATGCAGCTCTCCAGGCTGGCAAGTGACGGCCGGCGCAGCACAGACCGGATCCGTTCGGATCCCACCAGGACGACGGGCATCCGGCGCTCACGCTCCTGGAACAGGCTCCACAGCCCGTAGACATACAGCAGAGCCTCGGTCCGCAGCAGATGGGCATCCCGTACGACCACCACCGGCCAGGGACGCCGGGCGAGTTCGTCCTCGACAGCCCGCTGCGCGTCGGCCAGCCGTCGCGGCCGGGCACCAAGGTGCAGGGCGGCGTGGAAAGCGTCCAGGAGCGCCGCGAGGCTGCCCGGCGCGGCGGTCGCGACCATGACGGAGTCGGCCCCGTCGCAGCGGCTGAGCGCGGCCTCCACAACGGCTTCGCCCTGGACGTCCTCCGGCGCGATGACACACAGCAGCGCGCGGGTCTCAAGGATGTGGCGCAGGTTCTCGGCAAGTGCCGAAAACACTTCGTCGGACACGGCCGTGGCGACCTCACTCATGGTCCCTCCCCCGGAAGCTACGTACGGAATGCCACCAGTCCAGCACGTCGCCGACGAAGGCGGAGGCCGGGACGTCATCACGGCACAGACTGACCGGGCATGTTCGGGACGTGAGCGGCTGTGCCGGATCAGCAGGAGATCCCGGGAGTAGAAATCTTCGACGCTCGTAGCCACGAACTCCCCCTCATCCATGACCGGTTGTGATCACGCTACCCGGCCCGCCCTGCCTGATCGAGACGGCGGGCGCGGCGGCCCGGCCGACGCGCAACCGGCTGAGCGCGCCCGATCCCCGGGGCGTCCACGCCGCCCATCCCAGTCCTCCCACATCCTCAAACTCCAGCCAGGCATGGGCGAAGGGTGCCGCAACGGGGATGTCAGCGGTCCGACCACGCCGTACGCCCGTGGTGACCTGGGCGGACTCTGGGGCACTGCGGAGGCTGGCGCAACACTTACCGCAACACTTCGCGCAGCAGTTGGCACAGCCTCTACCGCAACACTCAGCGCAACACGGTGGAGCGGCGCCGGGCGGGGGTGACGGAACACGCTAGGTGTCACCGGGGCCTCCTCCTCGCGGGGCGCGTCGCGCCCCGCGAGATCCGTGCACGGCCGGTCTTCCGGCTACGAGAGTCGGTACCTCACATGCGTGACCGTCGGGGATGCGACCACCTCCACCGGATCCAGCTTCAGACCGCCAACATCCTCCAGCAGCCGCTCACCCGCCCCGAGCGTGATGGGCACGATGTGCAGGAGCAGTTCGTCGATCAGCCCGGCGGCGAGGTACTGGCGGACCGTGTTCGCGCCACCGGCGATCGAGACCTTCCGCTCACCAGCCGCCTTCCGCGCCTGCTCCAGCGCCGACTCGATCCCGTCGGTGACGAAGGTGAACGTCGTGCCGCCCTCCATGGTCAGTGGCTCACGCGGGTGGTGGCTGAGCACGAACACCGGCGCGTGGTAGGGCGGATTCGGCCCCCACCAGCCGGTCCACTCCTGGTCCCACTCACCGATCCCGGGACCGAACATCCGGCGGCCCATGATGTAGGCACCGACATCCTCGCCGACCTGGCGAAGGATCTCCGCGTCGGCGGAGCGCCCTTCCTGGCCGGTCTCGAACTGCCACTGAGGCAGATTCATCCCGCCCTCGCCGAACGGGTTCTCCAGACTCTGATGGGGAGCGGCGGTGAAGCCGTCGAGGGAAATCGAAGCACGGCACGTCACTAGGTTCATGCTCCCTTAGACGCCGGCCGGCCCCGAAAGTAATCGCGATCCCGGAACATCATTTCGGCGGCTGCTTCTTGCCATCCTTCCCGGCCCACCACTCGTCTGTCATGGGACCAGGCGGAAGTGGCCGTGCTGCAGGAGGGAGAACCCGGCACCACGCTGACCAGCCGTGGCGGGCTGTGGTCGGGGCGGGCAAGAGTCGTGGCCGGGTCCGTCGTCTGCCCCGACCACGACGGCGCACGGCCCACGAAGCAGCCGAACCGTCAGGAAACTCGAGGAGCGTACCGGCTCGTGGTCTCCGGCTCCCGAGCCGTCCTCCAGGGCTCCGGCACGGTGAACGACAAGAGCGCCTACAGCTTCCGGAGCACGGCAACGGACGGCCCGGACATCTTCCCCATCAAGATCTGGAAGACCTCCGACGGACAGATAGGTCCACGACAGCAGTGCCGCAACGATGGTCCGCGACATTGTTGCGGTCGGAGTCCGACACCGGTAGGGCAGCAGGGAGCGGTTAGGGTCATGGGCCCCTGTCCTGTGGCAGGGGGCCCGTTCCGTGGTCTTTCCTTGGGGGTTCGAGGCGTGCCGACACCTGACGACATCTGGCAGGACGCCGACCTGCCCACCCGGCGGCTCGCCGGGCTGGCGCTGAATCCCGCCGCTCCGCAGGAGGTCCTGCTGCACCTGCTGGCCCAGGCTCCGCTCGCCGTACGGATGGTGCTGTGCCGGGACCGGATCCTGCCGTCGGCGGTCGTCGACGCCGTGATCGCGCACCCCGACCATCACACCCGCAGCTTCTTCGCCCGCAACCCCCATGTCGATCCGGCCCAGCGGGCACGGCTCCTGGACGATCCGCACTGGTTCGTCCGCGCCCACCTCGCCGAAGGCCCCGGGCCGGAGTACGACGGGCCGCCGCTGCCCGACGACGCCGTCGTGCACATGCTCAACAGCTACGAGCAGGAACACCTCGGCGGTTCCTTCTTCCGGCAGTTCTCGCCCGGGCTGCGCCGGTCCATGCACACGCACCCGGATCCGAAGGTCCGCGCCTGGGGCGTCGGCATGGAGTGGACGTGGCTGCCCGCCGAGACACGGGCCGCACTGCTGACGGACCCCGACGACGAGGTCCGGTCGAGGGCCCAGCGGCATCTGCGCGGCGAGGACCCGGTGTGGGTCGAGAGCGTCCTGCCCGACAGACCGTGTCACGGCCGCACCGACGCCCTGATGCACCGCGCCCTCAGCAGGGCGGTCGTGGACGCGGTCCTCACCGCTCCGGCCGGCCCGCAGGACCGATCGATGATCGCCGCGAACCCGACCCTGCCGCCCGACGTGGTGAGGCTCCTGGCCTCCGATCCGGACCCGGAGATCCGTGCGGAGATCGCCGGCCGCACCGACCTCGGCCCCGCCGAGCGCCGCACCCTCGCCGCCGACCCCGTGCCGGACGTGCGCAGGACGGTCGCGCGCCACCCGGACCTCGGCCCTGAGGAGCGGCAAGCCCTCGCCACGGATCCCGACCCGGGGGTGCGGCTGGCGGTTTCCGTGCACCCCGCGTGGAGCGAGGAGGAGCGGGCCGGAATCGACTACGCGGTCCCCTTGGACGGGCTCTTCCTGTTCCGTCCCGAGCCGCTGACGCCCCCGGACCCCGAGGCCGTCCGCCGGGACGCGCTGTCCGTTCACCCGATGCTGCGCAGAAACGCCGCGCGGGTGCAGACCCTGCCGGCCGACCTGGTGGCCCGGCTGGCCGTCGACGACGACCTGGGCGTGCGCGTCCTGCTGGCCCAGAACCACCCGGACGCCCCGGCGGCCCTGCTCCTGCGCAGTTTCCTCGAGCACACCGGCCATCAGCGCGACCGCCTCCTCACCCGCCCGCACTTCCCCATCGACGGACTGGCCGTCCACGCCGACGACGAGGATCCCGCCGTACGGGCGCTGGCCGCCCGCGACCCCAAGGTCCCGCCGGCCGCCGTCGAGCGGCTCACCCGGGACCCCGACCCCGCCGTCCGGGCCGCATTCGCACGCCACCCGAACCTTCCGCCGTCCCGGCTCGCGGAGCTCCTCGACGACGAGGAGCTGGTCCACCACGCGGCCGCCAACCCGGCGTTGCCCACACCAGCGATCCGCGCTCTGGTGAGCACCTGCGCCGGATCAGCCGACAGCGAGTAGCACTTCCAGCGCCGCCGCGGTCTCCGGGTGGCGGGCGAGCAGGGCCACTCCGGCGGGCGGGGCTTCGGCGGTCCCCCATGTCCCTTCGCAGCCCAGCAGGTCCGCGAGCGCATCGCAGGTCACGGGGTGGGCGGACAGGAGCGCCAGGCCGGTCCCGGTGCTCGCTGCTGACTCCAGGTGCGCGCGCGGCGGTTCCTGCGGGAGTCGCCAGGGCGGCACCCAGCTGTCCAGCTCCGCGAGCCGGGCGGGGAAGACACGGCCGGCCTCGCGGATCAGCAGCGGGGCCAACTCGCTGCCGCCCGCCCGCAGGCCGGTGATCAGCGTCGGGAGCCAGGGCAGCAGCACCGGGTCCGGGAGCCGGGCGAACGCGTTGGACACTGCCTCGACGACGAAGTCGGCCAGACCCGGCACCGGTTCCAGGGCGTGCACGAACCCGCTGAGGTAGCGGGGGTAGGCGGGGACGACCAGCGGGTTGCCGAGCAGTTCGGCGCAGCGCGCCCGCAGCGCCGTCCTCGACAGCGTGCCCAGGTGGGTCTGCGCCGCCCACAGCAGTGCGGTGCGGGAGGGCTCGGTCGGGTGGGACTGGGCGAGGGCGAGTTCGAGCTGGGTGCGGTCGCAGCCGAGGGACAGGGCCAGGCTCTCCATGCCGAACAGGAAGCCCAGCATGGCCGCGACCTGGCGGACGGTGGCGTCGTCGTCGGTGAACGCCGTCGGCAGCAGCGTGCAGTAGTGCGCGTAGCCGGCCTTGACGAAGGACTCGATCCAGGGCGGCAGCACCGGGTCGGCGGTGCGGTAGTAGGCCAGCAGCCGGCGCACCCGGCGCAGCACCTCCGGCGCGCCGTCGACGCTGCGTTCGCCCGCCAGCACCTCCAGGGCACGGGTGCCGAGCTCGTCGGCGAGCCGGCGGCTGCGCAGATGCAGGATGGCGTCCTCGACGGCCTCCAGGACCTGGGCCGCCGTGGCCTGCGGGGCGTATGCGGCGCGCCGCAGCCGCTGTTCGAGGACCTGCTCGATGCTGACGCCCTCGTAGCCGAGCTCGATGAGGGCGCGCTGGTGGGTACCCAGGGCCAGGTCCCAGGACTCCTGGATGGGGCGCTCGCCGAGCCGCCGTTCGCCCATGATGGGCCGGGCGGCGCCGTCGGGCAGCAGACGGCGCAGCATCCACAGCAGGTCGGAGCAGTGCTCCAGTTCCGGCCGCGAGGCGATGTCCAGGAGGGCGCGCTGCACTCCGCGCTGCTGGAGCTTCAGGTTCAGCGGGGCGAGCCGGTCGTGCACGTCTCGGGCCAGCGGCGGCAGCGCGTCGTACCCGACCTGGCCGACGCGGTCGCCGCCCATCATGATCTCGACCAGTCGGCCGATGTCCCGCCGGCCCGGGACGGCGTCCTTCTCGATGCAGGTGACGGCCGCGTCCTGGAAGTCGTACGGCGTCGGCTTGGCGCGCTCGCGCATCCCGGCCAGCAGGATCGACGTCTCGAAGACGGCGATGGCGTCGGCGGTGGAGGCGAGGTAGCCGCCCCGGCGTGCCGCGCGCACGATGTCCACCGACCAGCCGAGCAGTTCGGCCTCGTCGAGCGGGTCGAGCGTGGGCGGGCGCCGGAGGAAGCCGGTGAGCCGGTCGGCGGGCGCGGCGGTCTGGGCCGGGACCGGCGCGGGGAGGGCCTTACTCGCCGTGCTCTTCTTCGTGCCCTCCTGGCCCTCCAGGCGGAACGGGCGGACGCCGGTGCGCTTGACGTTCTTCGCCCATTCCGTCGCGGCGATGGACACCGAGCCCGCGGCGAGGCCGAACTGCGCCTCGATCGCCGCGTGGCTGGACGGGATCAGACCGTGCCGCCACTTGGTGGGGCTCGGCGGGCTGATGGTGAACGTGTCGCTGCCGTGCACGCCGAACTCCTCGACCCTGCTGGCCGCGTGGAAGGCGCCGCAGACGTAGAGGCAGTCGGCGGGGTCGGCGCCGGTGGCGGCGAGGTGCTCGCGCATCCGCGTCCACATGTACCGCTCGCGGTCCTCGTCGACCCGGACCTTCCCGGGGTCGCCGGGGGCGAGGCGCCGGAAGAGGCTGCCGATGAGCAGCATCACTTGGAGGTAGGTGTCGTGGTCGCTGTCGCCGAGGGGCAGTTCGACGTACTGGTGCCACCACTCCGACCAGTGCCGGACCCGGCCGTGGCGCAGGAGGTGCTCCTCCAGTTCGGCGAAGCGCGGGCGCAGGTCGCCGATCTCCACGCCGACGGCGTCGCCGTGCAGGGCGGCCTGCTGCGGCGTCTCGGGAGCGTCGGGGTCGGAGTCCGCAGCTGCGTCTGGTGCGGTGAGGTGCTCGGTCTCCCACTGGAAGACGTGGTCCGAGGAGCGGTCGACGAGGACCAGTTCGACGCCCGGGGTGTCGAGTGCGTAGGCGATGGCCTGGTATTCGGCGGAGGCCTCGGTGACCGGGGCGACCACGGAGAGCGGCGCCCAGTCGAGGGGGAAGCCCTCGATCTCGCTCGCGAAGGCCTGGACCGCCACCGGGAGGCGGCAGTTGCGCAGCTCCGTGAGCAGCGGCGTCATGTCCTCGCACAGCTCCAGGTAGACCACCTTCGGCTGCTTCGAGCGCAGCCGGCGGGCCATGGCGATCGCTGAGGCAGGTGAGTGGTGGCAGACCGGGAAGATCTCCAGCGGTTCGCGCACCGCGCGTTCGACGTCGTCGACGATGCCCCGCAGAATGCCCTCCAGGGCTCCGGGACCGTCGGCGAACTCCGTCGCCGCCTCGTGGAGTTGGCCCCGCAGGGCCTCGAAGGGGCCGCCGCTCACGACAGGGTCGCGATCGCGTCGCGGCCGCCCTGGAGAAACTCTGGCCAGCAGCCGCCCTCTTCCTTGCTGCGCGGCTCGACCACACCGTGCAGGTACTTGTTGAGGATGGCGAGGTCCTCGGGCTCGCGCCGGGCCAGGGACCCGACGAGCGAGGCGGCGAGGGCATGCGCGGTGAGGGCGCGCTCGCCGAAGAAGTTGCTGTGCAGGATGGCGTCCTCCAGGACGCCGATCTGCTCGGCCGTGGACAGGGCGGACTCCAGCTTCTCGTCGTCGCTGCCGGCGGCGGCCGAGGAGGCCCGCAGGTCGGCGAAGCTCTGCAGCAGCACGTCCAGCAGAGTCGGCGGGACGTCCAGCTCGATCTGGTGGCGGCGCAGCAGTTCCTCGGTGCGGAAGCGGACGATCTCCGTCTCGCTCTTCTTGTTCGTCACCACTGGGATGCGGACGAAGTTGAAGCGGCGCTTGAGCGCGGAGGAGAGGTCGTTGACGCCCCGGTCGCGGCTGTTGGCGGTGGCGATGACGGAGAAGCCGGGCTTGGCGAACACGATGTTGTCGCTGTCCTGGTCGCTGCCCAGCTCCGGGACCGAGATGTACTTCTCGGACAGGATCGAGATCAGCGCATCCTGGACGTCACTAGTGGAGCGGGTGAGCTCCTCGAAGCGGCCGATCGAGCCGGCCTCCATGGCCGTCATGATCGGCGAGGGAATCATCGACTCCCTCGACTGGCCCTTGGCGATGACCATCGAGACGTTCCACGAGTACTTGATGTGGTCCTCGGTGGTGCCCGCCGTGCCCTGCACCACCAGGGTGGAGTTGCGGGAGATCGCGGCCGACAGCAGCTCAGCCAGCCAGCTCTTGCCGGTGCCGGGGTCGCCGATCAGCAGCAGGCCGCGGTCGGAAGCGAGGGTGACGATGGAGCGCTCGACGAAGCTGCGGTCGCCGAACCACTTCTGGGAGATCTCCCGGTCGAGGCCGTCGGCGCGCTCGGAGCCCAGGATGAACAGCCGGACCATCTTCGGGGACAGCCGCCACGAGAACGGCTTGGGGCCGTCGTCGACGGTCTCCAGCCAGTCGAGTTCCTCGGCGTACTTGAGCTCGGCGGGGGCGCGCAGCAGGTCGGACATGGAGAGGCCTTTCTCGAAAGTTCGTGAGGAGGGAGAAATCCCAGGAGTCTCAGGTGAGGAACGTCTTGAGTTCGTGGACGAGCTTGCGGATGTGACCGGAGATCACCGGTGTGCCCTGGTCCTTGAAGCGCTCCCGGAACCACGGGTTGACGCTGCCGCGCCCGGAGCTGGTCACCGAGCCGACGGGGATGAACTTGACCCCGGAGCGGTGCAGGGCCGCCATGCTGTCGAACAGAGGCTGGCTCTGCCACTCGTAGAAGTCGGAGATCCAGACCACGACGGTGTTGCGCGGCTCGGCGACCTTGGGCTGGGCCAGGGCCATCGCGACCGTCCCGTCGGTACCGCCGCCGAGCTGGGTACGCAGCAGGCTCTCGAAGGGGTCGTGCACCCACGGAGTGAGGTCGAGCGCCCGGGTGTCGTACGCGATGAGGTGGACGTCCACCTTCGGCAGTCCGGCGAAGATCGACGCCAAGATGGTGCAGTTGACCATGGAGTCGACCATCGAGCCCGACTGGTCCACCACCACGATGAGCCGCTGCGGCGTCGTCTTGCGGGCGGTGTGCCGGTAGTAGAGGCGGTCGACGTAGAGGCGTTCCTCTTCGGGGCTGTAGTTGGTCAGGTTCTTCCAGATGGTGCGGTCGAGGTCGAGGTTGCGGAACACGCGCTTGGGCGGGACCGAGCGGTCGATCGCGCCGACCGAGGACTTCTCCACCTGCGTGCGCAGCACCTCGGCGACCTCGTCGACGAAGCGCCTGATCAGCGCCTTGGCGTTGGCCAGGGCGACACCGGAGAGGTTGTTCTTGTCGCGCAGCAGCTGCTCGATGAGCGACATGCTCGGCGTGAGCCGTGCGGCGAGCTGCGGGTCGGCGAGCACCTCGCGCAGGTGCATGCGCCGGACCAGGTCGGCTTCGAGGGCGCCGAGTTCGGGGCCGATCGTGGGGATCAGGTTGCTCAGGTCGGGCGTGCGGCCGTTGCCTCCGGTTCCGGTCGGGCTGACGCCGAGGCTGCCTGGCAGCCGGCCGCCGCGCAGCTCACCGGGCGCGCAGCCGAGCGCGCGCTCCAGCCAGCCGGCGTCGCTCTGCCACCGGGACAGCTGTCCGGCGCCGACCGCTCCGGATCCGGTGGCGAAGACGTTCAGCAGCACCTTGGACACCAGGGCCGCGTGCCGGACTTCGGCAGCACGGTCTCGAGTGTCGCGATCAGCCACATCCTCGGTGTCGGTTTCGGGGACCATCAACCCATCGAACTCCGCCGCCAGTTCCGGGTGGCGCTGCACGATCGAGTCGACGGAGGCCTGCGGGTCCAGCAGCGCGGGCGGCAGACCAATGTCCTCGACGACAGCGAGGCTCGCCGACTCCAAGCCAGCCTGCTCCTCGGGGTCGAAGAGGCGGGCGAGCAACCGCCAGTAGAGAACCTGCCGACGGTTGTCGTCGGGAATGGCCTCAAGTACCTCGTCCATGTCATCCATGTCGTCGCTCATTTCCGCAGCAGCCTCCCTGCCCGTTCCCGCAGGACGGTCACGGCGTCGGTGGCAGCCTTCTCGGCCCGGGCGCCGGCCTTGTCAGCGGTGCCGCCGGCCCACGCGCCCGCGTGCAGGGCGACGGCCTTCCGGCGCACAGTGGTCTCGACGGCGAGCGGCTGGAGCCGGAACCCGCCGTCGTCCCAGCGGAGCAGGCCGATGCACGCGCCGGAGGCGGCGACGGCCTCGGGGGTCAGCGGGCTCGCGGTCGGGATGCGGTCGGTGTCGACGGCGAGGGCGTGACCGGCGACGGTGAAGGTGAGAGTGTCGCCGTCCTGGCTGCGCTCGTAGCCCTCCAGGAACACCGGCTCGGCGATGCGCGTCGGGTGACGGTCCAGGGGCGCGGTGGGCTGGGCGGTGGCGGTCGGCAGGACGACCCGCGCGGTGGCGAGGGCGTCGGCGCGGTCGCCCTGGCGGGCCCGGGAGTCGTCCCAGAGGAGATCGCCCTCGTCGGTGAGGGGCATCGCGTCGAGGTCCATCGCCCGGCCTTCGCTGAGGGCCGTGAGCAGCGACAGGTGCGGCCGCAACAGCTGCCAGACGCCCGCCTCGACGATGGTGTCCGGCTTCGGCACCGAGACGCTCGCGCGGACCAGCCGGGGCGCGGTGCCGTCGGCGGGTTCGAACACCGCGTGGACCTGGGCCTGCGCGGCGGTGACGTGTTCGTGCAGGTCCACGCCGAGCGGCAGCAGCCGGCCGGTGACGGCCTCGACGGAGAGCGCGTCGGCGGCTCCGGGCCGGGTCAGCAGCAGGGCGCGGGCCCACAGGTCGCCCCAGCGGCGCGCCGGGATCCGGTCCAGAGCCGCGCCGGGGCAGGAGGCGGCGAGTTCGGCGGCGAAACCGTCGAGCAGCGTGGCCAGGCGGCGCAGCCCTGGGTCGGGCAGCATCGCGGAGACGATCGGTGCGGCCCCGCCGGCCAGTTCGTGGTCGATGCCCTGCCAGCCGGCACGCGCGAGGTCCGACAGCCAACTGCGGGCCGCGGCAAGCAGGTTGACCTCGGGCCGTGCGCCGACGGCAGTCGGCCCCCGCTCCTGCCGCGTACGGCCGGTCAGCTCGTCGGCGCCCAGCGTCAGCGCGTCGTGCACGGCGCCGAACAGGGCGGTGCGGGCGGCGGCCAGGGCGACAAAGTGCTCCTCGCTCGCGGCTCCGGCCGCGGCCTTCTCGGCCGCTTCGGCGACCCGGGCGGCGAGCGGAGTGCCGGCGACGGCGCGGGCGAGTTCGGTGAGGTCCTGCACCCGGTCGGGGCGGGGGCGCAGCAGGCCTGCCACGAGGGTCCGGTCGAAGGCGTCGGCCGCCGCCAGCGCTTCGTCCAGCCCCGCCACCGGCGCGGTGAGCCGGCCGGCTTCCTCCTCCCCGGCCGGATCGGACTCGTCGGCGGGTGTGCCCGCGGCAGCCGCCGCCCTGGTCGGCGGGAACCATTGCAGTTCCGGCAACGGGGCGGTGACCGGGGCGAGTTCCAGGTAGGCCAAGTGGCGCAGGAACCGGCTGAAGACGGACGCCGCGGCGGCCTTGCCGTCCGCCTGCGGAGGCCGGGCGCCGGTCATCGCGGCGGTGAGAGCGGCGGCGTCCGCCTGCGCGGCCCCGGGCTCAACGCGCAGATAGCGGCCGACGCGGTCGGCGCCGTACTGGAGGACGGCCTCGGTGACCAGGGCGCGGATGTGGTTGCAGAACGAGCCCCGCGCGCCGCCGCAGGGGCGGTTGTTGTTCGTGCTGCACGCGAAGGCATAGGTGCTGGCGGCGACCGACGAGACGTACACCCTCTCGATGTCCGAGCCGCTGGAGACCACTCCCTGGAGGCGTCCGTCGGCCAGTTCGACGAAGGGGACCTTGGCGAGCTTGCGCGGCCTCGCGGGCGGCACCACCCGGGCCGTACTCGACTTCTCCCAGTCCGACACGCACCATCTCCTTTACGGCACAAGGCTTTTGCGCACGCCGAATCGGCGCAGCCCAGGGGGGGTGTCGCGACCGATCGGCGCGACACTGACGAACTTACCGGCGACCACTGACAACGCCTTTTCGACCACTGAGCAGCGCCAACGACCGACGCGCACTCCCCGGCGCTTCTAGAATTCGAATGATCACGCCCACTCACACCGACGTCCTTCAGCCGCGCCTTCAAGACGCTGTACAGCACCACACCCCGCGACCACCGGCAGCAGTCCCAGCACCGCGGATCGCCGGCAGTGCGCTGAGTGCCAACAGCCGTGCGCGGGATGCCAACACCCCGATGAACATGTCAAGCATCATGTGGATTCACCGCTCCCCGTTCACTCACGGGGAGACAGTCACGGATCTCAGGGGATGACCATGACACGACGCTTTTCGTTCAGCGGGGCCCGTAGGAAGCTGGCGGTCGCGGCTGCCGCCGCCGGTATCGTGGTGGCCTTCTCCGGCCAGGCGCAGGCGGCCACTTACTACCAGCAGACGTCCGACGGCTGTGCGTCCGTGTACGGCGACTACAACTGGTGGCAGGTCGGAACGGCCGGCGGTTACGAGGTCTTCGACACGAGCTGGAACTTCACGATCTGGGACAACTGCTCCGACGGCAAGGGCGCGGGGCTCTACACCACGTACTACAAGTGGGAGAACGGATCCTGGAACTGGCACAGCTACACCAAGCTCGGTTCGGACAGCAACGGTGCCAACGACACTCCCGGCTACGCCAATTCGCAGGGGTACAGCGTCCGCGACGTGCGGCTGTGGGTCTGCTTCGTTGGTGACGCGTCGTCGTGTGTGATGGTTTGACAGGTTAGGGGAGCGGGCTACGGCCAGGGCGTGTCGCGCAGCGGGACGTCCTGGCCGTTCCCGCGTGGCGGCGACGTGGTTGAGGCGACCCGGCGAAGATCGCGGAGAACGCCTCCTTGCGGATGCGCCGGATCAACACCGAACTGTGCCGGGTCCTGTCCGGGGCAATTAACCCCCTCGGCGACCAGGCGGCCGACTACGAGGTGCTGGCCATGTTCCAGGACGAGATCGCCCACATGACCCGCACCTACGACCGGATGAACAAGGGCACCATGCCCAAACCGGTACGGACTGCGAAACCCAAGCGGCGCCGCCGCGCCACCACCCAGACCTGACATGAAGCCACAGTCAGGACAAGCGTGATGGCTCGTCCGTCCGCCCGACGCCCGTCCAGCGCGCGCTCTCTACCGCGCCTTGGACGAACTCGGCGCTGCGCCCACACCGGACCCGAGCCTGCGGCCGGACGGGCCCAGACGCACCGACAGCGCCCTGCTGCTGGGCGTGCTGCTCGCCAAGACGGAACTCAACGCCGCTGTGCGGGCCGACCCAGCTCAAGAACCACCTCGTGGCCTGACGGAACTCCTCACCAGCTACCGCCCGTCGTCGGGCTTGCCCAGGGCCAGTTGGACACACTGTGAGAGCTGCGCATGGAGTGGGCGTGACACCGTCCGCGGCTGGTCGTTGAACCGGGCGGTCAAGCGAAGTGCACTGCGAGGCCCCGGGCGTTGCTTGCGGCGGCCGTCCAACATCAGCCCCCGCAGATAGCAGTCGCCCTTGGCGCTGGTCCTTGCGCGGCACCGAGGCGAACACATCAGCCACGAACAACGCCAACGCCGCCCGTACTCGGTTCACTTCATGTGCGTCCACACATCCAACGTGCTCCCGAACAGGCCCGACAGGAAGACTCAACGGAGTCCTACTATTCATGTGGACAAATACGATGAGGCCCTGGAAGCCGCGCATTAGGCCGGCTCCCCCTGTTCTGCAAACCGGCCTCACCGCCTGGACCTGGTCCGTACCGGACAGCGCCGCCCGCGACTCGCCCGTCGAGGGCGGCTTCCTGCTACTGGGACAAGGGTGCGACGGCTGCGGCCCTGCGCCGGGCGGTCAGGAAGAGGCCTGCCGCGACGACGGCTGCGGCCAGGCCGAGCAGGCCGACGGCGGAGGCCAGGGTGCCGAGGGCGGACTCGGCCGCGATCAGCGCCAGCGGGCAGATGAACTGGCCGATGAAGAACGACGCGGTCCACAGGCCGGTGCCACGGCCGCGGTCGGCGAAGTCCAGCCTGGACATGGCGATGGTGAGCAGGGAAGGCAGCAGGAGACCGGTGCCGAGGCAGTTGAGTACGGCGCCGGCGATCAGCAGCGGCGCGCTGTTGGCGAGCCACATCACCGCGAACCCGGCCGAGCACAGGGCGAAGACGAGTGGCAGCCGGGGTCCCGGGGTCCCGCGCAGCTTGGCGAAGGTGATCGCGCCGGCCACGGTGGCGGCGCTGGCGATCGCTGTGGCCAGCCCGATCACGCTGGTCGCCGTCACGCCGAGGTCGTCCAGCAGGTAGGACATCTCCACCGGGACGGTGTAGAAGACGAGGGCCCCGAACACGGTGAGTCCGCAGATCCCGGCCAGCTGCCGGAAGGGGAAGGAGCGCTTCGGCGCGACCGTGGTGTCCGTTCTCTCCCCGTCTCCATCCCCGTCCTCGGCGGCACCGGTGGCCGCGGTCGGCTTCGGCAGTCCGATGGCCATGAGCGGGGCGATGAGCAGGCTGACGGCGTAGATCCAGAACGGGGTCCGCCAGCCGGCCGACCCCGCGGCACCGCCGATGACGAAGAACGCGGTCGCGGAGGCGGAGGCGCACATGGTCTGGAGGGCGAGATAGCGGTCCCGTACCCGACCGCTGTAGTAGTCGCCGATCAGCGTGGTGCAGCAGGTCATGATGGCGGCCTCGGCGATGCCGACCAGGGCGCGGCTGGCCACGATGGCGCCCAACGACTCCAGCCACAGCGGGGCGGTGCCGAAGATCGCGTACAGCACGGTCGCGGCGATCAGCAGGCGCTTGCGGCCGAGCCGGTCGACGATGACGCCCGCGAAGGGTGCCAGCAGGCCCAGCGCCAGGGCCGGGACGGTGAGGGCCATCGGGACCAGGGCGCCTGCGCCGGGCACGTCGGCGAAGTGGTTCTGCATCTTGGGCAGCACGGGGGCGATCAGGACGGCCCCGAGGATCGGCAGACAGCTGCCGGCCATGAGGAGAGCGACGCGCAGCCGGTGTGCGGCACCGGATGTCGGAAGGACCGCACCGGGTGGCGGCACTGGTTCCACGTAAGCGGGCGGGGGCGGAGGCACGGAAGCGGGCATGCGGGAACTCCACGTGGCGTGGTTGGGGAGGACGGCACGCCACCGGGGAACAGACACCCCGGGAAGAGGAGCGTGCGGAGGAACTGGGGTCGACTATGAGTGAGCGGCCCAGCCCTGCCTAGCCTCTGTCCGATCGATCTGCCGGATCGCGATCATCCTTGCCGTGGATGGTCTCCGCGACCCGCGCCGCCGTCTCCCGCAGCCAGATGTGCGCCGCGTCGTGCGTGTGGACCGGGTGCCACCACAGGGCTTCCCGGAGTGGCACGGCGTCGTAGGGCGGTTCCATGACCCGTACGGGGACGAGTCCGTCGAGCCGGTCGGCGAGATGCCCCTGGATCAGGGCGACCCGGCGGGTGCCCGCGACCAGGAGGGGCATCAGCTGGAAGCTGTCGACGGAGACCTCGACGCGCGGCTCGATCCCGAGCATGCCGATCTGGCGGGCGGCGGGTGCGTCGTACGTGCGCTGGTACGCCACCCACGGCAGCCGGGCCAGGTCGTCGAGGGTGAGCTGCTCGCCGACCTCGGGGTTGTCGTCGGCGACGAGGTAGACCCAGCGGTCCCGGTAGAGCTCCACGGCGGGAAAGTCGCCGATGATGCCGTGCGGCAGGAGCAGCCCGTCGGCGGTGCTCAGCAGCGCCCCGGTGTTCTCGGTGAGGTCCGTCGGGGGCTGCCTGAAGCGCAGCCTGATCCCCGGCGCCTCGGTGTGGGCGGTGCGGGCGAGTTCGGCACCGAAGACGGCCACCGCGTAGTCGGAGGCGATCAGGGTGAACTCGTGCTCCTCATGGGCGGGGTCGAACACCGCCTGGCTGGTGAAGACGCGTTCGAGCAGGTCGCAGGCGGTGGCGGTGCGGTCGAGGAGGGCCAGGCCGAGGGCGGTCAGTTCGTAGTGTCCGCCGACCCGGGAGAGCAGGTCGTCGTCGAAGTGGCGGCGCAGCCGGGCCAGGGCGGCGCTCATGGCGGGCTGGCTGAGCCCGATGCGTCGGCCCGCGTTGGTGACGTTGCGCTCCTCCAGGAGGGCCCGCAGGGCGACGACGAGGTTGAGGTCCAGGCTGGCCAGGTTCACGCGAAATCCCTGTACGGAGTAGGAGACTGCGGCCTTGGTATTCGCCGCCTGGATGCCTGGCATCCAGAGAATCGATTTCCCTGATTGCAATGTACGGGCCAGATTAGTGGCACCGCAATCGGGAGGACATCTCCGTGAAATCCGCAGCCACGTCGGCGCCCCTCTTCGCCGGCCCCTTGGCCATCGGCACTCTCTCCGCTCCGGGCGGGGCCGCGTTCCCCGGCCTCGTGGTGCCGGACGGCCGCGTGCTCGACCTGCGTACGGCGCTGGACGAACCCGCCCTGACCGTCCTCTCCCTCCTGGAGCGCTGGGAGGCGGAACTGCCGCGCCTGCACCGCCTCGCGGGCGATCCAGCCGGTGACTGGCTGCCGCTGGACGACCTGTCCGTGCACGCTCCCGTCGAGCCCCGACAGATCTTCCAGTCCGGCGCCAACTACCGGCAGCACGTGATCGACCTGGCGGTCGCGCACCGCGCCCAGGACGACCCGCGCACCGTCGAGGAGGCCCGCGCCGAGATCGCGGCGATCATGGACAAGCGAGCCGCCGAGGACCTCCCATACGTCTTCATCGGCCTGCCGACCACGATCACCGGCCCCTACGACGACGTCGTACTGCCCGCCTGGGCAAAGAAGCCCGACTGGGAGCTGGAGCTGGCCGCGGTGATCTCCCGCCCCACCTACCGGGTCACGGTGGAAGAGGCCCTTGACCACGTCGCGGGCTACACCATCGCCAACGACCTCACCGACCGGGCCACCGTCTTTCGCCGGGACATGCCCGCCATCGGCACCGACTGGCTGCGCTGCAAGAACGCTCCCGGCTTCACCCCGCTGGGCCCCTGGATCGTCCCGGCCGGGTCCGTCGCCGACCCGTCCGACCTGCGGGTCACCCTGAAGCTCAACGGCGAGACCATGCAGGACGAGTCCACCAAGGACATGATCTTCGGCGTCGCACAGCTGGTCTCGTACATCTCCCAGACCGCCCAACTCCTGCCCGGCGACCTGGTGTTGACCGGGAGCCCGGCCGGGAACGGCATGCACTGGGGTCGGCTGCTGCGCGACGGCGACGTGATGGACGGCTCCGTCACGGGGCTCGGTGCCCAGCGCATCCACTGCGTCGCGGAGGAGGCACCGTGAGCGGCAGCGCCACCGTGCCTGATGCGGCAGACGCCGAGGGCGCGATCGCCGAGGCCGCCAAGGCGTACTCCAACTGGGGCCGTTGGGGCGAGGACGACGTCCTCGGCACGCTCAACTTCCTGGACGCCGAAAAGCGCCGCGAGGGCGCGGCCCTCGTCCGCGACGGCGTCAGCTTCTCGCTCTCCCAGCGCTTCGACATGAACGGCCCGCAGAAGGGCTGGCGGCGGCGTACGAATCCGGTGCACACCATGCTCGACACCGGCACCGACGCAGCCCTGGGCAACCAGGGTTTCCCGCACGGCATCGGCGGTGCCGACGACGTGATCGCGATGCCGCTGCAGTGCTCCACCCAGTGGGACGGCCTCGGCCACATCTTCGACCATGGCAAGGCATGGAACGGGCGGGCCGCCGAGAAGGTCGTCACCTCCGACGGCGACCTCGTCACCGGCATCGAGCACATGGCGCCGCACGTCGCGGGACGCGGCGTTCTCCTTGACGCGGGCCTGGTCGTCGGCAAGGACGGCGAACTGCCCGACGGCTTCGCCATCACCGAGGAGCACCTGGTCGCCACCGCCGAGGCGCATGGCGTCACCGTCGGCCGCGGCGACCTCGTCCTCGTCCGCACCGGACGGCTGGCCCGCGCCAGGCGCGAGGGCTGGGGCGAGTACGCGGGCGGCGCTTCGCCCGGGCTGAGCTTCACCACCGCCGGCTGGCTGCACCGCAGCAAGATCGCCGGGATCGCCACCGACACCTGGGGCTTCGAGGTCCGGCCCAACGAGTTCGACCACGCCTTCCAGCCGCTGCACCAGGTCGCCATCCCCAATATGGGCCTGCTCATCGGCGAGATGTGGGACCTCGACGCTCTGGCCGACCATTGCGCGGCCGACGGGCGCTACGAGTTCTGGCTCACCGCCGCGCCCCTGCCCATCACCGGTGCCGTCGGCTCCCCCGTGAACCCCATCGCCGTCAAGTAACGCCCCGGACCGCCGGGTGGACCGCGCCCAGACAGCCCACCCGGCCCGCGCCACCGCCTCTGCCGCTCGAAGTCGCGCGGCCCACCGCAGGGAGACCCCATGACCGACCCCCGCCCCCGCACCGTCCTCGTCATCGGCGGCGGCGCCTCCGGCAACGCCGTGACCGTGCTGCTGCGGCGAGCGGGCATCACCGTGGACCTGATCGAGGCCAAGCCCGACTGGAACGTCCTCGGTTCCGGCATTACCCTCCAGGGCAACGCGCTGCGCGTGCTGCGCGAGCTGGGCGTGTGGGACAAGGTCCGGGAGAGCGGCTACGCCTTCGACTCGGTGGGCCTGGCCACGCCCGACGGCCACGTGTTCCACGTCCAGCAGGACATCCGTACGGGCGGGGAGGACCTGCCCGCGACCATCGGCATGCAGCGGCCCCGGCTCCAGGAGATCCTGTGCGAGGAGGTCCGGGCCAGTGGTGCGACGGTCCGCCTCGGCACCACCGCCGACGAGCTGGTCCAGGACGGGGCCGGCGTCACCGCCCGCTTCAGCAACGGCACCGAGGGCCGCTACGACCTCGTCATCGCCGCCGACGGTCTCAACTCCCGGACCCGCGCGATGATCGGCATCGGCGAGAAGCCCGAGCCGACCGGCATGGCCATCTGGCGCGTCGCGGCACCCCGCCCGGCGGGCGTGGAGCGCACGGACCTGACCTTCGGCGGGCCCTGCTACATCGCCGGCTACTGCCCCACCAGCGAGAACACCATCTACGCCTATCTCGTCGAGGCCAACCGCGACCGCGCCTCGATCGACCCGGCCTCGTACGCGGACGAGATGCGGCGCCTGGCAGCCCCGTACGGCGGCGCCTGGCCCGAGATCGCCGCGAGCATCACCGACCCCGCCAAGGTCAACTACACCTGGTTCGACCGGCTGCTCGTCGAGGGCTCCTGGCACCGCGGCCGGGTCGTGCTGGTCGGCGACGCCGCCCACGCCTGCCCGCCCACCCTCGCGCAGGGCGCGGCCATGTCGCTGGAGGACGCCTCCGTACTGGCCGAGCTGCTGAGCGCGGAGGAGTCGTGGGATTCCCCCGGCTCCTTCGACGACCTGCTGATCCGCTACCACGAGCGCCGCATCGACCGTGTCCGCATGGTCGTCGAGGCCTCGATACAACTCGGCCAGTGGCAGCTGGACGGTGTCCGTGACGCCGACGTGCCGGGCCTGATCGGCCGCACGATGTCCGTCCTGAAGGAGACCCCGTGACGACCCCGGACACCCTGGCGACCCCAGAGACGGCAGCCACCCCAACCATCGACGTCCACGCGCACGTCCTGCTGCCCGAGGTCCAGAAGGCCGTCGCCGGACACCCCGGGCTGGCCGCCGCCCGCAGACTCGACGCCCGCCGCAACGGCCCCGACGCGCTCGCCGTCAGCGGCCCGATGGTCCGCGACCGCATCCCTCTGCTGACCGACGTCAAGGCCCGGCTCACCGCGATGGACGCCTCCGGCGTCGACGTCCAACTGGTCTCGCCGTCCCCCTCGCACTACCACTACTGGGCCGACGAGGACCTCGCCCGCACGGTGTGGGAACTGGCCAACACCGGCACCGCCGCCCACGTCGCCCAGGCCCCCGACCGGCTGCACGGGCTGGGCCTCGTCCCGCTCCAGCACCCGGACCTCGCCGTCGAGGCCCTCGACCACGCCCTGGGCCTGGGCCTGCGCGGAGTGGAGATATCCAGCCACGCACCCGGACGCGAACTCTCGGACCCGGCGTACGACACGTTCTGGGCACTCGCCGAGACGACCGGCGCCGTACTCTTCCTGCACCCCTTCGGCTGCACGCTCGACGAGCGCCTGGACCGCTGGTACCTGTCCAACACGGTCGGCCAGCCCACCGAGAACGCCGTCGCGCTCTCCCACCTCATCTTCTCCGGCGTGCTGGACCGCCACCCCGGCCTGAAGGTGATCGCCGCGCACGGCGGCGGCTACCTGCCCACCCACATCGGCCGCTCCGACCACGCCTGGCGGACCAGACCGGACACGCGGGGCTGCGCGTCCGAACCGAGCAGCTACCTCAAGCGGCTGTACTTCGACTCGCTCGTCCACGATCCGCACGTCCTGCGCGAGCTGATCCGGGTGGCCGGCCCCGGCCGGATCCTGCTCGGCTCGGACTTCCCCTTCGACATGGGCACCGAGGATCCGGTCGGCGCGCTGCGCGCCGCCACGGACCTGCCCGACGCCCACTTCCACGCCGTACGCGGCGGCAACGCGGCAGCACTGCTGCGCCTCTCCTGAGGAGCCACGACATGACCGACGCCCTCCCCGACCGCCTGCTCACCCACCTGCGGCACGTCGACCTCGCCGTGCCCGACTACGACAAGCAGCTCGACTTCTACGCCGGAGTCTGGGGCCTGACCAAGGTCGCCGAGGACTCCGGCATCTCCTTCCTGGCCGCGGAAGGCAGCCCCGAGCAGTACGTCGTACGGCTCCGCAAGGCCGACGAGAAACGGCTCGACCTCGTGTCCTACGGCGCCGCGTCAGCCGCCGACGTGGACACGCTCGCCGATCAACTCCTCGCGGACGGCGTGCGGTTGATCTCGCAGCCGGGCAAGGTCGACACCCCCGGCGGGGGCTACGGCTTCCGCTTCTTCGACGGCGACGGCCGCACCGTCGAGGTCTCGGCGGAGGTCGGGGCCCGGCGGCACCGGCGTATCGAGGAGAAGGAGGCCATCCCGGTCCGCCTCTCGCACGTCGTCCTCAACTCGCCCGACCTGGACGCCACCCGCGCCTGGTACGAGCGCCACCTCGGCTTCCGGCTGTCCGACACGCTCAGCTCCCCGCACATGGGCGAAGTCATGCACTTCATGCGGATCAGCAACCAGCACCACTCGATGGCCCTCGCCAAGGGGCCGCACACCTCCCTGCACCACGTCTCGTTCGAGATGCGCGGCCTGGACGAGTACATGCGCGGCTCGGGACGCGTGATGCGCTCCGGCGCCCGCAAGATCTGGGGACCCGGCCGCCACATGGCGGGCGACAACACCTTCACGTACTTCCTCGACCCGCACGGCAACACCGTCGAGTACACAACGGAGTTGGAGGAACTCGACGAGGACACCTGGCATCCGCACGTCTACGACTTCTCCCGGCCCGAGGTCACCGACCAGTGGGGCACGGCGAACCCAATGAACGAGCTGGTCGCCAAGGAGTCCTTCAACGACGTCGACCCCGGCATCTTCGTCGCCCCGCCGGTCTGATCCCCATCTGCTCCGGGGGCGCGGAAAGTCCATGCCTGACTCCCGCGCCCCCTGTCCACCCCTACGCCGCACCCCAGGATCGCCATGCGCTTCGCCACGTACGAACACCACGGCCGCCGCAGCGTCGCCACCGTCGAGGACGACGGCACCCTCCGCCCCATCCCCGGCCACGCCTCGCTGCTCGACCTGCTCCGGGCGGGCCCCACGGCGCTGCGTGAGGCGGGCAACGCCACGCCGGACGTGCCGGACGGCCCGCATGTCTCGCAGGTACGGCTACTGCCGCCTCTACAGCCACCGTCACTACGGGACTTCGTCACCTTCGAGGAACACGTCGAGGGCGTACGACGCAGCATCGACAACACGGCCGGGGTCCCCGACGCCTGGTACGACGCGCCGACCTTCTACTTCACCAATCCGTACGCCGTCATCGGCGCGCACGACGACGTGCCCGTGCCGCCCGGCTCCTCGGTCCTGGACTTCGAACTCGAAGTCGCCGCCGTCATCAGCCGCGAGGGCCGCGACCTCACGCCCGAGCAGGCCCGCGACCACATCATCGGCTACACGATCTTCAACGACTGGTCCGCCCGCGACCTCCAATCCACCGAGATGAGGGTGGGGTTGGGCCCCTGCAAGGGCAAGGACACCGCCGCCACCCTCGGCCCGTACCTGGTCACCGCCGACGAACTGGAGCCGTACCGGGACACGGACGGTTTCCTGCGACTGGCGCTGACCGCCTCGGTGAACGGCGAGGTGGTCGGCAAGGACCTGCTGTCCAACATGAGCTGGACCTTCGAGGAGATGGTCGCCTACGCCTCCCGCGGCACATACGTCCGTCCCGGCGATGTGCTCGGCTCCGGCACCTGCGGCAACGGCGGCTGCCTGGCCGAGCTGTGGGGCGTACGCGGCCGCCAGGATCCGCCACCGCTGAAGCCCGGTGACACCGTCGCCCTCACCGTCGAGGGCATCGGCACCGTCACCAACACCGTCGTGCCCGGCGCTGGACCGGTACTGATCCCCCGGGCCCGCAAGCGCCCGCGGCTGCGCCCGTGAACGGCGGGGCCGTGAACAGACTGGACGGCAAGGTCGTGATCGTCACCGGAGCCGCGCGTGGGCAGGGCGCGGCCGAGGCCGAGGCGCTGACCCGCGCGGGGGCGATGGTCGTCGCCACCGATGTGACCGAAGCTCCGGGCTGTCTGCGCCTGGACGTCACTGACGCGAAGGAGTGGGCGGCGCTCGCCGAAGAGCTGCGCTGCCAGTACGGAGAGGTCCACGGCCTGGTCAACAACGCCGGCATCACCTGGCGCGCGAGACTCCACGAGGTCACGCCCGAGGACTTCGCCCGCGTCCACGCCGTCAACGTCACCGGCCCGCTCCTTGCCATCCAGCACCTGGCGCCGTTGATGCCGCCGGGCTCGTCGATCGTCAACGTCGGCTCCGCCGCTGGGCTCACCGGTCACTACCCGGTCGCATACACGGCCAGCAAGTGGGCGCTGCGCGGCCTGTCGAAGGCGGCCTGTGTCGAGCTGGGCCCTCGGGGCATCCGCGTGAACACCATCCATCCCGGCTTCATCGAGACCGAGATGACCGCCTCCGCCGCGCCCGCCTTCCGCGAGGCGAACATCCGCGAGACGCCGCTGGCCCGCACCGGCACCGTCGACGAGGTCACCCCGCTGGTGGTCTTCCTCCTCTCCGACGACGCCTCCTTCATCACCGGCACGGAGATCCCCGTAGACGGCGGATTCACCGCACACGGCGGCGGCAAGTCCATCTCCGACGCCCTGCGGCCTGCGTCCGACTGACCGCCAACTGACCTCCGACCGAAAGGACCCCCTACGTGAACAAGGTCAGCGCGAGCGCCGCCACGGCGGTCGCCGACATCCCCGACGGGGCCTCGCTGGCAGTCGGCGGTTTCGGCCTGTCCGGCATCCCGGCCACCCTCATCGACGCCCTGCACGCCCAGGGCGCCACCGGCCTGAAGGTCGTCTCCAACAACTGCGGCATCGACGGCCAGGGGCTGGGCGTCCTCCTCGCCGAGGGCCGCATCAGCCGCGTGACGGGCAGCTACGTCGGGGAGAACAAGGAGTTCGCCCGCCAGTACCTCAACGGTGACCTGGAGGTAGAGCTCGTCCCACAGGGCACCCTCGCCGAGCGGCTGCGAGCCGGCGGCGCCGGCATCCCGGGCTTCTACACCCCGGCGGGCGTGGGCACACAGGTCGCCGACGGCGGTCTGCCCTGGCGCTACACGGCCGACGGCAGCATCGCCGTCGCCTCCCCGGCGAAGGAGTCCCGCACCTTCGGCGGTCGCGACCACATCCTCGAACACGGCATCACCACCGACTACGCCCTCGTCCGCGCCTGGCGCGGCGACACCCACGGCAACCTGGTCTTCAACAAGGCCGCCGCCAACTTCAACCCGCTGGCCGCCATGGCCGGTCGCCTCACCGTGGCTGAGGTCGAGGAACTCGTCGAGCCCGGAGCCCTCGACCCCGACGCGATTCACGTCCCCGGCATCTTCGTGCAGCGGGTCGTGGCCCTCACCCCCGCCCAGGCCGCCGACAAGCGCATAGAGCACCTTCGAATTTCCGCGTCTTCGACACCAGGGACCGTACTCGCATGAGCTGGACTCGCGACCAGATGGCCGCCCGCGCCGCCGCCGAACTGACCGACGGCAGTTACGTCAACCTCGGCATCGGCCTGCCCACCCTCGTCCCGGGCCACCTTCCGCCGGGAGGTCACGTCGTCCTGCACTCCGAGAACGGCATCCTCGGCACCGGCCCGTACCCCCGCGAGCACGAGGTCGACCCCGACCTCATCAACGCAGGCAAGGAAACCGTCACGGTCCTCCCCGGCGCCTCCTTCTTCGACTCCGCGCTCTCCTTCGGCATGATCCGCGGCGGCCACATCGACACCGCCGTCCTCGGCGCCATGCAGGTCTCCGCCACCGGCGACCTCGCCAACTGGATGATCCCCGGCAAGATGGTCAAGGGCATGGGCGGCGCGATGGACCTCGTCCACGGCGCCCAGCGCGTCATCGTCCTCATGGAACACACCGCCAAGGACGGCAGCCCCAAGATCCTCGACGAGTGCACCTTGCCCCTCACCGGCAAGGCCTGTGTCCACCGCGTCATCACCGACCTCGGCGTCATGGACGTCACCGACAACGGCCTGCTCCTCGTCGAGACCGCCCCCGGTGTCACGGCCCAGGCCATCACAGCGGTCACTGCCGCGAAGCTGCACACCGCCACCTGAGGCACGTCGGCCTGGACGACGACCCCGACGACCCGGTGATCATCACCGGCCGCAAGGCCACCCGCAACCACCGCCTCACCGACTCCGAGAAGGAAGCGAACCGCCTGCTCAACCGCGAACGCGCCGCCGTCGAGCACGGCTTCGCGAACCTGAAGTCCTGGCGCTTTCTCACCAAGGTCCGCATGAACGCCCGGCACGCGACCACCCTCCTGCGCGCCCTGCTCGTCCTGGCGAACACCGAAGTCCACAGGTGACAGACGATCTCCCGCGGAAGATCACGCCCCTGACCGGAGCGAGCACGTCACCGCGGGCCCACACCAGTCCCCGTGACCTGCTGAATCAGGAGGAAAACATCTCACTGACAGTGGGCCCACAGGCGTGGGGCGTGGCCGTGGTCGGAAGATACGTAACCGATCTACGTAGACTCACGGTTGTCACGCGTGGACGCGGACTGGAGGCTCGTCCTCATGACTCCACTCACCCCCGTGTCTCCCGAGGTCGCCGACCTGGCTGCCCGGCATCGGCTAGGGCCGGTCCAGGGCGTGTTCGCGCCGAAGCGCCTCCGTCGCGCGGTGTTCGCCGCCCATGTCTTCAACTGCCTCATGCTCATGCCGTTCTTCCTGGTCCCCGGGCTGTTGTACTACTGGTTCTGGATGCGCCGTTTCCCCGACTTCAGCCGGAAGCGGGCCGCCCAGCGGCTGCACCTGTTCGAGGAGGGGCTGGTCGTGCACCCGCCGTCCGGCGGCGAGCCGGTCGCCCTGCGTTGGGACTCCCTGCGCCTCCAGCAGGAGATCACCCAGCTGATCGTCTACGGCCGCCCCCACCCGACCAGATACGTCTACTCGGCAAGCGCCCCCGGCCAGGGGTCGGTGCGGATCACGGAGTTCTATGAGGATCCCGACGCCTGGGGTCCCTGGATGCAGGACGCGGTGGTGCGCGCGCAGGAAGCGGCCGTGCTGGAGATGCTCCGCGAGGGCGGCACGGTCCGGTTCGGAGCGCTCTCGCTCTCCCGCACGGCCGTGTCAGCCCCCGGGAAGGGCAGCCTGCCCTGGCCGAAGGTCCGGGAGGTCCAGGCCTCGGGCTTCCTGGTCCGCATCATGACCACCGGCTCCTCGAGCGACCCTGTCCGCTGGTCCCACCACCCGGCCAAGGACATCACGAACCTGCACTTGTTCCTGGCGGTCGCCCACAACCTGCGCGAGCAGTCCGCCGCCTGATACTCCAGCCGGACTTCTGTGTTCCTCCTGGTCAAACCGCTTGGTGGAGGGGAGCGTAGCGGGGGTGTGGCATGGGTGGGACGCATCGCCACCGGAGAGAAGGCCGACGGCGCGCTCCGCGCGAAGGGCGTCTGCCAGACGCAAGCCGAGGCCCGCACCCGGGAAGCCCAGAAGACGCCCCTGACGGACGATCACGTGTTACCGATCTCTACCCTGCCCAGCACGAGTACCCCAACGAGACGGCACACCAGCCCCGCCGACCAGCAGAAATCAGGATGGCGGGTCCTCATTGCCCCTACGCGGGGTCGCAACTAGACGCAGGCGTCTGAGTCGATGCCGCACAACACCGTCCTCATCGCCCCTACGAGGGGTCACAACGCCCCGGGGTGGGCCCGCTGAGCTCGTTCGGCCCTGGCCCGCCGCCGCGCAAGCCCGAGTCGCTTCGGATTCGCGGCGACGCTGGATGCGGGCCGCCTCGATCGGGAGCGGCGGCTGGTCGTCCGGGAACGCCCGCCGGCTCAGCTCGCGCATCGCCCTGGTCTGCCGCTCCACGGCCTCCGCGATGCCCGGGGCGACGCGCTGCGCGGGCGCGACGGCCTGGTGCGCGGTCAACGCCTGCTGATAGCCCGGCGAGGCCATGTCACGGGTCTTCACCGGCGCCTGGGTCGCGGCCGCCGGGATGGGCTCCGTCACCCGGGGCGCGGGCGCGGCACCGACGGCCAGGACCCGGACGCCGCGTACGGCGCGGGTGCCGACTGTCTGGTTCGCCGTGGCGATGATCTGGGCGCTGATCAGCCGCAACTGCGTGGCGTAGGCGGGCGAGTCGTGGCGCAGGTCCAGATGTCCGGTCTCTGGGTGGAAGGCGACGGCCTGGACGTGGTCGGGCAGCCGGGAGGAGACGGCGGCCGCGATGTCCGGCCACTGGCCCAGCACGCTGCCGCCAGCGGCCGGGATCGCCCAGGCCCACTCGGTGACCAGCGAACCGATCGCCGCGCCAAGTCCCATCGGCTCGCGAGCGTCCCGGCGCACCGTACGGACCACGCGCGGCGGCTTCTGCTTCGTCTTCTGGCCGCCGCCGTTCTTCCGGGCCTGCTCCATCGCGGCCCGCAGCGCGACCCGGGCCAGGTCGACGCCGGATACCTCGCCGCCGCTCATTAGAGGACCATCCCTTCTGCAGCCCTCACGAGTAGGGTTGTGACCTCTCGGTCCCGGTGGGTGCATGGCCATCGCCGCGAGCTGCTCGACGGCCAGCATGAGTTCCGCCAGCCCCGCCGGGCCGAGGCCGTCTGATCGGCTTCAGGGACACGCCCCGCAGAGGGCCGATTAATGAGCTCCCGGCAGACGACCTCACCACCGGGCAGGTGCTCCTGGAACGGCACTGGAGTACGAGGCACGTGTTCATCGGATGGGACTGGGCGACCGACACACACGACGTGACGGTCATGGACGGCACCGGCAAGCGCATCGACCGGTGGGAACTCGCCCACACCGAGGCGGGGTTCGCCAAGACCCTGGCGAGGCTGCGCAGGCACGGCGATCCGGCCGGTCTACCCGTCGCTATCGAGACGACCCGCGGCCTGGCCGTGGACCGGCTGCTCGCAGCCGGCCACCCGATCGTTCCGGTGCACCCGAACGCTTTCCACGCCATGCGAGCGCGCTGGGGTGCCTCCAAGGCCAAGACCGACGCCGGTGACAGTCTGAAGCTCGCCGATTATCTGCGTACCGACGGCCATCTACTGCCCCGGCTGGAGCCCACCGAACAGGCCACCCTCGACCTTCAGGCCCTCGCCCGGACCCGTGCCGACCACATCGAGGCCAAGGTCGCCGCCGTCAACCAGCTCGCCGCGCTGCTGGACGAGCACTGGCCTGGCGGCAAAGCGGTCTTCGCGAACCTCGACAGTGACATCGCCATCGCGTTCCTGGAGAAGTACGCCACCCCGACCAAGGCCGCCAAGCTCACCGCCGCACGCCTCGAAGCCTGGTGCAAGCGCCCCGGCTACTCCGGCAAGAAGCCCGGCAGCGTCCTGATCGAACGCCTGCGCTCGGCCCCGCAGGCCGCCTCCCGCCTCAGCGAGAGCGTCGTCGAACAACTCGTCCGTGTCCAGGTCCAGCTGGTCCAGGGCATACGCACGACCATCCGCACCTTGGACAAGGCCATCGCCGACGCCACCGAGACGCACCCCTACGCGCCGCTGTTCGCCCGCATGCCGCGCATCGGGAAGATCAGCCTGGGCCAGGTCATCGGCGAGATCGGTCCGATCCTGGAACGCGCCCAGACCTGCGAACAGCTCATCGGCGAGGCCGGTGTCGTCCCGGTCACCCGCGCCTCGGGCAAGTCCCACCCGGTCGCCTTCCGCTTCGCGACCAACCGCAGAGCCCGCGTCGCCCTGACCACCTTCGCCGACAACAGCCGCCACGGCAGCGACTGGGCCGCCAAGATCTACAACGACGCCCGGGCCCGCAAAAAGCGACACCCCCACGCCGTCCGCATCCTGGCCCGCGCCTGGCTCCGCGTGATGTGGGCCTGCTGGCGCGACGGCACCTGCTACGACCCCGCCATCCACCAAGCCAACGGCAAGGTCAGCACAGCCGCTGAGGAGCCCCTGGCGGCATAGAGGTTGACTCAGGAACTCATGCCTGCCCCCAGGTGGTGTGCCCGAGGACCAGGTGGCGGGTGCCGGACAGGCGCTGTGCCTGGTCGACCAGCTGGTTGCTGAACAGGCGCCTCGCGGACGTCCACGGGCCGGGCAGAACAGGTGGGCTCGGATGTTCCTGAACCCCCGGCGGACCCGGGCGAGGGTGAGGCGTTCGGGTTTGGTCGGCTTCTCCCAGGGCCGACGGAGGCCAGCGGCCGGGCGAGCCTGAGCTGGGTGTGCGCGATGGCCAGGAGCCAGGTTGTGCGAGACGGCGGCGCCAGCGGAAGAGGCCAGCTCCATGGTCGTGTCTCCGAGATCCGGGGCGAGTTGGTCTGGCACACGGCGAAACCCCTGGCGCGCGCCCGGAAACCGTCCCCGCGGCGAACACGGCCCCGACAATCCGATGCCCCCCGACTAGAGCAACGCCGGACCTGTGTGACTTACCGATCCGTACGGGTGAACCGGCGGAGGATCACCGGGCGCCCGGGGGGGGATCCCTCCCGCTACGAAGATCACGAACCGTCCGATGACCTTCGAGAGGAAGCCCCTTGCGCCCCGCCCGCTCCCGTAACGTCGGCGCCGTTGCCACCGTGTTCTCCGCACTCGCCGTCCTGCTCTCCCCCGCCACCGCGCACGCCGCCGCCCCCGGCGACACCGTGGCCCTGCCCGTACGCGACGCCCTCCACGCCCTGCCCGTCCAGACCGAGAACCGCACCGGGTACGAACGCACCAAGTTCCGCCACTGGATCGACGCCGACCGCGACACCTGCAACACAAGGCAGGAGGTCCTCCTGGCGGAGGCTGTCACCGCCCCCTCCCAGGACGCCAACTGCGCCTTGAGCGGCGGCTCGTGGTACTCGCCGTACGACGACACGTACTTCACGCTGGCCCGCGCCCTCGACATCGACCACCTGGTCCCGCTCGCCGAATCCTGGGACTCCAAGTAGGCGGAGTTGCTGTCGGCGCATCAACGTCGCGGGTTTCGGGCACGCCGGTGACCTGGCGGGGAGTGGTCGGGGGTTTCGTTCGTTCGGGTGATGGTGAGGCGTCTGGCCTC
Source organism: Streptomyces sp. NPDC020898 (assembly GCF_044333925.1). NCBI lineage: Bacteria > Bacillati > Actinomycetota > Actinomycetes > Kitasatosporales > Streptomycetaceae > Streptomyces > Streptomyces sp. NPDC020898. The sequence continues at coordinate 29,797 of NZ_JBIRRV010000032.1, forward strand.
AAGTGACGCTGTTCCAACGCCACGATGTTGCATCAGGTGCAACCGTGGGAGTGGGTGTGCGGACCGTTGATGTGCCGGGTGCGTTCCGGCTGATGGTGCCAGGGAATGTGCGGGCTTTGGACCCGGCGTCGGCGATGTTCGAGGAGATGCTGCGGGGTGGGAGCAACAGCAGCGGAGCCGGCTGTTGGCGGGGAAGACGATCGGGGACCGGCTGAGCAGGCCGCGCTCAGCGACGTGCTGACCGGCTGCCCGAACGTTCCCGTCCACGTCACCCGGGCCCGCTGAGAACAGGCAGCCCGAAATGTTCGCGACTGGCTGCGGGCAGCGGATCAGCCCGCGAGCGGTCACACCGCATTGGAGCGACATGCCCTTGCACCTCCTGGCCCCCAGGACCGGGCGCGGTCTCGGCCTGCTCGTGGCCGCCGCCGTCTCTCTGGGCCTGGCCTCGGCTGCGGCGGCCGGCCCCGCCACGCCGGTCCTCGACAGGAACTTCCCGGATCCCGACATCGTGAAGGCCGCCGGGGCCTATCACGCGTACGCCACCAACGACGACGGCAAGCACATCCAGCACGCCACCTCCCGCGACCTGGTGGGCTGGAAGGTGGACAGCGGGAACGTGCTGCCGGTGCTGGGGGCCTGGGCCAAACCGGAAGAAGGCAAGGTGTGGGCGCCGGAGGTGTACGACAACGGCGGCGGTTTCACCATGCAGTACACCGCCCGGGACAGGGCGAGCGACCGGCAGTGCATCGGCGTCGCGCTGTCGTCCTCGCCCGACGGACCGTTCCGGCCGGTCGGTGACGGACCGCTGGTGTGCCCGGCGGCGCAGGGCGGTGCGATCGACGCCTCCAGCTACACCGAGGGCGGGCAGCGCTACCTGCTGTGGAAGAACGACGGCAACTGCTGCGGCATGGACACCTGGCTCCACTTGCAGCCCACCTCGTGGGACGGCACCCGCACCACCGGCGAACCGGTCCGGCTGATCAGGCAGGACCCGGACCCCGAGCGCGAAGGCCGCCTTGTCGAGGCGCCCACCCTCGTCAAACGCGACGGCCGTTACGTGCTGTTCTACTCCGCGGACGACTACCGCGGCGAGAAGTACAAGACCAGCTACGCGGTCGCCGACCGCCTGACAGGGCCCTACACGAAGGCCGCGAACCCGCTGATGACCACCGCCACCTTCTCCGGCGCGGTGCGCGGCCCGGGCGGCCAGGACGTGGTGAGCGGCCCGGACGGCCGCGACTACCTCTTCTTCCACGGCTGGAGCGACCGCGGGCGGATGATGTACCGGGCTGACCTGGGCTTCGCCAACGGCTACCCCGTCGTGCGGGGGAGCAAGGTCCGCTACCAGGCGGAGAACGCCCGAGTGCACCACGCGGGCGTTCGCGCGGCACCCGCCGCGTGGGACGGGCACGTCGTCGGGGGCATCGACCACGCCGACAGCTACGTGGAGTTCGCGGTCTTCGCCGCTTCCGCCGGCACGCATACGCTGGCAGTGCGGTTCGCCAACGGCTCCTTCGACAGTGCGGGGACCCCTGTGCCCGCCGACCACGGTCTTACCGTCAACTCCGCCCGTGCAGGTGTCATGCACTACCAGCACACAGGCTGGGGGAAATGGGCCGTGGTGGAAACAACCGTCACCTTGAAGGCGGGGTGGAACACTCTGCGCCTGTCCAAGGGCGAGTATTTCGCCGAACTGGACGCGGTGGAGGTCGCCTGACCCAAGGGCCCGGAACGCACGGTGGTGGGGGGGGGCCCCCCCCGGGCCCCCCCCCCCCCCCCGGGGGGGGGGCGGAGCAGAAAGGGGGGGTGGGGGTGTGGGGGTCGCCCCCGCCCCCACGCGCCCCGGGGGGGGGGGGGGGGGGGTTTT
>NZ_JBIRRV010000032.1:31673-40264 GCF_044333925.1 Streptomyces sp. NPDC020898
GGGTCTCCAACCCCGCCCCCCGTCCTCGGGTCCCTTTGCCCCCGTCTTGGGGGGGGGGGGGGGGCCCCCCCCCCCGCCCCCCCCCCCCCGGGGGGGGGGGGGGCCCCCGCCGGGGCCCCCCCCACCACCGTGCGGAAGGAGACCTTTCCTTCAGGGGTGCTTGGTGGTCAGGAGCACCGCCGTCAGCAAGGGCCCTCGTCGTAGGCGGCGTAGATGTTATTCCACTGGCCGACGTCCCAGTCGGCGTGCGGCAGCACGCAGAACGTCTCGTTGGCGGTCAAGATTTTCGTCACCAGGATCCTGCGGCTGGTGTTCTGGCAGTTGTGGTAGACCCCTCTGGTGCTGACCGACCGCAGACCGCAGATCGCGGCTGCTGGACCGGCCGCGACCGTTGCGGCGGGGGCGGCCTGTTGCACTGCCGCGGCGGCGTGGACAGGTCCGGTCCAGGTGAGCACAGCACCGGCCAGAGCGACCGAGGCCAGCAGCATTCCGGTCAGACGCTTACGCAACGTCACAACTTCTCCTTGTCGGCCATGGCAGGACCGTGTCCTGCCGGGTGTGATCGAGGGTTCGCCCCGAGCGGCGAACCCGTCCGGGCCCCCCGGGGGCCGCACGCGACGGCGTGGCCCCCGGGGGACGGTGCTCTGAAACCGGTGCCAGAGCATGGGCAGGCGTGAGGCTCAGCGGTTGCTCCACAGGTGCCACAGGAATCCGCCGCGGCCGGGGGCGCAGCTGAAGCTGTCCCAGTGCCCGCGGTCGACCCCGGCCTTGCCGGCGGTCTTGCAGTTGCCCTCGTTCAGGTACCAGCCGCGGTAGACGTCGTGCCCCTGTGCCTGCTGGACGGCGGACACCTGCGCCGCGGAAGCGGGAGCGGCGACGGCAGGCGCCGCCGTGCCCACGCCAAGCCCGGCGACAGTGATCGCGAGGGCGGGCAGAAGAGTGCGTACACGCATGACGAAGATCCTTTCGTTGGGGAAATGAGTCGGCCTCAGGCGGCGTGCGCCGCCCGGCCATGACCACCGGCGCACTCACCCCTGGAGGTGATCTCGGCAGCCGGTACGCCGAGTCTGCCCCGGTACATCACCTATGGACACGCGATCCCGCTTGCTTCGCCGATGTCGGGATAAATACAGTCCTGACCTGCTGGGACCTGCCCGTCCCGGGACGTGAAGCAGCCGCCGGGAAACCGTCGCGACACCATGCAGGGAGACCTTCTCGATGACCGACCAGCGACGGGATCACACAGCGCCGGCACGGCGGCTGGGAGAAGCCCTGCGCGGGCTGCAACAGCGGTCGGGCTGCACGCTCCGCGCCCTGGAGAAGCAGGTGTGCATCAGCGACTCGTCGCTCTCCCGCTACTTCCGCGGCGACACCGTCCCTCCCTGGCCTGTCGTCCGCAGCCTGTGCCAGGCGATGGGCGCCGACCCTGCCGAGTACCGGGCCCTGTGGGAAGCCGCCGACCGCACCCGCCCCGACGACCCCCCTGCCACCTCGAGCACCGCCGCCCCCAGCACACCGCACTCCGCAGCCACCGCCCGGTGGAGCCGCCTGCGCGAACTCCTCGCCGGCCGCTGGGCCTTCGCCGCCGCCGGAGCCGCGGCAGGAGCACTCCTTGCCCTGCTCACCCTGAACGGCTCCCCCACCGCGCCCCCGGCACACGGCTCGGCAGCCGAACTCCAGAAGGAAGGCGAGCCCTCGTCCAACGCGCGCAAACCACCGGCCGGGGCCCGGATCTTCATCAGCAGGGCCACCGGGAGCTGCCTCGACGACAGCCTCGACTACGGGCTGCGCTCCTTCAAGTGCAACCACCTGCCCTACCAGTGGTGGACCATCCGTCCGATCCCCGACGGCTCTCGCCAGATCCGCAGCCAGGCCACCGGCAGGTGCATCGCCGACAGCGGCACCGGCCTGCGCATCCAGGACTGCAGCGCCTCCCCCGCCCAGCACTGGACCTTGAACGCAGGCGGCGACGAAGCCATCACACTCAAGAACACTGCGACCGGACACTGCCTGGACGACAGCAGCGCAGGCCTGCGCACCCTGCCCTGCTCCAGCACACACCACCAGAAATGGGCCTGATGTGACGTTCGCGTAATTCCCCAGGTAACTGGGTCGTGAGCCGACTGTGAAGTCCTGGGTCAGTCCCACCAGAGCACGAGGAGAAGGTGCCGTTGGGATGCAGCAAGGTAGAACTCGTGCAGGGCATTGAAGTGCCCCAGCAGGTACTTCCTCGGGCCACCGACGATCCTGTCCGCCCCATGACCGATCAAGGAAGCGGCCTCGGTGTCGTCGGTCGGCAGGCCGGCCAGGACTGCCGGAAAGTCGATTTGGCCGAGCAGTTCCGAGACGCGGGCCACTTGAGCTGCGGAAAGGGCAGTGGGAGGCGGTCCGAAGGGACCGATGGCATGCGGGTGCATGTTGAGGAAGCCGAGATCGATCACCGAGTCCCCGGCGGTGGCCTGCCGAAGAGCATGCAGGTGGATGCCGTCGAGACCTGCGAGCTCGCAGGACCGTTCCAACACGGCTGGAGCCCAGTCCAGGTCGAGGACGTCCGCCGCCGGCGGATCCCAGTTGGGATCTCCATCGGTCGATGTTCCTGCTGACTGACGGCAGGCGGCGAGATACTCCGCCGGGATGCGGGCGAGTTGCTGGGTGACGGCCATGGCGGCAGTATCCCGACGGCGTCCACTTGAGTACCTGGAACGCGTCGCCCGCTAAGAGCGGCACGAGGAAAGGCACTGGCCTCTCATCGTGGACCAGGCGACCATGACTCCGTGAAACCGTTGAAGATCATTTCGGGCGACGCGACCAACCCGCAGGCGAAGGGACCGAAGGTGATCGCCCATATCTGCAATGACCTCGGCGGATGGGGCAAGGGATTCGTCCTGGCGATCTCACGTCACTGGCCTGAACCGGAGCGCGAGTACCGCCGCTGGCACCGCGAACGCGCCAGTAACGACTTCGCCCTCGGAGCAGTGCAGATGGTCCGCGTCCGATCCGACATCTGGGTCGCGAACATGATCGCGCAGCGCGGGATGAAGGTGGGAAGCGCCGGACCGCCCATACGCTACGAGGCCGTCGAACACTGCCTGCACGCCGTCGCTGAGCACGCCCTCGCCAACCACGCCTCTGTGCACATGCCCCGCATCGGCTGCGGCCTCGCCTGCGGCAAGTGGGAACGCATCGAGCCGATCATCGGCAAAACCCTGAGTGCCCGCGACATCGCCGCCACCGTCTACGACTACGCATGAACCGTCTCTGCGTCCGGTCTCAGGGCCGCAGGTTCATATCAACTTACGGGTACATCCTCGAGACCAGGCCGCCGCCGGCCTTCTGGCTGGCTGCCGCAAAGGCCCTGCCGGCAAGGCCGGCGGCCTTCGTGAAGGCGCGCTCTGCCCGTGACTGGAACCTTCGGCTGGGCAAGGACCGCACCGCGGGGCGCGTCCCCGAGCCCGCAGAACGCGAACGGCCCGCCGCTTCGGGGGAAAACGGCGGGCCGGACTGACCGTCACGGTGCCACACCCATCGGCGCAGCGCACCCCGGAACAGGGAAACCACAGCCGCCCGGGTTCTGACACCGGGCAAAAAATGGGGCCCGTCCGGCATACGGACGGGCCCCATGTATCGAGCGCCGGGCAGGCCTTGCACCTGCATCTCCCCGCAGGAAGCGGGGCGTCTTTCCTTGGACCACCAACGCACCACCAGCCACCCCGAGTTGCGGCGACCAGCTCAAGATCAAGTTTAGCGCATACGGCCAGCTTTTTGCCCACAGGAAGGGCCCTGCGTCAGCTCACCGTTGCCGGACCGAGTACCCACTGCGCCTGCGTCGCTGCCGGTGCCGGCGGGTTGCTCTTGTTCTCGCCGGCACCGGCAGCGATGGGCACCGGTAAGTGTCAGCAGTTGCGGAGGAGGCCGTTGGTCACCGCGTTGTACTCATTGTTGTCGAAGAGCAGGTCGTACTTGACCTTCACCTCGACCTACCAGGTCAGGTACTCGCACTGCTTCTGGGCCAGCATCCAGGCTCCGGGTCCCGGTCTCCTTTGGACCGGTCGCTGAACGGTGAGACAGCCACCAGGTTGACGACGACGTCGTTGGCGAAGAGCGCGCGCTGGTCGTCGGTCCAGTCGTCCGCGCCGGAGACCCACGCTTTGCGCAGCGGGACGACGTGGTCGATGTCGGGGTTGGTGACGGCCTGGCCGTCGTAGCCCGACAACCACTGGCCGCCGGTGACCTCGCAGCCGTTGACGGTGCCGGCGGACCGGTCACGGATCTTGGTCCACTTGTCGGCGGCGCAGTTCCGGTTGGGCTGTCCGGAGGGGGGCGGGCCGACCGACCGCCAGTGCGGGAAGCGTGCTTGGTGGAGCCCTTCATCATCAGGACCTTGAGGCGGGGCCGTTCGGTTGAGCAGTTCCTCGGGCCGGTCGGCTCGCCCGAGCGCCCCGGTGTGAGGTATGCCGAGGTCCGGGCGGCGAGGACGTTGTACGAGGTCTACCTCCATGCCGTCGAAGATGTCGGGCACGTGAGTTTTCTGGACCTGGACGTGTTCCCGCCGTTCGATGAGGACGCCGAGGAAGAGGACTTCGGCCAACTCCTGGGCACGACTGAGGACCCGCAGGACGCGCTGGTTCTTGCCGAGGAGTGCACGGGAGCTGTTCACGGGCGATGGGTCAACCAGGGTGTCGTGCAGGACGAGTACCCCGACTTCGTCCGGGCCGGCCGCCCGTCCGGCATGTCGCCGGACGGGCATCCCTGGCCCGACCTGCGCACCGGCCCATGATGATGTGATCGCCTCGTTCGCCGGGCTCGCCGGACGACACCACGAAGCCGGATGGAGACTCTGCACGCCGCGATGTACGAGGACTTGTAGCAGGCCAAGAAGGCGGTGTCCGAACGGAACGCCACCGACGGCTGCCCCGGCGGCATGTGACAAGGGGCCCTGAACCGGCTCCCGGTTCGGGGCCCACCTGCGTGCGGCGCAAGCTACGGGGTGTCCTGCCCGGTCCCCCGTCCTCGTACGGCCCCACGCGGCCCGGGACGGGTATCCCAGGTGCTCCATGTATCTGCAGGTCAGAGGGGCTGGGATCGTTCCACCGTGTCCGGTCGGCCGTGGGTTGTTGCCCTCGGCCACTGTGACCGCTGATGCTTTTGGTGTCGCGCCGACCAGGCCCGGGCTGACCAGCCGGCCTCGCCGTGGCATCCACGTCCACGCACTCATTCACGGGGGAACACTCATGTCCATGCGTATCCGAACGAGCGCTCTGACTGCTCTGACCGTCGCGGCTCTCGCGGTGGGCGCGGTTCTCACGGCGCCGGCCGCCGGCGCCGCGCCGAGGGCCGCCGTGCCGAAGTTCCTGTCGGCGTCTCAGCTGCCGCCGCATCCGACGTCGTCCTGGACCGCCGGGCCGGTCACCGAGGGGTTCCCGGAGGCACTCGGCCTGTGCGTGAGCACGGAGGGCGTGCTCGCCTACGACTACCGGCACCGGGAGTTCCGGACCGATCTGGACACCAACGCCGTGCAGTTGACCGTCGTGACGGGCACAGCCGCGCAGGCCAAGGCCCTGGCGAAGCACTACGACGACCTGATCCGCACCTGCGCCGACCGCATCGAGGAGTCCTCGCCCGATGTCGAGGCCGAGGGCCGGGACTACGGCAAGCTGCCGGTGGAGGAGGGCGCCCGCGTCCGCGGCCTGCACACCGAGACGTCCTGGGGCGCCACCGACATCGCCCTGCTGTCGGTCGGGCGGGACGGCAGGACCGTCACCGTCGTCAAGTGGGGACAGATGGGCGACTTCAAGAACGCGCCCGTGGCCGCCTTCAAGAAGACCACGAGCACGGCCGTCGACAAGCTGCACTGACCGGGCGGCCACCGGAAAGGGCCGGGGCCGTCCTCCCGCCACAGGGGGCAAAAGAACGGCCCCGTACCGGTCATGCCCCCCCCTGGCACCCGCCCGGGGGACTGCCCCCACTGCGTGGCCCAACACATCGCCGAACAGACCACCACATCGCGCCGTGTGGGAGGTTCGGCTTTATCTCAGGCTGAGCAAGGAACTCCATTTCGGACGTGCCGCCGCGCGCTTGTTCATCACGCAACCCGCTGAGTCAGCAATCAGACCCACGCACGGCAGGCATTGCTCCCCAAAGCCCGGGCGGCGGTCGCGGCTGTCGACCGGCTGCGGTGCGTAGCCGACGCACAGCTGCGACAGGTCTCCGGACTGGGAGCCGAGGCGCCTATGGCGCACACCCGTGCCGTACTCAGCCTGCTACAAGGCCGTCACCCCGGGACAACCGTGCAACTGATCACCCTCGGTTTCGGCGACCGCACGGCGCTGGCACAGCAAGAGGCCGACGTGGTCTTCGGGTCTGCTGCAGGTTTGGGTGACAAGGCGGTCATCGGGAGCTCGGCGTCACCTCGGTGTCTGGGACACCGGTAGAGGCGCTCGACGAGCACGCGGCGACCGGCGCCAGCAGGGCGGCAACGACGGTGGCCCGGGCATGGGCACGTCGGCAGTCCGAGATCAGCCGCTGTCGAGCAATGTGACGGCGACTGGTGAGGAACGGTCATGATCCGGTCACGTTCGCCGGACGGAGAAAACAAAGACCACTGTGAGCCTCCTGGGTGTCCCCGCAACAGTCCGGGGAGAACGAGAGGCTCAGGCTGTGTCAGCGCTGCTCGCGCAGCCCAACAAACCGGGAAAGGCGTACATGAGACCGATGAGAAGAATGCGCGGGCTGCTCGCCACCATGGCGGCAACCGCCTGCGCCCTGCTGATGATGACGCCGCAGAGCGCGGCCGCCGCCGACCCGCCACTGCCCTTCCCTCCCGGGAACACCTGTGTCTCCGGGACCCCCCGCTACGAGACCAACTACGAGTACTTCGAGGGGGTGGACGACCTTCCGTACAAGATCCTACCCGGGCAGACGCTGGCACTGACGAAGACGATCACCAAGACGTTCGAGGCGTCGATAACCGCCGGGTCCGGCCTCGAAATCGATGCCGTCGTCGCCAAGGCCAAGGCGGACGTCGGCGTGGGGGCGAAGGCGTCGATCACGCACACGGGGACCGCTACGGTCACGGTCACCGCCAAGGAGAACCAGCCGCTGTTCGCCCAGTACGGCGTCTGGAAGACGATGATGTACTACTCCGTCCCCTTCTCCCCTGCCGGATGCAACGCGGGGTTCGAACACCTTCCCGGCTGGAGCAGCCGCGTCAACGCGTCGGTGCCGTTCGCGCTGGGCTGGCACACCTGGAACGACGTCGCCACCGGAGGCGGCCACGGCAACCCCGGCTCCGTCACCCCGCCGAAGCCGCCGCAGCCGCAGCCCGTCACCGATGTCCGCGGCCTCGCGGACGGCACCGTCCTGGCCACCACCGACACCAAACGGATCTACAAGATGGTGGGCGGCGCGCCCGTCTGGCAGTCGACCTGCGACGATGGCATCTGCCAGCCCGAGTCGCGCCCCACAACCCAGGCCGTCATCAACGCGGGCCCGGCGACCCCGCGCAACGCCTCGTCCGCCATCGACCAGCGAGGCCGCGTCTACATCTTCGCCGGCGGCGCGCCGCTGTGGCAGTCGCACTGCTCCGCGCCGGTCAACTGCGGTACGCCGGTGAAGGTGTCCAACTGGTCCATCGACGCGCGTGACCACATGAACCAGGAGCCCGCGGACGGCCAGTTGGTCCAGGGCGCCGAACCCGGTTCCTCCAGTGTCACCCCCGTCGCCGCGACGATCGGTGGCGCGCGGATCAACTTCGCGAGCCCGCAGGAGGTCATCGACACCGGCCACGGCACGGACTGGCCGGGCAAGGTTGTGATCATCTCCACGTACAGCTTCAACCGGCTCGGCGAGGTCCCGCGCGACGGGACCCTGATCCAGGGCACAGGCGGGGGCGTGTCCACGCCCGTCGCGATGTTCGCCGGCGGCGCGCGGATCAACTTCGGCAGCCCCGAGGAAGTCGTGGAGACCGGTTACGGCGCCGACTGGCGAAGCAAGGTGCGGGCGATCCCCAAGCGGGTCTTCGACAACATGCTGGCCAACATCCCGCCGGATCGGACCCTGGTCCAAGGCATCTCCAACGGTGTCCCCACCCCGGTCGCCCAGATCATCGGCGGTACGCGGATCAACTTCGCGAGCCCGCAGGAGGTCATCGACGCCGGCTACGGCACGGACTGGGCGAGCAAGGTGCGCATCATCCCCGCCCGTGCCTTCAACATAATCACCGCCGACCGCCCCGTGGACGGCACCCTCGTCCAGGGCGCGGGTGGCGCGGACACGCCGGTCGCCCAGATCGTCGGCGGCGCGCGGATCAACTTCGCGAGCCCGCAGGAGGTCATCGACGCCGGCTACGGCACGGACTGGGCGAGCAAGGTCCACGCGATCCCGGCCCGCGCCTTCCACCAGCTGAACACACGCATCGCGGATGGTACGCGGTTGAATCAGGCGGGTTCGCCGACTCAGGCGGGTGTCATCGGTGGTGCGCGAATTGACTTCGCCTCGCCCGCGGAGCTGGAAGCCGCAGGCTTCGACACCCGGCCGATGTGGGTTCTGCCCGACCGGGTGTGGAGTGCAATGTCGACGAGGATCGCAGATGG
>NZ_JBIRRV010000032.1:40361-64109 GCF_044333925.1 Streptomyces sp. NPDC020898
CATCGGTGGTGCGCGAATTGACTTCGCCTCGCCCGCGGAGCTGGAAGCCGCAGGCTTCGACACCCGGCCGATGTGGGTTCTGCCCGACCGGGTGTGGAGTGCAATGTCGACGAGGATCGCAGATGGTACGCGGTTGAATCAGGCGGGTTCGCCGACTCAGGCGGGTGTCATCGGTGGTGCGCGAATTGACTTCGCCTCACCCGCGGAGCTGGAAGCCGCAGGCTTCGACACCCGGCCGATGTGGGTTCTGCCCGACCGGGTGTGGAACGGCATGTCCACCACCATCGCGGACGGCACCTTGATCAGGACGCCTGTCGCCACGACGGTCTGGAAGATCGTCAACGGCAGGCGTGTGGTGACCACTGAGACCGGGACGGTCTGGATCGTCGCCCAGCGTGTGGCCGACGCCATTCCCCTGGGCTGAGGCTGAGCCCAAGGCCCCCGGGTGCCCCGCGCAGACGTCGCTGCGCGGGGCACCCGGTCCTCGCAGCTCAGCCCACCGTCGACGGTACCGAAGCTGGTGGGCAGTAGGCAGCACAGCCGTGGCCCGCCTGCCGCCCGCAGCTGCTGCCGGACTTCTTCCCGCGGCTCACTCATCGCAGCCCTCCTTCGGCAGGAAGCCCTTCCCTCCGAGCTGGCTCTTTACCTCTCCGGCGGGGTCTCGCGAAGACGGCTGTACTCCTCGGCAAGTTCGACGCGTGAGCGGTGCGGGCCGGCCGGGCTCTTGCACGGAGTGTGGGTGCCGAGCCGGTCACGATGACTGCGCAGCAGATCGCGAGATGTCCGGCAGAAGTCTTCCTGCGGGCGTCAGGGACAGCGGCGTAGGTGATACCGGATGGCACGTGAAACCTCTGGTTGCGCGGAACGTGATCTTGGTAGACCCATTTCCACCAGGGGCTTCATGAGTCTCTGACGCAGTGTCACCATCCCGTGCACGCATTGGCGATCATACACCGCAACCATCTCGTTGCCGCGAGGACCTCAAATGAAGGTCGAGGCCCTGCCGTCGGGCCCGGGCGAGGTCCTCCGCACCCGGCTCGACAGAAACCATCGAGAAGGCGGCCCGTTAACAACACGGCCGCCCTCCCTGCGGTGAGAAATTTAGTGGCTGCTCTGGTGGTAGACAGCCTTTCGTGCCTGCTCAAGCGGTCCTGCCCGGCCACCCCAGGCTGACCACGCACCAACGCTTTTATGCCAAATTTTGCCGCGATGCGAGCCGCTTCCGAGGCTCTTCAGTGCCGAGTGGCCGATCTTAGGGTCGCTCTGATATTGGATTTTGTGACCCGCGTTGACCCCGACTCCGGAATTCCCCCCGGTCGTAAAGTCGTGGAAAGACGAGACTACCGTCCAGTCCGTTCTGAATGCAGGCGAGCCGCTTGACGGAGTCTCGGGAAGATCACGAAGGAAGGCACTGCCCGGAGTCATTTGCGTACACTGTCTCTGATCGAGGAAGACTCGCCTGCACAGGAGGACCTGTTCGGGGGCTGCCCCATCGTGCGGAGTGCCGAGCGTGACAACGTCCTCAATGTAGAGGTGCGTCGGCCAGCCCGGGGTGCCGTTCGCGACGTGGTATAGCATGGAGCGGATCACGAGGCCACCCATGGAATGGGCGACCACATCGATCTTCTCGTTGTTGATGGTCCAGCTATAGTAGATGGTATCCGCGAGCAACTTAGCTATCGACGTGATGGACGTTTCACGCGTACCACCGGAGTAGCTGAAGTTGCAGTCGTTCTCCGGCCCTGAAGAATAGTAGCCGAACGTCGCCACGTTGTTCCAGCCACTTTTACTGAAATGCGTAATAGCATCGCCCCAGTACTCGGCGCAGTTGGTATCCGCCGCGCCATCTGGGTCGAATCCGTGAATGAGCAAAACGGTGTTGCCGCTGCCGTCGGACCGAATTGGGGCGGCGTTTGCCGGGGCTGCTGCAAAGAATGTAATCGCCATGGCGAGAATTATGCTTATGAGTAGCTTGGCTGAACCTCTTGCTTGTTGCACGGCCCTACCCTTCAGGCACTCAGTTTGAACTCGTAGAGATCGAGTGTTCGATCAGCGTCAAATTGCTGAATCGCTGGTCGCCTGTACGGGCGTGGCCCAGCATCTGGCAGATGGGCATGACTGCCCTCTGCTGGTTTTCGGGATTGCTGCTGGACTTTGAATGCGCTCAGGGTTCCTCTAGGGGCGTCCTGGTTTCGAAGATTACGTGGCGGACCGGAGGTGGGCATGTCACGCGAACGCGTAACAGCGCCGACACTCCTGCGCTCATATGCGTCCTTCGGGACCTGCTCCCACCGGTGCTCACGAGCCCAGGCCTGGGCGGTCACGGTCTCGTGCAGCTGCCGGTCGATCGCCGTACGGCGCTCGGCTTCGGAGGCGTACGGCATCGTGGTGTCGACAGCGGCCGCCATCGGCATGGTGGTCGACCTGCCGGCCTTCGCACCGGGCCGCGGTCGACGACCGTGTGCCAGGTGGGCCAGGAGGCGGGCGGGGCGGGCGCCGCCGGGGCGCGGCTGCGACAGGCGGGCAGCCTTTCGGTCCCGGGTGCGGGCACGATCCCGGGAAGCTGCATACAGTCGCGGAGGCCGACACGAGTGAGGTGGTGTCGTGGCACAAGGGTCCTCGGGTGGCGGCGCTGCGGGCCGGTCGGCAACCGCTGGCTCAATGGCTCCTCAGCGGCCGCCGCACGGGTCGGCGCCCGCAGGTATCGGCTTGGTGTCGGCTGCCAGGCAGGAGGAGTACACCCGCGGCGGCGTGGGCTCCGGTCCCGGCCCAGCGCTCAGTGCGATGACCGTCACGGCACCGGCGCAGATCAGCCCCGCTATCGCGGCGAGTCCTTTAACGCGGCTCACCGGCCGGTGCTGAAGTGGTCGACGATTTCGTCGCTGCAGTCGTACGCGCCGACCGGGGTTCGCGTGAAGGACAACACGCCGTCGTCATTGCCTTCCTGCTTGGCTTTGGCCAGTTGCGTCTCGATGTCCGCAATGTGCTCGGCGCACTCGGCGCTCACGGGCTTCTCCGGCTTCTCGGGCTGCGGGTCAGGCGCCGGGGAGGCGTTGAGCGCGGCGGTGGCGGCTATAGCGGCCGCGCACAGCACCGCCCACGCGGCGACCCATATGCGGCGACTCATCCGTAACGGCTTCGGCATCCAGGCATCCTAGGAGCACCGCGCGGGCTGGCGGTGGTTGGTGCTGCCGAGTACGGGCGCTGACGGTGCCCGGCGAATGTGCGCTCGCTGGGTGCCTGGGCGCACGAGGAGGCCGCCGCGGCGGATCACCGGCGCCGGCTCGTCCACGGCCCGAAGGACAGCTTCGGCGCGATCAGGGCTCTTCATCCGCGCATACCGGCGGACGAGCGGCCGCCCCTACTGCTGAGCCTGCGTGCCTTGCCATTCCTCATGGGCAAACCGGACCTACAGCACGGCGGCCGGGGCGGCGTCCTCGGCCGTCCAGTCGCCGTCGAAGAGCACAAAGACCAGGCGGGCGTGTTCTTCGGGGAGTTGGCCGGTGCGGTGTTTGGTCCAGGCTTTGGCGAGCCAGGCACCGATCTTGACTGCTCATGATCGTCTTCGGCAGTGTGGTCGCGGCCCTGCTGCCGCCGGTCATCGCGATCACCGCCATCATCGGCTCCTTCGCCCAGCTCTTCCTGTTCGGCAGCATCACCGATGTCGCCGACACCGCGTCCAACCTCACCACCGCTCTGGGCCTCGGACTGGGCATCACTACGCCCTTTTGATGGTCAGCCGCTTCCGGGAACAGCTCACGGCCGGGGCGAGCGTGGACGACGCCGTCCGGCGCACGGTGCACACCGCGGGCCGCACCGTCGCCTTCTCCGCCGCGACGGTCGCGGCGGCCATGGCGGCGCTTCTGGTGTTCCCGCACTACTTCCTGCGCTCGATGGGCTTCACCGGAGTCGGTGTCGTCGCCATCGCCGCGCTCAGCACCCTGTTCGTGGTGCCGGCCCTGCTGAAGGTTCTGGGGCACCGGGTCAACAGCGGTCGGCTGCCCTGGTCGAAGTCGCAGCGCTCCGACGCCGGACCACCTCTGTGGGGACGCCTGGCACGCACCGTCATGCAGCGGCCCGTGCTCACGGCAGCGCCCGGCCTTGCTGTGCTGCTGTTCGCGGCGAGCCCGCTGCTCAACATCTCCTTCGGCACGCCGGACGAACGCGTGCTGCCCAAGGACGCCGAGAGCCGCGAGGTCTCGCAGGTCCTGCGGGAGAATTTCGGCGGCAGTGAGGACTCGGCCCTCCACACCGTCATCGGCCAGTCCGTGGCCGAGGCTCCACTGGCGTCGTACGCGGGCCAACTGGCCACGCTCAAGGGCGTCGAGCGTGTCGAGACCAGCACGGGCGTCTACACGGCGGGACAGTCCACGGCGACCGGCCCGGCCAACCCCGCTCTCGACCGGCCCGACGCCCAGCGGATCAGCGTGGTGAGCGGCGTGACACCGAAGTCGGCGGCGGCCGAGAGCCTGGTCAAGCAGGTGCGCTCGGTCACCCCGCCCCCCGGGCCCGTCCCCTGGTCGGGGGGAATGACGCGGTACTCGTCGACGCCAAGGAATCCATCGCCGACAAACTCCCCCTGGCCGGCGCCCTGATCGTCCTCACCACCTTCCTGCTGCTCTTCCTGTTCACCGCCAGCGTCGTGCAGCCGCTGCGCGCGCTGGTCCTCAACCTGATCAGCCTGGGAGCCACCCTCGGCGTCATGACCTGGATCTTCGACGACGGCAACCTCTCCTCCCTCCTCGGCTTCACCCCGCAGCCGATGGAGATGACGATGACCGTGCTGATGTTCTGCATCGCCTTCGGCCTCTCCATGGACTACGAGGTCTTCGTCACCAGCCGGATCAAGGAACTCCACGACCAGGGAGCCGACAACGAGACCGCCGTGGTCAACGGCCTCGGCCACACCGGACGCATCGTCAGCGCGGCCGCCGTCCTGCTCGCGGTGAGCTTCTTCGCCTTCGGCACCGCCAAGCTCAGCTTCATGCAGATGTTCGGCCTCGGCAGCGGACTGGCCATCCTCATCGACGCCATCGCCGTACGCGGCGTCCTCGTCCCCGCCGCCATGCGTCTGCTGGGCCGCTCCGCCTGGTACGCGCCCGGCTTCCTGCGCACGTTCCACGGACGCTACGGCCTTAGCGAAGGCGGCCCCCAGCCGACGCCCGCACCCGGCCCCGCAGCAGCGGCTCCGGCACACACGGAGAACTCCACCAGGGTCTGACCGGCGGGAGCCTGTAGTGCACAGGCACCGCCACACGTGAGTGGCTGGTCCGGATGCACCAGAGGAAGACGGCGGCGGAGGACGATGCCCGGCAGGGGCGCCGGAGGGAAGTGTGGGAGGCGCGTGAATCTCGCGCACTCCCCTTTCCCAGCGGTGTCTGGAGTGATCAACAGGTGTTGAAAGGGACGTCTACGTCCGAAGCCGTGGCTGTGGAGGCCCCGGCCCGTATCGGAAGGCTGTCGATCGGTGCCCTCGGCATCCTGGCACTGGCCCTCGGCGCCCTGCAGTCAGTGGTGGAGCCCGCGCTCCCGCTGCTGCAACGCGAGTTGCGGGTCAGTCCAGGCGAAGGGGCCCTGATCGGCAACGTGTTACTCATCACCGGCGCGGTCGTCACACCCATCGCGGGCAAACTCGGCGACCGCTACGGCGGGAAGCGGGTGCTGATCTGGCTGATGGCCGTCGTCTCGGCCGGTGGTCTGCTGGCCGCACTGGCGCCGAACCTGCCGGTGTTGTTGCTCGGTCAGGTATTGCAGGGCGTCATGGTGGGTGCGCTGCCCCTCTCCTTCATCCTGGTGCGCAAACACCTCTCGCCAGGAGAGTCACAGGTGGCGATCGGGCTGGTCGTCGCGCTGTTCACCGGCGGCGGCATGGTGGGCATGCTGTTCGCCGGGCCGGTCTCGGAACGACTGTCCTGGCACTGGATGTTCGCGCTGCCGACGATCGTGATCATCGCGACGACATCGGTCGTGAGCCGGCTGATGCCGCATGATCCGCCGATCCGGTCGGACAGCGGGATCGACTGGCCCGGGGTGGTGCTGCTGAGCGGCACGCTGCTCGCGTTCATGCTCGGACTCGTGACGGTGACGAGGGACGGCGGCCTGCCGCCACCCGCTGTCGGAGCCATCGCGGTGGCCGTGGCCGCCCTCGCGACCGGATGGGTCGCCGTCGAGCGCCGGGCGGCCGCGCCGATGGTCGATCTGCGCATGCTGGCGAAGCCCGCGATGTGGCATGCGTGCGTGCTCACCTTCGTCATCACCACCAGTTCCGGGATGGTGCTCCTTCTGCTCCCGCAGCTGTTCGCGGTATCGGCCGACGGGTACGGCTTCGGAGCCGGCACCACCGCCATCGGACTGTTCCTGCTGCCCGGCGCCATCGTCGGGGCGGCGAGCGATTCGGTCGGCGGGATCGCGGCCCGGCGGTTCGGTCCGCGTGCCGTGGTCGTCGTGGGCACGGTCGTCACGGCGGCCACGATGATCGCCCTGGCGTCGCTGCACAGCGCGGAATGGCAGCTCGTCCTCGCGAAGGTGCTGACCGCGTTCGCCGCAGGCGTCGCCACCACGGCGTTGCTCGCCGGCACCGCCACCGCCGTCGAGACCAAGGACACCGGCATCGCCACCGGCCTGCTCGTGGTGACCCGCGTGATCGGCGTCGCCCTGGGCGCCCAGATCGGCGGCGCGATCCTCGACGCCGAGGCCGACCCGGTGACGGGCCTACCGACCGAATCGGCCTTCACCACAGGCTTCGCCGTCGCCGGACTCGTCGCCGCATTGTCACTGCTCGTTGTCCGTTTCACGAAAAAGGGAGCCCAGGCATGACACCGACCGGTCTGTCGACGGACGCGACTACCACCGGGAAGCGCAACGTCCTGATCTCCGGGGCCAGTATCTCCGGACCCGCGCTGGCGTACTGGCTGCACCGGTCCGGATGGGCGGTCACCGTGGTCGAGAAGGCGGGCGCCCTGCGCGACGGCGGATACCCGATCGACATCCGCGGTACCGCGACAGAAGTGGTCCGGCGGATGGGGATACTGCCGCACCTGCGGGACGTGCACATCGACATGCGTCGCTGCACCTTCCTCGACGCCGACGGCGGTGAAGTGGCCTCGGTCAGCCCGTACGCCGTTGTCGGCAGTGTCGAGGGACAGGACCTGGAAGTGCGTCGCGGGGATCTGGCCGCGCACCTCTACGCGATGGTCCGCGACGACGTGGAGTTCCTGTTCGCCGACTCCATCGACACCCTCGACCAGTCCGAACATGGGGCCGACGTCACGTTCCACAGTGGGCAACAGCGCACGTTCGACCTGGTGGTGGGCGCCGACGGTATGCACTCACACACCCGCGCTTCCCTGTTCGGCCCCGAAGAACAGTTCCACCGCTACCTCGGCTACTGCTTCGCCCTGTTCACCATGCCGAACACCTTCGGGCTCTCCCACGAGCTCATGATGTGGAACGCCCCGGGGAAGGCTGCGGCCCTCTACGCCGTCGGGGACAACGACGAGGTGCACGCCTTCCTGAACTTCCACCGACCAGAACCACCGTCCGATGCTCTCCGGGACCCCGAAGCCCAGCGGGACCTGGTCGCCACGACCTTCGCGGGCGCGGGATGGGAGGTGCCTCGCATGGTCGACGCCATGCGCGACGCGGACGACCTGTTCTTCGACACGGCCGGTCAGATCCGCATGCCCCACTGGTCCAGCGGCCGCGTCGCTCTCGTCGGCGACGCCGCGTACGCACCCTCGTTCCTCACCGGACAAGGATCGAGCCTCGCACTGGTCGGCGCCTACATGCTCGCCGACGCCCTGGCCACGAACCGGGACCACACTGCGGCCTTCGCCGCCTATGAACGCGACGTTCGCGAGTTCGTAGCCGTGAATCAGGCACTCGTCGACAACGGTGCGGCCACACTCTTCCCCACCACCGTGCGCGCCCTGGAGCAACGCAACACCGTGCTGCGTGGCCTCGGCACCCTGCCCTCCGCGTCGGCACGGCCCGCCCACTCGGCCCTTGTGCTGCCCGAGTTCGCCCCGATGCCGTGACCTGATACGGCAACGCAACGGATACGCGAGATCGACGAGGAACTCGTCGATCTCAGTCCGGGGCTGCCGCAGTGATGTGACTCAGCACGCACAGCCAGCGGCCGTTCCGGTTCACGAACACATCGGTCGTCCACTCGTCGGCGTCGAAGCGTTGGCCCTTGTAGTGGGCCGTGTTCGTCACCCGCCCGGTCAAAACCGCGGTAGCGCCATACACCCGGATCCTCGGCCGGCTGACGCTGGTCATTGCCGAGTGGGTCAACTCCCCGGACTCGACCAGCGAGAGGAACTGCTCCTTGTCGGAGACGCCTGACGCGGAGACGATGACCCACTCATCGGCCATGAAGCCACCGATCCGGGTGGCGTCGTTGGAGACGATGGCTTCCGCCCAGTCCTTCGCGAGGGTGATGAGCCGGGTGTGGACAGGGTCGCCCTCGGGACCCTTCCAGGGAGTGCCAGCGATGTCGCCCATCGTTCGAATCTAGTGCGGAATGCCTGCTGCCGCTGTCTGTCACGCCGACGACCGCCGCCCGCGGAGTGTGCAGAAGCTCGGTACAAGGCGCAGGTCGCATGCCCCGTCCGTGCACCCTCAATAGCGCCTCCGCCGTGGACTTCGCTACGGCAGGCGACCGGTGCCCTCGTCGGGGGCGGGGTGGGCCAGGCCCGTCCGGTAGGCGATGACGACGAGTTGGGCCCGGTCGCGGGCCTCCAGCTTCGTCATGGCGCGCTGCACGTGGGCGCGGACGGTGAAGGGGCTGAGGAACATCCGCTCGGCGATCTCCTGATTGGACAGGCCGGTCGCGACCAGGGCCACCATCTCGCGTTCGCGCGGGGTGAGCACGGCGAGTTGTTCAGCGTGCTGCGGCGAGGGAGTGTCCGGTGTGGCCAGGAAACGGGCGACCAGGGAGCGGGTCGCGGCCGGAGACAGAAGAGTGTCGCCGTCGGCGATCGTACGGACGGCGTCCGCCAGGTCCTCGGCCCCGATGCCCTTGCCGATGAAGCCGCCGGCCCCCGCGCGCAGCGCCTGGGCGACGTATTCGTCGGTCTCGTACGTGGTGAGGATCAGGATGCGACTGGCACGCAGTTCCGGATCCGCGCAGATCTCCGACGTGGCGGTCAGACCGTCCGTCCCAGGCATACGGATGTCCATGATCACCACGTCCGGGCGCAGCTCCCGGGTGAGTCGCACCGCCTCCCTGCCGTCACCGGCCTCGCCCACCACGGTGATGTCGTCGGCGGTGTCGAGAAGCATCCGGAAGGCACCGCGCAGCAGAGCCTGATCGTCCGCGAGCAGAACCCTGAGCGTCACGACGCGTCCCCGGCCTCTGCGTCGCCGGTCCGTCGGTGGCCTGTCGTTCCGTCAGTCATCGGCCCCTCGATGGTTGTTGCTTCGTCAGTGTTCCCTGTCGTATCGCCCCGTGTGCTGTCCTTGGCGGGCGGCAGGGGCAGCTGACTGGAGACGAGGAAGCCGCCCTCCGGGCGCCTGCCCGCGGAGAGTTGTCCCCCGACCGCGGTGGCACGTTCCCGCATCCCGATCAGGCCGTAACCGGGCGGACGGTCCACTACGGCGGACGCCCTCGGCCTCGTGGGCGCGGTCGGCGCCGTACGCGCGCCCCCTCCGTCGTCGGCGACGGTGATGGTCACGCGATCGCGGCCGAAGGCGAGGCGCACCCGGGCGCTGCCGGTACCGGCGTGCTTGGTCACGTTGGTCAGGGCCTCCTGGACGATGCGGTAGGCGGTGAGGTCCACTCCCGGCGGCAGCGGCCTGGCCGTGCCCTCCTGGTGCACCGTCACCTCCAGACCCGCGCGGCGGAAGGACTCCAGGAGCGTGGGAAGCCGGGACAGGCCGGGCGCCGGTTCGGCGGGCGTGGCCGCGTCTCCGGACTGACGCAGCAGACCTACCGTGGCCCGCAGTTCGTCGAGCGCGTGGCCGGTGGTCTCGACGAGCTCCCTGAGGCTCGTGCGGGTCTGTTCCGGGCGGGTGTCGAAGAGGTGGGCGGCGACCGTGGCCTGCGCGTTGGCCAGGGTGATCTGATGCGCTACGAGGTCGTGCAACTCCCGGGCGATGCGCACCCGTTCCTCGGCCACTCTCTGGCGCGCCTCGCTGTCCCGGCTCTCCTCGGCCCGCCGGGCCCGCTCCTCCACGGCCGCCAGGTAGGCCCGTCGGTTCCGTACCGAGTGACCGAGTACGCCGGCCACCAGCGGGAACGCCGCCACCGCTCCCACCCTGCTCGCGTCCTGCCACGAGAGGGCCCCGAACAAGGGGGTGGAGGCGACCAGCAGCGCCGCGGAGATGAGCAGCACCGCGCCCGCCGCGCGCCGTTCGTTGCGCACGGTGAGCGCGTACGAGTACGCGGTGATCACGGCGGGGGCCACGATGAGCGGGCTCAGCAGGAGGCCGAGTACCGGCCCCAGCACGCCGCACGCGGTCGTGACCGCCATGGCGGCCAGGGGCGCCCGGTGCCGCACCGGCAGCGCGGCACAGGACACCACGGCGATGAGGTAGGCGGCGGCGGACGGCGGTGAAAGCGTGCTGCCGTCGTCCTGCACCACGCCGCCGAACAGGCAGAGCGCGAACGCCGCCGCCGTGACCGCTGCCTCCCGCCACCACGTGACGCGTGATCGCGGGCCACCGCCCCCCGTGTGCGTCATGGTCGGCTCAGTGCTGCTGCCGGCCGACGGGGAGCCGCCGCACCGCCGCGTCCGGGTCGGTGGCGGGGGCCGGGACATGCCTGCTCAGTTTCTCGCCCTCGATATCCACATTCGGCAGCACACGGTTCAGGATACGAGGCAGCCACCAGGCCCGGTGGCCGAGCAGTGCCAGGACCGCGGGCACGATCGCCATCCGGACCACGAAGGCGTCGAAGGCGACGGCGGCGGCCAGCCCGACGCCCATCGTCTGGATGGTCGGGCTGCTCATCCCTACGAATCCGGCGAAGACGCTGATCATGATGATCGCCGCCGCGGCCACCACCCGTCCGCTGTGCCGGAACCCGCTGACGACCGCCTCGCCGGGGGACGCGCCATGGACGTAGGCCTCCCGCATCCGGGCGAGGAGGAAGACCTCGTAGTCCATGGCGAGGCCGAAGACTATGCCGATGATGAGAATCGGCATCAGCGACATGACCGGTCCGGTCTGCTCGATGCCGAGCAGGCCTGCCACCCAGCCCCACTGGAAGACCGCGACGAGCACGCCGAAGGCGGCACCCACCGACAGCAGGAAGCCGAGCGCGGCCTTGACCGGGACCAGCACCGAGCGGAAGACCACCGTCAGCAGGAGCACCGCCAGTCCGATGACCACGGCCAGATAGGGGATGAGGGCGTCGGACATGGCTTCGGAGATGTCGATGTTCATCGCGGTGGTGCCGGTCACCAGGACGGCGGCGCCGGTGTCGGCGTCGACGTCGGAGACCGCGCCCCGGATCGCGTGCACCAGGTCCTTGGTCTCGCCACTGTTCGGCGCGGTCCGCGGTACGGCGGTGAGGACGGCCGTGTCCTTGGTCCGGTTGAGAACGGGCTCACCGACCGACGCGACCCCGTCCACTCCCCGTACGGTCTCGACGACCCGGTCCGTGGTGGCCCGGGCGTCGGCGGAGTCCGGCATGTCCACGACGACGGTCAACGGGCCGTTGAAGCCGGGGCCGAAGCCCTCCGACAGCAGGTCGTAGGCGCGGCGCTGGGTGGTCTCCACCGACTTGGACTCGTCTCCGGGCAGCCCGAGTTCGAGGCTCAGCGCCGGCAGGGCGACGGTCCCGAGACCGAGTACGGAGGTCACCAGCACGGCCGCCGGCCGGCGCAGCACGAACCGTGCCCAGCGGGTGCCTATGCGCTTCGCCGGCTTTGCCGCGATGGGTCGTCGGTCGCCTGCGGGTTCGTCGTGGCTGGTCGCGCAGTTCCCCGCGCCCCTTCGGGGCGCTCCCGCAGCCTTGCGGACGGCGCGGGACAGGACCCGCCGGCCGAAGAAGCCGAACAGCGCGGGGACCAGGGTCAGCGCGACGAGTACGGCAAGGGCCACGGCGCCCGCACCGCCCATGCCCATCTTGGTGAGTTCGGGGATGCCGACGACCCCCAGCCCGACCAGGGCGATGAAGACGGTCGCGCCGGCGAAGACGACGGCGGATCCGGCCGTGCCCACCGCCCGGCCCGCGGCCTCCTCCGGCTCGCGGCCCTGGGCGCGCTCGTCGCGGAAGCGGGAGGTGATGAAGAGGGCGTAGTCGATACCGACCGCCAGCCCCAGCATCAGCGCCAGGATGGCGACGGTGGACGTCAGGCCCAGCGGAACCGCCAGCGCGGAAACCAGGCCGAAGGCTATGGCGACGCCCACGAAGGCGGTCAGCAGCGACAGTCCGGCCGCGACCAGCGACCCGAGGGCGAGGACAAGGACCACCGCCGCCACCGCCACGCCGATGAGCTCGGTCGTACCGCCCAGTTCCTCTTCCGCGTCCAGGGCCGAGCCGCCGATCTCCACGGTCAGCCCCGCGTCCCGCGCCTGGCTCGCGGCGTTCTCCAAGGCGCTCTTCGTCGCCCCGGTCAGGTCGACGGCCTCGGCGGTGTAGGTGACCGTGGAGTAGGCGATGGTGCCGTCCTCGCTGACAGCGCCGGTCTCGTACGGGTCGGTCGTCGACGCGACCTGATCGCCCCCGTCCAGGGAGCCGAGCGTGTCCTCGACGACCGCCTTGTGCTCTCTGGCCGTCACCCGCTGCCCGTCCGGGGCCCGGAACACCAAACGGGCCTCGGCACCCTGGGAGTTGCTCTGCGGGAAGCGCTCGTCCAGCAGGTCGAACGCCTTCTGCGACTCGGTGCCGGGCATGGAGAGGTTCTCTTCCTCCCCAGCCGGCGCCACGGCGGCGCCGACCACGGCCAGCACCAGGACACCCAGCCACAGACCGCCCACGAGCCGGCGCCGCCGGAAGGCCCACCGTCCGATCCGGCAAAGAAACGTCGCCACCTTTGATCACTCCAGACGCCGTAAGGCAAGGGGGAACGCGTGAGATTCACGCGCCACCCACACTTCCCTCCGGCGCCCTGCCGGGCATCGTCCTCCTCCGCCGTCCTCCCCTGGTGCATCCGGACCAGGCACTCACGTGTCCTGGTGCGTACGCACTACGGGCCGGTCCGGGGCCGGGCATGGCTTGATTCTGGAATTCGATGTCAGGTCTGATCCGCGGCGCGCAGGGCCCGCGCCAGCCATTCCAGCTCCTCGGTCGCGTCGGGCGACGAATTCTGCCCGCGCACCCGGGCGACGAGCCTGCGGTAGTGCTCCGCTCCTGCCTCGATCCCAGCCTCCAGACTGCGCAGTACGGCGGCCCGATCGGTGTCACCGAACAGTTCGGACAGCACTTCGGCCGCGGCCGGCCCCTCGGGAGGGATCCCGCCTTTTCTGACCTCCGCGACGGTCTGCACGATCTGCCTGGCCCACCAGATGGACGCCCCGGGGGGACGGGCCTGCCCCGGTACGGGCGTGTTGAGCTCCATCCATGTGCGCAACCGGGCGCGGAACCCGTGGTCCCGCACCAATTCGGCCAGTTCGATCCAGGCGTCGACCTGCTCGGGTGTGGGATCGTCGGGAAGTTCGATGCTGAAGGTACGCATGCGGTCGCGCAGGCCCGGGTCGTCGAGGCCGCCGAACACCTCCTCCTTGAACTCGTCGATGATCTGCTCACGTTCGGCGGCGGAAAGCCGCGCCAACCGGTTCATCAGTGCTGTCTCCTCAACGGTCGAACCCCGTTTCGCCACGGTGGACAGGACGGCCCGGCTCACCTTGAGGGAGCGGATCTGCGCGTCGAGCGCGGCCACATGCGCGTCGGCGACCTCGGCGACCGTGGTGCGGCCGCTCAGGACACGGCACACGTCGTCGAGTCCAAGGCCCAGCTCCCGCAGAGTGCGAACCAGTTCGACGCGGGCCACGGACTCGGCGTCGTACAGCCGGTAGCCTCCCGCGGAGCGGCCCACAGGCGGCACCGCTCCCTCGTCCGACCAGAAGCGCAGGGTGCCCACCGAAAGTCCGGTGCGGTGCGCGAGCCGGCCAATGGTGAGCACGTCGGGGCGTTCGTCGTCCATGCGTCAGATCCTGAACCCTCCGGCGGGTAGAGACTCAAGCGCCTCAGTGCGAGGGCGGCCGTCGGGGGTGCGAAGGCGGCAGGGAGACGCGGGCCGTGACCGGTCCCCCGTCCCGGCCACGGCCCCGCTGGTGTGGTGGTCGGCCATCAGCGGATCAGCAGCAGCGGCCCACGACGGACGGCTCCTTCGCACCGACTTCTACGGCCGCGTCGGCCGGACCGGTGGTGCAGCAGGTGCCGGCCTACCTCGACATCATCGACGAACGGTTCGTCAACGCGTTGCTGCGCCGCCGGTGCCTCGAGATCTGGGCCGTGCTGAAGCCGTTCGTCAGCAAGGAACGAGAACGGCTGGGCGTGCCCGACAGTGCCGTCCTGAGCGTCCTGGAGGACTTCGTGAAGCGTCTTGAGGCCTCCACTGCCGAGCGGCCGCAGCTCCTGGCCGGCCGGCTCCGACACTGACCGCCACCCAGAGCCCCCCGCCGACGAGGGGGGATCCACTGGCGAGCCCCCGGGCAGCGGTCCGGAACTCGGCTGCGTCTTGATGCTCTGGCAGGGCGGCGCTGAGTGAAAGGTGTGGCAGGGCCGCGCCAACGGCCCTGCCGGGTGGTGTGCGTCCGGACCGTCGAGTTCCGTTCGCAGGGGCACCGCATTGTTCGCGGCTGTGTTCCCATCCCGATTATGCGCCTGACTTCGTTTCTTCAGGGGGCGCGATTCTTCGCGTTGGCCGTCGGGCGGCGAGACTGGGCACCCGTGTGCGCTTACCTGCAAGGACGGTCTGAATGATGACTTTTTCAGTTCCGTGCGGACGTCCCGAGGATTTTTTCAGCGGGAAACGCATATCGGATCATAAGGCGCAATGCCCCCATACTCGCGGACTGGTTCGCGGCTCAGGGACAGGGCAAGGTGAAGGCCTGCCCGTCGCCCCAGGCACATGGCGGCGAACCGTCCCGCAGCGCCAACTGCGGGCAGTGCAGGCAGAGATGCGTGCGCAAGCACGTTCGGACCGTCGACCCTCTCCGCATAACAGGAGGCACTCATGGTGCAATCGCAGGCGTCCCATCGCCCTGGCTGGTGGCCCTCGTTGTTCCCTGTCCGCATCGTCGTGGTGATCGTGGTGGCCGTGGTCACCGTTCTGCTGACCCGTAACGGCTACGACCCGAACACCGCCCTGGTCCTCATCGTGCTGGTGACCACCACCGCACTGGACCTGGCCCAGCGCGTCACTGTCCTGCCGACAAAGCCCGCGCACGGCCAGTAGGAGGCCCCAGCATGTCCCAAGGGCAGCGCGGACGTCCGCAGCGTGAGCTC
Organism: Streptomyces sp. NPDC020898; assembly: GCF_044333925.1. NCBI lineage: Bacteria > Bacillati > Actinomycetota > Actinomycetes > Kitasatosporales > Streptomycetaceae > Streptomyces > Streptomyces sp. NPDC020898. Next base: position 55,762 of record NZ_JBIRRV010000032.1, read on the forward strand.
GACACGTCCGTTCCGGCCCTGGCGGAGCTCGCGCAGCAACTGCGCGAGCTCCGCCGCCGCGCCGGACTCACACTCAACGACCTCTCCGCTACCGTCAACTGGAGCCCCGCCTCCCTCAGTACCGCCACCACGGGCAGGGATCTGCCGCGCTGGGAACTGGTGCAGGCCTGGGTCCTCGCATGTGAACCGGATGCCAACCTCGCGCTGTGGCGCAGCCGTTACGACAAGGCCGCCCTTGCGACCCAGGTGGCGCACGATGCCGGGGGCGGCGGGGACAGGTCCGTCGTCGGACAGGCAGACGAGATCCCGACCGCACCCTCCGCGGCCGGCGAACGAAGCGCCTTTGTGCCGCCGCGAGGGCCGAACATCGGGCTCGAGTCGTCGGCACCGCCCGACACTGTCCCGGCACCGCCGCATCCTGGCAGCGGAACCCTGCCGGGCTCGATGGCGTCGGACCAGTCACCAGGGCCGGATTGGCACGGTGCGTTGGAACAGGCCGCCTGGCGGTCCCTGACCCCTCAGTCACATGTGCGGGGGCTCGTGGCGCATCCGGCGCCGGCCCCCGTGCGCTTCGCCACCGTCCCGGCCGACTTCATGGACCAGGAGGAAGCCGCCTCGGACCTCCGCGGGCAGTACACGGACATCGCCGAGATCTTCGCTCTGGTCCCCGCAGGGCGCCTGCTCATTCTCGGTGAGCCCTCGAGCGGCAAGACCCAGATGGCGCGCCATCTCGGCGAACAGCTGCTCGCCTCGAGCAAGGGCCCGTCGAATGGCGCCCTGCCCGTCAGGTTCTCCCTCAGCACCTGGCAGCCCGAGCGGCGGCAGAGCTTGCGGCAGTGGATGGCTGCCGAGCTGAACGCCCTGGCCGACCAAGCCCACGCCAGCAAGCGGAAGAAAGCCCTCTTCCACAGTGAACTCGTCAACGTCCTGCTCGGCAAGCGCCAGCTCCTGCCCATCCTCGACGACTTCGACCGGCTCTCCCCCATCGAGCGCGGCCATGCACTGGACGACCTCAACCACCTCCCTGCCACTGCCCAATTCGTGGTGGTCAGCGGCTACAGCGAGTTCACATCCGCCGTAGAGCAGACCGACACGGTCATCACCGCCAGCGCCGGCATCCGGCTTCAGCCCCTGAACCTCGACGACCTGGACGGCTGGCTGCAACGCAGCTCCCGCTCCGAGTCCTGCGCCCGTTCCAAGGCCCAGGACTGGACTGCCGTGATCACAGCACTGCGCGCCCAACCTGACGCACGAGCCACGCGAGTCCTGTCCTCGCCCCTGCTCGCGGGGGCGGCCCGGATGCTGTATACCGACGGGCGGGCAGACCCGCGCGAACTGATCGCCGACGGCGTTAGCGTCGAGACCCTGGAACACCGGCTGGCCGGCTACCTCGTTGAGCAGGCTGCGACGGGACGGGAACCGCTCAGCCCGCCGGACTCCCCCCAGCGCGAGCCGCACCACCGAGCCCGCGCGTCAGCCCTGCACCTGGCACTGGAACGTATCGCCATACATGAGCTCACCAGAGGCAGAGGAGTCCGCTCTCTCTCGGACCTGTACCGCTCGCGCCCCCGCGGCATTCTGTCCTCCATCGTGCAAAGCACCGTCCTCGCCCTGTGCGCCTACCTGTACTTGGCAGTTCTCACGGCAGAGCCCGACTACTACTCATACGAGAGCACTACTGCAGTGAGCGGAACGACGACATACACCTGCTCGCTCCTGACGGGTCTGCTGAGCTACGCCTACCTGCGCAAGGAATCAATCCGGGGCGCGATCCCGGCAGATCTACGGGCACTGGCATTCCTCATGCGAGCCTTCCTGGCAGCGATCCCCGGAATCGTCTGCCTAGGCCTCAACCTGACCGAGGTCTACGAAAGCTCTTACGACATCCTCGACGCAAATCTGTTGGCTCTCCCCTTCAGTTGTCTGGTGGCCATGAGCCCACTGCTCGCCCTTTGGAAGACCTTGACGCCGGACCGCGCACTCGCAGACGGCCTCCTGCTCTTCCTGACGGTGGCAGCAGCGCCGTTGGCCCCGGTCGGTTCATTTCCACTCGTGATCATCGGGCTCCGCTTCGTACTCCTGACGACCACGACCGGCCAGTGGCTGGCTGCCGCGATCTCGCGCCCTGCGCTCCTGCGCGACCTCAGCCCCATGCGGCTGCCCACCGCTCTCGCCCGTGCCGCCGAAGTGGGTCTGCTGGAACACACCTCCCAGAGCTACACCCTGAGCCATGCAGCGATCGCCCGGTACTACCGCAGCGTTCCCCGGCAGTACCGATAGGGCGTTGGGCAGGCCTGACAGCAGGCAGCAGGGCCCGGCGGAGTCCGCCGGGCCCTGCTGCCTGCGTGTAGCTGTCTTCCGGACCTGAGCGTGGCGGGTTAGTCCAGGTGGGCCAGCTGCTTCAGGGCTTTGTAGCTGTGGGCGAACACGTTCTCGTCGACCTTGGCGGGGACTCCCGGCACTGTGGCGCTCTCGGTGAACTGCCAGAAGTGCCAGCCGGTCCCGCCAGGCAGCGCGGGGGGAGGCGTGGTGCCGTAGCGCGCCAGCCGGACCCGGTAGCCGCCCAGTGCCTTGCTGCTCGCCATGCAGCGGTCCACGTACGACTTCTGTGTGTAGAGAGTCGGCGCTTCACCGGTCACCTCGTTGACCCGCTTGAGGAAGGCGAGAACCCGGGACTCCAGCGCCCCCGGGCCGACACGGCAGGGACCCTCCAGGTCGAGTTCCAGGGGCAGTTCGTAGGCGTGGGTGCCGTCCAGGTTCTGGCCGCGCACCGTGCGCAGGAAGTGGTCCGCCTGGAGCCGTCCGTCCTGCTCGGGGTCGAAGTAGTGGTACGCGGTGCGGATCAGGTTCACTTTCCGGGCGCCCGCCAGGTCCCGCACGAACCACGGGCTGACGGTGCGCGAGCCCTCACTGGCCTTGATGGAGACGAACTTCTGGCCGCTGCGGCTCACCGCCGCCCAGTCGATGGCCTTCCCGCCGGGATGCTGGTGCCGTGAGACGTCGATGCCGTGCACCGGGTAGGCGCCGGGGCCGGGCGCGGCGACAGTGTGCGCGCCGGCGGTCGGCGCAGTCAGGGTGAGGGTGAGGGCGGCGGTGGCCAGGGCGAGGCGAAGGAACGTGGGGCGGGACTGCATGGCAGGACTCCGGTTTGCTGGTGTGGGGCGGGCCGCGCCGACCGGGCGGCCCCTTGTGGAGCTCAGATTCGGGCACCCTGTGTCCCGGGCGCTTGGGCCCTGTGTCCCGTTCGATCCCGGTGTGACGGTCCCTCAGCGGTAGGTCGGGCATGGGCTGGTTCGAGGCGGGGTCCGGCCGTCATTCGAGGCGCAGCGGAAGCAAGGCCCGCACGACGGTTCCGCCGTGCGTGTCTCCCGACGTGCTGATCTCGTACCGGCCGCCGATCTCCTCCGCGCGTTCGGCCATCGAGGACAGCCCGACCCCCTCGCGGCGCGGCTGGGCGGGCAGCCCGCAGCCGTTGTCAGTGATCTCCAGGACCAGCCGGTCGGTGTTCTCGTCGACGTACAGGACGAGGCGGGCCTTGGTGGCGCCGGCGTGCCGCGCGGTGTTGGCCAGCGCCTCGGCCGCAATGCGATAGGCAGCGGTCTCGGTGGCGGCGGGCAGTTCGGGCAGCGTCTCAGGCACGGAGGTGCCGACGGTCAGGAACGCGGTGTCGAAGCGGGCGGCGAGTGACGTCAGCGCGGCGGCCAGACCCCGGTCGTCCAGCACGGGCGGGCGCAAGTCGTCGATGATGCGACGTACCTCGTCCAGGCTGCGGGCCGCTTCCGCACTCGCCGCCTCCACGAGCGTGCGCGGGCCGGACGCGGGGTCCAAGACGCTGGCGGCGGTGTCGAGCTGGAGCCTCATCCCGGCCAGGGTGGGGCCGAGGTCGTCGTGCAGATCGCGGCGCAGCCGCCGCCGTTCTTCCTCCCGCGCCGACACCACCCGCTCGCGGCTGATCCGCAGCTCCTCCCGGAGCCCGATCGCGGACACGACGGGACCGAGCTGGTCGGTGACGACACCAAGGGCAGCTCGGTCGGTGGCGTCCAGGGTCCGCTGACCGGGGCGGAGCTGGACGCCCAGGACGCCGACGCGTTCCCCCCGGTCCATCAGCTCCAGCCGGACGGTGACAGCATCCGCCCGCTCCTTGCCGGCCCGGGCCAATACCTGGTCCCCGGTCCGGGTGTGCGCGGTGAGCGTCGCGGCGGGCAGCCCCAGCCGCCGGACGACGGTGCCGCACAGCGTGGCGGGGACCTCGTCGGCGGAGATGCGGTGTCTGAGCCCGTCGGCGAGCGCACGGAGCATCTCGTAGGGTTTGGCACGGCGACCGTAGAGCAGCAGGTCGCTCGCCCGCCACAGCAGACCGGCAGCAGGCCGCAGTGCGAGCACGCTCAGGGCGGCGGCGATCGCCGCGCTGGCCGTAGGGCCGGCATCGACCAGGTGGAGAAGGCCCACGTACAGGCCGTAGAAGGCGGAGCTGAGACCGATGGCAAGCCCGACGGCGATCAGGGTGCGGCGCAGCAGCCGGTCGAAGGTGGTGAGGTCATCGCGGTACACGGCGGCAACCGAAACCAGTGCGAGGGACAGCACCACGGCCGCGTTGAACAGGAAGAGCAGCCAGGTGGAGAAGTCGCGTTCCGCTCCGATGTCGAAGGCTTTGTCGAAAATCTGCGTCGCCCAGTAGGCGGCGTATCCCACGGCGATCGCGGTGAGCTGACGCTGTCGCAGCCCTGCGCAGGCCCTGCGGCGGCGCAGCACATCGGCGAGTACGACGATGCTGAGCAGTCGCGGCATCCAGATAACGGGGTGCCCGAGGCGGTCCCACCACGGATGCTCCTGCCCCACCGCGCTCGCCTTCCACGCCACGTCCGTCGCGCCCCAGCCATACCAGACGATGGGGATCAGATAGAGGACGTACACCACGACCAGGCCGACAGCCACCCACCGCCAATGCCGGTTCTCCAGATGGCCCTGGGGGAACCACAGCGGCAGCACGGCGAGAGACCCGTGCATCCCGAAGATCGCCATGCCCCTGAAGAGGGCGAGCAGCGCGGGCGGGAGGTGCCAGCCGTCCCCGGCCGTGTAGAAGAGCACGCCTCCCAGGCCGTAGGAGCACATGCTCAGGGCCGTGACGGTGAGCGCGAGGCCGAGTCCACGCCGGCCGCCCGCCCGCAGCACCACCGCCGCCGCTGCCCCGAAACACAAGCTGATGGCGAGACTGCGCGCGGTCCAGCATCCGAAGCGGACGTACGGCTGCATACTTCCGTGGCGGAAGACCAAGACAGCCGAAGCGACCGCCATGACCGAACAGGCCACGGCCGGGAGCGCAGCCAGCGCTGTATTGCCCCGAGTGCGCACACCCCCCGCGGAAACACCAGCGGACTCGGAGGAAAGCAACGGAGAAATGAGCACATGCTCACCGTAGGGACGCCGGGACCCGTGAAACCGGAGGAAACCCGATCGGGTGACATACCAGTCATGTCCGGCATGCGTATGACCTGACTGTCTAGGGTGGCGCCGTGTGTCCAACTGCCGCCCCCATCAGCGTCGTTCTCGTCGACGACCACCCCCTCTTCCGCTTCGGTCTGCGGGCCGCGCTGGAAAGCGCCGACGACATCACCGTCGTCGGTGAGGCGGGTGACCTCGAGGAGGCGGTGCGCACGGTGCTGGAGACCGGGCCGGACGTCGTCCTGATGGACCTGGAGCTGGGCACCCCGGGAGCCTCGGGAATCGAGGCAACCCGGCAGCTGGCGGCGGCGCCGGAGGTCGCGGTACTCGTACTCACCATGTCCAAGGACGACGGTCACCTCCTCGCCGCCATACACGCCGGTGCGCGCGGCTACCTGGTGAAGGGTGCCGGGCGGGAGGAGGTGCTGCACGCCGTGCGGACCGCGGCGGCAGGCGGCGCGGTCTTCGGCGGCGGGGTTGCCGAACGCATCACGCAACTGCTGACCGGGGCCGGCCGGGCCAGGAACCCCGAGGTGCTTCCGCAGCTGACGGCGCGGGAGCGGGAGATTCTCGAACTGGTCGCCCAGGGGCTGGCGAACCACCGGATCGCCCGCCAGCTGGGGCTCGCCGAGAAGACCGTCCGCAACCATGTCTCCCGCATCTTCGACAAGTTGCAGGTCACCTGCCGTGCGGAGGCGGTGGCCCGGGCCCGTGACGTGGGCCTCGGACACACCGCCCCCGAGCGCTGACCGCTATCCCTCAACGGGGCCGGCCACCACATCCGGCTCCCCGCAGCAGACTCCCGGCGCAGACTCCTCCAGCCCGTCCGCGTCTTGTTGCCCGATTTCCTCCAGCTTCCCCAGCTCCTCGGCCTCGTTGAGTTCTTCGAGATCCTCCAGCCCTGTGAAGAACGCTGCCACCGGCGGGTTCCCCTTCAGCAGCCGCAACGGGTCGACTGTCGCGCCGGAGCCGTTGCGGCCCCTGCGGACCTCGAAGTGCAGGTGCGGGCCGGAGGAGTTCCCGGTGCTGCCCGACAGCCCGATCCGCTGCCCGGCCGTGACCTTGGCACCCTTCCCGGCCAGCCGTGTTTCGAGGTGGGCGTACAGAGTGAACAGCCCACCGCCGTGCGACACGATGATGTGGTGCCCGTACGACCGCTCGAGGTCGACGGAGTGCACCACGGTGCCCGCGGCGGAAACAAGGATCGGGGTGTTCCTCGGGGTGCCGAAGTCGACCCCGGTGTGGTGCCGTGTGTAGTCGGATCCAGTGAAGCCCCGGATGATCCGGAAGCTACCCCGGAACGGCGTGTAGAGCGTGGTCATGACGATTGCCTCCAGCGGCGGGAAGGGCCCTCCGCCGGTGCGGTGAGCGCTTAGCCGTGACCGTCCCGCGCCGGGCGTCCCGGGCACTTGGGGGCGCAATCCCGTCCCTGCCCACCGGTGGTCCCGGGACCTCGGCCCCTCACGCCTCTCCATGGCGTCGGCCACGTCAGCGTCCAGACGGGACGGCAGCCGCCTCAGAAGGGAGGCGTCCGGTGTGGCCGCGGTGCAGTCCGAGATCCGTGTGCAGGTCCGGTCCGCTGCCGATGGCGAAGCAGAGCGATCTGAGCCAGGGAGTGTGTACCGCCAGGCACAGCGACCAAGCACAGCGTGAGCAGCGCTGATCGCGCCCCAGCGAGTCAACACGCCGCGTCGTTCACCCACTGGTGTGAGGACTCGCTGAACAGACGCCTTCTGCTGTTTCCGTACGCCACTCTTCGTCGGATGAGTGGTGTTGTCCCCGGAGCACGCGTGCGGCGCGCCGGGATCGTGTACCTGATCCTGCTGGCCGGGGCACCGCGGGAGCGTTCCTGGCCGCACTGCGGATGGAGGACCCTGCGTCTGTGCTCGCCGCGCTGCTGCCGACCTGGGCCGGCGCCTATCTGGCCTGGAGTGCCTACCGGGCCGACCGGGCCGAGGCAGTTGTGGAGCGCAGTCCCACCGAGGTCGCCGACCGGCTCGCCGATGCTGTACGACGGCAGTGGGAGGCCGAGGCGGTGATGCGGCGCCTGGAGGACCCGTACCCGCTACCCGTCGCCTGGCGGGGCGCCGACCCCGACCTGGCCGAGACGTCGGACGTGCTCGCCGGCCGGGACGGTGAGATCGCCGACGTCTTCACGCGGCGCGTTGCGGCCCGCAGGCTGCTGGTCCTCGGCGAGCCCGGGTCGGGCAAGACCCTGCTGTTGGTGCGGCTCGTGCTGGCGCCGATCGAACGACGGGAAGCCGGTGATCCTGTGCCCGTGCTGTTCCCGATGCCCTCCTGGGACCCGGCCGCGCTGGACCTGCGAACCTGGATGGAGCGTCGGCTCGTGCAGGACCACCCGGAGCTGGGCGCCCGCGCGCCCGACGCCTACGGGCAGGTCACCCTGGCTGACCTGCTGCTGGAGCAGCGGCTGGTCCTGCCGGTGCTCGACGGGTTCGATGAACTCCCGCCCGTGGTGGGGGCGCTGGCCCTGCACCGCGTCAACGAGGCCCTGCCGTACGGCTGCGGCATGGTCCTGTCGAGCCGTCCCACTGAGTACCAGGCCGCACTGCGGCCGTGCGGCGCGGTCCCCGCCCGGCTCGCGGAACTGGCCGGCATCCACCTCCAGCCACTCGGCGCCCAAGAGGTCGCGGACTACCTGCGCCACGATGCCGGCGGCCCTCATACCCCAGCCGCCGAACGCTGGAGGGCCGTTGCCGAGACACTGCGGACGGCCGAGCCGGTCGCCCAGGCCCTGACCAGCCCGCTGATGGTGTCCCTGGCGCGGTCCGTCTACAACCCCCGCCCAGGGGCGAATTCAAGGGGTCGTGGCAACACCGCTGATCATGCGGCTGTTGTGAGGAGTTTAGCGAGGCGCTCGGCTGGGGTTTTCCAGTCGAGCGTTT
>NZ_JBIRRV010000033.1:0-47201 GCF_044333925.1 Streptomyces sp. NPDC020898
GGGCCCGTTCTTTAATGCCCGCCACCCGCACCGCACGAGCGTCCGAACCGCCCCCGGCTACCGCTCGAACGCAATCCGATTGGCCACAACGCTCTCAAGTGATCTGGTCCGTTTCGCTCGTGGTCTCAAACGGTCTGGTGTCCTGTACCTCCGCTGCCTGGGCAGTTGAGGTCTTCCCAGGCATCCGCAGCGATGTCTCGTCCAGGATCGACAGGTAGCGGGATTTCGTCATCCGTACACGGTGACTACGGAAACTCATGCGTTGCCAGAGGTATGAGCGAGGATCACGGCCATGACTGCTCACACCACCGACTACCTGTGGTTCGAGGAACGTTCCCAGACCTCGCAGAGGCTTACTGCATCACCCTCGTTCACGAAGTCTCACCAGCGGATCTGCTCCGCCGGCTCGGTGGCCGAGCCGAACCCGCGCACACCGGAATCCCGGCACTGGTCGAAGCTGCCTATGACTCATACGCCCCGTTCAGCGGCACGCGGACACTGTTCGGCATGACCACGATCGGCCCGTGGACCCTCATGTACGACAACAGCAACGCCAACAATGACGGCTCGTTCCTCTGTACCGAGAACACCGACCAGCGCCTTCAGTTCGACCTCCGTGACGCCGGTCACCGCTATGGATCCCACCCGGACGAGTTCCTGGATGTCATCCGCCGCCTCGGCTTCGAGTTCCCAGAAGAGCCCACCACGACGGACGACCTCGACACCGACCTCGCAGTCCCGGCCGCCTTCGCCCTCGCCGAGCACCTCACGCAGGTCCGCCTCACGCCGACCCATCTCCAGGACACCGCCTTCGTCTGCGGCAGCGCAGAGATCAATTGACCAGCCATTGAAAGCAGTGGAGGCGGACCAGATCAACTGAGACGACAACAGTGATCCCTGCACATGGCGGCCAAGTCAACCGGGATTCTCGACGTTTCAACGTCTCAGTTCCTCTGGTCGTCGCAGGTCACCGACATGGCCATGGACCGGATCATTTGCGACAGGACAGCCGCGGCCGCTGTGGGGACCAGGAGAGAGAGCTCCGTGCGCTGGGACTGAAACGAGCTGCCGGTGTCCTCGGGTTGACCCCCGGTTTGGCGAAGAAGCCGAGGGGAAGCATGCGAAAAGGCATCAGCTCTCCACAGCCGTTCTCGGGAAACCGGCTCGCTTGGATTCCGCTGGGCATCGTTGCCAAAGCACCCGCCGGGACGGCGAACACTAGACCGTGGTGGAGTGACCCATCGCCCCCGACTGCTGCGGACCGCACCCCTACAGGGGGAGACGACCTCGCCGCTGATCTGCCGCATCGCGAGCCGCTACGGGATGGAAGCGAAGGTGTTGCAGTCGTGCTGGCGCTGGCGCAACTATCCGCCCGGGCACGACGGCGGGGGCGCGCGGGCCGACGCCGAGGTACTGCTGAACGCAGCCGGACGGCAGCTCCTGGCAGGTCTGTGCGGCGTCACCGAAGACGTCCTTGCGCGGGGCACGGGGCGGATGCAGCGCATGAACGAGCTGATGCGCAACCACACCAAGGCCTAACTGCTGCGCATGGCCTACCCGGGCGGCCTGGTGCCGTACAACCCTGAGAAATGGCGCAAGGACGAAATCGCCTCCACCGTCGTCGACACCGAGCTCCGCACCGCCGACCAGCCCTCCCCGGCCCGGCCCGGCCCGGCCCGCCGCAGTCACCGCACGTCCCGTCCCGGTGAGGCCGCTGCCGCAGCAGGACCACCATGACGAGTGCGACAAGTCGGTGCACGACGGCGGCACCTGCACCTGCGACCTCATCGAACAGCACGGACCGCCACCGTCCGGCCGTGGTACGCGTGCACCTTCGCCGTCGGTGTCCCGCACATCGGGCAGGACACCGGATCGTCCCGGGTCCGCGCCGTGACCAGCACCGCATCAACACCATCCGCCACGTCCTCGACGGCCACCGCCTGCTGCGGTTGTTTCAGGAGGCGTCGGTCTTCAGTATCTCTCTCGCCACTCCGTCCTCGTAGAGCCGGAGGGCTTTCCACTCGGCCACGGACTTCCGGTTCGCGTCCACCCACTGCTGCTGCATCGCGGCGAGCCGGCCGTAAGCGGCCTTCAGATAGCCGGTGCTCTCCTTGCACTTCACGTCGGTGCGGATCGCGGGACTGGTCGCGGGGTCGGTGCCGCGCGGCAGGTCTCCGATGAGCTCGCGGGGGTCGTCGGCGGTGACTCCGGCACGCTTCATGCAGGCCCGCCAACGTGTGGTGAGGGTGCGGAAGGCCGGGTCCTTCTCCAGCGCCTGCAACGCGTCCCGTTCGCCTTGGTCGAGTTGCATCCGAAGGGTGAGGTCCTGCTTTCGCCCGGCCTCGCCCTGCAGCCGGGTCTGGGCCTCGGCGAGGCACCCCGTCGCGGGCCGGGTGACCTGTAGCACCTTGTTCCGGGCGGAGATCCTGAGGTCGGGGTCGCCGTAGAGCGCACGGTCGAAGCCCTTGCCGCCGCGCTGCTCGGACGGCTGCGGCTCGGGCGCCCCGGTGGCGCCGCCCGACGGGTCGAGGGTCTCGACGCCGAAGAGCGCCGGGCTCGTACCGGAGTCGACGGCGGCGAAAGCCGGGGTGTAGCGGAACCCCTGGGCGGCCATGCAGGTGACCACCAGTCGCTGTTCCGCTCGGTGCGCGCGCCGGGCGCTGTCGGTCGGCGCGCGGAGCAGGCCGTAAAGGGGGAGCCGGGCCCACGGCGCCGTCTCGGGCCGGGCAGACGGCTCCGGCGAAGCCGAAGTGCGTCCGCTCAGCGCCCAGGCGGCGGTTGCCACGAGCGCGAGCGGTAGGAGCACCAGCAGGACGATGCCCATGTTCCGGCGAGGTCTGATCGGTGACATGGCAGGCCCTTCCTCCGTAATCCATGACCGTGGCTGGTGTGCGCAGGGGCAGCGAACCGGGAGGCGGAGCTGTGACCGCCGCCTCCCAGCCCCTGGCGCGTGATCGCTCAGTAACAGGAGATCGAGGTCGTGCCGCGCAGTTGGAGGGCACTCGCCCGGTTCTGCTGGCCACTCGGCAGGTAGTTGACGGAGGAGCCGGGGTTCACACAGAACAGGAAGGTCGAGTAGCTGGTGCCGGCGTTGTAGTGGTAGTGGCTCTCGTACCCGCCGGTGCTGGAGTTGCTCGCGGAGACCGTTTGGTCGTTGACGTTCAGTCCGCCGCCGGACCGGCCGGTGAGCTGGTTGAACGTGTCGTTGGTGAAGTTGCTGTCGCTGTCGAAGTACGAGTGCCGGGCCGAGTCGTTGATGCCCAAGTAGAAGACGCAGTGGTAGCCGGAGGCACAGTTCGGTCCCGCCGAGGCCGGGGTCGCCCCCAGCAGGAGTGCCGCCGACGCCGCCATCGCGGTCAGACCGGACACGGCAGCCAGCTTCTTGCGTATGCGCATCTGTTTCCCCTTTGTTGTCTGGGACGGTGCGGCATCACCCTCGCTGGCGGGGTCAGGGCGCGTCATGAGCCGGAAGCGCACAGTGGTTGGCCGAGAGCGCACTGGTCATTTCTCGGTGGTTCGCAGGAAGATGTACCGCCTGGGGGGAATGAGTGCGATGCTGCCTGTATTCGCGTGCATACCGCTGGGTGTCGCGGAGCTGCTGGAACTGACATGTGAACTGTGCCGGTCGGAGCGAGCACCACAGCTCGTCCGGCAGAGCAATCCGGAGTTGTACCAGCTGGTCTGTCCCCTCTCCGGACGGCGACGCGCCGAGCGGGCGCACGCCCGGGCGGGTGCCGGGGAGCCCCGGGAGATGGTCCTGTTCGACAGTTCCCTGCCTCCGCCAGCCGTGCCGGGCGCCCTCGTGCTGCGGTTCCCGAAGCGGTCGCTGCGTCTTGCTCCGCAGCGGGTGACGCAGCTGCTGGCCGTCCCGTTCCCGGCCCGGACCGGGTGCGGCCGACTACTCTCCCAGCTTCTCACCGGCATCGCGGACGAGTACGCCCACTGCTCGCCGCCGGAGCTGATACAGCTGGGACAGACGGCCCTCGACCTCACCACGGTGATCCTGGGCCGCCGCGCCTACCAGGACCCGGAACTGCCGTCCGAATCCCGGCGGCGCATCCTGTACCTGCGCATCGCGACCTTCGTCGACCGATACCTCGGCGACCCGGCCCTCTCGCCCGCCGCCATCGCCGCGGCACACGGCATCTCCTTGCGATACGTGCAGCGCATCTTCCAGGAGCACGGCACCACGGCAGCCGCGTTCATCCGCGAACAGCGCCTTGCCCGCTGCCGCCGCGACTTCGCCGACCCGGCGCTCCGGGACGTCCCGGTCCACGCGATCGGTGCCCGCTGGGGCTTTCCCCGGGCGTCCGATTTCAACCGGGCGTTCAAGACGACGGTGGGTATGTCGCCGGGACGGTTCCGGGAGTCGGCGGGCCGCTGAGGAAGGCGGACCAGGTGGCGGGGACAGGGTGAGACGCGGCTCGGCGGGGTCCGTGGAGTCGCGGATGCGGATGGTGTGGGGCAGGCGGCGACCTCGACGCATTCGCCGCTGCTGCAGCTGGACTTCCGCCAGGCGTAGGCTGCTTCAAGTCGCCCGGCCGGACCGGCGACTTGCGCCCCGGCAGATGCACGAAGATCAGCCCCACCACACTAGGGCCTGTCCGGTGAGTCGGCAGGGTCTTGCCTGCCTTCTAGGCTGGCGCCATGGACAACGCGCTCGCTCCCGAGGAAAGCGCCTTCATCAACTTTCGACGCTACGTCCCGGATCCGAAGGAGCACGGGTTTCGGTGGGTTGACATCAAGCAGCTCCGCTTCTCTGCGGAGTCAGTGGCCGATAGAGGGCTGCTTGCCGCACTGATTGGGCATGAGCAGTTCCGGGACGACTATGCAGGTGGTGGAGTGCTGCCGGACGGGCCCCGGCACGGTCCGTATTGGCTGCGGTTGATCACTCCCGACCTGTACGAGTCCATCAGCCAGGAGAAGGCCGTGCAGATCCTGCGGGAGTGGGTGGATCCGCTCTGGGACGTGCCCACCGAGCTGGAGGCAGATCTGCAGCGGGAGGCGTTCGCCCGCCTGGCCGCAGCCGATGGCATCTACCACCTCAGCGAGCTCGGTGATGAGGCGATTCATGACTGGGGACGCGTGCACGACTACTTCCACGAGTTCGTCCTCATCGACCGCTCAGCTGGGCGGATCACGCTCATCGTCGCCGCCGACGACTGAGGCAACCACCGGGGCATCCGCTGCGGTGGCTGACATCAGTAGCGGAGCCACAACCGAATCGCCGCCAGAGTGACCGTGCCGTGGAAGACATAGGCCCTCTTGTCGTAGCGAGTCGCCACGGCTCTGGAAGCCTTGAGCACGTTGAAGCAACGCTCGACTGCGTTCCTCCTTTTGTAGGTAGTGCTGTCGAGGCCGGTCGGCCGCCCGCCGTGGCTACCGCGCCGTTGGCGGTTGACCCTCTGATTCTTCGGCTCGGGGATGGTGTGCTTGATCTGGCGTCGACGCAGGTAGCGTTCGTCGTGAGACCACCCCGTGACCGGCCGAGCGCCTCGTCAAGGCGATGCTCGGCCGGACGGCGCCGGCGCCCCAGTACCCGGGGCGGTGATGAGCCCCGGCAGCATGCTGATGGGCGCGGCAGACCATCGAATCCACGCTCACCACACTCCAGTCGATCCGCCCCTCGAGGTCGGCGTCGGCCTGGACCGTCCGCAGGACACGCTCCCACGTGCCGTCCGCGGACCACCTGCGATGGCGGTCATACACCGTCTTCCACTTCCCGAAGCGGGTCGGAAGATCTCGCCACGGCAGGCCGGTGCGCTGCCGGAACAGAATCCCGTTGATCACGCGCCGATGACCCTGCCAACGTCCGCCCCGCCCAACGTTCTTGGGCAGACTTCGTTCGAGTCGAGACCACTCGTCATCAGAAAGATCACCCCGCCCCACACTGGACAGAACGACCGGTCGACAGGTGGGTTACCTGACCCATCGGACAGGCCCTAGCCCTCGGCTGACGAAGCGCCAGTCTCCTGGCTGCCCTGGGTGGAGGAGGTGTCGCTTTCCTGTCCGTCTGTGATCTCGATGTGGCGCGGCTTGGCGGCTTCGCCCTTGGGCGCCTTGACGCTCAGCACCCCCTTCGCTCAGCGTCGCTTCGACGCCTTCGGCGTTGATCTCACTGGGCAGGACGGCGCGGTACTCGAAGCGGCCGGTGCGCCGGGTGCCGCGGCGCAGGATGCCGGTGCGCTCGCTTCCGTGAGGTCGAGGACGTTGGTGGCCTCGGGCGGGCTTCCTCGCTGACGATCTTCTTGGCCTTGGCGTCGACCAGCTCTTTGACCCGCTCTTCGTAGGTGTCGTGTCCTTCGGGTTCCAGTCGATGGAGAGGGAAGTGGAGCAGCCTCAGGCGGTGCCGAAGTGGGGCTGTTCGAGACTGCCCCGGCCGCGGCGCGGGAGAAGGCGCCCTGGGCCGCGTAGTCGCTGGCCGCGCCCCGCGTGAGCCCGACGACCGCGTGCTTGGACGTGACGTACGCGGATACGGACGCCCTGGGACGCGTATTCGAGTGCGGCCGCTTTTGTCATTCCCTGCTGGCGGGGATCTCGGCGCGCATCGAGTTGAAGACGCCGAGGACGTTGACGGCGATCACCCGGTCGAACGCAGACAGGGGGTACCGGGTCTTCGGAACGGCGCTGCAGCAGGCGCCGTCGCGATCGGAGTGATCGACTCCCCCTGCGGGTGTCGTTTTCCTCGTCGTAGTCGTGGGAGTCGGAGAACCTGGGGGCGCGGGAGGGTCAGTACTCGCGCGCCCCTTAGGCCGCACCCGCCACAGACTCTCCAACGAAGGCTCCCTTCCTCGTGAGTGCCGCCGCCTTTCTGTGCGGGCGGCCGCCCGTCAGGTGGTGATTCTCCGGTGGCGATCGGATTGGCCAGGGTGTCCAGCTGCCTGTCGCTGTTGATGCGCTCGGCGAACGTGATTGATGAGATGGAAACGGATCCAGAAGTTCGTAAGACCGAGCTGGCGGATGTAGGCGTAGCCGGCGGGTCGGCGGCCGGGGGCGAGCCGGTCAGCGAGCCATCGCTGACCATCTCGATGGACGTCGTCCGGCCCGAGGAGTCCACCACGGGGTAGACCGACCCTGCGGAACGGCGTTCGGGTGTAGGCGACGCGCTGGACCTGCCGCCGCCGACCGGAATCCTCGCCCGTCCGGCCCTGTTCAGAAGCATGCGCCGCTCCCTCCCCGGCGTTGGCACTCCGCTGCACGGGGGCGAGCCCTGACATCACCCGGGCGGCGATGGCCTCGGCGACCCGCTCGAAGGCGTCGCCAGGGTCTGACCCGCAGTCCGTCACCGGTGTCGGTACCCACGACCGGGCCGCTTCGCTGCTGGATGACATGGCATGGGCCAGGGTGTGTTTGTCGCCGCCGCCCTCGCCGATGACCACATCGTGATGTGTAGGCGCGGGCCCCGAGCTGGGCGGGCGACCGGCGGGCGACGGTGTCGTCTGCAGACGTACGTCGCCGAAGTCGGCATCGAGCCGCGCGCGCCCGCGCCCGCGCCAATGAATGTTGACGCATCATCTACGAGATGCTTGACTTGATCAGTACGTCAATGCCACAGGGTCGTGCGGAGGCACATGATGCAGGCACAGCAGCAGACCACACGCCGAACCGTCGCCCGGATCGATGACAGGATCCATCTCGGCCCGGACGCTCAGGTCGACGACAAGAGCCTCATGTTCTCTCCGCAGGACCCGGCACTGACCGACCCGTTCCTCGTGCTGGTCGAGGACCAGTTCTCGGAGCCCGGCTTCGAGTGGCACCCGCACCGGGGCCTGGAGACGGTGACGCTGGTACGGGACGGGGTACTGGAGCATGGCGACAGCCTCGGAAACAGCGGCACCCTGACCGCTGGAGACGTTCAGTGGATGACCGCCGGTCACGGGATCATCCATCGCGAGCTCGCCTTCCGCAATGAACGCGCCCACATACTGCAGTTGTGGGTCAACCTGCCGGCCGACAAGAAGATGGTCGACAGCCGCTACCAGGACCTGCTCGCCACCGGCCGGCCGACCATCGCCCACGACGGCGCCCACATCGACCTCATCTCCGGCGCCACCGGCGACCTGGCCGGCCCGGCGCTCACCCACTGGCCGATATCCGGATCGGTGATCACCATGCAGCCCGGCCGGAGCCTCGATCACGTCCTGCCCGGCCAGGACCGAGCGTTCTTCACCGTGCTCGCCGGCGCGGTGAGCATCGCCGGCCGCACCGTGACCGAGGGGCAGACAGCATGGTCCGATCCCCTGCCGGACGCGGACCTGTCCGTCATCGGCTTGCGGACCGGTGACGGTGACGCCACCAGCGAGGTCCTGACCTTCAGCGGGCCACCCATCCGACAGCCCGTCGCGATGGGCGGGCCCATGGTCATGAACACCCGGGCCGAGATAGACCAGGCGTTCCGCGACTTCCACACTGGCAGGTTCGGCACCGTCCCGCGCCAGGCCCGACTGCAGCACCGATGACGCAGGATCCCGGCGCCCGTCGATCGGCGCGGGAGGTCCCATCAGCGGGCGTTCAGAGGGCCGCCGCGGCGCTGTGCAGGTCTTGGCGGCCAGGGCGAGAGCCCCTCTGTCTGCGAGCAGGCGGCGTCCTCGTGCTTGACGGCCATGCCGGGGTCGATCTCGGCGAGGGTGCGCAGGAACTCGGTCCAGAAGGGGACGTCGTTGCCTAGGCCGACCGCAACGAACTTCCAAGCCGGGTTCTCCGGCCAGGCGTTGCACCACAAGCCGTACGTTTGCCCCTGCCCGGAGCGTCGGTCGGCACGCGGGTGAACGACGGGCCCGCGGATGTCGACGCCCGGGCAGAGCGTCGCGTCCTTGGCGGCGGCGTGGAAGACCGCGGGCCGAGCCACTCGGTGGAGGCGATGACGTCCATGCCCCGCCACAGGACGTGGGAGGGGTCCATTGCCGACGTTCGTCGCGCCCGTCGCGTCGACGAGCCGCATCAGGGTGACCGGTGAGAACACCAGGCTGTGCGGATGCATCTCCATGGCCACCCTGACGTCGTTCTCCCGGGCCAGCGCGTCAATCCCTTTTCGAGGATGGTGTGGAGGTCGCCGGGGTTGCTCGGCGCAGGCCAGCACCCGGCCGTCTATCGCGCGGCCCACGAGGCAATCGCGACACCGTGTGACGGCAGGCGCACTCTGTGGACATGAGCGGAAACAGACCCGTAGGTCCGCCTCCGGGACCGACATCGGATCACACGCCGTCCCCTGCCGTCGGTGCCTCATCCCTCCGCGGATGGTTCACTCACACCACGGTTGCTCTCGGCGGACTGCTGATGGGAGTCCTGATCGGCATCGTCGGATCTGGAGGGGGCAAGGACTCTCCTTCCGCAACGGTGACCGTGACCGCCACCGAGACGGGCGCAGACGTACAGGCGGGTGCCGCTTCCCCCGGCGCCAGTGCCGCCGCAGCAGGAGGCCGTGCCCAAGGGAGGGATTCCCGGCGATGGAACCTTCCTGGTGGGCAAACATTTCCAGGCCGGCACCTACCGCAGCGAGGACCACGTACGGCTGCTACTGGGCGCGCTTGAGCGACACGACCGGCGAGGGCAGCGCCATCATCGCCAACGGCAACGCCCAGGGACCGGCCATCGTCAAGGTCGCAGGTGACAAGGCGTTCCAGACCACCGGCTGCAAGCCCTGGAAGAAGATCGGCTAGCCATCAGCCAGCGGAGCTCCGGTCCCGCCGCCGCGGTCAGCGGCGGCCGGTGGCCAGGATGACGAGGAACTGACCTCCGCCCGCCTCGATGTCGGCGGTCACCGGCAGCCCCGGTATCAGCCGGGAGAACCGGTCCACCAGCCAATCCGCCGCCTCTTGGGCGTCCCGCCTGGTCGGACAACGGCCCACCATCTCGCGGCCCCCCTTGCGCTCCAGCCTCCCGGCAACGGTGATCAGCGGCGCGGGTTCGACCACGTACAGGCGGTCCGGCCAGGCGATGACCACCTTGACCGCGCCCTTACGGGTGTTGCACCCACGGTGCGCGAGCCGCTCGGCGACCTTGGCCTTGCGGTCGGCGGTCCGGCTGTCGACGCTGGGCCCCCGCGGGTCGTTCACCGACTCGTCGGGGTCGACCGGTTCGTCACACACCCAGCAGCGCCAGCCGTCACGCTCGGCCACATCATCAAGGAGACTCACCCGAGTAAACTAGCCTGCCCGGCCACCACCCCCCACACCAGGTACTCAAGGAACGGGACAGCCTGTCAGGGACAGGATCAAAGCGGCCCGGGGCCACGGTCACCTCTCCCCCGCTGGCCCTGGCCACCGCGCGGCCGGCCCCGGCCCCCTCCTCAGTACCTTTCGAGGACAACCCGCGTCCGTCGACCTGGGCTCGGTGAGTCCTACGGGCTGCTGGCGCTGCGGAATTCCCCTACGGCACGCCGTAGTTCCTGCGCTCGAAACGGTTCAGCTTGACTCTGTCGGGGATCTTGGAGTCGCCGGGGTCAGCTGCCCAGGCTTCGCCAGGACTTCGGCCGGGGTATCTCACGCTGGTCTAAATAGTCCTGGAAGGCAGTCGGCCGACGGGGCGTGGGGTTTTCCTCGGTGGGTGGCAGTCCGCTGAGGCGCTCGATGTTCACGGCGATGGCCGTCAGGACGTGCTGGATGTGGGCCTTTCCCTGTCCTCGGTAGCGGCAGCGTCGCATGCCGTGTCCGTGAGCGAACTCGTTGACCGTGCTCTCCACTCCGGAGCGGACCGCGTAGCGGGCCTTCCACTCGGGCGTCTGTTGTTCAGTGCGGACGCGAAGTTGCAGGTACGGAGCTCTCGCGGGGGAAAACCCACGGTGCGGGCGTTGTCGGCGGTGCTGGTGCATTGGGTGCGGGTCGGGCAGGGGCGGCACTGGCTCTTGATGAACCGTGCCACGATCAGAGGTGCCGCGGTGGGCGAGGAGGTCGGGTAGGGGCCGTGCCAGCCCGCGCTGACCTGTCCCTGGGGGCAGGTGACCTGCTGCTTGTCGTAGTCGATGTGGAAGTCGTCCCGGGCGAAGCCCTCGTTCCGGCGGTGCTGGCGGGTGGGGTTGCTCTTCAGCGGCCCGGAGACGGTGACCTGGTGTTCGCGGGCGGCTTGTTCCAGGTGGGGCAGGGAGGTGTAGCCGGCGTCGACCAGATGCTCGGCGGGCAGCAGCCCGCGGCGGGACAGGCGGGTGTGGATGCCGGGCAGGACCTGGCTGTCGTGGGTGGTGGCCGCCGTGGTGGCCACGTCCGTGATCACGTTGGGGCCGTCGGGGGCACAGGTCTCGGTCAGATGCGCGGAGAACCCCTTCCAGCTGATGATGTGTCCGTGTCGCGCGTAGCGGGCCGAAGTGTCGTAGGGGGAGACGATGGTCCGGGACGATGGCGGCAGTCCGGGCCCACCTTCCGTTTCGGCGGTGCGCCAGCTCAGGTGCCCTGCGGCGTCACGGTGGTAGTTCTGCACCATGATCTGGCGCAGTGCCTGGACACGAGGACCGGACGGGTGGTCCGCTCCGTGTTGGTGGAGGTGTTCCAGGAGCCGTACTGCGTCGTTTCCGGTGGCGAGGATTCTGGTCTTGGGTTTGGTGGGGTTCTTGCCCAGGCGGACCTGCCGGCCATAGCGGAGCCCCCAGTCCTCGTCGACCAGTTCGTCGAGCAGGCGAGGGGACCTGCCGGCGACTTCTTCGAGTGCGGCGCGGACGGCCTCGGTGACCAGCTCCAAGCGGGTCAGGTCGCGCACCGCGGCCAGGACGTGGGTGGAATGGGTGCGCTGGGTGGTGCGCTCGCGGACGAGACCGGCCTCCTTCAGGCGCGCGAGCGCGAGGTCGAGGAGCCGGTCGGCTCGGACGCCCTCGGCGAGACGGTCTCGGAAATCGGCCAGCACGCTGTGATGGAACCCGGGATCGTCCAGCTCCATGGCCATCGCGTACTTGAAGTCGATGCGGCAGCGGACCGCCTCAGCGGCCTGCCGGTCCGACAGACCGAGCAGGAACTGCAGCACACAGACGGTAGCCAGTTACGCAGGCGCGAGACCTGGACGCCCGTCCCGCGGGTACCAGTCGGCGAAGTCCTCGTCATGCCACAGCCCGTCCAGCCGGTCACGCACCCATATCGCCGTCGTGCCGCCCGGGTTGCTCGCCCGCGCGACCTGCGCAGTCAGAGACGGGACCTGCTCACCGGAACGGGGGCGAAGGAACAACGGGCACCTCGACAGCTTCGTCGGCCTGAACTACCCGAGCATGCCCGTTGACCATGCTGTCGCACCGGGAAACTCCAAGATCCCCGACAGAGCCAAGGTCAGAAGCTGTGTCGGAGCCGGTGATCTGTGACGTTCCGTAATGAGTGAGTGTGGGCAGCAGACCGATGCGCTCCATGCGGGCGACGGTCTGGCTGACGATGGGGCCGCTCTTCACCGTTACCAGCACCACCGTCACCGACGGCGCCGACTGGTCGCACCCGTCGCCGGCCTGGCCCCGGTTCCCAAGGACTCGGGACGGATCAGCAGTTTGTGGTCCATCGGGTCGCCCGGCACTGGGCCATGGCCCTGTGCCGTACGTCGGCTTCGAACCCGACGTACGGTTCGAGACCACCGACCTCCTGCTCCACCAGCGCCTCGCCGAGTGCCGTCCGCAGCGTCAGGCCCCACCTCGCGGAGGTAAAACCTGTCGGGCCGCGTTCCTGAACTGGATCGGGCTCTGTCCGGTTCGGGACTGGAAGTACTTGCTGAAGTTGGTGGCACTGCTGAAGCCGAGGTGTGCGGCAATGCGGACGGCGGTCTCGTCGCTGTGGGCCAGGCGGCGCTTGGCTTCCAGCGTGACTCGTTCGTCGATGAACTCCTTGGCGTTGGTACCGACCGCTGATGCGGTTGCCCTCCTCAGCGTGCGCGGGGAGTACCCCAGGGCTCTCGCGTAGTCAGCGACCTGATGCGTCTTGGTGAAGTCACGCTCGACCGCCTCGCGGAATCGACGGAAGGTCTCGCTGTCTTCCGTAGTGCCGGCAAGCCCACCCGGCCGGTCGGCCAGCCGGAGCACCAGCACGGACAGCAGGTGCCGCAGGATGGCGATGTGCACGTCGAGCGGACTCGCGCCGACGGCACCGAACTCGTGACAGAGGTGCTCGATCGCCAGATCGACGGCATGGTCGTCGACGGCGTCGTACAGCACCGGGCCACCCAGCGTCTCCAAGCGCGCCGCGACCACCGTGGTCGGATCGAGGAAGTCGCTCTCGAAGAGCACGAGATGCCCCTCGACCTCGCTCAGGTCCCCCCACCTGTGGACCTGCCCCGGACGGACCCACAACCAGCTCCCGGGGGCCGCGTCGTACGTGGTGAAGTCGACCTCCTGCTTCAGCGTCCCGCTGACCGTGGCGATGAGGTGGTGGAAATCGGGGCGCTGCGGCGTCGTGAACCCGCCGCCCCCACGCCGCCGGAACTCGGCCAGTGACATCACCTCGACGCCGGCCGGAGTGCCGACGCGCGCGTTGAAGTCCACCCTCGGGATGGCATCGCGGGTGCGCTGTCCGATATTCACCATCACGAGACCAGAACCTACCGCAGCACCGACCGGCTGCGGGACCACTGTTGATGTCAGAAACCACAAGCCGCCCACCAGGCCACAAGCACGAGGGAATGACGAACATGAGCGACAACAAGACCATCGTCCTCACCGCAGTCAAGGAGCTCTTCGGCGACAAGGACGTCACCGCCGTCGACCGGTGGGTGGCCGCCGACTACCGCCAGCACAGCTCGGCCGCACCCGACGGCCCCGAAGGCCTGCGTGGGCTGATCGGGTCACTCACCGACGACGTCCGTCACGAGGTTGCCCGGGTCATCGCCGAGGGCGACCTGGTCGCGGTCCACGGCGTCTACTACGGCTTCGGTCCCGGCCCGCTGGTCGCCCTCGACCTGTTCCGCGTCGCCGACGGCAAGCTCGCCGAGCACTGGGACGCACTCACCCCCCAGATCGCCAGGACCGTCTCGGGCCGCTCGCAGGTCGACGGCCCGGCAGAGGTCAGCGACCTCGGCAAGACTGAGGCCAACCGTGCCCTGGTCCTCGAATTCGTCGAGAAGATCCTCAAGGGTGGTGACTTCTCCGTGCTGACCGACTTCATCTCCACCGAGCAGTACGACCAGCACCACCCGGAGATCGCTGACGGGCTTGACGGGCTCGGCGCCGCCTTTGCGGCGTGGGCCGAGCAGGGCAAGAGCATCGCCTACGGAACGACTCACCAGGTGATCGCCGAGGGCGACTTCGTATTGGTGGTCTCCGAGGGCGAGTTCGATGTTCCGGTTGCGTACTGGGACCTGTTCCGTGTCGCCGATGGCAAGATCGTCGAGCACTGGGACATCGTCGTCCCCATCCCGGACACCCTGCCGCACGACAACGGCCTGTTCTGATCGCCGGACCAAAAAGGCGATGACGCAACGGGCACACCCCGATTCGCCGGAAAGACGATCGGGCTCAGCGCCGACAAAGGCGTAGCTTCACAACAGCTGATATGTAGCGGCTTCCTACCCCAAGGAGATCGAGGACGTGCCGGCCGGTGACTCGTCGGTCCTCGAAACCGCTGCAATTCATCCTGTTTTGCAGGTCCCGCCGGTTGTGGACGCGGTCCATGTACGCGGCAGCGGCCCCGATGATGTCGGCCCACCGCTGGTGTCCGAGGACGATGAACCTGTCCGGGTGCGGGCCGTCGTCGTTCGGAGCCGCGATGCCGGTGACGTAGAGGCCGTGGTGGACAACGAACCCGTTGTCGGCTGCGTCCTCGCCCGGGGTCCAGAGGCATTCGGCGGGGTGCGCCGTGTCGTCGTCACCCTCGCTGGTCTCGATCTCGTACAGGGCAGTGGTCATACGGCAATCGCTCCTTCGACCGCGGCGGCCAGGAGCGCGACGGTGTCGGCCTCGTACGGGTCGGCGAACAATGTGTGGTCGCTGACGTCGAACGGCGCCGGGCGCGCGGTGACCCTGAACCCGGGCACGACGGTGGTCTCCTGTCCGTGCAGTGCGGCGGTGAGCCGGTCGGCGTCGTGGGAGGCGTGGCGGGCCTGGGTGTACGGACCGAGACGCAGCAGGGTGTAGTCCCTGCCGTCGGGCTTCCGCGCTTCGACGTAGATGGCGTAGTGCGCCGGGGCCCATGCCGACGTCGTCGGGGAGAATCAGGCCCGCTGCGGCGTGGCGCGCTCTTTGGCATTCGTCACACAATCCCAACGGCCGCCAGGGGCGCCGCGGTTACGCTAGCCGCGCTGCCCCAGAGGCACGACAAGCTACTGGATGCTCCAGCGGAGCGGATGCCCGGGCTCCTTGGGACAGGCGAATACGTTGAGCTCACCCCAGCGGCCCACAGTGATCTCCGTGGGCGTGGCGCAGCGGTGAGTGGGCTGGTTCTGGTCCTCCAGCGGTTTCCAGCTGCCGCTGCCGCCGTCCCATTCCGAGCTGTCGATGGTCAGCAGCAGGTGCATCGGTGTCGTGCAGGTCAGACAATCCATGGAATACGGGTCGGTCGAGTGCCAGGAAGCAAAGCCGCCCACGTGCCAGCCGGGCGGGATGGACAGGTCGTACTGGTAGCCGAGCAGCTCTGTCGTGCTTTCGTCCGCCGACTGTTCGGCTTCCTCGTCAAGGGCTTCCTCCCAGGCGTCGATCCGGGCGCACAGTTCTTCCGGCAGAAGGCCGGCAAACGGGTAGGTGATCACCTGCTCCGGGTGCAGCACACAGGGCTCGGGCACGAAGCCGTCGGACCCGACGACCAGCGGCTGCGGCGGCGCGGTCAGCACCTCGCCGACCTCCCACGACCGCCGCCAGCGCAGGTGCAGCTCCAGGTCATACCGGCCCGGGCCGTGCGCGTTGAAGGGACACCAGAACACTTGAAGTAGATCGCAGTCGCCCGGTCCAGCCGGCAGGTCAGGCACATCCCGCCGGTACAGCTGCGCGAGGCCGATCATCGGCAGCGGGTCGATCTCGGATGCCCCGGGGATCCGGTGCTCCTGATGCAGCTCGCCCAGGAGCTCCCGTTCCTCGTCCGTCGGGCCGGGAGCCTGCTCGCGGGCCCACGCGGAAGCCAGAACCTGCCGATAGCGGCGGATGTCGGCCGGGCGTCGACCACGCCCACGGCCGTGGGCCTCGCCGCACACCGGCCACGGCTCGTCCGCCGGCCACAGCATAGGACCGCCCACGGAACTGGCCGAATGGTCTGGTCTGCCCGGCCGCGGATGGAGCCGAGTTGTCGTCCCCCGAAAGGCCGCCAGTTCCGGGAAGAGCGCCTCGACATCGAGAGGGCGCGGGGGCGTGGTTCTCGTCATGGACGCGACCTTAGACGCCTGGCATCCCCGGTCACCGAACACCCGCGGCAGCTACGCCCCGCACTGGCGCTGTCAGAATCCGCTCTCGTGGAGCAGAGCCACCCAGGCGGCTGCGTCACTGCTCATAGGCGGGTGGTGAACCGGCCGTCGGGCAGTGTCCGCAGCCAGCCGCGGTCAGTCAGTCTGACCGGCTTCCCCCGCAGCGGTTCCAGCTTGGACCGCACACCCACGTCCCCTCCCAGCATCTCGCCGACCTGCTGAGTCATGACCGGTCCGGCGGCCTGTCGCGCGGCAGCGGGGATGCGCTGGTAGTCCGGCGGAAGCATGGTCTCCTCCACGCCCGGCTCGCGGTGCGGGATCAGCATCACCGCTCGGCCGCCCACCTGCCCAGGAACTGGCGCGGTCGAGGCGCGGTCGTCGGCGAGCTGCTCGCTCACCCGCTCAAGGACACCTTCGGCGACGGCGAGTTCGTCCCGCTCGGCCCGCACCTCCATCAGCTGCTTGACCAGCTGTTCTTCGAGTTCGTCCAAGTCCGCACGGCGCGCGGTGATCCGTTCCAGCAGCTCGGGGTCCAGCATGCACAGGATCGTAGAAGGCCGTCCGGCCACAGCGGGCAAGAACCGGCGAACCGACCGCCCCGTCAGACGATCTTCTCCGCAGACTGCCGCCCACGACCAGCGTGAGCACCCCGAAGACCAGCACACCAGCCCTTTGACCAGCGACTTCAAGTTGACGGAGGCTCAGTGCGGGGCATTCCCGCACAGTGGTGCGCATCGCCGTCGGCAAGCCAGCGGGCGGGCGGGCTTACAACCCTCGGCGGCGGTAGCCAGGGGGGGCAGCCCCGCACCTTCCCAGCGGAGCGGTCAGCAACTCGACGCGCCGGAGGCATCGACCTGCCCGTCGCCGATCGCGACCAGCGCGCGGTCCAGGACCTCCTGAACCTGGCCGAGGGCCGAGATCGTGGTCACCAGGCCCTGAGCTTGATAGTGGTCGACGACCGGCGCCGTTTCACTGCGATAGACCTCCAGTCGCTTACGAACGGTTGTCTCTCGGTCGTCATCTCGCTGGTACAGCTCACCGCCGCAGACGTCGCAGGCTCCTGCCACTTCAGGCGGGCTGTAGTGGACGTGAAAGATGTGTTCGCGGTCCTGACGGCACAGCCGTCGTCCAGCGATCCGCCTGACCACCTGGGTCTCGGGAATCTCCAGGTCCAGCACGGCATCCAGCCTCGACTCCGAGTC
Source organism: Streptomyces sp. NPDC020898 (assembly GCF_044333925.1). Lineage (NCBI taxonomy): Bacteria > Bacillati > Actinomycetota > Actinomycetes > Kitasatosporales > Streptomycetaceae > Streptomyces > Streptomyces sp. NPDC020898. The sequence continues at coordinate 17,484 of NZ_JBIRRV010000033.1, forward strand.
GGCCAGGATGCCGTCCAGTGCCTCCGCCTGGGCAAGATTGCGGGGGAAGCCGTCCAGCAGGAATCCGCGCTCGGTGTCCGGGCGGGCAAGGCGTTCTTTGATCACTTCGATGGTGACCTCGTCCGGTGCCAGAAGGCCGGCGCGTATGTGCGTGTGGGCGTTCTGCCCGAGCTCGGTGCCCTGATCGATGTGCTCTCGGAAAAGGTCACCGGTGGAGATGTGCTGGATCGACAGATGCGCGGCAAGGCGCACTGCCTGCGTGCCCTTGCCAGCTCCGGGCGGCCCGATCCGGAGGATGCGCATCGATGAGGTGTCCCTTCGCCATGTGTGGCCATCAAGCCGTCTCGGTGACACACGATCGCCGCGCACCGATGTCATTGCCCATCCGGTAAGCCACCCCCTGACGGTGGGGACAACTACACCATGGGACATCGTCGCGTTGACGTTGATGCGCCTCCGGTCTCGGTCCCTGATCGTTCGGACAGAGCCAGGTCCAGGCCGAAAACAATGAGCACCGTTCCGGTGGCCGATCAGGGTTCAGAACCACGTACGCAGCAGCGCCGTGACGCATGCGTCACGCCTCCTCATGCCAGGGGAAGCCATCCGGGTCCGCGGCGGCACGGGTCCAGACCCGCTCATCGTCATGACCGCGGATCTGGTCCAGGAACGGGAAGTCCTCCGGCTGCACGGCCAGTTTGGCGACAGGGGTCACTGGTACGGGACTTGCCCATTGGGCCAGCTGCACCGAGACATCGCCGACCCGCATCCGCGGCTGCAGCTCGAAACTGCCTGCGGGCAGCAGGTAAACCGTGCCGGGGCGCCAGGGCTGTTGCTTCAGCGCCTGCGCGCTGATGGAGAAGTAGTAGTGCGGCTCGCCGAGCCGCTCGCTGCCGTTGGCGAAGCGGGCGCAGCCGTTGATCAACGACATCGGGTGGCGGTCCCGGTGCAGGATCGCGTAGTACATCGGCCAGAGCCCGTCGCCGGCGGCGAAGACCGCGCGCCGGTTGCCGAACTCGCTGCTGTCATCCGGCTGCCGGGGCTCGAAGCGGCTGATCGCCGGGTCGCCCGAGCCGTGCAACAGCAGTCTGCCGCGGTCTGCGGCATGGCAGAGGAACTGCCATTTCGGCGCCTCGAGCCGGTAGTCGATGGGCTCATCGGGACCGTTCGCGAGCGCTTCCTCCAGCAGCCGGTCGAAGGATGCCGACGTGCTGCGGTCCGGTGGCGGAGCGGGACGCGTCATCCAGTACGCAGGCAGCTTCATCAGAGCAACCTATCCACCGCACCGTTTGGGACACCACGAATCCGGCTGGATGTGCTCCCCGGGTCAGCAGCGAAGCAGGCCGACCACCGGCAAGATCCGGCTCATCGCCGTCACCGCTGGCCATGACGCCCGATCACTCGCCGAAATATGAAACAAGCACTGACCTTGTTGTTTAACCACAGGCGTTCGGCGAGATCGAGGCAATGGTGACCTGCGCGGTCCAGGACCCGGGTTCCCGGGGCGGATCCCAGGTCACGTTGACGCGTACTTTGTGGAAGTCGTGTGCGAGTCCCATCACCATGGTCGCCGCGGCGGCCCGTGCCTCGGCTGGGCCAGCGGTGACCGGAACGTCGGCGAGATGCCCGCAGAGCATCCCCCCTTCCGCGGTGAGGACACTGTGACGCCAGCCTTCTGGCGTCGTGAGCAGGACGATGCCCTTCGGCATGCCGAAGGGAGGTCGTCTCTGCTTCTCCCGCTTTCGTCTCACCATGGAGGCATCCAACCTCGTCGGCTTGCTGACGGTTCAGGCGGGCGGAGCTTCAGGGCCCTCGGGGGGGATCGGAACGGTCAGTAGCGACATCTGGCCGATCTTGATTCAGGTTCGATGACCGGCCCTGTTTCTGCTGATCAAGGCCCCTACGGGGCCCGCACCGCCCGACCGCGCTGCATCCCTTCCGCTCTCCCCGGCTGCCGGACGCAGTCCAGAGGCCGTGGAACGTGAAGAGGACACGCAGCACAGGACGACGCCCCGGACCGGACATCACGGTGCGAGGAAGACAACCCCGCTGCGGTCTTCCTGCATCCGGGCCACCCGGACAGCAGCGCCGAAGGCGATGCCACGGAAGTACTCCGCCTTCACCTGCTCGACCGGAATGATGTCCTCCTCCGCCGCAGCACTCAAGTGTGCCTTGACGCCCTTCTCCCACGCGACGGCCGACACGCAGGGACGGGAGATCCACGCGTCGAAAAGGACCGCCTGGGCGATCTTGGCCTCGCCCTCATGCGCCATGATCCGCTTCCGGACCTGCGCTTTGTCCTCCTTCTTCGTCCGGCCGACCTTGACGTACGACAGCTTCGAGCACATGGACCGGAAGAACAGGACGTACAGCCGGTCACCGACGACGTTGAGTGAACCCCCCTTGTACTCCAGGTCCCTCCACGACTGGTGCCGTACCGCCGCGACGACCTCCGCGGGCGGCAGACGCCCGGTGTCGAAGTAGTCGCCCAGCAGTACCTTCGCCGTCATGGAGTCCAGGTACGGGTTCCTGGACTGCACGTTCAGCCTCGTCGTCGGCAACGCCTGCTGCTCCCACTGCGGCGCATCGGCGACGGATTGCTGCTCGTCGCCGAAGTACTGCTCGGTGTAGAGGTCCTCTTCTCGCATGTCCGAGATTGTGGTCCGGCAGCGCCGCCGGCAGAAGAACACCTCGGCCAAGGGTCACCTGCCGGATACCCCGTCCCGGCAAAGGCGATGCCCCATACAGTGCTCCCATGGCCTATGACGAAGAGACCGGGACCATCCGAGACGTGTTCGTGGTGGAACGCCCGGCTGGGACGAGCCTCTCGGATTCGAGCAGTCCCGGGGGGATCAGCGCCCTCCTGCGGGACGCCGCTAACGTGCTCGCTGGACACGCCGTGCTCTACCCGGCCGGCACCGAACTCGACGAGATCAGGGCTGAGGCGAGGGAAGAAGGCCGTCAGGAAGGCGTCGCGAACGGCGTGGTGATCGGCGTCGCCGCCACCGTCGCCGCCGCCGCGCTCGGTGCCGTCGCTGTGAAGGCCGCGCCGCACATCAAGAGCAAGCTCAACGGCCTCAGGTCGAAGTTGAACCGCAAGCCCGAGGACACCGCCGAGACGGGCCCCCTCCAGGCCGGGCCGGAACCGTCCGCCACGAAGGACGAGGAGCCCCCGCGCCGAAATCGGCACCTGCACGTGGCGTGAGGCCCCCTGCCGCATGTGCCCTCGCGAGGCAGAGCGGGCCCGAAGTCTGTCGGGCGTGACGCCTACTCACCGAGGACATGCTGCACAGCGTCCTCCGGCGCCGCGCGCTCGGCGAGTCCGTGGAGCGGATTCCGCCCGACCTGATCATCCCCACCGCAAACGCAAGGGACACAGCCCCTCCGTCGCCAGCATCTACCGCGCCCTCGCGGAACACGAGAAGGCCCAGGCGTATCCCGAAGCCGTCGAGGCCGCGCAGGCCGACTTCACCGCGCTGCGCCAGCAATCGGCAACCACGCCCACCAGCGCCTGACGGAGCCGCTACTCACCGGTCCGATCCTCCCCAAGGGCCTTCAGGTGCCGCGCCGGGGCTTGGTGCCGACTTTGTGGTGGGTGGGACGGGTGAACACCTCGCCGGTGGCGAGGACTTTGCCCACGTCGTGTCGGGTGGCCGGGCGGCGGTTCTTCGAGCCTGGCAGCCTGCCTGGGCCGGGGTGGGACGGTTTTGGTGCACCAGCCGGGGAGCCGGTCTTCGCGTGCAGGTTCCTGAACCCTCTGCGAACCCGGGCGGGTGTGAGCTTGTTCGGCTCGGCCGGCTTCTCCCAGGGCCTGCGGAGGTCGGTGGCCAGCGGGCGAGCGACCCGGAGCTGGGCATAGGCAGCGATCACGATCCAGGTCCACCGGTCGGCCGCTTCCGAGCTGCGAAGCCGGGGCTTGGTCCAGCCGAGGGTCTGCGTGAACAGGCGGAATGGGTGCTCGATGTCGAAGCGGCGAAGGAAGCACTGCCAGCAGCGGTCGACATCCGTTTCGGTGGCGCCGGTGCGCGACCACCCCACCCAGACCGGCTTGTTGACCCCGCCGCTGGGCTCCTCGGGGCCGCAGCACGCGCAGCCGCGGCCCCGCTGCCCGTACGGTCAGCGCGGACACGGCCCCCTGCAGTTCCTCAGGGAGGCGCACGGTGAGCTGGACACCGGCCCGGAGGCCGTCCGCGGCCTTCCTGGACGCTTCCGGCATACGGGCCCCGACCGCGGCGTACACCGCCGCCGAGGCCCCTATGCCCTCTGCCGCCCTGCAGTTCGCAGCCCTGGCCGAACAGAGCGCAGCCCGCCTTGTCCGCGGCCGCGGGCGGGGAGCTGTCGCCGGCGCAGTGCGTGCTGTACGCGGGCGTTGCCGGGCCCTGCGCTAGAAGGTCAGATTCCAGGCGTCGATCTTGCCTGTGTCGGAGGCGGCGTTGTCGTTGACGCGCAGCTTCCAGGTGCCGTTCGCGACCTCCGAGGAGGCGTTCACGGTGTAGGTCTGGGCGATGTTGTCGGCGCTGCCGCCGGCGCGGTTGTGCAGCGTGTAGACGGTGCCGTCCGGCGCCACCAGGTCGACCTTCAGGTCACCGATGTAGGTGTGCTTGATGTCCACACCCACCTTGAGGGTGGCCGGGGCGTTGCCGGTCACGCCAGTGACGGCGATCGGGCTCTCCACGGTCGCGTTGTCGGTGACGGCGAAGTCCGCGAGGTTCTCGAAGTACTTGCCGGGCGGCGGGGTGGCCCCGACGGCCTTGAGGGCGTCGACCTGTCCCTCGCCGAAGAACGAGTTGCTGGCCGTCGTGCCCGTGCAGCGGCTGTCCGAGGGGCAGGCGATGTCGTTGGCCTGGGCGGCCAGCTTGGCGCGGATCTGCGCCGGGGTGATGCCCGGGTCGGCACTGGCGATGAGTGCCGCCACCCCGGCCACGTGCGGGGCGGCCATCGAGGTGCCGCTCTTGCTGCCGTAGCCGCCGCCGGGGACGGTGGAGTACACGCTGCTGCCCGGCGCCGCGACGTCGATGACGCCCTGCCCGTAGTTGGAGAACGAGGCCTTGGTGACGCCCGTACCGTTGGCCGCGACCGTGACCACGCCCGGCAGCTCGGTCGGGATGTCGAGGCAGGCATTGGTGATGGTGCGGGTGACCGGCGTCGAGTCGTTCGGGCTCGCGGAGTCGGTCGTCTTGTGGGCGAGATCGTAGTTCTCGTTGCCCGCGGCGGCGATCTGGAGGGAGCCCTTGCCCTCGGCGTACTCCTGGGCGCGCTTGACGCCCTCGATGATGGCGGCCTGGTCGATGTTGTCCGGGCAGTTGAACTGCCACGGGTCCGTGTAATAGCTGTTGTTGGTGACCTTGAAGCCGTGGTCACCGGCCCAGACGAAGCCGCAGATGGTGTTCTCGGCGAAGAAGAAGGCGTTGCCCGGCTCGGCGACCCGGACCGCGGAAATCGTCACCCCGGGAGCCACGCCGACGACGCCCTTGCCGTTCTTGGCCGCGGCGACGGTGCCCGCTACGTGGGTGCCGTGCGTGTCGACGTCCCGCCAGGCGCCGGCACGGGTGTCGGGCTTGCCGTAGGCGCAGGAGACCGAGTCGGCCGCGTTGAAGTTGGGCGCCAGGTCCTGGTGCTGGTCGTCCACACCGGTGTCCAGGATGCCGACCTTGACCGAGGCGGAGCCCGGGTTCACGGCCCAGGCCTGGTCGGCCTTGATCTGGCTCATGTCGGCCCGGACCGGTTCGCCGGCCGGGGTCGAGGCCTGAGCCGGATTGGCCGGGAGCGCCGGGTTGTAGGCGTCGGCCGGGACGTCCGAGGTGCGCGTGGCGCCGACCTGCTGCACGCCGGCGACGCCGCGCATGGTGGCGGCGAATCCGCTGGACGCCGAGTGGGCGACGATCACGCCGATGGCGTCGAAGTTCGAGAAGACGGTGCCGCCGTTGGCCTCGATCGCGGAGCGGACCGCCGAACTGTCACCGGGGGCGGTGATCACGAGGTAGGCACGCGTGCCGGCCACCCAGGTCGCACTCTGGGAAGCCGGCACGGCGGCCGGAGCCTGAGCCTTGGCGGCCGGCACGGTGGAGGGGACGACGGGGAGCGTGCCCGCGAGGGCGCCCGGAGCGCCGAACGCGAGGGCGGCGCCGAGCGTGGCCGCCAGCACCAGCGTGCGTCTGGAGCGGCCGGATATGTGGGGTATCAAAGCGTCCTCCGAAGACGGCCCGGCCGTGCTGAGGGCAGCGGCCGGGCCGTACGAAACGAGTGGTGGATGCAAGATGTCAGACGGGTCCTCCTGTACGGAAGTACCTTTCCGTGCCGGGGCGTTATAGGGGCATGGCTGAAAAGAGACGTACTCCGGGCATTGAGGGGGGCGGGATCCACTCGGAGCTCGGCGACATCGACCGCGCCCTGGCCTACGCCGTCGACCTGGTGCCGGCCGTGCTGCCCTCACCAGAGCGCCGGATCCGCGCCGCGACCGACACCGCCCGCACTCTGGTGGCCGTCGGCGACGTGCCGGCCACGTCCGTCCAGCTGCAACTCGTGGAGCGGACCGCGCCGCTGACGACGGATCAGCGTCTGGGGCGCCGCCTTCAAACCCGACACCGACGACATCCGCGACTCCCCCGCCCTCGCCCACAAACTCCACGAACTCGGCGCCACCGTTACCGTCACCGACCCCCGGGCCCTCGACAACGCCCGCAAGACGCACCCCGAACTCGACTACATCGACGACCCGATCGCCGCCGTCCAGGACGCCGACCTCCTGCTGCACCTGACCGAGCGGCCGCCGTTCTCCCCCATCGACCCCCACCGTCTCGCCACCCGAGCCGGGCAGCCGCGGGTCATCGGCAGCCTCGGCACCCTCAACCCGGCCACCTGGCGCGAAGCCGGATGGACCTTCCGCGCCCTCGGACGCCCCTGAAACGCAACACGCACAGGCGGCCTCGGCCACCCCTCGCCGGGGCGGCCGGGGCCCGTTTCATGAGGCAGGACAGGCGTTCCAGCGAGGCCTGGCAGCCCTCACACAGTGCGTGGAACGGGAAGCTGGGCGTGTGGGTCTCGAACACCAAGTCGCGGTGGGACAGACTCACCCCCGAACAGCAGACCGTCCTCGACTCCCTGGACCTGCCCTGGACAAAAGCCGCACCCGTGCCGGCCCCATCCGGCAGCCCGGCGCCGACGGATCGCTGCTCCACATCCCCCGGAGAGCGACGACAACGACCTGCCCGAGCCCCTAGGTGAAGTCGTCGTGAGAGCGCCGTGGGGCCAGCAGACCGCCCTGTAAGAGCACCCGGACCGGGACATCAACACCCCCACCCAGCCCCGCTATCCGCTGTTCGGCGGTGCCGAACACAAGTTCGCCCCCCACCCCGTCGCCGAGGTGTGCGCCTTCGTGGGGGAGGACGACACCGACGACATCCTCGCCGACGGCTACGTGCCCTCCACGGGCCCCGGCGAGTACACCACCAGCGATGAAGGCGGATCCGCGACCGTCACCGTGCAGGACTTCGGCTGGCCCCACAGCGCACCGACACCCTGCTCGTCCCAGGAGACCTGCCTCCGGGACCGCAGATCGGATCGAGTGACACACGAGCGCGTCGCCGCCACGGGACGAGCCCCCGGATTCGTATGCGTCACCGGTGCGTTGAGCTCGTGCCCAACGACACTCTCGCTCATACCTCGACGGTAGGCGGCCCGGGGTGTCTTGCCGAATCGACACCGGGAAAGCCGCGGCGTAGGCTCGAAATCGAAGCCTGACTCCCTGCCCGCGTTGTACGCATTCCCCTCGCGGAAGCAGTGGCGCGGTCGCCTCAGACCGTTCCCGTTGCCACGCGACGGTCCACCCCCGGGACCCGGGCTCACATCCCACGCTGACGGCGTATCAACCGTTGTTCAAGGCGGCGCCGGACGCGTCCCCGGCCTGGTTCCAGGCCCATTGGACGGGAAGATTCCGATGCCCACCTTCTACGACGGCTCGGTCAAGGGCCACATCACCAAGGACGGCGCCAACGTCACGCACATCCGGCACAGCCAGGAGCTCCAGGCCAGCGAGGAGAACGATCCCGTCGAGGCTGCGAGCGCCTACCTCAGGGAAGCCGCGGACGTGCTCGGGCTGGCGCGGCCGCAACTCGGCAACCTGCGCATGAGGGCAGCGGCCATGGCGCCCGAGGAGAAGGACGTCGAGTACCGGATCGAGAACGACAAGAGGCTCTTCGACGCAACGACCGTCGCCTTCACGCAGACCTACTTCGACGTGCCGGTGTTCCGTCGCGGAATCTCGGTCAAGGTGAAGCACGGGCCGAACCGGATCGTCGGCGTCACGAACAACACGCAACCCGACCTGGAAGGCACGCTGCCGAGCGAGGAGCGGATCGACTCCTACCGCAAGCTCTTCCAGGACGGCGCCGGATTCCTCGGCCGCGTCGCGCACCGCGCCGAGGCGGAGGCGGAGGCCGAGATCCCGGCCGAGGTGAAGGAAGCGACACGCGTCGTCCGGCGCACGCTCGGTCTCACCGGGAAGGCCGCTGAGAAGCGGAACGGCGAGAGCGCCGAGACCGGTCTGATGAACGGACGGTTCGTCGCCTACCGCTACCAGCCGGAACTTCGCTTCGCCGGCAAGCCGACACCCCCCGACGAGGACCTGCCGGGCCCCTCGGACGAGGTGGGGGCCCCGACCGGGGAGGACACCACACCGCCGTTCCCGGACATCGCTCCGGTCGACGGGTCGATCGAGCCCGGACGCACGTACCTGTGCGCCGAGATGGTCGTCCGGCACGACGTTCCCGGGTACGGCAATCTGGTCTGGCTCCTCCTCTCCGAGGTAGAGACCGGCTCCGTCCTCTACGTCGAGTGCCAGACCTGCTTCGTCAACGGCATGGTCTTCCGTGTCGACCCCAATGTGGGCACCGGTGATCTGACCGTCACCGCTGACGACAGCGACGCGATCCTGCACAACCACGACTCGAGCGAGGTCCTCCGCCATCTCGACGCTCCGGTCAACGGGTCCCAGAAACTGCGGGGCACGTTCGTGGTCATCCAGGACGTCGAAGCTCCGAACCAGGCCCCTCCCACCCGTCCGTCGGGGTCGGACTTCAACTTCGCGCCGCGGACCAATGACTTCGCGGCGGTCAACGCCTATTACCACCAGACCCAGTTGTTCCGCAGGATCGCCGACCTGGGCTTCCCGATCGCAAGCTACTTCGACGGGACGGAATTCCCCATCCCGGTCGACCACCGCGGCACAGGCACGGATGCCATCAACGCGCACTGGACGCCCAACGGCGTCGGCGGCACAGGCCACATGTGCTACTCCCTGTGCGACCTCACCAACACCGCCCAGCCCTTGGGCCGCGCGGTCGACCCGTGGGTGCACTGGCACGAGATGGGTGGTCACGGATCTCTCGGAGACCACGTGGACCAGGGCACGTTCGGATTCGCCCACAGCGCCGGAGACGGCCTGGCCGCGCTGCAGATGGACCCCGAGTCCGCGTTGCGGGGGACAACGGAGCGGTTCCGCTACGCACCGTTCCGGCCCTTGGTTTCGCGTCGCTTCGACCGCACGTGGCTCTGGGGCGGACCCGAGGACGACGAGAACTACAAGAGTGAGGAGATCCTGGCCACCTGCCACTTCCGGATCTACCGCGCGATAGGCGGCGACCACCCGGACCTGGGAAGGCGGCTGTTCGCCTCCCGCACCGCGACGTACCTGATCCTGCGCGCCATCGGACAGCTCACTCCCGGCACCAACCCCGACAACGTGGACCCCGTCACCATGAACCGGGTCCCCGGCCGCGGCGCCCAGCTGTGGTGCGAGGAGCTGCAGGGGGCGGACCTGGAGAACTGGCTGTCCGAGGGTCTGTCCGGCGGTGCCTACAACAAGGTGATCCGCTGGGGGTTCGAGAAGCAGGGATCGTACGGCGGCAAGCCGCCGGACGTCGACGTGTACATCGACGACGGCCGCGCCGGGGAGTACGAGTTCCAGCCGGTGCACTGGGCGAATCAGTCGATGTGGAACCGAAACGCGCCCGACGGTCTGCCCGGACACCAGAACGCCATCGCGGGCACGAAGAACTTCTTCTACGTGCAGGTCAAGAACCGCGGTACCTCGGCGTCGGGGACCGTGACCGTCCAGGGCTACCACTGCCTGCCCGGAGCAGGGCTCAGCTGGCCGGGCGACTTCACGCCCATGTCGCCGGCGGCGGGGCTGACCGCGCCCGGTGTCGCGGCGAACAACGCGGCGGACGTCGTGTTCGGTCCGTTCGAGTGGGTGCCCAACGAGAACGTCCACGGCCACGACTGCGCGCTGCTGATCGCCTCCACGGCGGGCGACCCGAGCAACGTGGTGCACTTCACCGGCTCGGAGTCGATCGAGGAATGGCGGCTGGTGCCGAACGACAACAACATCGGCCAGCGCAACGTCGCCCTCGTGCCCGGCGGCGCGGGCCCGGAGGCCCTGATCTCGTCGATGGCCGACGCGGTCTTCGTCGCCGGCAACAGCCGGACCCGGCCCGCGTTCATGGAGCTCAGGGTCACCATGCCGACCGTCCTCGCGAACAAGGGGTGGGCGTTCGATCTCAACGACGCGGCGAACGGATTCCGGCTGAACCCGGGCGAGAAGCGGAGGTTGAAGCTGCAGCTGGTGCCGGGCGCGTCGTTCACCGCCGAGGAGCTGCAGACCGCCGGCGACCAGACGATCGAGGTGTCCCTGCTGGCCGACGGGATGGAGATCGGCGGGATGCGCTACACCGTCGATCCCGGCCTGACAGCGGATGCGGAAGGCGGCGGGCTGAGCGGGCTGAGCGCACGCGCCGACGGCGCGCCGGCGCACGGTCTGCTCGAACGCCTAGGCGTCGACGGAGCGGACGTCACGAAGGTCACGGTGCGGAAGATCAACCTGGACATCGAGTTCGGTCATCCGGACTCCGGCTCCGGCTGACCCGGGAGGGGACCATGGCCGGCAACTGGGAAGTGGCTCCACCTCCGAAGACGGTCGACGGACTGCTCGCCGTCCCGGTCGACATCAGCTCCATCACGGCGTCGATCGTCTTCGACGGTACGTCTGCTTCGGCCTCGGCCGACGCGACCCTCACCTACACCGTGGGGCCGACGGCCGGGAACCCCTTCTTCGACCTGCGTCAGTCGGTCTCCCAGGCATGGCTGGACGGTACGCCGTTCCCCGCGGCCAAGCTGGCCCACCATGCCTTCGGCACCGGTCCCTTCACCGATCTGCGCGTCATCGAGGCGAGCCAGAGCGCGGGGTCGGTGCACACCCTGCGCGTTCGGTACCCCCTGGCCGTCCCGGACAGCCAGCTCGGCGGCTCCTACCTGCCGAGAATCGAGTGGGCGCCGGGTCCCCGGCTGACCTTCGCGCTCGCACTGTCCGACTTGAACCGCGCCCGCTACCTCGAGGCCTGGCTGCCGGCCAACCTGCAGTTCGACCAGTACTCCATCGACCTGGACATCCGGATCGACAACACGGCCGTCCCACACTCGGTGATCACCAACGGCTCCGTCACCGAACTCGCCGCCCGCCACTGGACGGTGGCGTTCCCGGCCCGGTTCAGCTCGGTGTCCCCCCTGCTGGAGATCCGGGCGTCCGACACGGTCGAGCGGACCACCGGAACCGTGATGCTGCCGGTGTCCGGCAAGACGGTCACCATCGAGGTGTGGCGGCCGGCCGGCTCGGCCGTCGACCCCACGGCTCAGATCGCCGCGATCCGTACCCTCCTCGTCGACAACGAGATCGGCTATGGCGGCTACCTCCATGACGACCGGTACGTCGCGTACTTCACCGGCAGCGGGGGCATGGAGTACGAAGGAGGGACGACCACGTCCGCCGGCGCCCTCCTCCACGAGACGTTCCACAGCTGGTTCGCCCGCGGCCTCAAGCCCGCAGACCAGTCCGACGGGTGGTGGGACGAGGGCTTCACCACGTTCCACGACGACGGAGCGAACGACGCCGTCCCCCTCGACTTCACTGCCCCGCCCGTAGCCCTGTGCTCGCGGGACCCCTGGCAGCGCCACACTCCGACCGCCTCCTACGTCTCGGGCAGCGCGCTCTTCAAGGGACTGGCCGCAATGACGGGCGCCGGGCCCCTCAACACCCACATGCGGTCCCTGTACGAGTCCCAGGCGGGCGGGCTGCCACTGTCAACCGAGCGGTTGGAGGAGCATCTGGTCGCGCGCAGCGGCGACGTCCGGGTGGTGCACGCCTTCCACCGGTTCGTCTACGGCCTGCCCGACCCCTTCCCGGCTCCCGCCCTCTGGCTGCGCGACGATATCGCCGATCCCGGGGCGGACAACTGGGCGGGCGTGTTCTGGGACTCCCCCGATCTCTGGGTCCGCACCGGCGACGACGGTGGCACCACCCACCAGAATCCGGAGTACGGCCAGGACAACTGGTTCCACGCGCGGGTGCGCAACCGGGCCGGTGGCGGTGCGGCGGCGCACTTCGTGGTGACGTTCCGGGCGACCGGGTATGCGGGGACGGAGTTCGTCTTCCCGGCCGACTTCTTCGAGGCCACAGCGGTGAAGGCCGAGTTCGACCTGGCGCCGGGAGAGAGCCGCATCGTCAAGGCCCGCTGGCCCAAGGCGTCCGTGCCGGCGCCCGGATCCCATACCTGTGTGGTCGCCTCGGTGCTGAGCCGCTTCGACGATCCCGCGGCCGGCGGCCATGTCTGGCAGGCCGGGAATCTCGCGCAGAAGAGCCTCACCGTGGTCGACCTGGCACCGGGAGAGTACGTCGTCGTCCCGGTCGTACTGACCAACCGGCTCGGCGGGGAGCAGCTCGTGCACGTACGGCGTTCCGATCCCGGGCTACAGGTCGCAGTGGTCCACCGCTCGGCCGAACTGCTCAAGAACGCGGGCCTGGACCCCCGTCCGCTCGTCGACGATCCGGTGCGGTCCCGTGCGCGGGAGGCTGCGCCGCAGTTCGACTGTGGCGGAGTCGCACCCTCGGCGCCGGTCGCTCCCATCGCGCGCGCCGTGTTGGCCTCGGCCGACCTCGATGCCGTCCTGCGGCGGTTCCCCGACGCGTGGCAGGCCGAGCTGCCCGACGAGCCGGTGCCGCTCGGCGCCGACCCGTTCTCACCACTCGTCGTCGGCCTGAAGGTCGAACTCCCGGAGGGATGGGAACCAGGACACGGCCATCGAGTCGACCTCGTACAGCGACGGGCCGACACGGGTCGGATCGTCGGAGGTGTCGCCGTACTCCTCAACGCCTCAACACCGTCAGGAGACCGGGATGAGGGATGAGAACGCGATCATCGCCACCTCGATCATCATCGAGGAGCCCGCCGAGGAGGGCGGCGACACCACCATCGTGCTCGACGTGCGACGGGCCCGCCTCGACGCGGCGGACCCGAGGTCGACGGGATACCGGACGGTGCTGGAGCAGCCGCGTGAGCAACGCCGGCCGGTGTACGTCGAAGTAGGAAGCGGTGGTGGGACTGGCTCGGATGGTGGCTGAGCTGCCCGTCGGCGGCGAGGGCCCAGGACAACTTCGACCAGCTCGACGCCACGATGGCCCGCGCCAACGAGATGTGCCGACTGATGATCAATAATCTCCGGTCTCCCAACAAGGTGTGGATCAGCGGCAACCTGCACGTCGACACGAAGAACAACCCCAACTGCGTCGTGTACTGGGGCTGGCACGTCGCGCCCACCCTGTGCGTCCGCAGGTACTTGTTTCTTGACCCGGTGGATGGTTCTGGACCCCTCGCTGTTCACCACGCCGTCTCGGTCGCCACGGGACGGCGGCACCGATCCCATGTACACCCACACGAATTACTACCTCGCCATGTACCGGACCGCCCTGCTCAACCGGTCGATCCAAAAGGGGTCGCCGCCGTAAGCGCACTGCCCGTGAGCACGCCCATCAGCTTCTCCGATCCTCAGGCTCCCCGGGCAGCCCCTGCCCGAACCAGCACAACAGGGGGCGCCTCATGGAGGGGTTGAGAGAAGACCACGACGACGGAACGGTCGCCAGGGTCGCGGTGATCGACATCGTCAAGGCATCCGCAATGGTCTGCCTTGGCGTCCCGCACGACTCCATCGAGGGCCGGCGGACCCCGCAGGTCTGGAACGTCGCCTCGACCACCAACACGATGCTCGAGCTCGGCGACCGGCTAGGACCTGTCCGGGCGATCACGGATGCCATTACGGTGGCTGTGGTGGAAGGGCCTGGTGAGTGCAGTGGAGTTGAGCCGCACGGAGGCAGTCGCGCTCGTGCAGCGCATCATGGATGCGGGCTGTGCCTTCGATGACGAGGTGGCCGGTTGGCTGGGCAGGCTCGACAGAGCCCTAGCATGCCCGCCCGGCCACGTCAGTGGCTTGATCTTCTGGCCGCCGGAGCGGGACCTTTCGGCTGATGAGGTAGTCGATCAGGCCCTGGAGTATCGGCCGATCGCTTTGTGAGGCCGGGACTCACCTTCGAAGCCAGATGATCAGGGCTGCAGTGGTTGCGGTGCCGAGGAAGACGTAGCCGCGCTTGTCGTAGCGGGTAGCGATGCCGCGCCACTGCTCCTGCGGTTGAAGCACCGTTCCACGACGTTGCGTCGCTTGTAGAGCTGCTTGTCGAAGGCCGGCGGGCGCCCGCCTCGGCTGCTGCGTCGGAGCCGGTTGCGGACCTGGTCGGACCGCTCGGGAATGGTGTGGCCGATGCCCCGCCGCCTGCGCCAGGTGCGGATGGCCCGGGAGCTGTAGCCCTTGTCGCACAGCACGTGGGCGGGCCGTGTGCGGGGCCGTCCCGGGCCGATACGGGGCACCCGGATGGCTTCCACCACGGCGGTGAACTGGGTGCAGTCGTTGGTGTTGCCGCCCGCGAGCGTGAAGGCGAGCGGGCGGCCCACACTGTCGCAGGCCAGGTGGATTTTGCTGGTCAGACCGCCTCGGGAGCGTCCGAGGCCGGGACTGCGGGCCCCCCTTTTTCGGGCCCCCGCGGCGTGCTGGTGGGCGCGGACGACGGTCGAGTCGACCGACACCAGCCAGTCGATGTCCCCCGCCTCGTCGGCGTGCGCCCGGGCCGCCCGGAGCATCCGCTCGAAGGTGCCGTCCAGCGCCCACCGGCGAAAGCGGGTGTGCAGGCCGGCCCAGGGGCCGTACCGCTCCGGCACGTCCCGCCAGGCCGTCCCGGTACGGAACTTCCACACGATCCCGTTCAGCACCCTGCGGTCGTCCAGCCGCCTCCGGCCCCGCAAGGACACCGGCAGCAGTGGTCCGGCGAACTCTCACTCGGCGTCTTCTACAGCAAGTCACACCGGACCGGCCGTCGCACTGAGTCGATCATGGGCGTGTCGGGCGACGGTGTACTCGTCGAATCCCGCCCACCGCCACAGCTGGCGCAGCGGGCGCGGGCGGTCTTCGACATCGAGGTCGGGATGGTCGACGGCATGCCGGACGGCCCCAACGAGGAGCCGATGCCGCAGTTTGCCGAGAATCCGGCCCCAGTCAGCACTGGTGTGGTTCAGGTCCCAAGCGACGCTGGGTCTGAAGTCGGCGTGGTAGAGCTCGCGGCCCCAGCGCAGGACGAACTCCGCGCGCGGTTCCCAGTTCACCGGTGCGGGCGGGCTCCGCACGAACACCCAGAATTCGTTCAGCCGGCCGTCCGCGAGCAGTTCACGCAACGGCCGATGTCCACAAGGAGTCGCGGTGAGGGAGTCCAAGGGGGCGGCGGACGGCGGCCGACCACGATGCCACCGGGGTGGGCGGCCGTAGAGCAGACGGATGATCGTCTCGGTGTACTCGGCGTCCCATGCGGCAGGGCCGCCCGGCGCGGACGGGCCACGGGCCGCAAGGAGGAGTCGGGCACGTTCGGCGAGCGCCTCGTCGACGCAGTACGTGAACCACACGAAGCGTCCGAGCAGGCGTGCCGATCTCCCCAGACCTATGTGTCGTGTCCACTCTCGGCCGCCGTCCTCACCGTGCAGGACGAGGACGTTGTTGATACGCGGCGCGTTGTCCCGTGACCGGCCCCCGGGGGATGTCCAGGATCAGCAGCGAGTCCAACGCGAACCGCGTCGTGCGGCCCCAGGGCAGGAGCCAGGCCCTCCGCGTCAGTTCGACAGCCTGGCCGTCGAACTCGAATATGGTCCAGCACGTACTCACGCGCAGCGGCGTAGCCGGCGGCGCGCCGGGATCGCGGGGCACAGTCACCCCGGCAGTATGACCAGGACCGAATGCGCCGGGAAGCTCTGAACTGGAGGCCCTGTCGTCACAGTCTCCCGATAGGGCACGTGTTGTCCGGTGCGTGCGTCGCAAGGCGGAGGTCCGCTCGAGTACTGGACGCAGTTGGGCGGTCCGACAACGAAGCGAGCAGCGGTGCTGGGCCGCGCGGCCCAGCGGGACCTTGACGACAGAGGCTCGCGGTCCCTGCTACCCGGGGAGGCGGAAGCCGTTGAAGAGGTCGTCCATGCCGCGCAGGGCCAGGCGGGCAGGGGTGGCACGGAGAGCGAGGTCGCGGGCCGCCACCGCGAGCGGGTTACGCAGGGCGCCCAGGCGGCCGACCCGGCGGGCGCGGACGCGCACGGCGTCGGTACGCCCGCGGCGGGCGGCGGTGTACGCGGCGAGGGCGGCCGGGACGGAGTCTGTGCTGTCTCCGCCGTCTCCGGCGGGAAGCAGGTGAGCGAGAAGCACCGCGTCCTCGATGGCCTGGCAGCCGCCCTGACCGAGGTTGGGAGCCATGGCGTGGGCGGCGTCGCCCAGCCAGGCGATCCGGCCGTGGTGCAGGGTGGGAAGCGGAGCGGCCAGGTCGTAGAGGTCGTTCTGGAGGACGTCGGCAGGGTCGAGGCGGCGGACGCGGTCCAGCAGGGCCGGAATCGGGTCGTGCCACGAGCCGAAGCGGAGCCGGAGTTCGGCGCGGGGGTCGGCCGACCGGGTGCCGGCCGGGAGGACCGCGGTGGCGTAGAGGTAAAACCGGCCGTCGGAGAGCGGGGTGACGCCGAACCGCTCGCCCCGCCCCCAGGTCTCGCTCATGGCCGGTATCCGGAGGTCCGGGGCGTCCACGATGGTCCGCCAGGCGGTCTCGCCGATGTAGTGCAGGCCGGGGTGGGCGGGGAAGTACGCGCGGCGCAGCGGGCTGTGGATGCCGTCGGCGGCGACGACCAGATCGGCGGGAAGGTCTGGGCCGGCTGCCGTACGGATGATCGGGCGGCCCGCGGCGTCGTCGACGGCGGTCACGGCGGTGCCGTAGCGGAGAGCCTCCGGCGGCAGGGAGGCAGCCAGGGCGGCGGTGAAGGCCGGGCGCGGAACGGCGATCGGGGGCATGCCGTAGCGGGCTGCCATGTCGGCGGTGTCGGTCCGGGTGAGCCACTGGCCGTCGGAGCGGCGTACGCCCATCGTCGTGGGTACGGCGCTGCCGGCGGCGCGGGCGGCGTCGACGCCGATGCTGTCGAGTGCGCGCAGGGCGTTGGGGGCGAGACCGATACCGGCGCCGGTGGCGGGGGGTTCGGGGGCGCGTTCGCAGACGGTGACGCGCCAGCCGCGGCGGTGCAATGCGACGGCGGCGGTGAGGCCGCCGATTCCGGCCCCGGCCACCACCGCGTGACGTTTCGGCATGGAACACCACTTCCGTTCGGTCCGAGCACCCTCTACAGCCTCAGAGCCCTGCCTCTGCAATCGTAGAGTCAGGGCATGTCAGCACGGCTGCGCGCTACACGCCGGGATCACGGTAGCCCCACCCGTAGGCGACCATGACGGAGCTGCACCGCTCAGCGCCAGGCCGACCGCACGGCCGCCACATGTTGCTGGACGGTCGCGTTCGCCAGTCCCGTCTCCGGATGCAGCGGCGCCTTCGCTGATCGCCGGCGGGGACGGTCGAGCATGTCCCCGATCCAGGCGGCAACCGTGTCCGCACCGGCCAGTACGGGATCTGTGCCTTCACCTGCACAGAACCGCAGGTGCTCCTCGACCGCCCGCCCGTACGCGTCGATCGTGTGGGAAACCCGACCGATGTTCGCCATGAACTGCAGCCACCGCCGGGCCAGTTGACGTTCAGCGAGAGTGGGGAACTTGCCCCACCGGATGGGGGCCATGACAGCAGGCCAGTAGGTGCGACCGCGCCTACTTGCGCACGTGGAAGCGCAGCATGGTGACCCCGCCCGACTGGACGTTGCTGAACGGTTCCAGGTCGATCCGGTCGAGGCCCGGCGGCGCGAAGCGGACGCCGTCGCCGAGCAGCACCGGCAGCACGTACACCAGGATCTCGTCGACGAGGCCGCGCTGCAGGCACTGGGCGGCCACGTCGGCGCCGAGGATCTCCAGGTTCTTGTCGCCGGCGGCGCGGCGTGCCGTGGCCATGGCTTCCTCGATGTCGCAGGTGAGGAAGGTGACGTTGGGGTCCGGCTCGTCGGGCGGGCGGTGGGTGAGGACGAACTGCGCCCCGCCGTCGTAGTCGGGGTTCTCGTCGGACATGCGCTTGCCGACCTCGTACGTGCCCCGGCCGATGAGCATGGCGCCCGTGGCCGCCATGACCTCCGGGAACGTCGCCGACGTCATGTGCTCGAAGATCCAGTCCATCGTGTGGCCGGGACCGGCGATGAACCCATCGAGGGACATCACCCTGTTCACGACCACTTTGCCGGTGCTCGCATCCGTCATGCGTCTTCTCCAAGCAGTTGACATCCTCCCCCTCTCTTAAAAGAGGGGGATTCCGACCGGGTTGGGGTGAGGTTCACGGACGTTCGACCGCTGTGTGGGCGGTGTCGTCCCTCCGGCACCGGCTGTTCGCCGGGGGCGGGGGATCCCGCCCTGTCCTGCCGCGACGTTGATACTGGCGTTGGTGTCCGCGTTGCAGGTGAAGCCGCAGGAGGAGCAGACGAACTCGGCTTGGCTCTTGCGTGAGTTCTTGTCGAACCATCCGCAGGCACTGCATCGCAGACTCGTGTACGGGGCGGGGACGTCTTCGACCCGGCCGGTGGCCTTGTGCTCGGTGCGCCGGCTCAGCAGGCCCCACCCTTGGGCGAGGATCGCCCGGTTCAGTCCGGCTTTGGCCGCGCGGCCGTTGGTGAGGTACTGGCCGGGCTGGTCGGGGTCGGGCCTGGCCTTTGCCCTGGCGGTCATGTTCTTGATGTTCAGCTTCTCGAACCGCACCAGGTCGTACGTGCGGGCGAGCATGGTGCTGGTCTTCTCGCACCAGTCCTTGCGCCGGTCGGCTTCGCGGGCCTTGAGGCGGGCGGCCCTGGCGTACCCGGCGGTCTTGCGGTCGCTGCCCCTGGGTGCGCGGGCGGCGCGGTGTTGGTGCTTGCGGATCTGCGCGCGCTCTTTGGTGGTGAGCTGGGGGCAGTTGAGGGTGCGGCCGTCGGAGAGGGCGGCCGTGATGCTCACGCCCCGGTCGATGCCGATGACCTCGCCCGTGGCGGGCGCGTCGATGGGGTCGGGGATGACGGCGAACGCCGCGTGCCACTGCCCGTTGCGGAAGGTGACCCTGAACGTCTTCGCCGCAGGCAGCTTCGGGCGGGTGAGGCGGAAGCGGACCCAGCCGCAGCCCGGCACTTTGACCTGCTTGCCGGTCTTCGCGTTCAGCTTCGGCGTGCCGTCCTCGTTGTACTCGGGTGTGCGGTCGGTGCCGATGGCCCTCAAGCCCTCGGGCCGGAACTTCCTGCGCCAGGCCGGCTCGCCGAACCCCGAGGTGAAGCGGGCGTTCTTGGCCTTGGCGAAGTCCTTCAGGGCCTGCTGCTGCACGTCAGCGTTCCCGGCACCGAGCCATTCGTTGTCGCGTCGGGCTTCGGTGAGCTGACGGCACTGCTCGGCAAAGCCGGGGGCGGACTTGCGCCACCTGCGCCAGTGCGCGTGCTGCTCGACGGCGAGGTTCCAGACGTACCGGGCGTGCGCGCAGTGCAAGAGCAGCTGCTCTCCCTGCCCGCGCGTCGGGTACATCCGGAAACGTGACATGCCGCCACCATAGTGGCACGATGGCGTCATGGCCAAAGTCACCGTCCGCATCCCCGATGAGCTTCACGCCCGACTGGTCTCGCAAGCAGAGACCGACCGGCGGTCCCTCAACTCCGAGATCCTGCATCTGCTCGAGGTCGCCCTCACCACTGTGGACGGCGACGACCCATCGCCCTGAAGGCGATTGCTCCATTCCCTGTGCTACGGGGCGAGGTGGTCCTCCAGGTCGCCGAGGACCTCGTCGGCGGCGGTCACGCCGAGGCCGAGGTACCAGGTCTCGTCCGGGACGTCGTACGCGTGACCGGCCTTGACGGCGGAGAGGTTCTTCCACAGCGGGTTGCCCTGGGTGGCGGACTTGTCGGTGGCCTTCGGATCGCCGTACACGCCGGTGAAGATGTAGTCCGCGTCGGCCTGGTCGATGTTCTCGGCGCTCACCTCGGCGGCGAGGTCCTCGATGTCCTGGTTCTTCGGGCGGGGGACGCCGACGTCCTTGAGGATCGTGCCGATGAACGAGGCGTTGGCGTAAAGGCGGATGACGCCGTCGGGCATGTAACGGACCATCGAGACGGTCGGCTTGTCGGCGCCGAGCTTCGTGCCCAGCGCGTCGGCCTTCGCCTCGTACGCCGCCAGGTTCTCCTTCGCCTCGGCCGTCCTGTCGAGGGCGGCGGCGTTGAGGAGGTAGTTCTCCTTCCAGGTGAAGCCGGGGCGGACGGAGAAGACCGTCGGCGCGATCTTGGACAGCTCGTCGTACTTGTCGGCTGCGCGCAGCTGGCTGCCGAGGATCAGGTCGGGCTTGAGCGCGGCGATCGCCTCCAGGTTGAGGCTGTTGATCGTGCCGACGTTCTTCGGGCTGCCCGCGTCCTTCTTCAGATACGACGGCAGCTCGGGCGAGCCCTCGGTCGGGGCGAGACCGACCGGCTTCACCCCCAGTGAAACAACGTTGTCGAGCTCGCCGACGTCAAGGACGACCACCCGCTTCGGCTCCGACTCGATCTCCGTCTCGCCCATCGCGTGCTCGATGGTGCGCGGCCACTCGCCCGCCTTGGCGTCGGTGCCCATCGCGGCGGTCTTCTTCGCCGCGTCCGCGAAGTCCTTGCCGCCCTTGGCGACGTCCTTCTTCCCGGCGGCCCCGGCGGAGGCCTTGGCTTTCGACCCCTCACTGTCGGAGGATCCGCCGCACGCGGTGAGGGCCAGTGCGGAGGCGAGAGCGAGGGCTGCGGCGCAAGTGCCGCGACGGCGGAGGGACATGGGGGGAGCTCCCGTCGTAGAACTTAGGTACCCCTTACTTTATGGGCTCCCTGTGGGCCGGGAGGCCAGGGGTGGTGTGGTTCCTGACACCCGGAGGGCCCGGCACCACCAGCGGATCACCCGTCACCGGATCCGGTACGACGACCGAGGCGAGCCCGAAGACATCCTGGACGAGGTCGGCCGTGACGATGTCGGCGGGCGGGCCCTGCGCCACGATCCGGCCCGCCTTCATGGCGATCAGATGGTCGGCGTAGCGGGCGGCCTGGTTGAGGTCGTGCAGCACCGCGACCACCGTCCGGCCGCGTTCGTGGTTCAACTGCCGTACGAGGTCCAGGACTTCGACCTGATGGGCGATGTCCAGGTAGGTCGTCGGCTCGTCGAGCAGCAGCAGGTCGGTGTCCTGGGCGAGGGCCATCGCGATCCACACGCGCTGCCGCTGACCGCCCGACAGTTCGTCGACCGGGCGGTCGGCGAGGTCGGTGGTTCCCGTGCGTTCCATCGCGTGGGCGACGGCCGCCTCGTCGGAGTCGGACCACTGCCGCCACCACTTCTGGTGCGGCTGGCGCCCGCGCGAGATCAGGTCCGCGACCGTGATCCCCTCCGGCGGCACCGGAGTCTGCGGCAGCAGCCCGATCACCTGGGCGATCCGCCGGGTGGGGACCTGGGCCAGTTCGGTGCCGTCCAGGAGCACGGCGCCCCGACGCGGCTTCAGCAGCCGGCCCAGCGCCCGCAACAGCGTCGACTTGCCACAGGCGTTGGGCCCGACGATCACCGTGACCTTTCCGTCCGGGACCTCCAGGTCCAACTCCTCGACGACCCTACGGTCCTCGTAGGCGAGGGTGAGCTTGCGGGCGGCGAGGCGGTTGGCGGGGGCGGGGGTGCCGTTGCCATGGGCGGTGGGGGCGTTGTCCTGTGCGGGGATGGGGCTGTGCTGTGCGGCGGGGGTGCCGTCGCCCTGGATGATGGGGGCGCCGTCCCGCACGGCGGATGCGGTGACCGGCACGGCCGGGACACCGTCCTGTGCGGCGGCGTTGTCCCGCGCGGCACTGGGACTGTCCGGTTCGGTACCGGGACTGTCGGTTTCCCTACGGGGACTGTCGGGTTCGGCGGGGCGGTTGCCGGTCACGCGGTTCCTCCGGAGCGGTTGCCGCGGGTGCGGACGATCAGCCACATCAGATAGGGGGCGCCCACGAGGGCGGTGAAGACGCCGACCGGCAGTTCCAGCGGCGAGAGCAGCTTGCGGGCCAGCACATCCGCGACGACCACGATCAGCGCGCCCGTCAACGCGGAGCACACCAGCGGGACATGCGGGGTGCGGGTCAGCCGCCGGGCGATCTGCGGGGCCAGCAGCGCCACGAAGTCGACCGGGCCGGCGGCGCCGGTCGCGACGGACGCGAGAACGACCCCGAGGACGCTCAGCCCGAGCCGTACCCGGCCGAGCCGGATGCCGAGCGCGGTGGCCGTGTCGTCGTCGAACGCCGCACTGCGCTGCGCGCGGGCCGCCCACAGCAGGAACGGTACGAGCAGCAGCAGGACCGTCGCGAGCGGCGCCGCCTGGTCATAGCCCCGGCCGTTGAGCGACCCGGTGAGCCACACCTTGGCCTGCTGGGCGACCAGATAGTCCCCCTTGGTCACCAGCAGCCGGGTCAGGGAGCCGAGCGCCACCGAGATACCGATGCCGACGAGGACGAACCGGGAGGCGCTGAGACCGCCCCGCCAGGCGAGCAGATAGACGAGCAGGGCGGTCAGCAGCCCGCCCGCGACAGACACGTACGGCAGGGCGGCGTACGAGGTGAGACCGAAGGTCATCGCGGCCACCGTCGCCGCGCCCGCGCCGTGCGTCACCCCGATGACGTCGGGGCTGGCGAGCGGGTTGCGGGCCATGGTCTGGATCAGCGCCCCGGACAGTCCGAACGCGACTCCCACCAGCAGCCCCGTCACCAGTCGCGGCAACCGCAGCGTCCCGACGACCAGTTCATCGGGACTGGGCAGCCCGAACAGCACGCGGACGACCTCGGCCGGCGAGACGAAGGCCTCCCCGACGCACAGCGACACGACGACCGCACCCGCGAGCAGCACGGTCAGCACGACGGCCACGACAAGGGCCCGCCGATGCACCAGGAAACTGCTCCCCCGCCCACCCCGCACGACAACATGCCCGGCGGGCCGGACGGAGACGGAGCCACGCGGCCCCGGGACGGCGGAGGTTGAGGAGGAGGTAAGGGTCGCCGGGGAGGCGGCGGTCCCGGCCGGGGCGGGCCGCTCGGGTTGCGGATCGTCGCGTCCGTCGCGGTCGTCGACGTACGTCATGCCGCTGTCACCTTCCGGCGCACCAGCACGATGAGGAACGGCACGCCCGCCAGCGCCGTCATGACAGCCGCCGGTACCTCCGAGGGCCGTACGACGACCCGGCCGAGGACGTCCGCGAAGAGCACCATCACCGGGCCGAGCAGCGCGGCCATCGGCAGCAGCAGCCGGTGGCCGGGGCCGACGAGGGCGCGGGCGATGTGCGGTACGGCGAGCCCGACGAACGCGATGGGGCCGGCCGCGGCGACCGCGGCGCCCGTCAGGACGGTCGCGCCCAGGGCGCCGGTCGCCCGCAGGAGGGCCACGTTGCGGCCGAGCCCCCGGGCGATGTCGTCGCCGAGGGCGAGCGCGTCGAGGCCGCGGGCCATGGCCAGCACCAGCAGCAGACCGGCGAGCAGGAACGGCCAGACCTGACCGGCGATCGACGCGTCCCGCCCGCTGATCGAGCCGACGTCCCAGAACCGGAACTCGTCCAGCGCCCGCGCGTTGGTGGTGAGGATCGCCGAGACGACGGAGGCGAGGAACGCGTTCATCGCCGCCCCGGCCAGCGCCAGCTTCACCGGCGACGCCCCGCCCCGCCCGCTGCCCGCGACGGCGTAGATGCAGACCGCCGCGACTCCGGCGCCGGCGAAGGCGTACCAGACGTACCCGGTCAGACTGTGCACGCCGAGAAAGGCGATGGCGCAGACGACGCCCAGGGAGGCGCCCTGGCTGATGCCGAGGATGCCGGGCTCGGCGATGGGGTTACGGGTGATGCCCTGCAGGACCGTGCCGGCGACGGCCAGTGCGACGCCGACGAGTACGCCGATCACCGTCCGCGGCACCCGCAGCGCCCGTACGACCTGGGCGTCGTCGCTGGTGCCGCCGTGTGCCAGCGCGTCCCACACCGCCGAGGGCGGGATCGTACGACTGCCCACGGCGAGGCTCAGCAACACGGCCAGCGACAACAGGAGAAGGGCGGCGACCAGCCAGCCGACGCGGCGACCTACGACTCCCGGCATGCACCCTTCTCCATCACTTCCACTTCCCCGTGCTCAAGCAGCTGAGGCTGCCTAACAGTACGTTGCGGGATGAGGGTGCCCTTCGTCCGATCCACCTGATCCCGGGGCAGCGCCCGGCTCGACGTCACCGGGGCTTGCCGGTTGCGGACGGAGTACAGGCTGAAGGCGCACGATTTCACACCACGCGGGCCCGTTGATTTGCATACGTCGACGACGACCTCGACCTGCCGCTGCCCGACCCCGACTTCACCGACCGCATCACGTCGCTGAGCGCATCGCCACCCCGATCACCGGCTGCCCAGTGCCAACGAGGTCGATCCGTCCACGGACTCCTTCACCCCGGAGGCATCGTTGACATGCTCGGGACATCTGAGTAACGTCCAAGACATATTGGAAAGCGCTTTCTATCTTTCCGCTCGCGCCTCAACACGTCCGCCCGCGCGGGGCGCATCTCCTGACAGGAGAGTGTCGACATGCACCCGGCCCAGCACAGACCGGTGCCGCCACCGGGGACGCCAAGGGCATCAGGCACAGCCGCCAACGAGTCAGGCGAACTGGCGAGTCCGCCCACCCAGTGGCCGAGCCGCTCGCCGTTCACCCGTACGCACCCGGGACGGCAGCCAAAGTACCCACCTCGCCCCGGACCGCCCCGTCCCGGTGCAAGCGGGCCCGGGCGTCGAAAAGATCCACTCACTCAGCTGAGGAGGAACCGCATGAGGTCGTCGCTCCTGAAACTGCCCGTGCCGAAGCGGCCGTTACGTGCCGCACGCGGCGTTACGGCTCTCGCGCTCGCTCTGCTGCTCGGCGGGACGGCGGTGTCGGCCGGCAGTGACAGCGCCGCCGCGCAGACCCCGGCACCGCTGGCGGAGACGTCCCCCACCGGCTTCGCGGCCGTCAACGCGCTCGGCCAGAACGGCACCACCGGCGGAGTCGGCGGGCCGACCGTGACCGCCACCAACACCCAGCAGTTCCTGGACTACATCGACACGACCGGCCCGCTCGTCATCCGCGTGCAGGGCACCATCAACATCACCAGCAAGCAGGGGGTACGCCCGAACAAGACCATCATCGGGGTCGGTTCCTCGGCGGTCATCAACGGCGGCGGCCTGGACTTCTACCGTTCCTACAACGTCATCGTGCGCAACCTCAAGTTCACCAACGCCGAGGACGACGCCGTCAACGTCGGCCAGGAGTCCCACCACATCTGGATCGACCACAACGAGTTCGTCGCACCGGTCGACGGGGCGATCGACATCGTCCGCGCCTCCCAGTACGTCACCGTCTCGTGGAACTGGTTCAACAAGACCGACAAGAGCATGCTGCTCGGGCACTCCGACGGCAACGGCAGCCAGGACGCGGCCAAACTGAAGGTCTCCATCCACCACAACTTCTTCGACGGCTCACGTCAGCGGCATCCGCGGGTGCGGTTCGGCGAGCCGGTGCACATCTACAACAACTACTACAAGGGCAACGCCATATACGGCGTCGCATCGACCATGAACGCGGGCGTGGTGGTCGAGGGCAACTACTTCGAAAGCGTTCCGCACCCCTGTTACTCCGCCAGCGGGTACGACGCGTCAGGGCCGGGCCGGCTGGTGCAGCGCAGCAACGTCTTCACCGGGTCCGGTACGTGCGAGACCAACGGAACGGTGACCGAGCCGCGCACGTACTACTCGTACACGCTGGACCCGGCGGCCGACGTTCCCTCCCTCGTCCGGGCCGGGGTGGGGATCGGGAAGATCGGCGCCTGAGCGGTCCTGCCCTGGATCACTGCCATGACGGGTGCCGGTCTCGTGTCGGAGGCCGGCCCCCGCTGTCACCGGTCGCCGGCCGTCCGAAGCCGCCTGATCTGTGCATCCGGGGCCCGTCGCTGGTCGTGGACGGTCGCGAGCGAGCGGGCCAAGGGGAGGTACAGCCCGATCCGGATGTGGCCGACGGGCTGTTCTTGTCCTCCTTGACACACGGGTGGAACAGGGCCGGGACGGTCGCCTGCGAGGCCGTCCAGGGCCGAGTCGGGGCACCCCGGATCGTGTCCAGGGCCGACTCGAACAGCGGGGAATCGCCCCGCTGACCGGCCGTGATCACGATCGAGAGCGGCTTCTGTCCCTGCCCGACAGGCAGGTGGATCTTTGTGGTCAGCCCTCCCCGGGAGCATCCGAGACCGTGGTCCGCCGGCTCGACGGCGATGCGGCCGGGTGGCTCCTTTTGCGGGTCCCCTTTTTCGACGCCCCGGCGGCGTGCTGGTGGGCCCGGCAGGACGGTGGATTCGCCGCACGCTCCGTGCGGGAGCGCAGGCGGTGGATCCACAGCGAGGGCACGAAGGTGATCGCGTTGGCCACCAGGGCCGTGCCCTCCGCCTACCGCACCCCGCCGGCCAAGGGCACTCCACGGCGGGCCCGCAGCGCGGTGGCCCTGTCCCTGGGGCCCGCACCGGGCCGACGGCGGCGGCCCGGGCTCGACGGCGGCACCGGCGGGCCGGGATCTGGCTTGAACCGTCCGCATGTCACCGATATGCCGTTTCCCGGCAGCCGCTCCGCACGATAGTCGTGGGGAGTTCCGGGACACGTTCCCGATCCGTCGACCGCCCGCCCTGATCCGGTGCGCGGGCCCGAACGAGAAACTGAGAGCGCACAGTTGACTCCCACGAACACGCCCGACCCGTCCCAGACCCCAGACGCCTCCGGCCCGGCCGAGTCGCAGGAGCGCCCGCCGTCCTGTCGCGACCTGGTCGGCCTGCTCGCCCAGAACGACCGGCGGGCGGCGTACGCGGCCCTGGTGCTCGGCGCCACGACCCTGGAGCAGGTCGCGGAGCGCACCGGGCTGCGCCCGGCGGCCGCGGCGATGGCACTGCAGAAGCTGGCGGAGGGAAAGGTCGCCCTTCACGACCCTGCGCAGGGCACGTACATGCTCCTTGACGACGCCTTCCGCCTCGCCATGCGTGAGGAGGTACGGCTGACCGGTCGGGGCGGCGGGGACGGGGCCGGCGCGTACTTCCGAAAGGGCCGACTGACCTCGATCCCCGGAAACGCGCAGGTGCGCAACCGGGTCCTTTCGGTCGTCGCGGACTCCTTCGAGAAAGACGTCACCTACCCGGAGCCCAAGGTGAACGCCATCTGCGGCGGCTGGCTCGACGACTGGGTCAGCCTGCGGCGCGCGCTGATCGACGAGGGGCTGCTGCGCCGGGACGCCGCCGCCCAGTACGAGCGGGTCTGACGAGGCCGCCGCCATGACCGTCGTCCGCGCCGGTGAACCGCACGAACCGGCCGATGTGGTGGCACGCCCCTGGCACTGCGCCGCCGAAGCGAGCCCCTTCGCGCGGCGGCGAGGATTCCTGGCCAAGGAGGGCCAGGTGGTGGCCGAGCCGGCCGAGGACGGGCGCAGCGTGCTCCTGAACGTGGGTCTTGGCCCGGCCGGTTCGGCGACGGCCGCGGTCTTCCGGCAGGCCGCTGCCGCAGCGATAAGGGCCGTGGGCCCGGCGCGGACCGTACGCCTCGATCTCGCCCTGACGGAGGGAACGGCGATGCCGGCCGCCGAACGGGTCCGGGCCGTGACGGAGAGGGCCAGGCTCGCGCTGTACCGGTACGACACCTTCCGCTCGGCCCGGCCGCTGCCACCGCCCGTCGAGGTGCGTGTGACGGGCGGCGCACCCGAAGCTCTCTTGGAGGCACTGGCCGGGGCCGAGGGCACCTGTCTGGCCAGGGACCTCGTCAACTCCCCACCAGGAGTGCTCACTCCAGCCTCCTTCGCCCACCGGATCGAGGCCGCGGCAGCGGAGGCCGGCCTGTCCTGTGAGGTGTACGAAGGGCCGGCCTCGCACAGCTGCGGCTGGCGGGTCTTGCGGCCGTGAGCCGGGGCTCGGCGGAACCTGCGCGGTACGTGGAGCTGATACACGAACCCGCACAACCACCCACGCTCACGGTGGCCCTGGTCGGCAAGGGGGTCACCTGCGACTCCGGCGGACTCTCGCTCAAGCCTTCGAACGAACTCCACACCATGAAGGCCGGCATGGGCGGGGCCGCCGCCGTCCTTGGCGCGCTGGTCGCGTTACCCCGCCTCGGGCTCCCGATCCGCGTGCGGGCGCATCTGCCGCTGGCGGAGAACATGCCCGACGGCGGGGCTCTTCGCGTGGGGGACGTGGTGCGGCACCTCGACGGGACGACCACCGAGATCACCCACACGGACAACGAGGGACGGGTGCTGCTTGCCGACGTACTGCTGCGGGCGAGCAGGCCGGGGCAGGCGGATCTCGTACTCGGCGTGGCTACCCTGACCTCGGCGGCGGTGCATGCCATCGGCACCCGCGTCGGCGCCCTCTTCTCCCCGAACGATGCGATCGCGGACCTCGTGGGCCGGGCTGCCGGGCGGGCCGGGGAGTCCCTGTGGCGGCTGCCGCTGCTCGCCCACGAGCGCCGCCATCTGCGCTCTGCCGTCGCCGACCGCGTCAACTGCTCGCACCGGCATGGCGATACCGTCCAGGCCGCCCTCTACCTCTCCGACTTCCTGTCCCCGGGCACCCGCTGGGCCCATCTGGACATCGCGGCGCCGGCCTGGAACAACGAGCCGCCGTACGGAGAGGTCCCGCATGGAGCAACCGGTTTCGGCGTCCGCACCATTCTCGAAACCCTGCGAACACTGGGAGGGACGGCAGAAACCCAGCCATAACCGGATCTGGGTCAGCGGGCCCGGTCAGCTCCTCCCGTGATGTCGGAAAGCTCGAAGTCCACAGCACCCGTTCCGCCCGCTCTGCGGGCATCTTCGCCCGCACCGTCCCCGGAGACGACAAGGTCGAGTTCAAGTTCCGCCCGCACAGCCTGACGGTGGTCCCACCTCGACGGCGTCGACCTGGGCCTGTCGGCTTCGGCCATGGGTCGAGCAGCGTCGCGGTGTTCGACTACGTCCAGGTCTCCTACAAGAGGGCAAGCTCAACGAGGCCGCCGTCAGCTGAGTCCGGTCCCGCACCTCCCGCTCATGTGGCACCCGCCCGCATGCTTCCGGTATGCGGGAGCCGGTCCACGCACAAAGGTTCAGGACCCTTCGTACCGCTCGCCAAGTACGAGGAAGCCTTCTGGCCGGGCCACGAGC
The DNA here is from genome assembly GCF_044333925.1 of Streptomyces sp. NPDC020898. NCBI lineage: Bacteria > Bacillati > Actinomycetota > Actinomycetes > Kitasatosporales > Streptomycetaceae > Streptomyces > Streptomyces sp. NPDC020898. The sequence continues at coordinate 46,988 of NZ_JBIRRV010000033.1, forward strand.
GAACCCCGCGGTCCGCTTGAAACAAGATCACCGGACACTACGAAACTCAGGGCAGCTCACTTCGGCAGCCCTGGACAGCCTGGCGCGTCCGCCAGCCACAGGAGCGCCGTGACGCACGTGGACACCCGTCCGGGGCGCTCGGGCGCCCCGGACGAACGATGATCAGACGGTCGGGACGACGCCGCTCTCGTCGATGACGATCTTCTTCGCGGTG
>NZ_JBIRRV010000034.1:0-46506 GCF_044333925.1 Streptomyces sp. NPDC020898
GGTTACATTCCGAACCCGGAAGCTAAGCCTCACAGCGCCGATGGTACTGCAGGGGGGACCCTGTGGGAGAGTAGGACACCGCCGAACAAATATTGTGAGAAGCCCCGTGCCGGGGATACCGGTACGGGGCTTTTCTGCGTTCCAGCTATTTTCTGAACTATTTTCCGTAGCTATTTTTCGGGGCTTACTAATCCTGTGTCGTACGCCAGGATTACTGCCTGGACTCTGTCCCGTGCTCCCGTTTTTGCCAGGATTCGGCCCACGTGGGTTTTCACCGTGGATTCGGCCAGGTGGAGGCGGGTCGAGATCTCTGTGTTCGTCCAGCCTTGGCCTATGACCGTCAGGATCTCGCGTTCCCGGTCGGTGAGGAGGGCGAGGCGTGGGTCCTGGGCCGGGGAGTCCGGGGTGCTCGGGGTCGGGAGGTGGTCGACGTATGCGTCCAGTAGGCGGCGGGTGAGGCTGGGGGCCACTACTGCGTCGCCCGTTGCCACCGCGCGGATGCCGGAGAGGAGCTCCTCCGGCTGGGCGTCCTTGATGAGGAAGCCGCTGGCGCCGGCGCGGAGGCCGGCGTAGGCGTACTCGTCGAGGTCGAAGGTCGTGAGGATCAGGACTCGGGTGCGGGCGCCGGAGGCGACGATGCGGCGGGTGGCCTCTATGCCGTCGAGGCCGGGCATGCGAATGTCCATCAGCGTGACGTCCGGGTGGTGTTCGGCGGTCAGGCGGACCGCCTCGCTGCCGTTCGTCGCCTCGCCGACGACCGTCATGTCGTCCTGGCTCTCCAGCAGCATGCGGAAGCCGAGGCGTTGCAATGGCTGGTCGTCGGTGATCAGGACGGTGGTCACTGCGGGGGTTCCTCCACGAGGTGAGCTGTTGCTGGTGCTGTTCGGTCTGGGGGGAGGTGTAGGCGTACGCGCCAGCCCTGGGCCGGGGCGGGGAGTGCGCCTGCCTCAAGTGTGCCGCCGTACAGGGCTGTTCGTTCGTGCATGCCGGTCAGGCCGCGGCCCTGGGTGCCGTTGACGGGGGTGGCTTCGGGGGCGGTGTCGGTGATGGTGACCGTGAGGGCGCCTGAAGGGTCGTACGAGAGCGTGATGTGGGAAGTTGCCTTTGGGCCTGCGTGTTTGAGGGTGTTGGTCAGGGCTTCCTGGATTACTCGGTATGCGGTGAGTTGGCGGCCCTGGGGGAGGTGGGTGGGGTGGCCCTTGGTGGTCAGGGTGGTGGGGAGGCCTGCTTTTCGTACTCCGTTCAGGAGGGTGGTCAGGTCGGACAGGGCGGGTTGGGGGGTCAACTCGGCTGGCTGGGCGGCTGGTTCGGGGTCTTCTCGTAGAACGTCCAGTAGGCGGCGTAGTTCTGTGAGGGCCTGGCGGCTGGTGGTGGATATCGCGTCCAGGGCCTGGGCGGCTCGTTCGGGGGACTTGGGGGCGGCGTAACGGCCGCCGTCGGCCAGGCCGGTGATGACGGAGAGGTTGTGGCCGATGATGTCGTGCATCTCGCGGGCTATGCGGGTGCGTTCGGCGGCTGCGGCCAGGCGGGCCTGTTGGTCGCGGTCCACCTCCAGTTGGCGGGCTCGTTCGACGAGGGAGGCCATGTAGTCGCTGCGGGTGCGGACCGCTATGGCCAGGACCGCGGAGAGGGCCAGGCTCATCGCCGCGGGGACGATGTTCTGGTCCGGGCCCTGCTCCGCCGGGTAGCGGAAGGCCGTGACGACGAAGGGCGTGAGGGCGGCCGCGTAGGACCAGAGGATGGTGCGGAGGCGGGCGCGCAGGGCGATGTTGAACAGGGTGACCAGGAGGGTGAGGGAGGCCTGGAGCACTGCCCCTGTCCAGGCGTTGACGACCGTGATGGGGAGGGTGACCAGGAGGACGGTCACGGGGTGGGTGCGGCGCCAGAGGAGCGGGATCGAGAAGCCCAGGGACATGGCTGTCACCAGCCAGACCGGTACTTCCGGGTTCTCGGCGATGTTGCGCCAGCCGCCGCTGCTGACGTCTATCAGGGCGGCGGTGAGGAAGAAGCCGGCGCAGTGCAGGTCCCAGGGGAGGGGGTGGCGGCGGTCGTGGGCTCGGATGCGCTGGATCGTGCGGTGGACGTGTCGGGTCAGGGGTTCGGTGGGTGGGGGAGCGTCTTCGGCCGTCACGTTTCTCATCCTCGCTGGGTGGCTCGGGTGCGGCCAGGTGTTCGGGCTGGTGGGGGTGTCAGACGTCGCGGTGTTTGAGGAGCAGGGCGGCGGGTGTGAGGGTTGACGCTGCCCAGAGGGCCATCGCCAGGAGGGCCATGCCGGGGGAAGGGGCGCCCGGGTCCGGGTGGGCGGTGGTGAGGGTTTCCAGGCACTTCGCCGGGAAGTACTTCGCGGCGTCGGCGACCACGTCGTACGGGAGCATCCTGAGGACTTCCGGGAGGATCATCACGCCGCCGATGAAGGCGCCGTTGGCGCCCGGGACCGAGCGGAGCAGGGCGCCGAGGCCGAGGGCGAGCAGGCCCAGGAGGGTCAGGCCGGCGGAGCTGGTGAACAGGGTGCGCAGGATGCCCGGGTCGGTCAGTGAGGTCTCCTGGTCGGTGCCTTGGAGGAACAGTTGGGCCGACGGGAACGTGATGAACGCCGTTGCCAGGGAGGTCGCGAACGCGGTGGCCGCGAAGACCGCCGACTTCGCCCAGAGGACCGGCGGGCGGCGCGGTACGGCGGTCATGGTGGCGCGGATCATGCCGGTCGGGTACTCGCCGGCCGTGACCAGGATGGCCAGTACGGCGAGGGAGATCTGGGTGAACTGGGTGCCGATCAGGACCAGGAGGACCGGGTCCATGTCGCTGTCGCCGCCGGCGGGGGTGTAGGTGGCGCCGATCGTGATGCCGGTGGCGATGGTCAGGGCGGAGCCTGCCAGGAGGGTGATCCAGGTGGAGCGGAGGGTGCGTAGTTTGTGCCATTCCGCGTGGAGGACTCGGGGGGTTGTGACCCGGTGGGAGGCTGCGGTGAGTGTCGTCGTACTCATGCTGTGGCTCCTTCCGTTGTCGCCGTGAACTCGAGTGCTTCTCGGGTGAGGTCCATGAAGGCCTCCTCCAACGAGGCTGTCTTCGGGGTGAGTTCGTAGAGAGGGATGTTGTGGGTTGCCGCGGTGCGGCCTACGTGTTCGGCGGTCGTTCCCTGGATCTTCAGGGTTTTCGGTTCGGGTGTCGTGCTGATCTTGATTTCTGGGGTGCTCAACTGGGCTGTCAGGGCTGACGGGTTGGGGGTCACCACCTTGACCGAGGCGGTGCCGGAGTCCCGTACGAAGTTGTCCATGGTCGTGTCGGCCAGGAGGCGGCCTCGGCCGATGATGATCAAGTGGTCGGCTGTCAGGGCCATTTCGCTCATCAGGTGCGAGGAGACGAAGACCGTACGGCCTTCTGTGGCGAGGGACTTGAGGAGGTTGCGGATCCACAGGACGCCCTCGGGGTCGAGGCCGTTGACCGGTTCGTCGAGGACGACTGTGGTTGGGTCGCCGAGCAACGCGGCTGCTATGCCCAGGCGTTGGCCCATGCCGAGGGAGAAGCCCTTGACCCTGCGGTTCGCCACCTCGGTGAGGCCGGTCAGGTCGAGGACGTGGTCGACGCGGGTGCGCGGGATGCCGTGGGTGTGGGCCAGGGCCAGGAGGTGGTGGCGGGCCGTGCGGCCGGGGTGGACCGAGCGGGCCTCCAGGAGGGCGCCCACCTGGGTGAGGGGTGCGGGGTGGTCGGCGTACGCCTTGCCCGCGATGAGCGCGCTGCCGCGGGTCGGGGCGTCGAGGCCGAGGATCATCCGCATGGTGGTGGACTTGCCGGAGCCGTTCGGGCCGAGGAAGCCGGTGACGGTGCCCGGGCGGATGGTGAAGGACAGGTCGGAGACGGCTGTCTTGTCGCCGTAGCGTTTGGTCAGGTGCTGGGCCTTAATCATGCTTCGATGTTCGGGCCGGGGGTGGGGGCGGGCGTCCGACCTCGGCCGTATATCGGGTGAGGGTGTCGTACCCGGGTACTACCGTGATCCCCATGAGCAGCTTTGTGATTCGCTCCGTGCGGGTGGATGAGTGGCGTGCCGCCAAGGAGCTTCGGCTGGCTGCCTTGCGGGATCCCGTCGCGCACATCGCCTTTTTGGAGGCGTACGAGGAGGCCGTGGGCCGGCCTGACTCCTTCTGGCAGGAGCGGGTGCGGAAGGGGGCCGAGGGGGCGACCGGCGCTCAGCAGATCATTGCCGAGGGGCCCGACGGGGAGTGGGTCGGGGGGCTTGTCGTGTTTGTTGAAGAGGCTGGGACGACTGATTGGGCCGGGTGCGCTGTCGAGCAGCTGCAGGCGCACATCGTCGGGGTGTTCATGCTGCCCGAGCATCGGGGGTGCGGGTTGACCGATGTGCTCTTCGATGCCGCTCTGGAGTGGGCTTGGGAGGCCGCCGGTGTGGAACGGGTGCGGTTGATCGTGCATCAGGACAACGCGCGGGCGCAGCGGTTCTATCGGCGGGTGGGGTTCGTGCCCAGCGGGGTCACGGTGTCGGTGGGTGGGGAATTCGGCGACTCCGAGCTGGAGTTCGTGTTGGAGCGGGAGCTACAGCCGTAGGTCGTGGTGGGGCCATCTGGCGCGGAGTTGTTCTCTTGACCGGAGCAGGGCCAGGGTCGGCATACCCCGGTCCGCTCCGGTGGCGAGCAGCTCCGGGAGCTGGGGAAGGGGAGCGACCGCCGCGACGTCGTCCAGGACGAGCGTCAGTGGTGGGTCGAGGCGACCGGAGGATGACCGTTCGGCCATGCGCCGGCCGCGCTCGACCACGCTTGCGGCCAGTGCCGTCAGGAGGGGCATCGCGCCCGGGTTCGTCCTGGGGTCCTCGATCGGTTCACCGACCACATAAAGCGTGCCCCCTTCGTCGATGAAGGAATCCAGCGAGAGGGCATCACTTCGGTTCGCCGCGCAGGCCTCGCGGATGTTCACCGTGGAGAGCGCGGCGAGGGCTCGGATCGTCAACTCCTGTGCGATGTCCCGGCGTTCGGGATGCGCGGTGAGGGCGGCTTCGAGTTCGCCGGCGGCGCCGGGGGCTGCTTTGGGGTGGGTACGGAGGATGCGTACGGCTTCCTGGACGTGGGTGCCCTGGGCCCAGCGGTGTACGTGGCGGATGGTGCGGGCGTCTATGGCGGCGGCGTGGAGGTAGCTGCGGAGGAGTGTTTCCGCGGTCTCGGTGGTGGTCTGATCGATCTTCGCGGTCGGGCGGACCGGGGTGAGGAGGGCTGTCGCTCTTGCGGCCGCGGTGGGTTTGTCCTCGCAGCCGGTGGTGGGGGGCCAGTGGAGGCGGGCCGGGGTGTCGCAGAGGTGGGCGGGGTCGTAGAGGAGGACGGGGCCGAGTTTGGCTCGGGCGTCCTTGGTCTCCTGCCAGAGGGTGGGGTTGGAAGTGAGGATGAGGGCGGGTCCCTCGGCGTCCTGGACGGCTTGGGTCGCGGTGAGGGTGCGGGTGTCTGGGGTGCCGTAGAAGATTGTTTCCCACCCGCCCACCCGTTTGCCGTCTGTTGCCACGGGGGGCGTCGAAAACACCTTCGGGGGTGCCGGCGGAGCCTCTTCGAGGGCCTTCTCCACCTCGGGGGCCTTCTCCGGTTCCTGGGGCATCTCCGCCTCAGGGGCCTTCTCCGCCTCGGCCCGCGGCTCCTCCGTCCGTTGCACCGGCACCGGGATCTCGTGCGGCGCCTGGGCCCGTGTCGCCCTTCTCGTCGCCCGTACCGCCTTCCAGCGTGCCAGCGTGCCGACCACGAAGATCGTCATGACGAACAGGATCATCAGCTGGCCGATGAACAGCCCCCAGAACAGCCCCCACCCGGAGAGTTGCGCGGCCGGTGTCTGCGGCCACGCGCCCGGCACGTCGCGTGGCTCCGTGACCAGGTGGCGCAGCGCCTCCGGGGTGCGGGTGAAGGTGACGCCCTGTGGCCAGGCGCCGTGGGAGAGCAGGCCCGCCAGGCCCGTTGCCGCCCACACCAGTACCGTCAGGCCGAGCAGGAACCCGATGAGGCCGACCAACAGGCCGTCGGAGACGCCGCGTTCGCTGCTCTGGCGACGTTCGTCCGGTCTCATCGTCATGCCACCGTGGACTCGGGGGTGTCGTCGAGGTCACTGAGGTGCTGCTCCACGAAGGCCGCCGCGCGTTCCTCGGCCTCGCGTTCCGCTGCTTGCAGGGCGTCGTCGGTGAGCTCGCGGTCGCGGTCGCGGGACGACTGGGTCATCGCGCGGTCGGTGAAGACGAGGTCGCGTTCCGTCTCCGTGACGAGGTGTTTGACGACCTGGACGTTGCCGTTGACGTCCCAGACGGCGATGCCTGGTGTGAGGGTCGGGATGATCTCCACCGCCCAGCGTGGGAGGCCGATCACTCGGCCCGTCGCCCTTGCCTCGTCGGCCTTTTGGGCGTAGATCGTCCTTGTCGACGCCATTTTCAGGATCGCGGACGCTTCCTTTGCCGCCGCTCCGTCCACCACGTCGGAGAGGTGGTGGACGACTGCCACGAAGGACAGGCCGAGGCGTCGGCCGAACTTCAGGAGGCGCTGGAAGAGTTGGGCGACGAAGGGGCTGCTGATGATGTGCCAGGCCTCCTCGACCAGGAAGATGCGCTTCTTCCGGTCGGGGCGGATCCAGGTGTGCTCCAGCCAGACGCCGATGATCGCCATCAGGATCGGCATGGCGATGGAGTTGCGGTCGATGTGGGACAGGTCGAAGACGATCAGGGGGGCGTCGAGGTCGATGCCGACCGTTGTCGGGCCGTCGAACATGCCTCGCAGGTCGCCGTCGACCAGGCGGTCGATGACCAGGGCCACGTCGAGGCCCCAGGCGCGTACGTCGTCTATGGCGACGTTCATCGCTTCCGCCGACTCCGGTTCGGGGTGGCGGAGTTGCTCGACGATGTCCGTCAACACCGGCTGGCGTTCGACGATCGTCTCGTTGACGTAGGCGTGCGCGACCTTCAATGCGAAGCCGGAGCGTTCGTCGAGGCCGTGGCCCATCGCGACTTCGATGATCGTGCGGAGGAGGGCGAGCTGGCCCGTCGTGGTGATCGCGGGGTCGAGCGGGTTCAGGCGGATGCCCATGTCCAGGGCGGCCATCGGGTCGAGGCGGACTGGAGTTATCCCCAACTCCTCCGCGATGAGGTTCCATTCGCCGACGCCGTCCTCGCCCTGTGCGTCGAGGACGACCACCTGGCGGTCCCGGAAGCGCAGTTGACGTAGGACGTACGTCTTTTCCAGGGCTGATTTGCCGTTGCCGGACTCGCCGAGCACCAGCCAGTGCGGGGCGGGGAGTTGCTGCCCGTACAGCTGGAAGGGGTCGTAGATGTAGCCCTTTCCGGAGTACACCTCGCGGCCGATGATGACGCCGGAGTCGCCGAGGCCGGGGGCGGCCGTGGGGAGGTAGACGGCCTGGGCCTGGCCCGTGGAGGTGCGGACGGGAAGGCGGGTCGTCTCGACCTTGCCGAAGAGGAAGGAGGTGAAGGTGTCGGTGAGGGCGGTCAGCGGGTCCCGCATCAGCGCATCAGCCCTACCTTCGGATTCCGGTGGCGAACGGGAGTGTGTTGACGAACGCTCGGTGGTGCTCTCGGTCGCACCACTCCAGCTTCAGGTACGACTTGCCCGCCGACGCCCTTATCGTGCGCTTGTCGCGCGCCAGGGCCTCGGGTGAGCGGGAGGAGACGGTGATGTAGCCGACCAGGTTCACGCCGGCCGCGCCGCTCGCGAGGTCCTCGCCGCGCTGGTCGAGACGGTTGTGAGAGGCCACGTCACGCGGGTCGACCGTACGGTTCATCTTGGCGGCGCGGCTGGCCTCGGCGTCGTCGTTCGTCTTCTCGGTGAGCATGCGCTCGATGGCCACCTCGGTGGGTTCCAGGTCCATGGTCACCGCCACCGTGCGGATGACGTCCGGGGTGTGGACCAGGAGCGGGGCAAGGAAGTTGACGCCGACCGGGGTCATCGGCCATTCCTTCACCCAGGCCGTGGAGTGGCACCAGGGGGCGCGCGTCGACGACTCGCGTGTCTTCGCCTGGAGGTACATCGGCTCCATCGCGTCCAGCTCGGCCGGCCAGGCGTTGCGCTTCGTCATCGCCTGGAGGTGGTCGATCGGGTGGTCCGGGTCGTACATGGAGTGGATGAGGGAGGCCAGCCTGCCCTGGCCCAGGGGCTGGCGGACCCTGATGTCCGCCTCCTGGAGCCGGGAGCAGATGTCCGTCAGCTCGCGGGCCATGACGACCGCGAGGCCCGCGTCCCGGTCGATCTTCCGGCCGCCCTGCGGACGGGCGGCGCGGGCCATCGCGTGGGCCTCGGCGGCCAGTTCACGGTTGAAGTGCATACAGGCGACGAGGTACGCGCGGTGCTGCTCGCTGCTCGTCGACACCATGGACTGGAGCTGGTCGTACGAGTGCTGGAGCCACGGCGGTGCCTTCTCGTCGCCGCGTACGGCCACGTCCTTGGCGTGCGCGTCCGGGTCGGCGGGGAGGGTGCGGGCGAGCATCTGGAGGCGGGTGACGAAGCCGTCGCCGTTCGCCACGTGCTTGAGCAGCGTGCCGAAGCGGTCTACGAGGGCTTCCTGGTCCTCGCTGTCGCGCAGGCCGACGCCGGGGCCCTCGATCTCGATCGCGGCCGTCACCGTACGGCGGTCCGCGTGCAGGAGTACGGCGATCTCGTCCGGGCCGAACGGGGCCGCGAGCCAGTTGATGCGGCCGATGCCGGGGGGCGGGCCGATCTCGACCTCACGGCCGTCGACGTGGGTGCCGGCTTCCATCACCGAGCTGCGGTACGTCGTTCCCTGGCGGAGCGAGCGTTTGTAACTGCGGTTGATCTCGAACCACTTGTAGAACGTGCGGCGCTTGTACGGGACGTACACCACCGCGAGTGCCAGCATCGGGAAGCCGGTCAGGAGCACGATGCGCAGGGCCAGTACGGGGACGACCAGGCCGCACACCATGCCGAGGAAGGCGCCCACGATGATGAGCGTGATCTCGCCGGACTCGCGGTTGCGGCCGACGATGGCGTTCGGTCGGGCACGGCCGATCAGGTACGTACGGCGGGGCGAGACTGCGTGGGTCACGTGGGCCACATGGGAATCCGTCGTCAACGCCCGTCACCTCCAGGGCGGTTGGATCGGTTGCTGTTGCCGGCGTGCGGGCTGCTGCGCGGCGGGGGTGCGGCGGAGGGGACGGATCCGCCGCCGCCCGAGGGTCGCGAACTGTGCGCGGCCACGCCACCGGACACGGGGTTGGCCGGGCGCGCCCCGGAGGACGACTGGCCGCCGCCTCCACCGCCCCCGTTGTTGTCCGCGCGGCTGCTGTGGGTCTTGATGCCCTGGGCGACGAGGGTCGCCGGGGAGCTGATCACGGCGGCGGCCTTGCCTTCGGCGCCCTGCATGATGCGGTTGTTGCGGGAGTGGGCGATCTCGTCGCCGAAGCCCGGTACGAAGCGGTAGATCATCGCGCTCGCGAAGATGGCGAGGAGGATGATGGAGAGGCCGGAGACGACCGCCGAGAAGGCGTCCGGGCCGTCGTTCGTGGACAGCGCGCCGGCGAGGCCCAGCACGATGGCGATCACCGGTTTGACCAGGATGACCGCGATCATGATGCCGGCCCAGCGGCGGACGTGGCCCCACAGGTTCTTGTCGACCAGCCCCGCGTACACGACCGTGCCGAGCAGCGCGCCGACGTACAGCAGGGCGGCCCGGATGACCAGTTCGAGCCACAGGACACCGGCCGCGAGGATCGACACCATGGAGACCACGATCAGCATGATCGGGCCGCCGCCGATGTCCTCGCCCTTGGCCAGCGCCCCGGAGAAGGTGCCGAAGAAGGTGTCGGTCTGGTCGCCGGTCGCGCTCGCGAGGACCTCGGTGACGCCGTCGGTCGCCGAGACGACCGTGTAGAGGACGAGGGGCGTGAAGGCGGAGGCCAGGACGGTCAGCCAGAGGAAGCCGATCGCCTCGGAGATGGCCGTGGTGAGGGGGACGCCCCGCACGGCCCGCTTGGAGACCGCGAGCAGCCACAGCACCAGGGTCAGGATGGTGGACGCGGCGAACACGACCGCGTACTGCTGGAGGAACTTGGCGTTCGTGAAGTCGACGTTCGCGGTCTCCTTCACGGCCTCGCTGAGCTTGTCGACCGTCCAGGCGGCGGCCTCGGCGCAGCCCTTGGCGAGGGAGGACAGCGGGTCGAGGGTGGAGGTGGGGTCGCTGACGGAGGGGGCTCCGGCGCCGCCCTGCTCGCTTTCGCAGAGCTCCTTGGCCTTGTCGAAGAGGAGGCTGCAGTCCGTTTTGTCGGCCGTCGGCGAGGGCGTGGGGGACGGCGTTGGTTCCGCGTACGCCTGGGACGCGAGCAGCACGGCAGCCGTCTGTACGGCGGTCACCGCGCCGGCGAGCCTGAGCACGAGGTAGGACCTACCTGGCGCGTTACCGGGCATAGGTGAACCCTCCGTACTCGTCGATGGCCTTGCTGATCTCGTCGGAGGCGGCGGCCCGGTCGTCGCCGGGGACCGGGGTGGGACCGTCCTTCTCGGAGTAGGAGACGATCTTCCAGTCGTCGTTCGACCAGCGCATGTCGTACGTCCAGGTCTTCCAGGACGAGGTGACCGGGTCGGTGGACGTCTCGCCGGCGATGCCGGTCAGGCCGAGGTACCAGACCTCGACCGTGGCGGTGGCGCCGCCGTAGGCCACGACCTTGGTGCCGACCGGGGTCACGCGCGAGACGAACGTGCTGCCCTCAGGGGCGTTGCCGTTGGCGTCGAGGCCGAGTCTGGTGAGGAGGCTTGCGGAGTAGGTCCTGTCCAGTGGGGCCTTGAGTTTGGCGCCGGCCTCGGCGGTGAAGAGGGCGTCGAGGATCTTGTCCCGGCTGTCCTTCTTGAACATGCCCGTCGAGCCCAGCGACACCGCGTAGTTGGCCGCCGCGGACTGGACGCCCTGGCGGTTGTGCGCGAACCCGGACGGGATGTTCGCCACCTTCGTCCCGACGGGCTGTTCGCCGGAGGCGGTGGTGGGGGCCGCGTCGGGTTGGCCGGCGTTGCCGCTGTCGCTGCCGGCGCTGCTGCCCGCCGTAGCGGAGGACGAGGTAGAGGAATCGTCTCCTCCACGGTTCGCGAAGGCGATCGCCGCGATCAGCAGGACGACCACACCGACCGCCGTCACCGTGCCCCGCGAGGACTTGGGGCGCCGGGCGCCGCCGTAGAGGCCGCCGTTGTCCTGGTCGTGGTAGCGGGTCCGGGTCTGGCCGGTGCCGCCGTATCCGCCGTCGTCGGGGCGCGTGGTATCGCTGTCGCCCTGGCCGTCACCGAGACTCATGCGGCGCCCGTCCCCTCGAACTCGTGTCGAATCCACGCGTACGGGTACGCGTGACAGTACGACGGTAGCCGTGCTGGTTCCCGCGCGGGCGCGGTGTGGTGACTCGACATCAGGGAGACGCAACCTCAGCCGGTGGGCACGACGGGTGGGTGGGTGGTGGGAGGAAGAAGAGGGGAAACCGGGAGTGCCCGGCGGTCCGACTGAGGATGCGCCGCGCGGAGTCGGCGCCGCCTACACGGCCATGCCGTACACGATGGTGAAGAGCGTGCCGAGCGAGCCGATGATGAACACGCCCGTCAGGCCCGCGATGATGAGGCCCTTGCCCTGTTCTGCGCTGAAGGTGTCACGCAGGGCCGTGGCGCCGATACGCTGCTTCGCCGCACCCCAGATCGCGATGCCCAGGCACATCAGGATGGCCACGGCCATCACGACCTGGACCATCGTCTTCGCCTCGGTGCCCAGGCTGCCGAAGGGGCCCCAGTCCGGAGCGATCCCGCCGATGATGGTGTTGATGTCGCCCTTTTCGGCCGCAAGCCACATGTAAGTCACCGCCCCTGTCGGGTAGTTCTGCGCGCCCCCTGCCGCAGTGCAGAGGTCAGGCTCATTCTCGCCGACAATGACGCTGTCGGATGTCGACTTGGCGTCATTGATTGGCGGGTTTCGTACGAATACCTTGCCGCCGGCCCGCGCGGCACCCTATGGGGGAGCGTGGGACGGTGTGCGAGGGGTTGAACGGATCGTATGGTCACTCTGTGTATCACGGCAGGTCACGCCGGGCAATGAAGTGTGGGCGGAACCTGTGGTGTGGTTCCGTCGTTGACCACCTCTGGCCATCAGGGCGGTCACGGACCGTCTCTGACTGTTCGTCCGACGGTCCGTCTCCAGGTGCAGGCTATCGCGGACCTCGGACATGGCGACGGGCCGCGGCTGTTGCCGCGGCCCGTTCCCCAGTGCCCGCCGGTGATCCCCACGACCTCCGGTGGCGTTCTTTGTGTTTTCTTCTTGTTATGGCTGGATCTGGTGGTTCGGATCAGCCGGTGAAGGCGCTCAGGCCCTCCGGGGTGCCCCAGCCGGTCGGGCCGTCGTAGCCGGACCCGGCGGTGCAGAAGTAGCTCGTGGAGCAGGTGCCGTTGTTGCCGGACGTGACGTCGTTGAGCGCCGAGGTGCCGGCCGCCGCGTAGGGGTACGAGGCCGGGTAGTCGCTGCTGCCGGGGGTGCCGGCGAGGGCGTAGACGCTCGCGATGATCGGCGAGGAGGCGCTGGTGCCGCCGTAGGTGTTCCAGCCGGTGCCGTCGGCGCCGTAGGAGTCGTAGACCGAGACGCCGGTGGCCGGGTCGGCGACCGCGGAGACGTCGGCGATCGTGCGCTTCGTGCAGCCCGTGTCGGTCTGCCAGGTCGGCTTCGCGTCGTACGCGGAGCAGCCGGAGCCAGTGCCCTCGGTGCTGTTGGTCTTCCACACGCTCTCGGTCCAGCCGCGGCTGGTGGAGGAGGTGGACAGCTTGGTGCCGCCGACGGCGGTGACGTACTTGGAGGCCGCCGGGTACTCGGCGCCGTACGCCTCGTCGCCCGAGCTGACGGTGATGGCGACGCCCGGGTGGTTGAAGTACGAGGAGTCGTACGAGGTGTCGGAGGACGACTCCGAGCCGCCGTAGCTGTTGGAGACGAACTTCGCGCCCATCGTGACGGCGCGGTTCACGGCCGTACCGAGGTTGGCCATCGAGGACGAGGTGGCCTCGACCAGCAGGATGTTGCAGTTCGGGCAGATCGCGCTGGCCATGTCGAGGTCGAGCGAGATCTCACCGGCCCAGCCGCTGTCGGCGGCGGGCAGGGAGGTCGTGGAGCCGGTCTGGCCGACCTTCTTGAAGCAGCCGTTGGCGACGGTGCAGGCCGAGAGGCCGTAGTACGAGCGGTACGTCGCGAGGTCGGCCGCCGCGTTCGGGTCGTCGTACGCGTCGACGATCGCGATGGTCTCGCCGGAGCCGTTGGAGGCGGCGGCGGAGGTCAGTCCGTACGCGGACTGGAGGTCGCTGGGGCCGTAGCCGGTGGGGGTGGCCGCGGTGGCGTTCGGCTTGATGGTCGCGGGTGCGACGCCCTTCTTCGCCGCCTGCTCCTCCTGGAAGGCGGTGGTGCCGCTGGTGACGCGCAGGGCGTTGCAGGACGCGAAGCCCTTCGCGGGGGTCGCGTCACACGGGCTGGTGTAGGTCACGTGGGCCTTGGCGACCTGCGCGGCGATGGCCTGGGCGCTGACCTTGGCGGTGACCTTCGAGGTCGCGTTCAGGCTCGCGGGGGTGGCGGCGCCGGCCTGGGCCGCGGTGCCGAGTCCGGCGAGGGCGAGCGCGGCCGTTGCTACGGCGGCGGTGCCTATACGGCGCCATCTGCCGTGCGTGGACTGACTGTTGGGGGGTGACGTACGCAACGTACAGCCTCCTGGTAGGGGGTGGTCAGGGGCAGTGCGGGTGGTGGTGGAGCCGGTGGTGCTTGCCGTCGGTGCGGTGTCCCCGGCGGCGGGTTGGGGGCCCGCCGATGACCCTTGCTTGTTGGGTACGTGACAACAAGATGGGTTGCGGAATCCTGACTTCCGCCTTACTGAACTGGGGTGATGGGTTACTGATCGCTGACGGGGTGATGGGCGGGGGGTGGGGGTGGCTTGACCATGGGCACAGGCCGTGCACAGCTTGTGCATAGGCGGTGGGGGGAGGGCGGGCGTGCGCCTTTGGGGCCTGACGGGGGTTCAGTCCTGGTTTGCGCCGGGGCCGTTGTCCGCCGAACGCTGGGTGGAGGTTGTCCTGCCGGGCGTGGTGCGGCGCGTGCTGGCCGGTGGTGAGCCGCAGCCGCGCTGGATGCCGGGGCGTGTGCTGACCGTGGTGTCAGCTGATGTCGACACCGGCGCCGGTGTCGGGGCGGTGTGGATGGTGTGGCGTCCCCGCTCGGCGCGGGCGCGTGAGCACTTCCCGCTCCTGGAGCGGTACGAGGGACAGTGGCGGTACGTGGGCGGCGCCAGCAGCGGGCCTGTGGACGAACCTTTCGAGGTCAACGGCATCGGCGGCGAGGTGCTTGAGATCCGGAGCGCCGGGGGCGCACTCAGCCTCCTCCGCAGAGTCGACCCGCCGCGTTCCATCGAAACGGCGCCGGCGATCGGCTGCGTCGTGGTCCAACTCGGGCCGGACGTCGGCCACATCCTCGTCGGTGACCGCCGGATCCGCGTTCCCGAGCGGCGCAGGCTCATCGCCGCGTGGATGGCCCCGGCGGTCCGCCGCGGGGTCCGCCCGGTCATCGTGGCGCTGGGGCGCGACGGCGCGGAAGTCTCCCGCATCGGGCCCTACGACAGCTTGGACAGCCATACGTGGGGGCGGGTGGGGGAGGAACTGGACGGGGCTTGAGGCGGACCTGCTCCGCCACGACGTCACATCTGCGTGGCGACGTCTTCTGCGAAGTGGTCGAACTCGCCTGCTCGTACGCCCAGGACGAAGGCGTTCCATTTGTCGCGGTCGGTGGTGACGACCGTGTCGGGGGCGGTGGTTGAGCGGAGGTGGACGGGGGCGGCGGGGGTTTCGTTGTCGAGGGTGACTTCGATTCGGGGGGTGGTTGTCTTCGGCGGGGTCTCGTCGGCTTTGAGGGCGGTGAGGAGGGTGCGGAAGGCGGTGGGGGTGGTGGTGAGTATGGCTCCGGTGGGGTCGCCGGATTCGGTGAGGTGGATGGCGCGGCGGGGGGTGGGGGTGGTGGCGATGTGTATGCAGGAGGCGCCTTCCGAGCAGTACGACGATTTCTGCCAGCGCGGGGTCATGGGCATTCCCTTCACAGTTCTCGCATCACGTTGTGGATGAGGTCTCGGGTCTTCTCCGGGGCGAGTGCGATGGCCTCGATCCGGTCGAACAGTGTGCGGTATTTGTGCAACTCCGCCTCGGCGTCGAGGAACGCGAGGCCGTGGGCCTGGTCGAGATAGACGGTGTCCAGCTCCGGTACCGGGCCGCGTGCGTAGTGGATCGACTGTCCGGACCCGGGGTAGGCCCCGACATCGAAGGTGATGGCGCGCAGGGTGACGTGGTCTCGGTCGCTCATGTCGAGCAGGTGCTGTAGCTGCTGCCGGGCAACCGTGGAGCCGCCGACCTTCATGCGCAGCGCGGCCTCGTGGACGATCGCCTCGTACGGTGTCGGTTCCTCGTCGCGGAAGAGGATGGCCTGACGTTTGATGCGGAACGACAGGCGGTGCTCGACGTCGGGCGGGGAGAGCTCGGTGACGGCCTGGCGGAAGATCTCCAGTGCGTACTCGCGGGTCTGGAGCAGGCCGGGGATGCGGGCGGTGGTGGAGTCGCGCAACGACCAGGCGTGGTGCTCCAGTTCGGCCAGGTCGAGGAGCGCGGGGGCGAGTGGCTCGCGGTGCTCTTCCCACCAGCCGCGTTTCCGGTCGCCGGTCATTGCGGCGATCGCCTCGACGAGGGTCTTGTCCGGGCAGCCGTAGCTGCCGGCCAGTGCGCGTACGCGCTCGGCGCTCACGCCCAGCCGCGCGGTCTCCATGTTGCTGACCTGTGCCTGCTTCATGCCGAGCATCTGCGCGGCCTGCGTTGACGTCAGGCCTGCGCGCTCGCGCAGTTTGCGCAGCTCGGCGCCAAGCCGGAGTTGACGTCCCGTTGGGCTGTTCCGCACGGGCATTCCCGTCTCTCCTGCGTGATGTTGTCACCCACAAGGGTGATTGCCTTTAGTATCCCCGGATTTGGGTGAAGAATATATCCGCAGCTCGCTACCGTGGTTCCAGGCGCCTCACCCAGAAGCACACCGCTCGACGGAGCGGCCAAGTCACTGGGCAACCGTCCAACTCCCCTCAGTGATCGGAGACTTCCGATGGCCACCGTATCCCCGCCCTGGAGCTACACCCTGCAACTCCCGCGCGATCCACGCTCACCGGGTATCGGCCGCGTGACCCTGCGGAGCGTTCTGGCCGCCCGTGGCTTCGCCGGGGCCATTCCCACCGCCGAGCTTCTCGCGTCCGAGTTGCTCACCAACGCCCAGCAGCACACCAAGGGCCCGTACGCCCTGCGCATCGTTCACCTCGGTGAGCCGGACCGGTTCCGGGTGGCCGTCTGGGACACCGATCCGAGGGTTCCGGCAGGGTTCACCGGCGACGGCGCCACCGTCGTCGTACCCCCGGCGGACGACGACGAGTGCGGCCGGGGGCTTCAGCTCGTACGGGCGTGTGCGGACTCGTTGGGGGTCTCCGTGCTGCGGGAGCTGGGGGCCTCGAAGGGCGGGAAGCTGTTGTGGGCCGAGTGTCGGTGGGGTGGCCTGCGGTGAGTGCGTTTACGGGATCCACGGAAGATTCTCAGCGAGGACCCGGCCCCGTTCTTGAATCCGCGCGGCACAGTGGGCCCTGATGAAGGGCATCACTCGTCTCCCCGGCAATCGGCGGCATGCGCTGATTCCCGTCGTCGCGCTGCTCGCCCTCGCCTCCTTCCCCGGGGCGACCGCCGGCCGAGCTGTCCCCGGGCCCCTCGGCGTCACGGCGGCGGCCGGTGCGACGCGGCAGAGTGCCCGCGTGGGCGCGTTGTTCGGCGGGGACCTGGAAGGTGGGCATTTCTGTACCGCGTCCGTCGTGCGCAGTGGTGGGCGGGATCTGATTCTCACCGCCGCGCACTGTCTGAGCGGGGACGGGGACACCGATGTCGTCTTCGCGCCCGGGTATCGGGACGGCAGGGCGCCGTACGGGCTGTGGCGGGTGACGGAGACGTTCGTGCCGGGGGCCTGGAGCGATCGGTCCGATGAGGACAGTGACTTCGCCTTTGCCATCGTCGCCTCCAAGGGTGGGATGGATCTGGAGGACGTGGTGGGGGCGAACGAGCTCGTTACGGGGAGGGCTACCGGGGGTGCCGTCGTGACCGTCAGCGGGTATCCGAACGTGCTGGACGCGCCGGTTACGTGTACCAACCGGCCCGGCGTGCAGAGCCGTACCCAACAGCGCATCGCATGCCCCGACTTCACCGACGGTACGAGTGGGAGTCCCTGGGTGGATGGGGAGGGCCGTGTGGTGGGGGTGCTCGGGGGGTTCGAGCAGGGCGGGGCCACTGATGACGTGTCGTACAGCGCGGTGCTCGGGCCGGCTGCGGCCGCGTTGTACCGGGAGGCCACGGAGCCGTGAGCGGGGCGCGTCGGCTTTGCCATGATCACCCCCGAGGATGGGTAGCGCCTCTACACTGACGTGGGCGTACTCCCGGGCGGTGAAGGGCGGTTGACGGTGCGTAAGGCATGGGTCGTGGCCGGTGTCGCCGTCGGGGGCGCCCTCAGCTTCGTGATGCTGCTCGTCGTCGGTGTCTATCTCGTCGCCGGGAACGTCGCCGGTGGGGTCGGGCGTGGCAGCGTCGCGCTGGCCAAGGGGGCCGTGCCGGCCGCGTATTCGGCGCTCGTGCAGAAGTGGGGCAATCTGTGCCCTGCCATCAATCCCGCCCTGCTTGCCGCACAGCTGTACCAGGAGAGCGGATTCAATCCGAATGCGAAGAGTCCGGCAAAGGCGGAAGGGATAGCGCAATTCATCCCCGGCACCTGGGCCTCGCACGGAATCGACGGTGACGGTGACGGCGATCGCGACGTCTGGGATCCGAATGACGCGATTCCATCGGCCGCGTCGTACGACTGCGAGCTCGCCTCGTACGTGAAGGACGCGCCCGGAGACCCCACGCACAACATGCTCGCCGCCTACAACGCGGGCGCGTACGCCGTCATCAAGTACGCGGGCGTACCCCCGTACAAAGAGACCCAGAACTATGTGAAGACCATCACCACGCTGCAGGCCAGCTTTGCGGCTCCTGTGGGTCGTGTCGACCCCTCCGAGCAGGCGGCCGGGGCGATCAACTACGCCCAGGAGAAGCTCGGCACGCTCTACCTCTGGGGCGGCACCGGTACCGCTGAGCAGGGCGGACGCTTCGACTGCTCCGGGCTCACCCAGGCCGCGTACGACAGTGTGGGCATCCAGCTGCCGCGCGTTGCCAACGATCAGTACAACGCCGGGGCGCACCCCTCGCGCGAGGAGCTGCTGCCGGGCGACCTCGTCTTCTTCTCGGACGACCTCACCAACTCGCGGGCCATCCGCCATGTCGGGATTTATGTGGGCGGCGGTTACATGATCGACGCGCCCCGTACCGGTGCGGTCATCCGGTTCGATCCGATCGACACCCCCGACTACTTCGGGGCGACCCGGGTCACCGAAGATGGCGCGAAAGCGCTCCCCACCGCCGTGTGAGCGCAGCGTGAAACCATGCCCTGAGCTGCGGCGATGTATCTCTCTTAGATAACGTCTGAGTGATCATTCGGTGGAGAGTGGAACGTATAAACGGAGACCGTGCGTTCCTGTTCCAGTAGTGGGTTCGCCGTCGCTCGGTGGTGAGTGGCGCGTGCGCGTGGGTGTGGGTTCATTCCTGTTCACTCGCGTCGCTTGTGTCACGTGTCAAGCGGTGGCAGCAGCGGGTCCCTGCGTCACGAGTGAGCAGGACGTAGTGAGCGGGACGTAGCGAGCAGGGCGAGTAAGCAGGACGAGTGAGTAGGAACGGCGCACGAACCAGTGCGCTCTGGAAGATGCCGACGAAGGGGCCGCAGCACCATGGCTGGACTCGCCGAATCCGGGTCGAACCCCGACGTCGACCTGCTCTACGACATCAATGGCCTGGCCAAGGACGCGCCCCGGTGGTTCGACCGGGTGGTGGAAGTCGTGGGCGAGTACGGGCTGTTGCTCGCCATGGTGCTTTTGGTGGTCTGCTGCTGGTGGGGTGTGCGGCGGCGGGGCGAGGACGATGCGGCTGTCTCCGTGGCCGCGTTGATCTGGGCGCCGCTCGCCGCGGCTGTCGCCGTGCTGGTGAACATCCCCATACGGGGGTTCGTGGAGCGGCCTCGTCCTTTTCTGGATCACCAGGGGCTTGAGGTTCTCGTCTCCGGGAAGACCGACTACTCGTTCGTGAGCGATCACGCGACGATCACCATGGCCATGGGGGTCGGGCTGTTCGTGGCCAGCCGGAAGTTCGGGCTGGCGGGGATAGGGATCGCGCTGGTGGAGGGGTTCTGCCGCGTGTACATGGGGGTGCACTACCCGACGGATGTGGTGGGCGGGTTCGCGCTGGGGACGGCGGTCGCCTTGTTGCTGTCGCCGGTGGCCATGGCGCTGCTCACTCCGGTCACGCGGGCTGTTGAGGGGTCGGGGTGGGGCGGGGTGCTCATTCGGGCTCGGGGTGCGGGGTCGCGCACGGGCTCGGGCTCGGGTGTGGATGCGGGTAGTGGTGCTGGTGCGGTTCCGGGGGCTCGGTCGGCGGAGGCCGAGGAGCGGGATCTGGCGGCGTAACGGGGGGTGCGGGCGCGGTGTTTTCGCCCCCGCCGCCCCTACCCGTCCCATCCTCTACCTGGGGGCTGCGCCCCCAGACCCCCCTCACGGCCCTGAACGGGCCTTGTCCTCAAACGCCGGACGGGCTGGGGCGTAGCTCCTACTCGCCCAGGAACTGAAGCGCGTGCTTCAGGAACCGCTCCGGCTCCTGGAACTGCGCTCCGTGCCCGGCGTTGGGGTAGATCAGCAGCTGGGCGTTGGGGATGTTCTGGGCGAGGTGCCAGGAGTTGATCGAGGCGATCATCACGTCGTTCTCGCCGTTGAGGACCAGCGTCGGCTGAGTGATCGCGTTCAGGTGGGCGTAGGGGTTCTCGCCCGGCAGCGGTTCCGCGTAGGCGATGGTCGCCTCGAACTGCGCCTGCGCGACCGCGGGAGAGCTCGGCGGGTCCTGGTCGGCCCGCTGGTGGCGGCGCTCCCAGAAGGCCTTGCCCGCTTGCTTCGCGGCTTCCGAGCGGCCGAAGAACAGGAAGAGGAAGTCCTCCAGGGTGGGGACCGGGTTCAGGGCGTACTGAGGCACCTGGGGGTCACTTGTCGGGTCGCCGCCGCGGAGGCCGGTGCCGAGCAGGAGGAGCTTGCGCACCAGCTGGGGGTGGCGCAGCGTGACCTCCTGCACCTGGTAGCCGCCGAGCGAGAAGCCGAGCAGGTCGACCTGCTCCAGCCCCAGCGCCCGGATGACCGCGGCGATGTCGTCGGCCATGTCCTCCATCCGGTTGCGCGGTGTGCCGGATGACGAGGCGATGCCCCGCCCGTTGAGCAGGATGACCTCTCGGTCTTCGGCCAGGCCGTCGGTGAGCAGGGGGTCCCAGTTGTCCATTCCGCCGCGGAAGTGCTGGATCAGGACGATCGGCACGCCGGAGGGCTTGCCCCAGCGGCGGTAGGCGAACCGGTCGCCGTCGACCTCGATGTACTGAGTCGGTGCGGTCACATGCGTGTCGCTCATGGCCTGGGCCTTTCTGGAGGGGTGAGTACTGGAGGTGATTACTACGATGACGATCGTCATCTAAAAAGTCAAGGCTTTTGATGTCGATCGACATCTATGTATGCTTGGGCGCGAGACGCGAGTGGAGCGTCGACCGAGGACAGGGCGGCTGGACATGAGGGTCACCAAGGCACAGGCGGAGCAGAACCGTGCGCACATCGTCGCGACGGCCGGCAGGCTGTTCCGTGAGCGCGGCTATGACGGTGTCGGTGTGGCGGACCTGATGGCAGCCGCCGGGTTCACCCATGGCGGGTTCTACAAGCACTTCGGCTCCAAGGCCGACCTGATGGCCGAGGCGTCCGCGAACGGGCTCTCACGGACCGTGGCACAGGCGGAGGGCCGGGACGCCACCGAGTTCGTCGAGCGCTACGTCACGCGGGAGCATCGCGACGGGCGCGGTGACGGCTGCACCATCGCCGCCCTCAGCGGCGACGCCGCACGTCAACCGGGGGACGTCCAGAAGGAGTTCGGGGCGGGGATCGAGAACCTGCTGTCGGCTCTCCAGGTCGCCGCCCAAGGTGACACGCCCGGGGATGGGGACGACGAGCGTGCGGACGAGCGCACGGCCCGCGCCGCGATGATCGACATGCTCGCCCATTCGGTCGGCGCGATCGTGTTGTCGCGGGCCTGCCCGGACGGTTCTCCGCTGGCGGACGAGATCCTCGAGGTCTGCCGCGAGGAGATTCTCGCGTCACTGGCTTCGCGCGGCGGCGGCGAGCAGTCGGCGGCAATGAGTCCAGAGGTCTGACCACAGCCGACGATCACTTCGGTCGCCGGATGGACGGGTGGGCCGCGCCGGGTGGGACAGTGTGCCGGCCCACGTCGCCTACAGCGCCTGCGGGTACGTGAACACGCGGCCCGGGTCGTACTGCTGCTTCAGCTTCCGCAGGCGGGGCGCCGCGTCCCCGTAGTACGCCGCCCGCCAGTTCTTCAGTGTCGGGTCCGTGTAGTTCTGGTACGCGGCGCCCGAGGCATGCGGGGCCATGGCCTGGTGGGCCGACGTCAGCCAGGACTGCGCCGCCCTCCCCGGCGTACCCGCACGCCAGGCCGCGATGTACTGGGCCAGCATCCTGGAGCGCCGGTGGACGAATGCCGTCGCCGTGGGGGAGACCCGGTTCACCGCGCCCCCGAGTGCCGTGAACGCGATGCTGCCCGAGCCGCCCTGGACGGAGGCGATGTGGGAGAGGAGGGTCTGGATGCCCGCCGCCGACAGTGAGCGGTCGAAGAAGTCCGAGCGGGCCGCGTAGGTCTCCCGGCCGAGGGCTCCTTGGGGAGAGCGGCCCGGGGTCGAGCCCGGGAGGTGGCACTGGGCGTCTGTCGAGAAGGACGAGCAGCCCGCGTACACCTCCATGGACTCCTCGTACGAGCGGCGCTTCAGGGAGACGCTCGATGCCGGGGAACCGATTCGGTCCGCCAGGCGGTCCACCGCGTTCTGCAACTCCGTGTACGTGCCCAGCGAGAACGCCGAGATGGAGATGGTGGGGGTGCCTCCGGCCGCGTTCGCCACGTGCAACGACGACCAGATCTCGTCCGGTTGGCTCGGGCCCCACTCCTGCCAGGCCTTCATGACCGCCGCCGCCTTTCGCCACGGCCAGGACATGTATGCCGATACGGCTCGGGGCGCGGGGTGGGTGCGGAAGTGGAGTTCCGTGACGATGCCGAAGTTGCCGTTGCCGGCTCCTCGGAGGGCCCAGAACAGGTCCTTGTTCGTGGTGGCGTTCGCCGTCAGGCGGCGGCCGTCCGCCGTGATCAGGGTGGCCTGGGTGAGGCTGTCGCAGGTCAGGCCGTAGACCCGGGACACCACTCCGTGGCCGCCGCCCAGTGTCAGGCCCGAGACCCCCACCGTCGGGCACGAGCCCGCCGGGATGGTGACGCCCTTCGCGGCCAGGGCGCGATAGACGTCGATCAGTTTCGACCCTGCTCCTACTACTGCCGTGCCGCCGGACGCCCTGACCCGGTTCAGTTTCGACACGTCGACGATCAGGCGGCCGTTGCCCGAGGACCAGCCCGCGTACGAGTGGCCGCCGTTGCGGATCGCCACGGGGACGGAGTGGGCGCGGGCGTAGGAGAGGGCCGTACGGATGTCGTCCTCGTGGGCGACGTACGCCACCGCGGCCGGCTTCAGGGCGTCGAAGCGGGTGTTGTAGAGCTGGCGGGCCGCCGGCCAGGAGGCGTCCCCGGGGCGGACGAGCGGGCCGTCGAGGTCGCGGCCGAGGGCCGTCCAGTTGGCCGGGACCGAGGCGCTCGTCGCGGTGAGGGAGGCCGTGCCCGGGGGCGTGGTGGCGGTCGTGCCGCCCGCGCTGCCGTCGGTGCCCGTGCACGACGTCGTCGTCAACGCCGTCAGGGCGGCCACGCCGCCTCCCATGAACGTACGCCGCTGCATGGCGCTCCTCGGTTCCTTCGATTCCGCCGTTCGAGCCCGCGCGGGCTCCCGTCGAACGAGACGGGTTCCATGGATCGTGGGTTCCCTCGCGGGTTCTCTTCGCGGGAGGCAGGGAGGGAGGAAGTGGAAGATGATGATCCGGTAGGGGTGGGACTGCCGGGTCGGTATCCGTACGTGTTCTCCCCGTGAGCATTCCGTTACCTCACCGCACCGACCGCAGGGGTTCACCCTCCGTTCACCCGCGCCCGTAGGTGGCTTCACCTGATCTGCCTACTTTCGGCCTTACCCGGTGCTGGGTGTGCCCCTGCGGACATCCTCGCGCCGCCCATACTTCGCGACCTCGCACGCCGCCGTAATTCAGGACGGCGGCTCCTGGAAGGAAATCCCGAAAAGTGAAGCTTCAGCGCATGAACCGGCGGGCCCTCACCCTCGGTGCTCTCGCCGTCTCCGGCGCCCTGGCCCTCACGGCGTGCGGATCCGACGACACGGGCAGCGGCACCGGCGGCACCGGTGGCAGCTCCACCGCCGCCAACAGCTCCATCAAGTGCGACGACGCCAAGGGCCAGCTGCTGGCCGACGGCTCCTCCGCGCAGAAGAACGCGATCGACGCCTGGGTCAAGCAGTTCACCGCCGCCTGCTCCGGTGTGCAGATCAACTACAAGGGCGGCGGCTCCGGCGCCGGCGTCACCGCGTTCACGCAGGGCACCGTCGCCTTCGCCGGCTCCGACTCGGCGCTCAAGCCCGACGAGGTCACCGCGTCCAAGGAGGTCTGCACCGGCGGCCAGGCCATCGACCTGCCGGCGGTCGGCGGCGCGATCGCGCTCGCCTACAACCTCCCGGGCGTCGAGAACCTCGTCCTGGACGCGCCCACCCTCGCCAAGATCTTCGACAGCAAGATCAAGACCTGGGACGACGCCGCGATCAAGGCGCTGAACCCGGGTGTGGAGCTGCCGAGCACCAAGATCCAGGCCTTCCACCGCTCCGAGGACTCCGGCACCACGGACAACCTCACCAAGTACCTGATCGCCACCACCCCCGAGAACTGGAAGTACGAGGGCGGCAAGGCCTGGCAGGCCAAGGGCGGCCAGGCGGCCTCTGGTTCCTCCGGCATCGCGGCGGGGGTCAAGCAGACCGAGGGTGCGATCGGCTACATGGAGCAGTCGTACGCCAAGGAACTGACCACGGTGTCCATCGACACGGGCGCCAGCGCCCCGGTCAAGCCCACCTCCGAGTCCGCCACCAAGGCGATCGCGGCCGCCGAGGTCGTCGGCACCGGCAACGACTACTCGCTGAAGCTGGACTACAAGACCAAGGCCGAGGGCGCGTACCCGATCACCCTGGTGACGTACGAGATCGCCTGCGACAAGGGCAACAAGGCGGACACGCTGCCCGCCACGAAGGCCTTCCTCCGCTACATCACGAGCGAAGAGGGCCAGGGAATCCTGAGCGGTATCGACTACGCCCCGATCCCCGCCGAGATCATCGCCAAGGTTCGGACCACCGTCGAGAGCCTGGCCTGATCTGAGCGTGCGGTCGGGCCCCCTGACAGCTTCCGCTGTTCAGCGGGGCCCGGCCGCACCGTCCGGTGCACCGCCGCCAGGAGCCGCGTCCCCGTCACGGGGCACGGCCCCGCAGACCGGAGAACCCGATGGACATAGCCACCAAGAACACAGATACTCCGCCCCCCGCCTCCCAGCCGACCGCGGTAGAGCAGAAGCGCGCCTCCCGCGGTGCCACCCGACCCGGTGACCGGATCTTCCTCGGTCTCTCCCGCGGCTCGGGCATTCTGCTGCTGGCCGTCATGGCCGCGATCGCGGTCTTCCTCACGTATCGCGCGATCCTCGCCATCAGCAAGGACGAGGGCAACTTCCTCACCACCTTCGAGTGGAACACCAGCCTCAACCCGCCGACCTTCGGCATCGCGGTGCTGGCCTTCGGCACGATCGTCTCCTCGATCGTCGCCATGGTCATCGCGGTCCCGGTCGCGGTCGCCATCGCGCTGTTCCTCACGCACTACGCCCCGCGCAGGCTGAGCGGCCCGATCTCGTACGTGATCGACCTGCTCGCCGCCGTACCGTCCATCGTGTACGGCCTGTGGGGCGCCCTGATCCTCGTACCGAACATGAACGGCCTGTTCGGCTGGTTGAACGACTACCTCGGCTGGACCGGGATCTTCTCCTGGGAAGAGGGCGCGCCGCGCTCGATGCTGACGGTGGGCATCCTGCTCGCGATCATGATCCTGCCGGTGATCACCAACGTCAGCCGTGAGGTGTTCCGGCAGACCCCGCGCATGAACGAGGAGGCCGCGCTGGCCCTCGGTGCCACGCGCTGGGAGGTCATCCGCATCGCGGTGCTGCCGTTCGGCCGCTCCGGTGTGATCTCCGCGTCGATGCTCGGCCTCGGCCGCGCGCTGGGCGAGACGATGGCCGTCGCCACCGTCCTCTCCCCGAGCTTCGTCATCCAGACCAGCCTGCTCGACCCGGGCGGCGGCACCTTCGCCCAGAACATCGCCGCCAAGTTCGGTGAGGCGAACGAGTTCGGCCGTGACGCGCTCATCGCCTCCGGTCTGGTCCTGTTCGTCATCACCTTGGTGGTCAACGGAGCGGCCCGCGCGATCATCGCCCGCCGCGCCGAGTACTCGGGGGCCAACGCATGAGCACCGTCGTAGCAGAGAAGCGCCCCAGCACCCTCCAGGGCGCCCGCCTGCCCAAGTGGTTCCCCTACGCCCTCGCCGCCGGGTCGATCGCGGTCGGGGTCGGCATCAGCTTCGCCGCCGGCCTTGACAGCAGCATCCAGTGGGGCCTGATCGCCGCGATCCTCTTCGTCGTCGGTACGTACGTCATCGCCACACGCGTCGAGGGCAAGCGCCAGGCCAAGGACCGCATCGCGACCTCGCTGGTCTGGGTCGCCTTCCTGCTCGCCGTGGTGCCGCTGGTCTCCCTGGTCTGGGTGACCGTCGCCCGCGGTGTGAAGGTCCTCGACGTCTACTTCCTGACCCACTCGATGGGCGTCGTCGCCGACAACGAGCCGGGCGGTGGCATCTACCACGCCATCATCGGCAGCCTGGAGCAGGTCGCACTGGCCACGGCGATGGGCGCCCCGATCGGCGTGCTCACCGCGATCTACCTGGTGGAGTACGGGCGGGGCAAGCTCGCCAAGGCGGTCACGTTCTTCGTGGACGTCATGACGGGTATCCCGTCGATCGTCGCGGGCCTCTTCATCCTCAGCCTCATGCTCCAGTTCGACATGCAGCCGTTCGGTTTCGCCGGCTCGCTCGCCCTGGCCATCCTGATGATGCCGGTAGTCGTCCGTTCGACGGAGGAGATGCTGAAGCTCGTACCGAACGAGCTGCGCGAGGCGTCCCTGGCGCTCGGCATCCCGAAGTGGCGCACCATCCTGAAGGTGGTCCTGCCGACCGCCATCGGCGGCATCACCACCGGCATCATGCTGGCGGTCGCCCGTATCGCGGGCGAGACGGCGCCGGTGCTGCTGCTGGTCTTCGGCAACCCCTTCATCAACGACAACCCCTTCGAGGGTGCGCAGGCCTCGCTGCCGCTTTACATCTACCAGCAGTACGCGAACAGTGGAGGAGCGGAGGCGGCGTACGACCGTGCCTGGGCGGCGTCGCTCACGCTGATCGCCTTCGTGATGATCCTCAACCTCGGTGCTCGCGGCATCGCCCGCTGGAAGGCCCCGAAGACAGGTCGCTGACGCGGCCATCGACAGCGACCAGTAGCAGCCGGCCGGGACCGGCCGCCCCCTCGAAAGAAGCAGTGATACCCATGGCCAAGCGAATCGACGTCAGCGGGCTCAGCGCCTACTACACCTCCTTCCGTGCGATCGAGGACATCTCGATGACGGTCGAACCGCGCTCGGTTACGGCCTTCATCGGTCCGTCCGGCTGCGGCAAGTCGACCTTCCTGCGCACCCTGAACCGTATGCACGAGGTCACGCCCGGCGGGCGCGTCGAGGGCAAGGTCATGCTCGACGACGAGAACCTGTACGGCGCCGGGGTCGACCCCGTGGCGGTACGGCGTGAGGTCGGCATGGTCTTCCAGCGCCCGAACCCCTTCCCGACGATGTCGGTCTACGACAACGTGGCGGCGGGGCTGCGGCTGAACGGCTCGTACAAGAAGTCCGAGCTGAGCGACGTCGTGGAGAAGTCGCTGAAGGGCGCGAACCTCTGGAACGAGGTCAAGGACCGGCTGAACAAGCCCGGTTCGGGGCTGTCGGGCGGCCAGCAGCAGCGGCTGTGCATCGCGCGCGCCATCGCCGTGGAGCCCAAGGTGCTGCTGATGGACGAGCCGTGCTCCGCCCTCGACCCGATCTCGACGCTGGCGATCGAGGACCTGATCGGCGAGCTGAAGGAACGCTTCACGATCGTCATCGTGACGCACAACATGCAGCAGGCGGCGCGTGTCTCGGACCGCACGGCCTTCTTCAACCTCGCGGCGGTCGGCCAGCCCGGCAAGCTGATCGAGATCGACGACACGGAGCGCATCTTCTCCAACCCGTCGGTCCAGGCGACGGAGGACTACATCTCGGGGCGCTTCGGCTGAGCCGACGTCGCCCGTACGTCCTCCGCACGTCCTCCCGTATACCCCTCGCGGTGCTGCATGGCGGTGCCACCGCGAGGTCGAATAGGGCCCGCCCCTGGTTTCCCCGGGGGCGGGCCCGTTCAGTCTGTCCGGTGGTCCGGTCAGGGGTTGCTGCCGTTGGCGCGGATGGACTTCCAGCCGCTGCAGGTGCCGTTCTGCACGTCACCGTTGTCCTGGAGACAGACCCTGATGTAGACGACGGAGGTTTCGGCGAAGTTGTGAGTGGTGCGCCACACGCAGTCGCTGGCGCCCGCGCCGTTGCCGTTGTAGATCTTGGTGACGTCGCCGCCGCTTCCGATCTTCCAGTATCCGGCGACTCCTGCGCTGTCAAAGGAGTTGTCGCACACCTGGAAATCGTCGCCGTCGGCGTAGAAGTCCATCGTGCCGGCCATGTACGCGTAATTGCCCGACGCCACGGAGCGGACCGTCAGGTCACCCGCAGCCGCGGCGGGCCCTGCCCCGATGAGCACGGTCGCAGTGACGGCCGCTCCCATGCCGACGCCGTACACGAGTCTCTTGCGGTCGAACTTCATACTTCCCCCTGTAAGTGGGCCATTGACTCGAACACTTGAGTGTCGATCAGGCGCACATTAACAAGGGGAAGGCCTACAGGAAGGCCAGTTTCACGATCCAGAACCCGGCTGCCGCCACCACCGCAGCCGCCGGCATCGTGATGAACCAGCCCATGACGATGTTCTTGGCGATCCCCCAGCGCACCGCCTTCACGCGCTTCGTCGCGCCCACGCCCATGATCGCGGAGGTGATCACGTGGGTCGTGGAGACCGGGGCCTTGAAGAGGTACGCCGTGGCGAACATGATCGACGCGCCCGTCGTCTCCGCTGCGAAACCCTGGGGCGGGTCCAGCTCGATGATCTTGCGGCCCAGGGTGCGCATGATGCGCCAGCCGCCCGCGTACGTGCCCAGCGACAGCATGACCGCGCAGGCGATCTTGACCCAGACCGGGATCGGGTCGCCGTAGTCCTCGACGTCCGCGATGACCAGGGCCATCACGACGATGCCCATCGTCTTCTGGGCGTCCTGGAGACCGTGGCCCAGGGCCATGCCCGCCGCCGACACCGTCTGGGCGATACGGAAGCCGCGCTTCGTCTTGCTCGGGTTGGCGCGGCGGAAGATCCACATGATCGCCGTCATCACCAGGTAGCCGGCCAGCAGGCCCACCAGCGGGGAGACGAACATCGGGATGACGACCTTCTCCAGGACGCCGTCCCAGTAGACCTTCGTGCCGCCCGCCAGCGCGGCCCCCACCATGCCGCCGAACAGTGCGTGCGAGGACGAGGACGGCAGGCCGAAGTACCAGGTGATCAGGTTCCAGGTGATCGCGCCGACCAGCGCCGCGAACAGGATCGCCATGCCCTTGGAGTCCTCGGGCGTCTCGATCAGGCCCTCGCTGACCGTCTTCGCGACGCCGCTGCCCAGGAAGGCGCCCAGCAGGTTCATCACCGCGGCCATCGCCAGCGCCGCGCGGGGCGTCAGCGCGCGGGTCGACACCGACGTCGCGATCGCGTTCGCCGAGTCGTGAAAGCCGTTCGTGTACGTGAATCCGAGCGCGACCCCGATGGTCACGACCAGTGCGAAGGTGTCCATGGAGAGGTCAGGACTCCTTGACCGCGATGGTCTCCACCGTGTTCGCCACCTTCTCGAAGGCGTCCGCCGCCTCCTCCAGCACATCCACGATCTGCTTGAGCTTCAGCACCTCGATCGCGTCGTACTTCCCGTTGAAGAGGTGTGCAAGAAGCTTTCTGTGGATCTGGTCCGCCTGGTTCTCCAGCCGGTTCACCTCGATCCAGTACTCCGTCAGGTTCGACATCGTGCGGAGGTTCGGCATCGCCTCCGCCGTCAGCTCCGCCGCCCGCGCGAGGACCTCGATCTGCTGCTCGACGCCCTTGGGGAGTTCCTCGACCTTGTAGAGGACGACGAGGTCGACTGCCTCCTCCATGAAGTCCATGATGTCGTCGAGGGACGACGCGAGGGTGTAGATGTCCTCGCGGTCGAACGGGGTGATGAACGAGGAGTTCAGCTGGTGGAAGATCGCGTGCGTGGCGTCGTCGCCGGCGTGTTCCGCGGCCCGCATACGCTCTGCGATCTCGGCCCGGCCGGAGGCGTCGGCCCCGAGCAGTTCCATGAGGAGCCTGGAGCCCGTGACGATGTTGTCCGCGGACGCGGCGAACATGTCGTAGAAGCTCGTCTCCCTGGGGGTCAGACGAAATCGCACGTGGGGTCCTCGGAGTCCTTCGGGTTCGGTCAGGCTGATGCTAGGCGCAACATCCGGCCACGACTAACGGGCCGTCCCCAGTGTCGCCCATCGGGTACGGGGGTCCTACAGGTGGTCTGCGGGCAAGGGGCCTATACCCAGCAAAGTTCGTTACGATATACCCGGCAGGGGTATATCGATGCCATCTGTCCGGCTTTCGGGCCGGATTTCGTTCAGGGTTTCCATCAGGATCTCAACGGGAGGACGCGATGACGACCACCGAGGCCGGAGCGGCAGCGCCCTCTCCGGAGGCGACGGACGTGGTGACCGATGCCGTGGTGACCGATCACGACCGCGGCGTGCACGGCTATCACAAGCAGAAGGACGAGCACCTGAAGCGGCTGCGCCGGATCGAGGGGCAGATCCGCGGGCTCCAGCGGATGGTCGACGAGGACGTCTACTGCATCGACATACTCACCCAGGTCTCCGCCTCCACCAAGGCCCTCCAGTCCTTCGCGCTCCAGCTCCTGGAGGAGCACCTGCGCCACTGCGTCGCGGACGCGGCCCTCAAGGGCGGTACGGAGATCGACGCGAAGGTGGAGGAGGCGACCAAGGCGATCGGCCGCCTGCTGCGTACCTGAACCCCCTGGCCCCGTCGGCTCCCCTGACCCGGTTACCCAGTTACCCGGTTACGGGAGTCGTCTTTCAGCCACTCGCCGCGACCTCGCGCACCCCGCGTGCCTCGCGCTCCTCCGCCACCTTCAGCACCGCGTCGATGCTCTCCAGGCTGAGCCGGCCCTCGCCGGCCGCCGAGGCCGCGATGATCAGGTCGCCGCACAGCTCGATCTCGGCGAGGGCCACGTGGTCCTGAACTGCAGTACCGCCGACCGGAGCCACGTGCATCACCTCTTCTCTGCCGTCACCGCTTCCTAGAGTAGGGAGCGGTCTACACAACGCGCATGGCACGGACGGGCTAGTCCTTGCGCTACGGCGGACGCAGCCCGGACGGGCCGGGTTGCTCGCCGCCGCAGAGCTGTTGCCCGCCTTCCCGGTTTTCCGTACGGCAGTCCCCGCCGGGCCTCGCAGACCTCACTTCTCGGCGATGCGGCCCGCGTAGATGTCCGCAGGCCGCGGCAGCCGTACGTGTACGGGGGCCCCGAAGTCGTACAGCAGCGTCGTCGAGGTGACCGCGACCGTGTCCTGGCGCTGGCCGTTGACGAAGCTGAACCGGTGCTGGAGCTTGCGGATGCGGCCCTCGTCGTCGAGGTAGGCCTCGAAGGGGACCTCGGCGGTGGCGAACCCTTTCGCCGCCGCTCCCAGCGGGCCCCTGTTGCCCGGCGAGGCGCTCTTCGCGGCCTCGGCGAGGTCGGCGGTGCCCCGGTAGTGCCGTACCTCGGTGCCGGCGACCCGGGTCCGGCCGACGTACGTCGCCTCGCGCGTCCCGCGCAGCAGTTCCGCGGCGGCGAACGGGTCGGTGGCGCCGCCCGTCACCAGGTTGCCGTCGGACAGGGTCGCCGTGTCCACCCGTACCCACTTGTCGGCCGGGACGCCCGCACCCCGGTTCTTCATGAACAGGGCGCCCGGGGCGAGGAGTTCGGTGATCGGGCGGTGCGGGCTGGCGCCCGCCGGGTCCTGGGGGAGGAGCACCTTCAGTTGGCCGAGCTGCTTCGTGTAGTCGTAGACGCCCTCGCCCCGGATGGTGACCCGGGTGCCGCCGGTGGCCATCTCCATGGAGGTGGTGGCTCTGGAGGTGCCCGCGTCCACCAGGGTCGCGGCGGCGCGGTGCAGGACGCGGACGGAGTCGGCCGTGTCGGTGGCGGGGCGCGCGTCACCGGCTGGGGGCCCGCCAGCCGTGCATCCGGTGGCGCAGATCATGAGGCCCGTCGTCGCGGCGGCCATGAGGAACGCCCCGCTCCCGCGTCCGTACCGCCGCTGCTCCATCGCCCGCCCGCTCTCAAGCCGGGCCGCCGGTCCACGGCCCCTGTCGTTCCGCTTAACGAGGGGTGGGAGACGTTGTCACGCGCATACCGGAGGCTCTCCTCAGGTTGGCCTCGCAGTGGGCGCGCCGGTCGTACTGGCCGACCTGCTTTTCTGCTGGGGGTCCGGGGGTCGTCCCCCGGGGAATCGCAGCACCCGGGGGTGGGTACGGTGGTGGGTGTGGCACAGCAGGACCGAACCGAGCCTTCCCCGACTTCCGACGAGCACGCCGTTTCCATGGTGGAACACGGGCCGTTCTGCTTTGCCAGATGCGTCTGCGGGTGGCGCGGCCCCGCACGCCGGGCCCGCAGTCTGGCCAGGTCGGACGGCAAGGGACACACGGTCGGCGGCTGACGCCGGCGGCGGGGTTCAGGCCCGATGCCGCAGGGCCAGCAGCTCGTCGACCAGGTCTCTGTCGCGGGGCTGGGTCAGTCGTTCGCGGGCCGCCGCCGGGGGCAGCCACAGGATGCGGTCCACCTCGTCGTTCGGGGCGAAGGCGCCGGACGTGGCCTCCGCCGCCCAGTAACTCACCTGCTTGGGGCGGTCGTTGGCCTCGTAGTGGGACGTGGTGAGGGGAGCTCCGGGGGCGGCCCGGTAGCCCGTCTCCTCCTCGACCTCGCGCAGCGCGGCGGCGAGTGTCTCCTCGCCGCGCTTCAGCCGGCCCTTCGGATGCGACCAGTCGTCCCACTTCGGCCGATGCACGAGGCAGATCTCCAGGCCGCCGTCGACGGGCGAGCGGCGCCACAGGACGCAGCCCGCCGCCAGTACGGGTCCCTCGCCGGCGGACGTCACCGCGTACCCACCGTCTTCCGCTCCCAGGACTGCTGGAACGCGAACCGGGCCGCCTCCACCTCGTGCCGCTGGTCGGCATGGAGCACGCCGAGCGCGTACGCCGTCGCCGGGGCGATACGCGGGGTGCGCGCCGCCGCTGCCGCCGCCGCGGCGGCCTCGGACGCGTCCCGGTGCCGGTTGAGCGCGGCGCCGGCCGCCGGCATCCGTACGTCGACGTGGGCTTCGTCGCCCTCCAGGACCTCGTGGGCGTAGCGGCGCAGGCGCAGCAGCAGCCGTACGTGGTGCCAGGGGGCGTCCTGGGGGTGGGGGGCCGGGTCGGGGGAGAGGCCGTGGATCAGGGCCTCCGCGTTGTAAGGGTGGCCCGCGGTGAGGAGGGGGAGGGCGGCGACGGCGTCACAGAGGCGTTCGTCCGTCGCGGTGGCGAGGGGGCGGAGGTCGGTGGGGGTGTGGGCCGCGGCGGGGGTGAGGGGGACTTCGCTGGCCAGGACCGCCACGTTGTCCGCGACGGCGTGGAAGCGGCTCGAACCCAGGGCCTGGAGGGACGCCGAGTGGGATCGGGTGCGGGCCAGGGTGAGTTGGCGTTCGAGCAGGGCGCCTGCTTTCGCGGCGCCCACTGTCAGGTTGCTGCGGTCCGGGGGTGCGGAGGGGTGGGGCACGGGAGGGGGAGTGGTATTGCCGGACGCCGTTCGCAGTGCGGCTGTGGCTGCACCAACGGGCTGTGTGGGGAAGGGAGTTGAGCCGGACAGCCGGTGCAGTGCCAGCAACAGCCTTTCCAGGCGGGCCGAGTAGGCGTGCTCCCTGGCCAACGTGCCCGAAAGCCAGGCCAGTTCGGGCTGCATGTTCTCCGACCAGGTGGGGTCGAGGAGGGGGCGGAAGGTGTGGAGGGTGCCGGTGATGCGGCGGGCCGCGTGGCGCAGGGCGCGGGCCGCGTCCACGGGCCCCTCCGGGGAGGAGCCCATGGCTGTGGACGCGGTTGTGGTCGTCGCTGTGCTCGCGCCTGTGCCTGTCTCCCGGTGCAGGCGCAGGGCGCGCAGGAACTCCGTGGCCTGCGCCCGCAGGTAGTCCGCCAGGGCGTCTGCGGTCACGGGTCCGGCCGTCGTGGGGTCGGTCGGGTCAAGGTGTTGTTGTGCCACGCCTGCGCCTCCGGGCGTCTATGAGCATCTCCTGGACGTGTCGCAGGGGCTGGCCCTCGTTGTCCGTCGAGTGCCGGGTCCACTCGCCGTCCGGGCCCAGGTGCCAGGACTGCGTGAGGTCGGACATGCCGGTCTCCAGCATCCGGCTGAGCGCGGCCCGGTGGGCCGGGTCCGTGACCCTGACGAGTGCCTCGATACGGCGGTCGAGGTTGCGGTGCATCATGTCGGCGCTGCCGAACCACACCTCGGGCTCGCCGCCGTTGCCGAAGGTGAAGACCCGGGAGTGTTCGAGGAAGCGGCCGAGGACGGAACGGACCCGGATGTTCTCGGAGAGGCCCGGGACCCCGGGTCGTACGGCGCAGATGCCGCGGACCCAGATGTCGCACGGGACGCCGGCCTGGGACGCGCGGTACAGCGAGTCGATGAGCGCCTCGTCCACCATCGAGTTGACCTTGATGCGGACGTACGCGGGACGCCCGGCACGGTGGTGCTGGACCTCCTTGTTGATCCGCGAGATCAGGCCGTCCCGGAGGGACTTGGGGGCGACCAGGAGGCGTCGGTACGTCTCGCGGCGGGAGTAGCCGGACAGGCGGTTGAACAGGTCCGAGAGGTCCGCGCCGACCTGCTGGTCGGCCGTCAGGAGGCCCAGGTCCTCGTACAGGCGGGCCGTCTTGGGGTGGTAGTTGCCGGTGCCGACGTGGGAGTAGCGGCGCAGCGTGTCGCCCTCCTGGCGGACCACCAGGGACAGCTTGCAGTGGGTCTTCAGGCCGACGAGGCCGTAGACGACGTGGCAGCCGGACTCCTCCAGCTTCCGCGCCCACTTGATGTTGGCCTGCTCGTCGAAGCGGGCCTTGATCTCGACCAGGACGAGGACCTGCTTGCCGGCCTCGGCGGCCTCGATGAGGGCGTCCACGATCGGGGAGTCGCCCGAGGTCCGGTACAGGGTCTGCTTGATGGCGAGGACGTCGTCGTCGCCGGCCGCCTGCTCCAGGAAGGCCTGGACGGAGGTCGAGAAGCTGTCGTACGGGTGGTGCAGGAGGACGTCCCGTTCGCGCAGGGCCGCGAAGATGTCCGGCGCGGACGACGACTCGACCTCGGCCAGCTCGCGGTGGGTGCCGGCGATGAACTTGGGGAACTTCAGCTCGGGCCGGTCGAGGGAGGAGATGCCGAAGAGGCCGGTGAGGTCGAGCGGACCCGGCAGCGGATACACCTCGGCCTCGGTGATCTTCAGCTCCCGTACCAGCATGTCGAGGACGTACCGGTCGATGGACTCCTCGACCTCCAGGCGCACCGGCGGCCCGAAGCGGCGCCGCATCAGTTCCTTCTCCAGGGCCTGGAGGAGGTTCTCGGCGTCGTCCTCCTCGACCTCCAGGTCCTCGTTGCGGGTGAGGCGGAAGGCGTGGTGCTCCAGGACCTCCATGCCGGGGAACAGCTCTTCGAGGTGCGCGGCGATGACGTCCTCAAGGGGCACGTACCGGCTCGGCGAGGCCTCCAGGAAGCGGGACAGCAGCGGCGGCACCTTCACACGCGCGAAGTGACGGTGTCCGCTCACCGGGTTCCGGACGATCACCGCGAGGTTCAGGGAGAGACCCGAGATGTACGGGAAGGGGTGCGCCGGGTCGACGGCCAGCGGGGTGAGGACCGGGAAGATCTGGTGGCGGAAGAGGGTGAACAGGCGGGCCTGCTCCTTCTCCGTCAGCTCGGCCCAGCGGACCAGGTGCACGCCCTCCTCGGCGAGG
Source organism: Streptomyces sp. NPDC020898 (assembly GCF_044333925.1). Classification (NCBI taxonomy): domain Bacteria; kingdom Bacillati; phylum Actinomycetota; class Actinomycetes; order Kitasatosporales; family Streptomycetaceae; genus Streptomyces; species Streptomyces sp. NPDC020898. Next base: position 35,438 of record NZ_JBIRRV010000034.1, read on the forward strand.
GCCGGAGCGACGTCCTCCTGGTAGCAGGCGGCGTGCCGGGCCATCAGCTCGCGGGAGCGGGCCCAGATCATCTCCAGCACCTCGCGGGGCTGGAGGCCGGACGCGGAACGGGTGGCCACGCCGGTGGCTATGCGGCGCTTCAGGCCGGCCACCCGGACCATGAAGAACTCGTCCAGGTTGCTGGCGAAGATCGCCAGGAAGTTAGCCCGTTCGAGGAGGGGTGTATTCGGATCCTCGGCCAGTTCGAGCACCCGCTCGTTGAACGCGAGCCAGCTGCGCTCCCGGTCGAGGAACCTGCCCTGCGGCAGCGTCTCGCCGTCGTAGGGGGCCTCCTCGTACGCGTCGAGGTCGGCGTCGATGTCGGGTTCCAGGTCGGAGACCACGGCCGACACCGTGTGGGGGCGGTGGGAGGTCAGGGAACCGACGGACGGCTGCGCGTGCTGTACCTGCGAACGGGCATCTGGCTGGGTCATGACCCCATTGTTCCGCGCCGGGCCAGGGACGGGCGCGTCGGAGAGCGCGGGCGGGAGTGCGGCAGGGGTGGCCGGGGCCGCTCCGGTCCCGTTGGTGCCCCTGGGGGGCGGTGAAGGCTCAGGCACGGCGGGCGTCATTGGGTGAGCGTCGCAAGCCCGGCTGAATCACTGGTTACGGGGACATGACGTGCGGGATATCGGGGGGCGGCTCGCAGGGGCGGGCCGGTGCGGCAGGGGAGGGCAGGGGCGTGGACAGAGGGGTGCGCGTATGCCCCTTCTCCCCGGTGGAAGGGGCATACGTGGCCGGGCGGGGCCCGGTGTCCTCAGGCCGTGCGGCGGCGCAGCAGCCAGAAGGCGGCGGCTGTCGCGGCGGCGGCGAGGACGAGGACGATGCCGGTCTCCATGAGCTGGAGGGGCCAGAAGTGGGAGGCCGGGTGGTAGTCGCGGTAGAAGCCGACGACGTCACGGGCGGCACGGCAGGCGTCGTCGGTGCAGTACGGGTCCGGTACGCGGGACCCGCTGGAGGTGATGACACCGTCCTGGGCGAGCATGCCGGTCACCTGCGGGTACCCGGTCTCGCGGGTCAGGGTCTCGACCGGCCACAGGCGTGGACGCAGGTCGCCGAGGACGCTCATGAGGGTCAGCAGGGACACGGCGGCGATACCGAGGGCGGGCAGCGACCGTCGTACGAGCAGACCCACGAGGGCTCCGACGGCCAGGCCGAGCAGGGCGTACGCGGTGGCGAGGGGGCCGTTGGAGACGTAGCTGGTGCTCTGGTGCCACTCCCAGGAGCCCATCGAGCCCCACAGCTCGGCGTGCTTGTCCCACATCAGGCGGTGCAGGAAGGTGAGGAGGACGGTTCCGGTGACGAGCAGCGCGCCCGGTACGGCGAGCTTGGCGGCCAGCCAGCGGGCCGGGGAGACCGACTGGGTCCAGGCCAGCCGGGCGGTGCCGTTCTCCAGTTCACGGCTGATCAGGGCGCCGCCCGCCCAGGCGGCGGTGAGGAGGGGGACGAGGTTGATCAGGCCGCCGCTGACGGACACGGTGGTGCCGAGGAGGGGGGAGCCGCCGGCTCCGGAGTACTCGCAGGCCAGTCTCACGCCCCCGTTGTGGCAGCCGGACCTGGTGAACTCGGCGAAGGCCGCGTCGAGCCCGAATCCATAGGCCCACAGCAGTGCCCCGGCGGTCCCGGCGACCAGCAGCAGCCAGAACCAGAGGGCCGAGCGGTGCAGGATCAGCATCGTCGCGGGCAGGCCGTGCGGGCGCAGGCGGTCGCGCCGCGGTCTCGCGGGGGCCGCGGGTGCGGTGGTGGTGGTCATACGGCGGCTCCCGTACGGCGCTTGAGGAGGGCGAAGGCGATCAGCACGGACACCGTCGCGAGGGCGAGGAGGATGCCGGTCTCCACGAGCTGGAGGGGCCAGAAGTGGGAGACCGGGTGGTAGTCGAGGTAGACGCCGGCGACGTTGTTGCGGGTGACGCACGCGGTGCTGTCGCTGCAGAGCAGGTCGGGGATGCGGGCGCCGGTGGAGGTGTAGGAGCCCTTGCCGACGATCATGCCGTCGGGGGCCTCGAACCCGACGGGGCTCTTCCGGGTCTCGGCCGGCCACAGGTGCGGACGCAGGGACTGGAGTCGCTGTACGACGAGGCCGGTGACGACGAGGGCGACGCCGAGCGCGGCCTGCGAGCGGCGCAGGGCCAGGCCCACGAGGACGCCGACGGTCAGGCCGAGCAGGGCGTGGGCGATGGCGAGGGTGCCGTTTGGCTCGAAGACCTGGTCGTCGTACCAGTTGAAGTTGCCCGGCCGCAGTTCGGCACCGGCGGCCCACATCAGGCGGTGCAGGACGGTGAGCAGGAGCATCCCGGCCGTGATCAGCACGGCGGGCACGGTGAGCTTCGCGGCGAGCCAGCGCGCCGGGGACACGGACTGCGTCCAGGCCAGCTCGGCGGTGCCGTTCTCCAGCTCGCGGCCGATGAGCGAGCCGCCCGCCCAGGCCGCGATCAGGAACGGGGCGGCAAAGATGAGGAGGCTGCCGAGGACGATGCCCGAGTCCCAGCGGTTCCCGGCCGGTCCGAGCATGTCGCAGCCGAGGTTGGGCATGCCGCCGTCACGGCAGCCCGAGCGCGCCAGCTCGTCCAGGGCCGCGCTCGTGCCCGGCCCGTACGTCCACAGGATCACGCCGGCCGACACGACGACGTACAGCAGCCAGAACCAGAGTGCGGAGCGGTGGACGCGCAGCAGGGTCCAGGTGAGGCCGTGGGGGCCGCGGGATTCCCGGGGCTGTTTGCGGGCCGGGGCCTCGGTGGTGGTCAGGGTGGTCATATGGCGGCCTCCACCGACTCGTTCGCGGAGTCGTCCGCGTCGAGGTGCAGGGGCGGGGCCTCCGGGGAGCGCAGGTGGGCGAGGACCAGTTCCTCCAGGGTGGGCGCGGTGGCCCGCCAGGTGCCGGCGAGGCGGCCCGCCGGGCGGATGAGGGCGGTGGTCTGGCGGCCCGTCGTACGGGACTCGATCACCGTGTGCTCGTCGAGGGCGGCGGTCGGGCCCGTGACCAGGGAGTGGGCGGCGAGGAGGTCGTCCAGCGGGCCGGCGAGGCGGACCTGGCCGGCGCCGAGGAGCAGGACGTGGTCGCAGGAGCCCTCCAGCTCGGCGACGACGTGCGAGGACATGACAACCGTGGTGCCGTTCTCGGCGGCGTCGGCCATCAGGGTGCCCATCAGCTCGTGCCGGGCGAGCGGGTCGAGGTCGGCCATCGGCTCGTCCAGGAGCAGCAGTTCGGGGCGCTTGCCGAGGGCGAGGGCGAGCGCGACCCGGGTGCGCTGGCCGCCGGACAGCGTGCGGATCTTGGCGTCGGGGTCGAGAGCGCCGTCCGACACGACCCGCTCGGCGACGGCCCTGTCCCAGCGCCGGGGGTTGAGTTCCCGGCCCAGCCGGAGGGTGTCGGCGACGGTGAGGTGGAGGTGCAGGGGCTTGTCCTGGGCGACGTACGCCATGCGCTCGCGCGCCGCCGCCGGGCTGGTGCCGAGGACGGTGAGCGTGCCCTCGGTGGGCCTGAGCAGGCCGGCCGCCTGGGCCAGCAGCGTCGACTTGCCGGCGCCGTTGGGTCCGACGACCGCGCAGACGCGCCCGGCCGGCAGCCGGAACGTGCACGCGCGCAGCGCCCAGCCCTTCCGCCGGCCGAACCGTTTGCCCAGTCCGGCGGCCTCCATGGCGGTGTCGCTCATCCCTGGTCCCCCTTGAAATGCGTGTCGAGTACGGAGTTGAACAGCGCCGCCACGTCGTCCCGTTCGAGGCCGGCCGCGTGGGCCCGGGTGGCCCAGTCGGCGAGTTCGGCGCCGAAGGGGGAGTCCGCCGGGGCGGCGCCCAGGGACTTGCGGACGAAGGTGCCGAGGCCGCGACGGGCCTCGACCAGGCCTTCGCGCTCCAGTTCGCGGTAGGCCTTCAGGACGGTGTTCGGGTTGATGGCGGTGGCCTCCACGACCTCGCGGGCCGTGGGCAGCTTGTCGCCGGGTTCCAACAGGCCCAGGCGCAGGGCCTGTTTGGTCTGGTGGACGATCTGGAGGTAGGTGGCGACGCCGTTGCGTTTGTCGATGCGGTACTCGACCACTCGTGCAACCACCCTTTCACTAATTAAGTAGTGAAAGGGTGGCCCAAGAATGGGGGCGGTGTCAAGATCACCGCCCCCTGTGGGGAGTCCTGATAGGTGGTTACATCAGGACTCGGTCCGGTACATGAGGTCCGTCTCGTGGGTCGCGAAGCCCAGCCGCTCGTACAGCTTCACTGCCGCCGTGTTGTCCGCGTCGACGTAGAGCATCGCCGTGGGCAGGCCCTTGTCCGCCAGATGGCGCAGGCCGATCGTCGTGAGCGCCCGCCCGAGGCCGCCGCCCTGGGCGCCCGGATGCAGGCCGATGACGTACACCTCGCCGAGGCCCTCCGCCGCGTGCGTCTTCGTCCAGTGGAAGCCGATGAGTTCGCCGTCGCGGAAGGCGAGGAAGAAGCCCTCCGGGTCGAACCATGCCTCGGCCATGCGGTCGTCGAGGTCGCGCTGAGTGAGGGAGCCCTGTTCGGGGTGGTGGGCGAAGGCGGCGGCGTTCACGGCGAGCCAGGCCGCGTCGTCCTCGCCGGGTACGAAGGTCCGTACCGTCACACCGTCGGAAAGCTTCGGGTCGGGCAGGTCCAGGCCGGTCAACGGGCGCCGCAGCTGGCGCAGTTCGCGGAAGAGGGTGAGACCGAGGACCTGGGACAGGTGCCGGGCGGCGGAGTGGCCGCCGTGCGCCCACACGCGCAGCCGCTTGCCGGAGGCGGCCAGCAGGGCCGAGCCGAGCGCCCGCCCGTGACCGTGGCTGCGGTGGGCCGGGTGGACGACCAGCTCGGCGGCCGGCGCCTCGATCGGGTCGGTGTCCTCCAGCTGTGCGTAGCCGACGAGTTCGCCGCCGACCAGGAGAAGGAAGTGCGACACGCCCTCGCGGGCCCCGCCGCGCAGTTGCAGGCGCCCCTGCTCGGACACCGGCTGCTGGCCGTCGATCCGGGCGGCCTCCGTGAGCAGGGCGAGTACGGCGTCGGCCTGTTCGGCGGTGAGGGCCGTCAGGGTGTCGATGGAACGAGACAGGACGGGAGGGCCGGGGGTGCCGGGGGGCGCGGTGTCGTCGCTGGTCATGGCTACGAGGGTAAGGCCTGCCCGATTCGTGGCGAAGTGCCCTGGGAGGCAACCGTTCCGTAACCCGGAACCCCTGTCGCGCTACGCGCGTTGACTCTAGGCTGCGCCGGGACGGGGCCGAATTCTCACTGTTTTCTTACGCCTTCTTCTGGGCGTCCCTTCCTCTCCTCTCACGAACTTCAGGGGGGCACATGCCAGTCACACCCCAGCCGTACCACCGCCGCAGACGCCGTACGCGCGTGCTGCTCGCCACCGCCGCCGGTGTCGCCACGGTCGGCGCTCTCGTCGTCGCGATTCCGGCCAGCGCGGGCGAGACGTCGTCGTACAAGCCCGGCGGCCACAGCAAGCCGACCCGCTACCAGGACGTGCAGCTGCTGTCGTTCAACGACCTGCACGGCAACCTGGAGCCGCCGGCCGGTTCGTCCGGCCGCGTCACCGAGCACCAGGCCGACGGCACGACGAAGACCATCGACGCGGGCGGGGTCGAGTACCTCGCGACGCACCTGCGCGAGGCGCGCAAGGGCAACCCGTACACGGTCACCGCGGCGGGCGGCGACATGGTCGGCGCCTCCCCGCTGATCTCGGGGCTGTTCCACGACGAGCCCACCATCGAGGCGCTGAACGGCCTTGAGCTGGACGTCACGGCGGTCGGCAACCACGAGTTCGACGAGGGCGCCAAGGAACTGGCCCGCCTGCAGAACGGCGGCTGCCACCCGGTCGACGGCTGTTACGTCGAGGGCGAGAAGTTCTCGGGGGCGGACTTCCCGTACCTCGCGGCGAACGTGCTCAACGAGAAGACCAAGAAGCCGATCCTCAAGCCCTACTGGGTGTGGAAGAAGAACGGCGTCAAGATCGGCTTCATCGGCGTGACTCTGGAGGACACCCCGGGTGTCGTCTCCGCCGAGGGCGTGAAGGGCCTCAAGTTCAAGGACGAGGTCGAGACGATCAACAAGTACGCCAAGGAGCTGGAGCGCCAGGGCGTCAAGTCGGTCGTCGCGCTGATCCACGAGGGCGGCCTCCCGGCCTCGACGGCCTACAACTACGACTGCGACGCGGCGGGCGGCGGCTCCGGCCTCTCCGGCCCGATCGTCGACATCGCCAAGAACATCACCCCGAAGGTCGACGCGCTGGTCACCGGCCACACGCACGCCGCGTACGCCTGCACGATCCCGGACCCGTCGGGCAAGCCGCGCACGGTCACCTCGGCCGCGTCCTTCGGCCGCCTCTACACGGACACCACGCTGACGTACGACCGCTGGACGGGTGACATCGCCCGTACGGCCGTCTCCTCCGCGAACCACGTGGTCACCCGGACCGTCGCCAAGGCCGCGGACATGACCGCGCTGATCGCCCGCTGGAACACCCTCGCGGCGCCCATCGGCAACCGCGCGGTCGGCTTCATCTCCGCCGACATCCCGAGCACCGGCACCGAGTCCCCGATGGGTGACCTCATCGCCGACGCGCAACTGGCGTACGGCAAGAAGCTGGACCCGGAGACCGACCTCGCGCTGATGAACCCGGGCGGGGTCCGCGGTGGGCTGACGTTCGCGGCGAAGGGCAGTGAGGGCGACGGCGTCGTCACCTACGCCGAGGGCTTCACGGTCCAGCCGTTCTCCAACACGGTGAACCTGCAGAACTTCACCGGCGCCCAGCTGATCTCCGTACTCCAGGAGCAGGTGAGCGGTTCGAACGCGGCGGCGCCGAAGATCCTGCTGCCGTCGACGGGCCTGACGTACACGCTGGACATGACGAAGACCGGCGCGGACCGGATCGTCGTCAGCTCCGTCCTGCTGAACGGTGCGGCCATCGACCCGGCGGCCACCTACCGCGTCGCGACGAACAGCTTCCTCGCGGGCGGCGGCGACGGTTACCCGACGCTGGGCCAGGGCACGAACGACCTGGTCGGCGGGGACGACCTTGCGGCGCTGGCGGACTACCTGACCGCCAACTCCACGGCGACCACCCCGATCGCGCCGCCGGTGACGAACCGGATCACGATCGTTCAGTAGCGGTACTGGCCGGTACTGGCCGGTACTGGCAGCAGTTTCATCACAGAGGGCCCGAGGCGAGTCGCCTCGGGCCCTCTGCTGTGCCCTGTACGTGGGGAATGTGGTGCGGCTGGGGAGCGGGGTGTCGACACACGCTCCCCAGCCGGTCTCTGGGTCGTTCCGTACGTTGGCCGTTCGTACGTCGGTCAGCCGGCCGTGGGCGTCCAGTCGCCCAGCCAGTCGGCGACCTCCTGGCCGGCGGCCTGGGCGTCGGTCAGGATGGGGCGGTCGGTGCTCGCGGCACCCGCGCCCGCGCCCTTGTTCTGGTACTCGGCGAAGCGGTCGTCCTTCCAGGAGAAGCCGCTCATGTCGGTCCAGGGGGTGGTCCTGATCGCGGCGCTCAGGGTGGTGTTGCGGATCGTGGTCTGCGGGTCGAGGCTCGCGTCGCCGCCCGCGTGCCAGGGCCGGCCGAGGTAGAAGCTGCGGTCGGAGACGTCGCCGTTGATCGTGGAGTTGGCGATCAGGATGCCCTTGCGGTTCGCGGCGGTGCTGGGGGCCGTGACGTAGCCGGCCGAGGTGCCGTTCCAGCGCTTCTTCAGGGTGATGACGGACTTGTCGATCACGGCCGTGGCCCGGCCGAAGATGAAGTCGGTGTTGCCGACGACATAGGAGTTGGTGATGTAGACGCGGCCCAGCTTGTCCTTGGACGCGGTGTCCACCAGCAGGGTGTCCTGGTCGCCGCTGATGATGACGCTGTCGAGGAACACCTTGTCGGCGGAGGTGCGCAGGGCGACCGCCTGGTTGGCGATGTCCTGGTGCGCGGCCTCGTCGAAGTCGTTGGAGATCGTCAGGTTGCGGGCCTGGAAGTTGTCCGCCTCGACGGCGACGGTGGCGCTGCCGCCGGTGCCGTACGTGCCTCCGCCGGGCTTCGGCGTACCGGACGCGTTGTTGTAGACGATCGTGGTGTCCTTGCGGCTGCCACCGCTGCCCTGGATGGTGACGTGCGGCTTGTTCGACGGCACCTTGACCAGCTCGCGGTACGTGCCCGGCTTGACGGAGATGACCACCCGGGAGGCGTTGTTCGCTGGTACGGCGTTCACGGCCGCCTGCACGGTCCGGTACTGGCCGGAGCCGTCGGCGGCGACGGTGAGGGTCGTGGCAGCGGCGGCGGTGGTGCCCGGGGTGGTGGCGGTCGTCGCCTTCGCCACCGAACTCCGGGGCCCCACACCGGACTTGAGGAGCGCGGGCACGTCCGCGGCCTTGTCGAGCGTGTAGGTGTAGTACGTCTTGGGGTTCCAGGCGGCGCCCGTACCCCCGCTCTCGTTCTTCCCGCTCGTCCCCGAGAAGACGCTGCCGCGCTGGACGACGGTGGCGGTGGCGTCCCGGACGACGGGGTTGGTCAGGCCCTGGAAGTAGGAGTTCTCCAGCACCATGTTCGTCTTGCCGCGCGAGTAATTACCGTACGAGGACTTGATGGTGGTCCCGGCCTCGTCCTCCAGATAGTTGTTGTAGAGGTGCGCATGGGCCACGTTGTCGGTGGACGGGTTGCGCTGCTCGGTCTCGCGGATCCAGTTGTGGTGGATCGTGATGTCGGCGGTGGTGTTCTCGGTCCAGCCGATACCGAAGGCCTTGTTCTCCTGGCTCAGCTTGTTCCAGGACACGGTGAGATAGGTCGTGTCCTTACGGCTGTCGATGAGCCCGTCGGCCATGTGCCGCAGGTCGTTGTGATCGATCCAGACGTGATGGGCACCGTCCATCTGGATGGCGTCGAAGTCGTTCTCCTTGTCGTTCCAGACGCCTTGGTACGCATCCCGGATGGTGAGGTTCCGGATGATGACGTTGTGGACGCCGGTCCCGAGGAAGAACCCCCCACCGACGATGTGCCCGGACGTCCCCGCCCCGATGATGGTCTTGTCGGAGGCGACCTTGATCTCCTTGCCGACCGGGTTCATGTTGATGGTCGCGGCGACGACGATGATGTACGGCTCGGCCGCGGTCGCGTACTTCTCGAGATCGGCGAGCGTCTTCACGGTGACGGTCTGACCGTCCCGGCCGCCGTAAGTCCCGTTCTGCCCCAGGGCGTTGACGGAGGCGAACCCGTTGGCGACGTCGGTGACACCGGCGAGCGCGGAGGCGGCGGCGGTGGCGGCGGACGCTGTCGGCTGCGCGTCCTGACCGAACACACCGAAGACGCCGCCGTAGGCCATGGCCCCGGAGGCGGTCAGGGCCAGCGGAACCCCGGCGAACAGGGCGGTCCTGCGGCGACGGTGACGACGAGGGCTGCGGGGCTTGCTGCGGGTTGTCTCGCTCACGGCGGCATCCGTTCAAGTGAGGGGGGTGGCAGGTCACTTGGTGGTTGCAGCTGACGGGGGAAAGGTTGCCGGGGTGGGGCACGGGTTTCGGACAGTGCTCGGTTACCGTCAGAGGGTGGTGACGCGGCTGGTGGTGGGGTGGGGGTGGATTCGGAGAGGCAGGCGGAATGATCGGGACCGTGTTCCGGAGCGAGGACGTGCCTGCGGGAGACCGGTTCGAGTACTGGCGGGAACTGGTCGGCCGGACGCGCTCCAGCGAAATCATCAGTGACCACGCCGCCGACTTCTGGGCGGAGCAGCGGCTGATGGAACTGGGGCCGCTGATCGTGAGCCAGATGTCGTTCCGGCCGACACGCTATCGGCGGACCCCGAGAATGGTGCGTCAGGACGACCCCGAGCTGTTCCACCTGACGCTGCTGACCGACGGCGGACTGGACCTCGAACACGCGGGCCGGGAAAGCACGTTCACCGCACGCACCCTGCATCTGGCCGACAGTTCGAAGCCGTACGACGTCAGAACGGCAGACGACCGGGAGGACTGCGTCGTCAGGGGGATGGCCGTGGACTTCCCCAAGGCACTGCTGCCCCTACCGCCGGACCGGGTACGGGAGTTGCTGGGCCGGAACCTGCCGGGGCAGGACGGGATCGGTGCCCTGCTGGCGGAGTTCCTCGTCGGCCTGGACCGGCAGGCCGCCACCCTCACCCCCGCCGACGCGCCCCGCCTGGGCACGGTCGTCCTCGACCTGCTGTCGGCCTGGTTCGCCCAACTGCTGGACGCGGAGGCCGTGTTGGCGCCGGAGACCCGAGGGCGGGCTATGGCGGAACGCGTCCAGGCGTTCATCCGCCACAACCTTCACGACCCGGAGCTGACACCGCCGGTGATAGCCGCCGCCCACAACATCTCGCTCAGCTATCTGCACCGCATCTTCCAGCAGCAGACGCGGGGCGAAACGGTCGCGGCCTGGATCCGCCGCCGACGCGTGGAGAACGCCCACCGGGACTTGGCGGACGGTTCGTTGAGCGGCACCCCGATCCACACCATCGCGGCCCGCTGGGGCTACCCGCGCCCCTCCGACTTCACCCGGGCGTTCCGCGCCACGTACGGGATGTCCCCCAGGGAGTACCGGCAACAAGCGCTGCCGGAAAGGGCCGTAGGACGCGAGTAGACGCAGCGCCAAGTAACTGTGCACCGGCTGCCAACGACAACAGGGCGGCGCCCAGGCATTGTTGATTCCGCAACGGGGGAAATCTCGGTCGCGGAGCGGAACCTCTGCTCGGCTCCGCGACCGAGGAAACCCGGTATCACCACTCCGCCGGGTCCATCGGGATCCGCCCTCCCCGGCTGACCGCGATCCGCAGGACGTCCGCCAACGACTCGGCGGCCCGCGTGAGCGCGAACCGCACGGCCCGCTCCCCCGCCCTGGGGTCACTGAGCAAGGCCTTCGCCCCCTTCAACACCTGCTCCCCGGAATCCAGTTGGGCCGCCTCGATGTCGTCGGCGAGGAGAGAGAGCCGGCTGAGGCCACTGTCGGTGCTGAGGTAGCAGGGGTTGGTGTGTCCTGAACATGAAAGGGAGTTGGTTGTAGGGCAGCTTCTGGAAATGATGCTGTGCGGGAGATGAAGGTTTTGGCCCTTCGGAGTCGC
>NZ_JBIRRV010000035.1:0-45028 GCF_044333925.1 Streptomyces sp. NPDC020898
CCGCCGGCCGACAAGCCCGGCTCGTCAGCACAGCGCACCGCATCCTTCCCACCGCAGTCTTCGACGGACAGATCCGCAAGAGCAACAAACTCCCCGGCTGAGATCTGCAGACCGTGAACCGCCCCGACGCCCATGGAGGCTCTACGTTGACTCCAGCCGCCGGTTTGGGGCTGGTCATCGAGCGTAATAGGTGGTCTCCGTGCTCGTGGGGCGGCATACCTCCGATCTGCGTGTGGACGCGCTGGTTGCTGAACCAGTCGCCTCATGCCACCGTGGCGAGTCGGCGTCGACCAGGCCGTGCCAGGGTTGGCGAGGCTTGATCGATGGTCAGCAGCTCGCGTGCGCTGACCGGGATGAGGCCGTCGGCCAAGGTGGTGGTCGCGGGGCGGGCGCGGGTGACAGCCGGGACGGCGGTGGCCGGCTGATCAGACTCCAGCACGTCCAGGAGTTCCAGCAGGTCGTCTGAGCCTGGTCGAGTCCGCTGGCGCCCTAGACCAGCTGGAAGTCCTCTTCGACCCGCCATCTGGTGCAGACGATGTGTACAAGGCCAGCGAGCGTGACGGGGCGGGTGGAGTGGCGACGGTAGAAGGAAAGTCCGCCGGTGAAGCGACGTTGGCGTACGACCAGGATGAATGTGTCGCCCTCGGTGTCCTCGGGGTCAGGGGCGTCGTCGCTCTGGATGTCGGTCCAGGCCCAGTCGTAGAGCCCGGCGCCCTTCAGGCCGTGACCGGTGAGCATCCGCGTCGACGCCCGCCAGGCAGCCGTGCGGCAAGGGTGGTCGCGGAAAAGCGGCCACCGGGGGTGGCGACCTGCTGATCAGTGCGGACCGACAGGGCGTAGTCGAAGCAGAGCCGGCGGGCACTGCGCCGAAGTTCGTGCCCGCCGTAGACCTCGTCGCCGGTGAACCACCGTGCACGCAGGCCCAGTTGTCGGCGCCAGGTGAGCATGGCGCCGTCATCGCCGGCCTCTCACAACCCTGGAACTCCGGCGTCGTCGAAGGCCACGTCAACGGGATCACGATGCTCGAGCGTCAGACGTTCGGTCGCGCAGGATTCGAACTCCTCCGCAACCGCGTCCTGCTCTACACATGGATCCCAGGTCAGGAGTCGTCCGCAACGAGCCCAAAACCTTCAGAGAAGCCCTCCAGGAACTCGCGGCGCGAAGAATCGGCCTCCTCTGCAGCCATCGAACCGAGTAGGTCGACGAACTCGCTTCGCTGATCACTCGACAGCTGAGTCACCAGATGGGCGAAACCCTCCAAGACCTTGACCGCGTCATCCGGATCCACCTGCTCGTCCTCGCACCCCTCGACGAACCAGAGGACATCGACCAAAGCCTCCGCCAGAGCACGGGTCAGCGACGGGTACACAGACATTGGAAGGTTCTCCCACCGGGCGGCCGACAGAGCGCGGCCATCTCACCACAGGCCGCTGACATCACCGTCGGTGAGCCCTCCACGGAAAGTGGACCAGCGCCCCTACTTACGATGTAGCCAACCGCCCGACTTCCCGCCGCCCTCGTCCGTGCCGGGCGGGGACGCTCAACGATCGAGTGCGGGAAGGCCGGTCAGGCCGGTGTCGAGCATGATGCGGTCGATGGTCTCCTGCAGGGTGCTGTCGGCGCCGACGACGGTCTCGGTGCCGCCGGACAGGAGATCGAGCTCCCGGTACCACTCCCGCAGCTGCGGCTCGCTGACCTCGTTCGCGATCGGTTTGGCGGCGTGACGGGCGAGGGTCTGTTCGAACGGAACGTGCAGGTAGTAGAAGTGGCTCGGGCCACGGTGGTCGGCGAGCAGTTGGGTGAGCATGTCGCCGTAGTGGTCGGCGTACAGAATCCCTTCGACCACTACGTGGTATCCGGCGTCCAGGGCGTAGCGGGCGGTCAGGTCGATCAGGCCGATGTTCGCGGCACCCGGCCGGTCCCGCTCGCGCAGGACGATCCGACGCAGGTTGTCCTGGCCGACGACAGCCAGGCCGCGGCCGAAGCACTCGCGGATGCCCGCTGCGACGGACGACTTCCCCGACGCGCTGTTGCCGCGCAGCACGACCATCCGGGTTTCTTCGGTGCCCACCATCACGAGGGTCACGCTACCGGCGGCCAGCGGCAACCTGCGGGGCGACTGACGGGTATCACGGGAAATCCGGCGGCACAGCGCGAGAAACGATCTCTGCCGCCACCCGTACAGGCCCTGACCGGCGAATCCCGTCAGCGCCCCACCTCACGGGGCCCTTCCCAGCAGCCCACGCCCCTCCCCGCCCGCGGGCCGTCACGACTCAGCACACACCGCCGACACCGCCGACACCGAAAGAACACACCCGAAACCCATCGCTCCCGTAGACGGCACCCCACCCCGAGGCGCGCGGCCGTCCGAACGACCCGCTCGGCCGAATGCAGCAGCGGCACGGGCAGCCGGGTGCGGCACGGCCGATGCTGGGCGTGCCCGGACTCCCCTGATGGCCGAGGCAGGACCCCATCAGCCACGTCCGGTCCTCCTGGACCGTCCAACAACGTACGGAGATCGCATGCCGCTGCCCCGTCTCCCCCGCCTGCATCTGCCGGTCAGCGCCGTGCTGGCCGGCGCCTGCCTGGCTGCCCTGGTCTCCGCACCCGCCGGAGCCGACACTCCCGGCTCCGCCGCGGACCGCGCGCTACAGAAGCAGCTCGAACAGCTGGTCCGCGCGCCGGGCGGTCCGCCCGGCGTCATCGCCGTGCTCCAGCGAGGGGAGTCACGCCGGATCCTGCGGGCCGGAGTCGCCGACCTCGACACCGGCAGGCCGGTCGAACAGAGCGACCACATGCGTATCGCCAGTACAGCAAAGGCGTTCAGCGGCGCCGTAGCACTGCGGCTCGTGGACCGGGACACGCTCGCACTCGAGGACACCATCGGCCGACGGCTGCCCGCGCTCCCCTCGGCCTGGCACTCTGTGACCCTGCGTCAGCTCCTGACCCACACCAGCGGCCTGCCGGACTTCAGCCGGAGTCCGGAATTCCTCAGGATCCTCACGGCCGATCCGCATCACACCTTCGACTCCCGGCGGCTGCTCGACTTCGTCGCCGACGAGCCCCTGATGTTCCGCCCCGGTTCGCGGTACCAGTACTCCAACTCGGACAACATCGCCGTGGCCCTGATGGCCGAGGCGGCGACCGGCAAACGCTACGAGGAGCTGCTGCGGCGGTTGGTCTACCGTCCGCTCCGCCTGCACGAGACGAGCCTCCCGCAGGGCTTCGAGCTGCCGGAACCGTACATGCACGGCTACGACGTCCCGGTCCAGCCGCCGGCCGCACCGCAGGACATCAGCGAGCTGATCGGCGCCTCGGGGGTATGGGCATCGGGTGGAATCGTCTCCACTCCCAGGGACATGACCAGGTTCATCCGCGGATACGCGGGCGGCGCGCTGATCTCCCGGGCGACACTGCGCGAGCAGCGCCGGTGGGTCGACGGCGCCTCGGAACCGGCGGGCCCGGGCAAGAACAAAGCAGGAGCAGCGATCTTCCGCTACACCACCCGATGTGGAGTGGTCCTCGGCCATACCGGAAACACACCCGGCTACACCCAGCTCATCGCCGCAACACCTGACGGAGAACGGTCACTGACCTTCTCCCTCACCACACAGGTGAACGAAGCGACAAAGCCGCGCCTACTGAAAAAACTGCGCGAGGTCGAGGAGAACTTCGTTTGTGCGCTGCTCCGGGACTGACCTCCACTCCACAACGCCGTGTCAGCCTTCCCACCCCCCTCACGTCACGTCACCGGCAGCACCAGCCAGCACCCATGTGGTTGGCCGCGTGACACGAATCCTCATCGTCCAGGGCACCAACGAGGGTCCGGACCGCGCGTCGCGGTCCGGGCCCTGCCCTGTGCGGTGCCGCACTGCGGCGGCGGTGCGTCAGCTCTGTGCGGTGTTGTCGCCCGCCTGCTCGGGGCCCTCAGCTGCGCCCGTCTTCTCGCGCATCTTGCGCACGAGTTCTGCCTTCCGGTCGGCTGCACCCTGGCGGTCGAGGTTGCGGTGCGGACCGTTGTTCTGCCGTTCGGCGCGGGACTGCTTCTTGCGCTGACCGCCGCCCATGCCCACGGGGTTGTTGATGTTCTTGCTCACGGTCACGGGTTCTCCCGGTAATGATGTGAAGTGATCTACGGGTTCATCGGAGGGGGACGGGCGGCGACGTTGAAGGATGTCAGCAGGCGCCCATCACACTCTCACTCGTAAATCGGCGTCTGGAAGAACATGACAAATACGTTACCCGGTTCCGTCGGCCCCGCACACCAACCCTTTCGCCGCCCCGGCGTTCGAGGCGGTCGAACTGGCGGCGACCACGGCGGGCAACGAGGTGGTCCTGAGAGACTCGCACGGCCGTATGCAGCGCCTGGCACTGAAGGAACTGCTGTTTTCCGACCGCGCCCGCGTGATCCCCGATGGTCCCGGCCCGTACGGCCTGTCGGTGCCGATGGCAGACAGGAAGGCGGCCAAAGCAGCAGAACTCGGCGTCACGGTACGCATCCGTCGAGCAGTGGCTCGCCGACTTTCGACGGCATGGCCAGGACGAGGCGCGAGGTCTGCGCGGACCTGCTTGGAGGAGTGCGCCTTATCTGCGAGCAGTGTGTCCGGTGGTACGCGGCCTGCCGCGGCCGAGTCGCGAGACTCGGATGTCGCCCAGCAAGAGGGGGGAGGGCCTGCGCCTCGTGGACTTGGCCTGGGGTGACTATGACGGCCAGCGGGCGGCCGTTGCCGTCCACTGCGTGTAAGGGGCGGCGTGGCTGGGGTCGGTGGGGCGGATGGAGGCATACGTGGCGGGTACTTCGTCGGCTCCGGTGGCGTCGTGGCGTGCTTTCGTGGGCTCGGGGAGGGAGCGACGCACTTTGCCGACCAGTGGGAGGGCGTACGGAGGGAAACGCACCGCGGGGAGTCACTGAGCGAAGCGTCTCGCGACTGCCCTCCGGGGCACGGTGTGTGCGGGGTGTGCGGGACCGACGCAGACAACAGGCTGTCCCACTACTAGAGAGCGCAGGCGTCACAAGCGTCCTGACCTGCGAAAACACCCTTTTACGTCAGGACCCTATGATCTGGCACCCAGTCCTCAGTGGTTCGACCCGGCGGCCGCGCTGCTCGTACGACGCGGCGGCACTACGCAACCGGCAGCTTCTGCCGATGACGACTCAGGGCTGGTCGGGCGGGGTGCCCTGCAAGTACCAGCCGTGGGCGGCCATGCACTCCTTCGTCCACTCCATCAGGAGGTGCGCGCCCTCCTTGACGCGGCTCTCGTCATGACCGCCGTCGTCGGCGAACCACTGCACAAGCACGGCCAGGCGGCCGCCGCTATCCGCGCTGCTCGTGGCGCCGCCACTCACGTCCGTCGTCGCGAGAGACCCATAGCCCTTCGCCCTTCGCCAGGTCGTAGGTCGCCGTCGTCGCGTCCGCGATGCCGTAGAGCGTCGTGCCCTCGACGGTGAGCGAGGTGAATGCCGCCGGCGTCCTGAGTTCGTGGAAGGCGCTGTTGGTGCGGTCGTCGGCGAGCCAGTAGCGGCCGCCTTGCTCGCCGACGAGCAGCCGCCCGTCCGCGAGCAACTCCAGGACCAGTAACTCCGAGCCATGCTTCAGGTCCGTCCAGGGAATACCGCCGTCGAGGACCGCCTGCCAGTGCGCGCCGTCGTCCGTCGTCACCAGCAGGCCGCGCACGCCCACGTCCTGGGTGAGGGACAGCGCCGCGGTGCCGGCCCGCGCGACGAGGAGTCCCCCCGTGTACGACTTCGGGACGGTCGTGGCGCCGAGGGTACGACCGTCGCGCTGCCGTACGACGCGGTTGGGGTCCTCGGTCAGAGGCTGGTCCAGGCTCCAGACCGTGCCCCGTTCGTCGACCACGAGGCGGACGGCGTCGTCCGGGACTCCGGCCGGGGGCGCCGCGGTGCGCGTGGCGGGGCGGTAGACGAGGGGCGGCTCCAGGTCGGTGAGGAGGATGTCACCGGGGCGGGTCCGCGACGGGGTCCCGGTGATGACGATCTCGTGCCGCTTGCCGCGTACGTCGAGGGCGTACGCCCTCTCGGTCCCCTCCCCCGAAGGCACCCGCACGAAGCCCCCGCGCACCCCCTTGAACGCGGGCCGCACCGCCTCCGCGTCCGCGTGTTCCGCGTGCTCGGCGACCGTACGGCCGTCGGGGCCGACGATGCGCCAGGCGGTGGCGGCCGGCCCCTCGTCGTCCTCGACGTTGCCGGCGTCGTACGTCAGAAGCAGTGAGCCGTCGGCCGCGCGGACCACGCCGGTGGGTGCGCCGGCCGCCTCGATGACGTCGGCGGGACGCGGGTGAGGGTCTTCGATGACACGCTTGTACTGCGCCTCGCGGTCCCCGGCGTCCCCGTTGCCCGCGTTGTCGGAGCCGCCAGGGCCGCAGGCGGTCAGCGCCAGCGCCGTACTCGCCACGGCCATGAGCCCGACCGTTTGCCGCCCGCGTTTCCTCGCCCATGCCATTGCCGCATCCTCACACGAGGCGGCGACCGATGAGTCCGGGGAGTGTCCTCGGTCATCACTCGGAGGCGATGTCCCGCCCAGAAGAGGAGAGCCTGATGCGGCAACCGACACCCCACAGCGCGCTGCGACAGCTGGACGTGCTCGTAGGCGAGTGGGACATGTGGGCCGCCGGCCACAGCGCCGGGCCGGTCCGGACGGAGTTCGCGTGGCTGGAGGGCGGAGCCTTCCTCGTCCAACGAGCAGACCTGGGGCCTGAGTCGGTGCTGCCTGCCGAGTGGGCGGCCGGTGCGCCGTTCCCCACGGTGACCGTGACCGGCTACGACGAAACGGAGGGAGAGTTCACCACGCTGTACGCCGATGGCCGCGGTGTCGCGCGCACGTACCGGACACGCATGAGTGAGGGCGTATGGACGCAGTGGCGCGCTGCGCCCGGTTTCCATCAGCGGTTCACCGCCACCTCCGACGACGCAGGCGACACGATCAGCGGTGGCTGGGAGCGGTCCCGTGACGGCGAACTCTGGATGCCCGACTTCGACGTGACATATACGCGCGCCGGGAAGTCGTAGCGGTCGCAGGGGGGCGGACTGCCGGTTGCCGGACCGGCCCTACCCAACTGTCGTACACACTCAGGCCATTGGGACATAGGTTGTGCGTTGAACCATCCTCGTCTTGCCCCTGCTCATGGCCCATGCCCTGCCATGCCGAAGAACGGAACGCCGCCCATGACCGAGAAGAGCACCACGCCCGAACCGGCCGTACACCAGAAGATCGACACGTCGGTGCCGCACTCGGCGCGCATCTGGAACTACTGGCTGGGCGGGAAGGACAACTACCCCGTCGACGAGGCGGCCGGCGACGCCTACACGGACGTCTTCCCCGGCATTGTCACGATCGCCCGCAGCAGCCGTGCCTTCCTGGCCCGCAACATCACCTATCTGGTCGCCGAGGCGGGCATCCGGCAGTTCCTGGACGTCGGGACCGGTCTGCCGACCGCCGACAACACCCACCAGGTCGCCCAGCGCATCGCCCCCGAGGCCCGGATCGCCTACGTCGACAACGACCCGATGGTCCTCGCCCATGCGCGCGCCCTGCTCTACTCCACGCCGGAGGGGGCGACCGCGTATGTCGACGCCAATGTCATGGACACCGACCGCATCCTCAAGGCCGCCGCGCAGACGCTCGACCTGTCCCGGCCGACCGCACTGATCCTCAGTAACATCCTCGGGCACGTGGCCACCCACGAGCAGGCCCGTTCGATCGTCACCGACCTGATGGGTGCGCTGCCGTCCGGCAGTTACCTCTCCATCAACGACGGTTCGGCGGGCATAGACCCCGTCTTCGAGCAGGCGCAGAACGCGTACAACGAGAGCGGCGCCGTCCCCTACAACCTGCGCACCGTCGACGAGATCACGTCCTACTTCGACGGCCTGGAGCTACTCGACCCCGGTGTCGTCTCCGTCCCGCTCTGGCGGCCGGACGCCACCGCCCCGGCGCCTCAGGTCATCGGCGAACACGGCGGGCTCGCCCGCAAGCCGTGACCCGCGCCGGACGGTTCGTCCACGTCACCCTCGGCGTATGCGGAGGGTGACGATCTGGACGTGCGCGGGCCCGCATGCCGTGGGCCTCGTAGCGGCCCATCGGGTGTGTGCCGCAGGGCTGACGCCCTAGCCGATGCGTGTTCCCGCGCCCGTGACCCGGACGCGCCGATCGCCCGCGCGCAGCGTCACCGTGAGTTCGCCGGGGCGGCCCAGGTCCTCGCCCTGGTGCAGAGTGAGGACGGCGTCCTCGGGTACCAGGCCGAGCTCACGGGCGTACGCACCGAACGCGGCGGCCGCGGCGCCGGTCGCCGGGTCCTCGACGACGCCGCCGACGGGGAACGGGTCACGGGCGTGGAAGACGGTGGCCGACTCCCGCCACACCAGCTGGACCGTGGTCAGGTCCAAGCGGTGCATCAGGGCTTCGAGGCGAGCGAAGTCGTACGCGAGATCCGCGAGTCGGGCGCGTGTCGCCGCCGCGAGAACGAGATGGCGGGCGCCGGCGAAGGCGATACGAGGCGGGAAGGCCGGGTCGAGATCGGCGGCCGGCCAGCCGAGCGCGGCGAGCGCCTCCGCGAGGTCCGTGTCAGCGATCTCCTCGATCCGCGGCTCGACGCTGGTGAGCGTGGCCCGGAGCGTCCCGTCCTCTTCGGCCACGACCACCGGCACGGTGCCGGCCCGCGTCGCGAACATCAACTCCCCGGGGCCTGTTCGCTCGGCGAGTGCGACGGCCGTCGCGACCGTGGCGTGCCCGCAGAACGGCACCTCGGCCTTGGGGCTGAAGTAGCGGATGCTGTACGCCCGTCCTTCCTCGCCGCCAAGACCCGCCGGGGGCGCGGTCAGGAACGCCGACTCCGAGTAGCCGAGGTCGGCGGCGATGGCCAGCATGTCGCTGTCGTCCAGGCCGGTGGCGTCAAGGACGACACCGGCGGGGTTTCCACCGTCGGGGGCGCTGGAGAAGGCGGTGTATCGCAGCACCTCGGGCAGCGGCGTGTTCGTCGTCATGCTCGCGGCAACGCTGGGCGGGGCCGCGGCTGTTCCCAGGATCCGGTCGCACGGCTTCGTGGCCGGTGATCGTCAGGTGACACCGTGGTCCGGGACACCGAGGAGGCGACCGCGGTGGCAGTCCGCCGCGGTCGCCTCCTGCTGGTACGACGTTCAGCTGAGGCGGTGCACTCGCTGGGTGGTCAGCTCGTAGCGGGCGCCGACGATGGCCAGCGCGCCCGAGTTCACCTTGGCGGCGAGATCGGGTTCTGCCGCGAGCCGGGACCGGATGAGCCGGATGTTGGCGTCGATCGTCGCGTCGATGCGCGCGTCACCCTGTTTGCCGTGATCGATCGCCGGGCTGATCTGATCGGCCAGGTACTGGATGTGGGCGGGCAGTTCCTCGCCCGACTCGTCCGCCTGGACCGTGGCCTTCACGGCCCCGCAGGACTGGTGGCCGAGCACCATGAGCAACGGGATCCCCAGTTCGAGCACCCCGTACGCGAGGCTGCCGAGCACGGCCTCGTCGAGGACCTGGCCGGCGCTGCGTATGGTCATCAGATCGCCGAGGCCCTGGTCGAAGACCAGCTCCGGAGGCACCCGGGAGTCGATGCAGCCGAGCACGAGGGCGAAGGGGTGCTGGCTGGTGGTCAGCGACTGCCGGACGGCGGGGGACTCGTCGGGATGGCGTTCGCGGAAGGTGCGCCAGCGGTGGTTGCCCGCCGACAGTTCCCGCAGGGCCTCCTCGGCAGTGGTGGGCCGCTTGCGCGGGGCGGCGGTGGGAGGTTCGGCGACCGCGGGTTCGGCGCCGACGGCCAGGCCGGCGCCGATGACGGCGGTCCCGGTGAGCGCGGCGCGGAGGACGGAGCGCCGGGCGCGGGGTGTCGCACCGGAGATCGGGGCGACGGAGGTCGTCCGCTGCGGGCGGACGGCTCTGTGGGGTGTTGGGTCAGAGATCACGGAGGGGAACGTACGTCCGGCTCGATGCCTTTCCGTTCGGCTTGCTGAATCATGGACGATTGTTGGTCAATCATGATCAAGTGTTGAACTGTTCTTGGCGTCTCCGAGGGAAACCCTTGGCCAGGACCCGGGACGGGACCCTCACGAGGCTGGGACGAACTCCGGTTGGCGACGACCACGGCTCCTGGTTTCTCCTGCCGCTGGAGGGCGCCGAGTTGGGGCGGCGGCAGGGTTGGGCGGCCGGCCGAGCCGGTCACGGCAACAGGGCAGTCGGCGGTGCCGCCGTCAGGGCTTGAGCGGCTTGACCTTCGTGTCGACACCGTTCACCCGCACGGTGACGTTCCCCCGGTTCCGTGCCCGGTCGGCCAGGATCCTGTAGGACGCGACCTTCCCGTCCCGCCACTCACAGTCGACCTCGTAGCCGCCACGGGCGCGCAGGCCGGTGAAGGAGCCCTTGGCCTTCCAGCCGTCCGGCAGGGCGGGCAGGAGATGAATGACGCCGTCGTGGCTCTGCAGGAGCATCTCCGCCACGGCGCCCGTGATGCCGAAGTTGCCGTCCATCTGGAAGGGCGGGTGGTTGCCGAACATGTTGGGCAACGTGTTGTACGTCAGCAGGCCGCGCAGCATGATCTGGGCGCGCTGCCCGTCGCCGAGCCGCGCGAAGAGGGCCGCCCGCCAGGGCCAGGTCCACGAGCGGCGGCTGTCTCCCGAAACCGTTGCTGCCGTGAACGGGACGCCTTCCTTCTCGCCGCACCGCGCCTTCAACGAGACGAGGGCGGCAGCCGCGAAGTCGGGTGTATTCGGGGTGATCTGGCGACCCGGGTAGACCGCGAAGAGGTGGGAGGTGTGACGGTGGATATCCGTGGGACTGTCCCTGTCCTCCTGCCACTCCTGCAGCTGACCCCACTTGCCGATCTTGTTCGGCGCGAGGCGGGCCTGCATGTCCGTGACCTTGGCCCGGTAGGCGGGGTCCGCCTTGAGCGCCGCCTCGCAGTCGAGGTAGTTCTGGAACAGGTCCCAGATGATCTGCTGGTCGTACATGACGCCGTCCTCGCGCGGCCCGTGCTCGGGGGACCAGCCGTCCGGTGCGACGAGGAGGCCGTCCGCGCGCTCCTTGAGCTGGTCCTCCCAGAACTCGCAGATCTCCTTGATCATCGGGTAGGCGACGGTACGGAGATAGCCCACGTCCTGGGTGAACGCCCAGTGCTCGTACAGGTGTTGCGCGTACCAGGCGCTCGCGACGGTGTTCCACTCCCACGAGTTGCCGCCGAAGATGCTCTGGCTGGTACGGGCGGTCCAGCCGCGCGTGTCGTCGCCGAAGGCGTTGCGGGTCGCCACGCGGCTGGGCACCGCCACCTGCTCGATGAACTTGACGAGCGCCTCATGGCTCTCCGTCAAGTTCGTCGTCTCGGCGCCCCAGTAGTTCATCTGGACATTGATGTTGGTGTGGTAGTCGGAGGCCCAGGCCGGCTGGTTGCTGTCGTTCCACAGGCCCTGGAGGTTGGCGGGCAGGCCGTTCGGGCGGGAGGAACTGATCAGCAGGTAGCGGCCGTAGTCGAACATCGTCTGCTCTAGTGTCGGGTCCTGACCGCCCGCCGCGTAACGCGCCAGCCGGACATCGGTCGGCAACGCGACGACTGCGGCGTCAGAGGTGCCCCAGGCCACCGAGACACGGTTCATGAGGGCGCGTATCTCCGCGGTGTGCTTCTCGCGCAGCTGGTCGTACGGCTGGGAGGCCGCTTTGCCGAGCGCCGTGGCGATCCCCGCTTGCGGATCGGGTCCGCGCCACCCGGCGGCGGCGTCGAGCTTGTAGTCGGTGCGGGCGTCGAGGAACAGGGTCAGGGTCGTACAGCCGCTGAACCGGAGTTCCGACCCCTCGGCGCTGAGGTCTCCGTCGGTGTGCACGGCCTGGACGGTGCACGCGTGCTTGAGTCCGTTGCCCATGACACCGCTGAAGGCGATCCGCCCGGTGCCGGCGTCGACGCTCGTCGGGGCCTGGTCCTGTCCGGACGTCAGCGAGATCGCGCCGGAGAGTCCCTGGGCGTCGTCCGACGTGTACCGGAAGACCATGACGTCCGCCGACCGGCTGGCGAAGGCCTCGCGCAGGACGCGCCGTCCCGGTGCGCCGAAGCGGGTGGTGTGGACGCCCTGCATGAAGTCGAGGGAGCGCTGGTAGTCGACGACCGTCCGCTGCGTACGCGTGTCGAAGCCCCTGCCTTCCAGCGCGATCTCCGCGATCTGGAAGCCGGTGGCGGACGCGGCGGGGGTCAGGGTGAGGCGGTAGGCGCGGTAGGCCGTGCTGTTGGTCACCGGGAAGGTCCGGGTCCGGCCGCGATCGGCGAAGGGCGCCCCCGGGTTCTGCGTGTCGAGGGTCGTCCAGGCACGCCCGTCCTGCGACGCCTCCAGCACCCATCGCCCAGGGTCGTCCTGCGGACGGTCCGGGGCGGCCGTCAGCGCGTACGAGGTGACGGCCGCCGCGCGGGGCAGATCGGCCTGCCAGACGACCGTCGGTGCGGCGGCGTCGACCCGCCAGACCGTGGCCGGATCACGGTCCACCGAACTCGAGATGCCCGTGGCCTGGGACCCGGTCCCGCCACCGGACCCCTCGGAGTGCCCGCTCGGCGACGACAGGTACATCGAACCGCCCCCGCCGAAGTCGACGCCGGACAGCCCGATTTCGCCCACCTGGAAGTGGCTGACGCCTGCCTTGGGCGCGAAGTCGAATCGGTAGAAGCGGTAGGCCACAGTGTTGGCAAAGGTGAAGTCCTTCGTCTGGAAACGGCTTTCGAAGGGCGTCGTCAGAGTGCGGCTGTCCAGCGTGGTCCAGGTGGCGCCGTCGGCGGAACCGGCGAATATCCACTCCTGCGGGTCTCGCTGCGGCACGTCGTTGGCGCTCGTCAGACGGTAGGACCCGACCGTGACGGGTTCGGGGAGTTCGACCTGCCACCGCACCGTCGAACCGGGCCTGTCGATGCACCACTTGGTGCTCGATTCACCGTCGTACGACTTGTCGACACCCTCCGCCGAGGAGCTGTTGTACGGTCCCCCGGGAGCCGTGACCTTCGGGCTTGCACCCCTGTCGAAGGTGACGACGACATCACCGAAGGTCCGGTACGAGCCGAAGCCGGTCATGCCGGTGTCGAAATCGCTGTCCGGCTTGCCCGCGAGAGCGTTGTCGTAGTTGTTGACCCCGCCCCACAGGCTCTGTTCGTTGAACTGGATGCGCTCCGCGTAGGGATCGGCGAAGAGCATGGCGCCGAGTCGGCCGTTGCCGATCGGCAGAGCCTGCGACTGCCATTCCACGGCGGGTACGGAGTACTTGAGCGCCTTGCGCGACAGCGTCGGCCACCGGACGGCCGCCGGCGCGTCGGTCCCGGCGGCGACGGCCTGTCCCGCGGGGGCTCCGCCGGACAGCTGAGTGATCAGAGGTACGAGGGCGAAGGCACCGCCGAACTTGAGGATGCTTCGTCGCTGCGGTTCGAACTCGTTGATCACAGTAAGTCTCCCGGCCCATTCATCGGCTCTTTCACGGAGGACAACAGCCACATCGACTTCCGTCGCGGGGCGCGATCATCGTTGCCGGAAAATAGATCGGATGTCTAGAGGTCGGCGCGAACAGACCTCAGCACCGCACCTGTTGCGCGGGCGGCTTCCTCGCCGTGCGTGGCTACTCCGGGAGTTCGAGCATGGGTTCACCGCAGGACTGGCACTCGGCGTAGACGTCGAGCTCGTTGAGTATCTCGGCGTACCCGGAGTGGCCCTTGAGAGCCGCCGTGGCGGCGAGGAGGTCGCGGGTCGCGATCTGGTCGTGCTCAGCCGTGGCCAGCGTCTCTGCCAGGAGGGTCAGGGCCTCGGGGAGGGCGTGACGGTAGGCGTCCGCGATGTCGTCGGGCAGGTCGGCCGAAGTCTCTCCACGTTCGCCGGAGCACATGACCACGAGGCCGACAACGTAGAGGTAATCGTCACGCTCGGCCGGCGGCAGACCCCGCGCGAGGGTGACGAGGTGAGGCACCGCGGCGTAGGCAGCCGGCCAGGCGGTTCCCTCGGAACACAGGTACGGCCACAGATCGTTGAAGCGCTCGCCATCCGTGGGGTGGTCCACCAGGTACCGCAACTCGTCGGGGACGAAGGGCGCGTCCTGCGTGCCCTTCCCCTTCGACCAACCCCGGTGGTCGAGTTCGGGCCAGCGCGGGTCGTCCAAGGGGATCATGGGCGGAAGTGTAGACACGCCGGAGGAGCGCAGATGCGTCCGGCAAGGATGTGCCCCAACCCGCCCATGGCACGCCTCCCGTCTCCTGCCCCCTTCGGCTCGCCGCAGTACACCGCCAGTGGGCCACTCGGGTGCTCAGCTTGGTGATCAACGTGAGCCGACGTGAGAGTCGGGGCCTGTTTGTGCGTCTTGAGGCACCCGCCGGCGCGGGCCGGTCGGCCAGGGCGGCGGCCGTCAGACCCGCGACCGATTCATCGTCGGCGAAGCGCGCAGCCGTGGCTTACCGGAACGAGGCCGGGCCAGATGTGGGGCCGGTGTGGTCGAGCTATCGACCGGCCCGCCTGGCCGGCCTGGCCTCGCATCCGTGAGCCGAAAATATCCCTAGTCGCTACGTGCTGGCTGCGGCACCTGTGCCGACCGTGCCGGCCGCCTCCCGCAGTGCGTCCACCAGGCCGCGCAGCGCGGGTTGCTCCGGTGCGGTGCGGCGGGCCGCGGCGGAGATGACGCGCACCGGCTCGGGATTGCGGACCTCGCGCACGACCACGCCCGGGTGCGGGGTACGCAGCCCCAGCCGAGGCATCAGACCGATGCCGAGGCCGGCCGCCACGAAGCCCTGCGCGGTCGCGTAGTCCTCGGTCTGGATGACGAAGTCGGGGCTGAAGCCCGCCGCCGCACAGGAGTCGAGCACCGGTTCGAGACAGGGTCCTGGCGGCTCGCTGCCCACCCACTGTTCGCCGGCGAGCTCGTTCAGGTTGATCACCTGCCGCTCGGCGAGCGGGTGGTCGGCGGGCAGTACAGCGGCGTACGGGTCGTCCAGGAGATGGACGAGACGGATGGAGCCGTCGCCGGTCCTGTCCCGGGCCTGTACGACCACGGCCAGGTCGGCCCGCCCCTTGACCACCTCGTGGAACGGGTCCTCGGGGTCGGCGAGTTCGAGGTCGATCCGTACGCCGGGGTGTTCGAGCCGGAGCCGGGCCAGCGCGGGCGCGACCAGCGTGGAGCCCGCCGTGGCGAAGTAGCGGACCGAGAGGCGGCCGGTCCGCCCGGCCCGCAGATCTGCCAGGGCCGTCTCCGCCTGGGAGACGGCCGCGCTGATCAGACCCGCGTGCTCGGTGAGCAGCAGACCCGCAGCGGTGGGCCTGACCCCCCGGCCGACCCGCTCCAGGAGCGCCGTACCCGCCTGTTTCTCCAGAGCCGCCACCTGCTGGCTGACGGCGGAAGGGGTGTAACCGAGATGGGCCGCGGCAGCCGTCACCGTGCCGCTGGTGACCACCGCGCGCAGGACCTGGAGGCGCCTCACATCAAGCATGCAGTACAGCTTAACAAAAGGTGTAGAACCATTTGCTTGTCCTCAAAGCTTGGCTGGGGCACCTTCATCACAGTGATGCCGGACCGAGCCAGCCACGGACCAGACACAGATCCAGACACGGATACGGATACGGATACGGAGACGGAGACACCATCGTGAACAGTGGCAGCACACAGAGTCCGAGGGGTGCGGCACGAGTGGCCGTGCTCGCCCTGCTGTGGGGATCGACCTTCCTGTGGATCGAACTGGCGCTACGGGGGCTGTCCCCACTCCAGGTCACACTCGCCCGCTGTGTGCTGGGTGCAGTCGTGCTCACCGGCGCGCTGTACGCCACCGGGCGGCGCCTGCCGACCGGCCGCACGGTCTGGCGGCACATCGTCATCGCCGCCTTCTTCTGCAACGCCCTGCCGTTCGCCCTCTTCAGCATCGGCCAGCAGACCGTCGACTCGGGCCTGGCCGGCGTACTGAACGCGACGACCCCGTTCTTCTCCCTCGCCCTCGGGCTCGCCCTGGGCACCGAGCGCGGTCTGCGCCCGGTCCGGCTGACCGGGCTGCTGCTCGGCTTCGGCGGGGTCGTGGTCATCTTCGCGCCCTGGGAGCGGTCGGGCTCGCTCGGCTGGGGCGCCCTCGCGATCCTCGGCGCCGCGGCCAGCTACGCCGTCGCCTTCGTCTACATGGGCCGCACCCTGGTCGGCCGGGGCATCCCGACCCTCTCCCTCTCCGCCGCCCAGCTGGTCGCGGCGACCGGGCTGACCGCCATGGCCGTGCCGGTCGGCGGCCTGGACGCGATCCACCTCAGCACGACGGCCCTGGTCGCGGTACTGGTCCTCGGGGTCTTCAGCACCGGCGTCACCTTCCACCTCACCTACCGGATCATCGCGGCCGAGGGCGCCACCCAGGCCGCCGTGGTCGGCTACCTGCTGCCCGTGGTCTCCGTGGCGCTCGGCGCGGTCTTCCTGGGTGAGAGCGTCGGCCTCCGGGTCGCGACCGGCATGGTCGTCGTCCTCGTCGGCGTCGGCCTGACCCGCCGCAAGGGCGCCCTGAAGCCGGCGCCGGCCGTTGAGGAGCCCGGATCCGCACCCGCCGTGATAGCACCCGCACGATGACTCCTTCCGCTCCCGACCCACAACCCGGGCTCCCTGAGCCCGGGTTGTGGGCTGCGTACCGCGAACTGGCAGCCAAGACCGTCCGTACGGACCTCACCCACGCCTTCCACCCCGGCCAGCCGCACTTCGCGGGCTTCCCCGACGAAGGCCGCGAGACCCTCTTCGACACCGAACGCGGCGACGGATTCACCATGCACCGCCACACGTTGGTGGGCCAGTGGGGCACCCATGTCGACCCGCCCTCGCACTTCGTGGCCGGCGGGCGCACCCTGGACCTGATTCCGGTGGAGGAGATGATCCTCCCGCTGGTGGTCCTCGACATCACGGGGCGTTGTCGTCGGCCCACGCACGCAGAGCCATATGGATCAGCACCGACGCCTGCACTCCGCGGTCGTCGGCCATTGTTCCCCCGGCCGTGTGGCGCTCGGCCTCGCTCATGGTGTCGCTGATCTGGAGTGCCTGATTCAAGAGTGCCGGGATCAGTTCGTCGGCCGGGGCGACGGAAGTAGTACTTCACCGCGCCGGGCGGCGGAAAGTCGTGCGGGAGCAGGTCCCACTGACAGCCTGAACGGCCCTGGTAGAGCAGCGCGTTGACGATCTCCCGCGTCTCGTACCGGCCCCGATGGCCGCCGACCGAGGGATGCGCGGCCTTCCGCGCTGCGATCACAGGCTCGACCAGCGCCCACTGCTCGTCGCTCACGTCGGTCTTGCAGGGCTTGCGCTCGCTCACGATGCCCAGCCCAACAAGCCCACGGCCGCCGACCGGCCGGAATACCGCACCGCCACACGTTCAGGTAACGACAAAACCCCTATGCGCTCCCATACCGCCCTATAAGGGGTCGCGCAGATAGGCGCGATGGGACACCTCGGGAGAAGAAGCACAGGGTCTGGTGATCACGGGGTTGCGACGCTCTGTGATCACACCGGGAGACCTGTGCCTTTGCCAGTCTTGGAACTCAGGCAGTGCACAAAGTCGCGGCGGGGCGCCGCCCCGCGGTGAACGCGGCCGGTGGGACACCCATGAAGTGACGGAACTCGGCCGTCATATGGGACTGGTCGTAGTAGCCGACCGTCGCGGCGATGTCCGCCCAACGGCCCGCATCGGCCGCGAGCACGGTGCGAACGCGGTCGATGCGTGCGAAATGCTTGGGGGACAAGCCGGTGCCGTCGGTGAACAGGGCGTGCAGGCGGCGCTCACTGATGTGCAACCGTGCCGCGGTCGCGGTGACAGTGGCGCCGACCAGGAGACGCGCCGCCTCTTCGAGCCGCTCCGACGGCTCCGGGCGGTCGGCCAATGCTTTTTCGAGAGCGCTGACCGGGTCGGCGGCGAGCTGGTCGACGTCCAGGCCCGGTAGTCCGCGGAGCGGCAGGGCACCGTCGGCGAGATCATTCAGCGGACGCCCGAGCAGGGCTTGGGCACGACCCGGCCGCATGCGAACCCGCACGCACGAGTGGCCGGGCGCGGCGACGTGATAGGCCGCCCGGGTGCGGGGGCCCATGACGATCAGCTCGCGCTTGTCAGTGCGCAGGAGAAGTGTGGTGGCGTGATCGGGCACATCGACCGCCGCCGAAGCACCCGCCATAGCGACATCGATCCCGGCCACCCACCGCAGAAGGGCAGGCGGCACGACGAGAGAACTCACGCGGCCCACGATAGTGCCGAAACTTGCTATCACGAGGTGTGAGCGCGCTGTCATCGTCGGGACATGATCCTTGTTACCGGTGCCACCGGCACCATCGGTAGTCACGTCGTCCGTCTGCTCACCGAGCGGGGCGTGCCGTTCCGGGCGATGTCCCGCCGCGAGCGGCCCGGCGGAGTGCGGGCCGACTTCGACGACCCGGCGTCGCTGGCGCGCGCGGTGGCCGACGTCGACACGGTCTTCCTCGTCACCGTGCCGCCCGTTCCGACCGCGGACCACGACATCGCCCTGGTGACGGCCGCGCGGGCGGCGGGCGTCCGTAAGATCGTCAAGCTGTCCGCCATCGGCAGCGGCGAGCGGTTCGACGGGGCGACCGTCGGCGCGTGGCACCTCGCCGCGGAGGAGGCGATCGAGGCCAGCGGGCTCGTGTGGACGATGCTTCGCCCGCCGAGCTTCGCCTCGAACTTCTTGTGGTATCGGGCGCTGATCCAGGCCGGAGAGCCGATCCCGAACCTGGTCGGCGACTCCCGGCAGGCCGTCGTCGACCCGAGGGACGTGGCTGCGGTCGCCGTCGCCGCCATGACCAGCGATGCGCACGACGGGCAGCGGTATGACCTGACCGGGCCAGAGTTGCTGACGTCCGCAGACCAGGCGGCGATCCTGGAGGGCGTGCTGGAACGGCCGGTCAAGATCACCGACACGAATGCGTTCGACCAGTTGCCGGCCGGGATGGTCACTGGCATCGGCTGGGCGCGCGCCGGCGGTGCGGCCTACGTCACCGACCACGTGCCGCAGGTGCTCGGCCGATTGGCGGGCACGTTCGAGCAGTGGGCATACGACCATCGGGAGGCATTCGCGGCAATGCCGTAACCCACCGCCGCCGACGGCCGCCAGGCTCTGGTAGCCCAAGGGACAGAGCCCGTTCTCCCTTGGTGCTTCGCTGGAGCTGGTGAGAACTCGCGCAGATGGGTGTGGGGTCATGGTTGCCGGGTGGGGCGGTCGTCCCAGCGGTGGGTGGTCCAGACGCGGCGAATGAGGCTACGCACGGTGATGACGGCATCCGTTAGGTCGAATCGTGGCAGTTCGCTCCGGCCAGGACGCGGCCCAGCGGGATGCCGTACCCGTCTGTCGTCCCCGAGCGTGTGAGGCCCTGTTTGCCCCGGTCGACCGGTGAGCGTCCGGCGGCTTCTCCGCACCCGGGTGCTTTGGTGATCGACCCGTCGATGGCGATTTGGTCCAGGACGAGGCCGACGATGCGGTCGTACGCCTCCAGGGCGATGTGCCGGAGCCGGGTGAAGGCGCCGAGCCGCATCCACTCGTCACGGCGGTTGCGGATCGTGGTGGCTGAGCAGGTGGTGTCCGCCAGGGCTTCGTAGGAGCAGCCGCAGCGGAGGAGTTGCAGCAGCTTGTCGAAGATGGTCCGGTCGCTGATCCGTGTGCGGTGGCAGCCCAGCGGGTGGGTTGGATCGTAGACGGGCCGCTGCGGAAGCAGCGCCGCGATTGGGTCCCCCAGAGGTTCGGTCAGCCATGTTGGCAAGGCAGGCACAGGTCTCCCGGTGATCACAGAGCGTCGCAACCCCATGATCACCAGGCCCTGTACCACTTCTTCTCCCGAGGTGCCCCATCGCGCCTGTCTGCGCGACCTCTCAGCGCCGACGGTCAGCACCTTCCGAGTCGGTGCAGAGAAGGTCGAGCGCGTACGCGCCGGTGCCCAGATGTGCAGCGGGCTTGCCTTCGGAGGTGGCCGGGGCCACGGGGTGATCGGAGATCCCGAGTGCGTAGAACTCGTTCCTCCCGCACCAACGGGCGAGGCGAAGCAGTGTTGTGCGGCGGTCGGCCCAGTAGTTCACATCGAGGTCGGCCCCAACTGCGGAACAATCAAGGGCAGTTGGCCGTTCAGCTGTATGTGACTGCGGAGGGGACGGTGTCCCCGGGCCTCACCCACAGCCCATGGGGACGATCGTCCGGCTGAAGCCCCATGGAGCCCTCCGCCGAGAGGCGACCGCCCTCCGCAGATCACCCTGTACGGCCCCGGCTGGTCTCCCCCGTCCAGCCGGGGCTCCGTACCATCCGGCCCGCCCCCGCCCTGTCACGTCCGTCCCGGGGAGCGGCCTGCTGCCGTGGGTTCGCTTCGCGGTCACACGACGATGCAGGTCATCGCCGCCCACAGCAGGGGTGAGTGCTCGATCCGGCCGTCGGCGCGCCAGTGGTCGAGCTGTTCGCGCTGCCAGTGGCCGAGCCGGCCTACGGGGTCGCTGTGCTCGTGGGCGTTGTCGACGGCGATGATCGCCTCGGTCAGCGGGCGTACCGACTCGGGCAGGTCGGCGAGTTGGTGGAACGCGAAGCTGGTCGGCAGTGCCCAGCGGGTGGCGGTGACCAGTTCGGCACCGTTGTGGATCATCGCTGTCGCGAGGCCGAACGACTCGGCGAACCGGAGATCGCCGCCGCTCTCGCAGCCGATGAGGGCGACACGCTGCGGTGCGGGCCAGATCCGCGCGCCCGGCTCACCGTCGGCACGCAGGGGAAGCGTGCCGAGCAGGAGATCCTTGGCCGACAGCGGCCGATGGGTGCGGACCGGGTCGGCCAGGCCGGCGGCCTGGTCACGGCAGCACAGGTGGAGCGTGCCGTCCTCGCTCTGCCCGCCCTCGACCGGCGCGCCGCTCACATGCCCGACGTACAGGAGTCTGCGGGCCCCCTTGCGCAGCGCGCCGCTCAGCCAGTCCCGGTCCAGGTCGGTGCGGCGCAACACCTCCTCCGGGGTGCCGACAGGCGGAACGACGGCGCCCGCGTCGAGACGGCTCCGGACGAACGACAGCAGCTCCGGGTCCGAGCCCGGCGGTCCCAGGACCGAGCCGAGCGGCGAGTCGGCCCGGAATCCCGGGACCCGGGGGTCGAGGACGAGTACGACCGCACCGGGGTCGGTGTTGTCCGGTGCCGGATGTGCGGCGGGCCGGTCCTGACGCCGCAACGACGCCGGCGCGGTGGTGACCACGTCCGCCAGATCGATGAGCCGGACATCGTCGTCGCCATCGACGGCGAGCAGTTCCCAGGGGACCTGGGCGACCCGGGGAGACGGCTGGATCCGTACCAGCGGACGGCCCGCGCGCGCCGACACCTGGCGTATCTGCGCCGTCAGCTCCTCCGGCCACAGTGCCTCGGCCAGCATCCGGGCGAGCCGCCGTTCACCGCGGTGGTCGGCCAGCGCCCCGGAGCCGAACGCGCGCCGCATCCCCTCCGTTCCCCCGCCCGCCCCGAGCGGCCCCGGCAGGGCTGCCGCCAGCGCGCGTACCGCCGTCCCGACTTCGTCCTCGGGCCCGTGGCCGGTGCCGAAGCCGCGGGCGCCGCCCGCCCACGTCCAGGTGATGAACAGGTCTCCGGCGTCGGCCAGCCGAACCTGGACCACCGGGCGGCTCGTCAGGTCGTCGGTGATCCAGAACGGCGTCTCCGTCTCGTTCACGATCCGTCGGTGATAGCGGAACTCGGCCGCCGCGATGTACTCCTGGAGCGCGACGCGACCGGATTCCGACGACAGCCGCACCTTCGGCGGCGGCGCGACACGCAGGCCCGCGGAGGCCGCCGCCTCCGCCGCCACACCTCCCAGCGTCACCGGGCCGTCGACGGGCCGGTACGCCTTCATGGCCGCACTCGGGAAGACCGACCCGGTGTCGTCGGCCAACCCTGAGAGCCCCGAGAGCCCTGACGACAGCGGTGTACGGTCCAGCGCCAGGGAGGCGCCCGCGCAGCGGTGTTCCACCAGTTCGAAGAGCAGCCCCTGGTCCTGCCGTCGCACGGCGAGACGGAAGACCAACTGCATGGCGTCGTCCGCCAGTTCCAGCCACTGGCTGCGTGCGTGGGCGGTGACGAAGTCGTAGCGCGCCGCCTCCAGGGCCAGTGCGGCGGGCAGGGCGAAGGAGAGCGCGGTGTCGACGGAGGCCCGCTCGTGGTCGCCGTGATCCGTCCGGTTCAGGTTGTCCTCAAGGGTTCTGGCGAGCATCAGGTCGACCTGTGCGCACCGCTCGTACACCTCCCGCGCCTGGTACACGTCGCGGGCACCCTGGGCGAGCCGCTTCATCTCGGTGAAGTCGCCCCGGTCGTACGCGTGCTGGGCGCCCAGCAGCATGGTGTCGGCGGCGGCGATCGAGGCGCCGAGTTGTTCGAACCGGGCCAGGCTCGCCGCCGTCAGGTCGCCCGCGCCGGTGCTGTCGCCGCGCCGGCCGGCGAGATAGGCACGGGCCTGTTCGCAGACCGCCAGATCGCCGAACCACCGCTGTTGCTCGAAGAACGCGGACGCCTCGGCGAACAGCCGCTCGGCGAGGTCGAGTTCACCCCGGTTCATCGCGAGGTACGCCCGGTGCGCGAGCAGTGACTGCTGCTCACCGGTGTCCCCCAGCGCCCGGAAGCGCTGTTCCGCGTGGGCGAGGTGGTCCTCGGCCTGGTCGAACCGTCCGGTCGAGGAGCAGATCGTGCCGAGGGCGACCAGCAGCCGCGGCACGGTCTCCAGCTCGGTCGCCTCCAGGAGGGACAGCAGCGCCGCGCCGTGTTCCTCGGCCGCTCCCCACTCGCCGCGCTCCATCAGCAGATGTACTCGGTTCAGGCCGAGTTCGGCTGTGCGCAGTCCCTCGGGATCGTCGAACTCGGGCAGTCTGACGGCGGCCTCGTCGAGACAGGCCAGTGCCTCGTCCAGGCGTCCGGTTCTGCGCAGCAGGTCGGCCCTGGCGAGGAAGGTGCGCAGCAGGATTTCCAGCCACAGCTGGCGGCCGCGCGGCCCCATCGGCACCGATGCGATCCCGTCGAGCAGGTTGCGGGAGCGGTCGACGGCGTCCTGGGCCCCGGACAGGTCCGTGGCGGTGAGCCGGACGCTCGCGAGGTCGGCCAGCAGATGTGCCCTCAGGAACCGCACGTCCGGCGAGTCCTCGATGGATTCGGCCAGGGTGAGCAACTCGTCGTAGACAGCGCACGCGGCCGTGAGATCAGCGGCCAGCTGGTGTTCCTCGGCCAGGGCGAAGCCGCTGTCGAACGGCTCCCCGTACAGCTGCGTCACCGCGCCGTTCCCCTCGCTGTCGTGGCCGCCGTCGTGCCCGTTCTCATTCTCGTTCTCGTCCGGCATCCGTCAGTAGTCCTCATCGGTGGCAGCGGCGGTGATCTCGGCGAGGAACGGTTCCGAGAAGTCGTCGTGGGGCGACGCCTCGTACGGCCGTGGCTGTGCCGCGGCAATCAGCCGCCGCCGGACCAGCGCCCGGATCGCGTCACGGTCGGCACGGCGTTCGGCTTCGCCGGGCGTGCCGGAGTGATCGGGTCGATCAGCGTGATCAGGGCCCGGGTCGAAGCCGGGCAGCAGGACACCGACCTCGATACGCGGCGCCGTCGCCCCGGTCGGCAGGTCGGGGTCGACGTCGAGGTCGGCCCGGCCGGTCCACAGGTCGTCCCGTCTGGCGAGGGGCACGCGGTTCGGGCTGCCGCCGTTGACGTGGATCTCCGCGGCGAGTGCCGCACCGGCGAGGGGTGCCGCACTGTGCGCGACGACGTCGACCTCGATCTGGCGGCGCGCGCCGAGTGCGCGAGCGGTCCAGGACACGGCGTTCTCGGCCGCGTCGACAAAGCCGGGCGGGTAGCGGCGCCAGTCGTTGGTGCCCGAGCCGCGGGCGATCAACCGGCCGCCCGCGACGAGTTGTTCGCCCGCCGCCAGTGCGTAGCCGTCGTGCCGGGCGAACAGTGCGCCGGGATCGGCGGGCGCACGGTCCGGACGGCGGCGGTCCAGGGACGACCGGAGGTGGCGCAGGGCCGGCCCGTCCAGTCCGGCGCTGTCCGCCGCCTCGTCGATCAGCCGCAGCACGGTCTCCAAGTGGCGTACGGTTTCTGCTGGTTGGGCCGCCGCGCGCCACCACTGGATCAGCGGGTCGAGGGCGGCCCGGTGCTCGTCGATGAGTTCGGCCGCACAGTCGTCGGGCTGATCGGCGTCGTCGTCGAAGAGCTGCTGGCACCGGTGGGTGAGGGCGGCCAACTCCAGGCCGAGCACGTCCGGTTCGAGCGCCGGTACGCCGTCCGTGTACGACGCCGGCCACCACCGGGACGCCCAGTGCCCGAGGGCGAGGCGGGCGGCACCGTCCGCGAGGGCGGTCGGGTCCGCCGCCACCCGTACGACGCCCCGTTCCCCCGCCGTACGGTCGTGGACAGCGGCGGCGACGCGCTCGCCGTACAGCGCCCACAGCCACTGCTGGGCGCGGCCCGGGTCATGGACCTCCGCCGACGGCGGGCCGGGGTCGCCGAGGACGGGCCAGGTCAGCACGGCGCCCGCGACCTCGATGACGGCCCGGGTGAAGTCGCTGCCGCCCTCGGGCCGTCCGTCGGCGCCACCGGCGGCGATCCGGATCGTGCCGTCCTCGCCCCGCGCGACGCGGACGTCCATGGGGGCCCGCGCCATCACGCGCTCCTCTGCTCGGCCGCCGCCCGCGCGGGGCCCGTCGACAGGGTGCGCAGCGCCGACCGGACCCTGGCGCGGTGGTCCATCATCACCGAGCGGGCGACTCCGTCGAGTACCGCCCAGGCCGACGCGAGGTCTTCCAGCGGTGCGTCACGGACGTCCCGCCCGTGCAGCCGTACCCACAGCCGCCGCATGTAGGCGGTCCACGGGGTACGCAGGTCCTGGGCGAGGGTGTCGAGGACGCCGCCGTCCGGGTCGGGGCGGGGAGAAACGGTCATCCTGCGGGCGCGGAGGACCGAGGCCTCCCGCCTCCAGCGGCCGTTGACTGCTCGGTGCGCCGCCGTACGCCCCGGTGTGCCCTCGCCGGTGCCCAGTGGATCGAGGCCGACCGCGAGCCGGCCGCCGAGGACCACGGCGACGCGCAGGCTCTCGTCGTACAGGCCGAGCGGTGCACAACTGCGGCCGGTCTCCCGCGCGGCGAGTTCGGGCACCGGCGGCAGTTCCTCCCGCCGGGCCGACGACTGGAGGACGACGAAGAGCCGCTCGAAGAGCGTGCGGTCCAGCGGCGCGGGAAGCGTGGCCGTCGACGCGCCCCGGCCGACCTCCGGACGCGGCGGGACCTGCCGCGCGGTCAGCCCCAGGGATGTCGGCAGGCCGGTGCCCTGGCCCCAGACACCGTCCACGTCCGCCCACAGGGCCCGGCCGAACAGGCCTCCGTGCCCCGCTTCGACCATGGCCGCGTACTGCGGTGAGTTCCCCATCCGGTCCGGCGCGCCGCAGGCTTCCAGGACCTCGGCCGCCAGTGCGACCGACGCGGCCCCGTCGGCGGCCGACGGGGCCTGGGGGCGGCTCTCCCAGGCGCTGGCCAGCTCTCCGTCGAGCACGGAGCGCCGGGCACCGTCGGCGAGATGGGCCTTCAACGCCTCCACCGTGCGGCCGTCGACAGTGTCCGCCATGTCCTCGACCACGGCTCTGGCCGTCGCGTCCGCACCGGCGGCGGGCGCTCCGTGCTCGGTGGCCAGCTCGAAGCAGCGCTGGAAGTACAGGTCCTGGGGGTTGCCCGCCACGATGCCCAACCCCCGGCGGGCCTTCTTCAGCAGGGTGAACCACTGTGCCGTCGCCGCAAGTCGCGTACCGGACTCACGGATCAGTCCGTCGAGGTGTGCGGCCTGCGTCGGTCCGAGGAAGTCCACCGCGAGTTCGGGACGCAGCGCCGGCCTGACGATCAGCGGCAGCACGATCAGCTTGACCGTCCGGGTCAACGGCGCTCCGCCGGGGCCGCTCAGGGATTCCAGCCCCGGTCCGAGGCCACGCCAGGCGTGGTCGATGACCAGGGCGCGCGGTCGGCGCTCGCCGGTCGGCGGGTTCGGAGGCGGCATGCCAGGAGCGTACGCCGACGGGAAACGGGCGCACGAACCTGGGATCGGTAGGCGTCCCGGGCCGCTTAGCGTCCACATCGTCAGGCGGGAGCGACGAGGCCGAGGGACGGCCGAGCCCGCACCTGACAGCACCGGAAGGGAAGGACACCATGGGAATCTTCGGAAAGCGCAAGAGCCGCGAGGAGAAGGCCGCCGAGATCGCCGCCAAGGTGGCCAGCGGCAAGGGTTTCTACGGCCGCACCACGCGTGCGTTCCTCGGCGACCAGGACTTCGCCAGGGTTCAGCAGTCGATCGGCGCGTACAACTCCGGCCTCGGCGTACAGCAGTTGCTCGCCGCGGGGGTGCCGACCATACCCGCCGCCGTCGTGTCGATCAGTGACACCGGCAAGCTGGTCAACTTCGACCCGGTCGTCGACCTGATCCTCCAACTGCCCGGGGCCAACGACCGGATCGCCCTCCAGACCATCGTCTCGAAGCTGCGGATCCCCCGCTCCGGCGACCAGGTCCTGCTGATCGCCGACCCCGCCCGGCCCGGCGGTTACCTGTACGCCGGGGACGGCGTCGCGCCGTGACCTCGACACCGTTGTACGAGGCAGCGGGGACCGATTCCGTGCTGCCTCGACTGAGATGACTCCTGCCGGACAGGGGGATCCACTTCTGCGTGCGCGACCCATGTGCCGGGGGCGCGGTCGAAGCGTCCCGCGGGCTGCCGTCCGCGGCGAAAGGCGGGCTCGGATGAGCATGCACGACGTGCTGGAGCTGTGGTGGGCGGTGCCCATGGGGCTGGCGCTGCTCGGCTACGGACTTTCCCTGGCCGGGCTGACGCCGGCCCAGCGAGCGGTCTGGGTGCAGGCACGGATCGTAGAGGTGCGGCAACCGGAACACGGCGCCTCCAAGGTCCCTGGGATACCGGTGACGGTCGCGTTCCAGGACCCGGCCACCGGGCAGGAGTTCGCGCTGCCGAACGACGGCAAGCACGGTGACTCGGTCGAGGAAGCCTGGGTGGGGCGCGAGTTCGAGGTGCGCTACCCGTCCGGGCGGCCGGAGCGGTTCCGCGTCGTGCTCAACAGCATGGACGAGAAGAAGGGCCGGACCGTCCCGAACTGCACGGTGGCTCTGCTTCTTCTCGGGCTGGCGATCCACGTGACCGTCCTCGGGGGCTGGCCGTGGGCCCTGCTCGGTTTCGGTTCCCTGGTCACCGTCGCCGGGGCGCTCAGCCCCGACATCAGCACGGCGCGCGCCCGCGACGGCCTGCTGGCCGCGGCCGTCGCCGTCCCGGCGCGGGTCGTGGCCGTCACCAAGGACGTCCACACCGACGGCGAGGGCAGCGAGATCGTCAACCACGCCCCGGTCGTCGTCTTCACCACCCGTGAGGGCGTCCGCGTCACCGTCCTGTCCCGCGCGGACATTCCCCGGCCGGGCCGGTCCCTGGGCCGCGAGCTCACCGTCCACTACGCCCCTTCGGACCTGACCGTCTACACGCCCGACCTCGCAGCCGACCGCCGGCACAGCGAGGCGGCCATCGGCACGGTGATCATCCTGCTGGTCGTCGGAACAGCGGCGGTCGTGACCGGCGCGGTCATGCTGTGACACCGCAGGTCCCGTCCCCGCTCGTCAGGGTGCGGGAGTGCGATCGAGGCGCGCGGCCAGCGTGGCCGCGAACTCCTGCGCGCGGGCCAGCTGGGTACGCAGATCCACCACCCGCTCTTGCGCGGCCTGCTCGAAGTCCCGTATCCGCTCCAGCAGTTGCCCGTGTTCCTCGGCCGACAGCTCCTCGTCCGAGTCCAGCCGGTCGGTGGCCTGGAGCAGGGCGCGCATCTCATCGAGGGTGAAGCCGAGCGGCTTCATGCGGCGGATGACCATCAGGCGGGCCACGTCGGCCTCGGTGTAGAGGCGGAAGCCGCCCTGCGAGCGGGCGGAGGGGATGACGAGGCCGGTGTCCTCGTAGTGCCGGATGGTGCGCAACGACAGCTCGGTCCGTGCGGCGACCTCGCCGATCTGCATGTGCTCGCTGCTCACGCGGGTCTTCCTCGTCTCTCTGCCTCACCTCTACGGCTACGGCCGCGGGCGGCCGCCACCGATCTCTACTCTAACGTTAGGGTAGAGTTGCCCGGTGCCGGGTCGGCCGCCTGCCGTGCCCGTCAGCCGTGTCGGGGCCGACGAAGCCCCCGGCGAAGAACTTGGTCCGCAGGAGAGAGCGTGCGCATGTCCGTGATGCCCGGCGCCGCTGTCTGCCCGCCGTGACCCTTCGCCCGCACCCGGTTCCCGTTCCGCTCGCGGAACGCGTCACCGCTGCCCACTGACTCCGGTCCGCACCGCTCGCGGACCCCATGGAGGACCGCCCCGGCCCTCGATGCCCTCCCGCGCCCCCGCCGTGACGCGGGGTGTGCCCGAGCACGACAGGTTCCTCTCGTCTTGTCCTCCTCCGCACTGTCCCCTGCCTCATGGCTGCGTGGCTCCCGGCGTCCCACCTGGCTGTCCGATCCGAAGGTGCTGCGCACCGAGGTGCTGGGCGGCCTCGTGGTCGCCCTGGCGCTGATCCCGGAGGCGATCTCGTTCTCGATCATCGCCGGGGTCGATCCGGCGATCGGCCTGTTCGCCTCGTTCACGATGGCCGTGACCATCGCCGTCGTCGGCGGCCGACCGGCGATGATCTCCGCGGCCACCGGTGCCGTCGCCCTGGTCATCGCCCCGCTCAACCGTGAGCACGGGTTCGGCTACCTCGTCGCCGCCGTGATCCTCGCCGGCGTCTTCCAGATCGTCCTCGGCGCACTCGGGGTGGCCAAGCTGATGCGGTTCGTGCCGCGCAGCGTGATGGTCGGCTTCGTCAACTCCCTCGCCATCCTCATCTTCATGGCGCAGGTCCCGGAGATGACCGACGTGCCGTGGGCCGTCTATCCGCTGATCGCCGCCGGACTGGCGCTGATGGTGTTCTTCCCGAAGGTCACCACGGTGGTCCCGGCGCCGCTGGTGTCCATCGTCGTCCTCACCGTCATCACGATCGCCGCCGGCATCGCCGTACCGACCGTGGGCGACAAGGGTGACCTGCCGTCCTCCCTCCCCGTGCCCGGTCTGCCGGACGTGCCGTTCACCCTGGACACCCTCACCACCGTCGCCCCGTACGCGCTCGCCATGGCGCTCGTCGGCCTGATGGAGTCCCTGATGACCGCCAAGCTGGTCGACGAGATCACCGACACCCATTCCTCGAAGACCCGCGAGTCCGTCGGCCAGGGCGTCGCCAAC
Source organism: Streptomyces sp. NPDC020898 (assembly GCF_044333925.1). Lineage (NCBI taxonomy): Bacteria > Bacillati > Actinomycetota > Actinomycetes > Kitasatosporales > Streptomycetaceae > Streptomyces > Streptomyces sp. NPDC020898. The sequence goes on from NZ_JBIRRV010000035.1 coordinate 29,249, forward strand.
ATCGTCACCGGTTTCTTCGGCGGCATGGGCGGCTGCGCGATGATCGGCCAGACGATGATCAACGTACGGGTCTCCGGCGCCCGCACCCGGCTGTCGACCTTCCTGGCAGGGGCGTTCCTGATGGTGCTGTGCATCGTCTTCGGGCCGGTCGTCTCCGACATCCCCATGGCCGTGCTGGTCGCGGTGATGGTCATGGTGTCGGTGGCCACCTTCGACTGGCACTCCATCGCCCCGAAGACGCTCAGGCGGATGCCGGCCGGGGAGATCACCGTCATGGCCGTGACCGTCGCGTGCGTGGTCGCCACCCACAACCTCGCCGTCGGCGTGGTCGTCGGCTCGATCACCGCGATGGTCATCTTCGCCAAGCGCGTCGCCCACCTCGCCGAGGTCACCGCCGTCACCGACCCCGACGCCAGCACGGTGGTCTACCGGGTGACGGGCGAGCTGTTCTTCGCCTCCTCCAACGACCTCGTCGTGCAGTTCAACTACTCCACCGACCCGGACAAGGTGGTCATCGACCTGTCCGCCGCCCACATCTGGGACGCCTCCTCCGTGGCCGCCCTGGACGCCATCGAGACCAAGTACGCCCAGCGCGGCAAGACCGTCGAGATCATCGGCCTGAACGAGCCCAGCGCCCGCATTCACCAGACCCTCAGTGGCGAACTCGCGGGCAGCCAGTGAACGCTGGACACACCGGCGAGGGCCGCGGGCGCACGTCCCGGACCGCGGTCAGGAGCCGCGCGGCCCGTCGCCCGGCTCGGCTGCTCCGACTCCCTCGGTGATACGACGGTAGGCGGCGCGGGCGTGCCGCAGGCGGGCCAGCGCCGTGCCGACGAGCGCCGCGGCGAGCAGGCAGGCGAGCCAGAACGTGTCGCGGTGTCCGGCCCAGGTGAGGGTGCCCGCCGGCGGTATGGCGAAGCCGTTGAGGAACAACCAGCACAGCACCGCCGTGCCGGGAGCGGCGGTGAAGCGGGCGCACAGGCCCAGCAGGGCGGCCAGCAAGGACAGCGCCATCAGGGCGAGTTCGGGCTGATCGGTGCCCACGAGGGTGTTGAGCAGCGCCACGAGCACCAGGGCACCGCCGAAGGCCGCCGCCCACACCAGCGGGGTGGCGACCGGTCGGGGCACGGGCCGTGCCCCGGTGCTGAGAGACACCCAATCGATCATGCTGACGTTTCCTTCCAGTCCTTCCGGGGCCCCGGGAGAGCGGTCCATCGGCCGTCCCCGGCGGCCGTGGCCCTCGCACCCCCTGGACGCGGATTCTCCCACTCGGCCCCGGGCCGCACTGCCGTGGCCGGATCCGGCCCCTCGCTAGGGTGGCACCAACAGCTCTCCGAGATAACACCCGATCCGGACAGGGGGCCGTCGTGGGTGCTCCACGCCTGAGCAGTACGCCGTTGCCGGGGATCGGCGTGCGCTACGACCTGACGACGCGGGAACAGCGCCGCCTGTCGGTGGTCGCCCACCGCGACGGATCACGGACCCTGAGCGCGTACCGCGAGGACGATCCCGACGCCTGCGAACTGTCGGTGCTGCTGACCTCCGGGGAGGCGGCGACCCTCATCGACGCCCTCATGCCGGCGCACCACAGCCCGAACCTGCTGTCCACGACCGACCTCGGCCTGGTGGCGGAGCGGATCGAACTGTCCGCCACCGCGCACTGGAACGGGCGGCTGCTGGGCGAGACACGGATGCGCACCGAGACCGGTGTGTCCGTGGTGGCGGTGCTGCGGCGCGCCGAGGCGATCCCGTCGCCGACCCCGCACTTCAGGCTGGCCGGCGGCGACATCCTGATCCTGATCGGCACCCGCGAGGGCGTGGAGGCAGCCGCGGCGATACTCGGTCGGGAGTGACCCGCCACGGGTCCTCGACGCCGGCCGGCGTCGAGGACCCGTGGCGGTGGGCACCGAGATCGGCGTGATCCTGCTGCTCACCGGGTCACAGTGGTCGGGCGGGCCAGTCGAGCAGGCGGGCACCGATGACCGCGGTCTGCAGGGCGTAGCGGTCGGCGGGATCGGTGGGGTCGGTGCCGGTCAGGGTGTGGATGCGTTCCAGCCGGTAGGTCAGCGCGCGCACGCTGAGCGACAGGCGCCGGGCCGCGGCGGCGGCCACGCAGCCGGTGTCGAAGTACGCGAGGAGGGTGTCGAGCAACGGCTTGGCCCCGCCGCGCGCGTGTTCCAGCGGCCCCACCATGTTGCGCACGAGCTCCACCAATGCCTGCCGGTCCCGGGCCAGGACGGGAAAGACCAGCAGGTCGGCGGCGCGCAGCAGCGGCTCGTCGAAGCCCATGCGCTGGGCCACGTCCAGGGCGTTGAGGGCTTCCTCGTAGCTGTGTCCGATGCCGACCGCGCCGGGCCGGGGCCGGCCGATCGCCACCTGCGCCTGACCGGTGACGGCATGGGCGTGGTCGGCGAAGTGGGTGAGGACGTCGTCCTGGTCGCCCGGGGCGATGCACACCATCCGGCCGTCCTTGGTCGTGAACAGGATGCGGCGGTTCTCGAAGCGGGCGAACAGCTCGCTCGCCACCTGCCGGGGTACGGCGTCGGTCTCGTCGTACTTCTCCGGCCCCTCGGCCACGGCCACCGCGTGGGCGCGGGACAGGCGCAGCCCGAACCGTTCGGAGTGGGCGGCGAGCCGGCCGGGGTCTCCGCGTCCGTGGAGCAGGTCGTCGATGAACTCGCGGCGGGCGGCCTCCTCCTTGCGGACCACGAGTCGCTGCGCGCGCTCGTAGCCGTCGCCGAAGGCGTCCACGGCCTGCTCGATGACGGTGAGGACGCTGTCCGGGGCGGCTCCTCGTGGCCACCCTTCCCGGGCCGCCGTGAGATGGGCGCGGACCAGGGTGCGCCAGCCGTGTCCGGCTTCGGCTGCCTGTGCGCCCAGGTCGCGGTGGGACTGGAGCTCGTCGCGGGTCAGGCGCCGGCCCGTGGTGGCGGCGTCCGCCAGGATCCGCTCGAAGCCGTCGAGGTAGGGCCCGGGGGTGTCCTGAACGGTCATGTCTTCCTCTCTTGGGCTCGGTGTGAGCCGGGCGCGGGCAGCAGTGCCTCGGGGCGGGCCGGAGTCGTCCGGCGTCGTGCCGGCACGCCCCGCTGTCCTGTCGTCAACGGCTCGCACGGACGGCCTCCACAGGCGCGGTCACCACCGCGGTCGCCTCCGGTGACGGGGCCGGGGGGCGGCGGGTGACGCGGCGGGCGAGGGGTTCCGTCCAGCGGGCGGCGAGCGGCCCGACAACGACCAGGATCAGGACGTACGCCGTCGCCAGCGGGCCGATACGTGGTTCGACGCCGACGGCGAGCCCGGCGATGACGATGGAGAACTCGCCGCGCGCGACCAGCGTGCCGCCGGCCCGCCAGCGGCCCTTGACGGAGATCCCGGCGCGCCGTGCCGCCCAGTAGCCGGTGGCGATCTTCGTCAGAGCGGTGAGGACGGCCAGGGTGAGTGCCGGGAGCAGGACGGGCGGGATGGCCGCCGGATCGGTGTGCAGGCCGAAGAAGACGAAGAACACCGCGGCGAACAGGTCCCGCAGCGGGGTGAGGAGACCACTGGCACCTTCGGCGACCTCCCCGGACAGCGCGATACCCACGAGGAACGCCCCCACGGCCGCCGACACCTGCAACTGCTGGGCGACACCGGCGACCAGGAGGGCGAGCCCGAAGACGACCAGCAGGAGCATCTCGGCGCTGTCGGAGGACACCGCCCGGCTGACCAGCCCGCCGTGGCGCAGGGCCACGTACAGGACGGCGCCGACGGTGCCCAGGGCGATCAGCAGGGTGGCGGCGCCGCCCGCCAGGCTCACCCCCGCGAGCAGGGCGGTGAGGATCGGCAGGTAGACGGCCATGGAGAGGTCTTCCAGCACCAGGATGCCCAGGACGACCGGTGTCTCGCGGTTGCCGAGCCGCCCCAGGTCACCGAGGACCTTGGCGATGACGCCCGAGGAGGAGATCCAGGTGACCCCGGCCAGGGCGACGGCGGCCACCGGGCCCCAGCCCAGCAGCAGGGCCATCGCCGCGCCGGGGGCGGCGTTGAGGACCAGGTCGACGGCGCCGGAGGGGTATTGGGTCTTGAGGTTGCTGACGAGTTCGGAGGCGCTGTACTCCAGGCCGAGCAGGAGCAGCAGGAGTATGACGCCTATCTCGGCGCCGGTGGCGACGAACTCCTCGCTGGCCTGGAGAGGCACGATGCCGCCGTGACCGAAGGCGAGCCCGGCGAGCAGGTAGAGGGGTATCGGTGAGAAGCCCACCCGTCCGGCGAGGCGTCCCAGCAGGCCCAGGACGAGGATGATCGCCCCGAGTTCGATGAGCATGGCTGTGGTGTCGTGCACGGGCGTCTGTCCTCCGTCGGTCGATGCGGTGGCGGCGTCTGTGCCTGTGCGAGTGCTGTCGGCCCCGGCTGAGAGCGAAGCCGTGACGAGAGGGCGCCTGAGGGCGGGTGTGCACCGCCCGGCGATCCGGTGCTGGGCCGTGCGGTGCGGGCTCGCGGCCGCGCGTCGGTCTGACGGCGCGTCAGCGCGCGGGGCGTTGGCTCAGCCCGGCGCTGCTGGTATCGGGGACGCTGTCGCGGGCGGAGTTGTCGACACGCACGCGGATGATTCGCCCCATGTCCTCGCCCCCCATCACGTCGGCCTGGGCCGCCGACCACTGACCCCACAACTGAGTGAATACACGCTCAATAGAGCGTAAGTGTTCGGTAAAGAATTCTAGCGCATCCCCAAGCGCGACGGCAGGCGAGTCCGGGCGGTTCGAAGGCCGCCCGGACCGCCCGGACTCACTGCTGCAGCGCCGCTCGGCGCCCGCGTCAGCCGGTGACTTCGATCTTCCCGTTGGCGGTGGCGGGTGCCGTGGTCGCGGGCTGCGCGCCGTCGGCCCGCCGGCTGATGCCCTTCAGCAGCTCGGCGAAGTCGACTCCGGTGGTGGAGCTGAGGAGTTCGACGCCCTGGGCGACGTTGTCGGCGACCGTCCGGGAGAGCTGACTGGCTCCGTCGGTGGAGATGACGGTCAACTTGTCCACCGCGCTGAGCGGTTCGGACGCCTTCGCGACGACCTGCGGCAGCACCTCGACGAGCATCTGCAGCACGGCCGCGTCGCCGTACTGCGCGAAGGCGTCGGCCTTCTTCCGCATGGCCTCGGCCTCGGCGGCACCCTTGGCACCGATGGCCGCGGCATCCGCCTCACCTTCGATGCGTACGGCGTCGGCGAGCGCCGCGCGATGCGCCTTCTCACCCTCACCGGTGAGCCTGGCGCGCTGGGCGTCCGCTTCGGCCTCCTTGACGTGGGCGATACGGCGGGCCTCGGCCTCCTGTTCGGCCTGGTAGCGGGCGGCGTCGGCGGGCTTACGGATCTTGGTGTCCAACTCCCGGTCGGTGAGGGCCGCCTGACGCTCGGCGACCTTCTCCTGCTCGGCCAGCACCTGCTGGCGCCGGTCCGCCTCGGCGAGCGGTCCGGCCGCCGCCGCACGGGCCGCGGCCTCGTCGGTCTCGGCCTTGATCTCGGCCTGCTTCAGCGCGAACGTCCGCTGTGCGACGGCGATTTCCTCCTCCGCCTTCAGCCGGGCCTGCTCGGCGGCCCGGCGTGCGACGGCCTCGGCGATGTCCGCCTCCTGCTTGGCGCGGGCGGCCTCGGGGCGGCCGAGGTCCTCCAGGTAGGAGCCCTCGGTGGTGATGTCCTGGATCTGGAAGGCGTCCAGCACCAGGCCCTGCCCGGACAGGCTCGCCTCGGCCTCCTCGGCGACCTGCCCGGCGAACACGGCCCGGTCGCGGATGATGTCCTCCACCGACATCCGGCCGACGATGGCACGCAGCGCGCCGGAGAGCACCTCCTGGGTGAAGCCGACGATGCCGTCCTGCTGCATCAGGAACCGCTGGGCCGCGGCGCGGATGGAGTCCTCGGTGCCGCCGACCTTGACGATGGCGACCCCCTCCAGGTGAGCCTTCACGCCGCGCAGGGTGACCGCGCCGCGCACCGCGACGGGGATGTGCCGCGAGGACAGGTCGAGGGTGAACTTCTGCTGGACGAACGGCACGACGAACACGCCGCCGCCGACCACGACCTTCTGGCCGCTGTTGTCGGTGAATATCCGTCCGGTGTCCGGATCGGTGGACTTCTTGCCGCGCCGCCCGGTGACGATGAACGCCTGGCTCGGACCCGCCACCTTGTAGCGGGTGACGACGACGAGAGCGAGCAGCACCAGGAGTACGACGACTCCGGCGACCGCGATGACGACAGGACTCATGACAATGCCCCTTTTCGAGTGCTGAACCCCTGCACGGGGCAGAACGGATGAACAAGAACGGTGTGGACGGCGAGAGCTCAGCGCTCGACGGGCCGTACCGTCACGGAGGTCGCGGACAAGGCCGCCTCGACCCACACCTCGGTGCCCCGCTCGACGCGGGCGGTGCTTTTGGCCGCGTACTTCACCGGCTGGCCCGCCAGGTACACCAGCACCTCGCCGTAGCCGTCGGCGGGGATCGCGGTGACCACGGAGCCGGAACTTCCCACGAGGTCCGTGCCGCGCGGGGCGGTGCCGGACTCGTCCCGCATCAGGGCCCGGCTCAGGCGCCAGGTCAGCCAGGACGCCCCGAGGCCCGCACCGGTCCCCACCACCGTCGCGGCGCCGACGCCGATGTCCGTCGTACCGAGTGCGATCGCCCCGCCGAAACCGAGCATCGAGACGAACCCGGCGATCACCGGAAGCGACAGCAGACCGTCGAACAGCCCGTCCAGTACGCCAGCGCCGTCGAAGAGCCCTTCGAGGACACCGTCGAAGACGAGCGCGAGCACCAGCAGAACGAGTCCTGCGATGCCGAGAACCAAGAACAGAGTCACGCGGTCCGCCCCCCTCCGCTGTCGTTCGCGGCGCGCCGTGGTGATGGTCCCACGTGCCGGTCGCGGTGCTCATTGCCGGATTCCGGCAGTCTTTACGCTCCTTTGATGCCCGCTCTACGCGTCGGTGCGCCGGACTTCGAGGCGTGGTCCGCGCCCCAGGAGTTCGGCCAGCCCTTGCCTGGTCGCGGCGAGGACCACGCGGTCCTCGGACCGCAGGACGTAGCCGGGATGCAGGCTCCATACGAGCCCTGCGGGACGGTCGGGTTCGCCGTTGGCCGGGGTGACGGCGAGGTCGGGGCGGCGGTCGTGCGGCGCGGCGGTGTCCAGGGCGAGGACGCGCCAGGCACCGGGACGGAAGGACTCGGCAATCGTGCGGCCCTCCAGTCGCGGATGGCCGGCGACGTTCAGCGCGGCGAAGAGGAGCACGCGGCGTTCGACGGGTATGGCGCCCAGGATCTGGCGGCCCATCATCGCCCCGGCGAAGGCGGGCGCCGCGAGGGTGGAGACGCTTCGGCTGCGGGTGAGGGCGCGGGGGTGGGCGGCGCGCAGGGTGCGGTACACGGCTCGGGCGAAGCCGTCGTCGTACAGGCGCAGCACCACTCGCAGGTCGGGCTTGACCGAGCGGGCGTACAGGGCCGCTTCCAGGTTCGTGGAGTCGCTGCTGGTCAGTGCGAGCAGCGTGTGCGCGCGGTGGATCTTGGCGGCTTCCAGGACGCCTTCCTGGGTGACATCTCCGAGGACGGTGGGCACGCGCAGGCGGCGGGCGAGCGGGACGCCGCGTGCCTCGGGGTCTTCCTCCACGCACACGACGGGGATGCCGAGTTCGCACAGCCGGGCGAGTACCCGGGTACCGATCTTGCCGAGGCCGAGCAGGACGACGTGCCCGGACAGTCCTCGGGGCGGGCGGCGCAGCGCGGACACGGTTCGGAAGGTGCCGAGCCCTTCCAGTACGGCGGCCAGCAGCACGGGCAGCAGCAGTAACCCGGCCAGTCCGGACAGGAGTTGGAGCACCTGGCGGGCGAGGGGTTCGTCGAGTGCGGGGTCGCCGATGGCGAAGAGGTCGAGGAGGGTGAGGTAGGCGGCGTGCAGGGGGTGGTCGCCGGTGGTCAGCCAGGCGGCGACGGCCAGCCCCAGGACGCAGCCGATCAGTCCGGCCAGGGACCAGCGCAGCCGCCGTGAGAACAGTGAGGCGAGCGGAAGTCCCCGGCCCGCCAGCCGGCCGGGCGAAGGGGCGGAGCCGCCGTGTGCCACGGCCTCCAGGACGACCGTGCCATGGCCGGTGGCGGCGGCGACCGTGTCGTCGTCGGGCAGCAGGATCGGCCCTTCCTGACCGCTCGCGTCCGAACCCTCGGTGCCGGCCGGATCGTTGGTGGTCGACGACAGCAGGGCGAGCGTGCACAGCCCGGAGTCGGCGACCTCGCCGTGGCCCGACGGGGCACGCTCGACGGCACGCAGCAGCAGGCCGTCGGCCTGGATGACCTTGCTCGTGCCGGCGACGGCGGTGGCCGCGAGGGCGGGCGCGGCGGTGTCCGCGTCGGACAGGATGGTGGTGGAGGTGTCCAGGGCCGCCGGGTCCAGGCCGGGTACGGCGAGGATGGCGGCCTGGTCGAGGAGTTCCTCCAGGTGCTGGCCGAGTCTGCGGTTGTAGAGCCGGATGACCAGCCGCAGCCGGGGATTGAGGCGGCGGGCGGTCAGCGCGGCATGGATGTTGGTCTCGTCGTCGTCATGCACCAGGGCCAGGGCGGCAGCCTCACCTACGCCGGCTCCGATCAGGGCTTCCTCGTCGAGCTGTGCGACCTCCAGTACACGAGGGGCACTCGTCCCTCGGTTCACGGCCGCCTGCATCCTGTCGATCAGGGTGGAGGCCCGGCCTGCTCCGGCGGGGCCGGTGCGGCGCCCGAGCGGTACGACGAGGGTGACCCGCTCCCGGTACACGGCGGTGAGTTCGCCGGCCAGCCGATCGGCGAGCGCGTCGTCACCGCACACGATCATGTGCCCCGGCTGACGGGTGCCGCGCGCGGGCTGAGGGAAGACAGTCACGTTGCGTAACCTCCGGTCGGGACGACGAGCCCTTGTTGCACCAACTGCCGATGACCGGCGGCCAGTTGCGAGCAGCGAGGCGAGGCCATCGCCGGGAACTTTACAAGTTCTTTATGTTGCGTAGACAGGTCGTCGGCATGCAGTCAGGTGCCCCGGACGTTGCCGGGACCCGGCAGGGTCAGCTGATGTCCAGGTCTGCCAACAGGACGTCGGCCACCAGTTCCTCGACCACGGCGGTGCCCTGTTCGGTCATGGCGCGGGTCAGTTCGGGGTCCCAGGGGGCCTCGGTGAGGCGGCCGGGGTGAGGGCCGTTCGGAGTCCGGGAGACCGCGGCACGGTAGTCCGCCGCCGTCATGCGCCAGGGCCGGGCCGGCGTCTTGTCCAGGAGATACGCGGCGATGCGGATGCCTTCACCGTCGAAGTCGCCGTGGTAGCGCAGGGTGGCTCCGTGGTCCGCGAGGAGGCGGAGGAGGTGGATGGCGGCGCTGTTCGGCCAGCCCGACGTGCAGACGAGCGGCGGGCAGTCCGGGCCGAAACGGCGTACGGCGAGGGCCAGCAGGCTGGGGTTCTCCACGGCGTGGACGACGGGTGCGGGGTCGACGGCGAGGGCGAACCCGCCCGGGGACCGCAGTTGGGCGAGGGTCAGGCTGGCGGCCTGTCCGGCCTCGGCGCAGACGCGGGCCACGCGGGCGAGCGGGCCGTCGCCGGACAGCCGTAGGCCGGCGACGAGAACCGTGGCCGACAGGTCGTCGTCGGCGACACCCGCGCGGGTCCACAGGGTGCGCCGGTCCGCCGCGGACTGGGGTGGGGCGGTGTCGTGGAGGGTCGCCAGGGCACGCAGGACGAGGGTGGACAGGCGGGTGCCGTCGTCGAGTGCGTGGGAGTCGCCGTTCAGGACGCGGGCGGCGAACACGGGCAGGGGCTCTGCTTGGGCGGGCAGCGCCGCGAGCACCGTCAGTGCGTCCGTCAGCAGGGACCGGGTCCGCTGCGGTGAGCCGCCGACCAGACCGGCGGCCCGGCACGAGGCGGTCCAGTCGGCGAGGGCGGGCTGGGCACGCACGGTGGCGTGGCCGTCCAACCAGGCCCACAGGTCGGCGCGTTCGCCTTCTCGGCGGCGCCGCTCGCCCGCCCGGTCGGCGAGGGGACCGACGAGTTCGGTGACGGTTTCGCGTACCGTCCGGCCGCACAGTTCGGTGACGGCCTCCTCCAGCCGGGCCAGTGCGACGGAGGGGCGGGCGCTCGGCAGCCGGTCCAGGCCGAGGAGATCGGCGAGGGCCTCGCGCTGGGCGTCGTCGAGCGGTCCGAGCCGCACCTGAGTCACAGGGCGGCCGGAGGACAGGCGGTCGTGGACCGTGCGCCAGAGCGGGCGGAGTTCGGGGCGGCGCACAGTCTGTTCGCCCGGGGCCGGTTCGCTCAGGGCGGGTTCCGGATGCGTCATCCCACCTCCAGGTCGGTGCCGTTCCAGACGAAGCGGGCGCTGGTGACCGCGTCGTCGTCCCCGTCGGTGACGAGCTGGTGGACGGCGATACCGGGCAGCTCGCCATAGGTGCACCACTCGTGGTCGGAGGTGATCATGAGGTCCAGGTCGAGTGCGGTGAGCAGGGCGAAGACCTGTCCCCGGTTGACGGTGTCGACGCCGACGAAGACCTCGTCCAGGAGGATCGGCCGGGGTGCCAGGGGCACGGCCTCGTAGTGGGCGGCGACGGCGGCGAACAGCGGCAGGTGCAGGGCGATGGCCTTCTCTCCGCCGGAGAGCGCGCCGTGCAGCTTCTTGGTCAGCGGCTGCCAGCCGGTGCCGTTCGCCCGGTCGAGGCGGACGGTGAAGCGGTGCCAGGCGGTGTAGTCGAGCACCTCGCCGAGCTGCTCCTCCCAACTCGCGGCCGTGTCAGTGCCCTTGGCCTCCTCGATACGGGCGCGGAAGAACGCGTGCAGGGCCTCCCGGTCGGCCTCGGTGACCCGGCCCGGGTCCTTGAGCAGCAGCTGACGGGCGGTGCGGGTGCTGTCCGGAAGGTCCGGACGGACGTCCCACACGAGTTGGACGGCCACGTTGGAGGCGGTACGGACCCGTTCCAGATGCCCGTTCATGCGGTCGACGAGCTCTCCGGCCTGGCGGATGCGCGCCGCGAGGTGGCGGCGGATGTCGCCGGTGAGGATCTGGTCGAAGAGGCGCCGCTCGCCGGTGGTGATGTCGTCGAGGCTGCGGTCGCGCTCCTGGGTGAGCGTGGTGAGCAGGCCCGTCGCCCCTACGCGTACGCCGTCCAGGTTGGCGGTGAAGAGCTGGATGTCGTCGTCGGGTTCCAGGTCCAGGTCGGCACGGGCGCCGAGGTGCCGGCGGGCCTCGTGGACCGCTTCGGACAGGCGGGTCGCGGCGTCGCCCAGGTTGCGTGGGGCGTGCGGGACGCCGGGCCACTTCGCCGCTGTGGCGCGGGCCGCCTCCAGGGTGGCCCTCGTGCCGTCCCCGGCGTCGAGTTCCGGGGTGATGCCGGCGTCCTCGGCCAGTCCGACCAGGCACAGGTGGCGGAACCGGTGCGCGGCTCCGTCCCGGGTCGCGACGGCTTCCTCCCGTCGTTGGGCGTCCTGTCCGCTGGTGGCCCGCAGTCCTCCGATACGGCCTTCCAGGCTGAGCAGGAGATCGGCCGCCCGGGCGGCTTCCTCACGGCAGCGGCGCAGTCCGGCGCGCGCCTCGCCGACGCGGGCGACGATCTGCCGGTAGTCCTCGCCGACGGTGGCCTCCACCGCTTCCAGGCGCGCCTTCAGGCCCGCCGCCTCCGCTTCGGCGGCTGCCGCGTTCTCGGTCTGTTCCTCGGCGGCCCGGTGCGAGCGGTCCGCCTGCGCGGCCAGCTGGTGGGCCCGGTCGGCGGCGGCGATCGCGGTGAGCCGGGCGTCCACCCAGCTGTCGGCGGTGTCCCGGAACCGGTCGATGTCGGCGGCGAGTTCACGCAACCGGCCCCGGTCGGTGGGCAGTCCGTGTTCCGCGGCCCGGCGGCCGAGCGTACGCAGCGCACCCGCCACCCCGCTCTCGCACCGCGCCAGATGCCCGGCGGCGTCGCGTACGGCGTCGTCCCGGGCGGCCACCTTCTCCTCCGCGCGGTCCCAGTCCCGCCGCCGGTCGTCGAGTTCCCGGTGGTCGGGGCGGGCGGCGCGGTCGGCGTCCAGGCGGGCCCGGCGGGCGGCGAGGCCGCGCAGCTGGTCGTCGAGCCTGGCGAGGGAGGCGTTCGTCTCGCCGATACGGTCGGCCAGTTCGCCGAGCCTGCGCTGCCGGGCCCGCTGCCGTGCGAGGGCGCCGATGTGGGCGGGTTCGGGCTTGCTCCACGTCCCGGTGGCGAGCGCGAGGCGCCAGGCCCCGTCGGCGGAGACGGCCGCGGGGTGTCCGCCGGGCAGACCTGGGCCGTACGCGACACCGGCGAGGATACGGGTCACGGTGTCGGCCGGGACGGGGATGCCGTCCTCGGGCCTGAGCACCTCCAGCAGGCTGGGCCCGGGGGCGGTCACGGCCAGGGCCGACTCGGCGCGCGTGTCGTGACCGGGCAGCGTGATCCCGTCGTAGGGGCTGACCCAGGCGTCCAGGAGGCCCGACGCCTCCAGTGCGGCCTCGACGGCGGCCTGAACGGCGAGCGGAACACCTTCACGGAAGGCGACCAGCCGCCACAGAGGTGCTCCCGCCGTCGCCGTGCGGACGGTGGTGCGGGTGGGCGGAGGCGAGGGTGGCAGATCGGTTTCACCGCTCAGCCGCCGTACCTCCTCCTCAAGCCGGCTCCGCTCGTCCCGCAGGCCCTGACGGGCGGCGCGTGCGGTGGCCTCCGCCGTGGCGATCTGCTGTTCCAATGGGCGTGCGGCGGCTTCGGCCAGCGCCCTCACCTCGGCCTCGCTCGCCGCTGCGGCGACCAGTTCCCCGGGGTCGGCGATGCGCAGTTCCGTGCAGCCGTCGGCCCAGCCGAGCAGCCGTTCCGCCTGTGCGGCAAGGGCGTCGTTCCAGGCGGCGGACGCCTCGTCCCGGCGGGCGATCGCCTCCGCGAGCCGGATTCGGGCCTCGTCCAGCAGGCCCTCGGCGGTGCCCCGGTCGCGTACCGCGCGATCGTGGTCGTCCATCGCCTCGGTGATGAGGGTGACCTGCTGCCGTCGGGCGGTCACCGCGCCCCGCAGCAGCCGTCGGGCCTGTCGAGCCCCGTTCTCGCCGCTGCCCGTCTCACGCTCCGCGCCGAGGATCGTCCGCGCTTCGTGGTGGATGGACTCCAGGCCCGCCGCCCGGGCCGACCGGCGTGCTTCCTCGGCGGTTTCGCGCGCGTGCTCGTCGAGGGTGCGGGCCTGCCCTGCGGCCTTTGCGACGTGCCGCTGGTCCTCCTGGGCCCCGGCCTGCGTGGACCGGGCGATGGCACGCCGGCGCCCGGCTGCGGCTGCCGCGTCCTCCGTGCGGCGGCGGAGCCGGTCGAGTTCCTCCCCCTGCTTGTAGGCGTCGCTCTCGCGCAGGCCCTCGACGGTCTCCTCCAGGGCGTGCGCGCGCGTTTCCTGTTCCTCGCGCAGGGCCCGGGCCGACTCGCGTTCCGTCAGCGCCTGTTCGAGTTCCTCGGCGCTCTGGCGGGCGACGCGGGTGAGGTTGTCCATGTCGGTGGTCGCCGAGATCAGCGCGGCGGAACCGGCACGCAGGACCCGTCGTGCGTAGGCGCGTTGCCGGGAGGCCACGGTCTCGGCCGCCGTCACCTCGTCGTCGAGCCGGCCCAGGTGTTCGCGCTGGCGGTCCAACCGCTCGAAGCCCTCGGCGAGTTCGGCGATCTCGCCTTCGCCCAGGGGAGGAAGGGCCCGCGACAGCAGGGTGGAGAGCAGCGACGGGTCGAGGCGTTCGGACAGTTTGGGCTGGCGCAGCTGGAGCAGGGCGGCCAGCAGCGACTCGTAACGCTGCTCCCCCATGCCGGCGAAGAGTTCACGTCGTACGGCGGTGCGGTGGTCGGCCGCCGAGGCGTGCACGTCACCACGGTCGCGCAGGGCTTCGACGAGGGCGGCCCGGGTCAGCGGCTGACCGGCCTCGTTGACGAGGAGCACGCCGTCGGGGTGGGCGATCCGGCAGTCGGTCGTGAAGTAGTCGGCGTGCACCGTGCTGGTGTGCACGCTCGCCTGGAGGCGCGCCCCGCAGCCGAACCACCGCTCGGTGCCGTCGCCGCCGACGCGGCGGAACTCCATCCACACGTACCCGACGCGGGTCTTGCCCAAGGCGCCCTCGCCGAGCAGGTTCCAGTGCATGGTGCGTTCCGAACCGCCGAACGTGGACAGGCGGTTGGGGCGGAGGCTGGCGTCGAAGAGGAAGGGCAGCAGCAGTTCGAGGGCCTTGGACTTGCCCGAGCCGTTCTGCCCGCGCAGCAGCAGTCGGCCCTGGTGGAAGGTGAAGATCTCGTCGTAGTAGCGCCAGACGTTGAGGACGCCCGCGCGGTGCGGCTGCCAGCGACTGCGGACGGCATCCGCCGCCTGCGCCGATGCCGGTCCTGCGGCCGGCTCGGTGGGCTCCGGCCTCCGTGGGAGGGGAAGCTCGGTCACGCTCACAGCTGGTCTCCTTCTGCGGCAGTGTCGGCGGAAGCCGTGGTGCCTGCCGTCTCGCGCGAACTCGTCGTCCCCGTCAGGCGGTAGCGGTACGCGGCCGGGCAGGCGACGACACGGCCCCCGGCCCGGCGGGCCAGGCCGACATCACGCAGTACTCCCACGGCGTCGTCGGACAGCCGGGCCGCGCCGTCCTCGGACTGGTATGCCTTGGCCCAGCGCGGGAAGCGGCGCAGCAGATCCGCTCCGGCCTCGGCGAGCTGCTCGGGCAGCAGACCGGCGGGCGCGGCGCAGAGCGGCTCCAGGAGGAGCAGCGCGGCGACCCGGCCGGTGGACGTGTCGTCGGGGAAGCGGACATCGGTGGCGATCCCGTCCGGGTCCACGAGCAGGAAGCCCTCGGCCCGTTCCTCCAGGAGGAAGCCGGCCTGCTCGACCGAGCGGCGCAGGATCTGGCGTCCGGTCAGGGAGGTGACGTACGCCAGTTCGTCGTCGGAGAGGTCCGACCGGTACAGCACGGGGTCGTCGAAGAGGCGGCGCAGCACCGAGTGGCGCAGCCTCAGGTTGCGTTGAGCGTCCGTGGCGGCCGGTTCGCCGTGCCCCTCGTCCGCCGAATGGTCGACGACGGCACCGCCGTAGCGGCGCTCCCGGACAAGGCCCGCGAGGAGTTCCTCGAACCGGGCGGGCACCTCGTCCTGGGGTACGGCGAGCCGGGAGGCGCCGACGGGGGCGGCGGGCAGCCGCATCAGCAGTGTGGTGTCCACCCGGTAGAGGACCTTGGCGTCCGCGGACTCGACGTACGCATCGGTCGTCCCGTCCACGGCGCGCAGCACGTCGTACGACTCCAGCAGTTTGAGGACGTCGACGAACGCCGTCCGCTCCGGCCGGTGGACCGGATCGAACGCGGCCGGGGCCCGGTCGGCCGACGTGGCCTGCACGACACGGTCGGCGAGCATGCCGATGGTCGTCATCGGCATCGACAGCAACTCGGCCGCGGTCACGCACAGCAGCACGTAACGCCGGCGGTCGAACGGTGCCCGGCCGGAACGGGCCCGGCGGGCCGGGCGGGAGCCGTCCGGGTTCGCGCGGACCTTGGTGAGGCGGGCGTATCCGCGGCGGGGTTCGACGGCCAGGCTCCAGCCGCAGGTGTAGTCGAACCACTGGGCCAGTGGTTCGCGGCGGCGGCGGACCAGTTCGAAGCCGGCCGGGTCGGCGGCCGCGGTGAGCAGGGGGCGAGCCAGGAGGAGCCGGATGGCACGGGCGACCTCCTCGCGTTCCGCGGCGGCCAGTTGGTTGGCGAGTGTGCTCACTAGACCACCATTCCTTGTGCAGCCCTGACGGATAGGGTTGTGACCTCTCGGTCCCGGTGGGTGCACGGCCACTCGTGCGAGCCGCTTGA
>NZ_JBIRRV010000036.1:0-40224 GCF_044333925.1 Streptomyces sp. NPDC020898
GCTGGTGGCACCAAATGCGGTGAAGGCTGCGCCGGCTGCCAGGGCTCCGAAGGCGGCGAGATCGGTACGCAGCAGTGCGGTGTCCGGTACCTGTGAGATCAGCTGCCGGAGGTGGTGTACCGACTTCGCGTACCGGGCCAGCGGGTCCATCTGCCCGCCCAGGATGATCGCCTTCGGCCCATTGACCAGCTGCAAATAGGCGATCAACTGGTGCAGGGACTCCTCGTTCCTCAGCCAGGTCACGTCGATCGGCACCACGAAGGTCACGCCTGGATCGTCGAGTTCGGTCATGCGGGTGACCGCGGCCCTGAGCGCATCCGAGTCCTCGGCCTGGATGTAGCCGGTCGGCGTGAGTGGTGCCGTGACGCCTGCGGCACGCTGCTGCTCCAGGGACCGCTCGAGGGGGTCGTTGAGGAAGAAGCCGTCCGGCTCCGTCTGCGGGAAGGGAGCGTCTGCGGTCGCGGCGGTCTTCTCGTAGAGGGCCGGGTCGGCGAGCAGTACCCCGTTGTATCCCTCGTCCCGCAGCTGCAGCGCCTTCGCCGTGGCATTGCCCCCGCTCAGAATCAGCCCGCTGGAGGCGGAAGCGAGGTGCTCCTGGACCTGGCCGACCCGTTCGGGGCGGGTCTGGATCAGCATCCGGCCGCGCAGGGCCGCCAGTCCGAAGGGCGGGAGAGGCGCAGCTGAAGGGAGCTGCGGACGCGGGACGGCGGAAGGCTCGGTCATGGACAGCTCCTTCAGTGCGGTGGCAGAGGCGTGGTGCGGGATCCTTCGACGTACAGGTGCTGAAAGTCCTCGGGCAGCAGATGTGCGCAGGCCGCTGCCGATTCGAGGGTGAGACCGTGCTCGTCGAGCAGGGTGCGTACGAGCGCGGGCACGGCCCGGGGCTGTTCACGGGGAATCTCTACGGGCTCGGCCATGCGATAGCCGAGCGCGGACATCTCGATGGTGACCGTGCGGTGCTGCCATTCGGTCAGCGCGCCCAGATCGAGCGCCCGGCGCAGTAGTGCGCTCATCGACACCCGCCAGATCCGCTTCAACTCCATCAGCTTCGGCAGGTCCACCCGGCCCGCGAAGGCACCCCGGATGTCTGCGGCGGGCATCAGCAGCTCCGCCGCGAAGGCGTCGGCCTGCTTCTCCTGCTGGGAACCGGTGCCGGGTTCCGCATGCATGACGAGGTGCCCCAGTTCGTGGGCAACGCTGAACCGGCAACGATCCCCCGGCGCCAGGTCGTTGACGAGGAGCAGCGGGGCACCGACGCCGTCCCACTGGCTGACCGCATCCAGCAGGTCGCCGCCGAGGTCGCGGACGGCCACCACCGCTCCGGCCGCCTCCACGACCGAGATCATGTCGGGGATCGGGCCGGCCGGAAGCGCCCAGGCTTTGCGCACCTGCCGGGCCGCGTCCTTCGCGGTCGTGCGGGCGGAGAGCTTGACGCGGAAGAACCGGTGCTCTTCGAGCGGTTTCTCGGCAGCGGCGGCGATCTCCTGGACCTGCACACGCGTCAGAGCCAGTTGCGCATGCACCCGCCGCAGTGCGGAGACTGCGAGCGCGGCCTTCTTGCGGTGGTGGACCAGCCCCACGCCGACCCCACCCACTTGCGGGTCAAGGCACAGCAGGCCGGACGGGTAGCCCAGAGCGGCCGCGTACCACTCCAGGCGGTCGTCCGTGACCGTCAGGCGGCCCGACTCGGCACGACTCACGTATCCCTGTGAGACCACCGTCGGTTCCGGCCCCGAGACCTTCGTCATGGCGGTGGAGACCTCCGCCTGTGTCATCCCGCGGGACTCACGCAACAGCATGAGCATCCCAGGGTTCGCCTGCACATCGGCCATCCTTCACACCTCCTCGAAGCCTCGCACCAGACCTCAGAATAGCACCACGAAATATTCCTCACTCGAAATCTAAGTGCGATGCGCCACCGTCCCTGTCCCGAGGCAATCCGCCCGACGGTCTGCCAGCCCAGCTCGGCTCTTCGCCTCAGCGGCACACTCGGCATGCCAAGGCCCCTTCGACTGACGACCTTGGAGAGCAGCAGGGCTCCCCCGCGTACGGCGGGCCGTTCTGGTCGTGCTGCTGCCAGGCGACGGCACCGCTGTCCTGTTGCCACCATCACCCGCGTCCTCAACGGCGACGTCCAGCCGGACATCGGCACCCTGACACGACTGGAGGAGCACTCGACCACCAGCTCCGACCCGGCCCCGCAGCGATCCGCGCCTCCGCAGCAACCAGACGCCGGCCGATCTGCCTCGTCTGCGACGCCCTCAACCGCCGGATCACCGCCAACACCCCCTTCCGCCTCACCGACCCCGCTACCGGCAGCGACCTGCTGAAGACCATGGCCGACCGGCGGCCGTACCGTGCTCGGCGCGCTCAACAACTGCGGCGGCATCACCTCCTGAGGCACCGCCCTGTCCGGCGAGAAGAACGCCAACCAGTGCTTCACCAATGCCGCCGCCGTCACCGACCCGGTCACCACGTAGCACCTAGTACTCCAGTTGCACCTCCACTTCGGCGGGCACCCGGTGCGCCCATGTGCCCGACTGCGCATACTGCAAGCCTTTGACCTGCGGAACGTTCTTCCCCAACCCCTGCCAGAGGAAGGGTTTGGGTGGCAGTAAGCGAGCACGTCTGACCTGCGTTTTCACAGCAATCCCTCGGGATATCACGGCACTTGGCGTGCCCGGAGTAGCCCCAGGTCACCCCGTGGATTCCCCGATCTCGTGCACCGCCAGGTGCCCGGGAGTGCCCGGAATCCGACGGTGCGTCAGAACCGAGGGGCGCGTCCTCATGCCGCCCTGATGGGGCCGCGACGCCAGGACGATACGGGGCTGATCGACCTCGTCGGCAGCCGAGGAGCCGGCCGAGCTACGTCATCGGGGCGGAACTCGGCGACCGTCGTCGGTGCGGGCCCGTACGATTTGTCCGCGCCTTCCCCCTCCATGCCTTACGGTCGGCTGCGCCCTGCTGCTGCGCGGATCAACACGGCCATCCGCCGACTCATGAAGGAGCCCAACCCACCCCGGCGCGGCGGAGTACGGGCGGCTGCTGATCGAGTGGGAGAAAGCCACCCAGGCCGACTTGGCAAGGCAGCCCCTCAGGTCAGCGCAGGCCATCTGTGTCGTCGTGCATTTCGCCGACCGGCAGTGACTGACGGCCGTCCCCGGGGTCCTCACCGTAGGCAACCGCGGAGGGTGCTTCTTGGAAGGTGAGCCTGAGCTGCTCTTGTGACGGAGCAGCAATCGGGTGTGAGGGCCGGTCACCCGGCCCTCACAGCCGATTGACACGTCGGCGTATCGCCATGGACATCTTCGAGTTCCGGTGGCGTCCCTGAGGAGACGTTTTGCCGCCACCGGCCGGACGCGACCCCGACGCTGATCTCCGAAGCCGCGAGCAGGACACCGATGAGACCCGTCAATGCACCAGCCGGGACACGCATCGGCCTCCGCCCGGACCCCGGACGGCCTCACACGAGTACGCCCAATCCCCGACGCGGAACAGCAGCGCGGGAACGGTCAGCCGGTTCGCCACCAGTACCTCGATCACCCGGCCGAGCGTCAGGTCCGCCCCCGAATCCGGTGGCCGCAGCCCGTCGACGATCCCCACGACGTCCAGCCGACGCAGAAACCCGGCAGCGACAGGCAGACCGCCCAGGCGCTCGCTCACCACGGACTCCATCACGACCTCCACGCGAGGGCGTTCCGTCCCTGGCCTTGGAGACCAGGAAGCCATCGACAGACCCGGACCAACGCGGCTGCACCGGCAAGACCGTCAAACCATCTGATGCAGCGACCCGGGAAACATCAGGAATACAAGGGACAGACGGACGGCTGCTCTGGAGTGACCGGTCAGTACGGCACGCCCGTGAGACGAGCCACTGCTCTCTCCTCCTCTCCCGGACGAGGACAGGACGCAGGCGCACCTGAAATCCCAGGAAGTGAGATGCCATGTTCTGGGATGCCTCGGCAACACCCTTGCCGAGGAGAGGTGCGTGATCATTTTCGACTCGAACGCACTGACTCTGCCCAGTGTTCCGCCGGATGTCTCAGGCTCCTACCGCTGCGCAAGATGTCCTGAATCTCCACGACCCGCTCCGCCGCGACAAGTTCGTCGGTGTCTACGGGTTCTACGAGCCAGTCGAGTTGCCGCAGCGCTGCTACCGCCAGGTCTTTGATGCCCGGTGGGCCCTGGCTTGAGTAATTGTCAATACCCGTGGGTCGGTTGAGGTTGTTCAGGCTGCGTGACCACCTCCCCCGAGACGCCCACGGAAGGCATCCCCGTGTCCGACCTCGAGAGCCAGACCGCTTACTTGGACGCCGCCGCGACGACGAAGCGATTCACGCACCCGCTGCACACACCGTGGCTGGACAACGTCAAACGAGGCGCCGCGATCCTCGACTACGGCTGCGGCTACGGCCGAACCCTGGACGCGCTCGACCAGCAAGGCTTCGACAACCTCTGCGGCTTCGACACGTCACCGGGGATGATCGCCCGGGCCCGCAGCCTGCACCCCGCGATGCGCTTCGTGGTGCTGGACACGCTGCCGGCACTCGCCTGCCCGGACGCGAGCATCGACGTGGTCGTGCTCTTCGCGGTGGTGACCTGCATCCCAAGTGACGACGCACAACTGCTGCTGATCGGTGAGCTGCACCGCGTGCTCAAGCCCGGCGCGCTGCTCTACCTCAGCGACCTGCTGCTACGAGACGACCGGCGCAACCGCGACCGCTGCGCGAGGTTCGCCGAGTCCTACGGCACCTACGGGGTGTTCGAGACCGGCGACGGCACAGTGTGCGGCCACCACCCGAGCGACTGGTTCACCTCCCTGCTCGCCGGATTCGAGACCATCGACACCCGACGAACCACCGTGACCACCATGAACGGCAACACATCCACGGGCCTTCAATTCCTGGCCCGCAACCCGGCCTCACGTCACCAGACTCCTACCCACTGACGCTGCAGGGCCGGACAACGCACCCGCAGGTATGGACAATTACTCCAGACATCCGTCCGGTCGCGCTTATGCGCTGGATGTAGACCGCCCCGATGCGAGTGCCAGTACTGCAGCCAGAGCGGAACCGACCGCGAGTGCGAGGAACAGGACGTCGTACCCGCCCAACCGTCCCGCCAGGGCTGCGCCGGCCCAGGGTGCGAGGGCTGCCGCGACAGTGGCCGGGGCGATGAGGAGTCCGGACAGGCGGCCGTAGTTGGTGGTCCCCCAGCGGTCGCTGACGGCGGTGGCCTGGAGCAGGGTGAGGTTGCCGCGTACGACTCCGGCCAGCACGGCGAGCAGGATCAGCAGCGGGATGGGGCCGGGGACGAGGGCGAGGGCCGTGGTGGTGGCTCCGCCTGCTGTGAACAGGAGGGCGGTGCGGGTGGTGACGCTGGTGGTGCGGGTGAGGGTGGCGTAGAGGGTGCGGCCCAGGGTCTGTCCGGCTCCGCCGAGTCCCAGTGCCCAGGCGGCCGTTGAGGGTGAGGCCCCGCGCTCGATCATCAGGGGGACCATGCCGAAGACGACGGCGTACATGGCGAAGCCGGAGCAGGTGAAAGCCAGTACGAGCAGCAGAAAGGGGCGGCTGCGGGCTATCGGGGTGCGGTTGGGGGTCGCTGCGGCCGGTGGCGCGGGCGGCCAGGGGGCACGCAGGGCCAGGGCGTGCGCGGGAATGGTGACGGCTGCGAGGATGATCGCGAGGACGACGTAGGTGGTGCGCCAGCTGAGGTGGTCCGCGAGCAGCGCGGTGAAGGGGGCGAAGACGGTGCTGGCGAGCCCGCCGGCGAGGGTCACGATCGTCAGGGCGCGGACGCGGTCCGGCCCCCACCATCGAGTGAGAGCCGCGAAAGCGGGCTGGTAGAACGTGGCGGCCATGGCGACCCCGGCCAGGAGCCAGGCGGCGGCGAACACGTAGAAGTTCGGAGCTGCAGCGATGGCCAGCAGGGAGGCGACCGCGAGCAGTGAGCCGGCGGTCATGACGGCGCGGGGGCCTCGGCGGTCGAGGATGCGGCCGACGGGAATGCCGGCGAGTGCCGAGATCAGCAGGGCGGCGGAGAATGCTGCGGTCGTGGCGCCCGTTGACCATCCGGTGTCCGCGGTCAGGTGCGGGAGCAAGACGGGGAAGGCGTAGTAGACGATTCCCCAGCTGGTGATCTGGGTGGCGCAGAGGGCGGGCAGAGCGGCGCGGGGCCGCGAGCGGTTCTCTGTGCCGCTCGCGGCCTCGTGGGTGTGGAGGTGGGTCATCGCCGGATCAGCAGCAGCCGCCGGCTGCGGCGACGGGTTCGCCTGCCTTGGTGTCGGTGGCGTCCGTGGCGCAGCAGCTGCTGCCTTGCTGCTTGGCGAGGGTGTCTGCGTCGGCCTTGACGACGTAGACCTCCCAGGGTTCCTGGCCGGGGCCGTGGACCCAGACCTTGTCCTGGAGGGCGTAGCAACAGGTGGTGTCGTTCTCCACGTCGGTAGCCAGGCCGGCCTCGCCGAGGCGGGTGGTGGCGGCGTGGACGGCTTCGGTGGTCTCGACTTCGACGCCGAGGTGGTCCATGCGGGTGTCCTCGCCTGCGGTGCCTTCGATGAGGACGAGCTTGAGCGGGGGTTCGGTGATCGCGAAGTTGGCGTAGCCGTCGCGGAGTTTGGCGGGCTCGGTGTTGAAGAGCTTGCTGTAGAAGGCGATCGAGGCCTCAAGGTCGGGGACGCGCAGGGCGAGCTGGATGCGTGACACGGTGGTTCCTCCTGCCGCAGGAAGGGTGCGTACCCGGCCAGGTTTGGCCGGGCACGGTGGTTCGGGCTGTTCAGCAGCCGCCGGACGTCTCGGGCCCGCCGATCTGGAGGGTGGCGGCGCCGGCGGATCCGATCTGGACGAGGGCGGGCGCGGGTGTGCAGCATCCGCCGCCGCTTTCCGCGGTGGTCGCGTCGTCGAAGAGCCCGGCGCCGCCGCACACACCACTCTCGGGCAGGGTCAGCTCCACTCGTTCGGCGGCCTCTTGGTCTCCGGCGAGGGCTGCGGTAATGGAGCGGACCTGCTCGTAGCCGGTCATGGCGAGGAAGGTCGGGGCGCGTCCGTAGGACTTCATGCCGACGAGGTAGACGCCCTGCTCCGGGTGGGAGAGCTCGTTCACGCCGTGCGGGTAGACGGTGCCGCAGGAGTGGACGTTGGGGTCGATGAGCGGGGCCAGGGCGGTCGGGGCCTGGAGGCGCTCGTCGAGGCCGAGGCGGAGTTCGGAGAGGAAGGACAGGTCGGGGCGCAGGCCGGTCAGGACGATAATCTCGTCGACCGCGTCGAGGCGTCGTCCGTCCTCGCCGATCAGGACCAGGCGGTCGTCGCCGTCCCGCTCGACTGCCTCGGTGCGGAAGCCCGTGACGGCGTCCGCGTGACCGTTGTCGACGGCGGCCTTCGCGGCCAGGCCGAGGGCGCCGCGGGCGGGGAGCTGGTCGGCTTCGCCGCCGCCGAAGGTGGAGCCGCTGATGCCCCGGCGCAGGATCCACACCGCGTGCGTGCCCGGTTCGTCCCTGGTGAGGTCGGCCAGGGACGCCAGCGCGGTGAAGGCGGAGGCTCCCGAGCCGATGACCGCGGTGCGCTTGCCGGCGTAACGGGCGCGGACGGCGGGGTCCTTGAGGTCGGGGACGCGGTAGGTGACGTGGTCGGCTGCGGCCTTCTCCCCCAGTGCGGGCAGACCGCTGGCGCCCGCCGGGCTCGGGGTGCTCCAGGTGCCCGAGGCGTCGATGACCGCGCGGGCGAAGAGGCGTTCCTCGCGGCCGTCGGCGGCGGTGAGGTGGACGACGAAGGGCTGGCTTTCGCGGTCGGCGTCGACGATGCGGTCGCGTCCGGCGCGGGAGACGCCGGTGACGGTGACGCCGTAGCGGACACGGTCGCCGAGGGCGTCGGCGAGCGGCTGCAGGTAGAGCTCGGCCCAGTCTGCGCCGGTGGGGTAGGCCGCGGCGTCGGGGCGGGTCCAGCCGGTGGGGGCGAGGAGTTTTTCGGCTGCGGGGTCGGTGACTTCGGCCCAGGTGGAGAACAGCCGGACGTGGGACCAGTCGCGCACTGCGCCGGCGGCGGCCGGGCCCGATTCGAGGACCAGGGGTGTCAGTCGCCGCTCGATCAGGTGTGCGGCGGCGGCCAGGCCGATGGGGCCGGCTCCGATGACGACGACAGGCAGATCGCTGGCGGCGGGCGCAGTCACGGGGACTCTCCTCGGTTTCGATGTCTATCGATGTGCTGTGGTCTCAGCATGCATCTGGATTCGACAGGCGTCAACATAGAAGTTCATCGAAATAAAGCGCCACCCGGGCGCCCCCTCCCCGCTTTCACTCTTGGCAAGTGATTAGATGAGTGTCAACATAGAAGCATGTCGAAGTTAGTCTCGGTCTCCGTTGTCCAGGACGCCGCCACGTCACTGGCCTGCTGCCAGCCTCTGGGCCAGGAAGAGCTCTCCGCGGCCGATGCGGAGAAGATCGCCGCCATGTTCAAGGCCCTGTCCGACCCGGTCCGCCTGCGGCTGTTTTCCCGGATCGCCGCCCAGCCAGGCGGTGAGGCGTGCGTGTGTGACATCCAGGACGTGGGAGTCTCGCAGCCCACGGTGAGCCATCACCTGCGCAAACTCCGCGAGGCGGGGCTTCTGGTCTCCGACCGGCGGGCCAGCTGGGTGTACTACCGGGTGGCACCTGGAGTGCTCGCCGGCATGGCCGGGCTGTTGTCAGCAGCGGCGTGAGCGGAACCGGCCGCTGAAGTGGGCAGCGCACGCCGGTGAGCAGAGGGCTGAGCCGCCCCTGACCGTGACGTGTCGCTCCCTGGGATACCCAGCTGGACGACGCTGGGGTGAGGAGAAGAGATGCCCCATGAGGCCGCAGATCCAGCCGACGAGGACGAGTGCTTCCAGCTGAGCGCGGCGGATACGGTGTGGTGGGCCAGTGTCTTCAAGACGCTCGGCGATCCGGTGCGCCTGCAACTGCTGGTCCATCTGGCGGCACTGCGGGGAGCCGAAGTCGCGGCGCACGACATCTGCGATGCCGGTGTGGCGCAGTCCACCGTGAGCCACCATCTCAAGCGGCTGCGGAGCATGGGGTTGGTGGAGAACAGGCGTGAAGGGCGCGTCGTCTACTACCGCATGGGAGCGGGGGTCCGTTCGGCGTTGATGCAGATTCTTCAGCAGAGTGGCCAGGCCGATGCGCCGATGACCAGTCCGATGCCGGGAACACAAAGCTCCTGCCCCCTACCGCCGTGATGACTGGCAGCGGTACCGGGCCGGACGGGGGCCGCGGGCCCTGAGCGTCGCCTGCTCAGGGCCCGCGGCCAGCGCGGTGCGACCACCCCACGCTGGTGTGCTGTCGAACCGGTGATCAGGCGACCGCGGCGGCCGGGGACACGGCCGCCGGTTGGTCCAGGTGGACAGTCGTGTCGCAGAGGCGCTCGACCTGCGCAGGATCGTGGGAGACGAGAAGGACTGTCCGGCGACCGCGCAGCGCCGCAATCGACTGCTCGACCTTGTCCCGGCTCTGCTCGTCGAGAGCGCTGGTGGGCTCGTCCAGGAGCAGGCACGCCGGTTCCAGGGCCAGTGCACGGGCCAGGCACAGCCGTTGTCGCTGTCCTGCGGACAGGGTCTGGGCCGGTGAATCAAGTCTGTCGGAGACCTCCTTCCACAGTCCGGCCTCATGCAGGGCCTGTTCCGCCCGTTCGCGCAGGACGTCCTGCGAGGCTCGCAGGACGTGCCGGAGGCCGAAGAGCGCGTTGTCGAGGATGCTGCCTCCGAAGACGACCGGCGTCTGCGGTACGAGCACGATCTTGGCCCTGAGGTCGGCGTCTCCCCTGCCGGGCTCGATGGGCCGGCCCAGCACCTGCAGGTGGCCGTCCCGGGTGAGCCCACTCGGGAGCAGATCGACCAGGGCGCGCAGGACGGTGGACTTGCCGGCGCCTGACGGCCCGCACAGCCCGGTGGTAGATCCGTGCTCAAGGCTGAAGGAGACCGGGCCGACCAAGGCCCTTTCGCTGCTGAGCACGCGTAGCTGGCGCACGGTGATTACGTTGTCCATCGCTCTCCTTCGAAGCGGTTGCGCAGCCAGACCGCCGCGCTGAGGAGTACTGCGGTGATCAGGACAAGAACCATGGCGCTTCCCCATGCCTGGGTGACGGCCTGGGGGTCACCCGAGTCCTGGGAGAGAGTGAAGATGTGGGTGGGCAGTGCCTGCACCGGAGAATCCACGATGCCGCTCGGCAGGGCGGGAGCTCCGAAGAAGACCGTGGCGGTGAACAGCAGCGGGGCGGTTTCGCCCGCTGCGCGGGCCAGGCCCAGGAGCAGGCCGGTGAGCGTGGCGGGCCAGGCGTAGGGAACGACGACCGACCGGATGAGCTGTGCGCGCGTCAGCCCCAGGGACAGCGCGCTTTCGGTCAATTCCGGCGGCATGCTCCTGACGCGGGCGGAGGTGGCCAGAGCGATCACGGGGATGACGACCGGAACGAGCACGATGGCTCCGGCCAGCCAGGATCTGCCCCATCCCATGGTGCTGGACAGGATGACGAATCCGGCAAGTCCCAGCAGGATGGTCGGTGCTCCGCCGAGTACGACCGTCAGGGTCTGGAGCAGCCGCGCGATGCGATCCGATGCGTGGACGCCGATCAGGATGCCTGCGCCGAAGCCGAGCGGCAGCGCGATGAGACCCGTTGTGACGATGAGCAGCACGGTGCCGACTATCTGGTCGCGTACGCCTCCGCCCGCCGCGCCCGTTGCCGAGGTGAGCCAGAAGGACGGGTGGAACGCGGTGCTTCCCCGCGTCACCAGGAGGCTGAGCATGCCGACGAGGAGAGCGCTGGGCAGCAGCAGGGCTCCTACGCGCAGGGTCATGGCGAACCGGTCGCGGTGCACACGCATCCGGGGCGTGGCGCGGTACCGGGGAGTTCGTTTGACGGCTGTGCCGCGTGTCTGTCCCCGTGTGCCCCAGATCGTTGCCGCGGCCACGAGTGCCAGGAGGGTGATGCCGAGTCCGCACAGAGCGGCGAAGTAGGGACCGGAGGTGCCGGCCAGGACGGGCTCGGGGCCGGCCAGTTTCGTCGTCAGTGTCTGGCCGGGGTGCACCAGCGAGTCGAGGAACCCGCCGAAACTGGTGGGCAGCCGTCCGTCGGCTCTGCCCACGACCAGGAACACGGCGATGGCCTCCCCGAGCGCTCGGGCCAGGCCGAGCAGAACGGCTGACCTCATGCCGGGCCGTGCAAGCGGAAGCACCGCAGAGCGGATGACTTCGCGACGGGTCAGACCGAGCGAGAAGGCAGCCTCCCGGTAGCGGTCGGGCACCGCGGAGAGCGAATCGACGCTCACCGCCACGATCGTGGGAGTGATCATGACAGCGAGGACGATCCCGGCGGCAAGAAGGCTGTCCCCGCCCGGTACGTCTGCGATCTCGGAGATGAAGGGGCGGACAACGATGATGCCGATGAGTCCGTAGACGATGGACGGTACGGCGGCGAGCAGCTCCACGCACATACGCAGCGGCCGGGCCACGCGCGCAGGGAGATACTCCGACAGCGCCAGGGCAGCTGCCCAGCTGACCGGTACGGCCAGGACCAGGGCGAGGACGCAGACGACGGCCGTCCCGTAGATCATGGCCAGGCCGCCGTAAGCGGAATTGACCGGGCTCCAGGAGGCTTCGGTCAGCAGTGCCAGCCAGTCGACTGCGCCGCTGCTGACGCCCACGGCGAGATACCCGGCGAGGACCAGGAGCAGGGCTGCCACGGAGAACACTCCGCCGTACACCCAGCTCCAGACCCACTTCGACGGGCGTGGCCGTATCTCTGCGTCGGGTGTCACCGGATCTCGCGCCAGTGTGGTGGTCATCGGCTACTTCCCGATTTCCTTGAGCGTCTGGTAGCCGTGCTTGGTCATCAGTTCCTGGCCCTTGGCGGACAGGACGTAGTCGATGAACTTCTTGGACGTTCCCGTCGGCTGGCCGTCGGTGATGAGGAAGAGCGGCCGGGACATGGGGTATTTGCCGGAGGCGATGTTGTCGGACGTCGGGGCGATGCCGTCCAGCGTCACTGCTGCCAGACCGTCGCGTCCTTCGATGAAGCTGGTGGACAGCGGGGCCACGGAACCGGGGGTCGATTCCAGCTTGTTGCGGGTTTCTAGGTTGCCGCCCACGATGGCGAAGTTGTCCGACTCCGGCGGCAGCGGGGGTTTCTTGTCTCCGTAGATGTACTTGTCGAGTACTTCACGGGTTCCGCGCCCGGGTTCCTTGTCGTAGACGAAGACTTCGAGGTCGGGGCCGCCGACTTCGGACCAGTTGGTGATCTTCCCTTCGAACAGGTCCCGTACCTGGGCTGCGGTGAGGTTCTTGACGCCGGCGTCGGCGACTTTCTTGGTGATGATGATGCCGACGGCGTCTGCACCGATCTGGGTGGGGCGGAACTCGGTGTTGGGGCTGGCGGCTTTGTCCCCGTCCGCGAGGGGCTTTGAGCTCATCGCGATGGTTATCTGGCCTGCCGCGAGCTGGGAGATCCCGCCGGCGGAGCCGCCCTGGGTGGCGACGGTGATGTCGAGTCCGTCGGCCTTGAGGGCCTGGGCCGCGTCCGCAGCCACGGGGGCTACCGTGGTCGAACCGCTGACCTGCAGCGCACCTGAGGATCCGGCTCCGCCGTCGGCGCAGGCCGTGGCAAGGGACGTGAACAGCAGGGCTGTTGAGGCGAGGTAGGCGAGGCGACGCTTCGTTCTGAACACCGGTGGGGCCTTTCTGTCTTCGTGCAATACCGCGGCGTGGGTGAGGGCAGGGTGTGCTTCATTCCGGGGTCCGTCCTGGGGCGGTCACTGAGGTGACGGCTGGCAGGAGGCCCAGTCGAAGAAGCTCTGCGGCGACAGGTGCACACCGTTGCCGTCCGCGCCGTTGCTGGTGTTCAGCTCGCTCATGAAGGAGGAGAGGAGACGGTCGGCCAGGCGGGGCAGGAGCGGGGGTAAGAACAGCGAAACGCTGGCAGCGGCCAAGGCCGGCACCAGGACGAGCGCGCGTATGTACATGTCAGATCCTTAGGGAATGGCGGTGCCCTGAAGGGAGTACGCGGGCAGCACAACCCCCGGGAGGGCGGCTGCCTGCGCAGGCTGCAGACGGATCTGGAGCGGTACAGAAGGGACGGCGCTGGGCGCCGTCGTATGGCTGTGGGGACCGTCGGCTCAAGGCCGTGCGGCGTCCGTGACGGCCGGGGTGCTCCTCCCTAGCGGGTGAAGGTGATCCAGGCGTGGCCGAACGCGGCCAGGTGGACGTGCAGTCCGTCGTTCTCCTGCGTGGTGTGCAGGGCGCCCCGGAGGAAGTGGGGCTGCTGGCCTGCGGATTCAGGCAGCAGAGAGTCCAGGCTGGCCGAGATGGGGTCGTGGGAAGGGTTGTGCAGGCACAGCACCTGACGGGAACGGTCGGACGACTCCCGAAGGAGGGCCCATACGCCGCCCGCGGGGATGGGCCGCACGGTCGAGTCGTCTGCGAAAGCAGACATGATGGAGGCTGGCAGCGGACAGCCTTCCTGCTCGGTGGGGCCCTGCAGGGTTGCCTGCAGCGACGCGAGCAGTGCGGGGACCGCGTCATCGGTGCGGGCGCCGTCGGCGGTCGGGGCGAGGGGACTCACAGAAGTGTCCTTCCTGTCATGGCGGATCCGGGCTTGTGCCCCAGCAGGTGCAGGACCGTGGGGGCGACGTCGGCGAGCGTGGCCCGTTCGGGCAGGGCGGTTGCGGCATCCTCATGTACCGGCACCACGACGAGGGGCACGGGATGGGTGGTGTGCCCTCCGTAGGGGCGGGTGGTGCCGTCGGGCGCCGGCTTGGTCATCTTCTCGGCGTTGCCGTGGTCTCCCACGAGCAGCAGCCACCGGCCTGAGCGGGCGGCGGCGGTCACGATCCGTGCCACGGCGGCGTCGGTGTACTCGCACGCTTTGACCGTGGCCGTGTAGTCGCCGGTGTGGCCGACGACGTCGATGTTGGCGAGGTTGGCGATGATGAGGTCGACGTCGGTGCGTGCCGCGGCTTCGAGGACGGCGTCCGTGACCTGGTCGAGGTTCATCTCCGGGCAGGCCCTGTAGTCGGGGGCGCCGGGACCGGTGATGCGGACGTGTTCTTCAACGCTGCGCACCGTGCTGTCGCGTCCGTTGATGTAGTAGGTGACGTGCTCGAACTTCTCGGCCTCGGCGATGCGCACGCTGCGCACACCTTGCGCGGTGAGTTCGTCCGCCAGACCACCGGAGGCGTCCGCGCGCTGGACCAGGGCGGGGATGGCGGTGCGGGTGTCGTACTGCGCCAGGCTGAGAACCTGCACCGTACGGTGGGTGGCGGCCAGATGCTCCGAAAGGCCGTCGGCGAACTGCTGGATGCGGTCACTGCGGAAGTTGAACCACAGCAGGCCGTCACCGTCGGCGATGCGTGCTGCCGGTGCGTCCCGCAGGATGCTCGGGGCCACCCACTCGTCTCCGCGGCCGGAGGCGGCCACGGCCTCGGCCGCGTCGTTCACCTCCGTGCCCGCCGCGTCGGCCACCAAGCGGACGGCCTGGTCGGTCAGTTCGAGGCTGCCGGCCTTGTCCATGGCGTAGCCGCGGCCGATGACGCTGGCGATCTGTCCGGTGCCGGCTGCTGCGGCCAGTGCGGTGACCTGCGCCAGGTAGGTTTCGGCGGTGCCGTCGGCCACGTCCCGGCCGTCGGTGATCGCGTGGATCCACACACGGGGCACTCGGCGGGCGGCGGCTGCGGCGAGCAGCTCGCTCAGATGCCCGACGTTCGCGTGGATCTGGCCGTCGGAGCACAGGCCGACCAGGTGCAGGGCGCCTCCACCGGTCGCGAGAGTGTCCAGGAGCGCGACGAGGCGGGCGTTGTCCCGCAACTCACCGGAGTCGATGTGCTGCTGGACCAGGAGACTGTCGTAGGGCAGAGGACGTCCCGCTCCGATGACCATGTGGCCGATCTCGGAGTTGCCGACAGTGCCCGGCAGCAGGCCGACGGCCTCGCCGGACGCGTCGGCCAGCGTGGAGGGGTGCCGGCTGGTCAGGTTGTCCAGGACGGGCGTGCGGGCAGCGTCGACGGCGTTGTCTGCGCCGGGCGGGGCGTGGCCCCAGCCGTCCAGCACCAGCAGGATGCCCGGTGCGCCGGGCGCGGTGTCCGGCGAGGTCACTTGGTGCTCACCAGGGTGGGGTGGAGGGTGTCGAGGGTCTGCCAGAAGGTGGGGAAGGACTTCGCGACGCAGCCCGGGTCCTTGATGACGACGCCCTCGGTGCGCAGGCCGCCGATGGCGAAGGTCATGGCGATGCGGTGGTCGTCGTAGGTGTCGATGGTCGCGCCGTGCGGGGTGCCGCCGGTGATGTACATGGCGTCGGGGAACTCCTCGACGTCGATGCCCATCTTGCGCAGTTCGGTGGTGACGGCGGCGATGCGGTCGCACTCCTTGACGCGCAGCGAGGCGATGTTGGTGATGCGGGTGGTGCCTTCGGCGTAGGCGGCGACGATGGCCAGGGAGGGGACGACGTCGGGCATGGCTTCCATGTCGATGTCGATGCCGCGCAGGTGGCCACCGGTCAGGGTGATCTCGTCGTCGGTGATCTGGGTGTGACAGCCCATCCGTTCCAGGGCTTCGACGAGGTGTACGTCGCCCTGGTGGGAGCCGGAGCCGATGCCGGGGATGACGACGCGGCTGCCCAGGATGGCGGCGGCGGCCAGGAAGTAGGACATGCCGGAGGCGTCGGGTTCGACGGTGACGTCGCCGCCGCGGGGCTGCTGGCCGGCCGGGACGGTGAAGCGGTGGTAGCCGTCGCGTTCGACGCTCACGCCCATT
Source organism: Streptomyces sp. NPDC020898 (assembly GCF_044333925.1). NCBI lineage: Bacteria > Bacillati > Actinomycetota > Actinomycetes > Kitasatosporales > Streptomycetaceae > Streptomyces > Streptomyces sp. NPDC020898. The sequence continues at coordinate 15,761 of NZ_JBIRRV010000036.1, forward strand.
TCCTTCAGGGCGGCCAGCGTCATTTCCACGTACGGCTTGGAGACCAGCTCGTCGGCGATGGTGATCTCGGTGTCGTTCTCAGCGCGCAGCGCGTTGATGATCAGACTGGAGGTGAACTGGCTGGAGACGGTGCCGTTGATGGTGGTGGCGCCGCCCTTGAAGGAGCCGCCCACGACACGGATGGGCGGGCTGCCGTTGCCGCGCACCGCGGTGGCGTCCACGCCCAGCCGCGGCAGCGCCGCGAGCAGGTCACCCATGGGGCGTTCCTGCATGCGGGTGTTGCCGGTGATGACCGTGGTGCCCGCCGCGTGGCCGGCCATGGAGATCAGGAAACGCAGCGGGGTACCGGCGCCGCCGACGAAGATGTCCTTCTTCGGGGCGCGCATGGGCTGCCCGGTGGGGGTGACGTGGATGCTGGCTGCGTCGTGGTCGATGGCGCAGGTGACGTGGCCGAACGTCTCGATGGCGCGGGCGAAGTAGAGAGTGTCGTCGGACAGCAGCGCACCCTTGATGACGGTTTCTTGGCCCGACAGGGAGGCGATGGCCAGGTAGCGGTTGGTGTAGCTCTTGGAGCCCAGGACGCTGACGCGCTCGTCGAAGGCCGCCAGCGGCAGCACGGTGACCTCTTCAGCCTTCAGGCGCGGGTCGGGTGTTGCGTTCATACGGTCCTCCGTGGTGTCGAGCGGTTGGGGGGCCTTGAGGCGGGTCAGGCTTTGACGACGCGGCAGGCGAAGCACTTGTAGGCCTGCTGGCCGGAGAGGTTGTCGTAGTACTGGTCGTCGGGCAGCGTGTTGGCCGGCTCGTAGCGCGGGTCGTCGAAGAGGTCGCCGACCTTCTGCGCGGGACCGAAGGTGTTGGGCACGAACACGGTGTCGGGCCGGATGCCGTCCCACAGCAGTGCGGTCCCTGTTACCGCGCCCCGCGGGCTCTCCACCCGGACGTCGTCGCCGTCGGCAATGCCCGCGCTCTGCGCGGTTGCCGGGTGGATCTGGATGAAGCGGATGCCGTTGAGCTGCTTGCCGGTGGGCGTCCAGTGGGTGATCTCGGCGAAGTGCACCACGCTGGGCCGGCCGGTCATGCCCATCAGCGGGAAGCGGCGGTGGACGTCACCGTTCCCAGCCACGCCCAGGCGCACCGGGTGGGTGAGCGCCTGCGGGTTGATGGGGTTGGTGACGAGCTTCTTGCTGTAGGCCACGGTCGGGTGGGCGCCGGTGACCTCGGGGTGGGTGTAGAAGATCGGCAGCGCGGTGTGTCCGGTCGCCGACAGGCTCTTCTCCAGTGCGGCGGTGGTGATTTCGACCTTGCCGCTGGGTGTGAGGAAGCGTTTGCCGCGGTGCGCTGTGTCCAGGGATTCCGCGGCCTCGTACCAGCTGGGGTGGTCGAGGTAGAGGGTGCTGACCCCGGGGTGTTCAGGTGTGGGGCAGGGCCAGCGCAGCGGCTCGGTGCGCTGGCTCATGCGCTCGCGGGTCATGCCGCCCGCACCGGGGGTGTACGTGACGAAGTCGTCCCACAGGTTCTTGTAGTCCATCCACCGCTCGGGGAAAGCCTCGCGCCATTCCTTCGCGGGGCGGCGGGTGTCGAGGTCGGCGAGTGCGTGGGCGAGGCCGATCCAGATCTCCCAGTCCGGGCGTGACTGGCCGACGCGGTCGACGACTTGGTCCTGCCAGCGGATGGCGCGGTCGTCGCGGCGCATGTAGACGCCTTCCATCTCCAGTCCGCTGCAGACGGGCAGGATGATGTCGGCGTAGGCGGCCGGCTCTTCCATGAACAGGCCGGTGTAGACGTAGAAGTCGAGCTGCTCGAAGGCTTTGCGGACCTTCGTGGTGTTGGCGGAGGACACCAGCGGGTTGCCCTGGGTGATGACGGCGCGCAGCCGGTAGGGCTGGCCGGTGAGGATGGACTGGGCGAAGTAGTCCGGGCCGACCGGCAGGGCTTCGCGGCGCTCTGGTACGTCTGCCTCGAGCGGCGGCAGGTGCAGGTCGCCGGGCCAGGTGTTGTGCATGAAGTTGCAGCCGCCGCCGGGCCGGCCGATGTTGCCGGTGACCGCGGCGAGGAACGTGGCCACCCGGTAGGTGTCGAACGCGCCGAGTTGGTGCGAGATACCGGCGTTGCAGAAGATCGCGGCGGGGGTGGCGCCCGCGTACTCCTCAGCCATGGCTGTGATGGTGGCGGCCGGGACACCGGTGACGTTCGCGGCCCAGGCGGGCGTGTACTGGTGTTTGGCCAGGTGGGCACGTAATTCGTCGAAGCCGGTCACCCAGCGGTCGATGAACGCCTGGTCGTACAGGCCCTGTTCGACGATGTGGTGCAGCATGCCCAGCAGCAGCGCGAAGTCGGTGTGGGGCTTGGGCGCCACCCACCGGTCAGCGGCGGCTCCGGTCGGGGTCAGGCGGGGGTCGACGACGGTGAGTGTGGCCTTGGTCTTCTTGCGTCCGCGCAGCAGGTAGTCGAAGGTCACCGGGTGGGTCTCGGCCTGGTTGGTGCCCAGGAACAGGTAGTGCTTGGCGGAGCCGAGGTCGTCCTTGCCGGTGGCGCCGTCGGTGCCGTAGCCGTTGGTGAAGTTGCCCAGGCCGAAGGTGGCCGTCAGGGCGTTGGCGCCGGCGTCGTTGCAGACCGGGCCGACGTCGGTGTTGTTGGGGCTGCCCAGCATGGCGAACAGGCGGGCCACCAGGGATCCGGTGCCGCGGGGCATGCGGCCGGTGGTGCGGTTGGCGATGGTGTGCACCTGGCCGGTGTCGCGCAGGTGCAGCAGTTTTCGGGCGATGGTCCGGTAGGCCTCGTCCCAGCTGATCGCCTCGAACCGGGAGTTCGCGGAGCCCTTCTTGCCGCCGACGCGGCGCAGCGGCGTGGTGAGGCGGTCTTTGTTGTAGACCAGTTGCGGCATCATCTCGGCCTTGACGCACAGCTGGCCGTCCTGGACGGGGTCGCCGTCCTCGCCGCGGACGGCGAGGATCCGGTCGGCCTTGAGGTCGACGTTGAGGCGGCAGTTGGAGTTGCAGAACTGGCAGGCCGTCGCCACCGTCCGGTCCGGGGTCAGGGCCGCCGACTGGTCGGTGAAGTCCGCTGCCGGCACGCTGCCGACGGCGTCGGGGCTGCCGGATTGGGCGGCGTTGGCTGCCACCAGCGGCAGCAGGACCGGGGCGCCGAGGCCGGCACTGCCGACGACACTGCCCCGGACGAATCCTCTTCGGGAGATCCCGTGCTGGTCGTGCTTCATGCGCGTGAGCGGTCCTTCCGCCTGGTGTGGGGACGAGGCGGGCATGGCGGTGCCCTCGGCCGTGCGCCCCGGGCGCACGGCCGTTGTCGCGGGTGCAGCGTGTGAGCGGGACCGCGTCAGCCGGCGTGGTGCGCTGACAGGCTGCTCGCCGAGGTCCGCACCGCCGTCAGGAACGTCTTCAGGATCAGGTGCTCCGCACCCGGGGCGGAGGACAGCTCGGGCTGGAAGAGACTGCCCATGAAGAACGGATGTCCGGTGATCTCCAGCGCCCGCGGCGCGCCGTCGCTGTCCCAGGCGCTGATCTGCAGGGCGCCCTGGCTGGCGGCGCCCATGAAGTCGTCGGTCAGTCCGTAGTCGCAGTGGAAGATCTCATCGACCTGGGTGGTGCCGTAGATCGAGGCGAGCAGCGAGTCCTCTTTGACCCTCAGTGGGGCCTTCTCTCCGCGGAAGGAGCACGTCAGGGGGGTGACCAGCGGCATGAGCTTTTCCGGGTCCTCATCCACGCCCTCCGCTTCGGGAAGGTGCAGGACGTTCTGGGCGTGCTCGATGAGGGCGCTGAAGAAGCCGCCGCAGGTGCCCAGGAACGGCAGGGCGTTCTCCCGGGCGTGGCGGACGGCTATGTGTACGCCCTTCTGGTTGAAGTAGGGCGCGCCGGGGACCACCCATATACCGTCGAACCCGTCCAGCCGGGAGACGTCGTGGATGTCGACGGTCGGGACCCATTCCGTCGCCACGTCCCACTGCTCACGCATGGCATCGATCTTGGGATGGGACGGCTCGTCGTGGTTGCCGCGGTCGCCCACCAGGGCAAGGCGAGGCTGAGCAGAGACTGACATCGTGTTCCCTTCAAGGATTACAGGTCAGGCGTGGAACACCGTCGCCGCCAAGGACGGTTCCAGCCCCGTAATGCCGCAGCAGACAGTGCGCCGACCGCTCGGCCGCTGCGTTCTGGTGGGTGTGATGCAGTGTCAGGAACCGCGCGCCACACGCGGTCTGAGGGTCGGATAGGGCATGCGGTGACACCTACGGCAAGACTGGGCGCGTCGATGAGCCAACCGTCTGCCTGTTGGATCCATACACGTCTTCCAGCCCCCCCTGGCACCAAGACGGGACCCTACTCAGCAGGCCCCCGTGCTGCTTCTCGCTCAATTTATCGATATCGGTCGAAGTATTCGAGAGCCACTGTTGGACCTACGGGCGTTTTTCGCCAACTACGTTCATCCTGCCCTCAGATCGTTGTCATCGAACTGGTTTCCGCAGGTCAAACGTTCTCCGTGAGCCACGACGCCCGCAACCGGCTGCGTCCGCAGCCTGCGGCGCGCCGCCTCGACATGCGAGGCGAGCACAGGTCATTGCGGGTCTCGGCAGGTCACAGCCGAGGAGGAAATCCGCAGGCCAGACGTGAAGATCTTGAGGAGATGGCCGGATCGAGCATCCAATGTCGGCCGTTATCAACAGCGTTGACTGTTGATAACAGCATCTGCTGGTTAGTGTGTGGGCGGCCGGGGACCGGATTTTCCGTCCCCGGCGGGCAACGGGCCTTCGGCCAGCGTTGTTGAGCGGCACTTGGGTGCGTGCGGTCCGCGCGGCCGCCTGCCGCCACACTCCATCTTTTGTGCGTCGTTGAGGAGATTCTCGTGAACCCCCCTGCCGGACACCCCCGCCGATGGCAGATCCTGGCCATTCTGTGCCTGAGTCTGGTCCTCATCGGGCTTGACACCCTCATCCTCAATCTGGCGCTGCCTAGCATCCAGAAGGACCTGGATGCCACGAGCAGCCAGCTGCAGTGGACGGTCGACTCCTACGCGCTGGCCTTCGGCGGGCTGCTGCTGATGGCGGGAGGGCTGTCGGACCGCTTCGGCCGCAAGCGGCTGCTGGCCATCGGGCTGGCTGCCTTCGCGGTGACCAGTCTCGGTGCCGCGTTCGCCTCCAGCCCCGAACTGCTCATCACCTTCCGTGCCACGATGGGTATTTCGGCGGCGCTGATGATGCCCGCGACCCTGGCCATCATCAAGGACGTCTTCCCGCCTGAGGAGCAGGGCAAGGCGATCGGCATCTGGTCGGGCGCGGCTGCGGTCGGTGTGCCGCTCGGCCCTGTCGTCAGTGGCCTGCTGCTGGAGCACTTCTGGTGGGGGTCGATGTTCCTCATCAACGTGCCGTTGGCGGCGATCGCCCTCATCGGCGGATTCAAGCTCATTCCCGAGTCCAAGGCCGAGGGCCACCCCGGGCTGGATCTCGTCGGTGCGCTGCTGTCGGTGGCCGGCCTGGTCGCCATCGTCTACGGCCTGGTGGAAGCCCCCCACAACGGGTGGGGCGACGTCGTGACCCTCGGCTCCCTGTTCGCCGGTGTCGCGCTCATGGTCGGCTTCATCCTGTGGGAGCGGCACACCGAACACCCCATGCTGGAAGTCGGCCTGTTCCTCAACGCCCGCTACGGCGGCGGCACGCTGGCCATCGCCTGCACCTCCTTCGGCCTCTACAGCGGCCTGTACCTGCTCACCCAGTACCTGCAGTCGGTCCTCGAACTGGACCCCCTGGGCGCCGGTCTGCGGATGCTGGCGATCGGCACCATGATGGTCGGCGCTCCCCTGTCCCCCAAGCTCGTCGAACGCACCGGCCTCAAGGCCACCGTGGTCATCGGCCTGGCGCTGTGCGCGGCCGGACTCGGCGTGCTCGCCGGGCTGCAGGTCGACGACGAGGCGCAGGCACTGTGGGGTCTTGCCGTGTTCGGCCTGGGCATGGGCATCGCCCTTCCCGCAGCCGTGGACGCCATCCTGGCCGTGTCCAACGCCCGCCAGGCCGGCGCGGGCTCCGCGGTCGCGGATGTGGGTATGCAGGTCGGCGGGGCCCTGGGCATCGCGGTCAGCGGCAGTGTCATCGCCACCCTGTATCGCAATGACCTTCCCCAGGCCGCGCAGGTACCGGGCGAGGCAGGGGAAGCCGTACGCGAGTCGCTGGCGGGCGCCTCCGCGGTCGCCCAGCAGCTGGGCGGGGCAGCCGGTGAGCGGGTGCTGTCCGCCGCTCAGCAGTCCTTCGTGCACGGCTTCACCGGCACCCTGATGGTCGCTGTGGCGGTTGCGGTCGTCGGCGCGGTTGCCTCCGCGTTCATCCTGCCCCGCGGACAGACGGTGGAAAAGGACGGCGCACTCGGCGCCGAGCTGCCCACACCGTCTGACACCGGCGCCCGGACCGGCTCGTAGTCGGGCATGGCCGTCATGCGTAGGATCGAACACGCAGTGCGCCCCGCCCCGTTCGCCACCCACGTGGCGAGAACCGACCCGGGCGACGGGCATGAAGGTGACAAGGCGGTGGTGATGGCCCGGCCGACAAAGCTGAGGGTCGCGGTAAGCGATCCCGGCCAGTGGCTCAGTGAAAGTGAGCGGGCGCAGCTACTTGCTCCGAAACTGCGTGCGCTGGCCGATGAGACACGCCTGACGCTGATCCTGTTGATCGCGCAACGCCCGCGCACCGTGAAGGAGTTGCAGGAAGCCACCGGACTGAGCCAGACCCTGGTCAGCCACCACCTTGCACCGCTGCGTGAACAGGAGCTGGTGGAGGCCGTCCCCCAGGGCCGCAGCAACCAGTACGTGATGTGCTGTTCGGCACTGGCGGAACCGCTGCGCATGTTCGCCAGTCTGGCGGCCCTGGATCCCGAGACGGTAGCCGCCTGCCTGCAGCCCTCCGCCTCTGTGGCCGCTGCCGACGGCTGACGGCCCGTGGGCGTTCTGAGGCAGCCTGCCTCCGCCGATCGGCGGAGGCAGGCTGTTTTTTCGTACGGGTCAGCTTCCTTGCAGGTTCTGCTGGAAGCGGTCGCGGATGTCCTCCGGAGTGAGTGCGTTGGTGGCACGCGGCGGGATGGCCCCGGTGCGCGGCAGGGTACGCACACTGATCAGGTGCGGTCCCGAGGCCGCCTTGGCCGCCGACATCGCCTCGCGCAGGCTCTCTTCGCTGGCGCAGTCCACCGCGCTTCGGTAGCCGGCCGCGAGTGCCGTTGCGGGGAATGAGGTGCTGGCGGAGGTGGTGGACTGGCCGCCGGTGGACTCGTGGATCTGGTTGTCGAGCACCACGTGGATGAAGTTGGCAGGTGCCTCGTGCCCGATCATCGACAGGGCGCCGAGGTGCATCAGCGCGGCGCCGTCGCCGTCCAGGACGACGACGGTCTGCTCCGGGTGGGACAGGGCGACGCCCAGGCCGAGCGAGGAAGCATGTCCCATGGAGCCCTGCATATAGAAGTTGCCGGGCCTATCGGCGACGGCGAAGACGTCACGGCCGGTGTAGCCGGTGGTGGCGATGACGGAGGCGTCGGGGCAGGCGTCGGTCACCACGCGGATGGCGGTGCTGCTGGCCAGCCCTGTGGGCACGGCGGCTTCCTGCGCCGCCGCCTTGCCGATGGCGCCGCGCTCGACCAGAACGAACGGGGCCCGCCGGTCGGCCAGGTCCTTGTCGGCGGTGTCGAGTATGTCGGTGAACCGTTCGGCGGTGTCCTGGGCGTGCAGCGTGTAGTGCGGGCTGCCCACGCTGTCGAGGAGGCGGTGGGTGGCCGGTCCCATCACGGCGTGCTGCGGCTCGTCGGTGGCCGGGTCGGGCCAGCCGCGGAGGCTGGCGAAGGTGAGGATGGGCAGCTGATAGGTCATCACCAGCGAGGTGAGCGGGTTGATGAGGTTGCCCAGGCCTGAGTTTTGCAGCATGACGTAGGCGCGTTGCCCGCCCAGGGCGGCTCCGGCGGCGACGGCCAGGGCGTTGCCCTCGTTGGGGGCGGGTACGTAGCGGCCCGGCTGGGTGCTGAGGTGGGCGATGGGCCCGCCGAAGTGAGAACAAGGCACACCGCTGGCGGTGGTGAAGCCGCGGTCGGCGAGGATGTCGCAGAACTCTTTGGCGGAGATCATGAACGGGGCAGCTCCGTTTCCGGTACGGCGGGCGTCGTGGGGACAGGCGCTGTGGCAGCCGGGGCCTGGCGGCTGCGGCGGCGCATCTTGATGCCCTCGATGATGATCGGGATGCCGGACACCAGGACGATGCCGATGACCATGCCTTCGATGTTGTCGCGGACGAAGGCGATCTGGCCGAGGTAGTACCCGACCAGGGTGAGGCTGACGGACCACAGGACGGCACCGATGACGTTGAACAGGAAGAACGTCCGGTAGTTCATACGGCCCACGCCGGCCGTGATGGGGATGAAGGTGCGGAACACGGGGATGAAGCGGGCCATCACCAGGGCCTTGGGACCGTGCTTGAGCATGAAACTCTGCGCGCGTTCGGCGTTTTCCTGCTTGAAGAAGCGGGAGTTGGGCCGCCTGAACAGTGCCGGGCCCACCTTGCGGCCGAAGGCGTAGCCGAACTGGTCGCCCAGGACTGCGGCGACGGCGATGGCGAGCATGAGCAGCCACAGCGGCTGGTGCAGGATCTGGTCGTTGGCCACCAGCAGGCCTGCGGTGAAGAGCAGGGAGTCGCCGGGCAGGAAGAAGCAGACGATCAGGCCCGACTCCGCGAAGACGGTGGCCATGATGCCCAGCAGGCCGAAGGTGGAGATGAGTTGTTCGGCGTCGAGTAAGGGTGATGAGGCGAGGTTCAGCATGGCCGGATGTCCCTGGATGGTGAGGCGGAAAAAGGAAGGGCCGGGAGCCGGTCCATAGGGGACCGGCTCCCGGGGTGCGGGCTATTGGGCCCAGTGGGGTCGGTGGTCGATGCGTACGACGGCGCAGGTGATGGAGACTCCGCCGCCGTGGGCGACGATGAGGACGTGGTCGCCGGGCCCGACCTGGCTGGTGGCGACGAGGTGGTCGAGGCCGACGATCTGGTCGTTGACGGTCAGATGGCCGAGGTTGCGGCCGAAGTCGAGCAGCCCCTGGTCGGGCGAGAGGCCCATGGGGTCGAGGATGACCTTCAGGTAGCTTTCCTGGCCGGTGAACACGTGGGCGACGCGCGTGACGTCGGCCGGTTCGAGTCCGGCTTCGGCCAGGGTGCGCAGGGCTATCTCGGTGCGCAGTTCGCCCTGGCGGCGCACGACTTCGGCGACGGTTTCCTCCAGTCCGCCGGTGGCAGCCAGGCGTTCCTTGAAGTCCATGCTGCGGCCCACCGTCAGGGACGGCGGGAAGAGCGGCTCGGCGCCCCGGTACTGCGCTTCGACCTCGGCGGTGGAGCCGGTGTTGATGGACAGCAGGCTGGCGAAGCCGTCGGTCTTGGACAGCAGGACGGCGCTGCCGGCGTCGCCGAGCACACCGTTTTGGATGCCGAAGGCCCACCGGTTGAAGTTCGGGGTGCCGACGTTGTCGGCGCCGGTGAGCAGGGCGGTGGTGCGCTCGGGGACGGCCTGGAGGTAGCAGGCGGCCAGTTCCAGCGAGCCGATCAGACCGCTGCATGCCTGCCAGACGCGGAAGGAGGGCACGTCGCGGTCGGTGATGTGGCGCAGGATGTAGTGCTGCGGCGACCAGCCCTCGGGTCCCTGCTCGTGGCCGCAGGCGTGGATGTGCAGGTCGATGTCGTGCGGGTGCGCCTGGGAACGTTCCATGGCCTGGCGTGCGGCGGCGACGGCCATGTCGGGTGCGGGCATGTCGTCGGCGACGGCGGCGCCGGTCCAGCCGTACCACTCGTAGTCGTCGGCGTCGTAGAGGCCGAGTGCGACGGCTTTTTGTGCGTCGACGATGTCGGGGATGTAGGTGCCGAGGCCGGCGATGCGGATGTCGGTGGTCTTCACGGGTAGCTCGATCCTCGTTGGTCGCTCGGTCAGGCCGGGGCGTTGGCGGAGTTGAGTTCGGTGGTCAGGGCCTGGACGACCGTGGTGACCGTGCCGTCCTTCAGCAGCTGCACCATCGGCAACTTCACCCGGTACTCCCGCTCGATCCGGTTGCGCAGCTCCACCGCCATCAGCGAATCCATGCCGAGCCGGTTCAACGGCCGACTCACATTGACCCGCTCCGGACGCAGCCCCATCACCACGGCCACCTGCTGCTTCACGAACGCCAGGACCTCTTCGCCGGCTGCGTTCGACGGTGTGCCGTTGGTGTCCGGCTGCGGCTGCTCGGGCTGGGGATCGGGGTCTTGCGGCTCGACGGTCTTCTGCGCTCGGGGCTGAGCCACGGCAGGAACGGGGGTGGCGGGAGTTGCTGGCGCGGGCGTGACATCGGGCTGCGCATTCGGGGTGCGGGTGGAGGTGAGTTCGGTGGTCAGGGCCTGGACGACCGTGGTGACCGTGCCGTCCTTCAGCAGCTGCACCATCGGCAACTTCACCCGGTACTCCCGCTCAATGCGGTTACGCAGCTCCACCGCCATCAGCGAATCCATGCCGAGCCGGTTCAACGGCCGACTCACATTGACCCGCTCCGGACGCAGCCCCATCACCACAGCCACCTGCTCCTTGACGAACACCAGGACGTCGGTGCTCGGCGTACCGGGCGCGGCCGGCGGCGAGGGTGCGGCCGGCGGTGCGACAGGTGCCGGAGCGGCGGCTTGTGGTGTGGCGGTCGGGGCCGCGGGGGTGGGCGGTTCCTCCTCGCTCCGGTCCGGTTCTTCGGCTGCGGCGGGAGCGGGTGTCGCGCTGGCCGGGGCCAGGGTGGGCTGGGCCGGATGACCGGGCGCGGTGAGGAATTGCAGCAGGGGCGCGGTGGCGGCGGCCGGGTAGGCCTGCGCCCAGGCGGGCCAGTCGGCGCGCAGGACCGCGGTGTGCAGGCGGCCTTCGCTCAGGATGTCTGCGAGCACGGCAAGTCCTGCTTCGGGGCTGAAGGAGGTCATGCCCTGGGGCAGCAGGGTGCGTTCTTCTTCCTGTTCCTTGCGGGCGACCATGCCGACGCTGTCCCAGAAGCCCCAGTTGATGACGGTCGCCGGTCGGCCCTGGGCGTGCCGGTGGTGGGCCAGGGCGTCGAGGAAGGCATTGCCGGCTGCGTAACCGCCGAGCATGGGCGAGCTGAGGAGAGCTGATCCGGAGGAGAAGAGCACGAACGCGTCCACCTCCTGGTCGTGCAGGAGGCGGTGCAGGTTCCAGGCGCCGGAGACCTTGGCGGCCAGGACCGTGTCGAGTTCGCCGGGGCTCATGTCGCTGAGCGGGGTGTAGTCGATGACGCCGGCCGCGTGGAAGACACCGCGCAGGGGCGGCAGACCATGCCGGTGACGGCCGGTCAACAGTTCTCGCATGGCCTGGTGGTCGGCGACGTCGACGGCCGCGTACTGCACGCTGACGCCGCGTTCGGCGAGTTCCTCAAGGACGGCGAGGGCCGCGGCCTGGGGATGGTCGTCGGGCAGCCGGGTCCCGGCGGCGGGCAGCGGGCTGCGACCGGTGAGCAGGAGGTGGCGTGCTCCTTGGTCGGCCAGCCACAGGGCCAGTCGGCCGCCGATGCCGCCTGCGCCCCCGGTCACCAAATAGGTGCCCTCCCCCTGTATGGCGACGGCCGGGGTACGGGCCGGCTCCGGTGCTCCTGGGGCGGTGCTGTGACTGAACGACAGGACGATCTTGCCGGTGTGGCGGGACTGAGCCATGAGCCGGAAAGCCTCGGCTGCGTTCTCGGCCGGGAACTCCGTGTGCGGCAGCGGCTGCAGATCACCTCGGTCGACCAGCGAGGCCGCGGCTCGCAGGATGCGTCCGGCTCGCTCGGGCGCGTTCTGGATCATGTGGACGACGTCGACGGCGTGGAAGGACAGGTTGCGGGCGAAGGGGCCCAGGGCCAGGGGGTTGTCGTCGAGGATGTCCCGCTTGCTCAGTTCGAGGTAGTGCCCGTAGGGCGCCATCAGGGAGAGATTGGCGGGGATGGCTTCTCCCGCCAGGGTGTTGAGGACGACGTCGAATCCGTCCTCTCCCCGGCCGGGACGGAAGGTGTCGGCGAAGTCCAGGGTGCGGGAGTCGGCGACGCGGTCCACGCCGAGCCTGGCCAGCAGTTCCCGCTTGGCGTCGCTGCCGGCGGTGGCGTAGATCCGGGCGCCCTTCCAGCGGGCTACGTTCAACGCGGCCAACCCGGTACCGCCCGTGGCGGAGTGGATGAGGATCTTGTCGCCGCGGTCGATGCGGGCGAGGTCGTGCAGAGCGTGGTACGCGGTGAGATAGGACGCGGGCAGGGTCGCGGCCTCGGCCGAGGTCAGTCGGGTCGGCTTGGGTGCGGTCAGGCAGGCACGCGTGATGGCTTCGTTGGCGAGGGCGCCTTCGGCGAAGGCGATGACCTCGTCGCCGACTGCGACGTCGCTGACCTGGCTGCCGGTCTCGGTGACGGTGCCGGCGCACTCCCAGCCGAGCGTCGGCGGCTGGTCGTCCTGCCCGGGATACATTCCCAGACTCAGCAGCACATCGCGGTAGTTGACCCCGGCGTGGGCGACCTGGATACGGACGTCGTCGGGCCCGAGGGGACGGTGCGGGGCGGCCTGGAGCTGGAGGTCGTCCAAAACGCCGGGGGCGGGCAGGGACAGGTTCTGCGATGTGCCGACGGCGGCTGGTGCGGGCCGCAGCCGAGCCGCAAAGCGGTGACCCTCGCGCAGTGCCGTCTGGTCTTCCGCGTCGGGCTGGAGCAGGAGGTTGGCCAGGGTGAAGATGCTGTCCGCGGAGCGGTCGAGGTCGACCAGCCGGGGGGTGAGGGCGGGTGATTCCGCGGCGAGGGTGCGGCCCAGGCCCCACAGCGGTGCCTGGAAGGGGTTGCGTACCGCGTCTCGGGGACTGGTGGCCTGCGCGAGCTGGGTGATCAGCCAGAGCGGCGGGTGGCCGAGGGGATGCTTGTCCAGCGCCCGCATCAGGTGCAGGACGCTGTGCCCGGCGAGGAGTTGGGTGCGGCCGATCTCGGTGGCGGTGGCGTCGAGTCCAACTTGGGCGTCCAGCGCCCACAGGTGGATGACGCCGCGGCAGGTGCCTTCGCGGGCGATGTCGGCCAGGGTGTCGTTGTAGTGGCTGGGGTTGGCGGGGTCGATGCGGTAGCGCTCCCCTGCGCCGGCCATGCGGCCCGCTGCGGCGGTGATGGCGACCACGCGCTCGCCGCGGCCGGTCAGTTCTCGGATGAGGGCGCGGCCGGTGGGGCCGCTGTCGGTCAGGACGAGCCAGAAGCCGTTCAGCTGCTCGTCGACGGCCGAGGCGCTGTGCGGGGCGGCTTCCCAGGTGAGGGAGTGCAGCCAGGATTCCTGCCCGCCGGCGGTTGCCGGCGCGGGCGGTGCGGTGGCGGTCACGGTGGTGTCCTCGCGGTGCGGTGTCAGCGGGGCGGGTGCGTGGCCGGCCAGGTACTGCAGGCGCAGGCCGCGCATCTGCGCCAGCAGTCGGCCGTCGTCGCCGCGGATGTCGATGTCGGCGCTGAAGGAGTCCTCGCGGGTGGCGGGCAGGAGGCGGGCGTGGCTGTACATGGAGGTGGCCGGCTTCTCGAAGAAGCGGACTTCGTCGATGCCGCCGAGGACGAAGACGCCTTCCTCGCCGGGCGCGGTCAGCGGGCGGGCAGCGGCCATGGAGTGGCCGCTGGCGTCCAGCAGGGCCGGATGAAAGTGGTGCTGCTCCAGGCTGTCGAGGAGTGCGGCCGGGCAGGACAGGTGGGCGAGGACTTCGCCGTCGGTGCGCCACAGTTCGTCGACGCCCTGGAAGGCTCCGTTCCACTGGTTGCCGCGCTCGGCGTTCCAGGAGTAGAAGTCGGCGGCGTCCTGATGCTCGCCGCATCGGGAGCGGATGGTCTCCAGCACGGCGGCCGGGGCTGCCGCTTCGGCGGCGAGGGGGCGGGCGGTGGCTTCGGTGTGCAGCAGCCACTCCGTACCGTCGGTGTCGGCGTCCTGGCTGTAGATGGAGCAGTGCAGGCTGCCGTCGGCGGGCGTGGCGGTGACGCGTACCCGGGGCGGGGGTGCGGAATCGTCCAGGAACAGCGCCCGGTGGTAGTGGACGTCGGCCACCGACAGGGCGTCGTCGCCCAGCATGGTGCGGGCAGCTGCGGCGACGAGTTCCAGGTGGGCGGTGCCGGGCAGGATGATCGTGTCCTGGATGCGGTGATCTTGCAGGTAGGCGTTGCGCTGGAGGTCCAGGGGGCCCTGCCAGGTCCGGGTCGTTCCCTCGGTGGCGACCTCGGTGCCCAGTAGCGGGTGCGCCGGGGCCGGGGTGGCGGCTGCTGCGGGGACGGGCGGGGCAGGGGCCTCAGGGGCGGGAGTGATCCAGTGCCGGGTTCGCTGCCAGGGGTAGGACGGCAGGGGTACGAAGCGGCCGGGCCCGGTCACGGCGTCGAAGTCGAGGGGCACGCCCGTGGTGTGCAGGGCGGCGGCGAAGGTGAGCAGGCAGGTGCGTTCGTCGTCCTGGCGGCGCAGGCTGCCGACCGCTGTGACCTCCTGGCCGTCTGTGCGTCCGGTCTCACGGATGCCGTTGACCAGCAGGGGGTGGGGGCTGACCTCGATGAACACGGTGTCGCCGAGGGCGAGTTGGCCTCGGACGGCGCCGACGAAGTCGACGGGCTGGCGGATGTTGCGTACCCAGTAGTCGGCGTCCATGGCCGAGCCGTCGATGACGTCGTTGAGCAGGGTGGAGTGCAGCGGGATGCTGCCGGCCTTCGGGGTGAGGTGCGCCAGTTCCGCCAGCAGGTCCTCGCGCAGTGCGTCCATCTGCGGGCAGTGGGAGGCAAAGTCGACGTTGACCGGCCGGTTGGTGATCTCGCGGGCGTCGAGGTCGGCCAGCACCTTGGCGAGGGCGTCTCCGTCGCCGGACAGCAGGGTGGAGGTGGGGCTGTTGATCGCGGCCACCGCGACCTGGTCCTCGTATCCGGCCAGCGCGCGGGCGGCTTCCTCGGCGGGCAGCGCGACCCACGCCATGGTGCCGCGTCCGGAGAGCCGTTTGGCGAGTCGGCTGCGGCGGCAGATGACGGAGGCGGCATCGGCCAGGCTGAGGGATCCGGCGATGTAGGCGGCGGCGGACTCGCCCATGCTGTGGCCGATGACGACGTCGGGTTCCACGCCCCAGGAGCGCCACAGCTGGGCCAGGGCGATCTCCATGGCCCACAGGGTGGGCTGGATGACGTCCAGTTCCTTGAACCGTTCCTCGTCGCCGGTGCGCAGCAGGTCGATGACCGACCATCCGGTCTCGGTCTGGATGGCCCTGTCGCACTCGCGCATGGCCTCGGCGAACACCGGTTCGGTGTCGAGGAGTTGGCGGCCCATGCCGACCCACTGGGAACCCTGCCCGGGGAAGACGAACGCGATCCTGGGGGGTGTGCTGGGGTCGGTGTAGTCGCTGAAGGACAGGCCTGGTTCGTCTTCTCCGTCGGCGAAGGCGCGCAGGACGGAGGCGGCTTCGACGTGGTTGTCGACGGGGACGGCCAGGCGGGCGTCGTGCAGGGTGCGTCGCAGGGCGGCGGAGTGGCAGATGTCGCGCAGGCTGTCAGTGGCTCCGGCACCGGTGAGGTGGTCGGCCATGCGGCGGGCGGTGTCGATGAGGGCTTCAGGGCTGAGGGCGGACAGGGTCAGCAGCTCGGTGCGTGCTGTCGGCGCCTCATGCTGGGCTTCGGCCTGGGGGGCGGGGGCTGCTTCGAGGACCAGGTGGGCGTTGGTGCCGGAGAAGCCGAAGCTGCTGACTCCGGCCACCGCAGGGCGGCCGTGGTCGGGCAGCGCGGTGGCCTCGGTGGGGATGTACAGGGGCAGTTCGTCCCAGGCCACGGCCGGATTGGGGTTTTTCAGGTGCAGGTTGGGCGGCACCTGCCCGTGTTCCAGGCACAGGACGGCTTTGATGAGTCCGGCGATGCCGGCGGCGGCCTCGGCGTGACCGATGTTGGTCTTGATGGAGCCGACCAGGCAGCGGTCGTCGGCGGAGCGGGGGCCGATCACGTCGGCGAGGGCCTGCAGTTCGACGGGGTCGCCGACGCTGGTGCCGGTGCCGTGAGCCTCGATGTAGTCGACGTCGGCGGGGTCGATGCCGGCGTTGGCGTAGGCGCGATTGAGGACGTCGCGCTGGCCCTCGACGGCGGGGGTGACGAGGTAGCCGCTGCTCTGGCCGTCGTTACCGATGGCGGAGCCGCGCAGAACGGCGCGGATGCGGTCACCGTCGGCGAGGGCCGCCTTCAGCGGCTTGAGGATGACGGCGCCGATGCCGTCGCTGCGCACGAAGCCGTCGCCGGAGGCGTCGGCGAATTTGCAGCGGCCGTCGCTCGCGAGCATGCCCGCGCCGGAGTAGACGACGCCTTCTTCCGGCAGCAGAACAATGTTCACGCCGCCGGCGATGGCCAGCCGGCACTCCCCCAGGCGCAGCGCCTGGACGGCGTTGTGCACGGCGACCAGGGCGGAGGAGCAGGCGGTGTCGACGGTGAAACTGGGCCCGCGCAGGTCGAAGGCGTAGGAGAGACGACCGGAGGTGATGGCGCGGGAGGCCGCGCCCGTCATGGCGTACAGGTCGAGCCGGTCACGCTGGTCGTACTGCAAGTGCCAGTAGTCACCGCCGAGTTGGCCGATGAATACGCCGGCGTCGGTACCGGCCAGGCGGGCGGCGGGCTGACCGGCGTCTTCGAGGGCCTCGTAGGCGGTTTCCAGCAGCAGCCGCTGCTGAGGGTCCATGCGGTCGGCCTCGCGGGGGGATATCCCGAAGAACTCGGTATCGAAGGCGTCGATGTCGCGCAGCAGGCCGCC
Source organism: Streptomyces sp. NPDC020898 (assembly GCF_044333925.1). Classification (NCBI taxonomy): domain Bacteria; kingdom Bacillati; phylum Actinomycetota; class Actinomycetes; order Kitasatosporales; family Streptomycetaceae; genus Streptomyces; species Streptomyces sp. NPDC020898. The sequence goes on from NZ_JBIRRV010000036.1 coordinate 32,517, forward strand.
CCACCGGCTGACAGTACGTCCGGGAGTGCGGGGCGCAGGGTCGTAGACGGCGTCGATGTCGTAGCGCTCGGCCGGGATCTCGGTGATGGCGTCGCGGCCCTCGATCAGCATGGTCCACAGCTCTTGCGGGCTGGTGGCGTCGGCGAACCTGCCGGCCATGCCGATGATGGCGATCGGTTCGCTTGCAGCGGCTACGGGAGGTGTGGGGTCGTGGGGCATGGGTGTCCTTCCGGGCATGGCGAAGCCGTTCACTGGTACGCAGCACGTGGGGACCCGTTGCGTGCACGCGGCGAGCGGGCAGCAGTGCCGGCTCGGTGGCGGGCATGCACGCAGGTGGTGTTTCGAGGGTGAAGGGGAGGATCGGCCCCGTCTCAAAGGACGGCGGCACGACGCATGGCGAATGCGTCGTGCGGTTTATGGGCCCTGGCAGCTTGTCGGCAAAGCCGCCGTTCCCCCAACGTCGTCGCGGCACACGGCAGTTGCCCTGTGCCAAACGCCCCCGCTATTTCGACATGTGTCGAGATTGGCTTGTGACGGGGCACTTCGCAACGCGCATCAAAGTGACGCTCATCACACGGAGCAGATCCCTGGCTCTAGGTTGACATTCATCGAATCAGGAAAGATCCTGGAGACTTGATTCGTCACTTGTCTATATAGGCGGTCGTGAAGTGTCCGCCGCCGCGGCGGCGGGCGAGCCGCTGACCCGCCGCGCAGAGACCCGACAGGAGCCGGTCGCTTTGAGTGAACAGACCACGTCAGCGGACACGGTCCGCGCCGAGGAGGACAGCGCGCCCAGCGCCTGCTGCGCCGCCATCGCCGACCTGCGCCTCAGAGCCGCACAGGCCGCAGCCCTTCGGGAGCAACAGGCCTCCCCCAGCCCTGAGGGCATCACGTCTTCGTCCGCTCCGGCCGACGGCGCCTGATGCCACCGGCCTTCTTACCCCCACCGTCTGAAAGGACACGACACCGTGGTTGACCACAGCCCCGAGCAGCTTCCTGTCGCCGTGATCGGAGCCGGCCCGATCGGCCTGGCCGCCGCCGCGCACCTGGCAGAGCGCGGCGTCCCCTTCATCGTCCTGGAAGCCGGCAATACACCGGCTGCGGCAGTACGGGCCTGGTCCCACGTGCATCTGTTCAGCCCCTGGGAGTACAACACCGACCCCGCCGCCCGCCGCCTGCTGGCCGAGGCCGGCTGGCAGGAACCGGACGCCTCGGAACTGCCCACCGGTGGCGACCTGGTCAAGCAGTACCTGCAGCCGCTGGCCGAACTGCCCACGGTGGCCCCGCACATCCGCTACGGCGCCACCGTCACCGCCCTCAGCCGCCTGGGCATCGACCGGCTGCGCACCGCCGGCCGCGAGGACGCCCCCTTCGTCGTCCGCTTCGGCGACGGCGAGGAGCTGCTGGCCCGCGCCGTCATCGACGCCTCCGGCACCTGGCTCCAGCCCAACTACGTGGGTGCCAACGGGCTGCCCGCGCACGGTGAGCGCGAAGCAGCCGCCTGGATCACCCACGGGCTGCCCGACGTGTTCGGCGCGGACCGCGATCAGCACGCCGGACGCCATACCGTCGTCGTCGGCGCCGGGCACTCGGCCGCCAACACCCTGCTGGCCCTCGCCGAACTGGCCGACAGCGCACCGGGCACCACCATCACCTGGGCCATCCGCGGCGGCGACCCGGCCGCTTCGTTCGGCGGCGGCAGCGACGACGAACTGCCCGCACGCGGAGCCCTCGGCTCGGGACTGAAGATGCTGGTGGACACCGGCCGCGTCACCCTCGCGGCGAACTTCCGCACCCACAGCATCCGCCGCCTGGGCAACAGCCCCGCCCACGACCAGGTCGAGCTGATCTCGCGCGGCCCGGACGGCAGCGAGCAGACCGTCACCGCCGACCGGATCGTGGCCGCCACCGGCTTCCGCCCGGACTTCAGCATCAGCGACGAACTGCGCCTGGAACTGGACCCGATCATGTCCGCGCCCCGTGCGCTGGCCCCGCTGATCGACCCCAACCAGCACTCCTGCGGCACCGTCACCCCGCACGGCTACCGCGAACTGGCCCATCCCGAGCCCGGCTACTTCGCCGTCGGCATGAAGAGCTACGGCCGCGCGCCCACGTTCCTCATGCTCACCGGCTACGAGCAGGTGCGTTCCATCGCCGCCGCCCTGGCAGGCGACCTTGAGGCTGCCCAGTCGGTGGAGCTGCAGCTCCCGGAGACAGGGGTGTGCTCGGTGACGGCCGGCGGCGAGAACCTCGCGCTGCGCCTGGGACTGAGCCAGGAGCAGCACGAGCAGCTGCTGCACGTCACCGCCAAGCACCTGGGCACCTCCTCCAGCGCCGCGGAGGCGGTCCTGTCGGCGGCCACCGAACTCGGCATCGACCACACCGCGGCACTGCAACTGGCGGCCTACGCCGCCGAGCAGTTCGACGCGCCCGGCGCCACCGGCTGCTGACCACGCACAAGAGCCGCCTCCTTCCTCGCGCGAGGTAGGGAGGCGGCCCTCGTTCCGTCAGGAGACGCGGTGCACCTTGTGCTGAGCGGCCTGCGCCCGCGGGCGCACCACCAGCAGGTCGACGTTGACGTGCGGCGGCCGGGTCACCGCCCAACTCACCACGTCGGCGATGTCGTCGGCGACCAGCGGGTCGGGAACACCCGCATAGACGGCGTCGGCCTTCTCGCTGCTGCCGCGGTAGCGATTGAGGGAGAACTCCTCGGTCTGCACCATGCCCGGCGCGATCTCGATGACCCGCAGCGGCTGTCCGCACGCCTCCAACCGCAGCGTCTGCGCCAGCACATGAGCCCCATGCTTGGCCGCGCTGTAACCGCCTCCGCCCTCGTAGCAGGTGAACGACGCAGTGGACGACAACACGACGACCACACCGTCACCGCTCGCCACCAGCAGCGGCATCAGCGACTGGGTCATGTGCAGCGCGCCGATCACGTTGACGTCGTACATGCGCTGCCAGTCGGCGGGATCCGTGTGCGCGATCTCCTCGGTCCCGTAGGCGCCGCCTGCGATGTTGACCAGCACGTCGCAGGACTCCAGCTGCCCGGCGAAGGCGGTCACGGCCTCGCGGTCGGTCACATCCAGCGGATGCACCCGGGCCGTTCCACCGTCGGCGTGAACCTGCTTGGCGACGGCCTCCAGACGGTCGGCCCGCCGCGCCGTGAGCACCACCGTGTACCCCTGGCGGGCAAGTTCCCGCGCTGTGGCTGCACCGATGCCGCTGCTGGCCCCTGTGATCACCGCTGTACGCGACTGAGTGGGCTTTGCCATCAAACGGTCCCCCCACACCCTTGATTAGACAGTCATCTAAACAGCCGATCTTGGCATCTCGGTGAACGAGTGTCAACATAGACGCATGTCGAAGCTTCAGGAGAAGGTGGCCGCACTCCCGGCCCAGCCGTGCTGCCCATCCCTGACCGAGAGGGAGCTGACGGCAGAGGAGGCCGAACTCACCGCCGCCATGTTCAAGGCGCTGGGTGACCCGGTCCGACTGCGACTGTTCTCCAAGGTGGCCTCCCACCCGGACAACGAGGCCTGCGTCTGCGACATCGCCGACGTCGGCGTCTCCCAGCCGACCGTCTCCCACCACCTCAAGAAGCTCAAGGAAGCCGGGCTGCTCGCCTCCGAACGCCGCGGGACCTGGGTCTACTACCGCGTCGAACCGTCCGTGCTCGCCGCCATGGGTCATTTGCTGACCCCTGCACCCGCCCCGGTCAAGGTGGCCTGACCCCACACACGTCTGCATGACGGCCGTTTCATCATGGCCGTCCGGCTGCCCACCGTCTGGCCGCACCCCTCTCCGGCGCGGACCGGTCCGCCCCATTGGCCGGCCCTGCGACACCCGGATCCCCTACCTGCCATCACGCGATCCGCGCGCCCCTCTCCCGCGCCTGCCCGCCGGAAGCCCGGTTCGCGGAAGCAGGGCAATCAGGCCTGCGGCGGCGCGAGAAGCGCGGCCGGGGGCGAGCCGGCCGACGACCCCCAAGCCCGTCAGGGCGACATGGCACGAGGGGCTGCTCCATCCCCGCCGGTCAGGGCGAACAAGGCCGTTGGCCTCATCGCCGATCCGCTTTCCCCGGTCGACCTCATCTCCACCCTGGCCGAGGACGCGCCGGCCCGGACCGGAAGGTGCGGACCGGGCAAGCGGACGCCGAGCCCTCGGCCTGTGCTGGCGAACCGAGAGAGGTCGCCCACCGCTACACCTGCCACTGACCGTCCGTGGGAGTTCTAGTAACTGCTGCCATCAGGGCGACGCCTGGAGACTTCCACAACGCAACGCGCACCGGACTCCACGCACCGGAGACCTCACCCGCGCCCGATCCGGGCATTGACACGCCACGGACAGCAACGCCATGCTGTCCTTAATTCGATGTTCGCCGATACAGGCCGGTCGCGGGGGATGCCCACGTACGGAGGCGGACACCTGCCCTCCGGAGCCCGCGCACATCCCCCTTCCCCTATTCATGCCGGCGGCAGAGCCGAGGCAGCGCAAGCGTTCGACGGGCGTTCAACTCACCGTGCCCGAACGCGACCAGCGCGGCATCGACCGTGGCAGAAGGAGCTTCACGTGGCGCGTGAGTCGGAGTCCGCACTGCCCATCCAACCGGTATACGGACCGGCCGCCATGGAGGACCGGGACCCGGCGGAGAAGCTGGGTGAGCCGGGTGCGCACCCGTTCACACGGGGTGTCTACGCATCCATGTACACCGGCCGGCCGTGGACGATGCGGCAGTACGTCGGTTTCGGTACGGCCGTGGAGTCCAACGCCCGCTACAAGCAGCTGATCGCGAACGGCACGACGGGCCTGTCGGTCGCCTTCGACCTGCCCACTCAGATGGGCCACGACTCCGACGCGCCCATCGCGCACGGCGAGGTCGGCAAGGTCGGCGTGGCGATCGACTCGATCGACGACATGCGGGTGCTGTTCGCCGGAATTCCGCTGGACAAGGTGTCGACGTCCATGACGATCAACGCGCCGGCCGCCCTGCTTCTCCTGCTCTACCAACTGGTGGCCGAGGAGCAGGGGGTGGAGGCCGGTCAGTTGACCGGCACGATCCAGAACGACGTGCTGAAGGAGTACATCGCGCGCGGCATGTACATCTTTCCCCCGAAGCCGTCGCTGCGTCTTGTCGGGGACACCTTCAGGTACTGCAAGGCCGAGATGCCGAAGTGGAACACCATATCGATCTCCGGCTACCACATGGCGGAGGCGGGTGCCTCGCCGACGCAGGAGATCGCGTTCACGCTCGCGGACGGCATCGAGTACGTACGCACGGCTGTGGCGGCGGGGATGGATGTCGACGATTTCGCGCCGCGGCTGTCGTTCTTCTTCGTGGCGCGTACGACGATCCTGGAGGAAGCCGCCACGTTCCGGGCGGCACACAGGATCTGGGCTCGGGTGATGAAGGACGAATTCGGCGCCAGGAACCCCAGGTCGCTGATGCTGCGGTTCCATACTCAGACGGTCGGTGTACAACTGACCGCCCAGCAGCCCGAAGTGAACCTCGTCCGCGTTGCCGCCCAAGGGCCCGCGGCGGTCTTCGGCAGCACCCAGTCCCTCCACACGAACTCCTTCGACGAAGCGATCGTCCTGCCCACGGACAAGTCGGCACGTCTGGCCCTGCGCGCTCAGCAGGTGCTGGCATACGAGACGGACGTGACCGCTACGGTCGACCCCTTCGCGGGCTCGTACGTCATGGAGAAGATGACCGACGACATCGAGGCGGCCGTCACCGAGCTGATGACGAAGGTCGAGGAAATGGGCGGCGCTGCGAGCGCCATCGAGCACGGCTTCCAGAAGAGCGCGATCGCGCGCTCGGCGTATCGGATCGCACAGGAAACATACTCGGGTGAGCGAGCCGTGGTCGGCGTCAACCGCTATCAGCTCGATGAAGAGGAACCTTACGAACCTCTCCGCGTCGATCCCTCCGTCGAAGCCCAACAGACCGAACGGATAGCGAAGCTGCGGGCCTGGCGGTGTCACGAGCGCGTGGACGCCGCCCTCATCGTGGTGCAGAAGACCGCGGCGGGCACCGCCAACGTGCTGTACCCGATGAAGGAAGCCCTTGCCGCAGGCGCGACGATCGGTGAGGTGTGCAACGCGCTGCGCAAGGTATGGGGTTCCTATGTTCCGCACGATCATTTCTGAGTACGCGGGAGCGCAGCCCAGCCCGGCTCGAAGAAGTCAGCCGTCTGACGGGGGCTCGACGCTCGCCTCGTGAGCCGATCGGCCGCTCGCCACGCCGCTCCCTGCGTCCGTGGCCACCACGGTGCGCCGCGTCGTCAGCACACTGGCCGAAGTACCTGGCCGGGTGTGCATCACTGCTCGTCGATTTTGAGGAGTTCGACGATCGCCCGGGCAGCCTCGCGGGCCGAACGGCCGACGCCGACCAGGGTGGCGGAGGCTGGGCCGGTCCAGTCGCCGTAGCCGAGCAGGTGCAGGCGCGGTTCGGCGGAGGCGCGGGTGCCGGTGGTGGGAATGTGGCCACGCACGCCGCGGAGTCGGAGGGGCGAGAGGTGGGACAGCGCGGGGCGGAAGCCGGTGCACCAGATGATGGCGTCGGCCTTGGCCCGGGTGCCGTCGGCCCACTCGACACCGTCGGGCACAAGCCGGCTGAACATCGGCGCGGTTTTCAGCAGTCCGCCTTCGCGTGCCGCTCGTACGGGCGGGACCGCGACGATGTCGCCGAGTGAGGCGACGCCACCGGTGTCCGAGCGCCCTTCGTCAAGGGCGCGGCGGCGGGCGGTGGCCGCGTCGAAGAGGGCACGGCCGTCGATGTCGTCGGCCAGGAAGCGCGGTGGGCGCCTGGTGACCCAGGTCAGCTCGGTGTCGTACGCGAGGTCCGCCGCGATCTGGGCACCGGAGTTGCCGCCCCCGACCACGATGACGCGCCGGCCCGCGAAGTCCCGGGGCGTGCGGTACTCGACGGTGTGCAGCTGCTCGCCTTCGAAGGCCCCACGACCGGGAACCGCAGGCAGGAAGGGCCGCCACCAGGTGCCGGTCGCACTGATCACGGCACGGGCGCGCCACGTTCCGGAGTCGGTCTCCACGCGCAGGAGTTGCGGTTCCCGGTGGATGCCGCGCACGCGCACGGGCCTCTCCACGGGCAGTTCGTAGCGTTTCTCGTAGTCGCGCAGGTACGCCACCACATGCCCGGCATCCGGATACTCCTCGCCCGGCTGAGCGGGCATGATCCGGCCCGGCAAAGAAGAGAAACCCGCAGGCGAGAACAGGTGCAGCGAGTCCCAGGTGTGCTGCCATGCCCCGCCCGGCGTCGCCTGGGCGTCGAGGACGACGAAGTCCACGCCCAGGCGGCGCAGGTGGTAGCCGGCGGCGAGTCCGGACTGGCCGCCGCCGACGATCACCACCTGCGTGTGCCGGGCGCCCGTCACGAGGTGCGGATGACGTTGGCGTTCTGCGGGCAGCACGCCGCGTGGGCGCGGTGCGCCGCCGCGCACGTGCCGCACAGCAGCCGCCGCACCGGCGGCTCGGTGGCCACCGGGCGGGAGACCGGCTTCGTACAGGTCAGGAACTGCTCGGAGACCTCGGAGTGAACAGGGCACACGGCCGCGCCGCACTGCGCGCAGACACCGATCGCGGCGACCTGTGCCCCGATGCCGGAGCAGTCCAGGCAGTGCATCAGCGGGCTCCCCCCACGGTGGTCAGGTCGGAGGAGGCGAACTTCCTGCGCCAGGCCAGAGCG
>NZ_JBIRRV010000037.1:0-40147 GCF_044333925.1 Streptomyces sp. NPDC020898
GAAGGTCACGCCGTCGCGGCGGTCGCCTTCCGGCGCCTTCCGGCTCGTTCCCACCGTCTCGAAGCCCGCTGCGGCGAGCGCGAGGGCGGCCGCCTGTCCGATGCCGGTGGACGCACCTGTCACGAGTGCCACCGGCCGAGTTGTTGTAGTCATTGTGGCCTCCAGAGCCCATTGAATTATTGTCATAATGCTGAGCGGGGGTGGGTGGTGGGGAAGTGGTCTTCGGTAGTGAGGTGCGGCATTGGCGCTGGCGGATTTCCACGCTTATGGCAGCCGCGGGTTGACCGACGGACCTTCGGCCGAGCTGGTCCGTCCGCGCTCATCTGCGACTCCCCGGAGTCCCTCCCTGCGGAGACCCCGGTGGAGCCGACGCGAGTTGTCCGCCGCAGGTGTCGGGCCCTCGTGCACCGCAAGGGGCCGCACATCTATGGGCGGCACGTCGCGTGGAGGAGGCATAGTCAGCCCCACGCCCCGGAAGGCGGTGGAGCGATCCGGAGGCGCCCCAGTTCGGTCAACCATGATGTGCAGGGCGGACCATCAAGAACTACAGCTGCCGGGCTGACGCCATCAACAGCACCTGCCTCAAATTAAAGCGACGGACCCGAGCGCGGGACCCTGTTCGGGGCCGAGTAAAGCTTGTTCACCCGCCCGCAGCCGTAGCTGCGCGGCGACGCCACGGCTGGCACGCCTGTCCCTCCCGAAAGGGTGAAGCAGACGTCAACTCGCGTCATCCTCTCAGGGCTGCAACTGGGCGAAGAGCGACGCCAGGTCGACGAGGCCCCAGCCCTCGGTGATCTTCCCGTCGACCACCTTGAACATGCGGAGCTCCAGCACCTTGGTCAATCGGCCGGTGGGGGGAGTGCCGTTGAAGGGCCGGGTGCTCGTGCCGGCCATGATGAAGGTGATCGCGAACCAATCGTCCTCGGCGACGACACGGACCGTCGTGAAGGTGACGTCGGGGAACGCGTCGTAGACCGACTCCACCACCGCGCGGTTCTCCTCGACGCCGGTGGTGGTGCCGTCGGCGGCGTAGAAGCGGTAGTCCGGCGCGAACAGGGCGAACACGCCGTCGGTGTCCTGCAGGTTGAGTTGCCTGATGAACTCATCGGCGAACTGGTGCAAGTCGGCGGTGGACGTTCGGGTTTCGGCGTTCGAGGAAGGCATGTTTTTCTCCAATGTGGAGGGGCGAAGCGGCTCCGCCCCGGTGATGGTCAGTGGAATCGGGTCGAACAGGCGGGTTGGATGAGCAGGGTCTGGCGCGTTTCCGGCCTGCGCGAGTGCGACCGCCCTTCCGAGCCCGGGACGCGATGGTCACGAGGGCCATTGATGGGAGGGCAGCCATTTATTGACGTATGATCATAATGATATCGGAGTGGCCGGGAGGCGTAAAAGAGTTCCGAGGTGAGTGGGATCGTGCGGCGGCCTACCTGTCGAGCACCGGCGCTCGCCGTCAGCCTTGAACGTCACGGCGGAGAACGCGGCGCAGCGTGTGTGGCAGCGAGCGCGCCTCGGCGATGACGAACACCTCAAGCTCGACATCCTCGCCGAGACCGACGCCGGCAACTTCACCAGGCAGCGGTAGCCGACCGAGCCCCGCGGCCAGTTGCCCGGCACCAGCCTCACCGGAAAACGCGCATCACCTCACGCACCGCCCTCTGAGCGGTGATATGCGACTGCCGGACACCCGCTCACGAGTGTTCCGCCCGCGCCGCCGACATTCGCGGTCGGGGCCGAAGAATCTGCCGGTCGGCAGCTTGGTGACCTGTAGGACCCGCGGTCGAGAAGTGCTCCGCCAGGATCAATCGGTGTCAGGCGTGCTGTAGCAGTCCCAGTACGACGCCTGGTCGATCTTGACCGGGTCGGCGGCATGGGCGGGCGCCCGCGAGGGCCGTGCCACCGCGGCGGCTGCGCTGAGCGCGATCAACGTGCCCTTGCTGCGAAAACCTGACATGAGGATTCCCGATCTCTCGCGGTTCTGCTGTGGGGGGTCGAGTGCGACCGTGTCGACATATTGCTGAAAACTGCGACGTCTGAGCCGGAGGTGCGGTGAAACCATCGGCACCATCTGGTGGTTGCCGGACCGTGGAGCAGGCCGGCTTGCCCCTGGCGGTCGCCGCGTCACCGAGTAACTTCGAGCCGGCTTGCCTCGACGCCGTCGAACGAGCAACCCATCGACCGGGCAGGGGGTTCAGAAACAGGAACTCACATTCACCGATAGACCTCTCTTCATCGGGGGACTTATGGCGTCCCCCGATACGGCGCACTCCGATCACGCCCGACTCTACGAATGAAGGAATGAAAGCGGATCCGTCACCGCATCCGTCACCGCATCCGTCGTCGCGCTACGTCGTGGTCGGCTGCTTCAGTTGCGTCACGGTTCGCAGACCCCGACTCGCCCCCGACGCCCGCAGTTCAGGATTCGATTGAGCCTGGAATTGCGTGAAGAGGCAGCCCGTTTGGTGAAGACTTCGCGCAACCTGAAGGCTCATGTTCCTCGAAGTGGAGCCGGGAGCCCAGGTCCGCCGCCTGAGAGAGTGGTGGTGACTCGCGTGAAAGTGTCCGCTGCATCTCGCGTGAGTGTGTTCGGCTGGCCCAGCAGCGAAGCGACGGTGGCGCCGGTGCACTCCGTGCGCAGCACAGTGACCGTTGCGCCGTCGAAGGTGCCGTTGTTGAAGCCGATGGTCCTGTCGGTAAACGTGGCCCCTGTGAAGTTGACGTTGCCCCCGCGAAAGGTCGAGTGGAGGGAGCGGAACGTGCCGCTGGAGAACGTCGTGTGGGCGAAATTGACGGTTCCGCTGGAGAAGACCGCGACTGGCCGACAGCCGGCCCTCGCCCACCTTCCGGCCTACGCCATGGCGGCCCACTGCGGCATCACGGCATCGAGTGACGTCGGCAAGGTCTTCAAGGCCGCGTCCGGGTCTTCCCGCGGGAGTTCCGCCGGTGGTCACTGTCCGCCACCGCCGGAGAATGACCGATTTCGCTGCCGTCAGGAGGCGAGCAGGTGGCGGCAGTGGGCAAGGAAGCCGTCCAGTGCCAGATCGAACGCGGCGCCGGCGCGGTCGGGGCCGACGGCGGCCAGCGCCTCAGCGAGCAGCGGGGTTTCGCTGTCGGCGCCGGGCTCCCACATGGTTTCGGGTGCGGCCAGATCGAGCGCCGAACCGAGGACGAGGTTGTCCAGGGCGGTGAGGACCGCCATGACGCGCTCCTTGGGGAAACCCGCGTCCAGCAGCAGAGCGACCGCCCGCTCGTACTGGGCCAGCGCTACGGGTGCGCGAACGGGCGCCGTGGCCAGGAGCGGGATGGCGCGCGGGTGGGCGGCGAAGGCGGCCCGGTAGGAGCGGGCCCAGGCGGCGAGGGCGGTGTCCCAGGGGCGCAGGCCGAGGGTGGCCGGGTCGATGACGCCCGTGACGCGCAGCCGGATCAGTTCGACGATGCCGGCGCGGCCGTCGACGTGGTGGTAGATCGAGCCGGTCTGGACGCCGAGCTTCTTGGCGATCTGCGGAACGCTGAAGTCGCCGTCGCGGTCGACGAGTTCGAGCGCGGTGGTGCCGATGCGCTCCCTGTCGAGCAGGGCCTTGCTCGGCCGCCCCATGCGTCGGTCTCCTTGATCGTTGCCCGTCGGGTCTTCCCAGGGATGGGGCCCAGGGCTACATTACCGAAACCGAAAGGCTTTAGATTTAGCTCGCCGGGCGGTCCTTTGCCGCCGTACGGCGCCGTCCGAAAGGTGCCCCGCTGCCATGGCCTCGACCGCCAGACCCCCATCCGACACCGTCCCGGAAGCCGACTCCTCGCTCCGCTCCGGCACCCTGCGCACCGGTGACATCACCTTCCTCGTCGTCTCCGCCGCAGCACCGCTCACCGTCATGGCCGGCGTCGCCCCGTTCGCCATCCTGCTGGGCGGCATAGGAGCGCCGAGCGGTTACCTCATCGCCGGCGCCGTCCTCGCCCTGTTCGCGGTGGGCTTCACCACCATGAGCCGGTACGTCGGCAACGGCGGCGCCTTCTACGCGTACGTCACCCGCGGCCTCGGCAGGCCCGCGGGCGTCGGCTCGGCCGCCCTCGCGCTGCTGTCGTACAACGCGATGCAGATCGGCCTGTACGGACTGCTGGCCACCACAGTCCGCGACGCGCTGCAGGCCCTGTGGGGAGTGAGCGTGCCCTGGCCGGTGGCCGCGCTCGTCGGTGTCGCGGCCGTCTGGTACGCCGGGTACCGCAGCATCGACTTCGGGGCCCGGGTACTGGGTGTGCTGCTGCTCGTCGAGGCCGGCATCCTCGTGGTGCTGTCCGTCGGGGTGCTGGCGGACGGCGGCGCGCAGGGCATCCACTTCGACTCCTTCACCCCTGGCAACGCCTTCACGCCCGGCACCGGCGCCCTCCTCGCCTTCGCCTTCGCGGCCTTCATCGGCTTCGAATCCACCGCCATCTACCGGTCCGAGGCCCGCCGGCCGGAGCGGACGATTCCCCGCGCCACCTACGCCGCCGTCGGCTTCCTCGGCCTGTTCTACGCCTTCGTCGTATGGATCGTCGTGCAGGCGTTCGGCGCGCAGGGTGTCATGGCCGCGGCCGCCGAGGACCCCGCCGCGCTGTTCTTCACCGCCACCACCCGGTACGTCGGCGGCTGGGCGGCGGATGTGATGCACGTCCTCATCGTCACCAGCGTGTTCGCCGCGCTGCTCGCCTTCCACAACGCCATCAACCGCTACACCCACGCCCTCGCCCACGAGGGGGTGCTGCCCGCGACCCTGGGCCGGGTGCACCCGAGGCACCGCTCCCCGCACATCGCCGGAATCCTGCAGACCGCGCTCGCGGCCCTGGTGGTCCTCGCCTTCGCCACCGCCGGCGCCGACCCCTACGCCCGGCTGCTGCTGTGGGTGAACACCCCCGGTGTGGTCGGCATCGTGTTGCTTCAGGTGCTGACCGCGGTCGCCGTCCCGGTCTTCTTCCGCCGCATCAGTCACACCGAGAGTGTCTGGCGGGCCGTGGTGGCCCCGATCGCCGGGGCCGTGCTCATGGCCGGCGCGCTGTACCTGATCATCGACAAGGTCGAGTTGCTGACCGGCGCCGGGACCGGTGTCAACCTGGCACTCCTCGCGCCCGTCCCGCTGGTCTTCGCCGCCGGCGTCGCCCTCGCGTACCGGCTGCGCCGTACCCGCCCGCAGGTGTACGAGGCGTTCGCCGCGGAGCCTGCCACCCACGACTGACCCCCGGCACCCTTCTGCCCCCACGTACTCCGTACGAGCCGCCGCGAAAGGCGATCCGCATGCCCTTCACCCACGCCGACACCGTGCTGGCCGGCGCCACCGTCCGCACCCTCGACCCGCGGCGCCCCCTGGCAACCGCAGTCGCCGTCAAGGACGGAAGCATCGTGGCGGTCGGCGAGGAGGCCGACGTACGCCACTGGCGCGGACCCCGCACCCAGGTCGTCGACCTCGGCGGCGCCACCCTCACCCCCGGCCTCACCGACGGGCACACCCACGTCATCAAGGGTCTCGAACTCGCCCAGGGCATCGACCTCTCCGGCTGCAAAACCCTGGAGCAACTGCGCGCCGCGGTGCGGGAGGCCGTCCGACGGGCCGCCCCAGGGGCGTGGATCACCGGCTGGAACCTCGACCACAACACCTTCGAGGGCGGCCCCATCAGCCGCCACCTCATCGACGACGTCGTGGGAGACATCCCCGCCTTCCTGCGGCTGTACGACGCCCATTCCGCGCTCGCCGGCTCCGCGGCCCTGCGTGCCGCCGGGGTCGACGGGCCACGCCGCTTCGACCAGGGCGCCGCCATCGTCTGCGACCCCGACGGGCACCCCACCGGTCACCTCGTCGAGCAGGCCGCCATGGAGACCGTCGCCGCCCTGATCCCGCAGCCGTCTCCCGCCGAGCGCCGCAAAAACCTGCTCGACCTGCTGGCCGGCATGGCGGCCACCGGCCTCACCGGTGGCCACGTCATGGACCTGGAGACGCCCGACGCGCTCGATCTGCTCACCGCCATCGAGGACGACGGTGTACTCCCGCTGCGGCTGCGCATCACGCCCTGGTGCCAGCCCGGCGCCGGCCCCGACGAACTGCGCCGACTGATCGCCCTTCAGGGCCGCGCCGGACGAAACTGGCGCGTGGCGGGCGTCAAGCTGTTCCTCGACGGCACCGTGGAGGGCGGCACCGCCTGGCTGGATCACCCCGACTGCCATGGTGCCGGCAACGAGTCCTTCTGGCCGGACCCCGCCGCGTACACCCGCGCCGTGCACGCCCTCGACCGCGCGGGTGTGCAGACCGCCACCCACGCCATCGGCGACGCGGCCGTCCGCCGTGTTCTCGACACCGTCCAGGCTCTCGGCACCCCGCACGCCCGGCACCGCGCCGAGCATCTGGAGACCGTGCCCGACGACCAGATCCCGCGCTTCGCCCGACTCGGCGTCGTCGCCTCCATGCAGCCCGCCCACGCCACCTACGCGCGGGCGGACCACAGCGACGAGTGGTCGCGCCGACTAGGCCCGGACCGCGCCGCCCGGGCCTGGCGCTGTCACGATCTGCGCGCCGCCGGAGCCACCCTGGTCCTTGGTTCCGACTGGCCCGTAGCCCCCTACGACCCGCGCCGGGTCCTCGCCGCCGCCCAACTGCGCCGCCACCCCGGGGACTTCGGCACCCCGCCCGTACGACCCGACCAGGCACTCAGCCCGCTGGCGGCCCTGGAGGGTTACACCACCCACGCTGCGCTGGCCGCGGGCGAGGAGGACATCGCCGGACGCATCGCACCCGGCTTCCGGGCCGACCTCACCGCGTTCACCCTCGACCCCCTCACCACCGCTCCCGACGAACTCGCCGACGCCCCGATCCGGGTCACGATGAGCGGAGGCCACATCACTCACCGGACACTGTGACATCACTCTGCCGCACGGGCTGAGCGGCCTCGCAGGCGGATTCCTGGGCCACGGAGTCGGCGGGGGCGGTCGTGGCTTCGGCCAGGCTTGCGGCGTTGCGGACCTTGCGATGGACCAGCCACTTGGCCAGCCGTGCAACCCCGGTGGGCGGATCGAGGCCGGAGTCTGATAGCCCGTCAGCAGCCTGAGCGGTCCGGTGTCGGTGACATCCAGGGCCCGCTCCAGGGCCGGAACACGCACGGGCGTCGGTCTTGCCCTCGCCGCGGTAGCCGTCGGACGCCCGGTTCACCAGACGGCCGGGCGTACAGAGGGCCTCCTGGCCGTGGTTGACCCGCAGAGCCAGGAGCAGCGCGGGCTCACCACCGGTCATGTCGATGGCCCAGGTGACCTCACGGCCGTTGGCCAGGTCGAGAACGTCACCGATCAGCTTCAGCAGCTCGGGTTCATCGTTGGCCACCCGCCTCGACAACAGAGTCGTGCCCTCGGCATCCAGTGCGAGACCGTGATGGTGCCCCTTTGCTCGATCAACCCGATCAACCCGATCAACCCGATCAAGACGGTAGAGCCGCCTGATGGGCGGACGTCCTGGTGCGAACGGCCGCCGGTGGGGACTCCGTTGTCCCACCGGCGGCCGTTCGCACCCGTCCTCGCTCCATGGCGGCGTTCACCTTGCGGTCTTGCCGCGGAAGCAACTCGACGCCACCCGAACGCGGAGGTGGCACCGCATCCGGTGGAACCGTCGGCCCGGTATGAGGACAGGCTGCGGCCGGATAGCTCAGGCGGTGCGCAGTGGTGCCAGGGCGTCGCTCCAGGCGACGACCTGGTCGAGCATGGTGGCGGCGGCCTGCACGTTGTACTCGCCCGGCTTGAGGACGGTGAAGTTCTCGAACTCGGTTATCAGTGAGAGGGCGACCTGCTGGCGGACGTCTGCCATCTGGAGTTCGCCGACGATCAGGCGCAGGTGTTCCGCGGCCCGGGCGCCGCCGACGCCGCCGTAGGACACGAAGCCGACGGCCTTGTTGTTCCACTCGGTGTACAGGTAGTCGATGGCGTTCTTGAGGACGCCGGAGGTGCTGTGGTTGTACTCGGGGGTGACGAAGACGAACCCGTCGAAGGAGGCTATTTTCTCGGCCCACTTCTTGGTGTGCTCGCCCTGGTACTGGCCCATCGTCGGGGGCAGGGGCTCGTCGAGGTGGGGCAGCGGGTAGTCACGCAGGTCGACGAGCTCGTACTCGGCGTCGGTGCGGCGGGAGGCGATGTCGTAGACCCACTTGGCGACCTGCTCGCCGTTGCGGTTGGGGCGGGTGCTGCCGAGGACGATGCCGATCCTGGTCATGGAATTCCCTTGAGCGTGTGGGTGGTTGGGCTTTCCTGAACAAACGTTCAGGACGTGTGGGGGAGGTGGACGGCAGGGATGACCCCAAGGCGCCCGGCCTGGTAGTCCTCGAAGGCCTGCTGCACTTCTTCGCGGGTGTTCATCACGAACGGGCCGTAATGGAAGACGGGTTCGCGGATCGGGAGGCCGCCGAGCACGAAGAGTTCCAGCTTGGGGGAGCGGGACTCCTGGGCGCGGTCGGCTGTCAGGCGCAGCGCCTCACCCGGACCGAGGATGGCGAGCCGGCCCTCCTGGATGGGGCGGGCTTCGGTGCCGACGGTGCCGTGGCCTGCCAGGGCGTAGACCAGGGCGTTGTAGGAGGGGTTCCACGGCAGGTCGACTTGGGCGCCGGGCTCGATGGTGAGATGGGCGATGGTGATCGGGGTGTGGGTGACGCCGGGGCCGGGGTGTCCGGCGATGTCGCCGGCGATCACGCGGATCAGGGCGCCGCCGTCGGGGGTGGTGACCAGCCCGGTGTGCTTGCCGCGGATGTCCTGGTAGCGAGGGGGGCTCATCTTCTTGGCGCGGGGCAGGTTGACCCACAGCTGCACACCGTGGGCCACGCCGCCGCTTTGGACCAGCCACTCCGGAGGCTGCTCGATGTGCAGGATCCCGGCGCCTGCGGTCATCCACTGGGTGTCGCCGTCGGAGATGAGGCCGCCGCCTCCGTTGGAGTCCTGGTGCTCCACGGCGCCGTCGAGGAGGTAGGTGACGGTCTCGAAGCCGCGGTGCGGATGCCACGGGGTGCCCTGGGGTTCTCCGGGTGCCTGCTCGACCTTGCCGATGTGGTCCATGTGGATGAACGGGTCGAGCTCGGTCGGCAGTACTCCGGCGAAGGCGCGGCGGACCGGGAAGCCCTCGCCCTCGAAGCCGTGCTCGGCGGTTGTCAGGCGGCGGACGGACCGGAAGGCGGTGCCGGCAGGGTCCAGCTCCGGCAGGCTCGGCAGGACCAGGACGTCGTCCACGGTGATCGCGGGCATGTGCGCTTCCCCTCTTCTTCTGTCTGGTGCGGTCAGAAGGCGTGCGGACCGAAGCGGCCCCAGGCCACGAAGACGCTCAGGGCCAGCAGCACCACGTTCACGACGACCGACTGGGTCTCCCCGCGCCGGCTGTGGGTGATGCCGGCGCCGAACATGGTCAGTGCCAGGCCGGAGGCGGCCAGCGGAACGAGGTCCGTAGCGATGTCCACCGCCGCGGGCAGAATCAGACCGAGCGCGGCGAGAACCTCCAGGATGCCGATCGCCTTGATCATCGCCGGAGGGAAGTCCTCGGCCCAGCCCATGGACGGAGATGCGGTGAGCTTCTCCTTGGGCTGAGCGAGTTTGACGGCGCCGGCCCCGAGGAACACCAGGGCGAGCAGGGCCGCGACAGCCCACAGAGCGATGTTCACAGGTACCTCTTGTGATCGGGTGGTGTGGTCCCGCAGCGGTGGCCCCACCTGTTCTGATTGATGTGTCATCTAACCTAGCGCAAATTAGATGACACATCAATCAGGGGGGAGTGAGTGGGTGCGGCTGAGGCGTTCCGATGCCTACGGCGGCTCGGGCACCGGTCCCGAAAGCGTGGGCCGCGCGGCTGCGACGGCCCGACCACACTCGGACTCGGGGAACTGGCTGAGCGTCGACGCTTCCAGGACGCCTGGATGTCGGTAGCGGTCGCGCACCTGTACCGCGGTGCTTCTACGGGTGGGACAACTGTCCGGTCGCGATCAGCGTCGTCGCCGACGCCCCGTCAGTTCCGCTGCTCCTGGCGGCCGTACCTGCCCAGGGCATGGGTCGGCGATGGGGGCCGGGATGCCCGATGGCGTCGCGCAGCGGGCCGGGAACAACTTGCCGCAGTGCTCGGCCAGGGAGGCGAACACGCTCCTGGCCGTCGGCAGCTTCGCCGCAGACCGGGAGCGGCCGACCGCCCGCAGTCGCCGCCCGCCTGTCGGCAAGGCTGACGTCGATCGGACGCCATAAAAAAGCGGAGTGCCGCAGAACGCGAGTCCCGAGGGCGTGTCGACGCCATCACCGCGAACCCCAGGCTGCGACCCGCCCGAATGGGCTGACTTCGAAGGAAGTTGAGCGGCGTGAAGCGGCTTGCTGGTCAGTCTGGTGGGGCTTGACGCCGGGGCGAGGCAGATAGATGATGCATCAACTTACGTCCCTCCTGGGGTAGTAGGTCCCACGTGCACCCACGATGTCGAAGATGGAAGGCGTATACATCTCATGAGGAAGCGTCTCATCAGCATGATCGCCGCAGGCGGTGCGGCAGCCGCAGCACTGGCCGTGAGCACCGTCCCGGCCCAGGCGGCGAGCGTGCCCCAGTGCCAGGCCGGTGCATCACTCGCCTGCGTGTCCGTCACGAAGGAAACCAAAGCCCAGGTCAACAGCATCAGCATCAACGGCAATTGCGTGCCGTTCAGCACGGGCACCACGGCCAGTACGAACGCGACCATCACGAACATTTACTTCCCCGAAGAGACCGTGGCCCTCTCCGGGTCTCCCACCACCCTGACCTACTCGGGCTCCGACTGCGAGGAGACCACGCAGAACGTGCAGCGAGTGGGCTGGTCCACGGGCTCCGTGGGAGCCGGTAGCTACCGCTGGGTGACCATCGGCCGTGTCTGGCAGTGACACACGCGGTGTGGTGGCCACCCCCGCGGCGGCCGCCACACCGGCTGCTCGACACATTGCACACCGCTACCGGTGAGCGAGACCTGCGGGCCGACCGGCCCGCGGCCGGCCTCCGCGTGATGGAGGCCCGCCTACAAGTCCCTCTCGCAAACGAGAGGGACTCCTACGGCTCGCGCCGGGGGGTTTTCTGCTTCGTCGCCGACGGCCCGTCCGGACAAATCCGTTGAGGTCTTACACCGGCTCCACAGACTGTCACCGCCGGCCCGGCGGCCAGAAGGTTGTTCGCTTTCGTTCACGTCCCGGTCATGGGCCGCACCGCACGCGCGTCCACATACGGACGCTGAGCGGCATCTTCCCCTGCACAGTGCTGATCCGCGCTGGCGGTGCATCCCAGCGCCCTGCTTTGCTCCGCAGGGGTTTCGTTTCCTCCCCGGCTGAAGCCGAGGGTATCCACGAAGGAACTCCGATGATCGAAGTCAACAACCTGACGAAGCGCTACGGCGACTAGACCGCCGTCGACTCGCTGACCTTCACCGTCCGACCGGGCATGGTCACCGGTTTCCTCGGCCCTAACGGGGCCGGCAAGTCCACCACCATGCGTATGATCCTCGGCCTCGACCGGCCGACCGCCGGGACCGCGACCGTGAACGGCCGCCCCTACGCCGAGCACAGGGCGCCGCTGCACGAGATCGGCGCGTTGCTGGAGGCCGGGTCCATCCATCAGAGCCGGTCCGCGTTCAGCCGCCTCCGGGCACTGGCCGCCACCACCGGCGTCCCGAGCCGGCGGGTCGAGGAGGTGATCGACCTCGTCGGCCTGAGCGAAGTCGCCCACAAGCGGGCAGGCGGTTTCTCCCTCGGCATGGGCCAGCGCCTCGGCGCTGCTCGCCGATCCCCAGGTGATCATGCTGGACGAGCCGGTCAACGGCCTCGATCCGCAGATCATCCTCTGGATCCGCAACCTGCTGAAGGGGCTGGCCGCGGAGGGCCGGACCGTTTTCGTCTCCTCGCACCTGATGAGCGAGATGGCGCTCACCGCCGAACACCTCATCGTGGTCGGCCGAGGACGGCTGATCGCCGATGTGTCCGTGGCCGAGTTCACCGCACGGGCGGCCCACAACACCGTACGCGTGCGCTCGCCGCAGGCCGCGCAGCTCCGGGACCAGCTGGCCGGGCCGGATGTCACGATCACCAGCCTCGAGCACGGGGTGCTGGAGATCACCGGACTGACGACCGACGAGATCGGCGATCAGGCCGCACACTCCGGCTTCGCCCTGCACGAGTTGTCCCTTCAGCAGGCATCGCTGGAGGAGGCCTTCATGGAGATGACCCAGGAGCACGTCGAATACCACGCCACGAACAGCAACAGCGCCTCGCCCACCCCCCGTGGCGACGAGCTCGCCACGACCGGGAGGACCGCCTGATGACCACCGCCACAGCACCCGACCTGACGGCGCGTCCCGCGCGTCCCGAACTGCGCGTCACCACGCGACGCGTCTTCACCTCCGAGTGGATCAAATTCTGGTCGCTGCGGTCCACGGCCTACACCCTGATCGGCGCCGTCGTGGCGCTGGTCGGCTTCGGGCTGATCGCCGCCTCGGTCACAGCGGGCGGCGAAACCTTCCAAGGCCCCGGCGAAGGAGTCGCCGACTCCACCGGCATCAGCCTGGCCGGTACCGAGCTGGCCCAGCTCGTCGTCGGCGCCCTCGGGGTCCTGCTCACCGCGACCGAGTACAGCACGGGTCTGATCCGCTCCACCCTCGCCGCGGTGCCTCGCCGACTGCCGGTGCTCTGGGCCAAGGCGGCGGTGTTGGCCGCGGTCCTCGTCCCGCTCGGCACGGTCGCGGTCTTCAGCGCCTTCTTCGCCGGGCAGGCCATCCTCGGCTCCGACGGCGCCTCCGTCACCGACCCGGGCGTCCTGCGCGCGGTCATCGGCGCCGTCGTCTGCCTGACCGGTATCGCACTGATGGGCATGGCCCTCGGCGCCCTGCTGCGCCACACCGCGAGCGCGGTGACCATCCTGTTCGCCGCGCTGTGGGTGGTGCCCGGCCTGCTGCAGATCGCCCTCCCGGACAGCTGGAACGACACGATCGGCCCGTACCTCCCCTCCAACGCCGGCTCCGCCTTCATGACCGTGGCCCCCGGCTCGGACCTGCTCTCCCCCTGGGCGGGCCTGGCCGTGTTCGCCGGCCTTCTGGCCGTGTTGCTGGGTACGGCGGCGTTGCAACTCAATCGGCGGGACGCCTGAGGCGGCCGTCAGCTCACGTCGTGACCACGAGCTTGCCGATGTGCGTGCGCTTCAGCAGTCTTGCCTGGCCCCGAGCGAGGTCCGGCAGCGCGAACGCCTCCCCCAGCAGCGGCCGGAGCCGGCCGCTCTGGACGAGTTCCACCAGCCGGGAGAACGTCGCCGCGGTCGGATTGGTGATGCCGTGCATTTCGAGGTCCTTGTAGATCAGGTCGCGCAGGTCGATCCTCGTGACCGGACCAGCGATCGCCCCGGCGCTGGTGTACCGGCCACCGCGGCGGAGCACCTTGAGCAACACGTCGAATACCGGCCCGCCGACGACGTCCGCGGCGACATCGGCCCCACGTTCACCGATGACGCGCTCGATCTCCCGCTGGACGTCCTCGCTCTCGCGGGCGACGAACTCGTCCGCCCCGAGGGCGCGAAGCCGCTTTTCCTTCTCAGCGGCCGGGTGGCCGTGGTATTCGGAGCGGGATCATCGGGTGCCGGACTCAGCAACGGCGAGGCAACCGCCCGGGCGTACGCGGCGGCCGGGGCGCTCGTCGCCGTGGTGGATCTGGTCGCCGGTGAGGCCGAGCGGGTCGCCAAGAAGATCACCGCCACCGGCGCCACCGCCCTCGCTGTCACCGCCGACGTCACTGACGAGGACCAGGTCGCGGCCGCGGTGCGCACCGTGGTGGGGGAACTCGGTGTGCCCCCTGTTCTCCACAACAACGTGGGCGTCGCGCGCACCGGCCCCGTGCTCGAACTCGGGCTGGACGACTGGGAGGCGGGATTGCGCGTCAATCTGACCAGTGTCTATCTCACGACACGACACGTGCTGCCGTCGATGCTCGCCGCCGGGAAGGGTGTCATCACGAACGTCTCGTCCGTCGCGAGCATTCGGGACACCGGCTACGTCTCCCCGGTCTACAGCGGGGCCAAGGCCGCGGTGAATCAACTGACCGTGTCGTTGGCCCTGACCTACGCCGCCCGCGGCATCCGCGCGAATGCCATATTGCCCGGCCTCATAGACACTCCTCTGGTCACCCAGCAGATCACTGACGATCCAGAGGCTCTTGAGGCCCGTCACGCTGCCAGTCCGACCGGACGCATGGGAAGCCCGTGGGATGTCGCGCACGCGGCCGTGTTCCTGGCCGGCGACGCGGCAGCCTACGTCAACGGCGTCTGCCTGCCAGTCGATGGCGGCCTGTCGGCGCGGTGCCGGTGACGTCGAGAAGGCCGGTGGCGTCGACCAGCCCGGGAGAGTGCTGACGACCACATTCCACGCCTGCGTCCCCGAACCGTTCGGCCGCAGCGCTCACCTGGGGGCAGGAGCCGGTCCTCGCAGGCGAGGATGACCAGTTGTGCGCGCACTCCCAGGTGCTGCCGACGCCGATGTCGCCGGCCGGGAAGTGGCCGTCAGGGCCATCGCTTCGACCCGGGCCAGGACCGGAGTGGGGAGCGAGGCCGTCGCCGGTCTCACGTCCGCGTCGATCGCTCCGGCGTCACTCCTCGCAGACGCCGGCATCCCCGGTCTTGATCCGGTGCAGCAGTCGCCGCAGGTCCGTCAGCTCCCGCTCCTCGATGCCGGCGAACAGCTCCGCCTCGGCTGCGCCAACGGCGCGGTCGGCCCGGACGACCAGTGCGGTCCCGAGGTCGGAGATCTCGACGACATGGCGGCGTCGGTCGGCGGGATCGCGGCGGCGGGTCACCAGCCCGTTGTTCTCAAGGCCGTTGAGTACCGTGACCAGCACACTGGGGTCGACTTTCAGTTCCTCCAGCAACGCCTGCTGGCTCAAGCGCTGGCGTTCGGCCAGCAGTCCCAGCACATGGGCGTGGCTGAACTTGAGCCCCATCTCGGCCAGCGACTGCCGGAGTTCCGTCTCGGCGATCCGGCCCAAGCGGGCCAGGACGAAGCTGACGCGGTCGGTGATCACGAGGCGATTCTATCAACCGTCACCGATGGCAGGAATGATCTGATCGTTGATAATGTTCAACGATCCAGTGATGTCCACGATTGAGCCCGCAAGAACAGGGGGCAGTTCTCATGGCCGACTACGGTCACGACCTGCGCTTCGGATCATTCCTCACACCTCAGAACCAGGACCCCCAGGGTGTGGTGGACCTGGCAGTGCACTCCGAACAGGTGGGTCTGGACCTGGTGACCTTCCAGGACCACCCCTACCAACCGGCCTTCCTCGACACCTGGACGCTGATCAGCTGGGTCGCCGCCCGCACCGAGCGAGTCCACCTGTCCGGGAACGTCACCAATCTGCCTCTGCGTCAGCCTGCGGTCCTGGCCCGCTCGTTGGCCGGTCTCGACCTGCTGTCGGGCGGCCGGATCGACCTCGGTCTGGGCGCGGGCGGCTTCTGGGACGCCATCGAGGCGATGGGTGGGCGGAAGCTGGCACCGGGCGAGAGCATTCAAGCGCTGAGCGAAGCCATCGACGTCATCCGCGGCATCTGGGCGGTCGACGAACGCGGCACCCTGCGGCTCGACGGCACGTACTACAAGATCAAAGGCGCCAAGCGCGGCCCGGCACCCGCCCATGACGTCCCGATCTGGCTGGGCGCCTACAAGCCCCGCATGCTCCGGCTGATCGGCGAGAAGGCCGACGGCTGGCTGCCCAGTCTCGGCTTTCTGTCCTCGCCGACCCTGAGCGAGGGCAACGAGATCATCGACGAGTCGGCCGCACGGCACGGCCGAGACCCGCGCGAGATCCGCCGTCTGCTCAACATCCAGGGAGCCTTCGGCACTTCGGGCGACTTCCTCAAGGGTCCGGCCGACCAGTGGGTGGAACAGCTCCTCCCCTTCGTCCTGGAGGACGGCATCGGCACCTTCATCCTCGCTTCCGACGACCCCGTGACGCTCCAGACCTTCGCCGAGGAGGTCGCCCCCGCCCTGCGCGAGCAGGCCGCCGCCGAACGCCGGTCTGCCGGCACGCCGACCGGTGGCGTCCGCCCGCCCGCCGCCCTGGCCAAGCGCCGCGACGGCATCGACTACGACGGCCTGCCCGCGGACTTGGCGGACCGAGCAGTGGAGCCGGGAGACCGCGAGTACCACACGGTCCGTTCCACATACGTGTGGTCCGGCCGGCCCGGACTGGTACTGCGCCCCACCACACCGCGGCAGGTCTCCGAGGCGCTTGGCTACGCCCGAGCCCAGCACGTGCCGATAGCGGTCCGCAGCGGCGGACACGGGATGAGCGGCCGTTCCACCAACGACGGCGGCATCGTCCTCGACCTCGGCGCCCTCAACGGCATCCAGCTCATCGACCGGGACAAGCGCCTGGTGCGCGTCGGACCCGGCGCCCGCTGGGGCGAGGTGGCCGCCGCGCTCGCACCGCACGGTCTCGCGATCAGCTCCGGCGACTACGCCGGCGTGGGCGTCGGCGGCCTGGCCACCGCCGGCGGCCAGGGCTTCCTCGGCCGCTCCTACGGCCTCACCATCGACCACCTCAAGGGCGCGGACGTCGTCCTGGCCGACGGCTCTCTGGTGCGCGCGGACGCCGAGCACCACCCCGACCTGTTCTGGGCCCTGCGCGGTGCCGGAGCCAACATGGGCATCGTCACCTCGTTCGACATCGAGGCCACCGAGCTCGGCGACGTCGTCTTCGCCCAGATCATGCACAGCGCCACCGACACTGCCGGCTTCCTCCACATGTGGGGCAAGGTGGTGGAGGACAGCCCCCGCGAGCTGACCGCGTTCCTCCTCGTCGTCCATCAGGGAGGCCGGCGCATCGCCCAGACGTACGCCGTCTGGGCCGGCGACGACACCGAACAGGCGGTCCGGGCGCTGGAGCGCTTCCTGCCCATCGCCCCGGTCCTGCAGCAAGGCGCGCAACTCGTCCCGTACGCGGCGGTCATGGCCCCCACGCACGACCAGCACGACGGCCAGTCCCTGATGCACAGCCGCAACGCGCTGGTGGACCACATCGACGCCGACACCGCCGCCCTCGTGGCAGGCCTGTTCGACCGCAGGGACACCAGCTACTTCCAGATCCGCGCAGTGGGCGGAGCCATCAACGACGTGCCGGCCGACGCCACCGCCTACGCCCACCGCACGCAGAACTTCTCCCTGTCTGTCCTGGCCCGCCAGGGCCACGAGCACCAGGCGGCTCAGGAATGGGCGAAGATCCCGGCGACCGGCCTCTATCCCAGCTTCGAGACCCATGACCACGCAGCCGCCCTGACCAAAGCGTTCCCGCCGGTCACCCTGGCGCGGCTGCGGCAGGTGAAGAGCACCTACGATCCGCAGAACGTCTTCCGCAACAACTTCCCCGTCAGCCCGACGACATGACCGCGGGAGGGGACCCCTTCGGCCGCCCGACACAGGCAGCCGATCCAGCCGACGTACCTCATCCACCTCGATCTTGAGAAGCCGGAAGACCCGGAAGGTGCGAGCGTGGCCTACTCGAGGGACCCCCTTCAGCGGTTCCGCGCCGGCTCGGTGCTGACTGCCAGTGCCCCTGCCGGGGCACCAGCCGGCCCGCGGCCGTGTGAGCTTGCCAAGATCCAGGCCGGTTTCGAACGGCACGCAACGCTTCAGCGTGCCCCGGAAGATACCGGCGGGCGCCCAGAGGGCCGGTCTGTTCGTCGAGTTCGTAGACGTGGACGACGGGACCGCCGCTCTCGTCCTCGATGCAGCGCATTGGTGCGGATGCCTGCTTCCGCGTACTTGCGGAGCTTGACCGAGCGGTCCCTGGCTGCGCAGGTGAGAACGGAGAACGTTTGTAGATGAGTTGCAGGAGCCGCCGCTTGTCACTGATGGCTGTGTCCGCCCGACGGCGAGGTGGCGGTGTCGTTGAGGCAGCGGTCGAGCAGTGCGTGCATGCGGGGCACGGGGAGAGACGGGTTGGCCGCGGCGCCCTCTGCGGTGCGCGAGTCAGCGAGGAGGGCATCCAGGGCTTCCGGCGTCAAGCTCGGGTTGGCAGCAGCTGCTCGGCACACCGACTCGTCGGGGTCTTCCACCGGGGCCTCGGTCAGGGTGGGATCGGCTGCGGCCAGGGCCCGTACGTCGGGATCCGGGTGGCCGATGAGGTGGGCCCAGCCGGTGCGGGGGAACGCGGGCAGGGTCAGCAGGTGCGGTCGGTGGGCCGGGCGAGTGACGAAGACATCCAGGAGGAGGTGTGGCGGAGCCAGCGGGTGGTGGCAGGCCAGCAGGATCCGTACCTCCTCGTCGTCGTCCTGTGCGAGTGTCGCGGCGAGTTCCGCAGCCAGGCTGGGGAAGCGCGCCGCGACCCGACGGAGCACTGGTTCCTCGGACACCGCGCAGGCGGCGAACCAGTCGGGCGACGGCTCGCCGGTCGGCTCGGTGATCGGGCAGGTGCAGTCCGGGCCGTGCCCGATGACCCTGTCGATCGCCCGGTATTCGGCCCAGGTACGGGGGAAGGGGTGGAGGCTTGCGCGCATCCGCACGTCCTCGTCCGGGTCCTCCCTCAGCTCCGCCACCAGGTCCGGTTCCAGGTCGGGCCGGGTGGCGACCAGTCTGCGGATCTCTGCATCGGGGTGGCGGGCGAGCCGGGCGACGGCGTCGGCCGGGGTGTGGGGATTCCAGGTCAGAGGGTGCACCGTGCCGTCCGCGAAGCACTGCTCGACGAGCACGGGGGACAGGGCACACCTGCCGAACACGAACGGCTTACCGCGGGAGCCGTAGGACGGCAGCCTGGCCTCCACCCGTTCCGGATCCAGCACCCAACTGTGCTCCTGCGCCGCCTTCCGTACCGCGGGGTCGGGGTCGTCGAGCAGAGCCTCCCGCTGTGCGACGGTGAGCGACTGCCACTCCCAGGTGGCGCGTTCACGGAGCCCTGGGTGCTCGTGCACGGCCATGGAGTGGTGGAACGACAGAGGGATCTGCTGGGAGGAAATGAGCTCCCCGACGATCTCGTTCGCGGTGAGCGTGCCGTCTTCGCCTCCGTCCCGGGCGGTCAGGAGGGTGACGAGGATGTCGTCCGGCAATGGCCGGACCCATCGCGGGCGGAGATGGGCAGGGGTGCCGCCGGCGAGGCACCCGCGGACAATCCCCGACGGGTCCGTCGCCAAGGGGGCTAGTCGTGCGGGGTCGATGTGCCGGTTCCGCGCGAGTGCACGGCGGATCACTCTGTCCGGGTGGTTCAGGGCCGCGTCGATGACGGCGTCGGGCAGGTCACGACCTGCGCACATCAGCAGGCCGGCCTCACCGGCCGCTGGATCCACCAGGCGTATCAGTACGTCGGAGGGCGCCGCCGGATTGAAGGCGATGCCGCGCAGCCACGGTTCGTGCAGAGACTCGGACACCGCGTCATCCTGCCACCTCGCCTCCTGAACCGGACCGCCGACAGTTACCGCGTCGGCGCTTACCGGCCTCTGTGTCCGCAGGGCTGTTGGACCACGTGGCGCGGGCCTTGCCCATCATGCGCACGCTGACCGTACGCGGCACAACGCCAGGCTCCGCATCCACCCCCGCCGGGGTACTCGCGACATCCGGGGCAAGTCAAGCAACCGGGCGTTGCTGAAACTCGGCTCCATCGTCTCCCGTGCTCACAGGGTGTTCTCGCTCTTGGGTAACAAACGCTCTCGCTACGCTACTGGCCGACAAAGCCAGGTCCCGGTGTGCGGAGTCGGGTGAGGCAGCCTCGATCACGAGTCGCGCGCGGCCGACCCTGACATCGGCGGGCACCTGCTTCATGAGAGCGACGGTGAAGATGACGACGAGCGGGCCGTGCCACCACCGCTGGGGACATCAGAAGATGAGGGCTCTGGTTGCGAGAGTGTGCCCCGCTGGGAATCCAACGTACACAGTCCGTGTCGGTGGCAGCGTCCACCGTGCTGCTGCTCTCCGGTGCCGCTGGATGGCGCGGACGCCCGGTCGGAGTACGGCCATGAACTGGACGTCCTGCATCTGAAGGGCTGGAGCGGACGTTGCCCTCGGTGTGCGCACGGTCGTAGCCCACTCCTGGCTGCTCATCCGCCTCGACTGATGGACGGCCTCGGCGAGTTGGCGTACAGACACGACGGCACTCGCGCTCCTGCTGATCCTCGACGTTCGCGTAGGCGTGATCATCCTGCTGATCGTCTGGGGCATGGCGTATTCGGGAATGCCGGTCGTCCTGCAAACCCTGGTCCTGCGCAGCGGGGGGAAGAACGGGCAGGCGGCTGCGTCGATCTACGTCCTGGTGTTCAACGCCTCTGTCGCCATCGGCGCGCTGGCGGGCGGCGTGGCCATCGACAGCCACGGGCCGGCCGCACCGATAGTGGTCGGCGCGGCCTTCTGCGCGGTGAGCGTACTCGCGAACGTCACGACAATCCGGGGTACCGCGGCCGACCGGAGCTGAGCGATTTTGGCGAGGTCCACTGATGACATCCTCACTGCTCGCGACCAGGAGACCACACCATGCTTGGCGGTCAGTCCTTCAGCCGGAGATGGGTGTAGCTCCGTCGCAGTGATGGTGCTCATCAGGTCGTAAGTCTGGCACGCAGGTGGCTTGGCGTCCCTTGGAGTCTCCTGGTCAGGACGCGATCGCGCCCGTCGCGGTCTGAGCGAACGCCCAATGGGAGTGAACGATGCGCCACTCGCCGTCGATCAGCCGATAGGCCTCGGTGGCGTTCCACGCACGGAGCTGCTGCTCATCGCCGTTGTCGTCGAGCACGTACGTGTCGAGGTTGTAGGCCAGGACCGCGAAATCACCGCTGTCGCTGACGTTCACGACGGGATTGAGGTACTCGTTCCGCACGATGTGCGGGTTCGAGTAGATCGACTGGATGTGAGCGATGACCGCGTCACTACCCACGATCAGTTCCTTCAGAACCGGATCGAAGTAGCTGATCTCCTCGGCGTAGTTGTCCAGGTACCCGCGGTTGTCGCCCACGCTCCACCGCTCGTTGAAGGACTTCTCCAGCTCAAGAACGGTCTTGCCGATCTCTTCCTTGTTGACGCTCATTCCGTTTCCCTTCATGGACGCTGTGGCCGGCCGCGTCGACCCGGTGCACGTGTGCACTCCCGGCGCCGAGCGGCACCGGCCGCCCCGCTGTGGCGGCCTCACCAGCAACTATTCCCCAGGGTCCGGCGCTCAGGACCGTGGCCGGCGGACTCGAGATGGTCATCAGCGGACCCTGAGGTGCCGGGGGCCACACGCCGGGCGGTGGGCCTCTCCGTTCTGGGCGCGTACCTTCAGGCATCGGATGACATGTCAACAATGCTACCGAAAGATGGACGTTGATGTGTCAAGCAGTAGGAGGTTGCCGTGAACCCGAGCGGCGCCGTGCAAGATGGAGCGACCCTGATGCCCTTCTGCGAGGAATCGGCAGGTTACCGCCGTCGTGCCCCTGTGGCGGGCGGCCGAGTTGTTCGGCCTGGCCCCCGCCCCGGCCTCCGGTGAGTCGGGCGTACGCGGCGCGGATCTCGGGCGAGGAGCCACCAGGTGAGTTCGGTGGCCGCCTGTGTCGCGCGACGAGCGAAGGTGCCGCGGAACCTGCGGCGCACAGCCGTGGGCTTGGCCGCGACCGTGCTCGTGTACGTCGTTCTCCTCGTGGCCTCTGCCGGCACGGAGCCCTTCCCCGCTGGCGGCTTCCTGTGGTCCGGCGCCGAGCACTTGCGCCCCCGGGCGGCCTCCCTCGCGGATGGCGCCCTGGCGTTCGGACACGACACCGGGCAGATCCTCGTCTGGATCCATACGATGGCCCAGTGGCCGCTGCTGGCCCTGGCGCTGCTCTGGCTGGCCCGCCGGGACCCGGCCGTCTACGCGCGCCTGGCTCTCGCGCTGCTGTTGACCGCCACGGGCGGACTGGCCGTCTTCGCCGCGTCGCACAGCCGGCCGGACCGCGAGGCATCCCTTGGCCATGACTATCTGGCGCTACCCGGTGTAGGCACAAGCGCGTATGTGCTGATTGCGATGGCCGTGGTCACCGCGGTCACGAGGGCCCGAATCCGCACCGCTGTGCTGCTGGCCACCCTCACCACGACCGCGGCGGCGGTACTGGCCACAGACCGCCACCTGCTCGGCGCGCTGCTCGCCGCGGGCGCCCCGCTGCTGGCGTGGTATGCCGCGGGGCGGTCTTTCGACCGGCATGGCGCGCGGCACGGCAGGAGCGGGAAGGGCCACTTGGCTTCGGCCTCGTCCCGTGCCGAGCCGTCGCGGTCCTGGTCCGCCGCGGAATCCACGCCGGTGCGGCAGGCGGGCTGACGGCCATGGACATCGGTCCTCTGATCGAAGCCGCCGGATGGTGGTCGTCAGCTGTCGTGTTCGCCATGACGACCGCGGAGACCAGCGCCTTCCTCGGCAAACTGGTACCCGGGGAGACCGCCATTCTCCTCGCCTCCGCGATCGCGGGGCGCGGCGACCTGAACGTGCTGCTGCCCAAGGCCCTCGCCGTGGCCGGCGGTGTCACCGGCGAGAACCTGGGCTATGCACTGGGCCACTGCGCATCAGTCAGTTCATGACATCGCACCACAAGACGCGCCTGTCCCGCCCCACGCCGATCCAGCCACCCGGCAAGAGCCCTCAGACACGGCCTGGCGCAGATGTCGGGCGAAGAACTGGGCCGCGGCGTCCCCCGCGAACTGCGGGACGCCGGTGTGCCCGCCCATATTGGCGTGCAGGGACTTCTCCTTGGAGCCGAAGGCGTCGAACAGGTCCAGGGCCGCCTGCCGGTCGTTCCCTTCGTCGTCCCACTGCAGCAGGACATGGAGCGGAATGGTGACCTGGCGGGCCTCCGCGAACACGGCGCGAGGTACGAAACTCCCGGCGAAGAAACCGGCGGCCACGATGCGCGGCTCGACCACCGCAAGGCGAACGCCGATGGAGATCACTCCTCCCGAGTACGCGACCGGGCCGCCGATCTCGGGCAGCGACAAGAGGGCGTCCAGGGCGGCCTGCCATTCCGGGACCGACCTCTCGACCAGCGGGAGGATGAGGGCGTCGACGATCTCGTCGCCGACCGGCTCGCCAGCCTCCATAGCCCGGCGCAGGTCGGCGCGGGCCTGCTCGGCGGCGGCCCAACGCGGCCGGTCACCGCTCCCAGGGAGCTCGATGGTGGCCGCGGCAAAGCCATCCGCCGCGGCGTGCCGGGCCCGCCCCGCCAGCCGGGGGTACATCTTGTGCAGTCCGAGCGGGGGGTGGCCGAGCAGGATCAGCGGCACTGGTGCGGATGCGGATGTGGGCGTCCACAAGATGCCGGGGATCTCGCCGAGGGTGAATTCGCGCTCGAGGACACCGCCATCGAGACGCTGTTCAGAAGTGAAATGCATGGTCGTGCCTTTCGGGAGTGCACAGAACGGCGCTCCCGGACGACCTATCGCCCGACCGTGACCCCGGAGGAGAGCACCCACGTCGATACGTTCACGGGTACCACCTCCTCGATCTCTCGCACGGTCTACGGGAAAGTAGCAGTCGGCGCCGTGGTCCACCAACCAGGTTTTCGCGGAGGCTCCATGACCGGATGCCGCGGGGCCGAGGGCAGAGACGGACAGCGTCACAAGATCAAGGACCTCGGCCGGGTTTCCACCACATGCTCGTGCTCGCCGCTGTTCCGCGCACCGTTCAACATCCAAGTACGTGACGGGAAGAGCGACGCTGCCGAAGTTCAAAGAGCCCTGTCAGCGGGAGACTTCGCGGATCGTGAGGACGAGCAGGCCCCTCACCGACGCGGTTGTCCACCTCGGGTCGGTACGGACCTGGCCGAGCATGCGCCAGTTCCTGAGGTGGGCGAAGCCGTGCTCGACCGGGGCCCGGGCGGCGGCGAGGTCCTTGCTGGACAACTTCTGGCCGCAGATCAGGGGCCGGTTCCGGTCGTCCGCGGGCGCTTTTATCCCAAAATTCAATCCGATCGGGTTAAAGGAATGGGGTAAATGTAGGGGGTAAGGCTGCTAGTGTTCATGGTGGAGGTAGACGTAAATGGCAACTGAGGAAGAGCTGTTCGCGAATATCGACGCTCTGCTGGAGGAGGAGCCGCAGCTCCCGCCCCCAGCGGAGCGTGCCCGGTTGCGTGAGGCCGCCGGCATCACCCAGGCCCGTCTCGCGGCCGCACTGAAGACGACGACGCAGACGGTGAAGAACTACGAGAACGGCCGTACGGAACCGAAGTCGCCGCGACTGGAGGCGTACCAGCGGCTGCTGAACGCATGGGCGGCGAAGTACCCCGTCCACGTAGCTCCCGCCCCGGCCCTCGCTCCCCAGCCGGAACGCGAGCCGGTTGCGGAGACGTTCACCGGCCCGGCCACGCCCGAGACACCCGCTGTGGTGGAGACGGCCCCGCCCCGGGCCCCCGCCGCCCCTGCCGCGCGGGAGCGTCCTGCCGCCCGCCCGGTGATGTCGCGCCCTCCGGGCGCGAAGAAGGCCGCCCAGCCCGCCGTCGACCCGCGGTTCCCGCACGGTCCGCTCGCCGTGCTGGACGGTGACGGCTGTGCGTACGGCGTCGGCGGCATCGTGCTCGACTGCCCCGCTCGCACGGTCCCGGAGCTGGTGGAGTGGACGCTGCGCGAGTCCGGCCTCGGTGCCGCGAAGCTCAACCGCTACGGCAAGGACTCCGATCCGCTGATCGTGCTCACCGCCGCGGCCGCCGTGAAGCTCGGACTTCCTGAGCGCCTGGAGGGCCACGAGCAGCGCCGCTCCCTGCGCCTGCCCGAGAACCATCCGGTGGTCAAGCAGGTCGCGAAGGCGAAGTGGCAGTTGACGCAGCGCGGATTCGGTCCGTGGGCACGGATCTACCGCAAGGCCCAGGGACGCGAGCGGCAGTGCGTGCAGCTCGCCATCCTGTCCTGGGACGCCCTCGATGAACGGTCCTGGCCCGGCGTCGCGGACATGGAGCCGCCCGACATCGCCCGCGTCCTGGGTGTGTACGCGACCCGCGTCATCACCCCGCGCGGCTCCACCGCCGTGTCCGGGCTGGAGTTGATGACGGCGATGCGCCCGCCGACGAAGGCCGTGCAGGACCCGGAGACCGGGAACTGGGTGTCCGGCTACAACGCGGGCTCGCTCGGGACGGAGCCGATGGACCCAGCACCACCGGAGGCCACCGCCGAACACCCCGTCGTCGTCAACAGCGGATGGACCGGCGGGTTCCTCAACGAAGAGGCATACCAGTGGGTGCGCTCAGTGGATCTGCTCAGCGGTGCGGAGTGCGCGCTGCCCTTCGCGGTCGGCCTGGACCTCAACACCGCCTTCCTCGCCGCCTCGGCCCGCCTGGTCGTCGGCCTCTCCGACCCCGACCATTTCCACGCCCCGAAGTTCAGCCCGAAGATCCCCGGCTCCTGGCTGGTCGACCTCTCCCACATCGAGCTGGACCCGCGCCTCCCGTCGCCGTTCACGCCGGACGGTACCCCGCCGACGGGCCCGGCCTGGTACCAGACGCACACCGTCGCCTACGCCCAGGAGCTCGGCCACGACGTCCACCCGATCGAGGCATACCTGCGGCGCGAGACCGGCGCCTACCTGGACCCGTGGCACGACCGGCTCAAGACCGCCTACGTCGACACCCTCGCCGACCTCGGTGTCACCCGGGACCTGGACGACCGGACCTTCCTCGCCGCGATGGAACAGCTGGGGCAGGCCGACCCGGCGATGGCCGCCGTGCTCGCCGCCATCAAGGCGACCGTGAAAGGCGGCGTCGGGAAACTGCGCGAGCGCCCGCAAGGCAAGTCCTACAAGGAGGGCGAGCGGTGGCCGGCCCTTCAGCGGCCGACCTGGCGCCCCGACATCCGCGCCGCCGTCATCAGCAAGGCACGGGTCAACATGCACCGCAAGCTCAACAACATGGTGAAGATGACGGGTCTGTACCCGCTGGCTGTGCTGTCCGACTGCGTCGTTTACCCCTCGCCTGGGGAGAGCCCGCTGGACTTCCTGCCGTACGCGACGTCCGGCAAGGCGCAGCCCGGCGGCTTCCGCCTCGGGCCCTCGCCGGGCCTGGCCAAACTGGAGGGCGTCCAGTCGATGCCGTGGGCGGTCGACCTGATGGAAAAGGGCCTCAACCCGGCCCGCCACATCAAGGGCGGCGACGCCGTCCTGGACGAAGGGGAATAACCGGTGGGCGAGATCGACGACGCCATCGAGCGGGCCGACCAGGAGTCCTTCACCCGCCAGCCACCGAAGACGTTGAAAGGCCAGGTCGGCTACCTGATCAAGCAGTTGGGCAGTGCAAAGGCCGTCGCGCAGGAGATCGGCGTCACCGCAGACTCCGTCAACCGGTACCGGCGCGGCGCCCGCAAGCACGCCCGCGCCGACGTCGCCGCGAAACTCGATGACGCGGTACGGCAGCGGTGGCAGCCGCAGGTGCGCAAGCGCCGGCAGAAGCAGGCCGCGGCCTCCGGCGGGATCACGGTGGAGACGAGGGCCCGGTTCGGCTACACCGCACCCGTCGGCACGACCGACGACGGACGGTTCAGACGACTGACCGTGCACCTCCCCCCGGCGTACGCGCAGCGCCTGTTCGATGCCCGTAACACAGGCGCCAGCGACCAGCACATGCGGGGAATTATTGCCGAAGGGTTTAAGGAGGTCTATTTCCAGGACGGCGGAGGGCGCGCTACGGGACTCTCAGACGTCGAAATCAATGAAATCGACTACCTCGATCTGGATTACTGATCAGGAACGGAATGCATGACCGCTGCACACTTGGCGGGTAGAGCGCTTCAGTTGGTGGGTCTGGGTGTTGCGGGTGGCAGGTTCGGGTCTTCAGGGCGGGCAGGGTCTACCCCGGCAGGTATGTTGCCGAGGTGATAGTTGAGGGGGACGCTCCTACGGTTCGATGATGTGTCGCAGGTAGGTGTGTGGGTCGGCGAGGTAGCGGCGCCAGTGATCCACGACGCCGAGCTCTCGCCAGGCGACGCGCCGTATGCCGTGCTCGCCGATCTCCAGTATCTCCGCGCCCGGCAGGGCGGTCAGGAGCGGGGAGTGCGTGGCGCAGATCACCTGGCCGCCGTCCTTCGTCAACCGGTCGATGTGTCCGATCAGTTCGAGGCACGAGGAGAACGAGAGAGCTGCCTCCGGCTCATCCAGGACATAGAGCCCGGTGTGGAGGAACTTCCCCCGGAACGCCGCGAGGAAGCCCTCGCCATGGCTGACCGAGTCCGGCGAGAGCCCCTCCCGGTCCAGGGCGTCCAGTGCGGTCTCGGCCCGCAGGAAGAAGCCTTTGCGGGCCGACCAGCTGGTGGCCATACGGCGCCCGTGTGGGGCCGCGTCGAACCTCATCCGCTCGCCGAGCGCCGACTTGCCACGCGGGGAGGCGTAGCGCCAGTCGTGGGAGCCGCCGTAGGAGTCCAGGCCGAATCCCTCCGCCAGCGCCTCGACCAGGGTCGACTTCCCCGAGCCGTTCTCACCGACCAGAAAGGTCACCGGTGCGGTGAAGCGCAGCCCTTCCTTGAGCAGCTGCCGGACGCAGGGCACCGACCAGGGCCAGGTGTCCTCGTCGTACGAGGAGAGATGGGCATACGCGCGTTCGACGATCACTCGACCAGTGTCGCCCAGGATTCGGAAGGCGTACGTGGCCCCTCAGGTGGACGGCGCCTGCACCTCTTGCTCGTTGCTGCCGTGCGTCCGGTCGGTTGCGCAGCTGTTCCCCTGCCTGTCGAGGCGGCTCCTCAACGTCCCCGCAGCTGAACTCTGAGGGTCGCGTCCCGCGAGGTGGTGTAAGCGATCATGCGCTTCGCCTTCCGGTACCTGGCTCGCGATGATCTCTCCGTTGGCGCGGCACGCGAAGTGGCTCGGTCAGGAGCCGGGAGTGCCTCAGCCAGTCGAAGTACCCGGCGTGACCTGTGAGTTCCGATCCGTTGATCGGCTACACCACCTCGCGGGATGCGACCACTCTGAGCGTCCGGGTCCGTGAAACTCGCGACCTGTAGCACTCTCCACGAGTAGGTCGTGGATCGGACGGCAGGCGCCGCGGTGACGCCCGCGGCTGGCTGGTGCTGCCCGCCTTGCGGGCGGCTGAGTGTGCCTCCTACCTCTCGCGGGTGTGACGTCGGTCGGCCCGGCGTGTCGCCGGTGTGAGGGATGAGGCGCCTCGGGCCGTCGTGGTCGGCCCGGTGGCCGGCTTCGGCTCCGGCTGGGCCGTGGTTAACGGCTGCCGTCTTCGGGGTGCGAGGGCGCTTTCTGGTCGCCGAGGTTGTCGCCGGTGTCGGTACGGGCTTGATGCCGGTGTGGCGAGTGTGGTCGGTGCTGTCCGGGGGTGGCGTCGGTACCGGTCTCCGTCACCGGGTCGGGCGGTGCCGGTGTGACGTTCAGGGTGTCCCCGGGTGCTGGCCTAACGGCTGGCGCGGGAGGCAACGGGTGGCTACGGGTGGTGTTGGGGCTGCCGGGGGTGCCGGATGCGGTGGGGCTGTCTGCATGGTGGAGAATCGCTGCCATGAGTGAGAACGTCTATTTCCAGGTTTCCGCGAACGGTGAGGACCTCGGCCGTATCGTCTTCCGGCTGTTCGACGATGTGGTGCCGAAGACCGCCCGTAATTTCCGTGAGCTGACCACCGGCCAGAACGGGTTCGGTTACAAGGGTGCCCCGTTCCACCGGGTCATCCCCGAGTTCATGCTGCAGGGCGGTGACTTCACCAACGGCAACGGCACGGGCGGCAAGAGCATCTACGGTGAGAAGTTCGCCGACGAGAACTTCCAGCTCAAGCACGACCGGCCGTTCCTGCTGAGCATGGCCAACGCGGGTCCGGACTCCAACGGCTCGCAGTTCTTCGTCACCACCGTGGCGACCCCGTGGCTGGACGGCAAGCACGTCGTCTTCGGCGAGGTCGTCGAGGGTGCGGACATCGTCAAGACGATCGAGGCGCTGGGCAGCCGTTCCGGCGCCACCGCGAAGAAGATCGTCATCGACGAGAGCGGCGTCGTCCCGACCGTCTGATCATCGTTCGTCCGGGGCGCCCGAGCGCCCCGGACGGGTGTCCGCGTGCGCGTGCACCACAGCGCCCTGTGTCTTCCGGGTGCGCCAGGCTGTCCAGGGCTGGCGAAGGGCGCGACACCGCGGGGGGAGAGGCCGGTCCGGGGCGGTACCGGCGCCCGGTCCTGTCCCGGGCGACGCCGGCTTCCGTCATCCCTGATCGGCTGCACCGCCGAGGAGATCTGCCGCCTGCCGGATCCTCTGGCACGTGACCGTTTTTCACCCGGTCGTCTTCGCCCGGTCTGTGTAGGGCCGCGCTCACCAGGCCGTAGCCGGTCGCATCCACTACCGACACCGCCGGCGGCAAGCTTCTGGGTGACCCTTGGCCTGCAGTGCATCAAGGACGGCTTCTTTGGCGTCCATGCCGACTGGAAGATCGACTACGGGCCCACGGATCACCTCCTGGCCAGGGTCTGGCTCTGCTGAGCGGCGGCCCGGCCAGGCTGGGGCCGCGCATGTTCGTGCAGGGGTGCGTGGGTTGCTGATCAGGGGTTTGGCCTTGTCGCGGCGGTGAAGCGGTTCCAGGACAGCCTCGTGACCTGCGAGTCCCGGCTGTCTGGGAGGCTGTGACCATGACGGACATCCCCCTCTGGCGTCGGCCCACCCGCGGCGGTTGGCGCGTCGAGGCCGGTGAGGCGCGCACCCACGTCGACGTGATCGACCCCTCCGGCCGAGTCCGGGCCTGTGTCGCCACGGAACCTGTGCAGAACTTCACGGGCTGGTTCGCCAAGCGGCAGAACGCGGTCATGAGCCGAGCCTTCGAGACGAACGGGCCGTCTCTGCCTGCTCGTGAACCCATCCGGATCACACTGCATCCGCCAGACGAGCAGGCCTTCGTCAGCGACGGCGCCGCGGGCGGTCGCCGTCAGGAGAAAACCGGTCGTGCCCTTGTCTACGGCCGGCGTTACGCGTTCCTTC
This sequence comes from Streptomyces sp. NPDC020898, assembly GCF_044333925.1. Classification (NCBI taxonomy): domain Bacteria; kingdom Bacillati; phylum Actinomycetota; class Actinomycetes; order Kitasatosporales; family Streptomycetaceae; genus Streptomyces; species Streptomyces sp. NPDC020898. The sequence continues at coordinate 29,862 of NZ_JBIRRV010000037.1, forward strand.
ACACCGGGGGACAGCGCGCCGACGCGATGCGGGACAGCATCCGGATCGCGTCATTCGTCAAACACGGCTTCCGCCCCCACGACGGCCACGTCAGCCGCGACGATCACTGTGTCTTGGACGAGACCGACGAACTGGTCCTGACTGTCTTCGAGAAGCTTCTGAGGCCCGGACGCCCCGGTGCCCTCTCCGACGCCCTCACCGACCTCAGCTGAACCGACTTGGCGGCGGCCCGGATGCCTCGCCGGATCGCAGGGACGCTCGGGAGGCGGTGAGTCTGCTGCCGGGCGGGGTCACCGACGTCGGCACGACGACACGCCGCGGTGACGCGTGGGTGGCATCCGAGGTGGCCCGGCAAGCGCTGTATGCCGGGATGAACCAGCTCACCGCTGTGCTCCCCGGACCACCGGAGGGGGAGCGGTGGAACGGGAGGCGGGCGGCGCGATCACGGCCACAGGGCTGTGTGCGGGCGAGGCCGCGGTGAGCGCAGCTCACACCGTGCTCTAGACCTCCATGGCCTGCTCGACGCCGAACTCCCGCTGGACCGCGCCCCGTAGCCTGTACGAAGCGTCCGTCACCGCCGTTCTCACCTGTGCGGATCCGCACCCGGAACCCCGCGGCTACGGGCAGATCGGCCTGCAGCTGACCGGGCGCGCGGGCGCGGTCGCCGCCGACGTTCGGCGCCGCGCCTGCGGCCTGGCGAAAGCGAGCGGCCGCACCGACCTTCGCCGGAGTCGTCCTGCGTGAAGCCGAAGGACGCCTGTCCGTACCGCTGGAGGGCGCTGCCCGCCACGTCCGGAACCGGGCCCGGCTGGTGCTCTCTGCGCGCGGCTGGACCGTCTCACCGCAGCCCTCCCAGCCGGTTTGCAGCTTCGCGGCATGCCGTCGCGTTCACTTGAGGTCGTCCTTCTCGTCCTCGTTGTCGGGGTTCTGTTCGTCGCCGTTGTGTGTACGGATTTCCCCGTCGTCTGTACCCGATGTGTCCGCCCGTTCCTCTTCCTCGTCGAGTGCACGCTCTTTCCTTCAACCACCCGTTGCCCCTGGGCGGTTGAGGGGATTGCTTTGCTGGATCATTGCCGCCTGTGTACTCCAGGGTTCAAGCAGCTGCTGTGTGATCACTGTTATGAACCTGAGTCACCCCCCAACGGGCGTACGGGCGGCTGTCCTTGCTGCCTGCGCTCTGCTCCTGGTCGCGGGCAGCGCCGATGCAGCCTCGCCCGCCCACCCCCACGCCCACCTCAGAACAGGCCCTATCGACCCCGCGAGGACCACTGCCGTCACCGCCCTGACCGCCCAGGACGACGGCGACGACGACGGTGGCGATGGCGATGGCGATGGCGCCGACCGCGACGACCCGACGGCCGGGTTCGCCCAGCAGGCCCGTATGAAGACGGCCCCCGGCGACTCGATCGGACCCGGTGCGCTGGCCAAGGCCTACGCGCAGGCAGGGAGACTGCCGGCCGTGCCGACCCGGTGGTCGGAGGTCACGAACGTGCCGCTTCAGCAGGAGGACAAGGAGTACGCCGACCCGGTCGCCTCGAACTTCGGTTCCGGGTTCGGCCTCGTCAGTGGTCGGGTCTCCTCACTCGCCGTCGACGGGCACACCGTGTACGAGGGCGCCGCCGACGGCGGGCTGTGGCGTTCGGATGACGAGGGGCGTCACTGGAAGCCCCTGTCCGACCAGCAGCAGACCCTCGCCATGGGCGCCCTGGCCGTGAACCCCGCCGACCACTCTCTGTGGATAGGCACCGGCGAGCCCAGCAACTCCGGCGACTCCTACACCGGCCTGGGCATCTACCGCTCCACCGACCGGGGCAGTACCTGGAAGCAGGTGGGCAGGCGGATCGACGGCAGCATCGTCCCCCGCATCACCTTCGACGGCCGGGGGAACGTCTACGCGGCCACCAACGAGGGCGTCCTGCGCCGCGCCGCCGGCGACATCACCGCCGACTGGACGGTCGCCCTCGCCCCCGGCGACCCGAAGACCAGATGGTCCTCGGCCGCCACCGATGTCGCCGTACGCCCCGGGACCGGCGGACGGCAGGTGACCGCCGTGATCGCGCGTCAGTTCGTCGCAGCGGGCGACGCGAACGGCGTCTACGAGTCCGACGACTTCGGAAAACCCGGCACCTGGCACAAGGTCACGGTGACCGGCGACCTGGCCGACGTCACGCCGGGACGCTCGACCCTGTCGTACTCGGCCGACGGCCGTGAACTCTTCGCACTCGTCGGCGACGCCACGAACGGCAGCAGCGACGGCGACGTCTTCCGTTCGGCCACCGGTGACGCGGCCGGGCCCTGGACGACGGTCGCCGACGAGGACGTCCTCAAGGCATCGGGCGCGCAGAACAGCGACGCGGCCGGCGCCGCCTGGTACAACCAGTACGTCGCCGTGGACCCCGCCGACCCCGACCACGTGTACGCGGGCTTCTCCGAGGTGTTCGAGAGCTGGGACGCCGGGAAGACCTGGGCGACCATAGGCCCGTACTGGAACTACGGCCTGAAGTGCTACACCGACGGCCTGATAGCGGGCGGCTGCCCGATGACCACCCACGCCGACCAGCACGCCATCGCCCTCGGCCCCGGCCACCGCGTCTACTTCGGCAACGACGGCGGCGTCTACGAGCGCTCGGCGACCCTGCGTCCGGACCCCGAGCTGCCCTCGAAGGGCTGGACCAACCTCAACCAGGACCTGCGCACCCTCCAGTATTACGACGCCGCCTATGGGACCGACCCGGCGACCGGCGCCCTGTCCACCTGGGGCGGCACCCAGGACAACGGCAACGTGCTGAGCCTGCCCGGCGCCCGGGAGCTGTACCAGCCCTCGGGCGGCGACGGCGGCTTCGTCCTCGTCGACCCGGCCGACGCCGACCGCGCCGTCAACGAATACGTCGACCTGGACATGGAGCTGACCACCAACGGCGGCCGCTCCGACGGCACCACGCCCTCCTTCACCGGCATCTCTCCCGCCTGCGACTGGAACGCCGACCTGAAGGGCTGCGACCCGGGCCCAGAGTTCATCGCCCCTTACACCTCCGACAGTGCCGACGTGAACCACTGGGTCGCGGGCGGCCGTTACGTGTGGGACAACGCCGGCAAGGGCTGGGACACCCGCTGCACCGCCGACTCCTGCGACTGGACCGCCGTCCACGACACCGGCGAGGACCACTCCGTCACCGCCCTCGGCGTGAACGGCTCCGTGACCTACGCGGGCTGGGAGGACTGGAGCGGCGAGCAGTACGCCAGCGGCATCGACACCGACGCGGGCGGCACCTGGCACCGGCTCACCGCGCCGCTGCCGAACCGGTACGTCACCTCGCTCACCGTCGACCCGCACGACGCCCGCCATGTCTGGGCCACCTACGGCGGCTTCACCCGCTCCTACGTCTCCGGCGCGGGCGAGGGCCACGTCTTCGAGAGCACCGACGGCGGCACCACCTGGACCGACCGCACCGGCGACCTGCCGGACGCGCCGGCCGGGGCGCTCGCCCTGTGGCACGGTCACGTGGTCGTCGGCACGGACATCGGCGTCTTCGCCGCCGCGCCCACCGCGACCGGTTCGTACACGTGGTACCGGCTCGGCGGCGCCCTGCCCCATGCCGGAATCGTCTCTCTGGACGTCTCGCCCGACGGCGGACGCCTCCTGGTGGCGACACACGGACGCGGACTCTGGTCCGCGCAGGCGCCGCTGTAACGGGTCGGGGGCGGACATCCGGTTTTCGGGATGCCCGTCCCCGACCGCAGTCCTGTGGACGAGGCGCTGAGGGCGATCGGTCGATGTCATCTGCGCTGCGCGGGTATCGTACTGCGGCACAGCCGGCGACTAAACGTCGGCGGGGGAGAGGCCGGGGCGGGCACGATGCGGGCGTGCGGGATGCCGCCACCGGCCGGAGGCGTCGCGAGCGGTACCGACGCCGGCTCGGCTTCCGCCAGCGTGACGTTCAGCGTCTCCCGGCTGCCCCACGCGGCGGAGAACTACCGGCCTGTCCACGGATGCCGGGCCGCCCCGCGGCGAGCGGACCGGCGAACGCCGCAGCTGCTGCCTGGGTGAGGGTGGTGCGGTCGGCGTTCTGAAAGCGTTGGTCTGCCGTCAGTTTCGGTCATGGACGCAGGTCGGTGTCACAGTGCGCTCTTGAGCGCCTGTGCCTGCCGGCGCCAGAAGTCCTGTGAGATGTCGGCTTTGGGGAGCACGAGGTCGAAGCCGTGGAAGGCGCCGGGGATGACGTGGAGTTGGCAGGGGACGCCGGCGGCGTTCAGCCGGCGTGCGTACTCGATGTCTTCGTCGTGGAAGAGGTCGAGGGTGCCGACGCCGATCCAGGCCGGTGGCAGGCCGGTGAGGTCTTCGCGGCGGGCTGCGGCGGTGTAGGGGGAGACGTTGGGGCCGGCGACGGTGTCGCCGAGGTAGGAGGACCAGGCGTAGCGGTTGCTCTTGGGGGTCCAGAGGCGCACTTTGAGGGTGTCGAGGTCGGTTCTGGTCGTCGTGCGGTCGTCCAGCATGGGGTAGAGGAGCAGTTGGAACGCCGGGCGGATCTCGCCCCGGTCGTGGGCGAGCAGGGCGAGGGCGGCGGCGAGTCCGCCGCCCGCGCTGGCACCGCCGATCGCGATGCGGTCGACGTCGATGTGCAGGTCGCCCGCGCGCTCGACGAGGCCGCGCAGCCCGGCGTAGGCGTCCTCGACCGCGGCGGGCGCGGGATGGTCGGGACCCAGTCGGTAGCGGACCGCGGCGACTGTGATGCCGAGCTCACGGACGAAGGCGATGTTCGTACGGTCGTCCTGCTCGGGCGCACCGAAGATCAGCCCGCCTCCGTGGATCCAGAGCAGCGCCCCAGCCGCTTCCTTCAAACCGGCCGGCTGGAACACACGGAGCGACACGGACGGCGCGCCCTCCGTGCCGGGCACGGTGATCTCCTGGACCGTGACGCCCGGCCCCGGATCGGTCGGACGCCACTTCACTTTCCGCACGAGGCGCGACGTCAGCCGCCCGTAGGACACCTTGGGGATGAAGCGACCTCGTGCGAGATCGGGGTGGAAGACGCTCATCGGGCCCTCGTTCTTTCCCCTCATCGAGGGTGTACGGAATCGTCTGGCCACCCGGCGGGTGGCCGGCGTCGGGAGTGACGTGGGTGCGGTGGGCGGGGGAGCCGCCGGCCTTGTTCGGCCGGACGGGCTTCTGATCGGCACGGATGGCGGTTCAGCTGTGCTGCTCGGCGTCCAGGAGTGCGAGGGCGTTGTGGATGCCCTGTTGGAGGAGTTGGTCGGCGAGTTGCTGGTCGGTCAGGGCGCGGGAGAGTTGGAGGGTGCCGGCGAGCATGCCGAGGAGGCTGAGTGCCTTCAGGCGTGCCGAGGACGGGTCGTGGGGTGCCAGGCGGGCGGCGAAGCCGTCGATGAGGACCAGGGCGCCGTCGGTGTAGGCCTGCCTGGTGGGCTGTGCGGAGCGTGCGATCTCGTCGAGGAGGGCGGCGTTGGGGCAGCCGTCGTCGATGGTGTCGCGCTGCTCGGGGGAGAAGTACCAGCGGATCATCTGTTCGAGGCCGGCCCGGCCGGGCGCTGCCTGCGCGACGATGTTCTCGTGCTGGGCGCGCATCTGGTCGGCGACCGCGCTGGCGACGAGTTCGTCCTTGGAAGCGAAGTAGGCGTAGAGGGTGCCGTTGGTCAGGCCGGCGTCCTTCATGAGCGTGGCGACTCCGGAGCCGTCGATGCCGTCCCGCTTGAGCCGGCGGCCGGCCGTCTCGATGATGCGCTGCCGTGTCTCCTGCTTGTGTTCCTTCGTGTACCGCACGGTGGGTTCCTCCGTCGCAGCCGGGGCCTGTGCCCCCGGCTGCCGCTGGTCGGGTCGGTGTGCCGCGCCGGCAAGGAGCGCCGGCAGGTTGATCCTCGCGGTCTGCAGTTTCGGGTTGTGGGGTTCGGGGGCTGCGCCGTCGGTGATGTACGGCCGGTCGCCGCGGGCCGGCGGCGTGGCGTGGCGCGGCTTCGGCCTCTTGCCGGTTGGCCGCTGCGCCGGTCGCCTTGGCGGCGACGGCGGGGTCGTCGCCGTCCTGCACCGCCTGCGCGATCACCTCGTGGACGAGGTGTCGTTGTTTTCGGGTGGGTTCGGGGGCGCGAAAAGTGGGCGTCAGTTCGGCATCCGGTTGAACCTGCGGACGATGCGGTCGAAGATCCGGGCGGGAAGGACGCGGTGGAACACGCTGATGCCGGCGGCCGTCGAGCCGGCGGTGCGCCGCAGTTTCGGGTTCTTGCCGGTGGCCGCCGCGAGGATCACCTTGGCCACGGTGGTGGGATCGTCGCCGCCGCTGAGGTTCTTCGCCAGCACCTCGTCGAAGGTGCGCCGTCCCGATGCGTAGAGCGGCATGGGGGTGTCGCCCTGCACGCTGTGGTCCCCGAACGGGGTGTTGATCGGGCCGGGCTCGACGAGCAGGATCCGCACGCCGTGCTCGCGGACCTCGTGGTCCAGCGATGCGGAGTAGCCCTCGACCGCGTGCTTGGTCGAGGTGTAGATGGCCATGAACGGGCTGGGGACGAACCCGCTGAGGGAGGAGACGTTGATGATGCGTCCGCTCCGTTGGGTGCGCATGTGCGGCAGAACCGCCTTGGTCATCCGCATGATGCCGTAGACGTTGACGTCGAAGACCTCCTGCGTCCGGGCGACGGAGAACTCCTCGGCGGCGCCGTTGGCGCCGACGCCGGCGTTGTTGACCAGGACGTCGATGCGCCCGAACCGGTCGATCACCTGCTTGACCAGGGAGGCGACCGAGTCGTCGCTGGTCACGTCGAGGTCGAGGTAGGTCACCCCGGCGGGCGCGGTGACCCGCGCGGTGTTGCGAGCGGTTCCGATCACTTCGAAGCCCGCCGCGGCGAGGGCACGGGCCGTCTCCTTGCCTACCCCCGATGAGGCACCTGTCACGAGTGCCACCGGCCGAGTTGTCGCCATCACGAGCTCCCTTAGATTTGAGTTACGCCCGTATGTCTTACGGTCGTATGTCTTACGTTCGTACGACCATACTGTGATCGTCGGTCGGTGGCAAGTGGTCCGCCGGTGATTCGGGAGAGGGGGGAGACGTTGGGGTGCTGTACGGGACGGCCGCACCCCCTCCTCGGTGGGCTGTCGCTCCAGGGCCGGGGGCGCGCAAAAGCTATGAGCGGACGACGGGCCGGAACCGGCGGCTGCTCTTGTGTACGCAGCACCTTTTGGTCCACTTTGCTTATTTTTCTACCTAAATGCCTGCCTGGCTACCGAGCTGGTGAACCGCGAGTTCCGGTCCTGCGTGCACCGCAAGAGGCCCTCACCGCCAGAAGGCAAGGGGTGGCCTGCCGCGCGTATCGCATCTTCGAAGCTGGGTGGTGGCGCGCGGGTCACAGACGGCGGAGCCCGGGCAGGGCCGGACGGCACCGTTGAACTCGTTCGCCTGATCGGGGTGCCGGTCGGGCACGAGGACGGCGGCGTAGCGGCCTCGGTGGTCGCAGTGGAGGAAAGCCGGAATGTCTGGGAGCGCGGTGAGGGGGTCGGTGTCCTCGAACGTGAGGCGGATGAGTTCGTGGAAGATCGCGGTGCCTTCCCAAGCTGCCCTCACCGTGGGGGAAGGCCGCGATGCGGTGGCCGCGTTCATGGTGGCTTCTTGGCCGGCGGCCGCGAAGTGGACCGCGGAGGTCGATGTCCGCATCAAGGAGTCGCTTCCGGCTCGTCGTCGGCCGATCTGGAAATGGGTCGTGGCGGCGAGGTCCTGGGGCATGCCGTTGGTCAGGACGTTTTCGGTCTGCGGGCCGATGTCCTTCGGTTCGGGCCGCTTGAGCTGCCGTCGGCTCTGCGCAGGTCATCTGCAGCCAGGGAATGTCATGGCGGGCCCTGGGGGCCCGGACACGGGTCAGCCCCGGCTCCGTCGCTCTCGGAGCCGGGGCTGGCCCTGCATCGTGTACGGCGAGGCGTCCCCACCCCGCGCCGTACACGAAGTACGGGAAGTGCCCGAAGTGATCGCAGTACCCGAAGTGCCGGGCGTACCCGGTGTACGGGCCGTCAGTGGGCGATCACCAGGATCTTCGCTTCGTCCTCGGCACCCTGGCCGGAGGCCGGACCGGCTTGCGGCTTGCCCGTGTTGATGAAGGTGAAAGCGACCGTCGCGGCGAGCACGAGGATGCCGACGGCGAACCAGATCGCGTTGGTGTACCCGTGCACCTGGCCCTCCAGCTGGACCAGCTGCTGCTGCGCCTGGGAACCGACGCCGCCGATGTGGTCCTTGGTGTACGCGGTCGTCGCCGAGGCGGCGATCGTGTTCAGCAGGGCCGTACCGATCGCGCCGCCCACCTGCTGCGAGGTGTTGACCATCGCGGAGGCGACACCGGAGTCACGCGGCTCGACACCGTGCGTGGACAGGGAGAGGGCGGGCATGAACGCCGTACCCATGCCGAGGCCGAGCAGTACCAGCCCCGGCAGGATGACACTGGCGTACGAGGTGCCGATCTCCAGCTGGGTGAGGAAGAGCATGCCGGTCCCGGCGACCAGGAAGCCCGGAGCCATCAGCAGGCGCGGGGGAACGCGGGTCAACAGGCGGGTGCCGATCTGCGTGGAGCCCACCATCAGGCCGCCGATCAGCGGCAGGAAGGCGAGGCCGGTCTTGACCGGCGAGTAGCCCAGCACGAGCTGCAGGTAGTAGGTCAGGAAGAGGAACAGACCGAACAACGCGATGATCGCGAGGCCGAGGGAGAGGTAGACGCCTCCGCGGTTGCGCTCGGTGATCACACGCAGCGGCAGCAGCGGGGCCTTGACCTTGGACTCGGTGAAGACGAACGCGGCGAGCAGCACGACCGACGCGACGAACAGGCCGACCGTCGTGGAGTCGCCCCAGCCGTCGGACTCGGCGCGGGTGAAGGCGTAGACCAGTGTGACCAGACCGAGGATGGACAGGACGACGCCCGGGATGTCGAGCGGCGAGCGGTTGCGGCTGCCGGACGGCTCACGGATGACCAAGTACGCGCCCGCGGCCGCGATGACCGCGAACGGGATGTTCACGAAGAACGTCCAGCGCCAGTCGAGGTACTCGGTGAGCAGGCCGCCGAGGATGAAGCCCACGGCGCCGCCGCCCCCGGCGATCGCACCGTAGATGCCGAACGCCTTGGCGCGCTCCTTGGGCTCGGTGAACATCACCGCGAGCAGGGAGAGCGCGGCGGGCGCGAGCAGCGCGCCGAACGCACCCTGGAGGGCACGGGCGCCGAGCATCGTCGCCTCGTTCGTGGCCGCGCCGCCGAGGGCGGACGCGACGGCGAAGCCGATCAGACCGGCAACGAAGGTGCGCTTGCGGCCCCACAGGTCCGCGATACGGCCGCCGAAGAGCAGCAGACCACCGAAGGCCAGGGCGTACGCCGTGATGACCCACTGGCGGTTGCCGTCGGAGATGCCCAGGTCCTGCTGGGCGGACGGCAACGCGATGTTCACGATGGTCGCGTCCAGCACGACCATCAGCTGGGCGAGCGCGATGAACGTGAGCGCTTTCCAGCGGTTGGAATGGGAGTCGGCTGCCGTCTTGGCGGTGGCCTGAGCTGTTTCAGACATGGGGATACCCACTTCGGGACTTCGTGGCGAAAAGCGAGGAGAGAAGTGCAGAGAGACAAAGCTGGAGATGAAGACCGAGACAGCGAGACGTCGGGACATCGAGACAGGGACGGCTCGTCATCGTCGACGGCCGAAAGCGTTGTACGAGGTGGTTACTGGTGACGACTACTGACCGGCGCCGAGCGCTGAGCGCCGAACCAATCGGTATCGACCTGACCGACCGGATCAGTCACGCTCGTCGCATGTCCTCCACGGTCACGGCCGATCCGGGCAGTACGGAGCGGGCGGGTGCCCGCAGACCGTCCAGGAGCATCTGCAGATGACGGTGCACGCAGCGGCCGATGCCCTCGCACTCGGTGCCTGGCAGCGGCCGGGTGAGCCGGCTGACGGCGACCATCAGATCGCCGGACTCCACATCGGGGGCGCAACTGCCCGGCCTCTCGGGCGGGCTGCGTCATTTGCCCGACCGGTTCCACCAGCCGATCGCGTGCGACGAACAGATCGGGGTGGTCCTGGTCAAAGTTCTTCGCGAGCATCGGACACAGGGTGCCGATCCGCTCGTCCGCCGCCATGTGTACGAAGCCGCTCAGCGCCCGACCACGCGCTACTACGGCACATACAAGTCGGCGGTTCACTGTCTGTAGATCTCAGCTGGGGAGTTTGTTGCTCTTGCGGATCTGTCCGTCGAAGACTGCGGTGGGAAGGATGCGGTGCGCTGTGCTGACGAGCCGGGCTTGTCGGCCGGCGG
>NZ_JBIRRV010000038.1:0-39158 GCF_044333925.1 Streptomyces sp. NPDC020898
AAACGCTCGACTGGAAAACCCCAGCCGAGCGCCTCGCTAAACTCCTCACAACAGCCGCATGATCAGCGGTGTTGCCACGACCCCTTGAATTCGCCTACCCGACCGGGGGCCTCGTCCGTCAGCCCTTCACGCAGATGAACTGCTTCAGCTTCGCCACGACCTCAACCAGATCGCTCTGCTGTTCCATCACCTGGTCGATGTTCTTGTAGGCCCCCGGAATCTCATCGAGCACGCCGGAGTCCTTCCGGCACTCCACGCCCCTCGTCTGCTCCTCCAGATCCCGCACGGTGAAGCGCCGCTTGGCCGCGTTGCGACTCATGCGCCGACCCGCACCATGCGAGGCCGAGTTGAAGGCCTTCTCGTTTCCGAGCCCCTTCACGATGTACGAGCTCGTGCCCATCGAGCCGGGAATGATCCCGAACTCACCGGAGCCCGCACGGATCGCGCCCTTGCGGGTGACCAACAGATCCATGCCCTCGTACCGTTCCTCCGCCACGTAGTTGTGGTGGCAGGAGATCTCGTGCTCGAAGGTCGGCTTCGCCTTCTTGAACTCCTTGCGAATGACGTCCTTCAGGATCCCCATCATGATCGCGCGGTTATACTTGGCGTACTCCTGAGCCCAGTACAGATCGTTTCTGTACGCGGCCATCTGCGGAGTATCCGAGATGAACACCGCGAGGTCACGGTCGACCAGACCCTGGTTGTGCGGGAGCTTCTGCGCAATGCCAATGTGGTGCTCAGCCAGCTCCTTGCCGATGTTCCGGGAACCGGAGTGCAGCATCAGCCAGACCGAATCCGTCTGATCAAGACAGATTTCGATCATGTGGTTTCCGCTTCCGAGCGTCCCCATCTGCTTATTTGCTCGCTCCTCCCGGAACTTCACCGCATCCGCAACCCCATCGAACCGCCCCCAGAAGTCGTCCCACCCCCCGGTAGCGAACCCGTGCAGCCGCCCCGGATCAACGGGACTGTCATGCATCCCCCGCCCCACCGGAATCGCCTCCTCGACCTTCGACCGCAGCCGGGACAGGTCACCCGGCAGGTCGTTGGCCGTGAGCGAGGTCTTGACGGCGGACATCCCGCAGCCGATGTCGACCCCCACCGCCGCCGGGCACACCGCACCCTGCATCGCGATCACCGAGCCGACGGTCGCACCTTTGCCGTAATGCACATCCGGCATGACCGCCAGGCCCTTGATCCACGGCAGCGTCGACACGTTGCGGAGCTGCTGCATCGCGCCGTCCTCGACCGACGCCGGGTCGGCCCACATACGGATGGGTACCTTCGCGCCCGGCACTTCCACGTACGACATATCGTCCTCATTCCCCCGGAAACCCAACAGAAGTCTTAAATCGCAAAACCGGCGCCAAGGTCAACGAAAGGGATGCCGGACCGGCGTTCACGGTGGTGCGTGCGATACACATTGTCTGCCGGTGACGCCCCTGCGCGGCAAGCGATTAACCAGCGGGGACACTGGAACCGGCACCATCACCGAAGAGATCGTCCGGTCATCCGGATCGTCCGCATCGTCGAGAGGAACCTGACCGTGCAGCGGAAGGCCTACGTACCCGGCGTCGCCGCGCTCCTCGCGGCACTGCTGGCCGGCTGCACCGGCAGCTCGGGCGGCGGGGACACAGCCCAGGACGCCAAGCCCGGCGAGGCCGGAACCACGACCGCGGCGGCCCAGCCGGGGCGCTACCGCACGCTCCCCGAGCCGTGCGGCGCGGTCGCCAACGACGCGCTCGACTCGCTGCTCCCCGGCATCGAGCAGATCACGGACAAGGACCAGCGCGAGCAGGCGTACGCGGGTGAGTCGACCCTGACGTACAACACGGACCGTAAGGTCGGCTGCCGCTGGAAGGTGGAGTCCACGGACGCCACCGACCATCTCCTCGTCGACTTCGAGCGGGTCGTGTCGTACGACAACGCCGTGAGCGACGACACCGAGGCGCAGGAGTTGTTCGCGACCAAGGTGGTGGCCGCCGATCTTCCGGAGCCCGTCGTCTCCACCTCCCCCGCCGCTCCTCCCTCCCCCACCCCCACCGAGTCCGAGTCCGCGTCCGGCGCCGCAACCACCGCTTCCCCTTCCGCCACCACCCCCACCGACGCCGCTTCCGCGTCCCTCTCCCCGGAGGCCGACGCCGAGTCGGCCGCCGCCCTCCAGCCGCGTCTCCTCGACGGTCTCGGCGACGAGGCGTTCGTGGACGACGAGCTGAGCACCTCCGGTTCAACCGCCCAGCAGCGCACGGTGACTGTGGCGTTCCGCACGTCCAACGTCATCGTGACGATCGAGTACGTCGAGCAGCCGACGACGCTCGGCACCGTCCCGGACAGCAAGGAAATGCAGGACAGGGCGCAGAAACTGGCTGCCCAACTGGTCGACGCGTTCGGCTGAGACCCCGTCCGCGTACCCCGGTGGCGGCCGTCCGCAAAGGGAGTGAAGCGCGGCCGCACGCGCCCCTCACCGCGTACCGTGGCCCCTCGGACCCGATCCGACCGCAGGAAACCGAGAGCCGCAGGAACCCCAGCGTGATGAGTGAAGGAACCATGCACCGACCCGCACAGCGAGACCAGCGCCGCCGGACCGCCACAGTGACGACGAGGCGCCCCAGGCGCGCTCTCGCCGCCCTCGCCGCGGTTCCCGTCCTCTTCCTCGTGGCCGCCGGCTGCTCCTCCGACTCGGACTCCGGTTCGGCGTCGGGTTCCGCCGACAACGCGGCGCAGGAGAAGGACGCCAGTGCGGGCGAGACGGTGAGCGCGTCGCCGACCGTGCAGGCGGCCGCGTACAAGCAGCTTCCGGAGTCGTGCGCGGTGCTGTCGACGAAGACGCTGACGGAACTGGTCCCGAAGGGTGTGAAGTCGGGCAAGGAGGGGTCGTCGGAGGACACGGGGACGCGTGGCAGCTGTTCCTGGACGAGCCTCGCCAACAACGGTGTGAAGGGCTCCCAGTTCCGCTGGCTGAACGTCTCCCTGCTGCGTTTCGAGTCGACCGCCACCCGTGGCTCGGCCGCCGAGCTGGCGCAGGAGTACTACGAGAGCCAGGTGCAGGACGCCCAGTCGGTGAAGGATGCGAAGAACACCGCTTCGGAGCCGATCGAGGGGGCGGGTGACGACGCCACGTCGGTGCGCTACGACCTGAAGAAGAAGGAGGGTTCCTTCCGGCAGCAGACGGTCGTGGTCCGGGTCGAGAACGTCGTCGTGACGCTCGACTACAACGGTGCGGGTTTCGCGGGTGAGAAGACGCCGAGCGCGGCGTCCCTGGAGAAGTCCGCGGTGAAGGCGGTCAAGGAGGCGGTGGCGAAGGTGTCGTCGGCGAACGGCGAGGGTTCCGCCGGCACCCCGGCTCCCTCCAACTCCCCGTCGCAGTCGGCGAGTTCGTCGGCGAAGCCGAGCGCGTCCCCGTCCACGTCGGGGTCCAAGGCCGCGTCTCCCTCCCCCTCGCCCTCCGCTTCGAAGAAGAACTGACGTTGTCTCGGCAACACGTACGCCGCACACATGTGCCACCCTGTTGCGCGCAACAACACGCACTGGGAGGGGAGTACGGGTGGCCGCGCCACTAGAGCTGACACGAACGCACCGGATACTCATCGGCGTGGTCGTCGCCGGGGCGGTCGTCATCGCCGGGATCGGCTTCGCGGGGTCGTACGCGGCCGTCCGTGAACTGGCTCTCCAAAAGGGCTTCGGGAACTTCAGTTACGTGTTCCCGATCGGCATCGACGCGGGTATATGCGTCCTGCTCGCCCTGGATCTCCTCCTCACCTGGATCAGGATCCCGTTCCCGCTGCTGCGCCAGACGGCGTGGCTGCTGACCATGGCGACGATCGCGTTCAACGGCGCGGCGGCCTGGCCGGACCCGCTGGGCGTGGGCATGCACGCCGTCATCCCGATCCTGTTCGTGGTGTCGGTGGAGGCGGCCCGGCACGCGATCGGCCGCATGGCGGACATCACCGCCGACAAGCACATGGAGGGCGTCCGCCTCACCCGCTGGCTGCTGTCCCCCGTACCGACGTTCCTTCTCTGGCGGCGGATGAAGCTGTGGGAGCTGCGTTCCTACGACCAGGTCATCAAGCTGGAGCAGGAACGTCTCGTCTACCAGGCCCGCCTCCAGGCCCGTTTCGGCCGGGGCTGGCGGCGCAAGGCTCCGGTGGAGTCCCTGATGCCGCTGCGCCTCGCGCGGTACGGGGTCCCGCTGGCGGAGACGGCTCCGTCGGGTCTGGCGGCGGCGGGCATCGAGCCCGCACTGCTGCCTCCGGCCGCGACTGCGGCTCCGGCCGCGCAGCCCGAGCTCGCACCGGCCACGAAGGCCGTCGCGCCGCTGGTCGAGCAGCGGCGCCCCGCGATCGAGGCCGAGCCCGAGTCCGTACCGGCGCAGGAAGAGCTCGCGCCGGAGGAGAGTCCGTGGTTCGCCGCGGCTGCTTCGCCGCAGGAGGTCGTGTACGAGGGCGGGTACGACCCGACGTACGAGCCCGAGCAGGAGCAGATGTGGGCCCAGTACGAGGCGCAGCAGGCCCAGTACGAGGCCGAGCAGCGTCAGGCGTACCAGCAGCAGCAACAACGGCCGCAGGTCGTTCAGGAACGGGCGTACCAGCAGCGGGAGTTCGAGGGACAGGGCTACGAGGAGCCCGGATACCCGGAGCAGCAGTACCAGGAGCAGGAGACGCTGGAACCCTCTCCGGAGGACACCGGTACTTTTCCGATCCCGTCGGGACCGAACCGCACTCGTCAGCTCGGCGAGGGGGGCGGCACTCCGGCGTCGGAGCCGGACGAGGAGTCGTTCTACCAGGTCTTCAAGAAGTCGATAAACGGCAGTTATCCGACTCCGCGCGAGTTCGGTGACAACGTCGAGGCCGAGCACCGCATCACCCTCTCCGAGCAGGAGGCCAAGCGGCTGGTCACCCGCTTCACCAACCGTCACACGTTGGAGCTGCAAGAGGACCACATCGCGTAAATGCGCAGCGGATACATGAAAAGGGGCGCCCGGCATCAGCCGGGCGCCCCTTTTCGTGCGCCTGCTACTCCCCCAACAGGACCCGCACCCGCTCCTGCCCCACCGCGAGCAGCAGCGTGGGCAGCCGCGGCCCCGTGTCCCGCCCGACGAGCAGGTGGTACAGCAGGGCGAAGAACGTGCGCTGGGCGACCTTGATCTCGGCCGGGAGTTCCTTCGGTGTGGCGTCGGCGGGGAAGCCGGCCTGGACCTTGGGCACGCCGTAGACGAGGTGGGTCAGGCCGTCGAGGGACCAGTGGTCGTCGAGCCCGTCCAGCAGCAGCCGGAGCGACTGCTGCCCCTGCTCGTCGAGGGACTTGAGCAGCTCGGCGTCGGGCTCGGCGCGTACGACGGTCCGCTGGTCGGCGGGGACCTGCGTGTTGATCCAGGCCTCGGCCTTGTCGAGCCGGGGCCGCACCTCGTCGAGGGAGGTCAACGGATCGGAAGGGTCGAGTTCCTTGAGGATCCGCAGCGTCTGGTCCTCGGCACCGGCGGTGATGTCGGCGACGGAGGCCAGCGTCCGGTACGGCAACGCCCGTGCCGTACGCGGTAGTTCGCCCCCGGCGGTACGCACGGCCCGCGAGTGCGCGGCGACGTCACCGGGCAGCGCGGAGCCGTCGGCGACCTTGGCGTCGAGCTTGTCCCACTCGTCGTAGAGCCGCTGGATCTCCTGGTCGAAGGCGATCTTGAAGGACTGGTTGGGCCGGCGGCGGGCGTACAGCCAGCGCAGGATCTGCGGCTCCATGATCTTCAGCGCGTCGCCGGGCGTGGGTACGCCGCCCTTGCTGCTGGACATCTTGGCCATGCCGCTGATGCCGACGAAGGCGTACATGGGCCCGATCGGCTGCTTGCCGCCGAAGATGCTGCCGACGATCTGCCCACCGACCTGGAAGCTGGACCCCGGAGACGAGTGGTCCACACCGCTCGGCTCGAAGACAACCCCCTCGTAGGCCCACCGCATGGGCCAGTCGACCTTCCAGACCAGCTTGCCGCGGTTGAACTCGCTCAGCAGAACGGTCTCGGCGAACCCGCACGCCGTGCAGGTGTACGTCAGCTCGGTGGTGTCGTCGTCATAGGCGGTGACGGTGGTGAGGTCCTTGCCGCAGCCCCCGCAGAAGGGCTTGTACGGGAAGTACCCGGCGGACCCGGAGCTCCCGTCGTCCTCGGCCGCCGCCCCCGACCCCTCGGCGGCGTCGAGCTCGGCCTCGTCGACCGGCTTCTGCGACTGCTGGGGCTTCTTGCCGGGATTACCGGGGGCCTTCTTGGTCCGGTACTGGTCGAGGATGGCGTCGATGTCACCCCGGTGCTTCATGGCGTGCAGGATCTGCTCGCGGTAGACCCCGGAGGTGTACTGCTCGGTCTGGCTGATCCCGTCGAACTCGACACCGAGCTCGGCGAGCGCGTCGACCATCGCGGCCCTGAAGTGCTCGGCCCAGTTGGGGTGGACGGACCCCTTGGGCGCGGGTACGGCGGTCAGTGGCCGCCCGATGTGCTCGGCCCAGGAGGCGTCCACGCCGTCGACACCGTTGGGCACCTTGCGGTAGCGGTCGTAGTCGTCCCAGGAGATCAGATGCCGGACCTCGTACCCCCGGCGCCGGACCTCGTCGGCAACAAGATGCGGGGTCATCACTTCCCGGAGGTTCCCGAGGTGGATGGGCCCGGAGGGAGACAGCCCGGACGCGACGACGACGGGTTTGCCGGGGGCTCGACGCTCCGACTCCTCGATGACCTCATCCGCGAAACGGGAGACCCAGTCGGTGGTCTCGGCGCTCTGAGCCACGATCGGCACGTCCTCTTTTTCTGGGAGTTCCTCAAGGCCGGCCGCACGGTCGGACGGCTGGCCCTGCCATTCTCCCAGGTGGGCCCAGAACCACGAAAACGGCTTTTCAGCGCGCCGCCTCCGTGGCGCCGGACCCAAGGCGTCACCGCCGTCTACCGGCTGAAGCTGACCGGGATGTACTGGTCGTAGGACCGGTCGGCGGTGGCCGTGAAGTCGGCCCGGGTGACGATGGCGCACTTGACGTCGACGTCACACACCACGCCGTCCTTGATCTCGGGCCGGATGTTGAGCGTGGTGAGGAACGAGCCCCCGGCCCGGTACGGCAGCGTGATCCCCGGAGTTCCGGTGGCGCTGTCGGTGATCCGGCGCGAGGACCCGTCCTGGTCCTCGCGTCCGGGCAGACAGGGCGTGGGCAGGGTGGTGTAGGTGGCCGGGTCCCCGACGGTGACGCCCTCGGGGATCACACAGAAGGCGAGGAAGATCCCCTGCCCCCGGTTGTACCCGGTCCCGGCGACATCCACGGTGCCGCCGGCGGCGGCGGGCAGGGAGGTGGGCGTGGCGGCGAGCTTGAGGTGGAAGTCCTGGCCGTCGGGGGCCGTGACGGTGCGGTGGGCGAACCCGAAGGAGGAGGTGCCGGAAGCGCCGGCAGTGCCGGGGGCGGCCCCGGCACTGCCGGCGAACCCGAGGAGGAGCCCGGCGGCGACGGTGAGGGCGCCGAGGGTTTTAACGGAACGCTTGATGGGGGGTTTCATGATCCCCATGCCTAAAACATGACTGACGAGTAGGCAACGCACACCGGAACCCTCCACACCTCAGGCACACTTCTTCCCCGCCGGAGGGGCGCCGACTCAGCCGAGCGGGTTGGCGGGGTCGCGCAGGGTGGCCAGGGCAGGGGCGTACATGCGGGCCTTGATGGTGCCGAGGGTGTCGCCGGCCTTGGCCACCTGCGCCTGGGCGATCTCGACGGCGGTGGAGCGTACGGCGTCCTCGGTGACCGACTGGTCGACGATGCCGGCGGCCGCGGCGTCGGAGCCGCCGTAGCGGCGGGCGGTGACCATGGCCTCGTGGGCGGTCTGCGGCGCCAGCCGGGACTGGATGAGGGCGGCCATGCCACGAGTGAAGGGGATGTTGATGTCCGCCTCGGGCAGGCACCAGAAGCCGCGGTCGGCACGCATCACGCGGAAGTCGTGGGCGAGGGAGAACATCGCTCCTGCGGCGAAGGTGTGCCCCTGCAGCGCGGCCACCGTGATGACCGGCAGCGACAGCATCCGCGCGAACAGCTCGTGGACCGAGACGACGTAGGCGTCGTACTGGTCGCCGTGGGCGAACAGCCAGTCCAGGTCGAGCCCGTTCGAGTAGAACTTGCCGGTGGCGGCGGTGACCAGGGCGCGAGGGCCTTCCGCCTTCTCGACCTCGTCGAGCGCGGCGCCGACGGCAGTGAGCCAGTCCGGGTGGAAACGGTTCTCTCCGTCTCCGAGGTCGAGAACGAAGACGTTGTCGTGGCGGTCGAGCGAGGGCATACCGAGTTCCTTCTTCCGACGCCGACGTGGCCCGCCGGGCGAGCTACCTGCCGGTAACTTATGGGGTATGGCATAGAACATACAAGGGAGGAGCGGGCGGCAGTTCGGCGGGAGCTTCTTTTCCACCCACCCGCCCCCGCCGCTTCTTCAACCCAGGCCCCGGCACCTCCATCGCGCCCGGCGATCCGAGGCCAACGCCCGTACAGCCCAGGCCGTGTTTCCCACCCGCCCACCCTTTGGCCGTATCTATTCAGCCCAGGCCCAGGCATCTCAGCCCGTCCGGCACTTGACGACAAGGCCCGTCCAGCCCCCAGCTTCTCTCCCACCCACCCACCCACCCACCCCCGCCGCTTCTTCAGCCCACGCCCGGCACCTTCAGCCCGTCCGGCGCTTGAGGACAAGACCCGTTCAGGGCCGGAGCGGGGGTCTGGGGGCGGCAGCCCCCAGGGATGGGACGGGTACGGGCGGCGGGGGCGAGAACCCCCGAACCACCCCACCCGCACCCACGAAAACCCCTTCACCCCCCATGGGATACTGACCGCATCCACACGTACCCACCAGGAGAACGGCACCCACTCCTATGGCCCCGGTCAAGTCCCTCACCGCCACCGTCCACCAGCGCCTCGCGGACGCCCTCACGGCAACCCTGCCGGAGGCACCCCCCGCGGACCCGCTGCTGCGACGCAGCGACCGTGCGGACTTCCAGGCGAACGGCATCCTCGCCCTCGCCAAGAAGGCCAAGGCGAACCCCCGCGACCTGGCGACCCAGGTCGTCGGAAACGTCGTGTCCGGCGACGTGATCAAGGACATCGAGGTCTCCGGCCCCGGCTTCCTGAACATCACGCTCACCGACAAGGCGATCATCGAGAACCTCGCGGCCAGGACAGCGGACCCGGACGCCCGCCTCGGCGCCCCCCGCACTGCGAACCCCGGCACGACGGTCATCGACTACGCCCAGCCGAACGTGGCGAAGGAGATGCACGTAGGCCACCTCCGCTCAGCGGTGATCGGCGACGCGGTGGTCCAACTCCTGGAGTTCACCGGCGAGAACGTGGTGCGCAGGCACCACATCGGCGACTGGGGCACCCAGTTCGGCATGCTCATCCAGTACCTGGACGAGCACCCGCACGAGCTGGACCACAAAACAGCAAACGACTCGGACTCCGAAGCCAGCGGCGAGGAGGCGATGTCGAACCTGGACCGCCTCTACAAGACGGCGCGCAAACTCTTCGACTCCGACGAGGAGTTCAAGACGAGGGCGCGCCTGCGGGTGGTCGACCTCCAGGCCGGCGACCCCGCGACGCTCGCCATCTGGCAGCGGTTCGTGGACGAGTCGAAGATCTACTTCTTCTCGGTGTTCGAGAAGCTGGACATGGAGATCCAGGACGCGGACATCGTCGGCGAGTCGGGCTACAACGACATGCTGGACGAGACGTGCCGCCTCCTGGAGGAGTCCGGGGTGGCAGTCCACTCGGAGGGCGCCCTGTGTGTGTTCTTCGACGACATCAAAGGCCCGGAGGGCAACCCGGTCCCGCTGATCATCCGTAAGTCCGACGGCGGCTACGGCTACGCGGCGACGGACCTCTCGGCGATCCGCGACCGCGTCTTCAACCTGAAGGCGAACAACCTCATCTACGTGGTCGACGCCCGCCAGTCCCTGCACTTCAAGATGGTCTTCGAGACGGCGCGCAGGGCGGGCTGGCTGACCGACGAGCAGACCAAGTCCGAGATCAAGCCGTTCCAGCTGGCGTTCGGCACGGTCCTCGGCAAGGACGGCAAGCCGTTCAAGACGCGTGAGGGCGAGACCGTACGGCTCGTGGACCTGCTGGACGAGGCGGTGGACCGGGCGACGGCGGTCGTACGGGAGAAGGACACGCAGGCCCAGCTCTCCGAGGACGAGATCGCCGAGCGCGGCGCCCAGGTGGGCATCGGCGCGGTGAAGTACGCGGACCTGTCGACGTCGGCGAACCGGGACTACAAGTTCGACCTGGACCAGATGGTCTCGCTGAACGGCGACACGAGCGTGTACCTCCAGTACGCGTACGCCCGTATCCAGTCGATCCTGCGCAAGGCGGGCGAGGTACGTCCGTCAGCGCACCCGGAGCTCGAACTGCACGAGGCGGAGCGGGCGTTGGGCCTGCACGTGGACGCGTTCGCGGAGACGGTCGCGGAGTCGGCGGCGGAGTACGCCCCGCACAAGCTGGCAGCGTACCTGTACCAACTGGCGTCACTCTTCACAACGTTCTACGACAAGTGCCCGGTCATCAAGCCGGCCCCCCCGAAGGACGTCGCCGAGAACCGCCTGTTCCTGTCCGACGTGACAGCGAAGACCCTCCACCAGGGCATGGCCCTCCTGGGCATCAGGACACCCGAGCGCCTCTGACACACCGACGGCAGCAACAGCCGTACGGAGGCCGGGTACCCGAGACAAACGGGCACCCGGCCTTCGTTCGCGGTGAGCGCCGACGGCGGAGAAACTCCTGACGAGATGAGTGGCGCCGAAGGTTAGGCTCAGGTGGTCATGAGTCAGAGTGGTTCACAGGCAGCAGCATTCTTCCGAGACGCCCGCCGGAGCGGAGTCGTCTGGCTTGTGCGCGATGACGAGGGGAGCCCGACTCACCTCGCGGCTGACGGCACACGGAGCCTTCCCTACTGGTCGACATCGGCCCGCGCGGCGCGGGCGGCGAAGATCTGGGGAAACGGGCTACGGGTTGAATCCATGCCTTTGGATATCTGGCGTGACCGCGAACTGCCTGCTGTCACCGCCGAGGGACTCGTGATCGGCATCAACTGGAGCGGGCCCCGTCTCGTCGGGTGGAGTTTCACTCCGGTCGAAGTCCTCAGACGCCTCGCGGCGGTCGACTAGCTCTCACACTCGCCCGCAAGAGCGTGGACCTGATCCGCGGGTTCACCCACGAGGAGTACCGGGGCCAGGGCCCGCCACCCCCGCCCCTGCCCCCGCCCCCGCCCCCGCCCCCGCCCCCGCCGGGAGTCGACCTCGCGATCGTCGCCGCGGTCATCGTCATCGTGACGGCGACCGACTGAACGCCTCCTCGGCGACCGCACCGAGCGGCAGCTCCCACTCGCACCACACCACCTTGCCCAACTCCCGTTCCCCGACCCCCCACTTGTCACTGAGCGCGGCGACGAGCAGCAGCCCGCGCCCGCCCTCGTCGGCGCGCTCGGCGATCAACGGCACCCCGCCCCCGCTGTCGTGCACGGCGACCCGCAGCACCCGCCCGTCGTACCGCAGGAACAACAGGAACTGCCGTCCGGGCGGTACGCCGTGCACCAGCGCGTTGGTCGCCAGCTCACTCACGCACAGCAACACGTCGTCGCCCCGCTCGGTACCGGCGAGTCCCCAGTCGGCGAGGAACTCGTGGGCCAACTTCCTGGCAGCGGGCACGGAACGGCGTTCGCGCCGGAAGAACCTCTCGCGCAACGGGCGGGGTTGGATCGTCTCGTTCACGGGACGAGAGTCGCGGAGAGTGACTAGCGTGGAGCACCCCGTGAACCCGTACAGATTTTTTGTACGGGTTCATCCACGGTCGGGGCCGGGCAGGCGTGGGGAGTTGGTGGGGCATGAGTCACGGAAACCGTTCGCGGACCTCGCGGAAGAAGAACTACTCGGCGATGAGGATGCTGGGCAAGCAGTTGCAGGCGGCCCGCAAGGCGGCGGGCTACACGCAACGCTCCCTGGCCGAGGCACTCCTGATCGACGAGGAGACGATCGCGTCCATCGAACAGGGCCGCCGCCCGCTGTTGTACGACCTGGCGAAGCAGATCGACCAACTCCTGGATCTGAAGGGCATGTTGGTGGCCGGGGTCGAGGAACTTCCGGAGATCGACCAGTTCCCCCTGTTCGCGGAGGAGTACATGGACCACGAGCGCGAGGCCATCTCCCTGTCCTGGTACGACAACGCGGTCCTGCCGGGCCTCCTCCAGACCGAGGCGTACGCGTACGCGGTGATGAGCGAGCACGTACCGGCGTACGACGAGGACAACCTCCAGGCCATGACAGCAGGCCGTATCAAGCGACAGGAGATCCTCCAGCGCAAGTGTCCGCCGACGACGAGCTTCGTCGTCTGGGAGCCGGTGCTGCACATCGGGGTGGGCGGCCCGAAGATCCGCCACGACCAACTCCGCCACCTGCGTGCCTGCGCCGAACTCCCTGGCCTCGCCCTCCAGTTCCTGCCGACAGACTCGCTCTCGCACGCCGGTCTCGCGGGCCCCTTCACCCTCCTGGAGACACCCGACCACCAGCACGTCGCCTACACCGAGAGCCAGCGCGGCAGCCAGTGGGTTTCCGACCCGGATGAGGTGTCCATCCTGAGCCGTAAATATGCAATGCTGCGGTCACAGGCCCTGTCTCCACGGGAGTCGAGGGGCCTGCTCGACCGTCTGCTAGGAGATGTATGAGCACCGCGCTTGAGTGGTTCAAGTCGAGCTACAGCAGCGATCAAGGCGGCCAGTGCCTCGAAGTCGCGTACACCTGGCGGAAGTCCAGCTTCAGCAGCGACCAGGGCGGAGCGTGCGTCGAGGTAGCCGCCTGCCCCCACACCATCCACGTCCGCGACTCCAAGAACCCCACCCCCGAAACCGGCCCCACCCTCACCACCACCCGGCAGGCCTGGACGGCGTTCACCGCGTACGCGGCCCGCTGAACAGAGCACCGCGGAAACACCGAAGGCCGCCCGGAGTGAACCGGGCGGCCAGGGCACAGGGCATGGGGACGATGCCCTCGAAGCGAACGTCAGATCTTCGCCGGCATGCCGTCGGCGGGGACGAACTTCGGGTTGTGGCCGTACTTGTTCTCGCCCTCACCGTCGAGGCACATGAAGACCAGCAGCGTGATCGTGCCGACGACCGGGATGAAACCGAAGAGGATCCACAGGGCCGAGCGGCCCGTGTCGTGCAGGCGGCGGACGGCGACAGCCAGGCTGGGCAAAAAGATGCCCAGGGCGAACACGAGGCCGAAGATCGGGAAGCCGATGACGGAGTCGACGATCTGCAGCACGATGCTGATGACGACGACGAACAGCGCGAACATCCAGTATTCCTTGCGGCGCGCGCGCCCGCTGAAGTCCACGTACTTCTTGAGAACGTCGAGGAAGTAGTTCATTGCATCCCCCCAGGGATTTGATGTCGGCCTTACCGAGCGGATCAGGCCAAGGGGAGAAGCCACGGAGACTGACGGGAACTCGTCAATCTGGTTAATCGTTGTAGCTCATGCGTCAAATACCCGCTGGTTACACGGACTTACGACCGTCATCTACCGCCGATTTCCGCACAGATCCACGCAAGATCATCGATGACGGCAGGGCGAAAACCGGTCGTTCACCGTATCGGGACCCGCCGGCCGCCGAACCGTGGGCGTTCACTTACCGGTTCTACGCCAGTCCGACGCACATTCGAGGCCGCACCGACACCGGAACGATCTCGAACCGTTGCCCTCTGACCTGCCGTTCCCGTCTCCCCGGCCTCCTCCCGCGCCCTCCCGATCTCCCGGGACCCGTTGTCAGTGGCAGGCCCTAAAGTCACCGTCATGGCGACACTTCCCAACCCGCTGCCCCGCCTCGCGACGGACCCGACCGGCCACGCGCTCGGCCTCGCCCTGCCCCCCGGCAGGCTGATCGACGCGACGGACGAGGGCCCCTGGCACGAGCCTCTCCTCTGGCACGCCGACGCCCCCTCCGCCCCCGGCGACTGGGCCGCACACCACGACGCGTACCGGGCCGCCGGTCTCGTCCCCGTGGTCGTGGACGTGGGCGGCAGTCAGGGCGGGCCGGAGAGCTGGGAGTTGATGCCCGCCGACACCTCGTACCCGGGGGACCACGACCCCGAGGAGGTCCTCACCGGGTTCTGGGAGGAGTACGCGGCGGAGGGTGAGGACTGGCCCGGGCTGGCCCGCGGTACGGATGCCGAATCCTTGCAGGCCGACGCCGATGCCCTGGTCGCCTGGTTCGCCGACTCGACCCTCGTCGTCGGTTCCCCCCTCAAGGAACCGCGCCTCGCCCTCGTCCCCGCCCGCCGCTCCGCCGACATCCCGGCCGCCATCGGCTGGTCGGGCCCCGCGAACTACGAGAGCGACACGGCCCGCCTCTGCGCGGTGCTCCGCTCCTGGGAGGACCGCTTCGGCATACGCGTCCTCGCGCTCACCTTCAACCAGTTGGTGCTGTCCGTGGCCGCCCCGCCGGCCACCGTCGCCGAGGCCGAGGCGCTAGCCGCCGAGCACTTCGCGTTCTGCCCGGACAACATCACGCAGGGAGCACACAACACCCTGCGCGCGTACGCCGAACACGAACTGCTGTCCAAGCCGACCTGGTCCTTCTGGTGGGACTGAGGAGCGTTATCGCAACCCCGCCCCCAACCGCCGCAGCCCCTCCCCGATCTCGTCCGGAGTCTGGGTGACGAAGCACAACCGCATCGTCGCCCGGTCCGGCTCGCCCGCGTAGAAAGGCGCCCCCGGCACATAGGCAACGCCCTGCTCCACCACCCCACGCAGCAGATCAGCCGTGTCGTACGACTCCGGTAGCCGCGCCCAGAGGAACATGCCGCCCTCGGGACGGGTCCAGGTCGAGCCCTCCGGGAGCGCATCCCCTATACCGGCGAGCATGGCATCGCGCCGCTCCCCGTAGACACCGGCCACGCGCCGCACATGGGCGTCGAGGTCACGGTCGGCCAGGTACCGCGCGGCGGCGAGCTGGTTGACGGTCGGGGTGTGCAGGTCGGCGGCCTGCTTGGCGACGACACACGCGCGCCGCAGCTCCGCCGGTGCCCGCAGCCAGCCCAGCCGCAGCCCCGGCGCCATGACCTTGGAGAAGGAGCCGAGCAGGACCGTACGGTCCTCCGCGCCCGGGAAGGAGGCGATCCACGGCACGCGCTCACCCTCGAAGCGCAGCTCGCCGTACGGATCGTCCTCGACGATCCACAGCCCGAGCCGCGCGGCGACCTCCGCCACCGCGGCCCGCCGCTCGCCCCGCATGGTCCGCCCGGTCGGGTTCTGGAACGTGGGCACGGTGTAGAGCAACTTGGGCCGGTACCGAACGACCAGCTCCTCCAGCGCGACGGGGTCGATCCCACCCCCATCGCCATCTCCGCCCCCGTCCCCCTCCGCCGGCACGGCCACCACCCGCGCGCCCGCCAGCCCGAACACCTGAAGTGCCGCGAGATAGCAGGGCGCTTCGACCAGGACGACGTCACCGGGGTCTATCAGCGCGGTGGCGAGCAGCGACAGCGCCTGCTGGGAACCGGTGGTGACGAGGAGGTCGTCGGCGTCGGTGGGCAGACCGCGTGCGGTGTGCCGTACGGCGAGCGCCTCGCGCAGGGTCGGCTCGCCCTCGGTCGTGGCGTACTGCAACGCCCGCGCGGGCGTCGACGCGAACACGTCCCGGAACGCGGAGGCCACGCCCTCCGAGTCGAACAGCTCGGGCGCGGGCAGCCCGCCCGCGAAGTTGATCACCTCGGGCCGCGCGATGACGGCCAGGATGTCCCGTACCGCCGAGCCCCCGACCGACCGCGCCCGCGCGGCGAGCGCGGGCACGGCAGCGGAGGCGGTGGCGGTGGCGGTGGCAGCTCTTGCGGGTGCTGAGGAGGTCATGGGTGTGCGGCTCCTTCGGGCGGGCGATACGGCTCCTGCCCCACCCTAGGGAAGTGCGTGCCGCCTACAACCGCTTTTCACGATCCGGACGCCTCCGCCAGGTTCAGCTACTTCAACCAGATGAACCAGATCAGCCCTTGCGCCCGCTCGCCCCGTACACGTTGATGTCCGCGTCCGTGACGTCGTTGATGTCGCGGTAGCGGACCTTCTCGATGTCGTCCAGCGAGTCGAAGTAGGCGGCCTCGACCTCCTCCGGGACCGGCGCGCCGCCGTCGGGACGCCAGTGGTGGGCGGGCACGACGCCCGGCTCGTCGAGGGTGAGCCCGGTCTCCTCGAAGAAGCGCTCGACTTCGGCCCTGGACCGCAGCACGAAGGTGAACCCGCGTTCCGTGTACGTCCGTTGGACCGCGCGGATCTTCTCGGGGTTCAGGTCCTCGGTGAGGTGGCTGAGGACGAGTCGGCTGCCGGACGGCAGCGCGTCGACCAGCTCGCGCACGATGTCGTACGCCTCCGGCTCCGCCACGAAGTGCAGGATCGCCGCGAGGACGAGCGCGATCGGCTGGTCGAAGTCGAGGGTCTTGCGGGCCTGTTCGAGAATGGCGGCCGGGTCGCCCAGGTCGGCGTCGATGTAGTCCGTACGGCCCTCGGGCCCGCTGGTGAGCAGGGCACGCGCATGGGCGAGGACGATGGGGTCGTTGTCGACGTACACGACCCGGGCGTCCGGGGCGATGCGCTGGGCGATCTGGTGGACGTTGTCCTGCGTGGGCAGTCCGGTGCCGATGTCGAGGAACTGCCGGATGCCCTCGTCCGCCACCATCGTGGTCACCGCGCGGCGCATGAAGTCGCGGTTGTGCCGGACGTCCAGGTATCCGCGCGGGTTGGCGCTGAGCGCCGCGGCGGCCGCGTTGCGGTCGGCCGGGTAGTTGTCCTTGCCGCCGAGGAAGACGTCGTACACGCGGGCCGGATGTGCCTTCGTACTGTCGATCCTCTTTCTCAGCTCGGCGGGGTCCTGGCTGAGAGCGTCGGCGCTCATGTGGGTGGCCTCTCCTGGACCTCCTGGACCTCGTGGTTCTTCTCGGTCCTTCTTGGTCCTTCTCGATCCCTCTTCGTCCTTCAACGAGCAACAACCTAGCTCCCAGAGGCAGTTGCTGTTCGAAAAACGACCGCCCGCCCCGGCCGTCGTCCCGGACCGCGTCCCGGACCAGGTCCGAACGGGACAACGTTTACACAGGTCAGGGCAGTGTTGGAGGTACCGGCGTCCCAAATCCCCGGCGAATCGTGGCGCTGGGACGGATCACCGCACAAGCTGAGAGCACTCCCCGAGCCCCGAGCCGTGAGTCCCGATCCCCGAACCTCCGAAAGGGCACCCCCATGTTCGTACGCACTCCCCGTACGCGCCTGTTCGCCGCCACGGCGGTCGCACTCGTCGCGCTCTCCACCCTCACGGCGTGCGAGGACGGCCAGGGCGTACGGGACGAGGGCCCGTCATCGGCGACCGCCGAGACCTCGTACAGCCGGCCGGGCACCCACACCCCGCCGCCCGGTCAGGTTCACAGCATGCGCGCGGCCTCGGTGGCCCAGTAGGTGAGGATGTTCTGCGCGCCGGCCCGCTTGATCCCGGTCAGGGTCTCCAGGATGGCCCGCTCCCGGTCGACCCAGCCCTTCTCCGCCGCGGCCTCGATCATCGAGTACTCCCCGGAGATCTGATAGGCGGCGACCGGCACGTCCACGGCGTCGGCGACCCGGGCGAGGATGTCGAGGTAGGGCCCGGCGGGCTTGACCATGACGATGTCGGCGCCCTCCTCCAGGTCGAGCGCCAGCTCCCGCAGCGACTCCCTGACGTTGGCGGGGTCCTGCTGGTACGTCTTCCGGTCCCCCTTCAGCGAGGAGCCGACGGCTTCCCGGAAGGGCCCGTAGAAGGCGGACGAGTACTTGGCGGTGTAGGCGAGGATCGCCACGTCCTCGCGCCCGATCTGGTCCAGGGCGTCCCGGACGACCCCGATCTGCCCGTCCATCATCCCGCTGGGCCCGACGACATGGGCGCCCGCGTCGGCCTGGACCTGGGCCATCTCGGCGTACCGCTCAAGGGTGGCGTCGTTGTCGACTCGCCCCTGCGCGTCCAGCACCCCGCAGTGCCCGTGATCGGTGGTCTCGTCGAGACAGAGATCGGACATGACGAGCAGGGCGTCCCCCACCTCGGCCCGTACGTCCCGGATGGCGACCTGAAGGATCCCGTCAGGGTCGGTACCCGGTGTCCCGAAGGCGTCCTTCTTGGCCTCCTCCGGCACCCCGAAGAGCATGATCCCGGAGACCCCGGCCTCCACAGCCTCCAAGGCCGCCTTCTTCAGGCTGTCCCGGGTGTGCTGCACGACACCGGGCATCGCGGAGATCGGCACCGGCTCGCTGACGCCTTCCCGGACGAACGCGGGGAGGATGAAGTCGGCGGGGTGCAGTCGGGTCTCGGCGACCATGCGCCGCATCGCGGGCGAGGTACGCAGCCGACGGGGACGCGTACCGGGAAACGATCCGTACTTCGACATACCCCAACGCTACGCCCGCCCCACACCCCCCTTTGCCGACGCGACGTCGGGCACATCCCACGCCTGCGACGCCTCCGGGCCCCGCATGCGACCCCCGCCCCGCAGGTCCATCCTGGTGGGACAGGACCCCGACGGCATCCCACAACCGCCGCTGTCCCTCCGTCGTGCAAAGGCGCAGCCACCACCAGGCACCGCCGCCCCGGCGCCCGAGGAGGACGCGATGACCGCCATCCACCACAACACCCCGGACCTGTTCGCCCTGTCCGACATCCACGGCCCCGTCCTGCGCCCCGACGACGAGGGTTACGCCGACGAGGTCACCGGCTTCAACCTGGCCGCCAGACACACCCCGGACGTGGTCGTCGGCGCGACCGGCACCGACGACGTCGTCGCCGCGATGCGCTGGGCCGCGGCCACCGGCACCCCCGTGACCGTGCAGGCCACCGGCCACGGAGCCAACTTCCCCGTCGACAACGGCCTGCTGATCAGCACGGCCCGCATGACGGACGTACGGATCGACCCGGCCGAGGGGACCGCGACGGTCGCCGCCGGCGCGAAGTGGCGCCAGGTCCTCGACGCGGCGGCGCCGCACGGCTGCGCCGCGCTCACCGGCACGTCCACGGACATCGGCGTGATCGGCTACACCCTGGGCGGCGGACTCCCGTGCCTCGGCCGGACCTACGGCTACGCGGCCGACCGGGTCCGCTCCTTCCAGGTCGTGACGCCCGACGGCATCCTGCGCGAGACGGACGCCTCCCATGAACCGGACCTGTTCTGGGCCCTGCGCGGCGGCAAGGGCAACGTCGGCGTCGTCACGTCAGTCACCTTCGAGCTGCTCCCCCTGACCCGTCTCGTGGGCGGCGGCATCTACTGCGCCGGCGAGGACGCCGAACCGCTGCTGCGCGCCTGGGCCGACTGGACACCCACCGTCCCGGCGCAGATGTGCACCGCGTTCTCGCTGCTGAGGCTGCCCCCGCTGCCCACCATCCCCGAGCCGCTGCGCGGCAGGTTCTGGTCCCGGGTCGCGGTCGCCTGGACCGGCGACCCGGACGAGGGGGAACGCCTGCTCGCACCGCTCCGCGAGGCGGCGCCCGTCGTGTTCGACACGGTGACGGAGATGGACTACACCGATGTCGACCAGATCTACACGGAACCCGAGAACCCCCTGCCCGCACGGGAGTCCTGCGCGCTGCTGCGGGAGCTCACCCCGGACGCCGTGAGCGCCTTCCTGGCACAGGCCGGTCCCGCCGCCCCCGCCGAGTACCCCCTGCTGCTCGTCGGACTGCGCCACATGGGCGGCCAGTTGTCCCGCCCCGCCGCGGTCGAGGACGCGATCTGCGCCCGCGACGCGAACTACCTGCTGGAGACGGTCGGCGTGCTGGCCGTCGCGGAGGCCGCCGCGCTGATCGAGACGGCCACGGCGACACTGCACGCCGCGATGGCCCCGTACGGCACCGGCCGCACGATGGTCAACATCCACGGCCGGCCGGGCGACGAGCGGGACCGGGCCCGCGCCTGGACCCCGGAGGTCTACGCCCGCCTGCGCCGCACGAAGGCGACGTACGACCCCGCGAACCTGCTGCGCCACGGCCACACGGTGACGCCGGTGGCGGCGGCCTGAACGGCGGACGGGGGCGCCGGCTCACCGAGCCGGCCACCCCCGCACCACTTCCACACCACGTACACCCTGCTGTCGCTCAGGTCGAACGACGCCTCCGCGCCCCGGGCCTGCGCTCGCTCGGCCGGGTGACGGGATCCCCCGACTCGACAGCTGCCGCGCGCCGCCTCAGCCCGAAGTCCGCCAGGGCCTCCGCCAGCTTGTGCACGGACGGCTCCGGAGCCATGACGTCGACCCGCAGCCCGTGCTCCTCGGCGGTCTTCGCCGTGGCAGGCCCGATACACGCGATGACCGTCACGTTGTGCGGCTTCCCAGCGATCCCCACCAGGTTCCGCACAGTGGACGACGACGTGAAGAGAACGGCGTCGAAACCGCCCCCCTTGATCGCCTCCCGGGTCTCCTGCGGCGGCGGCGAGGCCCGCACGGTCCGGTAGGCCGTGACGTCGTCGACCTCCCAGCCCAGCTCGATCAGACCCGCGACCAATGTCTCGGTGGCGATGTCGGCCCGAGGCAGGAAGACGCGGTCGATCGGGTCGAAGACCGGGTCGTAGAGAGGCCAGTCCTCCAGCAACCCGGCAGCGGACTGCTCGCCACTGGGCACCAGATCAGGCTTCACACCGAAGGCGACCAGCGCCTTGGCGGTCTGCTCGCCCACCGCGGCGACCTTGATGCCGGCGAAGGCACGGGCATCGAGCCCGTACTCCTCGAACTTCTCGCGCACGGCCTTGACCGCGTTCACACTCGTGAAAGCGATCCACTCGTACCGGCCCGTCACCAGGCCCTTGACCGCCCGCTCCATCTGCTGGGGCGTCCGCGGCGGCTCGACGGCGATCGTCGGCACCTCGTGCGGCACGGCCCCGTAGGACCGCAGCTGGTCGGAGAGCGAGGCCGACTGCTCCTTCGTCCGCGGAACGAGGACCTTCCAGCCGAACAGCGGCTTGTTCTCGAACCACGACAGTTGCTCGCGCTGAGCAGCGGCGGAGCGCTCGCCGACCACGGCTATGACCGGTCGGCCGCCCTCCGGCGACGGCAGCACCTTCGCCTGCTTCAGCGTCTGCGCGATGGTGCCGAGCGTCGCCGACCACGTCCGCTGACGCGTCGTGGTCCCCGCGACGGTCACGGTCAACGGCGTATCGGGCTTGCGCCCGGCCGCGACCAGCTCACCCGCGGCCGAGGCCACCGAGTCCAGCGTCGTCGAGACGACAACCGTGCCGTCCGACGCACCGACCTCGGTCCAGCACCGGTCGGAGGCGGTACGGGCGTCCACGAACCGGACGTCCGCGCCCTGCGCGTCCCGCAGCGGCACACCCGCGTAAGCGGGCACACCCACGGCTGCCGCGACGCCCGGCACCACCTCGAACGGAACGCCGGCCGCGACGCACGCCAGCATCTCCTCGGCGGCGTACGCGTCGAGCCCGGGGTCCCCGGACACCGCACGCACGACCCGCCTGCCGCCCCGCGAGGCCTCCATGACAAGATGTGCGGCATCCCGCACAGCGGGTACACCAGCGGTTGTTGACGCGCTGTCAACAACCGTCAGTTGAGGTGTGCCTGTGGGCGGATAACTGCCAATAGACGTGTCCAATTCGGTATTGATCACGGCGACGCCTTGTCTGGCGTGCGCACGTACCACGTCGAGCACCTCGTGCTCGGCGACCAGTACGTCCGCGTTCGCCAGCGCCTCGACGGCGCGCAGGGTCAGTAGTCCCGGATCCCCGGGTCCGGCACCAAGAAAGGTGACGTGCCCGTGTTCCGGACCGGCGGGAAGGGTGGTGGGGCTCACTGTGCTCGCTCCCCCATCAGACCGGCCGCGCCCTTGGCAAGCATCTCGGCTGCGAGTTCACGGCCGAGCGCCATTGCTTGGTCGTACGTCTCGGGCACGGGACCGGTGGTGGACAGCTGCACCAGCGTCGAGCCGTCGGTGGTGCCGACGACGCCGCGCAGGCGCATCTCCTTGACAATCTGCCCGTCGGCCAGGAGGTCGGCCAGCGCGCCCACAGGGGCGCTGCAACCGGCCTCCAGGGCGGCGAGCAGTGACCGTTCGGCGGTCACGGCGACCCGAGTGTACGGGTCGTCGAGCTCACCGAGTGCCGCGACGAGTTCGGAGTCGTGGGAGGTGTTCCCCGCTCTGCACTCGATCGCCAGGGCCCCTTGGCCAGGGGCAGGCAGAACCATGTCGACCGACAGGAAGTCGGTCACTTCGTCGATGCGCCCGATGCGGTTGAGCCCGGCCGCGGCCAGGACGACAGCATCCAGCTCACCACTCCTCACGTACCCGATGCGGGTATCCACGTTCCCCCGGATCGGAACGACCTCGACGCTCAGCCCATGGGCACGCGCATACGAGTTCAGCTGGGCCATGCGCCGGGGCGAACCCGTCCCCACCCGCGCCCCGCGCGGCAGGTCGGTGAACTTCAGCTCCTCGCGCGCCACCAGCACGTCCCGGGGATCCTCGCGCTCGGGCACAGCCGCCAGCACCAGCTCGTCGGGCTGCCCGGTCGGCAGGTCCTTCAGCGAGTGCACGGCGAAGTCGATGTCCCCCTTGAGGAGGGCCTCCCGCAGGGCGGTCACAAAGACCCCCGTGCCGCCGATCTGGGCGAGGTCCGCACGGGACACATCGCCGTACGTCGTGATCTCGACGAGCTCGACGGGCCGCCCGGTCAGCCGCCTCACGGCGTCCGCGACCTGCCCGGACTGGGCCAGGGCGAGTTGACTTCGCCTGGTCCCAAGTCTCAGCGCCCCTTTTACTGGCTCTGGCTCACTCATGCTCGCCCTCGGTTCTCGGCGTTCGCCTCAGCGATGTGGTCGTCGTCCTGGTCCGCCCGGGATACGGAGGCGACCGTCTCCTGGTCGAGGTCGAACAGGGTGCGCAGCGCGTCCGCGTACCCGGCGCCGCCGGGTTCGGCCGCGAGCTGCTTGACCCGTACGGTCGGCGCGTGCAGCAGCTTGTCGACGACGCGCTTCACGGTCTGGGTGATCTCGGCGCGGTGCTTCTCGTCGAGGCCGGGCAGCCGCCCGTCGAGCCGGGCGATCTCACCGGCGACCACATCGGCGGCCATGGCGCGCAGCGCGACCACGGTGGGCGTGATGTGCGCGGCCCGCTGCGCCGCCCCGAAGGCCGCGACCTCGTCGGCGACGATCCGCCGGACCTGGTCCACGTCGGCCGCCATCGGTACGTCGGCGGACGCCTCAGCGAGCGACTCGATGTCCACCAGGCGCACCCCGGCCAGCCGGTGCACGGCGGCGTCGATGTCCCGCGGCATCGCGAGATCGAGCAGCGACAGCACGGGCACGGGGCGCGGAACACCGGCGACCGGCTCGGGCCGGCGCTGCTCGGGAATCCGCCCGAAGCGGGCCACGGTCGCGACGAGCGCGTCGATCAGCTCACCGTCGTCGTCCGGCGTACGCCGAGCGGCATCGCGCCGGTCGACGGTGCCGTTGTCCACCCAGGCCGCGTGCTGCTCCAGCGTCGCCGCGTCCATCCCGGCGACGGCGGCCTCACCCATCACCGAGAACCCGGCCGACTCCTGCACGGCGGAACCCTGCACCGCGGCCAGGTCCAGCGGACACCCGTCATCGGTGCCAAGACTGGTGGGCGGCAGGACCGCCCGTACGTCCCCTGCCGCGGTCGTACGAGGAGACAGCCCGGCGGACTCCGCCGGCACCCGGCCCTCGACGGCCGCCGCGATGGTCTCGGCGGTGAGGACGAGTCCGGTCGCACCGGTGCACGAAACGGCGATATCGGCACGTGTCAGCTCGAACGGCACCGATTCCATCGGAACCGCACGGGCCGACACAGGCGTCTCGCCGCCCTCGTACCGGGCGTTCTCGGTGAGGATCTGCGCGAGCCGCTCGGCGCGGTCCGCCGTGCGGTTGGCTACGACGATCTCGGCGACCCCGAGCCGCGCGAGCGTGGCGGCGGCCAGCGAGGACATCGACCCGGCACCGATGACGAGGGCCTTCTTGCCGGCCGCCCACGAATCCACCGCGGCCCCCGCAGCGAGCTGCTGGAGCCCGAAGGTGACCAGGGACTGCCCGGCGCGGTCGATCCCGGTCTCGGAGTGGGCGCGCTTGCCGACCCGCAGCGCCTGCTGGAACAGGTCGTTCAGCAGCCGCCCGGCGCTGTGCAGCTCCTGCGCGACAGCGAGCGAGTCCTTCATCTGCCCGAGGATCTGGCCCTCGCCGACGACCATGGAGTCGAGCCCGCAGGCGACGGAGAACAGGTGATGGACAGCCCGGTCCTCGTAATGCACGTACAAGTACGGAGTGAGCTCGTCGAGCCCCACCCCGCTGTGCTGGGCGAGCAGCGTGGACAGCTCGGCGACACCCGCGTGGAACTTGTCCACGTCCGCGTACAGCTCGATGCGGTTGCAGGTGGCGAGCAGCGCGGCCTCGGTGGCCGGCTCGGCGGCCACGGTGTCCTGCAGCAGCTTGATCTGGGCGTCCTGGGACAGCGCGGCCCGCTCAAGGACACTGACCGGAGCGCTGCGGTGGCTCAGCCCGACGACGAGAAGACTCATGCCGGCATCACGGCGGGGACGTCCCCGTCAGGCCCTTTGCCACTGCCGTCACCGCTGCCGCGTGCACCCTTGGCCGATGCCGCGGCCGCCGCAGCGGCATCGGCCGCCGCTGCCGCCGCGTCGGCTTCCTCGCCCGCCTTGCGCTGCTCGTGAAAGGCAAGGATCTGCAACTCGATGGAGAGATCGACTTTACGTACGTCGACCCCGTCCGGAACGGTCAGCACGGTGGGAGCGAAGTTGAGAATGGAGGTCACACCCGCGGCGACGAGACGCTCACACACCGGCTGAGCGGCACCGGCGGGGGTGGCGATAACGCCAATGGAGACACCGTTCTCGGCGATGATCCTTTCCAGATCATCCGAGTGCTGCACCGGAATACCCGCGACCGGCTTTCCCGCCATGGCGGGATCGGCGTCGATGAGGGCGGCGACCCGGAATCCACGCGAGGCGAAGCCGCCGTAGTTCGCGAGGGCGGCGCCGAGATTACCGATACCGACGATCACTACCGGCCAGTCCTGGGTCAGCCCCAGCTCACGCGAGATCTGATAGACGAGATACTCGACGTCGTACCCGACACCCCGCGTCCCGTACGAGCCCAGGTAGGAGAAGTCCTTGCGCAGCTTCGCGGAGTTGACCCCGGCGGCGGCGGCCAGTTCCTCGGAGGAGACCGTGGGTACCGAGCGCTCCGACAGTCCGGTCAGGGCACGGAGGTACAGCGGAAGCCTGGCGACGGTGGCCTCGGGAATCCCTCGGCTGCGGGTCGCCGGTCGGTGAGTTCGGCCAGTTGCCACGGTGCTCCTGCGGGTAGCGCGGGGCTGCAGGCGGTCACACGTACCTAGACCGCCCCGTCGAATGCAGGTTATGTCTTTGTGAACGCGTGCACAAAGATGGTGTCCGATTTGCCCGGCCAACGTGACCGGGGTCACGCGCCCCCGGCGCACACGTATGGAACCGGCGCACAAGCACCATCGTCCCACGTCGTCACAGCCGCCATTGGGGGGCAAAACCGCACACACTCCTAACGAATCCCGCCCCCGAGATCTGAACCGCCCTCGATCCTAGGCGACTTTCCGGACCACTTGGACTGCTCGGTCAGCTCTTGGTCAGAACTCGACCGATCGGTAATCGGCCGGGAATCTATGTGAGGGCTTTGCGAAGACGTTCTTCGTTCACGCGCCAGAACGTGTGCTGGGCCCCGTCGATGAGCACGACGGGGATCTGTTCCCAGTACTCACGGTGGAGTTCCTCGTCCTGAGAGATGTCCTTCTGTTCCCAGGGCACCCCGAGATCGGCACACACCTTCTCGACGACTCCCTGTGCGTCATCACACAAATGGCAACCGGGCTTCCGGATGAGAGTGACGAGCCGGGACTGTGGCGTACGACGGTCGGCGCGCCGAAAGAGGGGACTCATACCCCTATTGTCCCGCGCCGACGGACGCCCCGGAGGGCAGCACCGGCCGTCGCCTCTCCGCATCCTTAACGACACAGTCGCGGAGAGTTCACACCCTTCAAACCTCTCGACTCCGGAACCACCGAACAAACTGGCTATGCTCACGCCATGGCCGCTCCAGGATGGCTCACCCCCCGTAGGCGCTCCGCCACCGCGCGGAGCGTGTTGGCAGGCGAGGCCTCGGCGGAGGCAGCGCGCAAATCCTCCCAGGAGCTGGAGGAACTGACGCCCGCGCCGGTCCCGCCGAGCACCGACGAGGAACCGGCGTTCCCCGTCCTCGGCGACGACAAGGCCGCCGCCTTCTTCGACCTCGACAACACCGTGATGCAGGGCGCCGCGATCTTCCACTTCGGCCGGGGCCTGTACAAACGGAAGTTCTTCGAGACCCGCGACCTGTACCGATTCGCCTGGCAGCAGGCGTGGTTCAGGCTGGCCGGCATCGAGGACCCCGAGCACATGCAGGACGCCCGCGACTCGGCCCTGTCGATCGTGCAGGGCCACCGCGTCTCCGAGCTGATGTCGATCGGCGAGGAGATCTACGACGAGTACATGGCCGAACGCATCTGGCCCGGGACGCGCGCACTGGCCCAGGCCCACCTGGACGCGGGCCAGAAGGTCTGGCTGGTGACAGCGGCCCCCGTCGAGATCGCGACCGTCATCGCCCGCCGCCTGGGCCTGACCGGCGCCCTGGGCACGGTCGCGGAGTCGGTGGACGGCGTATACACAGGCAAGCTGGTGGGCGAGCCCCTGCACGGCCCGGCAAAAGCAGAAGCGGTCCGCGCCCTGGCCGCGGCAGAAGGCCTCACCCTCTCCCGCTGCGCCGCGTATTCGGACTCGCACAACGACATCCCGATGCTCTCCCTGGTGGGCCACCCCTACGCGATCAACCCGGACACCAAGCTCCGCAAACACGCCCGCCAACTGGACTGGCGCCTACGGGACTACCGCACCGGCCGCAAAGCAGCGAAGGTCGGCATCCCCGCAGCAGCAGGCGTAGGAGCAGTAGCCGGCGGCACAGCAGCCGCCATCGCCCTACACCGCCGCCGCCGCTGACCCAGCCGGACGCCGCTACAGCCCAGGCCGCGTTTCCCACCCACCCACCCGTCTCACCTCGTTCGCCACCCGCCCTCGAACTTCCCGATGCCGACCGGCATTCCCAGCAACGAGGCCCGCTCAGCCCCACCTTCTTTCCCACCCACCCACCCCACCGCGTCTCCAGCCAAGGCCCAGACACCCCAGCCCGCCCGGCGTTCGAGAACAAGGCCCGTCCAGCCCCAGCTCCTCTCCCGCCCACCCCCACCGCATCTCCAGCCAAGGCCCAGACACCCCAGCCCGCCCGGCGTTCGAGAACAAGGCCCGCCCGGCCCCAGCGTCTCTCCCGCCCACCCGCCCCCGCCGCGTCTCCAGCCAAGGCCAGACACCCCAGCCCGCCCGGCGTTCGAGAACAAGGCCCGCCCGGCCCCAGCGTCTCTCCCGCCCACCCGCCCCCGCCGCTCCTGCAGCCCAGGACCAGGCACTCCAGCCCGTCCGGCGCTTGAGGACAAGGCCCGTTCAGGGCCGCAAAGGGGGGTCTGGGGGCGCAGCCCTCAGGGATGGGACGGGTAAGGGCGGCGGGGGCGAAACCACCCATTCCAGCCGGCCCACCCCCACACCCCCTCCACCAGTCCCGCTGGCCGTACACAGCCACAACACGCCCCGAGCGAAGCTCAACTCGGCCTTATTCGATCAACAAGCGCTCACACTGCGGCACTTGAACAGGCCCCAACTGGTAACAGAAGCGACGTAATCGATGATTTGAGCAACCGGGTGTAGCAGGGCCTGTACGAAGCGTTATTCTCCTCAGACGCAAACCGGTACCCCTCCGTCGCTACGACGGGTGAAAGGTCCCGCACTGCACGTGATGGAAGCTCTGCCTCTGGGAGTCCCGTGTACCCACACGTCGGGGTTGACGCCTCGGGCCTGGCTACGCTGCGCGCAACGGTCCTAGACCTGTTGCGCGGCTTCGTCCCCACCGCGTACGCCGTCCCCGCATTCGCCACCGCCGCACCACTCGGCCCGTGCTACGCACTGGCCGACGGCACCGCCGCGGTCGGCAGACGAGGGCGCGCGGCCGGTGCCGCCACCACCGCCCGCCGCCCCGCCGCGGACAGTGACAGCGCCCGCATGATGGACCTTGTCGAGCGTGCCCAGGCCGGCGAGGCCGACGCCTTCGGCCGCCTTTACGACCAGTACAGCGACACTGTGTACCGGTACATCTACTACCGAGTGGGAGGAAAGGCCACCGCCGAGGACCTGACGAGCGAGACGTTCCTGCGCGCCCTGCGCCGCATCGGAACCTTCACCTGGCAGGGCCGCGACTTCGGCGCGTGGCTCGTCACCATCGCCCGCAACCTCGTCGCCGACCACTTCAAGTCCAGCCGTTTCCGGCTCGAAGTGACCACGGGCGAGATGCTGGACGCCAACGAGGTCGAGCGCTCACCGGAGGACTCCGTCCTGGAGTCCCTCTCGAACGCCGCTCTCCTCGACGCCGTAAAACGACTCAACCCCCAGCAGCAGGAGTGCGTGACACTGCGCTTCCTCCAGGGGCTGTCCGTCGCCGAGACCGCCCGAGTGATGGGCAAGAACGAGGGCGCCATCAAGACCCTCCAGTACCGGGCCGTCCGCACCCTCGCCCGGCTCCTGCCGGAAGACGCCCGCTGAATACCGTACGAAGTACTCCGCGTACGCGACCGCGCACACCACTGGGCACACCACCGGGGACGGGCCCGCACACACCACCGGCGCACCCCGCGCCAAAGCCGGAGGAACAGGCCCTGCGGCCGCCCCGGCTCTCCGCCCCACCCCACGCCCGGATCCCGTACGTCCAGCTCCCGTACGCTCGGCGACCGCCAACTCACCTTCCGTGAAAGTCCGTTGAGTTCGCGGTCCGATCATCCGTCGTCCGTAACCCAAGTGCCGCGCCACTCGTTGTGCGGGATACAGGCTCCCTGTGGTCACTCCCTGGCCGTCTCCGATCACCCGATCGTGTGGATGTGGTCAGGGCGTGCAACCCTCAGGACCCCCTGGGGAGCCGACCGTCATGACGAGAGGAGGTGCCGCCAGTGATCGCGAACGTTTCGGCGCACCGGCGGGCGAACGCCTTCGCCCAGGCCCTGGAGGAGCTGTCCGACCGGGACTCGGCGGCCGAGCAGCCCGAAGGACCGGCACCGGACCCCGACCCGGAGCAGGCCCCGCCTGCTGCGGAACGGGCGGACCAGCGGGCGGACCACCGGGCGGAACGGACCGAACCGAGTCACCTGTTGGCCCTCACAACAGGTCTCGGCGAGCTGCCCAAGCCCGTGCTCGACCCCGCGGTCAAGGTCGTCCACCGGGCCCAGTTGGTGGCCGCGATGGAGGCCATGCTGCGGGACGGCACGGTACCGGGAGGCGGGGCGGCGGACCCTTTGGTGCCCGAGCAGCGCTCCCGGGCCAGAGGCACGCACCGGGCGAGCGGGCTGGGGAAGTTGCGACCCCGTTCACG
This sequence comes from Streptomyces sp. NPDC020898, assembly GCF_044333925.1. NCBI lineage: Bacteria > Bacillati > Actinomycetota > Actinomycetes > Kitasatosporales > Streptomycetaceae > Streptomyces > Streptomyces sp. NPDC020898. The sequence goes on from NZ_JBIRRV010000038.1 coordinate 29,535, forward strand.
GCTGACGAAGGGTCTCGCCGCGGGCGGACTCAGCGTCGGTGTGGCCGCGGGAGCGTTCGGCGGCGTCGCCGCCGCCAGTTCCGACGCCCTGCCCGGTGATTCGCTGTACGGCCTCAAGCGCGGCATCGAGGACGTCAAGCTCAACTACCTGGCCGACGGCGCCGGCGAGCGCGGCAAGGTCTACCTCGACCAGGCTTCGACGCGGCTCAGCGAGGCCCGCCGCCTGATGGAGCGCGACCGCGCCGGCCAGCTCGACCACGAGTCGCTCGGTGAGATCCGCCGCGCCCTGTCCGGTATGCAGCACGACGCCTCGGAAGGCCACCGCCTGCTCCACGAGGCGTACCAGCGCGACCCCGACTCACTGGGCCCCATCCAGGCCCTCGACGCCTTCTCCCGCTCCCACCGCGACGCGTGGGGCGCCCTGCGCGACCGCCTCCCCGTCCAGCTCGGGGACGTCAGCCAGGAAGTGTCGTCGGTCTTCGACGCCATAGACCAAGAGGTCGCCCCACTCCAGTCGCTGCTCCCGAAGCCCCCCTCCCAGAGCGGCGGCAAGGGCGGTGGCGGAGGAGGCCAAGAGCAGAGTTCCGGACCGGAGTCGGGCACGAGTTCGTCCGGTTCCGACCGGTCGGCCGCGCCCAGCGACACCGGCGGCGACACCGCCGACGGGCGCGGCACCAGCAGCGGCAACCCCAAGCCGTCCACCTCCGACACCAGCAGTGACGGCCTGCTCGGCGGCAGCACAGGCGACCTCCTCGACCCGCCCCAGGCCAGCGGTACGGCATCCCCGTCGACCACCACCCCGTCCGCCACCGAACCGGACGTCACCCTGCCACCGCTCCTCCCGGGCCTGCTGCCCGGCCTGGGCATCGACAGCGAGGACACGAGCCAGTAGCAGTCAGCGGTACGAGAGTTGGGGCGCCCTTCCTGGGAAGGGCGCCCCAACTCTCGTACCACGTGTGTCAGATGACCGCGTGTGTCAGATGTCAGAAATAGACCGATCTCAGAAAAAGACCGACCGCCGCTGCACCAGCAACTTGTACAGCGTGTGCTGGATCTGTTCCCTGACCTGGTCCGTCAGGTTGAACATCAGCATCGGGTCCTCGGCCGCCTCCGGCGGGTAGTGGTCCGTGCGGATCGGTTCGCCGAACTGGATCGTCCACTTCGTGGGGAGCGGGATCCCGCCCAGCGGGCCCAGCCACGGGAACGTCGGGGTGATCGGGAAGTACGGGAAGCCCAGCAGCCGGGCCAGCGTCTTGGCGTTGCCGATCATCGGGTAGATCTCCTCCGCCCCGACGATCGAGCAGGGGATGATCGGCGCACCCTGCCGAAGCGCCGTCGACACGAAGCCGCCGCGGCCGAAGCGCTGCAACTTGTACCGCTCGCTGAACGGCTTGCCGATGCCCTTGAAGCCCTCCGGCATCACACCGACGAGTTCGCCGCGCTCCAGGAGCCGTTCCGCGTCCTCGGCGCAGGCCAGGGTGTGACCAGCCTTGCGGGCCAGCTCGTTGACCACCGGCAGCATGAAGACCAGGTCCGCCGCGAGGAGCCGGAGATGACGGCCCGCCGGATGGTTGTCGTGCACGGCGACCTGCATCATCACGCCGTCCAGCGGCAACGTCCCGGAGTGGTTGGCGACGATCAGGGCGCCGCCCTCCGCCGGGATGTTCTCGATGCCCTTGACCTCGACCCGGAAGTACTTCTCGTACAGCGGGCGCACCAGCGACATCAGGACCTGGTCGGTGAGCTCGGCGTCATAGCCGAACTCGTCGACCTCGTAGTCCCCGGTGAGCCGGCGCCGCAGGAAGGACAGGCCGCCCGCGACCCGCCTCTCCAGGCCGCCGACGACACCGCCGCCCGCGGAGGGAGACGGGGACTGGTGCTCGGGCTGGCCCTGGGGCTGCTGGGGCGGCTGTTGCTCTCGCGTCACCTGGACATCATCCTGCGCGCGCAGGCGTCCCGGCAGGGGCTGGACCTCGCGGACCACAGCCGATTCGCTCTTGCGCCGGCTGCTCCCCGCGCCCCGGCGGCGCGACGGCCGCGCTACGGCGCCCGCGCGGGACCTGTCGTCGTCGAACGGAATGACCTTGGCATCCGCCATCGTTGATGCGCTCCTCGGTTGGCGCTCTGCGTCGGGTGACCCTCTGCGGTTCAGGTGGCGTACGGCTTCGGGCGACCGTCCGCCTCAGGTGTCTGTCTGCGTCGGGGGTGCCGTCTCCGTCAGGTCGCTGTCGTGGTCGGGATCGTGTCCGTGGCCGTCGTCGTCACGGCCGTGGTGCCGCCGCGGCCCGCGAAGGGTACGAAGGGCAGCGCGGCGATCCGGTCGACGGCCCCCGCGAGGGCCTCGGGCGGCAGCAGACCGGGACCGCGACCGCGGGCGAAGTCCGTGAACGTCTCGGCGGTCGTGAACTTCGGCTGGTAGCCCAGCGTCTCGCGCATCTGGTTCGTCGCCACGACCCTGCCGTGCGTGAGCAGCCGGATCTGCTCGGGCGAGAAGTCCGTCATACCCAGCGTACGCACCAGCGAGCCGGCCCAGGTGACCGCGGGCAGCAGCAGTGGCACGGTGGGCCGCCCGAGCCGCCGGGAGCACTGCGACAGCAGCAGGACCCCGTCGCCGGCGATGTTGAACGTGCCGCTGTTGAGCGTCCCGCGCTCCGGGTCGTGCGAGGCGATGCGCAGGACCTCGATGACATCGTCCTCGTGCACGAACTGGAGCCGCGGGTCGTAGCCCAGGACGGTCGGCAGGACAGGCAGCGCGAAGTACTGGGCGAGCGGCGAGTCCGCGGTCGGCCCCAGGATGTTGGCGAACCGCAGCACACACACGGCGACGTCGGGTCGCCGCCGCGCGAACCCCCGTACGTACCCCTCGACCTCGACCGCGTCCTTGGCGAAGCCGCCGCTGGGCAGCGACTTGGGCGGGGTGGTCTCGGTGAAGACGGCCGGATCCCGGGGCGCGGACCCGTACACGTTGGTACTGGACTTGACGACCAGCCGCTTCACGGCGGGGGACTTCTGACAGGCACCCAGCAGCTGCATGGTGCCGATGACGTTGGTCTCCTTGACCGTGGTCCGGCTGCCGCTGCCCAGCGCGATGCCCGTCACGTCCAGGTGTACGACCGTGTCGGCGTTCGTCTCGGCGAGCACCCGCGCGATGGTGGGCTGCCGGATGTCGGCCTGGATGAAGTCGGCGCCACCCAGATGATGTTCGGGCGGCACCGCGTCCACGGCGATGACCCTGTCCACCTGCGGGTCACGCTGGATCCGTCGTACGAACCGGCCCCCCAGCTGACGGGCCACTCCGGTCACGAGCACGACCTTGCCCAAGATCAGCGCCTTCCTTCCAGCCGTGTTTCCCGTGTGGGGCCCAACCTAGCGGGTTGTTGTTGCGCTGTGATGACCGCCCGATGCATGAAGTCACGACGACTCCATACGTACGATCGGAAAGAGCCATCTGCCACGCAGTCGTACACACAAGCTACGACGGCCACAGGCGCAACACGACTGTGGCCCCCCACCGGATACCGGTGGGGGGCCACAGCCTTCACACTCGCGCTCGCGCTCTAGCAGCGTCGCGGAACAGTAGTAGTCCTGATCTCGCGATCGGACTACTTCTTGTTGCGACGCTGAACACGCGTGCGCTTCAGCAGCTTGCGGTGCTTCTTCTTGGCCATCCGCTTGCGCCGCTTCTTGATAACAGAGCCCACGACTACCCTCGCTCACTTCTCATCACTCGGCGTTGGGCGCCATGGGCCCATACGACCTACAAGGGGCCAGCCTACCCGTCCGAGCGCTGAGGTCGTAATCGAGGAGAATCGAGGAGATCAGGGGGGATCCGGTAGAACACAGTGAGCCCTGTAAACCCTGTGAGTCCTGTGCCCTGAGGATCCCCATCCGCCCCCCTCGACCGCCGTCAGGCTGTCTCCACCCCCACATAGCTCTCGCGGAGGTACTCGTGAACCGCTTGCTCGGGGACGCGGAAGGACCGCCCCACCCGAATCGCGGGCAGATGACCGCTGTGCACCAACCGGTACACGGTCATCTTCGACACTCGCATCACCGAGGCGACTTCCGCCACGGTAAGGAACTGAACCTCGTTCAGAGGCCTCTCGCCAGCTGCAGCCATGACACACCTGAACCTTCCGCACTCGACCCGGCCACCGGCTTCCCCTTCCGGTGACTCTTCGTCGCTGCGTGCTCACTCCCCAATGTAGGGGCGGGTGATGCGAGTGGGGAAGAGGTGCACCCATCGGCGGCCTACTGTGACAGACACGCTCGATTGAGTACGTAGCGGGTAATCGGCCGGTAGTAATCAGACCGCACAGCGTCATCAAGTGGAACGACGACGGACACGCGCCCCTCGGCCTCTCCGACGAACAGTGCGGGGTCGTCCGTATCGGCCAGCCCGATCGCCTCGAACCCCAGCTGACCTGCACCGCAGACCCATCCGTGGTCCCCGATGACGAGCTCCGGGAGCGCCCCGCCGGCCTCGGCAACGGCCGCCAGAGCGGTCCGAACCGGGAGAGGCGAGTGCGTGTGTGCGCCGGGCTCACGCCCGGCGGCCAGGACCCCCGGTTTCCGCACGAAGGCGACTCCTCGTACGTAGTCAAGGTTGTACGTGCGTAGGCCGAACCGGGTCGTTATGTCGACAGAGCTACCCTGCGCCGGGGTGAGGACGGCACATCCCGCCGCCGACAGGGCGTCCGCCAGAGCGGCGTAGAAACCGAGCAGTCGGTGCGGGTGACCGGTGCCAAGAAGCACGGGCGCCCGCTTCCGCGCGACTGCGGAGAGTCGCCCGGCGAAGGCATCGAGGGCCGCGAGCGTCCGTTCCGGATCGATCACATCACACCCCGAGGTGTGCCGCGGATCGGCCGAAACCCCACACCTGTCGGCCATCAACCCGATCAAGTCCCGCTGCTGCCACGCCCACTCGGGATCGAGTCCGATCAGCACCCGGGGATCACGAGCAGCGAAAAGCCGATAACTCCGCAGACTCTCCTCCCGCGAAGTGGCCACGACCCCGGCAAGCCGGGCAGCCAGCAGATGGGCACGCAACGCCCCGGCACTCAACACACCCCCGATGCTGACGGATGCCTATGCCCCTCACCCCGAAAACCCCAAAAACCCCCACAGTTGGCGCAACGGGACACACCCCACGCGGGCCGACATCTCCAGCCCAGGCGGCACCTCTTGACCGCGGCCGGTACCTCTCAAGCGCCGGCCCGCACCTCCAGCCCGTCCGGCGTCCGAGGACGAGGCCCGTTCAGCGCCAGCTTCTCTCCCACCGACCCGCCCCCACCGCTTCTCCAGCGCAGGCGGTATCTCTCAGCCCAGGCGGTACCTCCCGAGCGCGGGCAGTACCTCTCACGCCCGGGCGGTACCTCTTGGAGCGCCGGCCCGCACCTCCAGCCTGTCCGGCGTTTGAGGACAAGGCCCGTTCAGGGCCGACAGCGGGGTCTGGGGCGGCAGCCCCAGGGATGGGACGGGTAGGGGCGGCGGGGGCGAGGAAACCACCCCCAACCCCCCTACGCCAACAACCCCCGCAACGGAAAAACCGCCCGCCGAGCCGCAATAACCGCCTGATCCAACCGATCCGCGGGGTCGTACCCCGCCTCCCAGTCGGCCCAGGCAACAGGCCACCGCCCATCCGTCATCCGCGCCGGCGCCAACTGCCGCGTACGAGCGAACACTTCCTGCCGCCACCCCTCCGGAATCACCGCCGCAGGCTCAACCTCCCGCCCCGCAGCAATCGCCACCAGGTGCGTCCAGGACCGCGGTACGACCTCCACCACCGCATATCCACCGCCCCCCAGGGCGACCCACTTCCCGTCCGCGTACTCGTGCGCAAGCTCATGACAGGCGACCTGCACAGCCCGCTGCGCGTCCAACGACACGGCGAGATGCGCGAGCGGATCCTCGAAGTGGGTGTCCGCCCCGTGCTGGGTGACAAGCACCTGCGGCCGAAAGTCCGCGATCAGCTCAGGCACGACCGCGTGAAAGGCCCGCAGCCACCCCGCGTCCCCGGTCCCGGCCGGCAGCGCCACATTGACGGCGCTCCCCTCCCCCGCCCCCTCCGCCCCCGTCTCCTCAGGCCACCCGGTCTGCGGAAACAGCGTGCGCGGATGCTCGTGCAGCGAGATCGTCAGAACCCGCGGGTCCTCCCAGAACGCGGCCTGGACCCCGTCCCCGTGATGGACGTCCACATCCACATAGGCGACCCGCTCGGCCCCGAGCTCCAGCAACCGGGCGATGGCCAGCGAAGCATCGTTGTAGATACAGAACCCGGACGCACCCCCCGGCATCGCATGATGCAACCCGCCAGCGAAGTTGACGGCGTGCAGCGCGTCCCCATGCCACACCGCCTCAGCGGCCCCCACGGACTGCCCCGCGATCAACGCGGACACCTCGTGCATCCCGGCGAAGGCCGGATCATCGACGGTCCCCAGCCCGTACGCCGAGTCGGCCGCCCCCGGATCAGCCGAGGCAGCCTTGACCGCCTCGATGTAGTCCTCACGATGCACCAGCCGCAGCGTCGACTCCCCGGCCGGCTTCGCCGAGACGACATCCACATCCCGGTCCAGCCCGAAGGCCTCGACAAGTCGCCGGGTCAGGGCGAGCCGGACCGGATCCATCGGGTGATCCGGACCGAAGTCATAGCCCGTTACTGCCTCGTCCCACATCAGCTGTGCGCGGCCGCTCATGCCCGTCACCGTATCGGGCCAGCCCCGGATCGAACGACCCCGCATACCTCAACGTCACCAGGACCAACACCATCGGAACCAGCATCGCTCCGCGATAGTTCCACAGGTCGCCCAGCGCCCCCACCAAGGGCGAACCGATCAAGAACCCCACATAGTTGAAGATGTTGAGCCGCGCGACGGCGGCGTCGGAAGCCCCGGGGAAAAGCCGTCCAGCCGCCGCGAAAGTCTGCGGCACGATCACACACAGCCCGAGCCCCAGCAACGTGAACCCGAGCATCCCGACCCAGGCCCCCGGCGCCACGGCCACCACACCGAACCCGAGCGCCGCCACCACCGCCCCCGCCCGCACGACGGCCACGGCCCCGAACCTCCGTACCCCGAGGTCCCCGATGGCCCGCCCGACAAGAGTCGTCACCATGTACACGTTGTACGGCACGGTGGCGAGCTGCTCCGAGCTCCCGAGCACGTCCTGCAGATACTTCGCACTCCAGTTGGAGACGGTCGAGTCCCCGATGTAGGCGAAGGTCATCACCAGACACAGCGGCAGCAGCATCTTGAAGACGATGGGCCCCGAACCACCCCCATCACCCGACTCACCGGAAGCCCTCGTGGCCGCGGCCGCAACCGCATCCACCTTCACGTCACCGGCACCATCACGAGCGTCCCGCGCATCGACGTACCACCGGCTCCCGACCAGCGCGGCCGGCAACAGCACAACCACCACAGGCAGGTAGGACACGAAGAGGTCGAGATGCCAGTGCGCACCGACCCAGGCCAGCGAGGCCCCCACGATCCCGCCCAGGCTGTACACCGCATGGAACCCGAGCATGATGCTGCGCCCGTACACCCGCTGCAGGCTCACCCCGAGCATGTTCATCGACGCGTCGAGCGCCCCGACGGCCAGCCCGAACGCCCCCAGCGCCACTGCCACTTCGGCCACATGGTCACCGGCGCCGACTCCGAGCAACGCCAGCAGTACGACGGGCTGCGACCACCTCAGTACGAGGCTGGGCGGCACCCGCTTGACCAGGTGCTCGGTGCAGACACTGCCGACCCCGGCCAGCACCGGCACGGCGGCCAGGAAGGCGGGCAGCAATGCGTCGGATATCCCGTACCGGTCCTGGATGGCCGGGATCCGCGTCACGAGCAGCGCGAAGGCGACGCCCTGGGCGAAAAAGCTGAACGCCAGCGAGGCTCTGCCGCGCCGCAGCACATCTGTCATGGCCGCGAGCGTATGGCCCAGGCCTACTCGTGGGTAGACGATTCAGAAGATGAATTCTGCTCATCTTTGAACCGACCCAGGGGACGACACCCCGTCAATCACCCTGAGCACTCACACCACCACACCAAGTACGGACACCGGCACCAACACCGGCGCCGGCGCCACTACGCAGAGAAACCTCATCGCGGAGCATCCGCTTCATGGGCTCGACAGCCAACACGCCACCCACCACCACGGCCCCCACCACCGCCACCACCATCACGACATTGCCGAGCCAGACCATGGTGTCGACGGAAAAGACGTACACCCCCACGATCCGCGCAACGCACTCACCCACCAGAACAACGCCCCACACCACCGAGAAGGTCTGCTCGGCCCGCCGAAACCGCAAGGACCCCTGAGCCAGCCGCTCCCAGGCGGCAGCGCGCTCCAGATCCCCCTTGACGAGGAACGGCTTCATCCCCGCGGTCATCATCGGCCGCCCCAGCCGGACCGACACCAGCACCCCGATCCCGACGACACTGCTGATCCCGCTGTCCTTCACCAGCATCAGCCGCGCATCCCCGGCGACAAAACTGAGCACCACCCCGACAACGTTGACGACGAGGATGAGCGCGGCCATCCCATTGACCGCCCGCTCCCGCACGGCACTCCACCCGGTCCGCACCGCGGGCACGGCGCTGCTCCACCCGAGCGCGGCGACGGTACTCATCCCGAGCCCGTCCTTGAACACGTAGTACGACCCGACGGGCACCGCCACATCGAGAACCAGCGGCAGAAAGCTCCGGCGAAGGGAAGCTGGGTTCGAGGTCATCCCCCAAGCCTCGCGGCCACCCTCACCCCACCAACAGAAACGATCATCCAGACCCGGGGATGACAAATGTCAGCGCCGCCCCATGCCCGACCTCAAACGACCAACTCACTCAACTCCCCCATGCTGCCGAAGAGTCGAGTGGCCCCGGCCAGCCGCTCGGCAGGGGTCATAGCGGTGAACCCGAGGACATCCATCCCGGCCGCAACAGCAGCCTGCACCCCCAACGGGCTGTCCTCCACCACCACACACCTCGCAGCCGCCACCCCCATACGCTCGGCCGCGTAGAGAAACAGATCGGGCGCCGGCTTCCCCCGCCCCACATCATCCGCACTGAAAACCCGCCCACCCTCGAACCACCGCTCAAGCCCAGTAGTCCGATGCCCCACCCGAATCCGCTCATGACTCCCAGAGGAAGCCACGCAGAACGGCACCCCCTCCACCCCCAACTTCTCCAGTACGTCGACCACGCCGGCCACCGGCCTCAACTCCCGCTCGAAGGCAGCGAACACCCGAGCATGAAAGACATCGTCGAAGCCGTCCGGCAACCGCCGCCCACTCCGCTCCTCCACCAGATCGTGGACGCGGTGCATGGCAGAGCCCATGTAGTCGCGGAGGGAATCCTCGTAGGAGGTCGGATGCCCCAGCTCGGTGAGATAGGCGGCCAGCAGGTTATTGGAGATCGACTCACTGTCGACAAGAACACCGTCGTTGTCGAAGATGACAAGGTCATAGCGCATAGCAAGGACCCTAAATGACCCAGAACGCAGAAAACCCCCGCACTCAAGAGTGCGGGGGTTTTCGCAATATTTGTTCGGCGGTGTCCTACTCTCCCACAGGGTCCCCCCTGCAGTACCATCGGCGCTGTGAGGCTTAGCTTCCGGGTTCGGAATGTA
>NZ_JBIRRV010000039.1:0-36940 GCF_044333925.1 Streptomyces sp. NPDC020898
CGCCTCACCGGCGAGAACACCATCTCCTGGCGCGACCCGACATCACCGGATCAAATTCGCATCCCGGGATGAAACAACGGGATAAAACGACCTCTAAAGGAGTAGGCAAAGCTTCCGGGCGTCGACCCGCCCATGGCGCGGATCGACGAGATCAGGCGCAGACAGGTCAGCAGTCGCAGCCACAGTCGCACCCGTCGCCACCGCAGCAGCTCCCGCAACAATTCCCGCAGCAGTCACAGCAGCTGCAGCAGTCACTGCAACCGCTGCAGTCGGCGTTGGTGCACAGTCCTTCCCGGCGCTGACCGCTCCACGGGTCGTCGAAGTGCCCGCAGCACATCTGGCACGTGCAGGCGAGTCCCGCCCACACCGCGCACCCGGCGAGCAGCCCGCGCCGGTCGCGGCGGGGCGGCTCCGGGGGCAGCGGGTTCCACGGGCCGCCGGGCGGGGCGTACGGTCCGCCCGGCATCGCTGCCGTCGGCGCGGGCCCGTGGGCGCAGGAGGCGGTGCCGAAGGCCCTGTCCACGGAGGTGCGCAGCTCGTGCACGAGCAGCCGGTGCGCGAGCTTCGCGTCCGTGAATTCCGCCTCCCGCAGCGCGAGCCGTATCCCGTGCACGGCGTCGTCGGCGAGCCGCCGGGCCTCCGTGAGCGGAGTCCCGGTCGCGGTGAGCGGGTTCCAGGCACCCGACGCGGCGTCAGCTCCCCTGTCCTCCACGGCGTCCAGGAGATGCGCGAGCCGTCCGAAGAGGCGTCCGGCCTCGGCGAGCGGTTCGGCGTTGCCCGGCCGGCCGGCGAGGACCGCGGTGTGCGCGAAGGCGGCGGCGGTCGCGGTCTCGGTGGGTTCGGTGACTGTCAAAAGGGGCGTTCCCGGCCCCGCCAGCGCCTCGATGCCGATCTGCCGGTCCACGGCGTCGACGAGCAGGGCGGTGTCGAAGCCGACGTCCGAGCCGGTCCGCTCCCCGGCCCGGCCCCAGCTCGTGGCGACCCGGCGCGCGGCGAGCGCCACCGGCTTGCGGGCCAGGACCCCGTCCCCGTCGGCGACATGGTCGCGTACCTTGGCGGAGGCGAGCACCAGCGAAACGGCGGCCGCGAGCCGTGCCCCCTCACCGTGCGCGACGGACGCGGTACGCATTCCGCGCAACGGACAGGGCCCCGCCGTACGCCGCCCGCCACCGGCCCGCTCGGCCTGAGCTTCCGTCAGAACCGATATCAACAAGCCGTCATAGTTCGTGACGATCCTCGCGAACTGCCCGTGGTCCTTCCGCAGCGCGAGGCACAGCCCGCACAAATGGGCCATCCACTGAGTGGTGAGACTCTCGCCGAGCCGGTGACGGCAGGGCCTGACGATTCCGAACACGACGATCCCCCGGTGATGCGTACGGCGTTGAACTGCGGTGAGCTGCGGCATCGTACCGATTGCCGCATTCACCCGTACGCACCGCCCATCACCCGTACGCCGATCGCCCAGGCCAAGGGCGAGCTCGTCGAGGCGCTCCCGGCGGACGGGCAGGCGGTCCTCAACGCTGACGATCCGCTAGGCCGTGTTTTGGATCGCGCGGGCGGCCATCCATTTGGTGAGGTCGCCCGCGATCCGGTCGGTACGGTTCTCGCTGCTCACGTGATGCTCGTGGCGAGCCGTGTCGCGGCGGACGATGTCGTATCCGCCTCGTCGAGGACCGCGACGGAGGCGAACCATGCGGGATCGTCCTGGTCAGGCTGGATGTCGACGAACGTGTTGTCCTGGTCGTTGAGCTCGCCGATCAGCTCGAACAACGCGTCCTCGGACGGGTCATCGACGTGGTCGCCGTTCTCGCTGTCTGCGCAGTAGTACCTGGCGGCCACTGGACTTGGGCTCTTTCGTCCTCGACGTGCTGCCACCCCTCGACCTGCCCGGAGCCCACGATCAATGACGAGGCCGATGGCATTCGCTTCGTCCAGCCGGCCGACCTCGACCAGTACGACACCCACCCGGCATGCGGCAGCAGATCGGCGACTACCTCGCCGGTACCTACCCCTACTCGGCTGAGCGGCCAAGGCGGCCCGGGCTCAGCCTCCGCGCAACTCCGCCCCCGCGAACTCCCGCATCCCCTCCCCGAACCCCACCTCCGCCTTCCAGCCCAGCTCGGCCCGCAGCCGCGACGAGTCGGCGGTGATGTGCCGGACGTCGCCCAGCCGGTACTCCCCGGTGACCACGGGCTCCGGCCCGCCGTATGCGGCGGCGAGCGCCCGCGCCATCTCACCGACGGTGTGCGGCTCGCCGCTGCCGGTGTTGTACGCGGTCAGCGCGCCGTCCGCCGAACTCGCCTCCAGCGCCGTGACGTTGGCGGTCGCGACATCCCGTACGTGCACGAAGTCCCGCCGCTGCCGCCCGTCCTCGAACACCCGCGGAGCCTCCCCGCGCGCGAGCGCCGAACGGAAGAAGGAGGCCACACCGGCGTACGGAGTGTCCCGGGGCATCCGGGGCCCGTACACGTTGTGGTAGCGCAGCGAGACGGCCGCCCCGCCCGTCGCCCGCGCCCATGCCGCCGCCAGATGTTCCTGGGTGAGTTTCGTCGTCGCGTACACGTTCCGCGGGTCGACCGGGGCGTCCTCGCCCACCAGTCCCGGCGTCAACTGCGCGCCGCACACCGGGCACAGGGGCTCGAAGCGCCCGGCCGCGAGATCGGCGACGTCCCGTGGCCCTGGTCGCACCACCCCGTGCCCCTCGCACTCGTACCGTCCCTCCCCGTACACGACCATCGACCCCGCGAGGACGAGGCGTCGTACGCCCGCGTCCGTCATGGCGGCGAGCAGCACCGCCGTACCCAGGTCGTTGTGGGAGACGTAGTCGGGCGCGTCGGCGAAGCCGGTGCCGAGGCCGACCATGGCCGCCTGATGGCACACGGCGTCGACCCCGGCCAGGGCGCCGCGCACCGCCTCCCCGTCCCGGACGTCGTCGCCCGCCCGCTCCCGCACGTCGAACACGACGGACTCGTGCCCACTCGCCGCCAGCGCCTCGACGACATGGGACCCGATGAACCCGGCACCGCCGGTGACCAGTACACGCATGAGCCCCACGCTAGGGCGACCCACCCGCCGAGCCGGAGGTCCACGCCCGGCACGTCACGGGTCCGTAAGACACCCGGGCGCGCTGTCTCGGTCGATATCGCGGCAGACGCGGCACCAACCGACGTGTCCTGTAGGGGCGTTGGTCGTTTATCGGGTCCCGTCACCAGGGAGTCCTGACCCTCGCGCCGCTCATCGGACGCCACCCCCGACCGGGACCGGGATCGGGATCGGGATCGTGTGAATGTCGCGGGTGTCGAGGGCGAGGTGGAAGTGAGCCGCCAGCACCAGCACGCGCCGTCGCCTCCTGGCACTGACGCGCCGAAGGGCGGCTGCGACTGGAAGTGGGGCAGGGCTCCTTCGTCACGGGAGGCCCCGAGGGCGAGAACCTAGACCCGTTCCAGCGGGCGGTGAGGGGGTAGCGGGGGCTCGACCCGGATGGAATCGTCGGGGCGGACGGTCCCTCCACAGCGGACCACAGTCATGACGCCACACTTGAACGTGAACTCGCCGGACAAGGGGTCCATGGCGAAGACCTCACCGAGCAGCCCCTTGCGGAAGTCGTTGATCTTCGAGCACGGGTTGCGCAGTCCGGTCACCTCGAGCACCGCCTGCTCCCCGAGATGGAGCAGGGCGCCGGTGGGCAGGCCCAACAGGTCCACCCCGCGCGTGGTGATGTTCTCGCCGAGCTGGCCCGCAGAGACCTCGAAGCCCTTGAGCGCGAGTTCGTCAAAGAGTTCCTCGTGCATCAGGTGGACCTGGCGCAGGTTGGGCAGGTCCGGTTCGTAGGTCATGCGGAACTGGTGGCGGATCGTCTCACCTGCGTGAACGTCTCCTTCCACTCCGAGCCCCGTGAGCAGCCTGATGGAATCGCGATTGGGCTTGCTGAACGAGTACCCCTCGTTACGGCTCACTGCGGTCACCTGACCAGGCATCACGCACTCCACCTCTTGTCGTTCTGCGGCCGGTCGATCATAGAGGCGGGGCAAGCAGCCTTGTGAGGGAGGCGTGCAGTGAGCGGACCTTCATCGGGCGGATGTGTCAGGTCCGGCTCCAGGCCGGCACCGTCCCGTCACCGAACGCCAAAGAGACAGCTCCCAGGCGCGTGCGCCGACGAGGTTCAGGGGTTCCGCATGGCGAGTGATCAGGCGGGTACCCCAACTGCGCATGACGCTGCCCTGTTCAGTCGGCGTGGCCCGTTGCCGCCGGGGCGGCGGTCCGGTCGGCGTCGGCGTTGGCGAAGAGAAGCGTGGGTTCGGCGAGGATGTCGCGGCCGGCTTCGCTCTTGTAGATCTCGTCGACGCTGCCGAAGCGCGCAGCGGTGTAGTCGAGGTCGAGCAACGCGGCCGCCTGACGGACCGATGCTTCGTCGGGGCCTTCGATCTCGACGAAGGTGGGCAGGTCCGGCCAGGTGTCGAAGTCGAAGGCGACCTCGCCCAGTTGCCATTCCTCGCGGTAGTTCTCCTGGTAGCGGACCTCTCGCAGGCCGAGGCCGCGCAGAATGTCGGCCATGGCGTCCAGGTCGGCGACTTCGGTCTCGATCTCGGTGGTGCCGTCGATGCGTGTGGCGTCGGTGACGTGCTTGAGCGTCAGCGTGGAGCGTGTGCCCTCGTCGCGCAGCCGGATCCACTGGCCGGATTCGAGGGCGTCGTTCTCGAAGATCTTCCGGGTGAGGCGGGTACGGGGGAAGGTCTGTGTGGCGCCCAGGCCGGTGAGCTTGGCCTGGAGCGCGGCGACGTCGATGTCGAGGAACTTGGCCTCGTACTCGTGCTTCATGGTCCTCATCTTCCTTCGGTTTGATGGTTACTTCGGCACGTTGGCACTGAGGATCAGCCCCATGTGGTGGGTGTGGCCTGAAGTTGGCCGACGTGGCTCGTTCAGTGAACTCGTTCGTGCGCAGATCGAACCGCCGAGTGCCAGGAGGCTTGCCACATAGGCGAGTTGTCGGTTCCGAGGGCTCATCGGGGCGCCGACCAGGTGGCCGTGAAGGCGGTCGCGGACTGACGGGATGCCGGTTTGTCCTCACGGACACTCACGGGGCATCGAGCCCGTGGCGCTGGGTGTAGATCCACAGGAGCTTTCGTGTGAGGTCGGCGGCATCCCGGAGATAGATGAAGGCGCCGAACGACGGGGTCTCTGCGGTCGGACGATTCTTCAAGTCGAGGAGCCTATACGTCCTGTGGAACAACTCCCGGACCTCCTCGTCCTCGTCGGCTCCCAGATCCTCGCCAAGCAGAAGGTTGAGGTGCCCGATGATCTCCGGCAGGGACACGTCCATGTCCTTGCGGGTCGAGGTGGCCATCTGCATGGCGAGGGCAGTCCCCGTGCTCTCCGAGATCGTCTCGACGTCGACCGGGTGAACTTCGGTTCCCGGGCCGTCGGTTGCTCTCGATGCCTTGCCACTACTTGCCACAGTGATCACCGTTTCGCCCCTTCAGTACACGTCTTCCAGTCGTGCCAGTAACGCTAGGAAGGGCGACGGGAGGGGCTCTATGAGTGTGCCGGAACTTGCCCGGCGTTCACTCCAGGGATTCGATGGCTGCCGTGATGATTTCGCGTGCCGCCGGGCCGTACACGGCAAGTTCGGCCAGATCCGTGAACGTCTGGGCATACATGGCAAGTTCGTGCTTCTGCGTGACGGCGAGGTGGGCCGAGACGAGTTCGACGTGGACCGTGTGGTCGTCGTACAGGAAGAAGCCCTCGACAGGCCAGAGGCTGGAACGGTCGGCGTCCTCGGGAATGATGCCGAGGCTCACCGAGGGCAGCGCCATAACGCTGAGCAGATAGCCGAGTTGACCGGCCATCACCTCTGTTCCGCCTATGCGCTTTCGGAGCGCTCCCTCTTCCAGGAGGACCGCGAACGTGTGGTCGCGGTAGACGATCTGCTGCTTCTCCACACGCACCCTGACGGCCGCCGGCACGTCATCGATGAAGCCGCGACGGTCGCGAATGGAGGTGAGCAGCGCGGTGATGTACGAGGCCGTCTGAATGGGGCCGGGAATGAGCCACGGCGAGTAAATGCGGAAACGCTGAGTGCGTTCCCACAGCGGGACGACGGACTCCTGGGCCTGCTTCAGGCCGGTGCGCTCCAACCGGCGCCACTCGACGTACATGCCCTCGATGCCACGGGCTGTCGAAACGAGATCCTCGGCCGCGTTCTCCGCACCGCAAGCGGCGGCCCACGCACGAAGATCGCGCTCCGAGGGCGGACGCGTGCCGCTCTCGAAGCGCGAACACTTCGACTCGTGCCAGCCGAGACTGCCGACCAACGCCCGCTTGGTGAGCCCGGCTTCGAGCCGGATTTCACTCAGGCGTTTCCCCAGGGCCCTGCGGGCTTCCTGAACGCTCGAAGACGGCGATGTCATGTCGCTGCGATGATGCTGTTCGAGCTGTCAGGCCGACTGGGTCGGCTGGAACTCTGCGTGCGGTGTCGCTCGCGCCCACACGGCCTCGAAGGCCGACTCACAAAGCTTCGCCACCTCAGGGTCTTCCGTGAGTTCCATCTCCATGTTCTCGCCTTCGCCGTCGAAGTGGTTGACGAGGACGAGGCTGGAGTCGAAGAGCCAGAAGTCGTTGGCCGGAAGCGCGAGGCCCGTTGCGTCTCGCCGAGACAACCAGCGCACGTCTTCGCCGGCGGCGATGTTCAGTCCGTCCGTCACGTCGTACTCGAAGCGGATGTACTCGCTGACGGGCGTCGACACGACGCGGGCCCGGCGAACCTCGACGCCTCGCGAGGTCGCCTCCGTGACGATGCTGTGCCAGTCGCCCCAGCGCTCGGTCGGGTCGAGTGTCGTACCGGCCTTCCAGTCGATGAAGGCCGGGTCCGACTTCATGTAGGCGTCGCGCATCTCCAGATGAACGGCCGTCCGCAGGCAGTCGCGGAACAGTTCCTCAAACGTCGGGGTCCTCATCAGCCTTCTTCACCTCCAGGAAGAACTGCACCATGCGCCGAGGGATCTCCACCACCGACTCATGACCGGGGATGTCCATCTGCCGGAGGCGCTCGATGTCCTCCACCTTCAGCCCCTGCACGAGGTAGCTGTCCTTCTCCTCGTCGAGGTAGATGGTGGGAGAGCCGCCACTGGGACTCTCCGGGTCCTTACCGAGCCTACGCAGGGCCATGGTGTCCTCCTCGGACGCCGGTAACGATCTCTGTGCCCGAGCTTGCCCGCGACTGCGCCGTGGAGCGAGGAACTTGCCGAAACTTGCCAGACGTACGGAAATTGACCTTATGCGGCCGGGGCAGAGCGACGTGCAGCGGAGCAGCCTCAGCACTTCCGGGGTGGCGGCCTTGTGTCTCAGCGTGTGTGAAAATTCCTCGGCCTGAGGAGAGACGTGTGAGACAAGATGTGGCCATGCTGGCCTACGTCTACCGCGTCACGAAGTACGACCCCGCCGATCGTGACGAACACGGGCGCTACACCGGCATGGAGGACACCGACAGCGACCATGGTGAGGTCGAGGCCGCGTATCTTCAGGCGGTCGCGGCGTTTGCCACGGAAACCGGCGTCGATCACCTGGCCATCCGTGAACCGGGGGTCCCTTCCCTCGCGCACTTCGGGGCCGAACCTCCGGTGGACGGCTACGGACTGGACGGACTCTTCCCGCCCGCCCTCAACACCGCAGAAGGCCCGAGTCTTCCGCCCGGCTTCCATGACGGGGCCCAGGTGCCGCTCCACACCGGTCTTGAACTGGTCAGAGGCATGCTGCGCGGCAACGGGGCATGGTGCGGGCTGGAAGTCGAGGACGTGTTCGCGGTCCACGTGGGCTGGGACCAGTACCTCTACGTCGGCAGCAACCGCCCCTGCGAGGAGGCGCTCGCCCGGACGTGTGCGCTCGGCCTGTTCCCTGAGCGCGTGACTGCCTCCCCGTACGACTTCGACTCGCGGACTGAGGGGGCACACGTTCCGCGGCCGGGAGACGACGGCTTCTGGGACGGTCTGGGCCCGGCGATTGTCTCCGGCCGCGCCGGGGTCCTGGAAGAGACGTACGTCGAAGGGGCGACGCGCTGGCACCTCCTCACCATCGACACCATCGATACGGTTCGCGCCGGTATTGCTCCCCGTGCTCGTCTGGCTGTGCGGCCACCCTTGTCCTCCGACATTGACGCGGTTCTCGCCTCCTTCCCCGCAGACGGTCTCGTCGAGGGCGTCTGGCAGGACGGGGACGGCCGTATCCACAACGCCATCTGCGACGAGGAGGCGTTCCCGGAACTGGCCTCCCGGATATCCGCGGCCTCCGCTGCCGTACTCATCTCTCTGTATGAGGGCGAGGACCTGCCGCTGTACACCGCTGTCATGCCCGACAACGACGGCGTGCTGCGCGCGCGTTGGCGGCCCGAACCCGCAGAGGCCGACCAGGGCGAGTAGACGATTCGCCGTTCGTACCTGACGATGCGGCGGTCGCTTCAGGCGGCCTGTGCCCTTCACGAGCATCGCCCGCATCCGCATCTGTTCGCGTTGCCTCGACGATCGACACCCAGGCCCACGACACCGATGAGGGCGAATGCGGACCTATCGATTCAAGGTGCAGAAGAGCGGCTTCGGGCTGTTTCTCGGCATCGCAGCCGAGGCCACCCGCCTGACGACCCCGCCGACCGTAGGTGCGCCCGTCAGCGACCGGGTCTGGCTGGACGCTTCCGAAGTCGACAACGCCTACTACGGGAACCGGCTGGCCCTCAACGAACGTGAACTTGCCTGGTTGCGGCTCGGCCTGGGCAAAGTAACCGGAGGTATCGAGCTCGTCGACACCAGTCCTTACGTCCTGATCTCGGTCAGGTCGCTGCAGATCGTCGAGGCCGACTACGCAGAGGCGGCCCTTGCTCCGGCGATCGCCGGATGGGTGGCAGCGGAGTTCTCACTGGTGCCCGTCCGCTGTGACGTCATCCGCGATACCTCCACGGGCCAGTTCACGTTCGACTGGGACGAGTGACCTGCATGACTTCAACGGAACGGGACTCCAAGTCAGCCTCGGTGGCGCCGAGGCGAACCCACCGGGCCCGTCGACTCGTGGTGGCCGTCCTGCAACCCCGGGCCAGGGGACTACCAGTGCGTGGGGCGGTCAAGCGCCGGCGGCAGTTTCGTAGCGGCATCGCCCTTGGCCGCGTTGAGTTGGGACTGGGTGAGGAAGATGCTGCCGGTGAGGTCTGCGCCGCTCAGGTCGGCGTCTCGCAGGTCGGCACCTATCAGATCGGCCGCTCTGAGGTCGGCGTCCTTGAGGTCGGCGGCTATGAGGTAGGCCCCGCGGAGGTTGGCGCCCTGCAGATTGGCGGCCCTGAGGTTGGCGCCGATGAGATCGGCTCCCCTCCGGTCCTTCTTGCGGCCCGCGACCTTGGCCCGCACGAGTTCGCTCGTGCGCAGCAGCAGAGCGTTGACGTCGCTCCGGTGCGCGGCCATGTCCAACTCGGTGAGTTCCTGGGCGCTGCCACCGGTGAGGTGTTCGGTCTTCTCCAGCGCGCGGCGCAGGTCGTCGTGGACGGGGCGGGCCGGCGGCAGTGTCAGCGCTTCGGCCAGGTACCAGAGGAGCTCGTGGAGCTGCCGCATCACGGGGAAGACGTCGAACATCTGCCGGGCCGTGCCCGGGGCCTGGCGCCAGTCCTGCCCGCTGAAGGTGACCTGGGAGACCTTCTGGCCCGCGCCGAAGCAGTCGAAGACGGTGCATCCCGAGAAGCCCCGTTGGCGGAGCTGCGTGTGGATGCCGCAGCGGAAGTCCGCCTGCAGGTTCGTGCAGGGCTGCCCGCCGTCCTTGGTGATCGCGAAGTCCGCCGAGGCCGCGAAGGGCAAGGCGACACAGCACAACCCGAAGCAGCTTCCGCAGTCGGACCGCAGGCCGAGATCGGCGACGTCGGCAGCCGGGTGTTCGCGCTTCTGGGACAACGTGCGTGAGCTCCTACGGTGAGGAAGCGCCGCTTCTCAGCGTGCGCGGGTTGAACACCATTCTCCCAGGACGGGAAGTCACCGACGCGCGCCGGGTGGGCGGGACATCCCCGTGGCAGCGCGACGGGCCGCTCCACAGGGCCAGCAGTTGAGCAGGGGCAGTGTTCCGGGTCTGCGCTATTGGGGGATGGTGAGCAGGATGCGGCCGTGGCCACCGCCGGCGTCGACGTGGTCGTGGGCCTTGGCGATGTCGTCCAGCGGGTAACGGTCGCCGACGGCGACGGTGAGGGCGCCGACGGCAGCGGCGGAGGTGAGGTCGCGGGCGGCTTGGCGCTTGGCCTCGGCGGGGAAGTCGTCGCTGCCGAGCAGCCGCAGGGTGACGTTGTTGAACAGCAGAGGCCAGAAGGGGATCTCCGTGCGGTCCGTGCGGGTGGCGTAGGCGGCGATGACGGCCCCCTGGGCAGCGACGGCGTTGTCCAGGTCGGCATTGTCGGACAGCGCGACCTCGATGATCCGGTCGATGCCCCGCGGCGCGTACGAGCGGATGGCGGCGGCGGGGTCGCCGGTGTCCAGGGCGACGGCGTGGGAGACGACGGCCGGGTCGACGCGGTCGAGGTCGGCGGTTCGGCGGACGGTGGCGAGCACGGTGGCGCCGGCCCAGTGGGCGAGCTGGGCGGCCAGGGAGCCGACGCCGCCGAGAACTCCGTGGACCAGGACCAGTCGGCCGTCGACCGGGCCGTCGGCGAAGACGGTGCGGTGGGCGGTGATGCCGGGGATGCCGAGGCTCGCGCCCAGCTCGTCACTGAGGTGGTCGGGCAGGGGTGCGGCCTGGTGGTCGGGTACGACGGTGAACTGGGCGGCGGTGCCGAAGGGGCGGTAGGACTGGGCGCCGTATACCCAGACCCGTTGTCCGACGCGGCGGGCGCCGGCCCCGTCGCCCACGGCGTCGATGACTCCGGCGGCGTCGCTGTGCGGGATCACCCGCGGGAAGGGCATGGACGAGCCGAGCCAGCCGCGCCGTTTCTTGGTGTCGCCGGGGTTGACGCCCGAGACAGTGACGCGGACGCGGACCTCGCCGGGGCCGGGGACGGGATCAGGTAGTTCGCCGACGTGCAGGACATCGGCGGCGGGTCCCTGGGCGTCGTACCAGGAAGCAAGCATGGGGGTACCTCCGTGGACAGTCAGCCCGCGGGAGCGGCGGGCGAGTGCGGATCGCTGTCGCTGCGTGCGGTGTCGAATGCGGGCGGTTCCTCGCCGAGGGTCTCGCGCAGCCAGGTCCGTTCGGCGCGGCTGGTGGCGCGGGCGGTGAGCAGCATGCCCCGCCGGTAGGGGTCGGTGATCTCCTCGGCACGCAGGGGCCGCTCGTTGTCGTAGAAGAAGCTCGCCGGTTCTTCCAGGAACTCCAGCCGTCTGCGCAGCACCGCGTGCTGTTCGGCCACGTCGGGCAGGTGGGAGAGGAAGGCCAGGACGACGTAGAACCGGGTGAAGTCGGTGATCTCGTGGTCGGCGGGCTTGCGCAGGCGCTGAAGCATGTCGGCCCGTCCGGCCGCGGTCAGGCTGAGCACGTACCGGGCCGCCCCCGCGGCCGGGTCTGCGCGCCGCTCGATCAAGCCCGCCCTGGTCAGACGGTTGATTGCCGGATACAGGCTGCCGTCACTGACCGGCCGCGTATAGCCGGTCAGCTGTGAGACGCGGCGGCGCAGCTCGTGTCCAGGCAGGGGTCCCTCGGCGAGGAAGCCGAGTATCGCGAGTTCCAGCATGAGTCCATCTTCGCACGCGAACATCGAAACGATGTGAACATCGATTCGATGTTACGCTCGCAGGTACCCGCCCAAACGTCTCTGGAGAGGCACAGCAAGATGCCATCGCAGTCCACCGAGTCAGTGATGAACCGTTTCGTCGAGTTCATCAACACGGGCAACGAGGATCTCGCCCGCGAGGTCATTTCTCCGGACGCGGTGTTCCACGCGCCAAGTCACCCGGAACCCCTGCGGGGGCCCGACGGGTACTTGGAAGTCATCGGGATGATGCGCAGCGCCTTCCCCGACGTCCAGTGGACGCTGGAGGAGACGGTCACCGAAGGCGACAGCGTGGCCGCGCGGTTCACCATGCGGGGAACCCACGACGGTGATTTCTTCGGGATCCCGGCGAGCGGCAACAAGATCTCGGTGCAGGCCATGAACTTCTACTACCTGGCCGACGGCCGGATCGTCGGCGAACGGGGCCAGCCCGACCTCCTCGGGGTGATGCAGCAGATCGGTGCCGTACCGGCGCCGTGATCTCGAGCTTCCGCCGGACTCCAGCACTGTCACTGAGTAGGTCGAGCGGTCAGGACTGGTGGCGGCACACCGTGTGCGCGACGAGGACGAACAGCCCTTGCTCGGTCTCGGTCAGTGCTGATGCGACGCCGTCCGGAACCTTGCGTCCTCGCCGTACGACGAGGACGGAAGACAACGACCGACAACCTCAGCCCGGAATGTCAGGCGTGTACTCGTCCCGTGACCACTCGGAGTCGCCGAGCGGATAGGTGTACGCGGGACGCCCCACGTTGCCGGTCGTCCGGAAGGGGCGGCCGTTGTCGTTGATGCGTACCGTGCCCTGTTTGTTGCCGCTGGACCAGTCCAGCTCCAGGTACCAACTCACGTTGTGTGTACGGGCGTCCGCGAAGATGTAGAAGACCTCGGGGTCGGACTCGCTCACCTTGTACGGGAAGTCGCGCTGGCCGGACTTCGGGGAGGTCGCCGGACGCCCGGCGTCGAGGTTGACGCCGAACGACGCCGTCCCCACGCCGCCACCGCACCCGACGCCCATCGCGAAGTCGTTCCAGGCGAGCGGCGCGCTCTTCTCCACCACCCGCACGTGCAGTGCCTCCAGGACGACCGTCGCCCGCCCGGTGCCCTGCACGGTGAGCGCGAGCATCTGCTGCCCGGCGGCGACTCCGCCGAGCGCGGTGACCCACCCGCGTGCGTCGGCCTCACTCGGTGGCGGCGGCACCTGCTCGGGCTTCTGGTCGACCAAGTAGTGCTGGCTGCACGGGCCTTCCCACTTGTACGGGTTGACGGCGATCGTGGGCGCGGACGCCCCGTCCTCGGAACCACTGCCCGCCACCACCCCGCCCCCACTGCTCCGGGACGCGGATGCGGACGCGGAGGCAGAGACGGAAGCCGATACGGAGGCAGACGCGGAAGCCGTCGGACTGGCGCTGCGCGAGGCGGACGGCGAGGGCGGCCCGCTGGTCGTACCGGCGGTGCTGGAAGGGGTGCCTTCGCCTCCGGCGGCAGCGGCCCCCGCGGACTGCTTCCCGCTCCGGTCGTCCTGGCCCCCGTCGGGCACGAGGTTCACCACGAGCGCGGCCGCGACGACAGCGGCGACGACAGCGGCACCGGCAAGAACGACGGTGCGCCGGCGCCGGGCGACGGAAACCGCCACCGGCGACCCGGGCTCGGACCCGGACCCGGAATCGGGCTCGGACCCGGAGCCATGAGGGAGATCAGGCGCATCGGAAACGTCAGGAACGTCAGGAACGTCAGGCGCATCAGCAACACCGGGAGCGGCCTCGGTCACCGCTTCGGCGGCCGGCGCGGCCACCGCTCCGGCAGCGGCCCTGCCCCCCGTCTTCTGCCCCCGCCGGGCGTCCGCGAGGATCCACCGCCGGTGCAGTTCCACCAGTTCCTCGGGCGAGGCCTTGCACAGCCGGGCGAGCCGCTCGACGGGTGCGTAGTCCGTCGGTACGGCGTCCCCGTTGACGTACCGGTGAAGCGTGGACGCACTCATGTGCAGCCGCTTCCCGAGCACCCCGTAACTGAGCCCTGAGCGCTCCTTCAACCGGCCGAGCAGCTCCGAGAACTCGTCCCCCGCCACCGTTCCTCCCTCTTTCCGCGTCCCGGACCGTCATTCCAGGGAGAGGTCGTTCTCCCAGGTCAGGGGATTGTGAGCATTCCAGCGTTCCAGATGTGCCGGCGATTGTGGCGGCCGGGACGGATCACCGAACAAGCTCTGGTCATCCAAGCACGCCGCTCCCGGCATCCGGTCGAGCAGGTGTGCGCAGACCGGTAACGCACCAAGGGGATCTCATGTCCGTCCGTACCCACCGCACCCGCATGCTCGCCGCCGCCGCACTCACGGTCCTCACCATGACACTGACGGCGTGCAACTCCGCAGAGGGGACCAAGGACGAGGGTGCGGGGGCGGGGCCCACGTCCACCGTGCCTTCGAGCGGGGCGAGCGCGGGAACGCCCACAGAGGCAGGAAAGGTCGCCCCCGTCGACTCGGAATCCCAGGGCTCCACGGGCAGCGGCACGGCCGGTTCGGGCACGACGACGGGCTCCACGGGCACGTCGGGTTCTTCCGGCACCTCAGGTTCCTCCGGTTCCACAGGCTCGAACGGCTCGACGCCCGGCGCCGTCGACTCCGACGACTCCGCCGTCTCCACCCCCTGCTCGGTCTCCGCCACCCGGACGACCGCCACGGTGGTCTCCCGCCCGCTGAACCACATGCTTCTCACCGTCACCAACACCGGTTCGAAGACCTGCGTCCTCGTCGACTACCCCGCCGTCAGGTTCACCGGCGCCCAGTCCGTCCCGCCGGTCATCGAGGACTCCATGCCGCAGGCCGTGGTCACGCTGGCCCCCGGTGAGTCGGGCTACGCGGGCGTCCTTCTCTCGGCCGCCGACGGCAGCGGCTCGAGCGGCTACACGGCCAAGTCCCTGGCGGTCTACTTCAACACGAGCGCGGGCAGCGCCGCCAAGCCGTCCCTGCCCGCGAAGGGCGTGTACATCGACAGCTCGATCAGCGTCACGTACTGGCAGTCGGACATGGACACCGCCCTGACCTGGTAACGAGAGACACAGCACCCGAACGACACGAACGACACGAACGGGGTGTTCTGCCGGAAGCCGCGCTTCCGGCAGAACACCCCGTTCGGCGACTTCCTCGAAGTTCCTCGAACCAACTTGAAGTTCCTTGAACTTTCTCAAACTTCTTTAAGCTACCGCCCAGTTGACTCACAGATGGGTTGCCCATGGTTGAACAATGAGCCAAGCCACTGTAAAGGCCGGGTGCCTGTCGTGAACCGGTCACTGCTCGTCGCCGTCGATCTCGTCGCGATAGCCGCCCTCACCTTCGGGGTGTACTTCCCGCGCCACCACCGCCGGGACCTGATCGCCGCCTTCCTCGGAGTGAACGTCGGCGTCCTGTCCGTCGCGATGACGCTCAGCTCCACGTCGGTGGGGATCGGGCTGGGGATGGGGCTGTTCGGGGTCCTGTCGATCATCCGGCTGCGGTCGTACGAGATCGCGCAGCACGAGATCGCGTACTACTTCTCCGCTCTCGCCCTCGGCCTGCTCGCCGGACTCCCCACGGACGTGAACGTGCTGACGGGCGCCCTGATGGCGCTGATCGTCCTCACGATGTACGTCGGTGACCACCCCCGCCTCTTCGGCCGGCACCGGCAGCTCAGCCTGCGGCTCGACTCCGCGTACACCGACGACGAGGCCCTGCGGGCCCATCTGGAAGTGCTGCTCGGCGGGCGCGTGGTGAACATGACGGTCAAGGGTGTCGACCTCGTCAACGACACGACCCAGGTCGACGTACGGTACGTCGTCACCGAGGGCTCGCAGGCACCCCGGGAGGCCGCAACCGCCCCCGCACGCCAGGGAGTCGGGGCGTGACCGCGCCCGCCCGCCCCGCCCTCGCGCCCATGGTCGGCGCGCTGCGCCCGATCGGGCTCGACGAACTCGTGGAGCGGGCCTCGCTGTTGACCCGCGTGGACCGCAAGTACATGCTTCCGGTCCACGAACTCCCGCTGGTGATCGGCGGGTTGGGTGAGGACGTACAGGTCCTGGAGATGGGCGGAGAGCGGGACTTCGGGTACCGGTCCGTCTACTTCGACACCCCGGACCTGGACGGCTATCTGCGGACCGCGCGCCGTCGCCGGCGCCGCTACAAGCTGCGCGTCCGCACGTATCTCGACTCCGGTGACCACTACTTCGAGGTCAAGACGAGCGGCCCGCGCGGTACGACGGTCAAGCAGCGCATCCCGTACGACGGAGACCTGTGGCGCCTGGGCCCCGCGGCGCGGGCGTACGCCGACGAGGCGCTCGCCGGGGCCGGGATCGACTCCGGCGGGTTCCGGTTCGTACCCACGCTGGTCACGTCGTACCGGCGCACGACCCTGTTCCTGCCCGCGAGCGACAGCAGAGTGACCGTCGACACCGGGCTGACGTGGACGCTGCCCGACGGGACCGGACTGCGCACCCCGGACCGGGCCGTCGTCGAGACCAAGTCGGGGCGGGCGGGGTCGCACGCCGACCGGCTGCTGTGGTCGCTGAAACACCGGCCCGTCCCGATCTCCAAGTACGGCACCGGTCTCGCCGCGCTGCGGCCCGGACTGCCCGCACACCGTTGGCTGCCCGTACTGCGGCGCCACTTTCCGACCGCACTCCAGGGGAGCCCGGCATGAGCGCCTACCTGAACCTCCGTATCTTCCGTACGAAGCTGGCGGGCGCCCTCGCCTCCGTCGGCCTCGCCACCGCCGCGCTCGCCGGATGCTCGTCAGCCACCGACAACTCCGCTTCCTCGGCGGCCGGTTCGGGCTCGGAGTCGAGCGCGTCGTCGGCCGCCGCTGCCGTGGACGGCTCCCAGAAGGCCGCCGCCGTGCTCGCCGACAACCAGGACGTCCACGCCGTGGCCGGCGACACGGAGGTGGACGCGGCCGGGGCCGTGGGCATCGAGCTGAAGGGTGACTCCGCCTCCTCGGACGGGGACGGCGTCAAGGTCGACGGGTCGACGGTCACCATCACGGCGGCGGGCACCTACCGCGTCGGCGGCACCCTCGACGACGGTCAGATCGTGGTCACCGCCCCCGAGGCCAAGGTGACGCTGATCCTCGACGGGGCGAAGATCTCCCACTCCAAGGGCGCCGCGATCGACGTCACCGACGCCGACGAGGCCGTGGTCGTCCTCGCCGACGGCAGCGCGAACTCCCTTGCCGACGCCGCCTCCTACGCGGACGACGCCGAGGCGAACGCCGCCCTCCACAGCGCCGCCGACCTGACGATCGGCGGCAGTGGCTCGCTCACCGTCAAGGGCAACGGCAACGACGGGATCACCAGTACGGACGGCCTGGTGATCCAGGGCGGCACCCTCACCGTCGACGCAGCCGACGACGGCATCCGCGGCAAGGACTACGTGGTGGTGAACGGCGGCACGGTCACCGTCACCGCCAAGGGCGACGGGCTCAAGGCCGACAACACCGAGGACGCCGACCGGGGTTACATCGCTGTCGGCGGCGGCACCGTGAAGGTGACCAGCGCGGGCGACGGCATCGACGCGGCCACCGACCTCGTCGCCACGGCCGGGAAGGTCACGGTCACCAGCGAGGCCTCCGACGACTCCTCGGCCCACGGGCTGAAGTCGGGCGTCATCACGGTCCTGGAGGGCGGCACCGTCGATGTCACCTCCTCCGCCGACGCCCTGCACGGCGACGGGGCCGTCCACCTCGACGGCGCCGCCGCCACCCTCGCGGCCGGCGACGACGGGGTGCACGCGGAGGGCGACCTCGTCATCAGCGCGGGCACGGTGAAGGTCACGCGGGCGAACGAGGGCCTGGAGGGCAAGGACATCCTCGTCAGCGGCGGCTCGACCGACGTCATCTCCGGCGACGACGGCGTCAACGCGTCCGGCAGCGAGAGCACTTCGGCCGACGAAGGTGGCCAGGGCGGCTTCGGCGGCGGGGGCGGCGGCGAGGGTGTCGGCGACTTCACCGTCACGGTCACCGGCGGCACGCTGGTCATCAACTCCGAGGGCGACGGCTTCGACTCCAACGGCACCGCCTCGATCACCGGCGGCACGGTCGTCGTCAACGGACCGGAACGCAACGGCAACGGCGCACTCGACGTCAACGGCGACCTCACCGTCAGCGGCGGTACCCTGCTCGCCGCCGGCAGCGCGGGCATGCTCGTCGCCCCCGCCGACGGCTCCGAGCAGGGCTGGCTCTCGGCCACACTCGACTCGGCCCTCCAGGCGGGCGAGACCGTGCACATCACCGACTCCGACGGCAAGGTCGTGGCGTCGTACGTCACCTCGAAGGCCGTCCAGAACATCGTGTACTCCGGCGAGGGCATCGAGAACGGCGAGGAGTACACCGTCCACACCGGCGGCAGCACCTCGGGCACCAGCACCGGAGGCCTCGCCGAGTCGGGCGAACTGGGCTCCGCCGAGAAGACCACCACGGTCACCGCGGGCGAGGCCCCGGAGGGCGGCGGCTTCGGGGGTGGCGGGGGCGGCCGTCCCTGACGCTTGCGAGCGCGTCCCAGGGCAGGGGGAGCAGGGGGAGCAGGGGGACGGGGAGACACATGACGTGACACGAAGTGCCTTCAGGGCCGTGCACCCGTGGGGCAGTCACCAGGCACCGACGACTCGTCGACGAACGAGGAGGGGCGCCCCCGCCGGGGGCGCCCCTTACTCGTCTCGCTTTCTCCCTCAAGAAGATGAGGCCGTGTTTTCGCTCAGCCCTGGCACATCGCCCGGGACTTCCCCGGCCCGTCCTTCCCGTACTGCTCCCAGGGGGGAGGACCCTCGTGCTTGTGGCAGGGGGGCTTGTGACCGCCGTGTCCCCCGTGGTCGCCGTGCTCTCCGTGGCCGCCGTCAGGTCCAGCAGGACCCTGTGGCCCTTCAGGGCCTTCAGGGCCTTGAGGTCCGGTGGGTCCGGCAGGTCCGGACGGTCCGACGGGTCCGTTGGGTCCGGTGTCTCCCTGGGGGCCCTCAGGCCCGGTGGGTCCGACGGGTCCGTTGGGTCCGGTGTCTCCCTGGGGGCCCTCAGGCCCGATGGGTCCAACGGGTCCGGTGGGTCCGACAGGTCCGGACGGTCCGACGGGTCCGTTGGGTCCGGTGTCTCCCTGGGGGCCCTCAGGTCCGTTGGGTCCGGTGTCTCCCTGGGGGCCCTCAGGCCCGATGGGCCCGACAGGTCCGGAGGGTCCGACAGGTCCGGAGGGTCCGACAGACCCGGACGGTCCCACGGGGCCGGGAGGTCCGGTGGGTCCGGTCTCTCCGGCGGGGCCGGTCGGGCCGGTGGGTCCGGCGGGTCCGGTCTCTCCGGGAGGCCCGGCGGGTCCGGTCGGTCCGGCGGGTCCGGTCGATCCGGAGGGTCCGGTCGGTCCGGCGGGCCCAGCCACGCAGAACGGCCTCGTGATGTCGTTGTTGTCCAGCGTCACCGCGGCGGTCTGCGCAAGGAGTCGGCCTTGGACGTCGGCGCCGGTGTTCGCCGTGATGGATGCCTGGGCCATGATGGTGCCCACGAAGTCTGTATCTGTCCCGAGAGTGGCGGAACTGCCCACCTGCCAGAACACGTTGCAGGCCTGCGCACCGTTGATGAGCCTGACGCTGCTGTTCGAAGCGGTGACCAGCGTCGCGGGGGTCTGGAAGATGAAGACGGCGTTGGGGTCACCCTGGGCGTTGAGCGTGAGTTGTCCGGTGATTTCCAATGTCCCGCCGGAGTAGGCGCCGGGCCCCAGTACCCGTCCGCCGAGTTCGACCGCGACGGCAGTCCCGGATCGGCCGGCCGCGTTGGTGTAGGCGATGCCCAGATCTGCCTTCGCCGTAAGGGCCGCGCCGTTGGCCAGGTTCGTGGCGCCGAAGATCTCTCCGGGCGGGAAGCCCGTCAGGGCGGTGCCCGGATGGTTCCCTACGTCGCCGATGATGTCGGAGTCGCCGGTGTTGGTGATCTCCGAACCGGCCAGGATCGCGTAACTCGCGGCGGTCCCCAGGGGAACAGGGGCTTCTGCGGCCTCCGCGGTGCCCCAGGCCAGAGCGGCCGTGGCCACCAGTACTGCTCCGGACAGCGCTGCGAGACGGGCCTTGAGCCGACGGTTTATACGGGTCCTGCCTGACGGAGGGGGCTGCGTGGCAACCTCTGGCATGGGGCTGACCTTTCTTGTCGCCGTTGAGCTCGGGCGTACCGGCAAGGGGATCCCGAACTCCCGTAAGTGAGTTCCGGTCAGGCTGGAAGCCGCGTCTTGTGTCGATGTTCCGTGGAATCAGCCGCCGGTAGCGGACCGCGGGTGCGAGCACCTGCCGATTGAGTGATGAACCGTCACTCATCACTTAAAAGCTAGCAATAGCCTTATAAAGCACATAGATATGAGCGGCCGAAGGGGGACAGGGGGCGAGTTGTTCACCCTGCTGGTCGTGTCGGTGCTCGATTCCGAGTCGTCGGTTCGTACTCGGGGAGGGCTGGGTCACCGACCGGCTCGGACGGGCCGTTCCGGGCTCTGTCCTGTCCCGTCCGGAACGGGTGGGGGCGGCTCAAGGGCCACGTGACGGCCGGCGGGCCGACATCGACCGCTTCGCCGCTGAGGCCGAGTGCGCCACCGTTCTCCCCGGCCACGGCGAGCCGACCGGCCTCGTCGTCCGGGGCGAAGGTTGTCACCGAGCGTTACCCGACCCGCAGGGGTGCGGTCCTCAATGACGTCGCCGGCGACGTCCACGACGCCCCTGTCGGTCGCCCGTCTCAGCGGCGGGTGAGCCACCGGCCCACGCCGATCACCGCGGTGATCAGCCGTGCCGATACGCGAGTCCGCGCGAGTCTTCAGGCCGCCGACCCTGGGTACCCGGCGTCGTACGGACGACCGCCGACGAGCGACGAGGAGGAAACGATGAGCACGGTGAAGGAAGCGGTGGACGTGGAGGTTCCCGTCCACACCGCCTACAACCAGTGGACGCAGTTCGAGGAGTTTCCCCGCTTCATGGAGGGAGTCGAGGAGGTCAGGCAGCTCGACGACCGGCACAACCACTGGACCACCAAGATCGGCGGGGTGCGGCGCGAGTTCGACACCGAGATCGTCGACCAGCTGCCGGACGACCGGATCACCTGGCGGGTAGTCGACGGCGAGATCAAGCAGCGGGGCTCGGTCAGGTTCGAGCGGCTGGACGAGACCCACACCCGGGTGGAACTCACGATGGACGTCGAGCCCAGCGGCGTCGCCGAGAAGGGCGCCGACGCGCTGGGCATGATCGACCGCCGGGTCAAGGGCGACCTGCACCGCTTCAAGGAGTACATCGAACAGCGCGGCGGAGAGACGGGCGCCTGGCGAGGACGCATCCGCCCTGAGGGCCCCAGCTCGGCCTTCTGACAGCCGTCTCAGCCGTCTCAGGCGTCTCAGCCTTCGACGCCGGTGGCGCCGTGGGCCGCGCCCACCGGCTTCGACTCGGGGGAGCCGCGTTGCCGGAGGTAGACGGAGAGGACCGCCATCGAGGCGACGGCGAGCAGTTCGGACTGCCAGTTCTGCAGGGTGCGGTTCCAGAAGTCGGCCGCACCCAGGTAGTCCGTCCAGCTCAGCGGGGCCTGGAGCTGCCGTAGCCGCTGTTCGTTGTAGGCGGCCGTGCCGGTGATCGACTGGACCAGCCAGGACAACAGGAAGACCGCCCCCATCACCAGCAGCAGCGAGTGCGAGTACACCGCGCGCCGCCAGCCGCCGGCCTTGGCCCACCGGGGCGAGTCCTCCTTGGCGTACGCGCCGACCAGCTGTTCCTTGTCGGACTCGGTGCCGGCCTTGTGCAGTTCCTTGGACTCGGGGGAACCGCGTTGCAGCAGCCAGACCGTGACACCGACGTAGAGGAAGAACTGGAGGTACTCGGACTGCCAGTTCTCCGACACGTCGACCGCGAAGTCGGACGTGGTGAGGTACGCGCCGAGGGAGATCTGCTGGAGCTGGTCGGCGGCCAGCTGGTTGTTGAAGTCGGCGTGCCCGGCGATCGCCTGCCCGACCAGGGCCAGCAGAAATCCGATGGTGAAGAACAGGCCGAGCCCGTTGTCGCGCAGGAAACCCCGCACACCTCCACGCCCGCTCATCGGTGCATCAGCCCCAGGGCCGCCAGGTAGGCGAGGCCGCCCGTGATGATCACGACGACCACGGTGAACATGACCTTCATGCCTCACCCACCCTTGATCCGGCACTGGTACGGCTGCTGCGGGCGTGGCTCGCAGCCGGCGGCCACGACCTTCCAGCCGGAGGTGAAACGGGCGAGGAACAGCGTGTCCGAGGCAAGCACCGCACGGGCCTGGTCGCCGTAGACGTCCGTGCGCCGCAGGGCACCGCCCCGGGGCAGCGACTCCTCGCTCACCGCCTTCGCGCACGCGCTGCCCGCCGACTGCTCCAGCTCGTCGACGGTCGCGGGCGCGAGAACGGCGCACACACGGTCGTACGCACCTTCCGCGAGAGCCTGTTCGAACGCGGCCGCCGTATCGCGCACGTGGTCTCGCCGTTCCGCGACCGTCCCGCACCCGCCGACACCGCAGACGGCCAGCAGGACCCCAACGCTCACTCCGCACGCACGCCGGACCATCCGCCCACCTCCCACTCCCACGGCAGGCAGTAGACCCCGGCGAACCACGCGCGAGCGGCTTACGCGCCCCGGCCCTCCCCCGGGTGGGCGAAGTCGATCTCCTTCGCCGTGGTGATCCGGGCGCCCATGTTGCGCTCCATCATCTCCAGGGCGGCGGACTCCAGATGGGGGTGGATGGAGGCGACGGCGTCCTTGGGCACGGTGACTTCGAGGTGGCGGATGTGCGCGTCCAGAGCGGAGTAGAGGACGCACTGCTCGGTGACCTGACCGCTCAGCACCACGTGTCCGGCGCCCAGTCGCCACAGGAGGTAGGACAGCGGTGTCTCGTAGAAGACGGAGTGCCGGGCCTTGACGACGAAGAGCGACTCGTCGTCGGGTCTGATCGGCTCGATCAGGTCGGCGTGCGGCCGGGCCAGCGCGGCGTCCACGAGTTCGCCGTGGTGGGAGCGCCACAGCCCGAAGTTGTCGTTGGCGTAGATCACCGGCGTGTCCGCCTCGCGGGCCCGGCCGATCAGCTCCGCCAGAACCGGCACGACGCGTCGCGCGGACGGCACGAGCAACTCGGCGTCCTCGTGTTCGTACGTGTTGATCATGTCGATCACGACGAGCGCGAGCCCGGTCGTGCTCGTACCCGTGGGCCGGTCCATGGATTCCGCCGCCCCTCCGGTCGGTCGCGGTGCGCATCGAGCGCCTCACGAGTACCCCGGGTACGGGGGTGCGGACACGGTTCCGGGCAGTGGGCTCGCACCCGCTCCCCCGGCGTTTTTGAAAAGCGTTTTCACTTGGCTAGCATGGTGGGACCCGGGCGGCGCGGCGCCGGGGCCCGTCGCCGGGCGCTGCCGTGTGCTCGCCGCATGCCAGACAGCGAGGACCCCTCAGTGACCCAGACCGCGCATCCCGAGTACACCGTGCGCCCCGCGACACCGGCCGACGTCGACGGGGCCCGGCGCGTCATGCTGGACACCTTCTACAACGAGTTCGGCTACGGATACGTACCCGAGTGGCACCGCGACACGGTGGACATCGAGGGCACGTATCTCGACGACCCGCGGCACCTGCTGCTCGTGGCCGTGCACGAGGGGGAGGTGGTCGCCACGACCGGCGTACGGTCGGGCGGCCCCGCCCATCCGCCGCACCCGCGATGGCTGGCGGAACGCTACGACGGGGACAGCACCGCCCAGTTGGTCCGTGTCTACGTCCGGCCCGAGCACCGGCGCCGTGGGCTCGCCCGCACCCTGGTCGAAGCCGCCTGCGACTTCGTCGCGGAGACGCCGGGTTACGAGTGCGTCTACCTCCACACCAACGTCGACATCGAGGGCGCCGAATACTTCTGGCGCAGCCTGGCCAAGGAGGTGTTCGACGCCCGTACGACCGGCGAACACGGGCCGGGCGTCTCCACGGTGCACTTCGAGATCCCTGTGTGACGGGGCGACCACCTCTCACCGCAGCGCGCTCTTCCCCTGCCACTCGGTCCACGAGAGGTTCCACGCGCCGAAGCCGTTCCCGGGGGCGACGACGCCCTTGGTGTCCTTGCCGGTGATCTCGAACGGGTCGCCCGCCCGCACCTGCCCGTAGAACCAGGCGGCGTCCGCGTCGCTCATCCCTATGCAGCCGGAACTCTGGTTGGCGTTGCCGAAGTAGCGGGCGTTCCACGGGGCGGCGTGCGCGTACATGCCCGACCAGGTGAGCCGCATCGAGTGGTCGACCATCTTGTCGTAGGCGTCGCCCAGGCCCACCGTCTCGGAGTTCATGTTGATCGTGCCCTCCTTGGCCATGAGTACGGCGGTTCCGCGCCAGGACCGCTTGTCGCCGCCGGGTGTGCCGCCGGAGACCGGTATGCGCCGGACCGTCTCGCCGTCGCGTACGAGGGTGAGCCGGTGGTTGTCGAGGTCGACCTTGACGATCTGCCGGGCGCCGATGGTGAAGGCGGTCGTGTAGTCGCGTACGAACCAGCCGCCGTCCGCGCCCGAGTCGGTGCCGTTCAGCTCGGCGGTGAGCGTGACCCTGGTCCCCGGCTTCCAGTACGTCCTGGGCCGCCAGTCCACGCGGTCCTTGCCGGACCAGTCGCTGATCCAGCCCCAGGAGCCCTCGGTGTTGTTCGAGGTGGTGAGCTTGAGCTGCTTCTCTACGGCGGCCCGGTTCCTGACCGGGTTGTCGAAGACCAGGGAGATCGGCTGGGCGATGCCGACGGTGGCGCCGGCGCCCGGGCGCCAGTCGACCTTGTTGACCTTGTCCGCCGGAGCCGTGGTGAAGGCGGCCTTGGTGCTCTTGGCGGTGCCGCCCTCCGTCCGGGTCGCCGCCGTCACCTCGTAGGCCGCGCCGGGTACGGACCTGCGGTCGGAGACCCATGACCGGCCGTCGGCGGCGACCTTGCCGGCGAGCTTGTGGCCCTCGGCGTCGGCGACGGTCACCGAGGTGAGTGTGCCGCCCGAGGCCGTGACCCGTACGGGCTCGCCCGCCGGGACCTGGTCTCCCTTGGGTGTGACGGTGACCGTGACAGGACGGTCGGCGAAAGTCGGCGTCACCCCGGTGTCCGGCGCGCCGGGGGAGGGGCTCGACGAGCAGGCGGCGAGCGGCGCCAGCAGGGCGGCCACGAGGGCGGCCCGGACGCGGGCATGGGCGAGTACGCGGGTGCGGGACGACCGGGACAACGGGACCTCCGGGAACGGTGAGATGGGTGAGACGGGTGGGAAGGGCGGCAACGGGGTGGAGACGGGGTGGGCCGGAGTCGGCGGCGATGTGGTGACTGTAGGGCCGGAAAACCCGAGGTCAGCCGCTATGGAGCCATGTGACGGCGACTGGTGAGGAACGGTCATGGTCCGGTCACATTCGCCGCGCGGAGCGGTCATGGGGCGCTGTGAGCATCCTGTGCGACCCCGCTACAGGACCGGGGCGAAGGAGAGGACCGGACTGTGTCAGCGCTGCTCGTGCCGCCCAGCCGTACGCCCCGGGTACGGAACCGGGGCGTGGCCCTGCGAACCATCACCGCGGAGACCTACCGCGCCTTCCTCGCGTCCCCCGTCGGCGCGGCCCTCGGCGCCGGTTTCCTCCAGTGCCCCTCCTGGGCCGACGTCAAGGAGGGCTGGCGCGCCCAGCTGCTCGGCTGGGGGCCGGATCCGGAGGCGGGCCGGCTGACGGGCGTGGCCCTGGTGCTGCTGCGTCAGTTCCCCGGCACCCGCAAGTACTTCGCCTACCTTCCCGAAGGGCCCGTCGCCGACTGGAGCGACCCCGACGTCGACGACTGGCTCGATCCGCTGCTCGAACACCTGCGGCGCGCGGGCGCGTTCGCGGTGCGCATCGGCCCGTCGCCCGCCTACCGGCGCTGGGACGCCGCCCTGCTCAAGCCGCTCGCCGGCCCGGGCCGGCGCCTGGGCGACGTCCTCGCCAGTGAGGTCGACCCGCTCGGCACCGCCGTCGCCGAGCGGCTGCGGGCCCGGGACTGGCGCCGCTGCGGTGGCGACGGCACCGGAGGGAACGGGGGTGGGGACGGGGATGCCCAGCCGCGGCACGTCTTCCGGGTGCCGCTCGCCGGACGCACCACGGAGGACCTGTGGTCCGGGCTCAACCAGGAGTGGCGCCGCAACGTGCGCCGGGCGCGGAAGGAGGGCGTGGAGGTGGTGGTCGGGAGTGCTGCCGAACTCCCCGAATTCTACCGACTGTTGGGCATCACCGAGCGACGCGACGGCTTCCGGCTCGGCCGCTCCCTCGCCTACTACGAGCGTCAGTACGCGGTGCTCAACGCCGAGGAACCGGGCCGGATGAAGCTGTACGTCGCCCGTCACCAGGGAGAGATCCTCGCCGCCCACACGATGATCACGGTGGGCCGCCGGGCCTGGTACCAGACCGGCGCCTCGGCCGACCACCGGCGTGAGGTCCGGCCCTCCAACGCCCTGCAGTGGCGGATGCTGCTGGACGCCCACGCCGGCGGCGCCGACGTGTACGACATGCGCGGGGTACCCTCCACTCTCGATCCTGAGGAACGTACGTACGGATTGCTGCGGTGGAAGCTCGGCACCGGGGGACAGGTCGTCGAGACGCTGGGGGAGTGGGAGAGACCATTGGGCGGCAGCGCCAACCACGCGCTCCATCGCGCCTTTCAGGCGTACCTGAACCGCCGATGAAGCAGCCGGCACCGACCACGTCAGCCGGCGTGGAAGCGACGAAGGCGGCCTCCACAGCAGGCAGTACGGCACGCAGCAGTGCCGTCATGGCCGCCGGGTCGATCGTCGGCCGGGCCACCGGTTTCGCCCGGTCCGCCGTGGTCGCGGCGGCGCTGGGCACCATCGGGCCGGTCGCGGACGGCTACGCGGTCGGCAACGCCCTGCCGACCATCGTCTACATGCTGCTGCTCGGCGGCGCGCTGAACGCCGTCTTCGTGCCCGAGCTGGTCAGGGCCGCCAAGGAGCACGACGACGGGGGTGTGGCGTACACCGACCGGCTCGTCACCGTCTGCGTCGTCGCCCTGCTGGCGATCACCGCGACCGCCGTGTGGGCGGCGCCCGCGATTGTCGACGCGTACACCGACTACACCGGCCCGCAGGCGGCCATGACCACCGCGTTCGCCCGCTACTGCCTGCCCCAGATCTTCTTCCTCGGACTGTTCACGCTGCTCGGCCAAGTCCTCAACGCCCGGGGCCGGTTCGGCGCGATGATGTGGACGCCGGTCCTGAACAACGTCGTCGTCATCACCGTCTTCGGCCTGTACCTGGCCCTGTCCATGGGCGGCGGCGACACAGCCACCGCGGGGGACACGCTCACCGCGACCGAGACCGCCGTGCTCGGCTGGGGCACGACCGCCGGGATCGCCGTCCAGGCCCTCGCCCTCGTCCCCGCGCTGCGCGCCGCCCGTTTCCGCTGGCGGCCCCGCTTCGACTGGCGCGGCAGCGGACTGACCCGCCCGCTGCGCGCGGCCGGCTGGCTGGTGCTGCTGGTCCTCGCCAACCAGGCCGCCTACTGGGTCACCACCCGGCTGGCCACGACCGCGGGCCTCGACGGCGGCCCCGGATACGGCGCGTACAACAACGCCTATGCCCTGTGGGTCGTACCGCACGGCATCATCACGGTCTCCGTGGTGACGGCGCTGATGCCCCGGATGAGCGCGGCCGCCGCCGACGGGGACACCGCCGCCGTGCGGCGTGACGTCTCGCACGCCCTGCGGGTCTGCGCCTCGGCCGTCGTCCCCGCCGCCTGCGCGCTGTTCGCCCTCGCGCAGCCGGTGATGGCCCTCGTCTTCGGGTACGGCAGGACCAGCGCCGACGACACGGCCGCCATGGCCGGGATCCTGATGGCCTTCGCGCCGGGACTCGTCGCCCTGTCGGGCCAGTACGTCCTGTCCCGCGCCTTCTACGCGCTCTCCGACACCCGTACGCCGTTCCTGCTCAACCTCGTGATCGTCGCCCTCAATGCGGGCCTGTCCCTGGCCGCCGCACATCTGCTGCCGGCCCGCTGGGCCGTGACGGGCATGGCGGCGGCGTACTCACTGGCGCTGTGCGCGGGTTGGGCGCTGACCGGCCTGGTGCTGAGCCGCAGGCTCGCCGTCGTACGCCCCCTGCGCTCGTCCGCCGTCGGCGCCCACGTGCGGCTGCTGCTCGCCGCCGTCCCCGCCACCGCGCTCGGTCACCTCGCGGTCCTGGGCGCGGTGCGGGCGGGTGCCCTGGTCGCCGCAACTGCGGGGGCGGTCGCCGTCGTCCTCACCTTCGCCCTGCTCGCCCGTCCCCTGCGACTCACCGAACTCGACGCGCTGCTCTCCCGCGTACGCCGGAGACGCACCCGAACCCGGACCTGAACCGGGACCTGACCATCACCTAGGGAGAACCGCCGATGCCCCGCGTGCTCCTCATCGAGGACGACCCTGCCGTACGCGAGGGGGTCGAACTCGGTCTGCGCCGCCGCGGCCACGAGGTACGGGCGGCCGCGACCGGCGAGGCCGGCCTCGCCGCGCTGGCCGAATTCCGCCCCGATCTGCTGCTGTTGGACCTGATGCTGCCCGGCATGAACGGCGTACAGGTCTGCCGGCAGGTCCGCGACCGCAGCCAGTTGCCGATCATCATGCTCACCGCGCGCAGCGACGACTTCGACGTGGTCATCGGCCTGGAGGCCGGTGCCGACGACTACATCGTCAAGCCCGCCCGCCCCGAGGTGATCGAGGCCCGCATCCGTGCCGTCCTGCGCCGTATCGACGACGGCGGCCCGGGGCGCCCGGCCATCGAGGTCTACGGCGCGCTCACCATCGACCGGGCCGGACTGACCGTCACCAAAGCCGGCCGCCCGCTCGCGCTGGCTCCCTCGGAGCTCAAGCTCCTGCTGCACCTCGCCGCCACCCCCGAGCAGGTGTTCAGCAGGCAGCAACTGCTGGAGCACGTGTGGGACCACAGCTTCCACGCCGACGCCCGACTGGTCGACGCGTGCGTCGCCCGGCTGCGCGGCAAGATCGAGGACGAGGTCGGCAGCCCCCGCTACGTCCAGACCCTGCGGGGTTTCGGCTACCGCTTCGGGCCCCTGTGACCACCGGCCACGAGCGGTCGCGGTCGCGGTCGCGGGTCAGGGTGTTCGGGCTGCGTACGCGGCTGTTGCTCGCCTTCCTGCTGGTCGCCGGCGTCAGCGCCGGCACGACGTCCGCGCTGACCTACCGGGAGGCCCGCAACGCGCTGCTGGAGACCGCCCAGGACACGGCGGTCTCGACGTTCCGCGAACACGTCCAGCAGACGGCCTTCTCCCTGCCGCTGCCGGCGGTGGGCCTGGAGGACGTCCTGCGGGACATCGCCCGCAAGGGCAAGCCCCACCCCTGGGTGGTGTTCGCCGAGTACG
Source organism: Streptomyces sp. NPDC020898 (assembly GCF_044333925.1). Lineage (NCBI taxonomy): Bacteria > Bacillati > Actinomycetota > Actinomycetes > Kitasatosporales > Streptomycetaceae > Streptomyces > Streptomyces sp. NPDC020898. The sequence goes on from NZ_JBIRRV010000039.1 coordinate 29,067, forward strand.
GCTCGGTCCGCGCCTCCTCGGGCGAGAACCCCGTCTCCACCGTCATCACACCCGAACTGCGCCGCGTCGCACGGGCCAGCCCCCACGGCAGCTTCGAGCGGGTCGTCAAGGACGGCGTGCCCTATCTGACCATCGCCATGCCCATGATCTTCAAGGTGAGCCCGGACTCCTTGCTGACCAGCGGACTCGTCCTGTACGCCGTCATGCCGATGACCGACGAGCAGGTCAACGTCGACGCCCTCCTCCTGGCGGCCCGGGACGGCGCCGTGCCCGGCCTCGCCGTCGCGCTGATACCCGGCCTGATCGCCGCACGCAGCGTGCTGCGCCCGGTACGGAAACTGCGCGAGGCCGCCCGGAACATGGGCAGCGGCAGACTCGACACCCGGATTCCGGTGCGCGGCAGCGACGAACTGGCGGACCTGGCCCGCACGTTCAACGAGACGGCGGGCCAACTGGAGCGTTCCGTACGCGAGTTGCGCGAGGCCGAGGAACGCGCCCGCCGCTTCGCCTCCGACGTCTCGCACGAACTGCGCACCCCCCTCGCCGGGATGCTCGCCGTCACCGAGGTCCTCGACGAGGGCGCGGACGGCCTGGACGCCGACACCGCCCGTGCGGTCCGGCTGGTCAGCGCGGAGACCGGAAAGCTCGCCGTGCTCGTCGAGGACCTGATGGAGATCTCCCGGTTCGACGCCCGCGCGGCCGAGTTGAACGCCGACGAGGTCGATGTCGCCGAGGCCGTCCGCATGACCCTCCACAACCGGCACTGGACCGACGACCGGGTCCGCACCGAACTCCCCGACGGCATCCGGGCCCGGCTCGACCCGCGCCGCTTCGACGTCGTGATCGCCAACCTCGTCGGCAACGCCCTGCGGCACGGCGGTACGCCCGTCACGGTCCGCCTGCGCACCGAGGAACGCCCCGCAGGCACACGGGTGTTGATCACCGAGGTCGTGGACAGCGGACCCGGCATCCGCCCCAAGGCGCTCCCGCACATCTTCGACCGCTTCTACAAGGCCGACGCGGCCCGCACCCGCTCGGCGGGCAGCGGCCTGGGACTGGCGATCACTCAGGAGAACGTGAAGCTGCACGGCGGATCGATCCGCGCCGGGAACCCGCCCGGCGGCGGTGCCGTCTTCACCGTCGAGATACCGCTTCACACGGAGGAGACCGGCGGATGAGACGTGCGCGGACGCGCCGACGCACGGCGGCCGTCGCCCTCGTCGCCATGGTGGCCGCCGTACCGCTGCTCGCCGGCTGCGGCATCCAGGAGACCGACGTCATCGAGGCGGGCGGTCCCGCCAGCTTCCAGGCCTTCCTCGACCGCGAAGGCGACATGCTGCTCTTCTTCCGTTCCCCCGACGGAGCGGTGGTCCCGGTGATCCGGACGGTCGACACCTCGACCGTGTTCGAGGACGGATACGTCGAGGCGGGCTCCGCGGCCGAGGACTCCGCCGGCACGGAGAGCCCGGTGCCGACGGAGAAGGTCGTCGCGGCGCTGCTCGCCGGTCCGGGAACGGAGGACCGGGCCGCCGGCCTGGGCACCGCACTTCCGGCCCCCTCCGGCAGGACGGTCGAGGTCGAACCCTTCGAGGGCGGGGTCACGGCCCGCGTCCCCTTCGCCCTGGGGGACCTGGACAGCACGGCTCTGCGTCAGCTGACCTGCACGATCGCCTACAGCCAGGACGCCGACGGCCAGATCGCCGTGGACCTGACGGGCGAGGACGGCACATCGAGGTCCGACACCTGCGGCCTCGCCGCCGGCGGCACGACCGGCTGAGAAGGACCTTGAAGGAGCGGTCTCAGCCGGTGGCGCCGCGCAGCGCCTCGATGATGTCGCTCAGCGCGCCGGTCAGCTGTGGGTAGTCGTCGCGGGCGACGGGTGTGACGAAGTGCCGCTCGATGACACGGGAGTGGACGGTCGCGGCCTGGACGAACACCGTGCGGCCGTGCTCGGTCGGCTCCACGAGGATGCTTCTGCGGTCCTCCGGTGAGGGGACGCGGCGGACCAGGGCGGCTTCTTCCATGCGGTCGATCAGCCGGGTGGTGCCACTGCTGGTGAGGGTGAGGTCGTCGGCGAGCTGGCGCTGAAAGACCTTCTCGCCCGGCTCGCGGCACAGCCTGATGAAGACCTCGAGCATCGTGTGGCTGATCCCGCACTCGCGCCGCAGGGTCGCGTCGATGTGCTGCTCCAGGCGGGTCGCGGCCTTGATCAGCAGTCCGAAGTCCTGAACGAGCCGGCTGTTGGCGGCGAGGGCGGCCTGGTCGCCCTGCCCGGTCGCGGCATCCTCCTGCACAGCTCCCCTCCCCATTCCCCATCCATGACGGTCCTGGCCCCCGAGTTTAATGCCACCTCACCTACTGACGTCTCAATTGCTGAGCAGTCAATTGCTGACTGCTCAATTAAATTCTAAGGTGGCTGCCAGATCGAGGAGAGGAACCTCCATGGACCTGCAGCACTGGCTCGGTCGAGCCACCCACGCGATACAGGAGTGGGTCGACACCTTCGGCCCCTACCAGCCGCACCCGTCGCTCCAAGTCGACGACGACCGCTTCGCCGCGGCCTTCGAGGAGTTCACCGGGAGACTGAAGGACAACTACCCCTTCTTCCACCCGAGTTACGTGGGGCAGATGCTCAAGCCCCCGCACCCCGCCGCGGTCGTCGGCTACCTCACCGCCATGCTGATCAACCCCAACAACCACGCCCTGGACGGCGGCCCCGCCACGGCCCGGATGGAACGCGAGGCGGTCGCCCAGCTGGCCGCCATGTTCGGCTACGACACCCACCTGGGCCACCTGACCACCAGCGGCACGATCGCCAACCTCGAAGCCCTCTTCGTCGCCCGCGAACTCCACCCCGGCCGAGGTGTCGCGTACAGCGAGGAGGCCCACTACACCCACGGCCGCATGTGCCGGGTGCTCGGGGTGGAGGGACACACGGTCCCTACGGACGACAAGGGCCGCATGGACCTCGACGTGCTGGAGGACCTGCTGCGCGGCGGCCGGGTGGGCACGGTCGTCATGACCGCCGGAACCACCGGACTGGGGGCCGTCGACCAGATCCACGAGGCCCTGCTCCTCACAGAGCGTTACGACGTCCGTATCCACGTCGACGCCGCGTACGGCGGCTTCTTCACCCTGCTGGCCGGCGCCGAGGGACCCGAGGGGCTCGCGCCCGAGCCCTGGCGGGCGATCGCCCGGTGCGACTCGATCGTCGTCGACCCGCACAAACACGGCCTCCAGCCCTACGGCTGCGGCGCCGTGCTCTTCCGCGACCCCGAGGTGGGCCGCTTCTACCTGCACGACTCGCCGTACACCTACTTCACCTCCAGCGAGCTCCACCTCGGCGAGATCAGCCTGGAGTGCTCACGCGCCGGCGCCTCGGCCGCCGCCCTCTGGCTCACCTTCCAGCTCCTCCCGCCCACGCCCGAGGGGCTGGGGCAGGTGCTGGCGGCCGGTCGGCGAGCGGCGGTGAAGTGGGCGGAACTGATCGCCGCCTCCGACCACCTGGAGCTCTACCAACAGCCGGAACTGGACATCGTCGGCTACTTCCCCGTCGTCGACCCCGCCACCCTGAGCGGCATCGACACGGCCTCCGCGCGCATCCTGGCGGACGGCATGACGGGCCCCGACCAGGTGTTCCTGAGCACCCTGAGAGCCGACCGCGAGGCGTTCACCGCACGCCACCCCGACATCACCGCGGACGCCGACAGCGCCCGCATCCTGCGCAGCGTCCTGATGAAACCGGAATCCGAACACCACGTGGAGGACATCCACCGCCAGGTCGAACGGCTCACCCGATCCTGATCGCCGCCCGATCCGCCTGGGGCCTGTTCGAGTGGACTCGCCGGGATGCTTACCGCACAAAGCCTCACACCGGGCCTCCGGATGGTGGCGTGGCCTCCTCAGCCCCGATCCGGAAGAGGCGCCCCCTCCATGCGACGTACTCCCACCAGACGCCTGCTCGCCGCCGCGCTGCTCGTGGGGGCCGTACTGGCCCCCATGGCGGCGACCCCCGCCGCTGCCACCGCCGCCGCCACCGCGGTCCATCTCGCGGGCGGCGACCCGTACGGCCAGGACGACGCCCCGTCTGACGGCCTAGGCCGTGAGCTGACCGCCCGGCTGGACAAGGCCGTCGAGGGCGTCCGGCAGGAGGCCGGCATCCCCGGTGTCATTGTCGGACTGTGGATGCCGGGCAAGGGGAACTACGTCCGCGCGACCGGGGTCGCCGACACCGCCACCCGTGAGCCGATGACCACCGACCTGTACCTGCGGATCGGCAGCGAGACCAAGACCTTCACGGTCACCGCGCTGCTCAAGCTCGTCGACGACCGCCGGATCCGGCTGGACGACCCGATCTCCCGGTACGTGGACGGCGTGCCGAACGGCCGCCGGATCACACTGCGCCACCTCGCCGGGATGCGCAGCGGCCTGTTCCCGTACACCGAGGACCCGGACTTCGTGCACGACCTGCTGAGCGACCCGACCCGCTCGTTCACCCCGCCGGAGGTGCTCGCGTACGGCTTCAAGCACCCGAACACCTTCGCGCCGGGCGCGCGGTTCGAGTACTCCAACACCAACCTGGTCCTCCTCGGCCTGGTGATCGAGAAGGTCAGCGGTCAGCGCGCCGCCGACTTCATCGACAAGCGGGTGCTCCGCCCGGCCCACCTCGACCACACGCTGTTCCCCAGCGGCGCCGAGTTCCCCGAGCCGCACCCGCGCGGCTACACGAACCAGACGCTGAGCGGCGAGGTCGAGGACGCCACCGACTGGAACCCGAGTTGGGGCTGGACGGCCGGGGCGATGATCTCGAACCTGCACGACCTGCACCGCTGGGCCAGGATCGTCGCCACGGGCACGCTCCTCAGCCCGGAGGCCCAGAAGCAGCGCCTCACGATGCTCCCGACCGGCCACCCCGGCACGAGCTACGGCCTCGGCATCTTCGACAGCGATGGCTGGATCGGGCACAACGGCTCCATCCCGGGCTACGAGAGCGTCACGGTCTACCTCCCCTCGAAGAAGGCGACCCTGGTGGTGCTCCTCAACACCGACATCACCTACGAGGGCCAGGAACCGTCCTCACTGGTCGCCCGGGCGATCACCGAGATCGTGACCCCCGACAACGTCTACGACCGCCCGCTCCCCACGCGCTGAGCCGTCCTGGTGCAGTTGGGTGCGCAACGCGCCCCAAAGGGGCGCGGGGAACTGCGCGACCAGCCCCCACCTGCCCGCGGCAAGCGAACCGCATATCCCGCGGAGCGCTTGGTACTCGCCCCTCCTGACGGGAAACGGCACCGATCACCCGCCGGAGGCGGACATGAGCGACGAGAACACGGCGGACGACATCCATCAGCCCACCGGTGGCAACGAGGAGCAGGCGGACGCGTCCCCGCTGGATCTGCAGGACGCGGTGGACGAGCGCACGTACGACGAGATGCTGGACGAGGGCTACTCCCCGCCGGAGAAACCGCTGGGCGTCACCAAGGCCGGCACCACGGCGGCCGAGCAGCACGAGGGCGAGTCGCTCGACGACAGGTTGCGGCAGGAGGTCCCCGACGTGGCCACGCCGGCCGGGGACGGCATCGGCGACCTGCCGGGCGGCGAGGGCGAACCGCGCGACCCGGAGACCGGCACCGACCGCGCCGGTCGCCTGGTCGCGCCGGACGAGGGCACGCGAACGGACACCACCAAGGAACTCGTCGCCGACGACAAGGGCATCGACGGCGGGGCCGCGGGCGCCGAGGAGGCGGCGGTCCACGTCGTACCCGACGACCGAGCGGGCGACCGAGAGGACGACGGAGCGGAATGAAGAGCGTCCGACGTCCTGGTGGGCGATCCGTCTTCGTTCCGCCGTACCCGGGTACTCGGTGCGCCCCAGGCAGAAGACGGTGCGGTAGACGGCGCGGACACGGCGCAGCGGATGGAGCAGCGGACATGCAGAAGGTGATGAACGCGGCTGGGGACGAGAACGGCACCGTCTCCGGCCCTGGCCAGGACCGGCAGCAGGCGATTCTGGAGGCGGCCAAGCAGGTCGGATCCCTGTTGAAGCGGCAAGGGCACCGTTTCGCTCTCGCCGGGAGCGTGGCCGTCTACGCTCACGGCGGCTCGGCCCGGCTGCAGCACGACGCCGACTTCTGCGTCAGACGGGAGGACGCGGACGCCGTCATGGCCACCCTGGAGGAGGCCGGGCTGGACGTCGTGGAACCGCCGGAGGACTGGCTGTGGAAGACGCGGTGCCTGGGCCAGGACATCGACCTGCTCTTCGAGCTGGCCCACGAACCGGTCACGTCCGAGGTGCTGGAGCGGGCGGTGGAACTGCCCCTGGACTCGGTGCACATGCCGGTGCTGGCCGCCACCGACCTGGTGCGCAGCCTGCTGGCGTCGTTCTCCGAGCACCACTGCGACTTCAGGGCCGTGCTGCCCATCGCGCGGGCGCTGCGGGAGAAGGTCGACTGGGAACGGATCCGCGAGGACTGCGGGGACGCGCCGATGCCGGAGGCGTTCCTCTACCTGCTGGAGCGCCTCCAGGTGATCCCACCGGCGGGTGAGCGGTCATGAGCGGCTACGGCGAGGACACGGCGTCGGCGGAGGCGGCGTCGGTGAACATCGAGTACCGGATCGCGGCCCTGGAGGCACGCCTGGCCGCGGGAGAACTGGGCGAACTGGGTATGCGCGTCGAGACGCACGGCACGGCCGTCACCGTCCACGGGACCGTGCCGACCGCCCAGTGCCGCGAGGAACTGCTGCGCGCGGTGCACGAGGAACTGGCCGGGTTCGCCGTCCACGCCGACATCCAGACCGCCGAGGTCACCCCTCCCGACCACGCGGAGGACCTGCCATGATCCGCGTCGCGGCGGTCGGTGACATCCATATGGGCCCGGACAGCAAGGGGCTCCTGCGGCCCGCCTTCGACACCCTGCCCGACTGCGCCGACCTGCTGCTCCTCGCCGGCGACCTGACCCGGCACGGCACCCCGGAGGAGGCGCGGATCGTCGCCGAGGAACTGGCCGGGCTGGCCGTGCCCGTCGTGGCCGTACTCGGCAACCACGACCATCACGACGAGAAGCCGGAAGAGGTCACCGACATCCTCCGGGCGGCGGGCGTGCGGGTGCTGGAGGGGGAGGGGACGGTCGTCGAGGTCGACGGCACCCGGGTGGGCGTCGCCGGCACCAAGGGGTTCGGGGGCGGGTTCGCGGGACGGTCCGGGAGCGAGTTCGGCGAGCCGCTGATGAAGGAGTTCGTGCGGTACACGCGCCGCTGCGCGGACGGTCTGCGCGGCAGCCTCGAAGCGCTGGCGCGGGACGGCTGCGCGGTGCGGATCGCCCTCACGCACTTCTCGCCGGTTCCGGACACGCTCGCGGGCGAGCCCCCGGAGATCTATCCCTTCCTCGGCAGCTACCTCCTGGCGGAGGCCGTCGACACGGCGGGCGCCGACCTCGCCGTACACGGGCACGCCCATGCGGGCACCGAGCACGGGATGACCGGCGGTGGCGTACGCGTCAGGAATGTGGCGCAGCCGGTCATCCGGCGGGCCTTCAGCGTCTACCACCTGCACGCCGGGGAGCCCGACGGCTCGGGGTTCAGCGCACCGGGAAGCCGAAGGAGTAGCCCTCTTCCTTGAGCCGGGGGAGGATCCGGCGCAGGGCCTCGACGGTCTGGGAGCGGTCGCCTCCCGCGTCGTGGAAGAGGACCGTCGGCCCGTTGGGCAGCTCCCGCTCGACGGTGGCGACGATGGCGTCCGTGCCCGGGCGCTCGAAGTCCTTGGTGTCGACGTTCCAGCCCAGCGGGCGCATGCCGCGGGAGGCGGCGAGCGTGCGGCTGTACGGGGTGAAGGCGCCGCCGGGTGCGCGGTAGTACATCGGTCGTACGCCCCCGGA
>NZ_JBIRRV010000040.1:0-20698 GCF_044333925.1 Streptomyces sp. NPDC020898
CATGACGTTCATGTACGTGTGGGGTCTTCTCCCGATGTGGACGCAGGCGGTCGAACCGAATGGCGCTTCCACACAGCAGCTGCTGGAGGACACCGGCAGGCGTATCGGACGGGCAGCGATCGGCCGGACCGTCGCCAACACCGCCGGCATCTACTTCGCCGGAGCCGTCGTCTACATGCTGGTCTTCCCCAGCCGGCCCGCGCTGCTGGTACCTGCCGCAGTGACGCTCGGCGCAGCCATGATCGCGACGGGACTTAAGACCTGGACCAGGTTGCGCAAGCTGTCCACACAACTGCACACGCACATCCAGACCTTGGAACGGGACCTGGCGATGATTCCCTCCAGCCAGGACGCAACCCGCGAGAAGCAGGATGCGGCGCGCCGGAGCTGGGACGCCGTGCAGCGGGACCTGTGGACGTCTGTTGACACCGGCTATGGCATCTTCGGCATCCCGTTCGTGCCTCGCGAGACGGCTCGTGACCTCGGGGTCCGCACGGAGCTGGCGATCGAGGCGCTGGAACACGACCAGGACGCGGCGCGGGACGTGCTGATCGATCTCGCCACGATCAAGGAGGCGTGCGGTGACCGGATCGACTCCGTGGCGTGAATCGGCCAGAAGACAGATGGACCTACCCGACGGCTAACGGGATGTGCCCCGTGCGCTCGCGTGGCCGGCGGGGAGGTCACGTCGCAGACAGTCACCACACTGCAGGGATGTGAAAGGGACGGGAACGTCGGGAAGTCGGTCGCTAGGGTCGCTGCATGAGCCTGCACGACGCGGACGGTTCCTGGCTGCCCGAGCACCAACTCCACGTGGTGGAGACACTGGCCCACGTCGACCACACGATCGAGCGGCTGCTGCGCCTGACGCACGACTACACGGAACGCGGGACGATCACGTTCGCCGAAGTGAGCAACGGTGACCGTGTGGATGCCGTGGTCCGGGAGGTCGCCCCGCTCCCGCAGGCGATTCCCCGGCTCGTGGCCGACGCCCTCACCCAGCTGCGCGCCGCGCTGGAACACACCCTGTACGCCGAGGTCGAGGCCACGCTTGGACGCTCCCTGACGGAAGAGGAAGCGAAGACAGTGGAGATGCCGGCCACGTGTGACGTCTCCGCTCTCACCCAGTGGCTCGGCAACCCGAGGCGACGGCGGCTTCCGGCGCTGAACGCCGGCACGCCGCTCGCGCAGCGCATCGAGCGACTGCAGCCGTTCCAACGCCGTACCCCCAACGAGCATCCGCTGCGGCTCCTGGCCGTCTACACCAACGTGGCCAAGCACCGCGCCCCCGCTGTCGCGGCGACCCGGCTCGGCGCCGTGCACCCCGACGATCCGCACAGTGACCTGACTGTCGCCCTTCCCCTCAAACACGGGCCCCAGCCGGGCGACGGGCTGCCCTTGCGGGAAGGCGACATCCTCGCTAGCGCGCCGCGCGGCGCCCGCATCCCCTTCTCCGTATGGCCGACGGTGTCCCTGCAACGGCCCCACACCGGTGTGTGGGCCATCGCCGCCGACGAGCTGAAGCTTCTCGAAGAGTGGGTTCGCACCGTGGCCGTCCCCGTTCTGGTCACCGGACGTCACGACGTGAGCCCGCTGCCGCCGCAACTCGACATCACCGTCGGACACCGGGACGTACGCGACGCCCTGGCGACGGCGGGCCGCACACCTGCGGTCGTCCGGAGCCGGGACAGGATCGCAGCCATCACCGGCCGCGACGGTCGCGCCGATTTCCTCGCCTTCTTCGCGGAACGGCCAGAGGCGGAAACAGTGCGGGCATGGCTCGACTCGCTGGACGACCCACAGGTCATCGAGTACGTCCTGCACCTGCGCACGGTAAACGGCCGGCCGCGTGAGCTGATTGAGGCGGGAAGCGAATTGGTCAACGAAGCCCGCAGGTACAAGGAACGCATCGGGGAACAGTCCGGCCCGGGTGGGTCAGACGCATAGGACGAGCCTTCCATGCTGCAAGGCTCGATGGCCGGCTGCCGAGAGCCTGTGAGTTGGGGGCAGGAGGGAACAAGAACGCAGGCAGGACCTTCAGACGAAACGCGGCCGTGCACGGCCTCTGTCCGACCGGCTGCAGGGCGTTGGCGGTTTCCCGGAGGGCCGCACAAGGACGCGGATCACCGCACGGTCAGGTTCGTGCGGTAGTAGGCCGCCGCCAGCCACAACCGCTCGGCCAACGGCAACCTGTGCCGTTCGGAAACTCATCGCTGCTGCTCGGAGCGGGTCTGGCGTTCCATCAGGGTCTGCTGGAACCCTGTCCAGGTGATCGTCTCTCTGGTGTATCAGGTGGCTCGGAAGCTGCTCGCGTTCCCGGCATTGCTGTTGGGTCGGGATGCGACCAAGGACGCGGAACTGCTTGTGCTGCGACACGAGAACGCGGTGCTGCGCAGGCAGCTCACGAGGCCTGTGCGGTACGAGCCGGCGGATCGGCTATGGTTCGCGGCGCTGTCGTCGCTGATCCCCCGGTGCCGGTGGGCGAACGCGTTCCCGGTGACGCCCGCGACGCTGCTCGCATGGCACCGCAGGCTGATCGCTCGGAAGTGGGACTACAGCAAGCGCCGGGCCAGGCCCGGGAGACCGCTGACCGCGCGAGTGGTGAAGGCGCTGGTGCTGCGGCTGGCCAAGGAGAATCCGCGGTGGGGCTGCCGACGGATCCAGGGCGAACTCATCCGGCTCGGACACCCGGTCGGCTCGACGACGGTCTGGGAAATCCTCACAGCGGCGGGCATCGATCCGGCCCCGCGCCGGGGAGGCCCGACGTGGCGCGAGTTCCTGACCGCGCAGGCCGAGTCCGTCATCGCCTGCGACTTCCTATACGTCGACCTGATCGACCTGCGCCGCGTGTACGCGCTGGTGTTCCTCGAGCACGACACACGCCGACTGCACATCGCCGGCGTGACAGCCCATCCCACCGGGCCCTGGGCGGTACAACAGGCGAGAAACCTCGCCATCGAGTTAGGTGTGCGGGTGGACTCGCTGCGCTTCCTGATTCGCGACCGGGACGCGAAGTACACTGAGTCCTTCGACGCAGTCTTCGCGGCCGACGACATCGAGGTCGTGCCGACAGCGCCTCGAACGCCCCGGATGAACGCGCACTGCGAACGGGTCATCGGAACCCTGCGGCGCGAGGTCCTCGACCACCTGCTCATATGGAACGAAACCCATGCCCGGCAGATCCTCGACGCCTACGCCCAGCACTACAACCGTCATCGCTCACACCAGGCCCGGGCACAGCTCCCTCCCCTCGCCCACGAACACCCGAAGCCCATGAGTGCTCCGACTACTCACCGGCTCCTGCACACCCGAATACTCGGCGGCGTGATCAACGAGTACAGATACGCCGCCTGACCAGCAGCGACGAGTTTCCGAACGGCACAGGTTATGAAGGCGCCGCTGCGATCGGCTGTGCGGTTCTGGCTTCTCGCCGAGCACATCTGGGGGCGATGCGGATTCGGCTGACGCGTCTGCCAGCGCACATCTGGATGTGCGCATGGATCGTTCACACGTACGCCGGTAGGTGAGAATTGTGCGCTGCAAAGGTGGTGGGGGACAAGTATTGCCTTGAGGAGTACGGGCTGGACACGGCTCGGCACCACCGTCGGGCCAGTGTGCCGGTCCATTTCGAGCCCCGGGCCCTGGATCTGCTGTTTCACCTGTCGAGCGCCGGGATCGGGCGGTGTCGAAGAACGAACTGTTCGAGGAGTCGTGGGGTGATCGCTTTGTCAGCGAGGAGGCCCTCACCGCGGCGCTGCGGACCGTGCGTCTGGCCGTGAGGGACACCGGCAGCGAGCAGCGACTGTTCCGTACGGGTGCATCGGCGGGGCTATCAGTTCATAGTTCTGGTGACGGTGGTCGAGGCCGGTCTCCCCGCCGGATCCGGCCTGGGGCCCGGAGCTGAGTCGGCAGCAGCGGGTGGGCGGGACGGCGCGGGACGTTGGGTCACCCGGTTCTGCCGGGCCGACGACGGTACCCGCATCGCCTATGCCAGCGTCGGATAGGGCCAGCCGTCGCTCAAAGCGGCCAACTGGCTGACCCCTCTCGACTTTGAGTGGATGAGCCCGGTGTGGTCATACGGGGGGCTCGCCCGCAACCGCCAGCTGATCGTCCTGCTCGGGGTGTCCCAGGGTGATGTGGTGGCCGTGGCCTATGGCGCGCCATCCCGATCGGGTCAGCCGGCTGATCCTCACCGGGCGTACGCCCGAGGACGGTTGGTGCGGGCGTGGAACGAGAGTGAACGCGAGGAGGCGGACCTCGATATGGATCTGGCCCGGGTGGGTGGATCCACCAGGACCTCAGCTTCCTGTGGGTCTGCGCCTCCCAGTTCCTGCCCGAGGGCACGCCGGGGGGACTGGGAGGAGTTCAGCGACTTCCAGCGGCGGATGACCTCACCGAGCAACGGGGTCCGTTTCCTGGAGGAGTTGGTCCGGATCGACGTGTCCGGCATTGCTCACTGGGTGGACTGCCCGACACTGATCATCCACTCGCGCGACGACGGGCGGGCGCGGGCCCCGCAGGCCATTGAGCTGGCCGCTGCATGAGTTGGAAGTATGCGGCCCGTTCCCGGTGCAGTTTCTTCCTGCCCTGCGGCTTCGTCCGGTCCTTTGCGGATCTCGAAATCCATCGAACACCCCTGTGAACTGGGGTGTTGCAACAACCGCTAGAACTGAAGGAGCGGGGGGCGAACGTCTTCGCCGGCCCGGGCGCGGTGTTCGGCATGTTGGTCGCAGAGGCGGCAGGAGCCTGGGCACGGGCTGGGTACTGGGTCAGTATGCCGCCGCCCTCGCCCCTGTCCTGCTACGGCAGCCGGATGAAACCGGCAGTGCCGGCACTGTCACATCCCCCGCCGGGGAGATCACTGACGCCGAGCGCTCTGCCGTCCGCATCCGGTATCTCCTGACTCCGGATTTGCACCACTGGTCCGGTCCGGTAAACGGCTCCGAGCGAAGGCCGCGCCAGCTGCACTGGCTACCGTGTCCACGGTGACCTGGATGAAGAAGACTCAAACTACCGGCAGCGACGATCGCGGACTGTCCGCATGGGCGTTCGCGGCACTCATGCTGGGGGCGTTCACCGTCGTGGTGGTGTGCGCCCTGGTGGGCGGCTGGGCCGGGTTGATCGGCATCGTTGTGACTGCTGTCGTCCTCATCGGCTTTGCGGCCGCTCGCCTGTAGGGCCGTTCCCCCAGGGACCCTGTGCACTCTTCGCCGACGCGGCGACGATTCGCACCAATGAACCCATCACCATTGTGCCGATGCCCCCCCCAAGACCGAGTTCCGGCCCGTCAACCCTGCGCGCGACGGCCGGGCCGCACGCGACGCCGGGCGGACAAGCCGCTCAGCCGCAGAGAAAAGTGCGGTTGCGGTGTCGTATCCGGCGCATACGGTGCTGCTATGGATGCGCACTCCTGAGGCCCGAACGGGCTCGTTCCTGTCCACGTTATTCAGCCACTACGGTCGCACGGAGGCTGACCCGCTGGACCGTTCGCGCTGGCGGCGGGCATGCCAGCGGCGTCGCAGCCAGTCGCCGGTTTCTCCGATCGTGACCAGCAGAGCGGCTGACGCGGCGCACGGGGCGAGCTGTGCGGGCTGGTCGAGGGTCTGGCTGAGCAGCCAGAGTGTGAAGGTGAGGGCCGTCCACCACGCGAGGACCGACAGAGCTGCGCGCCGCCGGCGCGGCATGGGCTTCACCATGCCCCGGGCTTTCGACGCCGTCGTCGAGGCCGAGGGTATCGAGATCGTCACTACCGACATCCACATTCCCCGCATGAACTCCATCATGGAAGGCTGGGTGCAGACCTGTCGGCACGAACTCCTGGAACGCACCCTGATCTGGAACCTGCCCCATACGCTCACCGAGCTCGAGTCGTTCTAACAACCAACATCGGCCGCACCGCACCGCACCCCGCGCAGCGCGGCACCCCTGTGGCCAGTTCCCGAACCGATCCCCGAACCCGGCCGACTCCACCGGCCGGACATCCATCGACGCGATCGCCTCGGCGGCATCCTCCACGAGTACGCACATGCCGCCTGATCAGCGCGGACGTAATAATCGGGACCCGCAGGTTTCGCTCTACGAGGTCCAGCACCTCCTTGGGCGCGAGAGCTTTCAGACCACCCAGCGCTACGCGCACCTTCAACCGGACGCGCACGAGGCCGTTCTTGGTGCCTGGGAGCGCCTGGACGTTCCGCTCACCATCGCCTCATGGACAGGGCGGAGGCGCTCGCCTGGTCAGGGGTACTGTGCGACCTCCCCTTGGGGCGGCAACCAGCTCCCCTTGCTGTCGAACGGCCAGGGGTGGTTGTAGAGATCGCCCTGAAGGAGCTCGTGCAGAGCCTCACGGCTGGCTGGAGGATCCGGCGGAGTGGCCAGCGGCGCTGACAGTGGATCAATCCGGTCTGCGTATGCCTCAGCCCATTGAAACCACTCCAGCTCCTCCGCCGCAGCGGACGCGCCGTCGGCTCTCGTTCGGGCTGCGCGGCAGAAGGCGCGGATCTCGTTGGCCTGATGCAGTGCCTCCACCTGCTCGACCAGGACCTTCGCTCGATGTCGCTCGACTTGCTGCTCCCGTGCCTGTGCAACGGCCGCGTACCAGCGGCGTCGCGAGCTCAATGTCGTACGGACCAATGTCTACTCAAGGGGGACCGGCGGAGGGCCTCCGCTTCCTGATCTCGATGGTCGGACCGCACGGCTTCCTCAAGGATGCGGAGAGCGGCGCGGCCAAGCTCGGGCGGGTACTGGAAACCGGTGTCCCGCTGATCGCCGACCCACAGAGCGTGCGATTGTCGGACGGCGCCGACGAAGAGCGGCAAGTCGCGGTGTCGGCCTTCAGGCTGGAGGACGAGCGGGGTTGCCCCACGGGGTCGCGACACTTTTTCTCGACATCACGGAACAGCACAAGGCCCGTCGCCGTACGGAGATCAGCCACGACGCGTCGGCCTGGATCGGCGGTTCGCTCGATGTCAGTCGCACCGCGCAGGCCATCGACGAGGTGCTGGTTCCGGCTCTGGGAGACTTGGCGAACGTCGACGTGGCCGAAGCCCTTCTGGAGGGTGACGAGCCTCCGGAAGGGATGTATCCACGTGAGTGGCTGCCCATGCGGCGGGTGGCGGTGAGTTCTGCTGACGGAGTGTGGCCGGAGGGCGTCGTCGGGGTGCGTGATGCGATTCCGCAGCAATTCAGGGTCCGGAGCGCGGGACGTTGAGAGGGGACAGTATGTGGGCTGGCAGTTTGGGCCGGGACACCGGAACGCAACGCTGTAGGGGACCGCGGACAGATGCTGTGCGCAACCGGGCCAGGATCCTCGGCGCGGCTCAGGAGATGTTTGCTGAGCAGGGGCCGGAGGCGTCCTTGGACGAAATAGCCCGCCGCGCGGGGATCGGCAATGCCACCCTCTACCGGCACTTTCCGGGACGAGAGGCTCTCCTGGCAGGAGTAATCGAGCGGATCGCGATGGTCTGCGCTGATGCGGCCGAGAACGCCGCCGGGCAGGAAGGCGATCCGTTCGTCGCTCTCAGCCACTTCGTGCAGGCCGTAGCCCACGAGAGACTTGCCGCCCTGTGCTGTTTGTCAGATGGACTCGTCGAGGTACGCCCGGAACTGGCTTGGCAGAAGGATCGGCTGGTGCGTGCCGCGCAGCTGTTGCTGACCCGTGCTCAGCAGGCGGGACAGGTGCGCGCGGACGTGTCTCTGGAGGAGATCATCATGGTCGTCGCCCAGCTCAGTCGTCCGCTGCCGGGCGTCAGTTGGTCGGCCACCGACCGATTGGCCCTGCGTGTCGTCCAGCTGTACTTGGACGGTCTGATTGCCTCGGATCCGGTCTGACGGCGCTGCCCAGCGGCGAACCGTTCTTCTTCACCGTCTGGGCTCCTGAAGGAGGTCCGGGCGGCCTGTATTCGTCGAAGCTGCCTGATCAGGTGAGGTGGTCGGCGAGTTCGCGTTCCAGAGCGGCCTTTGGCCTGCGCCCACGATGGTCTGGACGACCTCGCCGTCCTCGTCGAGGGGAATGCTGATGCCGAGCTGGAACTCGTCGCCTTGCTGACTCACGATCTCCGCGCCGTCAGCCATCCTGAAATCGCGTTTATTGCACATGAGTCGATTGTGTCGCTCTGCACTGACGATGCTCGATATGCCCATGTCGGACCGGAGGCGTCCTGCGGCGGGCAGTAACTCAACAGGTGTCCGGGGCACAAGCCGTCATCTTGTGCCCCGGACCGGAGTCACCCACTGCTAGTGCCGCTTCTCCTTCCACACCGTCACGACCGACGGCCGCGGAATGCTGCCCGGCCCGTCGGGCCACCGTGAGCCCGGGTTCTCTGCCGTGGCGCCGTCGGTCTCGCCCGGGTGCTGGGGGGCGATCAGGATGCGGTCCTCGGTGATGATCGGGCCGCAGCACTCGGCGCCCTTGGGCATGGTCATGAACTGCTTGACGTGGCCGCGCTCGGAGCCCTTGACGGGGACGGCGAACAGGCCGTCGTGGTAGCCCAGGGCGGCGCCGTCGGTGGCGATCCACAGGTTGCCGTGGGTGTCGAAGGCGACGTTGTCGGGGCAGGAGATCGGGCTGACCTTCGACTTGTCGAAGCCGGCGAAGTACGTCGAGGGGTCCTCGGGGTCGCCGCAGACCAGCATCAGGCGCCAGCTGAAGGACGTCGAGGACGCGTCGCCGCGTCGCTCCTCCAGTTCCAGGATGTGGCCGTGCTTGTTGGCGTTGCGGGGGTTGGCCTCGTCGGGGCCGGCCTTGCCGGTGGCGCCGCGGTCCTTGTTGTTGGTCAGGGCGACGTACACGCGGCCGGTGGTCGGGTGCGGTTCGACGTCCTCGGGGCGGT
This sequence comes from Streptomyces sp. NPDC020898, assembly GCF_044333925.1. Lineage (NCBI taxonomy): Bacteria > Bacillati > Actinomycetota > Actinomycetes > Kitasatosporales > Streptomycetaceae > Streptomyces > Streptomyces sp. NPDC020898. Next base: position 8,829 of record NZ_JBIRRV010000040.1, read on the forward strand.
CCATCTTCGTCGCGCCCGCCTTGTCGGCGGCCAGGCGTGTGAAGACGTACACCTCTTCGGCGGTCATCCCGGGCACGTGGGACACCGAGCCGGACGCGAGCGGGATCCATTCGCCGCTGCCGTCGAACTCCCCGTCGCTGGGCAGCTTTCCGGTGCCGTCGATCTCCGTGGCCGGGCTGTCGCCGGCGAACTTGGCGACGTAGAGGGTGCCTTCGTCGAGCAGGCCCATGTTGTGCTCGCGGGCGGCTCGACTGCTGCCCTTCTTGTAGGCGTGCTTGGAGACGTACTTGTAGAGGTAGTCGAAGCGTTCGTCGTCGCCCATGTAGAGGGCGACGCGGCCGTCGGGGGTCAGGCGGGGCTCGGCGGCCTCGTGCTTGAAGCGGCCCAGCGCGGTGCGCTTGCGCGGGGTGGACATCGGGTCGTACGGGTCGATCTCGACGATCCAGCCGTGCCGGTTGGGCTCGTTGGGCTCCTTGCCGATGTCGAAGCGGTCGTCGAACCGCTCCCACTGGCGCTGGCTTGCCCCGGCCGGCAGGCCGTAGCGGGCCAGGCGTGACTTCGTGACCGGGTCGGTGACGGCCGCGGCGTTGGCGAAGTACTGGTTGAAGTTCTCCTCGCCCGACAGAACGGTGCCCCACGGCGTGGTGCCGCCGCCGCAGTTGTTCAGGGTGCCCAGGACCGTGCGGCCGGTGGGGTCGGCGGTCGTCTTGAGGAGGTCGCCGCCTGCCGCCGGGCCGGTGAAGCGGATGGGGGTGGTGGCGGTGATACGGCGGTTCAGCGGGTCGCCGGTCACCGGCCACAGGCGGCCGGTGCAGTCGTCCGCGCGGACGACCAGGACGGTCAGGCCGTGCGCGGCCCAGGCGGTCTCGACCTGTTCGCGGGTCGGGGTGGCCGGGACGTAGCCGAAGAACATGATCTCTTCGTTGGTGTACTCGTGGTTGACCACGAGCAGTTGGTGGCCGCGGCGGCGGGGCAGGTCCAGCAGGGCCATGTAGTCGGCGTTGTAGCCGAACTGGCGCGCCTGCGCCTTCGCGCTCTGCGCGCGGGCGTCGAAGCGGGGGGCGCCGGCCAGGACTGGGTCGCCCCAGCGGATGACGACCTGCTGGGCGTAGCCGGCGGGGATCGTCACGGCGTCCGCCGTGTTCGGGGCGACCGGCTCGAAGTCGAGGCCGCGCGGTGGGCGGCCCCCGGAGGCCGGTGCCGGTGCCGCGGCGGCGGGTGAGGCCGCGAGTGCCGTCCCTCCGGCGGCCAGCGCCAGCACGACGCCGCCTTTGAAGACGCCTCTGCGGGACAGGGCGCGCTGTACGACGTCGCCGAAGTACGGGTTGAGCGAGCGGTTGGGCGCGTCATGGGAGCAGGCGTTGCCGCAGCGGTATTCGCAGGTCAGGGCGGACCGGGCGGTGTTGTGGCCGGCGGGCAGCAGGGGAAGGTCGGGCACAGTTCCTCCACGCATTCGGGTACGGACGCGAGGCCACCGGTGTATAGGTGGATGTCGATGAATGACGCTAGGCGGGCTCCTGGCGCGCCGAGGCGGCCGAACGGTGAACTCCGTTCGAACTCTGGCCGCACTCCGTCCTTCGCTCCCGGCCTATTTCCGGAATGCCCGCCGTCACTTAAATCAAGATCGATCTATATAGATGGGTGGCTATAGTTCACGAGGGGAGGGCTTCCCGTGCACCGTCCGTTCATATAGCCAGACTTCGATTCAAGATGTCAGAACGGGGCGCACAGCGCACCGATCCAGCCGCCGGCGCACCCGGCAGACACGCGAGGGTCGAGAGTCGTGAACATTTCCCTGTCAATGCGTCGAGCCAAGGCTCCTCTGGCTCTGACTGCGGTCGTCATGCTGGCCGCGAGCGCGTGTGGCGGTGCTGACGCGGGCTCCGGGAGCGGCGAGGGCGGCAAGCTGGCCGGCAACATCAAGGTCGACGGCTCCAGCACTGTGGCTCCGCTGTCCACGGCGGCGGCGCAGCTCTTCCAGGCGGAGAACGCCGGGGTCAAGGTCACTGTTGGTACGTCCGGTACCGGTGGCGGCTTCGAGAAGTTCTGCGCGGGCGAGACGGACATCTCCGACGCGTCGCGTCCGATCAAGGACGAGGAGAAGGCTGCCTGTGAGAAGAAGGGCATCAAGTACGAGGAGTTCACGGTCGCCAACGACGGTCTGTCGGTCGTGGTGAGCAAGGACAACGACTTCGCCGACTGCCTCACGGTCGAGCAGTTGAAGAAGATCTGGGAGCCCGGTTCCAAGGTGAACAACTGGAACCAGGTCGACTCCAAGTTCCCCGACCAGAAGCTGGAGCTGTTCGGCGCGGGCACCGACTCGGGCACCTTCGACTACTTCACGGACGCCATCAACGGCGAGGAGGGCGCCTCCCGTACGGACTACTCGCCGAGCGAGGACGACAACGTCACCGTCCAGGGTGTCTCCGGTTCCAAGGGCGGCATGGGCTACTTCGGCCTGTCGTACTACGAGGAGAACCAGGACAAGCTGAAGGTCCTGAAGATCGACGGCGGTGACGGTTGCGTCGAGCCGACCACCCAGACCGTCCAGGACGGCACGTACAAGCCGCTGTCGCGTCCGCTGTTCATCTATCCGAAGGCGTCCTCGCTGGAGAAGGCCGAGGTCGAGGCGTTCGTCGAGTTCTACGTCGAGAACAACGCGAGCATCGCCGAGAAGTCCCTGTACGTGCCGCTCAACTCCACCCAGGAAGCTGAGCTGCAGAAGGACCTCGAAGCCCTCAAGGCCGCGCACACGTCATGAGCTCATCCGTCACCGGGCGGCAGACCGCTTCAGGAGGCCCCGGCTTCCTGAAGCGGTCCCAGCCGCGCTACGGCGAGAAGGTCATCAAGGTCCTCCTGGTGGCCGCTTCTCTGGTCTCGGTGCTGACCACGGTCGGCATCGTCATCGCCCTGATCCCGCCGGCCGGCGAGTTCTTCGGCAAGGTGAACTTCGGCGAGTTCATCACCGGCACCAACTGGGCGCCCCTGTTCAAGCCGCCGCACTTCGGCGTGATCCCGCTGGTCACCGGCACGCTGATGGTCACCCTCATCGCGCTGCTGGTGGCCGTACCGCTGGGCCTCGGCGCGGCCGTGTACCTGAGCGAGTACGCCAGGCCCCGCGTGCGCAGTGTCTTCAAGCCGATGCTGGAGGTGCTCGCGGGCATCCCCACTGTCGTCTACGGCTTCTTCGCCCTGAAGGCACTCACACCGCTGCTGCAGGACATCTGGCCGGCGGGGGACCCGCCGCAGGTCTTCAACGCCCTGTCGGCCGGCTTCGTCATGGGCATCATGATCATCCCGACGATCGCCTCGCTCGCCGAGGACTCCATGGCGGCCGTGCCCCGGGCCCTGCGCGACGGCGCCTACGGGCTGGGCTCCTCCAAGATGCAGGTCTCCACTCGGGTGGTCTTCCCGGCCGCGCTCTCGGGCATCGTCGCCGCCGTCGTGCTCGGCATCTCCCGCGCGCTCGGCGAGACGATGATCGTCGCCGTGGCCGCGGGCGGACGGCCCAACCTGTCCTTCAACCCGCTCGAAGGCATGCAGACGATGACCGCGTTCATCGCCGCCGCCGGCATCGGCGACCTGCCGACCGGGTCCACCGGCTACCAGACGATCTTCGCGGTGGGCTCCCTGCTCTTCGTCATGACGCTGGTGATGAACCTGGTCAGCATTCGCCTGGTGCGCAAGTACCGGGAGGTGTACGAGTGATGAGTACCGACGTCATGGACAAGGCCCCCGCCACGGAGGCGCCCCGCCTGAAGGGCAGGGGCAAGTCCTGGCGCGAGCGGTTCTTCGAGCTCAGCCTCCGGGCGTCCCTCGCCGTGGGCGTGATCTTCCTCGCCTCCCTCCTCGCCTACGTCGTGACCGAGGGCTGGCCGCGCCTGGACTCGCGGATCTGGACGAACTTCCCGGACATCATCGACCCGACCAACGCCGGCGCCCAGTCGGCGATCATGGGCACGGTCTGGGTCATCGCCTTCACCGCGGTGTACTGCCTGCCGACCGGCATCCTCACGGCGATCTACCTGGAGGAGTACGCCGACCCCACCCGCTGGTGGAACCGTCTCATCGAGATCAACATCCAGAACCTGGCGGCCGTTCCGTCGATCGTCTACGGCATCCTCGGCCTCGGCGTCATCTCCCGCGGCCTGGGCTTCGGCCAGACGGTCATGACCGCCTCGCTCACCCTGTCGCTGCTGGTCCTGCCCACCGTGATCATCGCGTCCCGGGAGGCGATCCGCGCCGTACCGCAGTCCATCCGGCAGGCGTCCCTCGCGCTCGGCGCGACCCAGTGGCAGACCATCTGGCGCCAGGTACTCCCGGCCGCCGTGCCCGGCATGGCGACCGGCTCGATCCTCGCCCTGTCCCGCGCCATCGGCGAGGCCGCCCCGCTGCTGCTGCTCGGCGGGCTGACCTTCATCACCTTCAACCCCACCGGCGTACAGAGCCAGTTCACCGTCTTGCCGATCCAGATCTTCAACTGGATCAGCCAGTCCCGCGCCGAGTTCACCGCGCTCGCCGCCGCCGCGATCGTCATCCTGCTGGTCATCCTGCTGGCGATGAACTCCGTCGCGATCTGGCTCCGCAACCGCTACTCCCGCCGGTGGTGACCGCCATGACCACTCAGCCCACCGACCAGCTCCCCGAGCCCGACCAGGAGGCCGCCATGCCCCAGCCCTCCGATGCCGCCGGCGGCACCCGGACCCCTCAGGTCGCCTACCGCCAGGCGCCGTCCCTGACCGCTCCGGTCTTCGACGTCAGCGGCCTGTCCGTCTTCTACGGCGACCACGAGGCCGTCCGAGACGTCAACATGACCATCGGACAGCGCCAGATCACCGCGATGATCGGCCCCTCCGGCTGCGGCAAGTCCACCGTGATCCGCTGCTTCAACCGCATGAACGACCTCGTCCCGACCGCCCGCGTCGCCGGGAAGATCCGCTACCACAGCGAGGACCTGTACGGCCGTGACGTCGACCCGATCGAGGTGCGCCGCCGTATCGGCATGGTCTTCCAGAAGCCGAACCCGTTCCCGAAGTCGATCTACGACAACATCGCCTACGGCCCGCGGGTGGGCGGCTTCAACGGCAACCTCGACGACCTCGTCGAGGAGACCCTGACCCATGCCGCCCTGTGGGAAGAGGTCAAGGACAAGCTCAAGACCTCCGCGCTGGCCCTGTCCGGCGGTCAGCAGCAGCGGCTGTGCATCGCCCGCACCATCGCGGTCAAGCCCGAGGTGATCCTCATGGACGAGCCCTGCTCGGCCCTGGACCCGATCGCCACCGCGAAGATCGAGGACCTCATGGAGCGTCTCGCCCAGGAGTTCACGATCATCGTCGTCACCCACAACATGCAGCAGGCCGCCCGCGTCTCGCACCGCACGGCCTTCTTCACCGCCGACGTCGACGACAAGGGCGTACGCCACGGCCGGCTCGTCGAGTACGACGAGACCGAGCGGATCTTCTCCAACCCCTCCGACCAGCGCACCGAGGACTACATCTCCGGCCGCTTCGGCTGAGTGATGCCCACTCCGACGTCCGCCCCTTTGCGCGCTGCACGTGAAGGAGTACTACGGGTGACTCCCGAGGCACACCCGCCACCGGTGACCGCGCCAAGCGGTGCCGGTGGCCCCGGCGACGGCAAGAGTCCCGACCTGCTCCTTGCCGAGCCCGACGAGGAACTCGCCGCCAAGGCACTGGCCCGCTTCGAGGGCGCGGGCATCCGCACCCTCGTCTGCCACGACGGCGCCGAGGCGCTGCTGCAGGCCGGCGCGCTCCATCCGGGCGCGGTGCTGCTCGGCGCCCCGCTGCCGGTGGTGGACGCCGCCAAGGTCACGGAGCTGATCGCCCGGCTCCATCCGGTGCCGGTCCTGGTGGGGGCCGGGCCCGAAGGGGCGGCGGAGGCGACGGCGGCGGTGGCGGCCGGCGCGATCGCCTTCGTCGCCCGTCCCTACCGGATCGAGGAGATCGCTCCCCTGCTGAGGGCCGGACGCGGCGACGGCGACGACTCGGCCGCCCCTTTGAAGGTCGGTGACATCGAGCTTGATCCGGCGGGCTTTCACGTCTATGTACGCGGGCACTCCCTCCAGTTGACGGTCCGTGAATTCCTGCTGCTGCGCTACTTCATGGAACGCCCCAACAAGGTCATCAGCCGTGCCGAGCTGATGCGGGCCCTGTGGGGCACGGACACTCTGGAGAGCAACACCCTCACCGTGCACGTACGCCGGGTGCGCACCAGGTTGCGGGAGGAGGGGGGCAGTTGCTGCACCATCGACGCCATCCGCGGCATGGGGTACCGGCTGGAGTGCGGCACCGGATGCTCGCCGGAGACCGCCTCGACGGCCTGAGGGCCGGACCTGCGGTGGGTGCCTGACGGACTCGGGAAGGTGAGAGCGGGGGCTTCACAGACTCCGGCCGACGGGCTGCTTGGCGGTGCCCCGCCGGCCGGTTCACTTCCCCGCGTGCTCCCTCGACCAGGCTTGGGCGGCTGCCTGGACAGCGTCCCAAGGGGAGCCGAGCGGAGGCGTGTAGGACAGGTCGAGGTCGCTGACGCCGTCCACGCTCATGCCGTGGAACAGCGCGGTCGCGTACGTGTCGACGCGCTTGGAGATCTCGGCGGTGCGGCGCCCGACGAGCTGGGCGCCCAGCAGCAGGCCGCTGCCGCTGTCGCCGGTGACACGGGCCGCGATCGGCGTGGCGCCGGGGTAGTACGCCTTGTGGTCGTCCGGGGCGCTGGCGGTGGTCACCGGTGTCCAGCCCCGGCCGGCCGCGAGAGCCTCGTGCTCGCGCAGCCCGGTCCGCGCGGCGACCAGGTCGAAGACCTTCACCACCTGCGTGCCCAGGCTCCCGGCGAAGCGCCGGTCGCCGCCGAGGGCGTTCTCGCCCGCGACCCGGCCCTGCTTGTGCGCGGTCGTGCCCAGCGGCAGCCAGGTCTCGCCGAGCAGGCGGTGGTGGGTGATGGCGCAGTCCCCGGCGGCGTACACGCCCGGCAGGGACGTACGCATCCACTCGTCGACGGCGATCGCACCGCGGAAGCCGAGGTCGGCGCCGGCCTCGGCGGCGAGCGCGGTGTCGGGGCGTACGCCGACGACGACCAGGACGAGGTCGACGAGACGCGTCACGGCCTCGCCGTCCACGCCGGCGGCCTCCACCCGCAGCAGGCCGTCGGCCTCCCGGGAGACGGCCTTGACGGTGGTGCCGGTCAGCACGTCGACCCCGTGCTCGACGAGTTCGGCCCGTACCAGGGCGCCGAGTTCGCCGTCGACGGTCGGCAGGACCTCGGGCAGCGCCTCGATCTGGGTGACGGCGATCCCCCGCGTGGTCAGCGCCTCCGCCATCTCCAGGCCGATGTAACCGGCCCCGATGATCACGGCGCCGGCGGGCTGACGCTCCTCGATACTCCGTTCGAGGGCGAAGGTGTCGCCCATGTTGTGCAGCAGGTGCACGCCGTGCTCCGGTCCGAGGTCGGCGAGGCCGTCGATGGGCGGCCGGACGCTGACCGCGCCGGTCCCGACCACCAGGGCGTCGTACGCCAGTTCCTCGCTCCGCCCGTCCGCTCCCTGCACCGTCAGCCGCTTCCCGGCCGGGTCGATGCGCGTGGCACGGGTGTCGACGCGCACCTCCATGCCGGTGGCCGCGAGGTCGGCGGCGGTGCGGTGGGCGAGGTCGGTCCAGGGCGAGACCTCGCCGGAGATGTAGTAAGGGATGCCGCAGATGGAGAAGTTGGGGTAGGCGTCGGCCACGATCACGGTGACCTCACCGGCCGGGTCGAGCTCCCGGGCGCGAAGGGCGGCACTGATGCCGGCATCGCTGCCGCCGACGGCGATCACACGGGTCACGGAAGGGCCTCCTGGAAGTGGCGATGGGCGCGCCTACGACGCTACAAACCGCCCCTCACCTGGACTACTCATACTCGGGGAACCCTTGTCGGCAGGAGTTCACCCACCAGTGCGTCGACTCGGGTAGCGAGGCCGTCCCGTACCGCTCGCGCGCTCTCGATGTCCAGGCCGCTCAGCTCCGGCAGGTCCCAGTCCAGATAACGGCGCCCCGGCCGGACGGGGCAGGCATCCCCGCAGCCCAGCGTGACGACGACGTCGGCGGCCGTGACGACTTCGCGGGTCAGCGGCTTGGGGAACTCCTCGTCCGCGTTCATGCCCTGCTCGGCGAGCAGCCGGAGCACGACCGGGGTGATCTCCGAGCCGGGCTCGGAACCGGCCGTCAGCACCCGGATCCCGTCCCCGGCCCGATGCCGCAGCAGCGCGGCGGCCAACTGCGAACGCCCGGCGTTCTCGGTGCACACGAACAGCACCTCCGGCAATGGCTTCGGCGACAGCCCCATACCGCGGGCCAGCGCCCCGAGCCGCTGGTCGGCGAACCGCTCGACCAGAACGGGCACGTGGGTGGCGACGTGCGCTTTTGCCGACAGCACCCAGGAGCACTCCTCGACATACCGCTCCACGGTCTCCCGCGAGAACGCCCTGCCGTGACGGACGGCAAGGCGGGCCGTGATGCGTTCGAGTACGGGATCGATGTCCCGCAGCGGCGGTGCTGCTCGGCGGCCTCGGCCGAGAGGGCTTTGCTCGTCCATGGGGCGACTCCTCGGTCTGCGGCTCCCACACCACTCTCACCACGCATAATAGGCACGTATCTATATATTTGATAGACGTCCACCTAAGTGAACGCTTGGTGAACAAGGGCTTCGCTGTGACTTCAAACATACGGTTGGCGCGAGGCCCCCACTTATGGTGAATAGATGGCTATCTCTGAATTGGGCGCCACTGAGGAAGCGGGCGAGGCGGCAGCGGAGAGCTGCAGTCCCGGTCTCGCGTGCCTGCTCATCGAGCGCGACGAGGCCGAGCGGCTGGCCCTCATGCTCAAGGCCATCGCCGACCCCACGCGGCTGCAGATCTTCCGCATTATCGAACGCGCGCCGGCCGGCGAAGCCTGCGTCTGCGACCTCGCCGACTGCCTGGGCTTCCGGCAGCCGACCGTCAGCCACCACCTCAAGATCATGACCGAGGCGGGCCTGCTGAACCGCGAACGCCGCGGCACCTGGTCCTGGTACTCGGTCAACTACGACGGCCTGAACAGGGTGCGCGCGATACTGCAACCGTCGGTCGGCGCACTGGCGACCCAGGCCCTCGACCGGGTGTAGCCGCACCCCGCCTCAGCTTCAGCCGCCGTCTGCGCGGCCGTACGACGCCCGAGGACCGGCCCGTCCCGTCGCGGAGCCGGTCCTTCTTCGTTGCCGCTCAGCCGAGGTGGTCGGCCAGTTCACGCTCCAGCGCGGCCTTCGGCTTGGCGCCGACGATCGTCTGCACGACCTCGCCGCCCTTGTAGACGTTCATCGTGGGGATCGACATCACGCCGTACTTCACGGCGGTGTCCGGGTTCTCGTCGATGTTGAGCTTGACGATCTCGATGGCGTCGCTGTGCTCGGCCGCGATCGCCTCCAGAGAGGGGGTGAGCTGGCGGCACGGGCCGCACCAGGCCGCCCAGAAGTCGACGAGCACGGGCTTGTCGCTGCCCAGGACGTCCTGCTCGAAGGATGCGTCGGTGACGTTCTTGAGGGCCATGCGGGTCTCCTCGTACAGGGGTGGGACGGGTGCCGTCAGACGGCGGCGAGGGCTGCAGCCTCGGTGGGTGCGTCGGCGAGGGCGGCGAGGTATCGCTCGGCGTCCAGTGCCGCCGCGCAGCCGGAGGCGGCAGCGGTGATGGCCTGGCGGTAGGTGTGGTCGACGACGTCGCCGGCGCCGAAGACGCCCGGGATGTTCGTCCTGGTCGACGGTGCCTCGACCTTGAGGTAACCCTCGCCGTCCAACTCCAGCTGGTCTTTGAGGAGCTCGGTGCGCGGGTCGTGGCCGATCGCGATGAACAGGCCCGTCACGTCGAGGTCGCGGGTCTTGTCGGTGAAGACGTCGCGCAGCACGACTCCGGAGAGCTTGCCGTCCTCTTCCTTGATCTCGGCGATCTCGCTGTCGAAGGCGAAGGAGATCTTGTCGTCGGAGAAGGCGCGGTTCTGCATGACCTGCGAGGCGCGCAGGGTGGAACGCCGGTGCACGACGGTGACCGAGCGGGCGAAGCGGGTGAGGAAGGTGGCCTCCTCCATCGCGGTGTCGCCGCCGCCGACCACCACGATGTCGCGGTCTCGGAAGAAGAATCCGTCGCAGGTCGCGCACCACGAGACGCCGCGGCCGGACAGCTCGTCCTCCTTGGGGAGGCCGAGCTTGCGGTACCCGGAACCGGTCGCCACGATCACGGCCCTGGCCCGGTGCACGGTCCCGGAGGTGTCGGTGACGGTCTTGATGTCCCCGGTCAGATCGACCTCGACGATGTCGTCGTCGACCATCTCCGCGCCGAACTTCTCGGCCTGGGCCCGCATGTTTTCCATGAGGACCGGGCCGTCGATGCCCTCCGGGAAGCCCGGGAAGTTCTCGACCTCGGTCGTCGTGGTCAGCGCGCCGCCGACGAAGATCGCACCGCCGAAGACGAGGGGCCTGAGCTCGGCGCGGGCGGTGTAGAGCGCGGCCGTGTAGCCCGCGGGACCCGAGCCGATGACGATGACGTTGCGGATGTCCGTACTCGTGCTCATGCCTGGGGCTCCGGCGCGATCTCCTTGATCAGGCCCTCGATGAGCACCTTGATCTCGTCCCGGATCGGACGCACGGCCTCGACGCCCTGGCCCGCCGGGTCCTCCAACTGCCAGTCCAGGTACCGCTTGCCGGGGAAGACAGGGCAGGTGTCGCCGCAGCCCATGGTGATGCAGACGTCCGACTCCTTCACCGCGTCGACGGTGAGCATCTTCGGGACCTCGGCGGAGATGTCGATGCCGACCTCGGCCATGGCCTCGACGGCGGCCGGGTTGACGCCCGCGCCCGGGTTGGAGCCGGCGGAGCGGACCTCGACGCGGTCCCCGGCCAGGTGGGTCAGCCACGCGGCGGCCATCTGGGAACGGCCGGCGTTGTGGACACAGACGAACAGCACGGAGGGCTTCTCGGACATCTGGAGGTCTCTCTTGTCTCGCGACGGCATCAGGCCCGAATGAAATCAGCACCCGGTGGCATCATCGGCCACTGATGTGACAGTATCAGCCCATGATGACGTCAGCCAACACTGAACTGATGCGGGTTCTGGCCGACCCGCTCAGGCTCCAGATCGTGACCCTGCTCGCCCACGAGACCCTGTGCGCCACCCACATCGTGGCGGAGACGGGCGCGCGGCAGACGAACGTCTCCAACCATCTGAAGGTGCTGCGCGAGGCGGACGTCGTGGAGACCGAGCCCTGTGGCCGCTTCACGTACTACAAGCTCCACCCCGAGGTGCTGGACGCCCTCGCCGGCATGTTCGGCGAACTGGCCAACACCGCGCGTACGACCATCGAGACCAACCGAAAGCGAGCCTGTCCGTGACCCCCACCGAAGCACCCACGACCACCGAGGAGTCCTCGGTCGTCGCGAAGCTGTCGACACTCGACCGCTTCCTCGCGGTGTGGATCCTCGCCGCGATGGCCCTCGGCCTCGGCCTCGGCCGGCTGATCCCCGGCCTCAACGACGCCCTCGCCAAGGTCGAGATCGGCGGCATCTCGCTGCCGATCGCCGTCGGCCTGCTGATCATGATGTACCCGGTGCTGGCCAAGGTCCGTTACGACAAGCTCGACGCCGTCACCGGCGACCGCAAGCTGATGATCTCGTCTCTGGTCATCAACTGGATCGTCGGCCCGGCGGTCATGTTCGCGCTGGCCTGGATCTTCTTGCCGGACCTGCCCGAGTACCGCACCGGCCTGATCATCGTCGGCCTCGCCCGCTGCATCGCCATGGTCATCATCTGGAACGACCTCGCCTGCGGCGACCGCGAGGCAGCGGCCGTCCTCGTCGC
>NZ_JBIRRV010000041.1:0-20233 GCF_044333925.1 Streptomyces sp. NPDC020898
CCGCCCCGGTGCTGCCCGGGCCCACCGACGAGAACACGTCGATCATGGAAGAACCGCAGCTCTTCGAGCTGCGGTTCGGTTGGCCACAACGCTCTTACTGCCTTCAGTCGAGGCCCGGCGCACACGGCAGGCGGGGAAGGGGACAGGGACTGTGAAGTATTCGCTGAGCGGCAAACAGTTGGAGCTGCTGAAGCAGGTGGCAGCAGCGTCGAAGGCGTTCGATGTACAGGGCGTACACAGCGGTGTGCTGTGGGCGCTTGAGCAGCGAACGCTGGTGAAGACCGGCTACGGAGCCGCAGGCCGCCGGACCGCGGTCGTCACCGCTGATGGCCGCTTCTATCTCAAGCACGGAAAGCATCCCAAGGAGGCGGAAGCGCAGAAGCAGCGGCTGAAGGACGACCCGGCCCAGGCTGCTCTCGCGCCGGCGGACGGGCCTGCGCTGCTGGTCCGCGTCCGTGAAGCCGGCGGAACACTTACCGTGCCGGATTGCGGGCCCAAGACCCGCGCCCGCTGGCGGGCGGCCTACTATCACGCGCTGCATCACGGGCATGTCCCCAACGGCTGCAAGCTGCAGGTCAAGGGCCGGGACAAAGGCGACATGGTCTTGAAGGTCGTAGACGAAGCCGCCCGCAAGGCTGCTGAACCGCCTGCCGTTCCCGCGGTGGAAGTACCTGACGAACTCCCGCGTAAACCGCATCCGCTGGTCGCCCGCACCCTCAAGAGACTGGGGCGTTCGAAGACCACCGCCGACACGCGGGATGTGCCCGACGTCGTACCGATGAACATCTCCCGCCACCTCACCGACCGGGCCCTGCGCATCGCCCATGCACTGATCACCGAGGCCGAACGGCGCGGCTGGGAGGTCACTACCGACAGCAGTCGGCACCGCGGGGAAGCGACCCACCAGCTGGTCATCCGCATCGGCGCCCACAACTACCCCTGGCAGATCACCGAACTCACGAGCAAAGCACCCCATGAGCCCACGCCCCAGGAACTGCGCAACCTCGAGAAGAATCCCTGGGCGAGGAAGCCTCCGAAGTACGACCACCATCCCGACGGCCGCCTCAAGATCGCGTCCCCCCACCAGAGCAGCTACTACACCCCGGCCTACAGCTGCGCGGACGGCGCACGGTGGAAACTGGAAGACCGGCTCGGCCACCTCCTGCGCGACCTGGACCAGCTTGCCGTAAACGCCGAACAGCAACGCATCGCGAAGGAACAGGAAGAGGCCGCACGCAAACGGAACTGGTACAAGGCGCTGCGCCAGGCCCGTGCAGCCCAGATCACACAGCACCGCGGGGCGGTTCTCACCGGTCAGGTGGAACGCTGGCGCCTGGCGCAGGACATCCGGGCGTTCTGCTCCGCAGCCCGCCAGGCGGACGTCGCGGCGGACTGGACGCAGTGGGCTGAGCAGTACGCGGCGTCCATCGACCCGCTCGCCGCTGCCCTCACCGTTCCTGCCGATCCTCCGGCCACACCACACGACCTGCGCGACTGCTTCAGAGGCGACACCTACGCCCATCCGTGGCCGTTCGGCAAAGACGGCCAGTGGAATCTGGCCGACGATGCCCTGGGAACCACCAGCGACTGACACCCCGGCTGTGCAGGTGCCAGCCCACCACAGGACAGCCGCAGGTGAGTGACTGCCGCATCAGCTCCGGCATGCCGCTTTCTTAAGCACAACGGCATACTTGACTCGAACACCTCACTACTATGACCGTGTCCTCCGTGGTGAGGCGACGAGTCGTTGTAGCAGCAGAGGGCGGCGGCGAGTCCGAGGAAGGCCAGGTAGGACACGGTGTAAGGGAACAGCCCCTGCGGGGTGTTGTAGGAACCCTCCATACTGATCCACTGGCCCTTTCGTCTCACACATGTCTCTCACCAAATCGGCGGTGAGATGCGGATTTTGGGCCCCTGACCTGGTCTTCCATGCTCTCTGTTGACCCTACGTACTGGGGTGGTCGTGTTACATACCCCACACGTCGAAGCACCTCTCTTGTACGAACTCTCCTTTCCCTCGACCCGTCGGATACGTCAGGATCGGCTTCCATGGACCTGCTGACGACGCTGGTGGACAAGGGGCTGCGGCGCGAGCTGCCGAGCCGTGACGAGGCGCTGGCCGTGCTGGCCACCTCAGACGACGAGCTGCTCGATGTGGTGGCCGCGGCCGGGAAGGTGCGCCGGCACTGGTTCGGGCGGCGGGTGAAGCTCAACTATCTGGTCAACCTGAAGTCGGGGCTGTGCCCGGAGGACTGCTCCTACTGCTCCCAGCGCCTCGGCTCCACCACCGGCATCCTGAAGTACACCTGGCTGAAGCCCGACGAGGCCTCGAAGGCCGCGGCGGCCGGGCTGGCCGGGGGCGCCAAGCGGGTCTGTCTGGTGGCCAGCGGACGCGGTCCGACGGACCGGGACGTGGACCGGGTCGCGGGCACCATCAAGGCGATCAAGGACGGCAACGAGGGCGTCGAGGTGTGCGCCTGTCTGGGCCTGCTCTCCGACGGCCAGGCCGAACGCCTGCGCGAGGCGGGCGCCGACGCCTACAACCACAACCTGAACACGTCCGAGTCGACGTACGGCGACATCACCACCACCCACACGTACGCCGACCGGGTCGACACCGTCCAGAAGGCGCACGCGGCCGGTCTGTCCGCCTGCTCGGGCCTGATCGCCGGGATGGGGGAGAGCGACGAGGACCTGATCGACGTCGTCTTCTCCCTCCGCGACCTGGACCCGGACTCGATTCCGGTCAACTTCCTCATCCCGGTCGAGGGCACCCCGCTGGCCAAGGAGTGGAACCTCACCCCGCAGCGCTGTCTGCGCATCCTCGCGATGGTCCGGTTCGTCTGCCCGGACGCGGAGGTGCGCATCGCGGGCGGCCGTGAGGTCCATCTGCGCACGATGCAGCCGCTCGCGCTGCATCTGGCCAACTCGATCTTCCTCGGCGACTACCTCACCACCGAGGGCCAGGCCGGTCAGGCCGACCTCGACATGATCGCCGACGCCGGTTTCGAGGTCGAGGGCACCGACCAGGTGACACTTCCCGAACACCGGGCGGCCGACGGCACCTGCGGCACGGACGCGGGCGCCTGCGCTTCGGACGCGGCGGCGCCCGAACCGCGTACGGACCTGGTCACCGTACGCCGTCGAGGTGCCGGAACGGACCTCGCGCCCAATGCCTGACCTGCCCCTTTCCGAGCTGCTCGACCTGGACCGACGCCACGTCTGGCATCCGTACGGGCCCATGCCGGGCCGGGTCGAACCGCTCGTCGTGGAGTCGGCGAGCGGGGTGCGGCTCCGGATGGCGGACGGGTCGGCCGAGCTGGTCGACGGCATGTCGTCCTGGTGGTCGGCGATCCACGGCTACAACCACCCGGTGCTCAACGAGGCGGCGCGCGACCAGCTCTCCCGGATGAGCCACGTCATGTTCGGCGGGCTCACCCACGAGCCCGCCGTACGGCTGGCGAAGCTCCTTGTCGACCTGTCGCCGGAGGGCCTTGAGCATGTCTTCCTCGCCGATTCGGGTTCGGTGTCGGTCGAGGTCGCGGTCAAGATGTGTCTGCAGTACTGGCGTTCGGTGGGCCGCCCGGCGAAGCAGCGTCTGCTGACCTGGCGCGGCGGCTACCACGGCGACACCTGGCAGCCGATGTCCGTGTGCGACCCCGAGGGCGGCATGCACGAGCTGTGGCAGGGCGTCCTGCCCCGCCAGGTCTTCGCGGACGCCCCGCCGACGGAGTACGAGGAGCCGTACGCGGAACACCTCCGCGCGCTGATCGAGCGGCACGCCGACGAACTGGCCGCCGTGATCGTCGAACCGGTGGTCCAGGGCGCGGGCGGGATGCGGTTCCACTCCCCCGCCTATCTGCGGGTGCTGCGCGAGGCCTGCGACGCGTACGGCGTGCTGCTCGTGTTCGACGAGATCGCGACCGGGTTCGGGCGCACGGGCGCGCTGTTCGCGGCGGAGCACGCGGCGGTGACGCCGGATGTGATGTGCGTGGGCAAGGCACTGACCGGCGGTTATCTGACGATGGCGGCGACACTGTGCACGGCGCGGGTGGCCGACGGCATCTCGCGCGGCGAGGTCCCGGTGCTCGCCCACGGCCCGACCTTCATGGCCAACCCGCTGGCCGCGGCCGTGGCCTGCGCGTCGATCGGCCTGCTGCTCGACCAGGACTGGCAGGCGGAGGTCAAGCGCATCGAGTCCGGTCTGCGGGAGGGGCTCGCCGAGGCGGCCGACCTGCCCGGCGTCCGGGATGTACGGGTGCTGGGTGCGATCGGCGTGGTCCAGCTCGACCACGAGGTGGACATGGCGGCGGCCACGGCGGCGGCCGTGCGCGAGGGCGTCTGGCTGCGGCCGTTCCGCGACCTCGTCTACACGATGCCGCCGTACGTCACCGGCGACACGGACCTGGCCCGGATCGCGCGCGCGGTCTGCGCGGCGGCCCAGGAGGGATGAGCATGGCGATCCTGGTGATCACGGGCACGGGCACGGAGGTCGGCAAGACGGTCACGACCGCCGCCGTCGCCGCCACGGCCCTCGCGGCCGGCCGCACGGTGGCCGTGCTCAAGCCCGCGCAGACAGGGGTACGTCCGGACGAACGCGGCGACGCCGACGAGGTCGCCCGCCTCGCGGGCACCGTACGGACGGTCGAACTCGCCCGCTATCCCGACCCGTTGGCCCCCGCGACCGCCGCCCGCCGAGCCTCGCTGCCGCCGGTACGACCGGCCGAGGTCGCGGAGACCGCCGCCAAGCTGGCCGCCGAGTACGACGTGGTCCTGGTCGAGGGCGCCGGCGGCCTGCTCGTACGCTTCGACGACGACGGCGGCACCCTGGCGGACGCGGCCGAACTGCTGAACGCCCCGGTACTGCTCGTCACGTCGGCAGGCCTGGGCACCCTGAACGCGACAGAACTGACGGCCCGTGAACTGGCCCGCAGAGACGTCTACTTGACGGGCATCACCATCGGCAGCTGGCCCGACTCCCCTGATCTTGCGGCCCGTTGCAACCTGGCCGACCTCCCGGTGGTAGCCGGGGCCCCTCTCCTCGGGGCGCTGCCGGCGGGAGTCGGGACCCTACCTCCGGCCAACTTCCGCACGATGGCCGCGAGTTGGCTGGCCCCGACGCTGGGCGGAACATGGGACGCCTCGGAGTTCCGGGCGCGAGAAGCCCCCCTTCTTTAGGGGCGCGGGGCTGTATCTGATCTGCGGCTCCGCCGCGGGGCGCGACAAGCCCCCACGGGCCCGCGCCCGAACTCACACCCCCGCCTCCCCCAACAACCGCACCAGTTCAATCCGCGACCGAATCCCCAACCGCGAGAACACCCCCCGCAGATGGTGATCAATCGTGCGAGGACTCAAGGCAAGCCGAACAGCGATCTCCCGATTGGTCGCACCGTCGGCGGCCATCCGCGCCACCATCAACTGCTGCGCCGTAAGCCGCGTGGTGAGATCCGCCGGCCCCGGCGTGATCGTCGCCGGCGCCCCCAGCGCACGCAGTTCCGCCCGGGCCTGCGTCGCACAGTGCGGCGCCCCGAACGCCTCGAAGGCTTCCAACGCACTGTGCAGCCGGTCGCGAGCCTCGGTGCGATGGCGCAACCGACGCAGCGCACTGCCGAACAACAGCTCCGTACGGGCCCGTTCGAAGTCACGGGTGCCATGGGCGTGCAGGTCGAGGGCCGTCCGGTAGTGGTCGACCGCTTCGGCGCCGGGCGCCAACAGGGCACGGCAGCGCGCACTGAGGGCCAGATCATCCGCACTGCGGACGGCGGCGGCCCAGCGGTCGTAGTCGGCGTGGGCGGCCCGGGCGACGCGGGTGTCGCCGGTGCGGACGGCGGCCTCGACGTAGTGCGGGGTGGCCAGGTGCCGGATGGCCCGGTGGCCGTGGCCCGGGCCGAATCCGGCGAGGGCGCGCAGCCGGGCGGCGGCGCTCTCGAAGCGGCCGGTGGACAGGTCCAGGAAGGCGAGCGCCCACAGGGCGAGGGCGGCGGGCAGTCCCAGGCCGTGGGCGCGGGCGTGGGTACGGGCAGCCTCGGCGCGTTCCCGGCAGACCTCGCCGTCGCCGGTCACCGCGGCGAACATGGCGAGCGCGGCCTGGAGATGACAGGCGCCGTTGTCCTGCCCGGTGGCGTACGCCTGCCAGAGAGCGTCGGCCGCGGCGGTCTCGGCGGCCCGTGGGCGTCCGGTCCAGAAGTCGGCGTAGGCCCGGAACTCCATGGCCTGCGGGACGGTCACCGTCTCGCCCCGGGAGCGGGCGGAGGCGGCGGCCCGTACGGTGGCTCGTTCGGCGCCGGAGTGGTCGCCGAGGAGCAGCGCGGCGATGCCGGAGTGGATGAGCAGGGTGGGGTCCCCACCGGGACCGCAGCGCCCGGCGGCGGCCTTGAGGAGGTTGCGGGCGTCCTCGTACCGGCCCTCGACGGCGGCGGCGAGTCCGGCGAGGGTGCCGGGCGGGATGATGCCGAGCCGTGCGGACACGGTGGCCGCTTCCCGGCAGCGGCGGAGGTCGCCGGTGTAGACGGCGGCCTCGGTGGCACGTGCCAACAGGTGCACGGCGATGTCCAGAGCGGGGTTCGCGACCTCGTGCGGAGGCTGTGACTCCGGGTACGGGTACAGGTCGTCCGATGTGCTGAATCGTTCCGGCAGGCCAGGGTGAGTCGGCCCTTGATCGCGGGCGGAACGATTCAGCACGTCTCCCTGCTCCAGGGCGGCCCTTCCGTGCCGGACTGCGGCCGTCAGCAGTGCGTCGAAGGCCTCGGTCGCGTTGCCCGACCGCAGGGCGAGCACGCCGTTCAGTGCGCTCTCGTCCGAGCCCGCCACCAGACCGCGGGCCCGGTCCCCGTCGCCGCGGTTCCAGGCGTCGGCGGCGGCCCGCGAGAGCAGCCGCAAGCGGTCCCGCGGGTCGGGCGAGAGGGCGGCGGCGCGTTCGCCGAGGGCGCCGGCCAGCGCGTGGTCGCCCGCCCCGCGCGCCTCGTGCGCGGCGCCGCCCAGTTCGGCGGCGAGCCGTCCGCTGGGGCCCAGGGCGCCGGCGCCCCGGTGCCAGGACCGCCGGGGTGTCTCCCCGTCGCCGTGCAGGACGCGCGCCAGCAGTCGGTGCGCGTCCCGCCGGTCCGCCGAGGACCCCGACTCGTACGCGGCGATGCGTGTCCACGCGTCGCGGAAGACGACACCGTCCGCCGCCGCATGGGCGATTCCGGCCGCCTCGGCGGCTTCGAGAGCACAGGTGTCGAGGCGGGCCGCGGCGACCGCGCGCAGGAAGGCGTGGGTCGCCACGGGGTGCTGGTCGGCGGCGGCGAGGAGCAGGAGCAGCCGGGTGTCGTCGGGGAGGGCGCGGATCTCCCGGCGGCGCGCCCGCAGCAGTTCGGGGGCGAGTGCGGCGGGTTCCGCCGGGAGCGGGTCGAGTCCGGCCGCCTGGCGGTCGGTGAGCAGCGGTACGAGTTCGGCGGCGGCGCGCGGATCGCCGTACGCGGCACAGAGGACGCGCACGCGGACGCCTTCGGGAAGCGGAGGGCCGAGCTGCTGCCACGCGTCCATGAGTTGCGGTGGCGAAATGCGCGGCGGAGGC
The DNA here is from genome assembly GCF_044333925.1 of Streptomyces sp. NPDC020898. Lineage (NCBI taxonomy): Bacteria > Bacillati > Actinomycetota > Actinomycetes > Kitasatosporales > Streptomycetaceae > Streptomyces > Streptomyces sp. NPDC020898. The sequence goes on from NZ_JBIRRV010000041.1 coordinate 7,556, forward strand.
GGGGGGTTCACCGAGGTCACCACACCAGTCACGTTACTGGTGAGTTACAAGGTGCGTAAAGACCGGCGATTTCACCGATGCGGCGCGCGTAGACCCGGCCTGACACTCCAGCCAACCCCGCCCTTCTCAGGAGGCACCATGCAGCGCCGCATGCGACGCATCACTGCAGCCGTCTCGGCTGTCGTGTCCTCGATGCTTCTGTCCCTGTCGCTGTCCGCCACGCCCGCCCAGGCCGCGACCCACAATCCCATCGTCTTCGTACACGGTCTCAGCAGCTCGTCGAGCAGTTGGGACGACTGGGTCGCCGACTTCAAGGCCGACGGCTACACGGCCTCTGAGCTGGACGCCTGGTCGTACTCGTGGTCCCAGTCGAACGTCACGACCGCCCAGCAACTGGCCACCGAGGTCAAGAGAGTGCTCGCCGCGACGGGCGCCTCGAAGGTCGACCTCGTGGTCCACTCGATGGGCGCGCTCAGCGCCCGCTACTACCTCAAGAACCTCGGCGGAACGGCGTACGTCGACGACTTCGTCTCCGCGGCCGGCGTCAACCACGGCACCTCGGTCGCCTCGTGGTGTTCCTGGCTGTACACCTCGTGTTCCGAGATGTACACCGGAAGTTCTTTCCTGGCCGCGCTGAATTCGGGCGACGAGACGCCGGGCAGTGTGTCGTACGCGAGTTACTGGTCCAACTGCGACGACGCGCTCACCCCGGACACCACCGCGATCCTGAACGGCGCCACGAACGTCGAGGTCGGCTGCATCTCGCACAACGAGATGAACAACGACTACGGCATCTACCAGCAGGTTCGTAACTTCGTCGCCTGATCCCGTCAGCCCCTCCCATTTTTGGGCGAACAGCGAGGGTGTGCGGGTCCCGCAAGGGGGACAATCGCGGTAAGGCCAGTCCTCCTCGGGAGGTCCCCATGCCGCTACGGTCCACCAGCTCCGGCAAGGTGCCGCGGGATCCCGTGCACCATCCGCTGTTCGCCCGTTACTACGCCCGGATCAGTGTGGCCGCCGAGACCGGTATCGGCATGGGTGCCGTACGGGACCGGCTGCTCGCCGGGCTCTCCGGGCGGGTGATCGAGATCGGCGCCGGCAACGGACTGAACTTCGCGCACTATCCGGGCACCGTCTCGGAGGTCGTCGCGATCGAACCCGAGCGCCTGCTGCGGAAGTTGGCCGTGGAGGCGGCCCTGCGCTCCGAGGTGCCCGTCCCCGTCGATGTAGTGCCGGGCCTGGCCGAGGCGCTGCCGGTGAAGGGCGAGGCCTTCGACGCCGTCGTGCTCTCGCTGGTGCTGTGCGGCGTCCGGGACGTGCCCCGGGCCCTCGGTGAGGTACGGCGGGTGCTGCGCCCCGGCGGTGAGGTGCGGTTCTTCGAGCACGGCCTCGGCGGCGGGCCCGCGATGCGGTTCACCCAGCGCGCCCTCGACCGCACGGTGTGGCCCGCGCTCGCCGGCGGCTGCCATGTGTCCCGGGACCCGGTCGCCGCGCTGCGCGACGCCGGGTTCGAACTGGGCCCGTACCGGCGGCTGTTGCTGCCCGAGAAGGGACCCAAGCTGCCTACCTCGTACTGCGTGCTGGGCAGCGCGTGGCGTCCCCCGCAGTCGGGGGCTGAGCCGGGGACGGCTGCCTCATAAGCTCCACTGGCGAAGTTCGCGCGCGATGTCGTGCACGGAGGCGTTGCCCGTCTTCACCAGACGGGCCAGGTCACGCACCTGCTCGGGCGAGGTGACGACCTTCACCCCGCTGGCGATGAGGTAGGCGTAGGCGACCGCGGAGGCGAACAGCGCGTTGGAGCGCTCCAGCGCCGGGACATGCAGCAGGAGTTGGAGCAGGGCGGCAGCCCGGGCGTGTGGGTTGTCGTAGACGGGGATGTCGAATATCTCGGCCTCGTGGCGGGCGACGGCGGCGACCAGGGCGCCCCAGTCGGAGACCTGGGGATCTCCGGGCGTCTTCCGTTCGGCGATCATGAGGAGCCAGGCGAGGTCGATCCTGAGGTTGCCGAAGTTATCCAAGGGGTCGGTGACGACCTTCGCGCTTGCCTTCACGGTCTGCGCCGAACTCTTCGGCGAAGACGGACTCGTACTGCTTCATGAAGTCGGCGGCTGCCTCCACGAAGGTGTGGCCCGCCTCGCCGGTGTCCTGTTTGACCAGCTCTTCTATGTAGCGGTTGACGCTCATTCCACGGGCAAGGGCCTTTTCGCGCGCCGCCTGGGCGGTGCCCTCGTCCACCCGGACGTTCAGCTGAGTCTTCGCCATACCTCGACGCTAGCGCGTATGTGCTAGCACCGGCAAGGGGGCCACCCAGGACCGAAAGGGGATACCGAGTGTGTGCCTCGTCACACTACGCTCGGCCGGGAAAGGTACGTAGGTACGGCAGCGGTACAGCCACGACCACGGAGCCACCGAGGAGGCGGCCTTGTCCACATCCGCTGCGGAGCACGCCCCCGGGCTCGCGGAGGCCGACGGAACCGCGGCCCGCGCCCGCGCGCTGACCAAGGCGTACGGCTCGGGCGAGACGACCGTTCTCGCTCTCGACTCGGTCGACGTGGACATCGCGCGCGGGCGCTTCACCACGGTCATGGTGCCCTCGGGCTCGGGGAAGTCCACGTTGATGCACTGCCTGGCGGGGCTCGACACCGTCTCGGCGGGGCAGGTGTGGCTCGGCGACACGGAGATCACGGGGCTCAAGGAGCGGCCCTCCTCCCTGACTCCGGAGTCGGAACGAGCGGATCTTCCGGGACTACCTGCACGCCCATCCCGGGAGCGCGACCCGATATACGCAGCTGAGCAGCGATCGTCACCGCTCGCACGGGACCGGCCGGCGAACCTTTCCAGCCAGAGCGGCAGCGACTACTCAACCCGGCTCCACGCGGCGGCCGCCATTCGGCGTCGGCCGTGGCTCGGCGGTGTCTTTTGCCCATGCGGGTCATAGCCCCACCCTCATTTCGGCGGACCGGAGATCGTAGGCCGACCGGCCTCCATCGTCTCGGCGACCCGGGCCATCGTCTCCCGCAGCCACATGTGCGCCGCGTCGTGCATGTGGACCGGATGCCACCACAAGGCCTGCTGGAGCGGCACGGCGGAGTAGGGCGGTTCCATGATGCGGACGGGTGCGAGTCCGTCCAGCTCGTCGGCGAGACGCCTCTGAAAGAGAGCTACCCGTCGGGTGCCTGCGACCAGGAGTGGCATCAGCTGGAAACTGTCGACGGAGACCGCCACGCGCGGCTCGATGCCGAGCATGGCGATCTGGCGGGCGGCGGGGGCGTCGTAGGCTCGTTGATACGTCACCCACGGCAGCCGGGCCAGGTCGTCGAGGGTGAGCTGCTCGCCGACCTCCGGGTTGTCGTCCGCGACGAGGAAGACCCAGCTGTCCTGGTAGAGCTCGACCGTGGGGAAGCCGCGAATGATGCCGTGGGGCAGCAGTAGCCCGTCCACGGTGCTGAGCAGCGACCCGGTGCTGTCGATGAATTCGTTCGGTACCTGTTTGAACCTCAGCCGGATGCCTGGTGCCTCGGCTTGGACGGTGCGGGCGAGTTCGGTGCCGAAGACGGCAACCGCGTAGTCCGAGGCGATCAGCGTGAACTCGTATTCCTCGCGGGAGGGGTTGAATTCGGCCTGACTGGCGAAGACGCGCTCCAGCAGGTCGCATGCGGTGGTGGTCCGGTCGAGGAGGGCCTGCCCGAGGGCGGTCAGTTCGTACCCTCCGCCCACCCGGGCGAGCAGGTCGTCGTCGAAGTGGCGGCGCAGCCGGGCCAGGGCCGCGCTCATGGCGGGTTGACTGAGCCCGATGCGCTGGCCGGCCCTGGTGACGTTGCGCTCCTGCAGGAGGGCGCGCAGGGCAACGACGAGGTTGAGGTCCAGGCTGGCCAGGTTCACGAAGCATCCCAATTCCGGAGCCGGCACCATCGGTATTCACCGGCTGGATTCTTATATACAGGAAATCGATTTCCCTGATTGCAATCTGCTGGGCCAGATTAGTGGCACCGCAATCGGGAGGAAATCTCCGTGACATCCGCAGCCACGTCGGCACCCTTCACCCCCTTCTCCGGACCGTTCGCCATCGCCACCCTTTCGGCGCCGGGCGAGACCAGGTTTCCGAGCCTCGTGACGCCGGACGGCCGAGCGCTCGATCTGCGCACGGCACTGGACGAACCCGCGTTGACCACGCTCGCGCTCCTGGAGCACTGGGACGAGGAACTGCCGCGCCTGCATACCCTCGCCGGGGACCCGACGCGCGACTGGCGGCCGCTGGCGGACCTGGCGGTGCACGCGCCCGTCGAGCCCCGGCAGATCTTCCAGTCCGGCGCCAACTACCGGCAGCACGTGATCGACCTGGCGGTCGCACACCGCGCCCCGGACGCCCCGGGCACCGTCGAGGAGGCCCGCGCCGAGGTCGCGGCGGTCATGGACAAGCGGGCCGCCGAGGACCTCCCGTACGTCTTCATCGGCCTGCCGACCACGATCAGCGGTCCCTACGACGACGTGGTGCTGCCCGCTTGGGCCCAGAAGCCCGACTGGGAACTGGAACTCGCCGCGGTGATCTCCCGCCCCGCCTACCGGGTCACTGTGGAGGAGGCGCTGGAGTACGTCGCGGGTTACACCATCGCCAATGACCTGACCGACCGCGCGACCGTCTTTCGCCGGGACATGCCCCCGATCGGCACCGACTGGCTGCGCAGCAAGAACGCCCCCGGTTTCACCCCGCTCGGCCCGTGGATCGTCCCGGCCGACTCCATCGCAGACCCGTCCGACCTGCAGGTCACCCTGAAACTCAACGGCGAGGCCATGCAGGACGAGTCCACCAAGGACATGATCTTCGGCGTCGCACGGCTGGTCTCGTACATCTCCCAGACCGCCCGACTGCTTCCCGGCGACCTGGTCCTGACCGGCAGCCCGGCCGGCAACGGCATCCACTGGGGCCGGCTGCTGCGCGACGGCGACGTGATGGACGGCTCGGTCACCGGGCTCGGCGCCCAGCGCACCCGCTGTGTCGCGGAGGAGGACCGATGAGCGCCGGTCCTATCGACCGTACGGATCCCGAGGCGGCGATCGCCGAGGCGGCGAAGGCGTACTCGAACTGGGGCCGCTGGGGCGAGGACGATGTGCTCGGCACGCTCAACTTCCTCGACGAGGCCAAGCGCCGCGAGGGCGCGGCCCTGATCCGCGACGGCGTCAGCTTCTCCTTGTCACAGGCCTTCGACATGGACGGCCCGCAGAAAGGCTGGCGGCGGCGTACCAACCCGGTGCACACGATGCTCGCCACCGGCACCGACGCCGCTCTGGGCGGCCAGGGCTTTCCGCACGGTTTCGGTGGCGCCGACGACGTGGTCGCCATGCCCTTGCAGTGCTCCACCCAGTGGGACGGGCTCGGGCACATCTTCGATCACGGCAAGGCGTGGAACGGCCGCTCGGCGGAGAAGGTCGTCACCTCCGAAGGCGATCTGGTCACCGGTATCGAGCACATGGCTTCGCACGTCGCCGGGCGGGGCGTCCTCCTTGATGTGGGTCTGGTCGTCGGTCAGGACGGCGAACTTCCCGACGGCTTCGCCATCACCGAGGAGCACCTGACCGCGACCGCCGCCTCGCATGGTGTGACCGTCGGTCGTGGGGACCTGGTCCTCGTGCGCACCGGGCGGCTGGCCCGCGCACGTCACGAAGGCTGGGGCGACTACCCGGCGGGCCGGCGCCGGGGTTGAGCTTCAGTACGGCCGGCTGGCTGCACCGGAGCGAGATCGCCGGGATCGCCACCGACACCTGGGGTTTCGAGGTGCGGCCCAACGAGGTCGACCACGCCTTCCAGCCGCTGCACCAGGTCGCCATCCCCCACATCGGTCTGCTCATCGGGGAGATGTGGGACCTCGACGCCCTCGCCGCACATTGCGCCGCCGACGGCCGGTACGAGTTCTGGCTCACCGCCGCGCCACTGCCCATCACCGGGTCGGTCGGCTCACCGGTGAATCCCATCGCCGTCAAGTAACGCCCTGGACTGCTGGGCGGGCCGGGCGGACGGCTACGCCACCCTCGCCCGCCCGGCCCGCAACACCCCCTTGCCGTTTCGCGCGGCACCATCTCAGGGAGAACCCATGAACGACCCCCGCACCGTCCTCGTCATAGGCGGCGGCGCGTCCGGCAACGCCGTGACCGTACTGCTGCGGCGGGCGGGCATCGCCGTGGAACTGATCGAGGCCAAACCGGACTGGAACGTGCTCGGTTCCGGCATCACCCTCCAGGGCAACGCGCTGCGCGTGCTGCGCGAAGTGGGGGTATGGGACAAGGTCCGGGAGAGCGGCTACGCCGTCGACGCCGTCGGCCTGGCCGCCCCCGACGGGACCGTGTTCCATGTCCAGCAGGACATCCGCACCGGTGGGGACGATCTGCCCCCGATCTTCGGCATGCAGCGGCCCCGGCTCCAGGAGATTCTGTGTGAGGCCGTTCTCGAGAGCGGCGCGACGGTACGCCTTGGCACCACCGCCGAGGAACTGGTCCAGGACGCGTCCGGCGTCACCGCCCGTTTCAGCGACGGCACCGAGGGCCGCTACGACCTTGTCATCGCCGCCGACGGCGTCAGCTCCCACACGCGCGCGATGATCGGCATCGGCGACAAACCCGAACCGACCGGCATGGCCATCTGGCGCGCCCCCGTGCCCCGCCCCGAAGGCGTGGAGCGCATGGACCTGGCCTACGGCGGAACCTGCTACATCGCCGGCTACTGCCCCACCAGCGAGAACACCATCTACGCCTACCTCGTCGAGGCCAACCGCGACCGCGCCTCCATCGACCCGGCCTCGTACGCGGACGAGATGCGGCGGCTGGCCGCGCCCTACGGGGGTGCGTGGCCGGAGATCGCCGCGAGCATCACCGACCCCGCCAAGGTCAACTACACCTGGTTCGACCGGCTGCTCGTCGAGGGCTCCTGGCACCGCGGCCGGGTCGTCCTGATCGGTGACGCGGTCCACGTCTGTCCTCCCACGCTCGCCCAGGGCGCGGCCATGTCGCTGGAGGACGCCTCCGTACTGGCCGAGATGCTGAGCGAGGAACGGGACTGGAGCTCCCTCGACGCCCTGCTGACCGGCTTCTACGAACGCCGGATCGACCGTGTCCGCATGGTGGTCGAAGCATCCGTGCAACTCGGTCAGTGGCAGCTGGACGGCGTCCGTGACGCCGACGCACCCGGTCTGATGGGCCGCACGATGTCCGTCCTGAAGGAGACCCCGTGAACCCCGTGAGTCCCCAGAACGGCGCACCCACGATCGACGTCCACGCGCACGTCCTGCTCCCTCAGGTCGAGGACGCCGTCGCCGGACACCCCGGGCTGGCCGCGGCCCGCGATCTCGACGCCCGCCGCAACGGCCCCGAGGCCATTGCCGTCAGCGGCCCGATGTTCCGGGACCGCTTCCCGAGGCTGACTGACGTCAAGGCCCGGCTCGCTGCGATGGACGCCGCCGGGATCGACGTCCAGCTGGTCTCGCCGTCTCCGTCGCACTACCACTACTGGGCCGACGAGGACCTGGCCCGTACGGTGTGGGAACTGGCCAACGAGGGCACCGCCGCGCACGTCGCCCGGGCCCCGCAGCGGCTGCACGGCCTCGGCCTCGTCCCACTCCAGCACCCGGGCCTCGCCGTCGAAGCCCTCGACCACGCCCTCGGCCTGGGCCTGCGTGGCGTCGAGATCTCCAGCCACGCACCGGGACGCGAACTGTCGGACCCCGCATACGAACCGTTCTGGACACGGGCCGAGGAAACCGGCGCGATCCTCTTCCTGCACCCCTTCGGCTGCACGCTCGACGAGCGCCTCAACCAGTGGTACCTGTCCAACACCGTCGGCCAACCGACCGAGAACGCCGTCGCCCTGTCCCATCTGATCTTCTCCGGAGTCCTGGACCGGCACCCGGGGTTGCGCATCGTCGCCGCCCACGGCGGCGGCTATCTGCCCACCCACATCGGCCGCTCCGACCACGCCTGGCTCGCCCGCACCGACACCCGCGGCTGCGCGCACCCGCCCAGCAGCTACCTCAAGCAGCTGTACTTCGACTCCCTTGTCCACGACCCGGACGTCCTGCGCGAGCTGATCCGGGTAGCCGGCCCCGACCGGGTGCTGCTCGGCTCCGACTTCCCCTTCGACATGGGCACCGACGACCCGCTCGGCGCGCTGCGCGATGTCCCCGACCTGCCCACCCCCCACTTCCACGCCGTACGCGGCGGCAACGCGGCAGCGCTGCTCCGCCTTGTCGGAACCGTCTGAACCGTCTGAACCGCACAGAGGAGAACCCCCACCATGAGCACACGTCTGCTCACCCACCTGCGCCACGTCGACCTGGCCGTGCCGGACTACGACAAGCAGCTCGACTTCTACGCCGGCGTCTGGGGCCTGACCAAGGTCGCCGAAGACTCCGGCATCTCCTTCCTCGCCGCCGAGGGCTCCCCCGAGCAGTTCATCGTCCGGCTCCGCAAGGCCGAGGAGAAGCGCCTCGACCTCATCTCCTACGGCGCGGCGAACCCCGCCGACGTGGACACACTCGCCGAGCAACTCCTTGCGGGTGGAGTGCAGTTGATCTCCCAGCCGGGCAAGGTCGACACCCCCGGCGGCGGCTACGGCTTCCGCTTCTTCGACATCGACGGCCGCACCATCGAGGTCTCGGCCGACGTCGAGGCGCGCCGGCACCGTCGTGTCGAGGAGAAGGAGTCCATCCCGGTCCGTCTCTCGCACGTCGTCCTGAACTCCCCCGACATCAACGCCACCCGCGCCTGGTACGAGCAGCACCTCGACTTCCGGCTGTCCGACACGATGGCCTTGCCGCACATGGGCGAGGTCATGCACTTCATGCGGATCAGCAATCAGCACCACTCCATGGCCATCGCCAGCGGTCCGCACGCCTCCCTGCAGCACCTCTCCTTCGAACTGCGCGGCATCGACGAGTACATGCGCGGCTCCGGCCGCGTGATGCGCTCCGGCGCCCGCAAGATCTGGGGCCCCGGGCGGCACATGGCGGGCGACAACACCTTCACGTACTTCCTCGACCCGCACGGCAACACCGTGGAGTACACCACCGAGCTCGAAAAGCTGGACGAGGACACCTGGCACCCGCACATCTACGACCTGACGAAGCCCGAGAACGCCGACCAGTGGGGCACGTCCAACCCGATGAACGAGATGGTCGCCAAGGAAATGCTCAACGACGTCGACCGCGGCGTCTTCGTCGCTCCGCCGGTCTGACCCTTTAGCCCCGGGGGCTCGGCGCACTCCCCCGCCCTGCCATGCCGCCGCGCCCCCGGCCTGTGTCAACCCTCCCAGCTCCCTAGGAACGCCATGCGCTTCGCCACGTACGAACAGCACGGTCGCAGCCGTCTCGCCACCGTCGAGGACGACGGCGCCCTCTACCCCTGCCCAGGCACGGGGACGCTGCTGGACCTGATCCAGGCCGGTCCCGAGGCACTGCGCGAGGCGGGCAACGCAAGCCTGGACCTGCCGCGCGGCCCGCACGTCTCCCAGGTGCGACTGCTGCCGCCGCTCCAACCGCCGTCCGTACGCGACTTCGTCACGTTCGAGGAGCACGTCGAGGGTGTACGGCGGAGCATCGACGGAGTCTCGGGCGCCCCGGACGCCTGGTACGACGCGCCCACCTTCTACTTCACCAACCCCTACGCGGTCATCGGAGCTCACGAGGACGTCCCCGTGCCGCCCGGCAGCCAGGCAATGGACTTCGAACTCGAAGTCGCCGCGATCATCGGCCAGGAGGGCCGCGACCTCACCCCCGAGCAGGCCCGCGACCACATCATCGGCTACACCCTCTACAACGACTGGTCCGCCCGCGACCTCCAGTCCCGCGAGATGCAGGTCAGCCTCGGCCCCTGCAAGGGCAAGGACACCGCCACCACCCTCGGCCCCTACCTCGTCACCGCGGACGAGCTGGAGCCCTACCGCGACAGCGACGGCTTCCTGCGTCTGGCGCTGACCGCCGAGATCAACGGCGAGGTCGTCGGCAAGGACCTGCTGTCCAACATGAGCTGGACCTTCGAGGACATGACCGCCTACGCCTCCCGCGGCACCTGGGTCCGCCCCGGCGACGTACTCGGCTCCGGCACCTGCGGCAACGGCGGCTGCCTCGCCGAGCTCTGGGGTGTACGCGGCCGCCAGGACCCGCCGCCGCTCAAGCCCGGCGACACCGTCACCCTCACCGTCGAGGGCATCGGCAGCGTCTCCAACACCGTGGTGCCCGGTGCCGAACAGGTGGCCGTCCCTCGCGCCCGTACACGCCCGCGAACCCGCCCGTGAACCGCGCGGCGGAGGGCAGGCCGGCCGACAAGGTCGCCGTCACCGGGTCCGCGCGCGGGCCGGGCGCGGTCGAGGCGCCGACCCGGGCGGGAGCGACCGTGACCGCCACCGATGTGACACAGGCACCCGGCCAACTCGGTCATCCCCTAAATGATCGGCGCCGAAGGCCACGCGCGGCGACCTGCTCGCCGACGACCACCCCGATGCGCGCCATCGGCCGCCACATCCCACTCCGCCGGGCCGGCCTCCGGTAACGAGGTGCTCAACGCCGTCGTCCTCCTCGTCACCGACGAGACCTCGTACATCACTGGCGCCGGTCTCGTCGGCGACTGGTCAACGGTGCTGCCCGGCTCCTCCGTTTGCCCCCGGCCGACCTCCGGCTGAAAGGACCCGCACGTGAACAAGGTCAGCGCGAGCGCCGCCGAGGCGGTCGCCGACATCTGCGACGGGGCCTCGCTCGCCGTTGGTGGCTTCGGTCTGTCCGGCATACCGGCCGCCCTCATCGACGCCCTGCACGCCGAGGGCACCACCGGTCTGAAGGTCGTCTCCAACAACTGCGGCGTAGACGGCCAGGGACTCGGCCTCTTGCTCGGCGACGGCCGCATCAGCCGCGTGACCGGCAGCTACGTCGGCGAGAACAAGGAGTTCGCCCGCCAGTACCTCAGCGGCGAGCTGGAGGTCGAACTCGTACCGCAAGGCACCCTGGCCGAGCGGCTACGGGCAGGCGGGGCCGGCATCCCGGCCTTCTACACACCGGCGGGCGTGGGCACGCAGGTCGCAGACGGCGGCCTGCCCTGGCGTTACGCGGCGGACGGCAGCATCGCCCTCGCTTCCCCCGCAAAGGAGAAGCGCTCCTTCGGCGGCCGCGCGCATGTCCTCGAACACGGCATCACCACCGACTACGCGCTCGTCCGCGCCTGGCGCGGCGACACTCACGGCAACCTGGTCTTCAACAAGGCCGCCGCCAACTTCAACCCGCTGGCCGCCATGGCCGCCGCATCACGGTCGCCGAGGTCGAGGAACTCGTAGAACCCGGCGAGCTGCCCCCGAAGCGATCCATCTGCCCGGCGTCTTCGTCCAGCCAGCAGTGGCGCGTGGTCGATCACGGTAGTGGCGTGATCAGCCTCGTCAACCGGGGGTCCGGCCTGGCCATGGATGTCTGGGAGCACTCCACCGCCGACGGCGCCCGCATCGCCCAGTACACCTACAGCGGCAACCCCAACCAGCGCTTCACCCGCCGCCGCGTCTGACCGGAACGTGTCGGGGCACCGCTCGGGCAACAGGGCGGGCGGTGTCGCGACATGGCGCCGATAGTCCATCGCGACTGACCAAGAGGTATGCAGCCTTCACGCTCGCCGCCCGAGCGTGCGCAGGGATACGTCCGCCAACTGGCCCTGCCAAAGCCTACGGACGTGCCAACGCGTGATCAGGCAAACGGCGAGTCCGAGGAGAGCCTCGTGGATGTCGTCGCTTCGCTCCCTTCGGATCCGTAGACGGCGGAAGCCATACAGTGAGGAAGTTGGGGCGGCTGCGCGGCGAGGTGTCTGCCACAGCAGGTCCTGTTCGGCGCGGCCTCCCGCCGAACAGGCCATGACGGTTTCTCGGTCATCGGGCTCTCCCGTGCACACGGCGTGAATGATCTGGCCGCTTGGGCCTGATGGATTCGCCATGACAGGTGTCGCACGCAGGCCACGACGGCCTTTCGACGCCGATCCAGCATGACGCGCGGCCAATCAGACGCCGGCCGTCCGGCGTGCGCGAGGTCGGCGAGCGCACAGATGTGATGCACCTGGACATCGCCTGTGGCTCCGCAGATCTCGCGGGGGTCCCCGGCGCGGCACCGGCCCGGGTGCGGCGAACCCCGCGAGCGTCGGCGTCGGAGCACCACGATCCACCAGGTCCGCCTTGCCGATCGCGCGCACCACCGTACGACGGCTGCCGACCGCCCGTGCCGCCTCCTCGTCCGCCCGCCGCTCCGCGGTGTACGACACGGCTGTCCGCAATGGTCACGGGCGGTGCCTCGGCAAGGCGCGGGAGTATGGAGGGCTGCGACGGCGTAGAGGCCGACAAGCGCCCAGCGCATGGGGTCCTACGACAACCGACGACAGGTGCCGACGGACCCGGAGTTGCCCGTGGGGCGAGAAAAGATAAGCGATTCCGGTGCCACGTCATTCTCCCGTATGTCTCCCCGTTCGGTCAGACCACCGAGTTCTTACGGAGGCATGACATGAGGTCAGAAACCCGCCTTCGCGCCGATCACGTCCGTAACTCTGGTCACCGAGTCGCGATCGACCGAGAGATCACCAAGCCCTACCTGACTCGAGAACGCCAGAGGAGTCCCATGCGACGCAACACCCGCAAGCGGTCCAGGACAACACATCGGGCCATCGCCGCCGCGG
>NZ_JBIRRV010000042.1:0-2284 GCF_044333925.1 Streptomyces sp. NPDC020898
CCTGTTACGACCCTGCCATCCACCAGGCCAACGGAAAGATCAACAGTAGGCCAGACACACCTGTCCCGGCATAGAGGTTGACTCAGGAAACTCATGCCACGCCTCCTGAACTTGCCTGCCGCGTACGGCGGTTGCGGGCCACCGTCCACAGGGACGCCAGGCCGCCGGGCAGGAAACCGACCGCGACCACGAACAACAGGCCCTGGAAGTACGTCCATCCGGCCGGATACGCGTCCGACAGGGTGCTCTGCGTCCAGGCGACCGCGATCGCGCCGAGCACCGCGCCCACCAGCGACGCCCGGCCGCCGACCGCCGCACCGATGACGAAGCCGATCGACGGCACGATCCCGATCAGCGCCGGGGAGATGATCCCGACGGCGGGGACGAAGAGCGCGCCGGCCAGACCCGCCATGCCCGCCGCTACGACATACGCGACCAGCTTGACGTTGGCCGGGTTGTAGCCGAGGAAGCGCACCCGTTCCTCGGAGTCCCGTACGGCGACGAGGAGTTCGCCGTACCGGCTGACGAACAGCTGGCGGGCGAGAGCCATCAGCAACAGCAGTACCGCCGCGATGACGAAGTACACCATCCGCTGGTTGACCGGGTCGTCGAGCGAGTAGCCGAAGAAGCCCTGCATGTCCGTCAGACCGTTCGTGCCGCCCGTCGTCGCCTGCTGGCCGATCAGCCAGATGGAGAAGGCCGCGGCGAGCGCCTGGCTGAGGATCGCGAAGTACGCGCCCTTCACCCGGCGCCGGAAGACCAGGAAGCCGAGCAGCGCGGCCACCGTCATGGGGAGGACGATCGTCATGGCGAGCGCGAACAGGGGGTTGGCGAACGGCTCCCACCACCAGGGCAGGGTGTCACCGGTGCCGTACAGCTGCATGAAGTCGGGCAGTTTCTCGCCGGTGTCGGCGGCGTCGGCGAGCTTGAGGTGCATGGCCATGGCGTAGCCGCCGAGGCCGAAGAAGACGCCCTGGCCGAGGACGAGGAGTCCGCCGCGGCCCCAGGCGAGGCTGACGCCGACGGCGACGATGGCGTAGCAGAGGTACTTGGCGAGAAGGGCGAGGCGGAAGTCGGAGAGCGCCAACGGGGCTATGCCCAGCAGGAGTACGGCTCCGAGGGCGAAGCCACCGGGTACGCGCAGCCGTTCCAGGAGCGGGGTCCGGGTGGGAGGTTGCGGGGGCGGCGGGGTAACTGCCTCTGTGGGCTTGGTCGTTGTCGTCATGCCAGGCTCCGGGTGCGCAGTGTGTACAGGCCCTGCGGTCGCCATTGGAGGAAGGCGACGATCGCCACCAGGACAACGACCTTGGCGACGCTGACGGTTGTCGAGTATTCGAGGACCGACTGGAGAACACCGAGTGCGAACGCGGTGATCACGCTGCCCTTCAACTGGCCGATGCCGCCGACGACCACGACGAGGAAGGCGTCGACGATGTAGTTGGTGCCCATCGTCGGGCCGATCGGGCCTACGAGGGTGAGCGCGACGCCCGCCACTCCCGCCAGGCCTGACCCGATGAAGAACGTCATCCGGTCGACCTTGCCGGTGGCGATGCCCGACACCTCGGCGAGGTCGCGGTTCTGGACGACGGCCCGGATGCGGCGGCCCAGCGGGGTCGTCCGCAGGACGATCGTGAGGGCCAGGACGCAGAGGAGGGCCAGGCCGAGGATGAACAGGCGGCTGTTGGCGAGGGTGATCCCGCCGCCCACCGAGATGTTGTCGGTGAGCAGATCGGGCGCGTGCGTCTGGACGTTGGGGGCGCCGAAGATGTCACGGGCCAGCTGCTGGAGCATCAGTGAGACGCCCCAGGTGACCAGCAGGGTGTCCAGCGGGCGTGTGTACAGGCGGCGGATGAGCAGCCATTCCAGGAGCGCGCCCATCAGGCCCGCGACGACGAATGCGACGGGGAGCGCGACCAGTAGCGAGAGGCCGGCGCTGCTGATGGACTTCTGGAGGACGTACGTGGTGTAGGCGCCGGTCATGATGAACTCGCCGTGCGCCATGTTGATCACGCCCATCTGACCGAAGGTGAGGGTCAGGCCGAGCGCGATGAGCAGGAGGACGGCGCCGATGCTGATGCCGGTGAAGGTTTGGTTGAGGATGACCGTCATGGAGCGGCTCCTGGTCGGGGGGGCGGGTGGGGTGCTTTTCCTCGCCCCCGCCGCCCTTACCCGTCCCATCCCTCGGGGGGGCCCCCCCCCCCCCCCCCCACCCCGCCCCACCCCCCCCCCCCCAAAACCCCCCCCGGGGGGGGGGTTGCGGCCCGGGGGTTGTTTTTTAAGCGCG
>NZ_JBIRRV010000042.1:2294-19583 GCF_044333925.1 Streptomyces sp. NPDC020898
GGGGCGGGTTGGGGGTGGGGGTTTTTGTTTGTGTTGGGGGGGGGGGGTGGGGGGGGGGGGGGGGGGGGGGGGGGGGGGGCCCCCTGCTTTTCCTCGCCCCCGCCGCCCTTACCCGTCCCATCCCTCGGGGGCTCCGCCCCCGAACCCCCGTATCGCGCTGAACGCGCTCGTCCTCAAACGCCGGACGGGCTGGATGGTGCCGGCCGGAGCTTGATCTTTCAGCGCCGGCCCGCATCTTCAGCCCGTCCGGCGTTTGAGGACAAGGCCCGTTCAGGGCCGTAGGGGGTCTGGGGGCGCAGCCCCCAGGGGATGGGAATGGGTAGGGGCGGCGGGGCGAAGAACTGCCGGTCAGGAAAGGCCCGACGCCCAGTCGTAGCCCTTGAGGAACGGGTCCGGCTTGATCGGCTTGCCCGAGTTCCAGACCTCGGTGATCAAGCCGTCGGCGCCGACCTTGCCTATCCGCGCCGTCTTGTAGACGTGCTGACTCGCACCGTCGACCGTGACCTTGCCCTCGGGGGCGTCGAAGGTGATGCCGTCCGAGGCCGCCTTGACCTTGGGGACGTCGAAGGAACCGGCCTTCTCGACCATCGCCTTCCACAGGTAGACCGAGATGTACGCGGCCTCCATGGGGTCGCTGGTCGGCTTCCCCTTGCCGTACGCGGCCTGGTAGGCGGCGACGAACTTGGTGTTCGCGGCGCCGGGCGTCGTCTGGTAGTAGTTCCAGGCCGTCAACTGGCCCTCCAGGTACTGCGTTCCGATGCTCTTGACCTCCTCCTCGGCAATGGAGACGGACAGCACCGGCATGCTCTTCGCGGTCATCCCGGAGGACTTGTACTCCTTGAAGAAAGCCACGTTGCTGTCACCGTTGAGGGTGTTGAACACGGCGTCCGCACCGGAGTCCTTGACCTTGTTGACGATCGTGCTGAACTCCGTGGAGCCGAGCGGCGCGTAGTCCTCGCCGACCACCGTCATGCCCTTGGCCTTCGCGTACGCCTGGATCTCCTTGTTGGCGGTACGCGGGAAGACGTAGTCGCTGCCGACCAGGTACAGCTTGGTCAGGCCCTGCTTCTTCAGGTAGTCGAGCGCCGGGATGATCTGCTGGTTGGTGGTCGCACCCGTGTAGAAGATGTACGGCGACTCCTCAAGTCCCTCGTACTGCACGGGGTAGAAGAGCAGCGACTTGTACCGCTCGAAGACCGGCTTGACCGCCTTGCGGCTGGACGAGGTCCAGCAGCCGAAGGT
The DNA here is from genome assembly GCF_044333925.1 of Streptomyces sp. NPDC020898. Taxonomy (NCBI): domain Bacteria; kingdom Bacillati; phylum Actinomycetota; class Actinomycetes; order Kitasatosporales; family Streptomycetaceae; genus Streptomyces; species Streptomyces sp. NPDC020898. The sequence continues at coordinate 3,537 of NZ_JBIRRV010000042.1, forward strand.
GGCCACGACCTTGTCGTCCTTGATCAGGGCCTCCGCCTTCTCCGCGAAGGTCGGCCAGTCCGAGGCGCCGTCCTGGCTGACGGGGTCGAGCTTCTTGCCCAGCACACCGCCGGCCGCGTTGATCTCCTTGACGGCGAGCAACAGCGCGTTGTGCACGGTGACTTCGCTGATCGCCATCGTGCCGGACAGCGAGTTGAGCAGGCCCACCTTGACCGTGCTGCCGGAGGTGTCGGCCTGGACACCGGCGTCCGAGGACGTGTCGGAACCGGTCTTGGCGCCACAGGCGCTGAGCGCGGCGGACGCGCCGACCGCGGAGACGCCGGCCAGCAGACCACGCCTGCTGATGCTGAACCCAGACATGCAGAACCGCCCTTGGGGAGAAGGGGACGAGAAGGGGAGAAGTGCGTGCACAGCCTGCGAGTTGACTGTTTCAACTGCGTTTCCGCGCAATTGAAGAACAGTTTCCGGTGGAACTAAGAATCCGAGCCGAAAGAACAGGAGATCAACAAAATAATGCTTCCTGGATGAAGGATCTGTTTTCCTGATTCCTCTTGTGGTTTCCTGGCCGGACAGTGCGACGCGGAGGAGTGCAATGGCGACCCGGCCCCAGGAACTGCTCCATCTGCTGACCCGGGCCGAGCGCCTCTCCGTACGCCGGGTGCAGGCCGTACTCGACCGGTTCGACTGCTCGGTCGAGGCCTGGCGGGTGCTCGACCTGCTCTCCGACGGGCGGGGTCACCACATGACGGCGCTGGCCGACCACGCCTTCCTGCCGGCGCCGAGCCTCACCAAGCTGATCGACGGACTCGTCGACGAGAACCTGGTGTTCCGCCGCGTCGACCCCGCCGACCGGCGCCGCGTCCTGGCCCACCTGACCCCGCGCGGCGCCCACCGCTGGCAGCTGCTGGCGCGTGAAGTACGCGCGGACTGGGCGGAGTTGGAGGATGCGGAGCGGGAAGACGACGGGGCGCGACTCGCGGTGCTGCTGGAGCGACTGGCCGCGACCATGGAGGAGGACCAGGACGGAGAAGGGTCTACAACTGGTCGTGGGGCGCGTGCAGTTGGGCGAGGACGGTGAAGTCCAGGCCGTCCGCCTCCGCCAGGTAGATGCGCTGGCGTACATGCCGGTCGCGCAGTTGGAGCAGGCCGCGTGGCCCCTCGTACGACACCGCTTCCGCGGCTGCTCCGATCGCGGAGACGTCGAGGGTACGGGCGGCGCCGATGAGGGCAGCGAGCAGCAGCACACCCTCGTAACAGGACTCGCCGAGGCTGCCCGGGGCCGGGGCGTCGATGCCGAAGCGGGCGGCGTACTGGCCGTGGAAGTCGAGGGTGTCCTGATTGGCGAGGGAGGCGAAGAAGGCGGCCGTGCTGAACAGGTCGCGGGTCGCCTCGGGGCCGCTCGCCATCAGCATGTTCTCGTCCATGAGGGTGCTCAGGCGCAGACAGCGCCGGTCGATTCCGGACGCGCCGAAGGCCCGGTTGAACCGGACCGCGTCACTGCCCACCAGCAGCATCAGCACCCCGTCCGCGTCCGCGTGCTCGATGCGGCGCAGTACGTCGGTGAAGTCCTCCGTCCCCAGCGGCAGATACGCCTCCCCGCACACCCGGCCCCGGCTCTCGCGCGCGTACCGGCGGGCGGCGCGGGCCGTCCGCCGGGGCCACACATAGTTGTTGCCGACGACGAACCAGCGCCGTACGCCCCGCGCCTCGCTGATCAGCCGCATCGCCGGCCGCAGCTGCCCGGCGGGCGTCTCGCCGGCCAGGAAGACTCCCTCGGTGCGCTCGCCGCCCTCGTACAGCGCCGTGTAGACGTACGGCACCCGGTGTGCGACCCGGGGCGCCAGGGCCTGCCGTACGGAGGAGATGTGCCAGCCGGTGACGCCCTGCACCACACCGGTCGCGACCAGCGCCTCGACCTCTTCGGCGACCCGCTGCGGATCGGCGCCGCCGTCGACCTCCAGGAGCCGCAGCTCCTTGCCCAGGACCCCGCCCGCCCGGTTGACCTCCTCGGCGGCCAGCCGCGCGCACGCCTCACAGGCCGGGCCGAAGATCCCGGCGGGCCCCTGCATCGGGTACACCAGCGCGATGTTCAGGGTCGAGTCGTCGGCCGTGAACCACTCGGGGGCGTGGAGGCGGGGGCGGGGGTCGGGCCGCTGCATGGGGTCATGATTGCCTGCCCACCGGCGCCGCCCAAGGGGCGGGCGGAATCGAGACCGTTTCGTAGATTCGTAGAATCGCCGGGGCCGGCAGCACGAACGTCGTCGGACGGACGAACGTCGACGGATGGACGAGTGGGAGCACAGTGTTCGAGAAGGCGTTCGCGTACGAGAAGGACGGCGCCGCGATCTACCGCCAGTCCTTCGCCACCATCCGCGCCGAGGCGGACCTCGCCGGGCTGCCCGCCGACGTCAGCCAGGTCGCCGTCCGGATGATCCACGCCTGCGGGATGGTCGACCTCGTGCGCGACCTCGGCTACACCCCGGACGTCGTCACCCGGGCCCGCGAGGCCCTGCGGGCGGGCGCTCCCGTCCTCTGCGACGTCTCGATGGTGGCCAGCGGCATCACCCGCAGGCGGCTGCCGGCGGACAACGACGTGATCTGCACGCTCTCCGACCCGGCGGTGCCCGACCTCGCGGCGAAGCTCGGCACCACCCGCAGCGCCGCCGCGCTGGAACTGTGGCGCGACCGTCTTGAGGGTGCCGTGGTGGCCGTGGGCAACGCCCCCACCGCGCTCTTCCGGCTGCTGGAGATGATCGAGGAGGGCGCTCCCCGCCCGGCCGCCGTGATCGGCGTCCCGGTGGGCTTCGTGGGCGCGGTCGAGTCGAAGGACGCGCTGGCCGGGCACCCCTCCCGGCTCGAACACCTGGTCGTACGGGGTCGCCGGGGCGGCAGTGCCATCGCGGCGGCGGCCGTGAACGCCATCGCCAGCGAGGTGGAGTGAGCGGCGAGGAGGCGACCGGTGGTGAGGCGAAGGGCGGGCGCGGCGCCCAGCTCAAGCACACCGGCCTGCGCCCCGGCTGGACCACCGGCGCCTGTGCGACCGCCGCCACGACAGCGGCGTACACCGCCCTGCTGACCGGCGACTTCCCCGACCCGGTGACGATCACCCTGCCCAGGGGGCAACAGCCCTCGTTCGCCCTCGCGACCGAGGAACTGACCGGCACGTACGCCATGGCGGGCATCGTGAAGGACGCGGGCGACGATCCCGACGTCACGCACGGCGCGCTGGTCAGGGCGACGGTCCGGCGGCTGCCGGCGGGGTCGGGGGTCGTGTTCCGGGCGGGCCCCGGCGTGGGCACGGTCACCCGGCCCGGGCTGCCGCTGCCGGTCGGTGAACCGGCGGTCAATCCGGTCCCGCGCCGGATGATGCGCGACCACGTCGCCCGGGTGGCCGACCTGCACGGAGACAGGGGCGACGTCGAGATCACCGTCTCCGTCGACCACGGCGAGGAGATCGCCCGCTCCACCTGGAATCCGCGGCTGGGCATCCTGGGCGGGCTGTCCATCCTGGGTACTACGGGGATCGTGGTCCCGTACTCCTGCTCGGCGTGGATCGACTCCATCCGGCGCGGGGTGGACGTGGCCCGGGCGGCCGGGCGGACGCATGTCGCCGGGTGCACCGGCTCGACGTCGGAGAAGACGGTCGTGGCCGCGTACGGGCTCCCCGAGGACTCCCTGCTCGACATGGGCGACTTCGCGGGCGCCGTGCTGAAGTACATCCGCCGCCACCCCGTCGACCGCCTGACCATCTGCGGCGGCTTCGCCAAACTGTCCAAGCTCGCCGCCGGTCATCTGGACCTGCACTCCGCCCGCTCCCAGGTCGACAAGGGCCTCCTCGCGGAACTCGCCCGGCGCGGCGGCGCGGGCGAGACGCTGGCCGCCGAGGTCGCGGACGCCAACACGGGCCTCGCCGCACTCCAGTTGTGCACGGCGGCCGGTGTGCCGCTCGGCGACCTGGTGGCGGTGGCCGCACGCGACGAGGCCCTGGCGGTACTGCGCGGGGCGCCCGTCGCGGTCGACGTGATCTGCATCGACCGGGCGGGAGACATCGTGGGGCGTAGCGGGGTGGCGTGATGCCGGGTGCGGCCCCCGTGTGGAACCACCCGTCCCGGTGAGGCAGTCTTTCCCCTCGTGGCCATCGTGGGGAACCTTCCGAGTCAGAGCGCGCCGAGTACGGGTGACCGGGCCGGGCACATGATCGTGTGCGGGGACGACGCCCTCGCGCACCGCCTCGCCGCCGAACTCCGCAACGTCTACGGCGAGCAGGTCACCCTCGTCGTACCGCCCTCGGAACGGACGGTACGGCCCCCGGTGGTCGTCCGGGCCGGGACCGCGTCGGCGCTGCTCGACCGGGTGTCGGCGGTCGTCAACCGGGCGGCGGGCAACCCGGGTGGGACCGGTGAACCCGCCGCACACGAAGGCGTGTTGGAGGCCGACGAGCTGACGGAGGCCGTGTTCACCGAGGCCGGTGCGGAGCGCGCCGCGGCCCTCGCGCTCGTCTACGACGACGACGAGACCAACATCCGCGCCGCGCTCACCGCCCGGCGCATCAACCCACGGCTGCGGCTCGTACTGCGGCTCTACAACCGGCGGTTGGGCCAGCACATCGAGGAACTCCTCGACCAGGCCTCGGCGTTGGCGGCGGCGAGTGCCGCTGCGGATGCCGGTGACGAGCAGTGGTCCGGTCACCGGGTCGACGCGTCCACCACCGTCCTCTCCGACGCCGACACGGCCGCCCCGGCGCTCGCCGCCACCGCGATCACCGGCACCAGCAAGGTCGTCCAGACCGCCGGGCTGCTGCTGCGCGCGGTGGAACGGCAGCCCCCGGCGCCCGGCGAGGTCGCCGACCCCGGCCTGTACACGCTCGCCCTGCTCTCCACCACGAGCAGCGACCCGGCCGGCGCCGACGGCTCCGAGAGCAGCGGCGACCAGGGCCCCCGGCTGCTGCCCGACGAGGCGGCGGTGGCGGCGGCGACCGGACGCGGCACGGTCGTCCTCCAGACGGTGTCGTACGCGTACTCCGGGACGTCGATGTCGACCGGGCGGGCCGTGGTCCCGCACTTCGCCTCCCTCTTCTCGCGGCGGCTGCGGTGGTCGCTGGCGGTCATGGTCGGCTGCGTGATCGCCCTCGCGATCGCGCTGACCATCGCGACGGGCGACCACCCGATCCACGCGACCTACCTGACCCTCCTCGACCTCTTCGCCATCAACGACCCGGCGATCGGCGCCTCCACGACCCGCCAGATCCTCCAACTCCTCTCCGGGCTGGTCGGGTTGCTGCTGCTGCCGGTGCTGCTGGCCGCGGCCCTTGAGGCGCTGGGCACGTTCCGCAACGGGTCCGCCGTACGCCGTCCGCCGCGCGGACTGAGCGGGCATGTGGTGCTGCTCGGGCTCGGCAAGATCGGTACGCGTGTCCTGACCCGCCTTCGCGAACTCGACATCCCGGTGGTGTGCGTCGAGGCGGATCCGGACGCCCGCGGGGTCGCGACGGCACGGCGGCTGCGGGTGCCGGTGGTGCTGGGCGATGTGACCCAGGAGGGCGTCCTGGAGGCCGCGAAGATCAACCGCGCGCAGGCCCTCCTCGCCCTCACGAGCGCCGACACGACCAACCTGGAGGCGGTGCTGTACGGGCGTTCCGTACGCCCCGACCTGCGCGTCGTCCTGCGCCTGTACGACGACGACTTCGCCACCGCCGTGTACCGCACCCTCCGGGCCGCGCACCCCGGGGCCACGACCCGCAGCCGGAGCGTGTCGCACCTCGCGGCGCCCGCGTTCGCCGGCGCGATGATGGGCCGCCAGACGCAGATCCTGGGCACGATCCCGGTCGAGCGGCGCGTGCTGCTGTTCGCGGCGATGCGGGTGGGCGGGCATGCGCAGCTGGAGGGGCGGACGGTGGGCGAGGCGTTCCGGGCGGGGGCCTGGCGGGTGCTGGCGCTGGACACGGGCGTGGGGCCCGGCGGTTCGCCCTCGGAGGGCGGCTCTGAGAACGTACGGCCGGGGTTGTCGGGGCTGGTGTGGGATCTGCCGCCGACGTATGTGCTGCGGGCAGAGGACCGGGTGGTACTGGCGGCTACTCGGCGCGGGCTGGCGGAGCTGTTGGGACGGCGGCCTCGGGGGCGGGCGGGGGCGTAGGCGGATCGGAGCACGTCCCTACGCGGGCTTCGGGCAGCCGGGGTCATCGGCTGGGTCATCGGCTGGGTCATCGGCTGCCGTCGGCGGTGGGCTCGGCGACTCGTCCCACTGGTTCACCCAGCCGCGCAGTGTGCACGCGTAGCGCCGCTGACGGAGGACGACCCTGGAGTCGTACAAGGAGCCCTTCGGCGGCGAGCCCTGCGTAATGCGGCTCGGGCCATGGGCATGGCGATGCCGCCCGACCACCGGAGAAGGGTGGCCGGGCGGCGTCACGCTTGTGCGGGGGTGGTCAGAGGAGAGTGCCCGCGCCCGTCGTGCCCGTCAGGTCGGTCAGGAGGTTGGTGACCGAGGTCTGGATGCCGCCGGTGAGGGTCGGGGTCCAGTTGACGGTGGTCTTCAGCTTCTTCGACGGGTTCGCGGCGTTGTACGCGGCGACGAGGTCGGTGGCCTTGCCGTTGACGATGTTGCCGGTGCCGGCGACCGAGCCCGTGCCGTCGCCGCTCAGCAGCTTGGCGACCTTCGCGTCGGCGGGGATCTTCCAGACGTTGCGCTCTGCGACGACCTGGGCCTTGGCGCGGGAGTCGAGGCTGTACTTGGGGGCGTAGCCGTTGACCGTGGTGGTGTCGTAGACGTTGTTGTAGAGGTGGATCTGGCCGATGCGGGCCAGGGGTGCCCTCTGCACGATCCCCTTCCACAGGTTGTGGTGGATGGTGACGCGCAGCTTGCCGGTGGAGTCGGTGTCGCTGCTGCCGATCAACATCGTCTTGTCGTGGTTGAGGAACTGGTTGCGCTCGACGGTCACCAGGTCGGAGCCGTTGGTGATGTCGAGGGCGCCGTCGTGGACCTGGTACTTGCGGCCGAAGTGCGTCGCCTCGGTCTTGTCGAAGGTCGGCGCGTCGGTGAACGTGTTGTGGTCGGCCCAGACGTTGGTCGCGCCGCGCAGCGTGACGGAGTCGTAGTTGGAGTTCCACTCGCCCGAGGAGCCGTCGGTCGGGTCCCACTGCGGGAAGCAGTCCTGGGTGTCCGCGAAGGTGAGGTTGCGGATGATGACGTTCTTGACGTTCTGGACCAGGACGCTGCCGCCGAGGATGCCGGCCTTGGTGCCGGGGACGCCCACGATGGTGGTGTTGGACGGCACCCTGAGGACGATGTTCTTCTTCTGCTTGTCCTGGGCGGCCTTGCGGGCGGTCTCCTGGGTGCCTGACGGGACCTTCTTGCCAAAGGTCGCCGGGTCGAACGCCTTGAGGTAGGCGGAGAGCGCGTAGCCGGTGCCGGAGGCGTAGTCCGCGCAGGTCAGCTTCTTGCCGGCGTCATTGGTGTTGGCGTCGATCGTGCCCTTGATCTTGATGATCCGGGGCGTGGTGTCGGTCGCGGAGCCCAGCGCCTTCACGAGCTGTGCCCGGGTGGACACCGTGAAGGTGTGCGCCGCGTCGGCCTTCGTCCCGCCGGTCGTACCGGCACCGGACGCCGCCCAGCCGTCCTTGGCGGGCAGCACCTGGTGGTACAGGTCCACGACGGGATTGGCGTTGGCGTTCATCACGAGGACGCCGGCGCCGACCCCCGCGGCCACGGCGGCGGCGGTGACGACGAGGGTGCGACGCTTGAGGACAGAGCGGCGGTGAGCGGGGCGCGCGGAAGCAGAGACCACGGATGAGTCCTTACGTAACGTACGTATTCAGGTGAACACGTGATGCGTGTGGAGCCCCCGTGAAGGGGGTTCCGACTCATGTGTGGTCGCCGTGGCGGGAAAGGTTGCCTCCAACTTCCCTTTCTGTCAGGGAAGTTCAGCTCGGTCCCGGACGAAGTTCCCCCTGATCAGCCCATGTTGTCCTGATGTGGTCGATGACCTGCTCGAACTCCTTCCGGGTCGAGAAGTCCACTCGCAGTCCTCCAGAGCCGCATCGTGCGGGCGTCGACCGGCACACCCTGAGGTGCGAGCCCTGGATGACCGGACAGGATCAGCCCCGCCCGGCGCAGCCCCGTTCGTAGGGCCGGTACGTGGGCATGGGTGAGGTTTCCGCCATTGCGCTGAAGGTGGTAGGGCTGGCCCAGCAACCACACCACGTCCACGTCGCAGCGGTCGGCGATGGCGGTGATCAGCGAGTATCGGTCGAGAGGCATCCTGCCGTTCTCGACGTTCGCCATCCATGACTCGGTGCGGTCGAGGAAATCGGCCAGTTCCTGTCACTACCTTCCGTCATACAGTGACTCCGTTCTGCGTCGACAACAGAGCGGTACCCCGGAGCCGTGTTCTGGGGTTGCGCTCAGTGGCCCCCGCCTCGGCGGGGGCCGTTGTCGTACGGCAGCCGGACAGAGCGACGGCCTTGATCGTCAAGGACAGTGAACCGCGAGCGGTGTGATCCATAGTTCCTGCGCCAGCTATCACGAGAGATCACCCATAACTGACACCCGCATACTGACAGCCCGAGACCTCGGCGTCGCCTGGGTCAAGTCCTCCTACAGCGACGCCGTCAACGCCTGCGTCGAGGTCGGCGGCCTCCCCGGCACCGTCGCCGTGCGCGACTCCAGGAATCCCGACGGTCCGGCCCTGTTGATGCCGTCCGCCGCGTTCGCGTCCTTCATCACCGGGGTGCGCGAGGGCCGCTTCGAGTCCTGACGTACACGCACCGAGCCGAGGCCCGCGCCAACTGGAGCGGGCCTCGGCACGAGCACGTTCGGCGCCCCGGCCCACGTCGGGGGAGTGCGTCCGCCGCAGTGCGAAGTGCGTCCTGCCTGACGATGACCCGAGAGCGGCTGGTTCAACGGGAGTTCCCAGGGAGCAGGTCCCGTGTCGCGCAGCAGGCGTGCAGGGCCTGACCGTGGCCTCGGGGGTGTTGAAAACCACATCTGGTGTGACCCGCCTTCGGCGCCGGACCGTCGGTTCAGACGACGGTGGCCGTGATGTCGTCCTCTGCCTTGCGCATGGCGGCGCGCAGCAGGGATGCGCCCGCGGGTGTGAGGGTGTGCAGCACGGTCGGGCCATTCCGAACGGTGGTGATGAGTCCCGCGTCGCGCAACGCGGTGGCGTGTCTGCTGGCGGCGGAGGCCGAAACTCCGCCGGCGCGGGCGATCTCGCCGGTCGTGGCGCCGGCGGACGCGGCGCGCAGGGCGACCGCTCGGGCACGCCCGAGCACGTTGGTCAGGGACTGCTCGGGGGCACTGTCAGTCACGGAGCGGACCTCGGGCTCGTGGAGCAGCGAGTACCAGAGCATGGGCGGCAGTCCCGGGTCGGCGAAGGCAACCGGCTCGCCCCAGTTGAAGTACGAAGGGACGAGCGTGAGCCCACGGCCGTTCAGGTGCAGGTCCCGGTCATCCGCCTGCCTGGGGTAAGCGACCTCCAGGACGGGAGGGCGCCAGCGCAGCATGGGCCCCAGTCCCGCGAGCATGCCCTCCACTCCGCCGTCGAGGAGCCCGCGGCAGCGTGCCGCCCGCTCGGCCTCGATACGCGCTTGCACCTGCTCCTTGTGGGGGGCGACGACGACCTCGTAGTACGCGCGCAGGACCCCCACGAACTCCTTGCGCACTTCTGGTCCGGCCAGTTGCCCGGCCCACGCAGGTGCTCCGACGGTCCGGTCGAGGATGGCCATCTCCTCCATGACCCGTTGCGGAGGCGTAGCCAGAATTGACTCCAGTCCCACGTCCAGTCCGTCCACCGCACCGACCGGAGTGAGAAAATCCGGATAGTACGCGGCCCTTGGATACAAGGGCAGCAGAACACTCCGCAGGACGCGCTCCAGCCCCTTCTCCCGCAGTTGTTGCCGTGTCGTGCGGTACCACCCGGCGAAGGCCCACCTTCCCCTCCGGGACTGGAGCCGGTGCAGACTCGCGGAGATCTCGGAGAGCGGATCAGGAGCGGAGGCGAGCCGGGTCCTAGCCAGATCCACATCGGTGAAGTGAATGCGGAGCATGTCGTTCCCCCAGTTGAGTTCGGCTCTCGCTCTACAGCGCACCAGCGTTCGTTCGGCGCGGGATCGGCCAGACGATCGTAGGTAGCTGCGATCAAGAGACGATAAACGGGGGCTCAACGAGATGCAGGATTCAAGTACAGGCCGGTGGTGCGCCGGGAGCATGCGGCTCTGCTCCCGGCGTCGGTATCAGGCCGTCAGCCCGTCCGGTCCTGGGTCCGGTGGACGGCCACCATGGTGGAGCGAGGGCGTCCGTGCGGTTCGTGGTCGGGCCAGTTGCTGACCACGCCGGAGGCCGTAAGCCACTGACCCGAGTCAAAGCGTGGCCGAGCCGCCAGTCACGCATGCCGCGTCAGCAACTCCTGAGCGCTCACACATCAGGGACGGTTACTGGTTGAAGGCGTGCAGACAGCGCCAGGTGTCGGGACCGATGATGCCGTCAACATCTGCGCCGCACCGGCCTTGCGCGTCCTTCGTGGCTATCTCGGTGATGCGGCCGAAGATCCCATCGATCTCCACGTTGATGTAGCCCGCCCCCTTGTTGAGCATGCACTGCGCGTGCCTGACCGCGGTGCCGGTGGAACCACGTCTGATCTCCGGGTGGCTCTGGGCCTCGGGGCAATCGGCCGCGACGGCGGCGGTGCCGTACCGTGCGGGCTCGGCTCCGGCGGCCGGATCTGAGGCTCCCAGCACGAGGAGCAGGACGGTGGCGGCTGACAGCGCGGCCGGCTTGATGTTCATGACGATTCCTTTCGACGCGGGTTTCGGACCAGGTGGACGGCGACGGTGGCGGAACGGGGGCGGTTTCCCGGCTGGCCGGACGGCCAGGTGCTCACCGCACCGGGGTTGGCGGCGTCCGGGGCGCCCCACCGGGCGGTGCGCTCGCCGGGGTGCTGGATGTTCACGAAGAGCGTTTGTCCGTCAGGAGTGGCGGTGACTCCAGTGACCTCGGCGCCGCGTGGGGCGGTGAGGAAGCGGCGGACCTTCTTGGTCGTGGGATCGGCGGCGAGCAGGGCGTTGTTCCCGGCCGCCTGATAGGCCGCCGCGGTGCCGTTCAGGGCGTGGCCGGAGACACCGGTGGAGATCCAGAGCGTTCCGTCCGCGCCGAACCAGAGGCCCTTGGGGGCGGCGAACGCACCGTCGGCAGACAGATCCGGGTCACCGGCGACGAGGAACTCCTCCCAGCGGAAGGAGGGCGCCTCCTCCTCCCCGCCCTCTTCCTCGCGCCAGCGGATGACGCGCCCGTAGGGGTCGGCACCACTCGCGCAGGTGCCTGCGGCAGCCGCACCCTGTGCCGCCCCGCCCGCGCACGAGGAGCCGCCGGCGCTGTTGGCGAGGGCGAGGTACACGCCGCCGTCGAGCGGGTTCACCGCGACCCGCTCGGGCCGGGCGAGAGGAGTGGCGCCGAGGGCGTCCGCGGCCAGTCTGGCGCGCACCAGGACGTCGGCCTGGTCGTGCCAGCCATTGTCGCGGGTCAGCGGTCCGTGGCCGTGCCTGAGCGGCAGCCATCGACCGACGCCGTCGGGAGAGATCCTCGCTACGTAGAGGGTGCCGTGGTCCAGCGGGCTCCTGCCCTGGTCGCGCAGTCGGCGCCAACTGTCCGTACTGACGTACTTGTAGAGGTACTCGCCGTCCTCAGCGTCCGTGCTGTAGACCACGAGGCGTCCGGCGGCTTCGGTCACCGTGGCGCTGCCGTGCATGAAGCGTCCCAGTGCGGTCCGCTTGACCGGGACGGAGGACGGATCGCGGGGGTCCAACTCCACGATCCAGCCGAATTCGTCCGGTCTCGCTTCGCGGGCTGCCAGGTCGAATCGCCGGTCGGTGCGGTGCCAGGGGTGGCCGAAGCCGTCGGCGGACAGGCCGTACCGGACGTGCTTCTCTCCACGCCGCCAGTCGGGATCGTCGGTGCCGAAGACGGCGTTGAAGTTCTCCTCCGCGGCCAGGTAGGTGCCCCACGGGGTGACGCCGTGCCCGCCGCAGGCCAGCACGCCTCGCGACCTGCCGTCGACCGCCACGGGACCGGAGAACCGGACCGGCGAGTCGCCCGTGATCCTTCGGTTGTATGTCGAGTCCACGGCCTTCCAGGCGTTGCCGGACTCGCGCACCTCCAGCACGGTGAGGCCCTGTGCGGCGATCGCCTTGTCGGCCCCGCCGCCCAGCAGTTGGGGGTCGGTCGCCTCGTGGCCGATGACCAGCAGCCCGTGGCGGTTTCCCGCGGCACCGTCGTCCAAGGGGAAGAACTGGACGCCGTGATGATGGCTGCCGACCTGCTGCGCCTGCTCGGCCGACGTACCGCTGTCGTCCGCCCGCCATCGCGGCCCGGCCGCGCGCACGGCCTCTCCCCAGGGAGCGAGGACGTCGGCGGTGCACCCCGCGGGGACCGTGACGGCATCCGCCTCGCTCGCCGCCACCGCGGTGAAGGACGACAGCCCCGGGCGTGCCGTGCCGGACCGCCCGGCCGACGCGCCCACGGCCGACGGCAGGGCGGCGGCTCCCGAAGTCCCCAGGCCGAGGAGACTGGCGGCGGCCAGGGCTCCGCCCGTGACAACGCCCCGTCGGGACAGGCCGGTCGACCGGATGTCCGTGGTGTTCATCGCATCGTCCCGCATTAGAACTTCCCCTGGTTGAGTGCGGTCTGCAGGGCCTTGGTGGTGCCCGAGCCCCAGTCGCCGTCCACGGTCAGACCGGCACCGGTCATCTTGTTGAGGTGCCCCTGCAGGGCCTTCACCGAGGCCGGGCCGAAATCGCCGTCCACGGTCAGGCCCGCACCGGCCCAGGTGTTGAGGTGCTCCTGCAGGGCCCGCTTGGACGCCGGTCCCCAGAGGCCGTCGGCGGTGACGCCGATCGCGTACTGCAGCGCGGTGATGGTGGCCGGGCCGAAGCCACCGTCCACGGCCAGCCCCGCACTGCCCGAATAGCGGTTGTAGGCGGCCTCGGTGGCGGGTCCCCAGAGGCCGTCGGCGTCGGTGCCGACCTTGGCCTGGAGCCACTTGACTCCGGCTTCGGTCTTGGGTCCGAAGCTGCCGTCGAGGTCCAGCTTCGGTGTGTAACCCAGGCTGTTGACGGCGTGCTGCTGGGCCGAGACCGACCGGATGGTGGACAACCCGCCGTCCGCGTTGCCCGTCCCTCCGGTGTACGCCACGTAGGCGGCCTCGGTGGCGGGGCCCCAGAGGCCGTCCGCGCTGACTCCTACCTTGCTCTGGAGCCACTTCACTCCGGTACTGGTGAGCGGCCCGAACACACCGTCCACGGCCAGCTGCGGCGAGTACCCCAGGCCGTTGACGGCGCGCTGCTGCGCGGCGGCGGTACGGATCGTGGTCAGGCCGCCGTCGGATCCGTTGCCACCGTTGTACGCCACGTAGGCCGCCTCGGTCAGCGGCCCCCAGAGGCCGTCCGCGCTGACGCCGACCTTGGCCTGGAGCCACTTCACTCCGGCATTGGTAAGCGGTCCCCAGAGGCCGTCGACGTCCAACTGCGGCGTGTAGCCGAGGCCGTTGACGGCACGCTGCTGCGAGGCGATGGAACGGACGCTGGTCAGGCCACCGGCCGAGCCGTCGCTCGGGGGTTCACCGTTGTATACGGGCTGACCGCCGACGATGGGGTACGTGGTTCCCGGCATGCCGTTCTGCACCCAGGTCCGCAGGTCGTTGCCGGGGCAGGCCGTGGAGCCGATCGCGCTGTGGTACGTCCTGGTGAGTGTCTTTCCCGCGTATCCGTTCGCGGCGTAGTACAGGCTGCGAATGGAGTTCTTGGCGGTCTGGGTCGCGTCGCCGTCCCGTCCGATGAAGCACACACCGAAATGGCTGGTGTTGTAGCCCGTCGCATGCGCGCCGACGGTCATCCAGCCCCGCCCCTCGAATATTCGGCCGTTCCGGTCCACAAGGAAGTTGTAACCGATGTCCCACCACCCGTTGCCGTCCATGTGGTAGTTCTGGATGGCCCGGGGCGTCTGTGACGTCGGACCGGCCGAGTAGTGCACGGCGAATCCGGTGCGCTGCGACGGCGAAGCGAAGTCCTCGTCGCGAGGCGGACGGGCCCCCCACTGGCTGCGTGAAATGATCTGCAGTCCGGTTTCTTTCCCGGCCGTGCCGGTGCCGGGATCTATCTTGGAGCCTGCCTGCGCGTACTCGGTGAGGTTTCCGGGACACTCCGTGTTGTATCCCAGCGAATGGGGCACTATGAGAGGTCCCGCTTTCAGGCTGAGCAGTGTCTCGGCCCGCAGATGCCAGATCAGGGCCTTCATTGAATTCAGCATGGCCAGGGTCGGATCGTCTTCCGAGCAAAGAAGACCGCATATCGAGTAGAACCCGGTGTTTCTGCCGACACCGTTCACATAGCCGGGAGCATTGGCCTCGGCTCGCCGATATCCTCGGCCCTCGTATATCTCCCCGTGTGGGCAGACCAGGAAGTTGTAGTGAATGTCGTCAACATCAAAAAAACCGCTTGCCCAAGCCTTTGCTATTTCCACTTGGCAGTCGCGTTCCGAGGAGGGTTGAAACGTGCCCCCTCCTCTGTGATGAATGAAGACACCTCCCGTCCACGGCTCCCACAGGTTCTCGTTCGCCGTCGGGGTTTCGGCGCGCCTCACAACTGCGGCCTTGCTGCCCAAAGCCGCTGCGAGCAAGGCGATTCGCGGATCTTCGGTGACGTACTGCGCCCAATCCGACCGGGGGCGAAGGGAGATCGGCATGATGCGGGCTTTCCTTCCAGGGGGCGGCGGTTCTTCCTCCGCCGTGCCGGAGTGACCGTAGTCGACCAGTGGCCGACCGATACCTCAAGACTCATAGGGTCCAAGCGGTCCGGGAGACCTACGATGGCCCAACGGCCGGCGTTGGGCCACGCTGTTGCGGCTGACCGCAAAAGCTGAGCTCATCGGGGACAACGACATGCTCCGCATCCGCTTCAGCGAGGTCGATGGCCAGAACGCGGTTGGCCACCGCGCCGGATCCGCTCTGGTGGGATCTTCGCCGGCCTTGCCCGCTTCCAGACCCGGCGGTGCCGTTGGGCCTATGCGCAGTGGCACCGCACCGCACGCCACCGACTGCGGGAGAAGGGCCTCGAACGGGCCCACGGAGCCCCCTCGTTGGCCCCGAGGCCGGCCGAGTTGCCGGAGCGCAGGGAACTCGTGCGGGCGCTGCGCAATTACCACGAAGCCGTCCTCGCGCCGTATGAGGGGCAGATGCGGGCCCGCGTCGACGCGGAGCGGGTCGCGGGTTGCCGCTCGCTCCTCGACGGCGACGTCGAGGGCCTTCTGACTGGCTGTGAGCGCCGCCCCTCTCTCCGGGCAATACCGCCAACGCGTATGGCTGCGCGGTGGAGGAACCCGCAGACGGCCATGCTCAGTCCAGGCTCCGCAGCTCCGTGGAGTACACGGTGCAGTCAGCGCAGCCCTTGTGCTGTGCCCTGGTGATATGGCCACCCGAGCTCGAAATCTCCGCCTTGGTCGAGCTGTGCACCCACGACGTCCACCCGCTGTAGGTGTAAGCGCGGACCCAGGCATCGCCCTGGCACGATCCGCCGGCGTCCTTTCTGGTGAGCGCGTACGTCGTGCCGACCGCTCCGAAGTACACGGTGTCGCAGCTTCTCCTCCACTTGATGTTGTCTTCTCCCGCGGAGATGATGCTGTCAGCAGCGGCGGCCGTGGTTGTGGTGAGCAGGAAAGCCGCGGCCGCTGCACCGAGAACTGTTGCGGTACGCCTGAGCATGGGGATCGCTCCTCCTACGCGTGTGTACGTTTCGGGTCTTTCAGGACTTGTCCGCTGATTGCGTTGCCGGACAGCCCGGACAGCCTCGCACCCGGGCGCCGACACGGACAGGCACTTTCGGCACAGCTCAAAAGCCCAGGTTGCAGGCATCCCACGGCGGTGGCGGTGAGATGTTCGGCGCCCTGACAGCCGGGACCGCTCGACACCCACTGAGCCTTTTCCAACCTCCGGCGGCGGCTGGGCAGTTGGCCTGACAAACAGGTGAAGCCCCTGGTAGATGGGTTTTCGACCAAGAGAACCGTCTC
>NZ_JBIRRV010000043.1:0-15234 GCF_044333925.1 Streptomyces sp. NPDC020898
ACTCCACGTGGTGGAGACACTGGCCCACGTCGACCACACGATCGAGCGGCTGCTGCGCCTGACGCACGACTACACGGAACGCGGGACGATCACGTCCAACCGGAGCTTCGATGTGCCGTCAGTCTGCCAGTGTCTGCCTGATCAAGTCGCCCTCGCGCCAGCACCGCGCGCTCCCGCATCTGTCGCAGCGGCTGGTCACGCTGGCCGATCCGCGTCACCGGCGCGGGAGGCGTCACTCGTTCGTGAGCATGCTGCTGATCGCCTGCTCTGCCGTACTGGCCGGGGCCCGCTCGTTCACGGTGATCGGCCAGTGGGCCAAGTCGGTCCCGCAGGCGGCCCTCGTCCGGCTCGGTGCCCGCGTGGCCACGGTGTTCAGCGTCCGCGTCGCGCCGAGCGCGGCGACCGTGCGCCGCGTCCTGAATGCGGTCTGCCCGGGCGGGCTCGCCGACCTGCTCGGCACCGATCCGGCCGGGGCCGGCACCCTCGCGGTGGACGGCAAGAGTGCCCGGGGCTCGCGCACCGTCACCGGCCCGGCCGCGCACCTGCTGGCCGCGATGACCGGTGCCGGGCAGACGGTCACCCAGCTGCGGGTGCCGGACAAGACCAACGAGATCACCTGTTTCGCCGCCCTGTTGGAGCCGTTCGACCTGGCGGGCGTGACGGTGACCGCCGACGCACTGCACACTCAGCGCGCCCACGCCCGGTTCCTGGTGGAGGAGAAGCAGGCGCACTATCTGCTGGTGGTCAAGGCCAACCAGCCCGGGTTGTTTCGGCAGTTGAGGGCACTGCCGTGGAAGCATGCCGCCGCCCGGCGCTACGACCGCGAGACGGGGCACGGCCGCAAGGGGACGAGGGCGACCAGGGCCTTGACGGTCACCGAGCTCGGCCTGGACTTTCCCCACGCGGTCCAGGCCGTGAAGGTCCTGCGCCACCGCACCGGCATCAGGACCTGCAAGGTCACCCGGCAAACCGTCTACGCGCTCACCGACCTGACAGCCCGCCAGGCATCCCCTCAGCGGCTCGGGCAACTGACCCGTTCCCAGTGGATGATCGAGAACAGGCTCCACTTCGTCCGCGACACCACCTTCGCCGAAGACGCCTCGAAGATCCGCACCGGGTACGGGCCGCAGAACATGGCCACGCTCCGCAGCTTCGCGATCAACGTCCTACGGGCGGCAGGCCACGCCAACATCGCCGCCCGGATCCGCGCGATGTCCTACGAGCCCTTCCGCCGTCCACTCGATCTCCTCGGACTGACCTGACCAGCAAGGATTCAAATTCGTCAGACTTTGCAACAGCCCTGTCTGCTGATGGGCCTCGCCGGGGGCGGGTGTATCCGCAGCCCTTTCGGAGCGGTCCGGGGCCTGGACCATGCCCCGGCCGGACACGCGGTCGCCATCCAGCTTGTGCAGCACCTACCTCTTAGGGTCCAAGTATCTCCCGCTCCGGCTGTCGGCGACAGTGCTGAGCAGCTGGGTCCGTGCGAAGCGGACGTCCGGTTCGGCTGGTTGGGCGTCCCGCAGGCCTGCGGCGGGCGTCAGCGGTCCGGGGCGAACGGGAGGAGGAACAGGAGTCTGTGGCCGACCAGGGGCTGGTTGGCCACAGAGGCATGAGGGCTGTCAGACCTCATGCGTATCGTCCGGCTATGGACATGGGAGACGTACCCGGGTGGGTGGGAGCAGGCCTCGGGCTGGCGGCCTTTGCCGTCAGCCTCGTGTCGGTCAAGCACAGCAGGCGATCGGCTGAGGCATCTGCGACATCGGCTGACGCAGCACAGGCGTCCGTGGTGGAGGCACGCCGGTCCAGCGATGCTGCGGAGCGATCGGCTCATGTCGCGGAGGCGACGCTGGCAGATCAGAGGCGCGAAGCCGCTGAGCGGCGGGCTGCCGAAGAGGAGGCGAACCGGCCTCGTGCCGCGCTGCGCATCGAGCACCGGAACAAGGCCGTCTGGGAGCTGGTGAATTCCGGCACCGCAGATGCTGTGAATGTGCGGTGCGTCGATGGGGCCGATGCGATGGACGAGTGGCCGTCAGGGCTCACAGTCGAAGCAGGCAATGTCTACCGGTTCATGATGGCCGGCTCTATGGAGGCACCGATCCCCTCCGTGATCCGGGTCGTGTGGGACGGCCAGGACGATCCGGTGCGGCTCCGGGTTCCGCCCAGGTTCGGATGAGCCAGAGCCCGATCGTCACGCGGCGTCGTGCTGGGGCCGGGGGAGGTTTCGCTCGCTTTCGCAGCACACGGGGCGGGCGCGCCCGGTGCCCGCCCTGCCCGGTTGAGGTGAGCGGTGCGTTGTGGTGGCTGGGCGGGTGGCCCCGGCGGGTACGCTGCGGCTCGTATGGTCACCGGCGGGAGGAAACGGCAGGTCATGGGGCGTCAGTAGTATTGGTGGGGGCGGGGCTTGGCGGCCGTGGCCGTAATCGCGGTGGCCGGTTATACGGCCATCGACGATCCGGCGGCGCCTCAGGCGAGTGATGCCAAGCCGTCCGCCTCGCCCTCGGCCTGGGTGCCGGGCGGCGAGGCCGCCGACACGGGCACGCTGCCGGGTGTGCCGACGGCCGAGCAGGCCAGGGCGGAGCTGAAGGTGGCGCCGCACGGTTCGATGTCCGGTTACAGCCGCGACAAGTTCTCGCACTGGGCGGAGCAGGGGAGAACTGCAACACCCGCGAGACGGTTCTGGAGCGTGACGGCACGGACGTCACCCGGGACGACGAGTGCCGGGCGGTGTCCGGCCGGTGTGTGAGCGTGTATGACGGTAAGACGTTCACGGACGCCTCTGAACTTGACATTGATCACATGGTGCCGTTGGCGAACGGTTGGCGGTCCGGGGCGGACGCATGGGCGCAGGAGGAGCGGAAGGCGTTCGCGAACGATCTGACGCACCCGCAGCTGCTGGCCGTCTCCGCTGCTTCCAACCGCAGCAAGGGCGACCAGGGACCGGACGAGTGGAAGCCGCCGTCCCAGGCGTACTGGTGCACTCATGCCCGGGCCTGGGTGTCGGTGAAGTCCGACTACGAGCTGTCGGTGACCTAGGCCGAGAAGGACGCGCTCACCGACATGCTGGGTACCTGCCCAGCATGAACGCACACTCCCCGCAGGAACAGCTCGTCAGTGAGGTGAAGGCCGGGCAGGGCGGCGCGATGACGGACGAGGTCGGCATCATCACTGGCGATCTGACCGCTGCTACCCGCCTGCTGCCCGACGGCCGCGTCGGCATCGCGATCCAGTACATGGACGCCGATGAGTGGTACACCCTCACCGGCAGCCCGGTATCCCTGCCCGCGGACGGATGGGCCGCACTGCACGAGCGGGTCCTGGCACAGGTCGGCCGGGCGGCGGCGCCGAAGCCCCGCACTGACGGACGCGAAGCACACATCTACGGCGGAGCGGTCAGCGGTCGTTGAGGTCGTCGGCGATCGCACGGTCGATGCTGTGCTGCGCGCTGTCCGTGAGTGCCTTGTAGAAGAGGTCGACGGCAGAGCCCCGTGGCAGGCCGGCGCGGATGCGCTGGGCGCGTTCGATGATGTCGAGGTCTTCCGGGTCTGGTTGGCCGGGAGTTCCGAACCGGAAGCCGGAGAAGATTGCGGCGTGCAGTTTTCCCACAGTACGACGGAACAGATCGTCCGACAGCCGGGACGCTGTCTTCAACAACACGGCCACGAAGTCCACCCGTTCCCACACGATGTTTTTGGGCAACTTGGCCAGGAGTGGGGCGGCGGCATACGCGAGCCCGCCGTCCCCTTCCTGGTACGGCTCGAGGAGGAGACTGAGGACCAACTCGTCTGCAGGGCCGGCTAGCAGCCAGAAGAGCTCCGGTGCGCGCAGTTCACGGCACCATGCGTTCTCGCGAGGTTGTGCCAGCCAGTTCCGCACCGATCGCATGAGGCCAAGCCGTGCAGGACTGCTGGACAAGGGGGGCGGAACACTCCACTGGTGAGGCAGGGGATCGAAGGGCTTCCTGGTGGGGTCCTCCTCCCAGCGCTCGATCCGTGCGCGCAGGAGCCTGACTGCGGCTTCCGAGTCGGACTCGGCGAGGTGAGCCACGAACTGCTGCACCGTGTGATCACTCAGTGTCGGAAGGGCAGTCAACTGGGCCAGAAAGTAGTCGCGCTGGCTGTCCGTGAGCTGTTCCCAGGACAAGAGGCCGTCCATCGTGAAGGCCCACCAGAGGCGATAGGGCACCGCTCCCGTCTCGCCGAACGGCACAGAGGTGAGCAGGTTCAGAGCCGTGTCCTTCGAGGTGTGCAGCATGGACACGGCCATGCCGAGGACTCCCGCGCGCACCGTGGGGTCAGGGTGGCTGGCCAGGGCGCGGGCGAGTGCCAGTGCTCCGGCCTCCTGCACGGAGGGTTCCGGGATGTGCTTCTGGAGAGTCTCGGCGACTGCCCGGACTCCCACAGTTCCCCCGTCGGCAACGAGCACACGGCATGTGTCCACGGTGCGGGGCACGTTCTGTTCGAACGATGCGTGCAGCACTGAGGGCAGCATCGCACGGGCAGTTTCCTCCTCTGCGCGGGCGAGCCGGTCGAGAAGGGCGGGGACGAGGTCGGGGAATCTCCCCAGAGCTTCCTTGAGTACTGTGTGGACTCCCTCTGAGTGGCTGGCCAGCGCCCTGTGGCCGGCTTCCACCAGCGATACGAGCAGGTCGGCCGCCTGGCCAGCAGTCCGCTTCCTCAACTCGCCGACGGCCTTGTGGCGCAGTGCCGCCCAGTGATGTTGGACGTTCGCCAGGCATTCGGTGTCTTCATACCGAGGCAGCAGTGATTCGTCGTAGGTTCCTGTGTGGAGGAGGAGCGCTAGCTGGTGTTCAGTGCTGTCCGGCAATGCGTCGACCACTGACTGCGCCGCCTGCCGCATCTGAGTTGGACCGTGCTGTACGGTCCAGCTCAGTGAGCGCCGGGTCGCGAGCGACACGAGAGGACGCGGCTGCGTGGCGGCAACCCGGGCTGCCAGTTCACGGAGAAACTCGATGTTGTACGGCTCGAATTCTTCGCGCTGGTAGCGAAGGACTTCTTCCAGGGACGCGGCGGCCACAGCTGCCCGCCCTTCATGCCTGGATGTGTATTGGTCGAGCAGGGTTTCGGCCGCGCGTCGCCTGATCGGCGCCACTGCCTCCGCCCGGACCGGGTAACGGCTGAGCGTGAGGGTCCAGCCTTCCATTGTTCGCCCCTCCGCCGTGTTCGAGAACAGCGGATCGAGCAGTGCGAGGGGCATACGGTTCGCGGGATTCGGCGGGGCCTCTTCCACCCAGTCCGACACCGCGTCGAGCAGGATCTCCTGATACTCCAGCGGCTTGCCCGGGACGTACGAGGCCAGGTCGAGGAGAACACGCAGGGGCGCGTCCGGGTTCTGGTTGAGCGGCCGTTCGTCGTTCCGGCCCATGGACCACAAGAGGTCGTACACGCTGCGCAGATGGTCCAGATCGACGGCTACTGCCTCTAGGACACGTGGTGCTTCGCGAAGGACGTCGGCCTGGCTGTATTTGCCGGGCATCCAGTCGATGTCGCTCGGCCGTTCGTCCTCGGCCGTCGGGTGGTCCAGGGCCCATCGCGTCAATGTGAGGGCTCGCTGGGGCTGGAAGGGAGCAATCTTCACTAGGAGACGCAGGAGCGCTGTACGGGTATAGGCACCACCTCGTTTGAACTCGTCCTCGTAAACGGCCCACAAGGGGTCGAGGACGCGCCCGTGGCGGGAGCCCATACCGTTCCACAGCCAGTCGACGCGGCCGGCGTTGAGGAGGGCGTTCGCCAGCGCGTCACCGTCGGCGTGTTCGCGGACCTGCCTGAGGTACCGCGTGGGGGAGCCGTCGCGCGGATTGACAGCTGCCTCGGCAAAGAGGACGTCGCCGAGCAGGTCAGGGGAAATGCGTACGGAGGCGCTGCGCCGCACGACGATACCTGTGCTTTCCAGGCCCAGGAGCCGAGGGTTGATCCTGGAGAATGGCATCTGCAGGATGCCGGACAGCGCGTTCTGAAATTGGGGTACGTCGGTGGCGACGGGCTGCAGGGCTGCTATGGCATGGAGCAGAGCCCGATCGTCATCGGGCTGCTGCGACTGAGACAAGGCGGACTGGACGAACACGTCGAGGAGTAGCCGATGCACGTCGGTACTGCGTTGCAAGGCACTGATGTCCAGCCTGCCTCGTCGTACGGCGGTCGCGGCATTCACGAGGAGCAACGGCGAGTCGGCGGCCACGTTTGCAAGCACGCGGGCGGCGTGTTCCTGACCTTCACCGAGAATCTCGGAGGACAGCACGAGTGCCTCGTCGCTGTGCAGGGCCGACAGCTCCCACCTCGGAATCTCACTCTCGTCCACCTTGGCGGCGCGAAGTGCCTGCTCGACCACATGCCTGCCGTAGGGCCTGGTCGCGATTACCAGGCGGGCCCGGGGCCGTGCTCGAAGCACTCCGGTCACTACCCGGGCGAGATCATCCGGCCTCTCGTGAGCGTCCTCGATCAACACGAGCAGTCGATCACCGGTCGGCAGGCGCTCGAATTCGTCCGGAGCGAACGGGCCGGGCTGCAGTACGCGGATGCTCCGCCCGTGGCCGGCACCGTGTTCACGTGCGAGCTGGCACAGCAGACGGCTCTTTCCCTGTCCCGCGACACCGGTCAGGACGCCGATCCGTGGCCCCTCGCTGCTGGCAACGAATGCGGTCATGGCTTCCAGGAGGGCGGTCCGGCCGACGAGCTGGAACTCGTGGGAGTACACAGGGCTGGGCAGGGAGATCGGGAATGCCTCGTCCGCGGTCTGCCAGACGCTGGGGTTCCGTACCCCCAAAAACTCCTCCCGCATGTCCGGGAAGAAGCGGTCAAGCAACGTGAGTGCCTGGTCTTGGGGGAGCTTGCTGACCTCACGGGACAGGACGCGCGAGTCCCAGATCGTCCACTCGTCCAGCTTGTCGCAGGCTCTCACCACCGCTGCGGTCGCGTGCGTGGACAGGAAGAGGACACAGCGGTCGACGCGAGCTCGGGCGCGGTCGAGTCCCGCTACCGCTTTCGTGAACGACGCAGGCTGGAACTTCTCGTACTTTTTGCACTGGATGCCGATGCGTTCCCCATCGGCCGTGACCACGCGGATGTCGATGCCGTGCTGCTTGTCTCCGCTGACCCCGTACCGCAGGACCTCTTGGGCGCCCGGATACAGCCGCGAGGCCAACGCGTCGCAGAAAGCCTCGAACTGGTAGGCGTCGAGGCGGTTGAAGGGCAGTTCCTCCAGAAGAGGGCGGCGTTCAGGTGTGGCGGTACCGTCGATGCCCAGCGTCGCGCGCAGGAGCTGGAGGTGTTCACCTCTTGGTGAGGTCTGTCCGCGTTCCCAGCGGCTCACCGTCTGCTGGCCGATGCCGAGCCGACGGGCCAGTTCTGCCTGGTCCCATCCTCGTGCCTCGCGTGCGGCTCGGATCTCGGCAGCCGTGATGTCACCCATGAAGGAATCATACGCATCCAGTGCGCAACCCTGCGTGTGATTCCTCTGCTACTGTGGGTGGCGCAATAAAACGGCCTCTTGCGGGGCCGTCAACCCAAGTGCTTGCGCTCTCGGGGGAGTAGCGGGGCTGTCGTGCGGGGCGCGGCCGCTAGGGGCGAGGCGGGGGACGGAGGAACACGGTGAGCCACTGGTACCAGCCGCATGAGCAGTGGCCCAGACATCCGAAGCCGTGGTGGAGGGAAACCATCGACCTGGCACGGTCTGCGGAGTGGCATTTGCAGATAGTCGAGGGGCACGCCTGGGGCCGTATCGTGTGTGACCCGGAAATGGACAAGCCGTGCA
The DNA here is from genome assembly GCF_044333925.1 of Streptomyces sp. NPDC020898. Taxonomy (NCBI): domain Bacteria; kingdom Bacillati; phylum Actinomycetota; class Actinomycetes; order Kitasatosporales; family Streptomycetaceae; genus Streptomyces; species Streptomyces sp. NPDC020898. Next base: position 7,768 of record NZ_JBIRRV010000043.1, read on the forward strand.
GGATCCTCATCTTCAGTTCGGGTACCGGCGGAGAGTCCGCAGCTCTGACGGCGCGCAGGACCATCCAGCGCTGCGATCACCCCGCAGCCGCAGAGTCCGGACGGATTCTCCTCAGGGTGGTTGAGCTGCTAGACCGCGCGGAAGCGCTGCTGGAGGCAGCGAGCCGGTGCCTGCGGGCGTCGGGCAAGATGGCTGAGGCGGAAGAGCTGCTCCTCAGTGCTGTCACTGCTGCTGATGAGGCCGAGAAACTGGCCCAAGCGTTGTCGCGAGAAGAGGACAGTAACCGGCTGGTTGTTGCGGCGTTCGAGGTGCTGCCGGAAGGCAGTGAGCTGGGCTGTCCGCCCACTGAGGTGCAGGTCGAGGCATTGATCATCAATGCCTCAGCCCATGCCGACGAGGCCCAGCAGCTCGCTGATGACCTTCCAGTCAAAAATTCCGACGATGTTCTCCAGGTGAGAATCGACCAGGTCAGAGCACGTGTGACAGACCTCTCCAGTCAACTTGGGCAGGGCTGGGATGCAAACGGTTCTTCTTCTGCTTAACCTGTTGGAGATGTCCAACAGGTGGGTATGGTTATTCAAGGAGGAGGGGGTGCTCCGTGGAGACGCACATTCCGCTGGTTGTCCGCAATGTCAGCTTGGACGACGACGAGACAACCGAGCAGCTTGCTCTCAGCCTGTCGGACTTTGGGTGGCACGAGACGGGGGGACAGGTGATTGCCACGTTCTATACTTCGGCGGCTGACCCCGTGGCGGCCGCAGCTGCCGCGGCGCGCAGCATCAAGCGTGTCCTACCGCAGGCATCCGTAGAGCGTGTCGATGAGCAGTTCGTTTCTCTGGGCGACATCGCCATGCGTGCCGGCCTGAGCCACGAGGCCGTGCGACTGTGGGCAGCAGGTAAGAGGCGCACTGCTGGCGAGCCATTCCCGTCACCCCGTGCCCAGGTGGGGCAGGGGCGCAACACGACCAAGATCTGGGCATGGCCCGAGGTGCTGACCTGGTTCAAGATCCACTACCATCTCGATCTGGAACCCGGCACCGTCTATCTCACCGTGCCGCAGGTGGCGCGCCTCAATGCTCTTCTCCAAGAGCGCCGGCAGCCGCCCTGGCAACCTGTGGTGACTGCTGGCGTTCCCCGGATCCTTGCAACAGTGGCTGCGGTTTTGGAAGAGGGCCCCTCGTCGAGTCCGGCAGCACGGCGCTTCACGGTTTCTGGCGGACAGCAGTGAGTTCTGTTGACAGCGACGGAGGCGTAGAGACTTTGCAAGACGACCTTTCGCAGCAGGTCGCTGCCCTCCACAGCAGACTCCACCTCACGAATGTCCGGGTCCAGCGGCTGCGCGCGGAGAGCATGGAAGACCCACCATTCGACGTCCACAGCATCCAGATCGAAGGCGGCCCGTGCGAGGTGCTGTTTGAGCCCCCTCGCTTTGCTGTTCGTGTCAATCAAGTCGTGGTACTGCGTGACGCAGACGAGGGGGCCCTCGCCGAGGTCGAAGTGGGACTGATCATCGACTACACCATCGATGATGGCCCCGAACCCTCTGAGGACGCTGTCGGTACCTACGTAGAGAGCAACACATACTTCACAGCGCATCCGTACCTGCGCGAGACCCTACAAAACGCCACCTTGAAGCTCGGGCTGGAGCCTGTCGTCCTAGGCATTCTCAGCAGAGACCGGCCCAGACCGACCGAAATCACATTGGTACGCCGCGCCCCGGATCCCTCCGGTGTAACAATCTCGGCGTTGCTCGAATCCTGACCCTCTGACGGCGGATCAAAAGTGTCCCTGTCCCTGGCGAGAACTCATGGAATCCCGCTCGGGTGCCGGGTCGATCCCGGCATCCTTCAGGATCTCCCACACGGTGGAGGCGGCCACCTGCACGCCCAGGAGCGGCTCACCGTGGATGCGCCGGGTGAAGTAGGCCGCCGGCGAGGTGCCCGTGGTTCGGGTCCTTTTCCGTCGGCCCCTTCCCGAACGGTACGGGCCAGTTTCCCGGCATACCGCTCTCCAGTGCTCTACTTCCGGGTGGTTGTTGTGGCCCGTCCGGCGTGGATGTCCTGGTGGCAGCGGGCGCAGACCACGAGGGTCTTGCGTTTGCGTTTGGCCATCAGGCGTACCCACGTTGGTCGTTCGGGCCTGCCGGGCTTGTCGAGATCGGCGAGCTTGCGCACGTGGTGAACGTGTAGCTGCGTGCGTGACTCGCAGAGCTCGCACCGTTCGGCAAGGAGCCGGTGGATCAACTCGTTGCCCTGGGTGGTGGCCTGGGGAGGTTTCCGGTCGTTGATGATCGCGGTGGGCTGTCGTTTGAGGGGGATCCCGCCGAAGCGGGCGACCAGCGGCTTCCTGCCCTCGCGCGGGACCGTGACCTGGAAGCAGACCCTCGTCCCGTCGTCGCTGGCGATCCGCGTCTTGTACTTGCGGGCCATCGTGGTGACGGTGGAGGAGTGCTTCGCGGCCAGGGTCTTGAGCATGGAGGTCTCCATGACCCAGCGCAGTCGGCCCAGACGATGGACGTCCTGGGCCAGCAAGTAGTACTGGACGTATCCGCGGTATTCGGACCCGTAGGTGGCGACGATGCTGAAGTCCTCGTCGAACAGCAACGGGCCGCGTTGCGCGGGTACTCCCTTGCTCAAGTACCGGGCACACCGTTCCCGGATGGCGGTCTTGGGCACGAACAGGCCGATGGTGCCGTTGACCATCCGACGACCGTCGGTGATCTTGGCGTCGGCGTGCTGGGTTCTGATCTCGTAGCCGAGGAAGTGCGCCGCCTGGCTGGCGGCGTGGGTGATCAAGGTTTTCGAAGCGGACAGTTCCAGCTTGAGCTCATCGCGCAGGAACGTACCGATCTTGGCCTTGATCTCCTCGGCCTCGTACTTGGGACCGGCAAAGCCGAGCAGGAAGTCGTCGCAATACCGTACGTACCGCAGCCTGCGGTAGCCGGGATCGTTCGGGTCCTGCGTCGGCATCCGGCGCAGGGTCTGGGTCAGGGCCCTCTCCTGCTGCCGGTCGCCGCCCTGCCGGGCCCGTTGGATCTGGCGCCGCACGCGGTGGTATGCGAGGTTCTTGCGCCGACGCTCGCCCCGCTCGTACTCCGGCATCAACGTGTGTTCAACGAACTGATCGAGGCGGTCCAGGTAGATATTGGATAAGACGGGCGAAGCGATCCCGCCCTGTGGCGCGCCGGACAGCGTGGCATGCCACCGGAAGTCCTCCAAGTACCCAGCCTGAAGCATCCGTTCGATCAGCTGGAGAAACCGGCCATCGTGGATGCGCTCCGCCAGAATCGAGAGCATGACCGAATGATCCAAACTCCCAAAGCAGTCGCGGATGTCACCCTCGATGAACCAGCGTGTCCCCGTCCACAGCCGCGACACCTCACCGAGCGCGGTGTGGCAGCCCCGACCGGACCGGAAACCATGGGAATGGTCAGAAAACCGCACGTCGTAGTACGCGTCGAGGAGCATGCGCACCACTTCCGCAACGAGCTTGTCCGACCATGGAGGCATGCCGAGCGGGCGCCGACCCGAGGAAGAGTGCTTCTTCGGGATGTACACCCTTCTGGCCGGAGCCCATCGGTACGACTCGGAACGTAACGCGCCGATGATCGCATCGATCTTGGCCAGGGACATGCCGTCCACCGTCTCCGCGGTGACCCCCGGCGTCATCGCACCCCGGTTGGAGTAGATACGCCCGTAGGCCACCAGGAACAACTCCTTGTTGAACAACTGCCGGTACAACCGTTCCAGCGGCAGGCCTCGCCTGCCGCGCTCCCGGATGACGCCCAACACAGTTTCAGCCCCCTGCATTTCGCATGCCTCCCTGTCCTTGACGTCGAGAACACCTGTGCCCCTTCGCCCTCATTCCGGCTTTCCCGGACCTCGTGGCCGGTCGTGACTCCGGCGACTACTACGGGCACTCCGTCGCCCTAGGGCTCGCGCCCCGTAGGCGATCCCGTGGTACGTCTTCGCTGCACGTATCGAGCGCGACACAGGCCGCCCACTCATCCCCTTGACCGCCCTCACTGGGCGGCGCTGCACGCCACGGAAGGTGTCCGGGCCGGGATACCAGGCTCAGACATGACGCGCCACCGGTCATAGGCGTCGTACCGGCGGACCGACAGCTTTGAGATCGCTGGGGATTAGGCTTCAAGCAATCCAGCCTTGGCCATATCACGCGGGTCTCGCGGCACCCCGCCCTGGACGCCTCCAAGCGGCCACCGCTTCCCTGACATGCTGTTGTCCCCTTCGGCTTTCGCGTCCAGGTAAGTCAGGCGACCCAGAAACCTCCTTCCGAGTTCCTCCCGGCTGCACCGGGAATGCAACGAAGCGCCACACGGCGCACTAGCCCCAACCGGGATTCTCCCGGGCCAGACGCAGCACCAGGACACGGACGGAGCGCACTGTACGCGGCCGACCCGCACGCCCCGGCCGGGAACGGGCCGCGTGGCGGCGCGAGAGCAGGTCACGGTGCCATTGCAGCGCAGTGTCCGGGCGCACCAGCAGCCGTGCCCGGCGCAGCACACCGCGCGGGTGCCGGTGCAGTAGCGCGGCCAGGAGCACCCGGTCACTCGGGGCGAACCGCACCCGTTCCCGGCCGAGTTGGCGTTCCTGCACGGTGATCTGATGACGCAGCGCGAGGATCTCCGCGTCCTTGTCCTGGTTGCTCGCCGGCAGTAGGCGCAGCAGGGCGAACACGTTCGCCACAGCCAGATAGGCAAGTCGAAGCAGCGCGACAGATCATCCTGCCGGGGGGACTCACCAGGTGCCCGGAGAACCCGCCCAGGCGCCCGCGCTCGACACCGCCCGTACACCAGCCCCCACCAGGACGGATGAGTTTTTTCGGCAGGCGCAGGGGCGAACCCCTCGGCGGGCAGAAGCCAGTCCAGGTCGAGCGGGTAGCGCCGCTTTCCGCGCCGTACGTCCAGGGACAGGCGCGGCACCGGGGCTCTCAGCTGGTGCAATCGGTAGGGGTGAGCCTGTGGCGGGCGCGCTCCTGGTGGGTGCCCTCCACACGGGCGTCGATGACGTCATGGGCGGACACCACAGCGACCGGCGGACAGCTCTCGCGCAGGGGCCATACTGAGCGTATGGAGTCTCGGGTGCGGTACGCGGAGATCCGGCCCTACACGGTTCCGGAGACGCTGGAGGAGCTGGCCGGTCCGGCAGCCGGCGTGGTGGTTTTGCCGACTGCGCTGGACTGGACACCGAAGCGTGTCTACGACCTGTCGGACGATGTGGACCTGCGGATGCTCTATGAGACGGTCATCCGGGAGGCCATGCATGTGGGGGAGCTGCGGGAGTTCCTTGACCCGGTGCTGCTCTCGGCCGTGTGGCAGAGGCTGTGGCTTCCGCCGCGCGTGCGGTTGATGTGGGAAGGGCGATTCCCGCAACTGGCCCGCAGGGCTGCGTAGGATCCGCCTGCATGGATCCCTTTCACGCCCGACTCGCCCGTATCGGTCTTGGAGCCGCCGCGGGATACGGCTTCGTCCTGGCCGGCGGGTACGCCGTCCAGGCGCACGGGTTCCTGGAACGGCTGTCGGACGACGTCGACCTGTTCACGGACATCGCTGACCCCGTGGCTTTCTCCGAGGCCGTCGACGCGGTGGCGGCGACCTACCGGGCGGAGGGCCTCTCCGTTGAGGTGGAGAAGTCCGGTGGGGTGTTCGCCCGGTTCGCGGTCGCGGATGGACAGGGGCGCACGGCGAAGGTGGAGCTCGGGTGCGACTGGAGGGCTCGTCCGCCTGCCGTGTTGGAGATCGGTCCGGTCCTGCATGCCGATGACGCCGTGGCCAACAAAGTGACCACCCTCTTCGGACGGGCCGCGCCGCGGGATTACCTCGACGTGAATGCCGCGCTCGCCTCCGGACGGTACTCGGGTGGGCAACTGCTGGAGTTGGCGTTGGAGCACGACGCCGGGTTCGATCCGCGTTACTTCGCCCAAGCGCTGCGAGCGGTCGACCGTTGGCCGGACCGGGAGTACGAGGTATACGGCATCGATGGCGGCCAGGTGGAGGACATGCGCCGACGGTTGCGTGCCTGGGCTGCCGAGATCCTCGATGAACGGCTCGACGAGAAATGACCCAGTCGGTCGCGTTGACCTGAGCGCCAACTGGCGCGGCTCCTTCGCGGCTATGGCGTCGACCTGCCCTTGCCGAGTACCTCATCCATGCAGGTGGGATCGGGTTTGGGCGTTGGTCGAGGCCGATCGAGTCGACGGTGTCGCACGGCGCCGGTTGGCGCGGCATGATGATCGGTCGTGCTGCTGAGACTGGCGTACCTGGGTGTGACGAACGCGTTCGCGATGCTGCGACTGCTGCCGATGAGCGACCGGGACAAAGATGTCGAGATCCTGGCCTTGCGCCACCAGATCGGCGTTGTGGAACGGCAGCTGAACGGGCAGCAGGTCCGGTTCCACGCGAGCGACCGGGCGTTTTTGGCGTCGCTCTTCCATGGTCTGCCACGGGAGGTGCTGCGCCGGATGCGGCTGCTGGTGCGGCCGGACACGGTACTGCGCTGGCACCGCAACGTCATCGTCCGCCGACACGCTTCCCGGTCCCGGCCGAAGCGGGGAGGCCGGCCCCGCACCGTGGACTCGGTCCGGGCGCTGGTGCTGCGCCTGGCGAGGGAAAGTCCAGGTTGGGGCTGTCGGCGCCTGCACGGTGAGCTGCTCGTGCTCGGGGTGAAGGTGGCAGCATCCACGGTCTGGGAAATCTTGAAGGAGGCCGATGTCGGCCCGGTGCCCGAGCGGGCCTTGAGCACGTGGGCGGACTTTCTGCGCTCCCGGGCCGACGCGCTCTGGGCGTGCGATTTCTTCGAGGCCGTCACGCTGTCCGGGGCCCGCTTGTGCGTGTTCGCCGTGATCGAGCACGTGAGCCGCCGGATCCGGATCCTGGGCGCGTCCGCGCACCCGACCGCGTCCTGGGTGGTTCGGGCTGGGAAGAATCTCGTCATGGGCCTTGAGGACGCCGGCTGCCGGGTTCGCTGTCTGGTCAGGGATGGGGACGGGAAGTTCCCGCGGCCGTTCGACGGGGTGCTCAAGGACGCGGGTATCGAGGTGGTGCTCACTGGCGTCCGGATGCCGCGCGTGAACTCGGTCATGGAGCGGTGGGTGCAGGCCTGCGGGCGAGAGCTGCTGGACCGTACGTTGATCTGGAACCGGCGCCATCTCCTGCGCGCCCTGTGCGAGTTCGAGACGTTCTGTAACGAGCGCCGGCCGCACCAGGGTCTTGCGAATGCCCGGCCTCTCCACTCGCTGCCCGCTCCGGTCGAAGACCCGGACCGGATCGCCCATCTGGACATACGACGGCGAGCGCGACTCGGCGGCACCCTCCACGAGTATCAACATGCCGCCTGACCAGCATGGAGGAGGCATTCGGCAAGCGCAACGTCCGCGTCTGCGGCGAGGCCCTGACCGCGGGCCGCCGTGCATCGCGGAAGAGACTTGAAGCCGGTGACGCGGACGCGG
>NZ_JBIRRV010000044.1:0-5457 GCF_044333925.1 Streptomyces sp. NPDC020898
CCCAGCTGGAGGCGGCCGCCAAGAAGGGCTTCTCCGCCGAGGTCGTGGTCAGCAACGGCATCGCGACCAGCATCACCGACGACCACTGAGCGGAGCCCGCGTCTCTCGTTACGTCTGATGCCAGGGGGTACTCGTGAGGTGCTGCCGGCTCGTGCCCGCGCAGCGGGCCGTCCGTCCCCCCGGCATCGGAGCGAACATGCGAGCACCTGCCGTCGACCGCACTGCCAAGAGGCCCCGCGAGTCCTCCGCCACCGATGCCACCGATTCCGCCAATGCCCTCACCGCCGCTCCCCCGCTCCGCTGTTGGGTCCCCAGGGGTGTGTACGCGCCTCAGGCCGACACCCGGCTGCTGCGGCGGGCGATGTGCCGGGAGGGCGTCACGGAGCGGACGGACGTACTGGATCTGGGCACCGGAAGCGGTCTGCTCGCGGTGGAGGCGGCGCGGCTCGGCGGTCGGGTCACGGCCGTCGACATCTCCTGGCGGGCGCTCGCCGCCACCCGGCTGAACGCCCTGCTGAACGGACAGGCCCTGCGGGTGCGCCACGGCGACCTGGCCGCGGCCGTGCCCGGCCGCCGCTTCGACCTGGTGGTCACCAACCCGCCCTACGTACCCGCGCCGGCCGACGCGCCACCCCGGGGCCCCGCCAGGGCCTGGGACGCCGGAAGGGACGGCCGGCTGCTGATCGACCGCATCTGCGACACCGCGCCGACGGTCCTGCGGCCGACGGGGACGCTCCTGCTCGTGCACTCCCACCTGTGCGGCATCGACGCGACGCTGACCCGCCTGGCGGAAGCCGGTCTACGGGCGGAGGTCGTCGACCGGGCCGCGCTGCCCTTCGGGCGGGTGCTGCGTTCCCGGCTCGCCTGGCTACGCGCGCAGGGACTGACGGCCGGCGGGACGACGGAGGAGCTGGTGGTGATCCGTGCCGAACACACCTGAACGCCCGCACACACCTGAACGCCCGCGCCCCGTACGTGTCCGCGTCCAGCGAGACGGCCCTCTGCTCATCGAGGGACCCGTCGAAGTGGTGGGCGAGGACGGCGAGTCGGTGGTCTCGGACCGCTTCACCGTGGCGGTCTGCACCTGTCGCCGCAGCCGCGTCTTCCCCTGGTGCGACACCAGCCATCGCTGCCGCAAAGGTGGGCCCCGATGACCAACTCCCCTACCCGGCAACACTTCCGGCAACGGTTCCGGCTCCGGCCCCCGCCGCTGCCCGAGCCGCGCGGCCCGCTCTCCGCCGCCGTGACGGCCCTGCTGCGGGGAGCGCGCGGGGGGAGCGTGCCGTCTCCGGAGAGCTGTTCCCCGTACGGCGACGACCTCCAACTCGCCCTCTACATCCTCTACGAGCTGCACTACCAGGGCTTCCAGGACGTCCCCGACAGCCTTGAGTGGAACGGCGCCCTGCTCGCGCACCGCGGCGCGATCGAGAGCCGCTTCCTGGACGCACTGCGCCACGACGTGCCGATCGACCCCGCGGAGACGGCCGAACAGGTCCTGGACGAACTCCAGCTCGAACCCGTCGGCGACGACGGCACCGGCGTCTCGTACTTCCTCCGGGACGAGGGCAGCCTCGACCAGCTGCGCGTCTACGCGGCCGTGCGCTCCCTCTACCACCTCAAGGAGGCGGATCCGCATGCCTGGGTCCTCCCCCGGCTCCACGGGCGGGCCAAAGGGGCCATGGTCGCCGTGGAGTTCGACGAGTTCGGGGCGGGCCGCGCCGACGAGATCCACGCACAGCTGTTCGCCGACCTGATGGCGGACCTGCGGCTCGATCCGACGTACGGCCGATACGTCGACGCGGCGCCGGCCGAGGCCCTCGCCACCGTCAATCTGATGTCCCTGTTCGGTCTGCACCGCGCGCTGCGCGCGGCGCTCGTCGGGAACTTCGCCGCCGTCGAGGTGACCTCGTCCCCGGCCTCGCGCCGCCTCGCCGAGGCGCTCCGCCGGGTCGGCGCCGGCCCGGCGGCCGTGCGGTTCTACGCCGAGCACGTGGAGGCGGACGCGGTGCACGAACAGGTCGTACGGCATGACGTCGTCGGCGGGCTCCTGGCGGACGAACCGCACCTGGACGCCGACGTGGTGTTCGGGATCCGCGCGACCACCCACCTCGAGAGCCGCCTCGCGGACAGGCTGCTCGGTTCCTGGCGCGCGGGCGCCACGGGCCTGCGGGCGGTGCCGAGGGGAGGGACCGCGTACGGGCCGGGATGTGGGGCACCCGGTGCGCATGGGAGCGAACCACGCTGAGGCCCCGATTCTGGAAGCGCTCGCCCGATACGGGGACAACGACGAACTGGGATTCACGCCCCCGGGTCACAAACGGGCCCGCGGGGCGGATCCACGCGCCCGTGCGGTGCTGGGCGATGCCGTCTTCTTCGGGGACGTCCTGGCCAACGGCGGCCTGGACGACCATCTCGCCCGGGGCGATGTGCTGGCGCGGGCCGAGGAGCTCATGGCCGACGCCGTGCACGCGGACCACACGTTCTTCTCGACCTGCGGCAGCTCACTGTCGGTCAAGGCGGCCATGCTGGCGGTGACCCGTCCGCACCATCGGCTCCTCGTGGGGCGCGACGCGCACAAGTCGGTGGTCGCCGGGCTCATCCTGTCCGGCGTCGAGCCCGTGTGGGTGGAACCCCGGTGGGACGCCGACCGGCACCTCGCCCACCCTCCGTCGGCGGCCGCCTTCGCCGGCGCGTTCGCGGAACATCCCGACGCCGACGGCGCCCTGGTCACCAGCCCGACCCCGTACGGAGCCGCCGCCGACCTCGCCGGTATCGCCGACGTCTGCCACCGCCACGGCAGGCCGCTCATCGTGGACGAGGCGTGGGGAGCGCATCTCCCCTTCCACGACGACCTGCCGTCGTGGGCGATGGACGCGGGCGCCGACATCTGCGTCACCAGCATCCACAAGATGGGCAGCGGTCTGGAACAGGGCTCGGTCTTCCACCTCCGGGGCGACCTCGTCGACCCCGCCGAACTCGCCTCACGGGCCGACCTCCTCGGCACGACCAGCCCGAACGTCCTGCTCTACGCCGGCATCGACGCGTGGCGTCGACAGATGGTCGAGCGCGGGCACCAACTCATCGGCGGGGCACTGGAGTTGGCCGCGCACACCCGTACCGCCATCGAGGCGATCGACGGTTTCCACGTCAACGACGCGAAGGACTTCTGCGGTCCGGGGCTCGCCCACGACTTCGATCCCCTCCCCGTCGTCATGGACATGGGCGGCGTCGGCGGCCTCGGCACCAGCGGCTACCGCGCCGCCGACTGGCTGCGCGCCCACCACCACATCGACGTCCACCTGTTCGACCACCGGCGCCTCAGCACCCAGCTCACCCACGCCGACGACGAGCGGACCACCGCGCGTCTGCTCACGGCGCTGCGCGATCTCGCCGACCACGCCGCCGTGGTGCCCGCCCTGCGGGACGCTCCTCAGGTCGCCGTCCCGTCCCCGGCCGAGCTGCGGACGGACCAGGCCCTCCTGCCGAGGGACGCCTATTTCGCCCGGCACACCAAGGTCCCCCCGGCCGAGGCCGCCGGTCGGATCGCCGCCGAGATGATCACGCCCTATCCGCCCGGCATCCCCGTGATCCTGCCCGGCGAACGCCTGACCGAGCCGCTGCTGACGTACCTGACCACCGGCGTCGAGGCCGGAATGTTCCTGCCGGACGCGGCCGACCAGCGGCTGGAGACGGTACGGATCGTCGAGGACGACAGGGCCTAGGCTCGGTAGATCGGCGTAGCACGCGCCACGAGGGGCACTCGGGCGCCATGGACGCGATAACCGGAATCCAGGGTTCCTACTGGCTGGAGACCGCGCCGCCCGGCGCCCCCGCTCCCCCGCCGGCCGGCGACCTCACCGTGGACGTCGCCGTGATCGGCGGCGGCATCGCCGGGCTCAGCACCGCCTGGGAACTGGTCCGGCAGGGGCGTGAGGTGGCGGTGCTGGAGGCCGACCGGATCGCCGCCGGGGTCACCGGCCGCACGACTGCCAAACTGACCGCCCTGCACACGCTCGTCTACGACCGGCTGCGCCGCACCCGCGGCCCCGAGGGCGCCCGCCTGTACGCGCGCTCCCAGGCCGAGGCGATCCGCCACGCCTCCGAGATCGCCGGCGAACTCGGCGTCGACTGCGAGTGGGAGGAGGCGGCGGCCTGCACCTACGCCGAGGATCCGGACCGCCTCGGGGAGCTGCGGGCGGAGGCCGACGCGGCCCGGGAGGCGGGTCTGCCGGCCGAGTTCGTGACCGAGCTGCCGGAGCTGCCCTTCGAGGTCGCCGGCGCGGTCCGGGTGAGCGGACAGGCGCAGTTCCATCCCCGCAAGTACCTGCTGGCGCTCACCGACGACCTGCGCCGACGCGGCGGCACGGTGTACGAGGGCACGCGCGTCGTCGCACTCACCGAGGGCGAGCCCTGTGTCCTGCGCACCGAGGCCGGGGTGTCGGTCCGGGCCGGCGAGGTCGTGATCGCCACCCACTACCCGGTCTTCGACCGCGCCCTCCTCTTCACCCGCCTCAGCCCGCGCCGTGAACTCGTCGTCGCCGGGACCATCGACGAGGACCGCGCCCCGCGCGACATGTACATCACGCCGGAGCAGGCCACACGATCGGTGCGCAGCGCCCCGTACCGCGACGGAAAACGCCTGCTGATCGTCACCGGGGAGCATTTCACCCCCGGCACCGCCGATGTCGAGGAGCGGTTCGACCGGCTGTCCGGCTGGGCCGGCGAGCGCTTTCCCGGCCTCACGTTCACCCACCGCTGGGCCACGCAGGACAACGACTCCACCGACTCCGTACCGCTGGTCGGAAGGCTTCACCACGGCAGCCGGCACACCTATGTGGCGACCGGGTTCGGTGGGTGGGGTCTGAGCGGCGGGATCATGGCGGGCCGGCTCCTCGGCGACCTGGTCGGCGGCCGTGAGGCCGACTGGAGCGGCCTCTACGATCCGCGCCGGCTGGCACCCGTGGTCCGCGAGGGGAAGTCGTTCCTGAAGCACCAGGCGCAGGTGGCCCGGCACTTCGTCGGCGACCGGCTGCCGTCCATGACGCCGCCCGCCCTGGCCGACATCCCGCCGGGGCACGGCGCCGTGGTGCGCGTGGGCGGACAGCGGCGCGCCGTCCACCGGGACGAGAACGGCTCGCTGCACGCCGTGTCGGCGCGCTGCACCCATCTCGGCTGCGTCGTGGCCTTCAACAACGCGGAGCAGGCGTGGGAGTGCCCGTGCCACGGCTCCCGCTTCGCCCCGGACGGCCACATCCTCCAAGGGCCCGCGGTACGCCCGTTGGAGAGGCGCGAGCTCCCGGAGGCGTGAAGTCCGTCCGCCGCCCGTGCGGTTGCCTGATTGCCCGGTTGTCCGGGAACCACCCCGGGTTTGTCCTTGATCGGTAACGGGCGCATCCCGGGGCCGCTGTTCCTCGTCCTGCCAGTTGGTCGCGAGGTGACCAAGGGGTCGGCGAGGAA
>NZ_JBIRRV010000045.1:0-4785 GCF_044333925.1 Streptomyces sp. NPDC020898
CTGGCTGAGCAGCCAGAGTGTGAAGGTGAGGGCCGTCCACCACGCGAGGACCGACAGAGCTGCGCGCCGCCGGCGCGGCATGGGCTTCACCATGCGCCCCGCGCGGAGCGGGCTGCGGTGCGCAGGGCGGTGGCGGCAGCGGTCAAGTAGAGGATCTTACCCCAGCCTGGTGTGGTGAGGGTGAGCGCCACGGTGGCCCCTACGCAGATCAGCAGCCATGCCGCTGCGGGTGTCCGTGGGTGGTGCGTGCGTGGGGGTGTCATGCGCCGCTGCCTGGGGTGCGCTGGTAGATGTCGGGGATACCGTCGGCGTCCTCGTCGATGTTCTCCTCCTCGTACAGGTGACGGTAGACGGTGTTCCTGCGGCGCAGGAACAGGGCGGCCAGCAGGGCCGCGGCCAGGGAGGCGATGAGGACGGCGGCCTTGACGTGCTCGCCGGTGGCGGTGCCGGGGAAGGCGAGTTCGCCGATGAGTAGGGCGACGGTGAAGCCGATGCCGGCCAGGGTCGCGAGGCCGAAGACGTCGGCCCAGGCCAGGTCGGGGTTGAGCTGGGCGCGGGTGAAGCGGGCTGCCAAGTAGGTGCCGACGAAGATGCCGAGGATCTTGCCCGCGACCAGGCCGACGACCACACCGAGAGGCTCGGGGGTGGAGAACACCTTGCCCAGCGCGTCGCCGGAGACGCTGACCCCGGCGGCGAACAGCGCGAACAGCGGCACACAGACCCCGGCGGACAGCGGGTGCAGCAGATGCCCGGTGCGTTCCCCGGGCGAAGCCTGTTCGCCCTTGTCGCGGGTGGTGCGCAGGATCAGTCCCATGGCGACACCGGCGACGGTGGCGTGAATGCCGCCGTTGTACATCAGCGCCCAGGTCACCACGCCCAGCGGCAGATACCACCACCAGCCGCGCACCCGCAGTCGCTGCAAAAGGTAGAAGACGACCAGCCCGGCAAACGCCCCGGCGAGCGCCCAGTAGTTGAGGTCGGAGGTGAAGAAGACGGCGATGATCAGGATCGCGCCGAGGTCGTCGACGACGGCGAGGGTGAGCAGGAAGGCCCGCAGGGCGGTCGGCAGGTGGGTGGAAATGACGGCCAGGACTGCCAGGGCGAAGGCGATGTCGGTGGCCATCGGAACCGCCCAGCCGTCCATGCTGCCCCCGCCGGCAGCGGCGGTGGCGGCGTAGAGGGCGGCGGGCACGGCCATGCCGCACCCGGCGGCGATGACCGGCAGCGCGGCGGTGGCCGGGGTGCGCAACGAGCCGACCACCAGTTCCCGCTTCAGCTCGATCCCCGCGACCAGGAAGAAAACGGTCAACAGCCCGTCAGAGGTCCAGTGGCCGAGCGACAGATCCAGACCCAGCGCCGGTATTCCGAAGTGGACGTCGCGAAGCGCCGTGTAGGAGGAGGCCAGTGGGCTGTTCGCCCACACCAGTGCCACCACTGCGGCGGCCAGCAGCACCAACCCGCCGACGGTCTCCGTGCGCAACGCCCGGGCAACGGCCTGACGTTCGGGCCACGGCAGAAGACCCAGGAAGGGGGAACGGGAGCGCGGGGCGGCGGCCAAGACGGCGAACCTCCGGGGTGTCGGCAAAAGGGCGCACGGCCCTACGGACGCCGACCAGACTTCCCGGCACACCCCGCGTCACTTGACGCATTCTTTACACCCTATCCGCAGCCTGCTGCGGTGCCCAGCCCGCCCCACAGCCAGCGAGAACCTATGCCTGCAGCTGGGGCCCATGATTCGGCTGAACACGGCACGCCGAGGTCGATCTGACGGTCGTTGGGGTGCTGCGGATCCAGCCGATCGTGGCCAATCGGCCAGCCGTGGGTGTGGCTGGGTAGCGGGCTTTGGAGACATCTGAGACAGCCGCATACTGCCGACGCGGGTTCCGCCCGGCAGATAGCAGGATCTTTGCCGCGGTGTACTCGAACGGCACCGGCTTCTCCTCCGCACGGTCCTGCGGTCCGTGACCTGCCTGCAGATGGACACCCCTCGACGAGGAGAGGCTGCCGTGTACCGCGGAAAACGGTACACGGCAGCCCAGATGCGATGCGGTCGATGTGGGGGTCAGAGGGCCTTGGTGGGTTCCCGCTCGTCCTCGGGGTCCCCGCCCGTGGTGGTTTGCGTGTCGCGGCTGCGGACGAAGTCCAGGAAGGAGTTGAGCTCGCGCTTGACCACGGGGGCGAGCAGGTAGAGGCCGATGATGTTGAACACGGACAACAGGAACAGGGCCGAGTCGGCCAGGCTGATCAGGGTGTCGAGGGAGAGAAGGGAACCGGCGACGACGAACAGGCTCCAGATGGCCTTGAAGATGGTTTCGCTGACCTGGCTCTTGCCGAAGAGGTACGACCATGCCTTGAGGCCGTAGTAGCCCCAGGTGAGGATTGTGGAGAAGGCGAACAGGAGCACCGCGACGGTCAGCAGGTCCGGGAACCAGGGGAGCACGGTCTCGAAGGCGTCGGAGGTGATGGTGACGCCGCCGATGTCCTCGTTGCCTTCGCGGGCTGCGGCCCAGCTGGCCGGGTTGGCGATGGCGATAGTGAGCGCGGTCATGGTGCAGATGACGACGGTGTCGATGAACGGCTCCAGCAGGGCGACCAGACCCTCGCTGGCGGGGTGCTTGGTCTTGACGGCGGAGTGGGCGATCGGGGCGGAGCCCAGACCGGCCTCGTTGGAGAAGGCCGCGCGCTGGAAGCCGACGATCAGGGCGCCGATCACACCGCCCGTGACGCCGTCGGCCTCGAACGCGCCCTTGATGATGCCCTGGAAGGCGTCCGGCACCGCGCTGACATTCACCAGGATGACGATCAGGCAGGCTGCGATATACATGCCGGCCATCGCCGGGACCAGCTTGCTGGTGACCGAGGCGATGGAGCGGATCCCGCCGAGCAGTACGAGGCCGACCAGTGCGGCTACCACCAGTCCGAAGAGGACGGCACCGGCGGAGGAGGCCATGAAGCCGTCCTCGCCGCCGAAGGTCGAAGCGACCTGTGCGTAGCTCTGGTTGGTCTGGAACAGGTTGCCGCCGAACAGGCCGAAGAAGAGGATCATGACGGAGGCCAGGACGGCCAGCACCTTGCCGAACTTGGCGCCACCGTTGCCGAAGCGTTCGGCGAGCCCCTTGGGCAGGTAATGCATCGGACCGCCGGAGACGGTGCCGTCCGCGTGCTCCTCGCGGTACTTCACGCCGAGGGTGACCTCGACGAACTTGGTCGCCATGCCGAGCAGGCCGCACAGGATCATCCAGAAGGTGGCGCCGGGGCCGCCGATGGACACGGCGACGGCGACACCGGCTATGTTGCCGAGGCCGACGGTGCCAGAGACGGCGGCGGTCAGCGCCTGGAAGTGGTTGACCTCACCGGGCGAGCCCTCCTCGTCGTACTTGCCGCGCACGACGTCGATGGCGAGCTTGAACTTGCGTACCTGGATCAGCCCGAACCAGCCGCTGAAGATCAGGCCGGCGACTACGAGCCAGGCGACGATGAGCGGAAGGTCGGTGTCGCCGACGGGCACGGTATAGAAGACGATGTCACCGACGTTCGTGGCGACGGGTTCGAAGAAGTCGCTGACGGCGTCGTCGATGGATGTCGTGACGGACTCGAGTGACATCAGGTGCACCTCGGGGGACGGGGACGGGGACGTGAGGGCGGGCACAACAGCGGGAGCCAGGTAAAGGGGCGGTGTGCAAACGGTAAAGATCGCCCCATGAAGGAATTGGGAAGTCCTATCACGTTGCCCACACGGCCTCGCGTGACTCAAGTCACAAATAGGAGTCGGTGGGACGCAATCCCAGGAGCAGTGACGCGATCGTTATCCGGATTTGAGCATCCTCTGAGGGAACGCGGCGCGGTTGCGGCCGGATCCGGGCCGGGTTGGCAGCCGTGCCCTTTTCCACCGGCGCTGCCGCATCGTGCTGTTGTGCGACCGGCTGCAATCTCGCCCGACGACCAGGGCAGCAGGCGACTCCGGAAAACGGGGAAGCACGATGCCGACCAGGGCTCACCTGCGGCGGTTGGGCAGCTGTTGTGCCCAGAAGTGCTCAACCGCGCCGGATTGCCACATGTGTTGCTCCACTGCTTGTGCCTGACCGTTGCACCCTGCGGTGCGGCAACTGGTGCGCCAGCCTTCGCAACGCCCCGGATTTGTCCAGGTCATCACGGGCGTATGGCGTGGTCGGGCCGCTTGCAGCGCTGTTGCGATCCCCTTCGCGCATGTGGCTGGAGTTGAGGATGGGGAGGAGCAGGGTGGGCAGCGTGGACGCTGCCGGAGATAGGAGCGCGTTCACCGGTGTTGCGCGTCGGCGGGCCGCAGCGCCGGCCGCTGGCGATGTGCCCGTCGACCACCGACCCGTCGGTGGCGCAGAAGTGATCGGGATGGACGGCGGCCAGGCTGGGAGGGCTGTGCTTCAAGCGGCTGGATGACCCGTACCGGGTCACGAGGATGGCGTGGTGGTGCCAGCCGTTGAAGGAGCGGCCTTCGAAGTGGTCATGGCCGAGGCCGTGCTTGCGTTCGCGGTGGTCGTGCTCGATGTGCCGGCGGATCTTTGCCAGGCGGACCAGTTCGGTCATAGGGGTTTCTTGGGGCAGGCCGAATAGCCAGAACCGCGCGGCCGACGGCACGCGCATCATGTCGCCGCCGCCGGAGGCCTCGGTCAAGGTCACCGGCACAACGGTGCCGTGGCGTCCGCCTGCACAAGGCACGGTGGGCCGGCCTGCGAAGTGAGTGCCACGCAGGCCGGCTCGGGTTGGCTCGGTGGGTCTCAGATTTCGTGAGGGGAGATCACTGGCACT
>NZ_JBIRRV010000046.1:0-3218 GCF_044333925.1 Streptomyces sp. NPDC020898
CGGTGTCCTCCAGCAGCTGCTGTGTGGAAGCGCCATTCGGTTCGACCGCCTGCGTCCACATCGGGAGAAGACCCCACACGTACATGAACGTCATGGCGGAGGCTGCATGTTCAGTCACCTGGTCCGGATGCTGGGCGACACCGTTGACCAGCCGCACCGCGTACAGGACGACACCGCACACGCCCACGCCCCACACGATCACTTTCACGCGCCACCAGCGATGCTGCCACGCTATGTCGTTCCGCTTCCCGGACATCCAGCGACTCACCCGCTGGAGGGCGTACCACTTTTCTGCTCTGCTCCGCCAGAACCGGCATCCGTACAGGGCGAGGAACAGTCCGACGGTGAACAGGAGGAGGCTGACAGCCCTGTTGGTGACGTCGGGTGAGGTGTCAAAGAGGGTGTTTCCCCAGACGTTGAGGACGAATCCGACGGGGAGGATGACCAGCCGCCAGTGGATACGCACCCCTGCGGTCACCTGATGTGTGAGCGACATGGCCTCATCGTCGGATCACCATCCGGTAAGAGGTGGGGACTTGACACAGATCAGAGGTTGCGGGTCGGGCGCTGCGCGGTCGGTCCAGAGCGGGCACTCGCCCATGACGCTCGCCGGTCCTGGCCGGGTAAGGCAGCGTGTCGGGCGACCATCCGCGAGGCTAGTAGAAAACTCCGTCGCCACAGGTCAGAGGACTTCCCTCCCGGGCACACACAACGGACAGGGTTGAATCCCGGAACGGATTTCACGACTTCACAGGTCGGCACATGCGCCAGCGAACAGTGCGCCCCACCGACTCCTCACCGAGCTCTCGCTGGCGAAAACACACCTACCGGCTGTCCCCTCGGCCCCCGACCGAGGAGGCGCAAGCAGCTACCTCAATCGCCTCCCCCGGGCGGGTATACCCGATGTATTCTGTCGGGCATGGCACACACAACGATCAAGGTCGAGAGCAGCATCCGGGACCGGCTGGCGATCCTGGCCGCCGAGAAGGACACCACGATCGCGGGGCTCGTCGGTGAATTCGCCACCCACACCCTCACGCAGAGCGAGCGGGACGAGCAGGTCGCGAAGACCCTCGAAGTCCTGCACACACTCTCCGGCTACGCCCCGGATCCCGAGCAGGACCGCGCAGCGGACGATGAGCTCACGCGCCGGCTCGGCAGCGCCGCGTGAACCCTGTCGCCCCTGTCGATGTAGTCCTCGACGACAGCGCGCTGCTCGCTCTGGGCTCGGGCAACGTCCTGGCCTCCCGCCTTCTGTACCAGGCCGCCGAGACCGGGGCCTGGCGCGTCCACGTCGCGCTGGCCGCGCTCGCCGAAGCGGACCGGGTACGCACCGGACTCGCCGGCCACCTCGGCATGCTCGACCAGGTGGTTTTCCATCCGCTCGATCTCGCCGCCGTCCTGGCTGCCTCGGGCCACGAGCGGTCTCTGGGCTGGTGCCACACCCACCACGTGGCCATGCCCGGCGCCGAGCGCCTGGAGGGGGCACGCGTCGCCACCGTCCAGCCCAAGGCCTGGGACGGGGCCAACGTCCGGGTGCTCGACCTCTCTCCCTGAGCGATTCACCCGGGTTGAGGCGGACTTCCCCAGTGGATGTGATCCCAGCACTTCCCCAAGTGCGCGGAATTTACCGAATAGTTGACATCTGCTTTATGATTCGCGAATCATGAATCATGGTTCAAAGCGCGTCCGAACAGTTGCGTGACGTCTCGGCAAAGCTCTTCGGTAATCGTTATCGGGCGGAGGTGCTGCTGGCGCTGGCGATGTCGGATTCCCGAGGGGTCTGTCTGGGGGATCTCGCAGTCTCGCGAAGTGTTGCGCCCAGCGTGTACCAGGCGCCGGTGCAGGCTCTGGTGGACGCGGGTCTGGCTGTGCGTGTTCCGCGGGAGCCCGGCGAGCGGCGTCAGTGGTATCGGCGCAGCGACGATGCCGAACTGTGGCGGTGTCTGGCGGACCTCTTGGGCCGTTTGGCAGAGGCAGCCGGAGCCGACCGGGTTGGATGAATGGCGGGGTGCTGTTTTCGGACGGCGCCCGATGAGACAGGGTGGAGCCCATGATGACCTTGGCGAGTTCCGTGATCGGCGGTTCGGTGCAGACTGCTTCCGCGGCACTGCTGGGGCGGGACGGGCAGTCTGTGGTGGCCCCGGCGTTGGGGACGGAGGCGCTGTTCTTCTACCGCATGGACTCTGCCGAGGACGTACGCCGTCGTGAGGTTTCCGCGGCGCGCCTGGACAAGCTGCCCCCGCTGGAAACCCTTCTGGCCCTTCCGGTGGGTCTGCCCGTGCCACTGGCCTCACTCGATCAGCGGGAACGTCGTGCACTACGTGCCTTGCCGGCCGGGGCTGCGGACCGTAACCGCAAGGTGGTGACGCGGTGGGCGGTGCGGCCACTGCAGATCGACCTGGCCCTCGTGCGGGCGTCCGGCTGGCGGCAAGGGCTGGAGCGGGCCGGCCGGTTCGCCCCGTTCTGCCGAAGGGCCATGCTGCTCGACCGGCGCCCGGTACGCCTGGAGGAATCACTGGCGGAGGCGGACTTCTACGGTATCGGCGTCTTCGTCCCGTCGGGCGACGGGGTGGAGATGGTGCTGGAGTCCCGGACCTACCGGCCGCAGCGGCACACCGCGGCGGCCTGGGCGTTCGTCGAGGAGCTGTATCAGCGGGTGCGCTGAGCGGGCGAGGGCTCGGCCGGGACAGGGCCGGGGTCGGCAAGGGCCCAGCACTTGAGCTGCTCGGGTGCCCGGAACGCCTTGGGCTGTTCGAGGGCGGCGTTGAGCAGCGGGTACCGGTCGACGGCCGTGCGGCAGCGGTCGTACCACCAGCGCTGGCGCGCGATGCCCGACGGCGTCGCGCAGAGGTCGCGGAGCCACCCCATGAGCACAGCGATGTTGTGCGCCGCGGCTTCTGCCGGGAGCGGGGACTGGTTGCTGGTGAACGTGTCGAGCGCCTTGTGTCCGCAGGCGTAGCACTCGCAGATCGGCGCGGCGGCTGCGGCGTACTTCTTCGCCAGCGTCTCGCCAAGGTAGAAGTCCATGAGCTCGGGGTGCAGGACGTGCGGCGAGCCGGGGCCGCCGGACTTCTTCCCGGTCTGGGCCTTCTCACCGGGGACGATGGTGTGCCGCAGTGAGCTGGTGGCACCAAATGCGGTGAAGGCTGCGCCGGCTGCCAGGGCTCCGAAGGCGGCGAGATCGGTACGCAGCAGTGCGGTGTCCGGTACCTGTG
>NZ_JBIRRV010000047.1:0-1794 GCF_044333925.1 Streptomyces sp. NPDC020898
CTTCCGCGGCCCCTGCGGCCTCCGGTCCTCCCGAATCTCGAAGTCCACTGCAACTCCCTACAGACGGGGTGTTGCAACGACCTCTTGAACCCAAGCAGGAGAGGGGCACGAGCGGCTGCCGGACCCCGGCCAGCTGCTGCGGCTGCGCACCCGCACGTCCGTGGAGCACCACCTCCTCGACGCCTTCGTCGATGCCGCCTACCGGCCACGCGCGCGCCGCCCCCTCCCGGTGGAGCGCGGACCAGGCCCGCCCCGCCCTTTGCTTCCTCGCCCGGTACATGGAGCGCGGACACGACGGCACCGCCGAACTCGCCTGGTGGAAGCTGCGGCACGCCGCTCCGGTCGCGCTGCCCCACGTGCTGGCCGGTGTGCTGCTGGGCGTCGTGGCCTGGCTGATGGAGGGCATGGTCATGGAACTGACCCAGCACTTCACCCGGGGTTCGAGGTTGAGCTGGCCCTTGAAGGTCTCGTTGACCGACTCAATGACCTGCCGCAACGGCTTGAACAGCGGAGCGCCGGGCCGTTCCGGCTCGCCCTTGCGGGCTGGACGCAGCAGCCGGATGTCCTGCTTGGCCAGTTCCGCGTCGGTGAGTTGCGGGGCGATCCCCACGGCAGGACGCCATGGCGCGAGATGAGGAGACGCCTTCAGCAGGTCGTCGGTCGTCACATAGAGCGCGGTCGCGAGGGTGTTCAACTCTGTTTTCACACACCGACGTTGGATGCCCTCGCCCCATGCGCGCAGCCGATGCCTTGGAATCGATCACGGTTCGGAGCTGGCAGAAATGCCCGGATTGATCGTATCGAAGTAGACCGTGTCCGTGCCTGGATCGAGATAGAACGCGCCGGAGTACGTCCCGCCCGTCATGTCACGGTCGAAGGAATCGCTCCGGACCCACCTTGCGCTCTTGGGTACGAACTCGGCCAGTTCCTCCGGGAGTTGGACTGGTTTCTCGGGCTGAAAGCTCCGCTGCGGTGCCCCCGTGATGGCGGCGACGGCACCTGCTCTCAACTGGGCAGTTCCCACCATACGAACATCGGTGGGGCCCGGAACGGACACCCTCGAATCGGTGCCCAGTGCGGTGCCGAGCCAGTGCGCGCCGGACAGCGGGCCGAGCTCAGCGAACCGACGCTCCAGAGGCTCCAGGTCGGTCCGGACCTTGGCGTCATCTGTGCTCTTCGCAGTCGACGTACACGCCGCCAACACCGTCACCACGCCGAGTGCGAGCATCCCCCGACGTCCAAGACCCGCCATGCCACCCCCCACAGGCCACCTCCCCGGACCTCCCACAGCCCACGCCTGATCGTAGCCGTCGACTCGCCGCTCTCATCCCTTGGAATTGATCATCTAGGTACGAGGGCTCGTATCAGCCCTACCATCAGCTGGAACAGCGGATAGCTGCGTCAGGCCACCGCCCTGCGAGCGCGACACGCACCAGACGACCGGCGGCATGGGAGAACGACATCATGAGCAGATCGAGCGACCGCCCAGGCGGCTGGATCGAAGGCTGCGCATCCCTTGTGGGAGGCTGCATAGTCGTTGCCGTCATGCTCGGACTTTTCGGCGCTTTCGTGATCTCAAAAACGGGCGACGGCATCGATGACGGGCCGTCATCAGAGCCCGCATCACGCCCTACCGCAACGACCGAGACCGTTACTCCGCCCGCCTTCCCAGAGGAAGAGGAAGAAGCGGAGACAGATGAGAGCGTTGTGGCCAACCGAACCGCAGCTCGAAGAGCTGCGGTTCTTCCATGATCGACGTGTTCTCGTCGGTGGGCCCGGGCAGCACCGGGGCGG
>NZ_JBIRRV010000048.1:0-1612 GCF_044333925.1 Streptomyces sp. NPDC020898
TTGGTGTGTCCTGAACATGAAAGGGAGTTGGTTGTAGGGCAGCTTCTGGAAATGATGCTGTGCGGGAGATGAAGGTTTTGGCCCTTCGGAGTCGCCCTGCGGGGGGAGGCTTCAAACCGCCTCATGCTGCATTGGCTGAAGACCGTTGTGGTGAGCGATGAGGAAAAGGCGCCCGAGAGGTGTCAGGTAGGGACCGGAAAGACGAACGCAAGTGAATCGCTGCTGACGTGTCGAAATGTTAACAGGCGACATCAAAACCGGGGTTTCAAGCCAACTCCGGGATAGGTCTGGCGGGTGCCCGTCTATTGGCCAGGCGATGTCCGGCATGGAGGCGACGTGAGTCCGGTCTGCGGCTTCCGCATGGAACAGGAGAAGGCACGTCTCGATACTGCCCGCCGCCTCGGCGGGTGAGAGGGAGTGCCCCAAGCAGCGGAAACTGTGAGGGGTTGAGTACCGAGGCGAGGCGTGTCGGCGGATCGGCCCGTAGTAGTGGTGAAGCCCCTGTAATGGGGGTGGAGCGAAGGGGCCGGGTCGTTCGTGACTGTGTTGATCGCATCAACCGGAGGATCTCCGGGAGGAGTTCGATGGGCCAGTTGAAGTCACAGGTCAAGCCGTTTGAGATTTCGAAGTGGGAAGTCAAGGAGGCGTGGGAGGAAGTCAGAGCGAACAGGGGTGCGCCCGGGGTAGACGGGCAGAGCATCGACGACTTCGAGAAGGACCTGAAGAACAATTTGTACAAGGTCTGGAATCGAATGTCATCGGGCTCTTACTTTCCTCCTCCGGTGCGTGCGGTGGCTATTCCGAAGCCGCACGGCGGTGGCACGAGAATGCTTGGTATTCCCGCTGTCGCCGACCGGGTGGCTCAGACCGTGGTGGCCCGGCATCTGATGCGAAGGGTGGAGCCTGTATTCCACCCGGACAGTTTCGGATACCGGCCTGGACGGTCCGCCCTGGACGCGGTGGAAAGGTGCCGGAAGCGCTGCTGGAAGCGGGACTGGGTGGTGGAGTTCGACATCGCCCAGTTCTTCGACAGCGTGCCCTGGGACCTGCTGGTCAAGGCGGTGGAAGCGCACACCGACGCCGTCTGGGTGAAGTTGTATGTGCGGCGGCGGCTCGCTGCCCCGCTTGTCATGCCCGACGGATCCCTGCTGGAGCGGGAGAAGGGAACCCCGCAAGGAGCCCCGGTATCTCCCGTGCTGGCGAACCTGTTCCTGCACTACGCGTTCGACGCCTGGATGGCACGGGAGTTCCCGGCTGTCTGGTTCGAGCGGTATGCGGATGACGCGGTGCTGCACTGCGTCTCCGAGCGCCAGGCCCGCCACGTGCTGGCCGCGCTCACGGACAGGATGGCCGAGGTCGGACTGCGACTGCATCCGGCCAAGACCCGGATCGTGTACTGCAAGGACGGCAAACGCCAACGCCCCTTCGAGGACACGGCGTTCACGTTCCTGGGCTACACCTTTCGCGCCAGACGAAACCGGGACCGGCACGGCAGACAGTTCCTGTCGTTCGACCCGGCGGTCAGCAAGGACGCCCTGAAGAAGATGAGCCGCGAGGTCCGGTCCTGGCGTCTGCATCGCCGCTCCGACCTGCCCTTCGTCGAGCTCGCACG
>NZ_JBIRRV010000049.1:0-1496 GCF_044333925.1 Streptomyces sp. NPDC020898
TGGGGGGTGCCCCTATCTCTTTCGTCAAGGGGCGGGTCGGTTGATTGGTGATGTTTCAGGCGGCTTGGGGGACGGCTTGAGGTTCGAAGAACGTGCCGTCGCGGAGCATCGCGAAGAGCACGTCGACGCGGCGGCGTGCGAGACACATCAGGGCCTGCTTGTGCCGCTTGCCCTCGGCTTTCTTCCGCTCGTAGTAGGCCCGGGAGGCCGGGTCGGACAGCGAGGCGAACGCGGCGAGGAAGAAGGCCCGTTTCAGGTGCTTGTTGCCTCTGCGGGACGGGCTCTCGCCGCGGATCGAGGACCCCGACCGCCTGGTCACCGGAGCGAGCCCGGCATAGGCGGCGAGGTGGCCTGCGGTCGGGAAGGCGGTGCCGTCACCGACGTCGATGAGGATCCTGGCTCCGGTCCTGACGCCTATCCCCGGCATCGACGTCAGGAGCTCGGAAAGAGGGTGCGACTTGAGCAACTCCTCGATGTCCGAGGCCAGTTCCTTGCGCTGGTCGAGCAGGCCGGCCAGGTTCTTCGCGAGCTTGGGCACGATCACCGCGGCCGCGTCGGTGCCCGTGACGACGACGGTCTGCTCGTCGAGTGCGGTGAAGATGTCCTCGACCAGCCGCTCGGCCATCCTGGGCGCCTTCGGCCGCAGCAGCGTGATCAAGCGCCGTCGTCCGGCCTTGCGGATCGCCTTGGGCGAGCCGAACTGTTCCAGCAGCGTGAGCACGGCCGGGTGCTGGATGCGTGGCCCCAGGACCCGTTCGAGGTGCGGGTGGATCTGGGTGAGCAGGCCGCGGAGCCGGTTCGCGACCCGGGTGACCTCGCCCGCGAGGTCGTCGTCGAACCCGACGATCATGCGGAGTTCGGCGATGGTTTCGTCCGTCAGCTCGATCGAGCGGAGCGTGTGGGGCATGGTGCGGGCGGCGTCCGCGATGATCGCCGCGTCGCGGGCATCGGTCTTGCCCTCACCGGGATAGAGGTCCGCGATCCGCCGCATCGTCAGGCCCGGCAGATAAGCCACCTCGCAGCCCGCGTCGCGGGCGATGGCCAGTGGCAGAGCACCGATCGAGGCGGGCTGGTCCACGACGACCAGGACCCGGCCGTACTTGGCCGTGAGCTTGTCGAGCATGGCCCGTATCTTCGGCTCGCTGTTCGGCAGCGGCTTGTCGACGACGCTCCTGCCGTCCGGCATGAGGCCGGTGGCGTGGTGTTCGCCCTTGCCGACGTCGAGGCCGAGGAAGACGGCCACATCGCGGATGTCGATCACTTCACTCCTCCTGGGAGGGTCTTGTCTTCCCGGCCAAGGCACGGCGCCGACATCCGGCAACCACGTTACGAAGAGCGTTGCCGGCGGACCGGCGCTCCTGCCCCTATTAGCGATCTACCGGCGCCTCCCGACCCGGTGACACCACCCCCCGGGTCATGGTCGACAGGGGGCAAAAGTCATGCCGGGCCAGAAGGCCGGGAGCCCCAAAATCGGGGCCGTCTAGAAGGTAACGGGG
>NZ_JBIRRV010000050.1:0-1487 GCF_044333925.1 Streptomyces sp. NPDC020898
ATGAGTTTCCTGAGTCAACCTCTATGCCGGGACAGGTGTGTCTGGCCTACTGTTGATCTTTCCGTTGGCCTGGTGGATGGCAGGGTCGTAACAGGTGCCGTCTCGTCGGCAGGCCCAGATCACGCGGAGCCATGCGCGGGCAAGGATGCGAATGGCATGGGGGTGACGCTTCTTCCTGGAACGCGCGTCGGTGTAGATCTTCGAAGCCCAGTCGCTGTCGTGTCTGCTGTTGTCGGCGAAGATCCCGATGGCTTGGCGCGCACGTCGATTGGTCGCGTAGCGGAAGGCGACAGTGCGCGACTTGCCCGAAGCCCTCGTGACTGGGACAACACCCGCCTCAGCGATGAACTGCTCACAGGTCTGGGCGCGTTCCAGGATGGGGCCGAGTTCGCCGATGATCTGTCCGAGGTTGACCTTCCCGATGCGCGGCATGGCAGCGAACAGTGGTGCGTAGGGATGCTGACCGACAGCGTCGGTGATGGCCTTGTCCAGTGCGCGGATGGTCGCGCGGATGCCCTGCACGAGCTGGACTTGCAGACGGACAAGCTGCTCAACGATGTCCGGACTGAGGCGGGAAGCGGGCGCAGGAGCCGACCTCAAGCTCTCGATGAGTACGCTGCCGGGCTTCTTGCCCGTGTAGCTCTGCCGCTTGCACCATGCCTCAAGTCGGGCGGCAGTGAGTTTGGCGGCGGAGGCCGGGGTGGGGTAGCGCTCCAAGAAGGCGAGCGCGATGTCGCTGTTGAGGCGCGCGAACATGGCCTTTCCGCCAGGCCAGTGCGCGTCCAGCAGCGACGCGAGCTGGTTGATGGCAGCCGTTCTGGCCTCGACGTGGTCCGCGCGCTGCCGGCTGAGCGACTGCAGGTCCATGGTGGCTTGATCGGTGGGCTCCAGCCGAGGCAGGAAGTGGCCATCCGTGCGGAGGTAGTCGGCGAGCTTGAGGCTGTCCCCGGCATCGGTCTTGGCCTTCGAAGCACCCCAGCGTGGACGCATGGCGTGAAAGGCGTTCGGGTGCACCGGCACCACCGGATGCCCCGCTGCCAGCAGCCGGTCCACGACCAGGCCGCGGGTGGTCTCGATGGCCACCGGGAGATCTTCCGGGGCTCCGTGTTTGGCCAGCCGGGCCAGTGTCTTGGTGATGCCTTCCTCGGTGTGAGGCAGTTCCCATCTCTCCACGCGGGCACCGAGTTGGTCCATGACGGTTACGTCGTGAGTCTCGGTCGCCCAGTCCCATCCGATGAACATGAAAGAAGTACTCCTGTGCCGTACGCGGAGCACCTGCTCGGTGGTGAGGACGTCTGCCGGGAGCTCACTAATCGGCCCTCGACGGGGCGTGTCCCTGAAGCCGATCAGACGGCCTCGGCCCGGCGGGGCCGGCGTAACTCATCCTGGCCGTCAAGCGGCTCGCACGAGTGGCCGTGCACCCACCGGGACCGAGAGGTCACAACCCTATCCGTCAGGGCTGCACAAGGAATGGTGGTCTAGTGAGC
>NZ_JBIRRV010000051.1:0-1403 GCF_044333925.1 Streptomyces sp. NPDC020898
AGAGCGTTGTGGCCAACCGAACCGCAGCTCGAAGAGCTGCGGTTCTTCCATGATCGACGTGTTCTCGTCGGTGGGCCCGGGCAGCACCGGGGCGGGTGGTTTTCTCGTCCTGGAGGTGGTCGGTGCCGTCGGTGATCGCGTTGATGGAACGGCGTGAAGTGCGGGCTCGTGAAGTGCTGGACAGGGCGGAGGCCCGGCTGCGCGAGGCCGAGGAACAGGCCGCCGAGGCCCGTCAGCGGTGGGAGTTCGCCCGGATCGGGCGGGAGGAGCTGATGGACGAGCTTGCCGCGACGGGTGCGCAGGCGGCCACCGATGCCGGGGCGGTTGCCGATGTGCCGCAGCAGCCGGACAGCGAGGCCAAGGTGCCCTCGCGCAGGGGGCGTGAGGGCTATGACGAGCGGCCGTCGCGGTGGCACGTGGGCCTGGAAGGACGGTCGTTGTGCGGCATGTACCGGCAGATTTTCGAGACGGTCGTGGCCGCCGACGGCCTGGTGGACGTGGCCACGATCGCGGACACCCTGGGGCTGGGACGGGAAAAACTCGCGGTGGAACGGGTGCGCCATCGCGCCTATGCCCTGCATGCGAAGGGCTGGCTGGAGCGGGAGAGGGGCCTGTTCAGGCCGGCTGCGGGCCCGGGCGGCGGCCCGGCCGGCGATCGGGCCAGTGCCGGCGCTCGCCGGCGATCCGGCGGGTGAGGGTGATCAGGCCGGCCCACCAGACCATCTGCTCGTGATGGTCCGGGCGGCGTTCGTGGTCGCGGTTGAGACGCCGGGCCCGTGAGAGCTGACCCAGGGTGCGTTCCACGACCCAGCGGCGGGCCAGGACGGTGAAGCCGCGTGTCCCGTCCGGGCGTTGAACGACCTCGACCCTCACGCCATGCCGGGCGAAGGCATCGGCCAGAGGCTGCCCTTGGTAGGCGTTGTCGGCCCAGACGAGTTTCAGCAGCCGTCCGGGCTCGTCCATGTAGCGGTCCAGGAGCGCGGGCGCGGGCTTGGAGTCGTGGACGTCGGCCGGGGTCACGATGACTTCCAGCAGGTCACCGCAGGTATCGGTCAGGATCGAGCGCTTGCGGCCGTCGCGCTTCTTGTTCCCGTCGAAGCCGCGTGACATCACGACGGTGTCCGCGCCGTCGACGGACTGCGCATCGATGATCCCGGCGGTCGGCTCCGCGCTGCGGCCCCTCGCCACCCGGTTGGCGCGGCGCAGCCGCTGGTACAACTCCCGGACGTATCCGTGCGCACGCCAGCGGCGGAAGAAGTCGTACACCGCCCGCCACCAGGGGAAATCCCGTGGCACGGCACACCACTTCGCGCCGTTGTCGACCACGTAGCGCACCGCGTCGATCATGTCACGGTGGCAGTGCGCCTCCGGCCGGCCGCCCCTGGACTCCATCCAGGCCGGCA
>NZ_JBIRRV010000052.1:0-1383 GCF_044333925.1 Streptomyces sp. NPDC020898
CGGGGCATGACGGGGAAGTGGAACGCCATGTGGCATTCGTCGCCGCCGCTGCGGAAGTCGCCGAAGTAGTCGACGACGTCCTCCGGCCACTGGTTGGCCTCCGCCAGCAGCACCGTGTCCGGGTAGTGGGCGTCGATCTCCTTGCGCACGTGTTTGAGGAATTCGTGGGTGCGCGGGAGGTTTTCGCAGTTGGTGCCTTCGGCCTGGTACAGGTAGGGGACCGCGTCCAGGCGGAAGCCGTCGATCCCGAGATCCAGCCAGAACCGTAGAGCCGCAAGAATTTCCTCCTGCACCAGGGGGTTCTCGTAGTTGAGGTCCGGTTGGTGGGAGAAGAAGCGGTGCCAGTAGTACTGCTTGCGGACGGGGTCGAAGGTCCAGTTGGAGGCTTCGGTGTCGACGAAGATGATGCGGGCGTCCTGGTACTGGTCGTCCTTGTCGGCCCAGACGTAGTAGTCCCCATAAGGGCCTTCGGGGTCACTCCTCGACTCCTGGAACCACGGGTGTTCGTCGCTGGTGTGGTTCATGACGAAGTCGATGATGACGCGCATGCCGCGTTGGTGGGCGGCGTCGACGAATTCGACGAAGTCGGCGAGGTCTCCGAATTCGGGGAGGACGGCGGTGTAGTCGGAGACGTCGTACCCCCCGTCTTTGAGGGGTGATTTGAAGAAGGGGGGCAGCCAGAGGCAGTCGACGCCGAGCCACTGGAGGTAGTCGAGTTTGGCGGTGAGGCCTTTGAGGTCGCCGACTCCGTCGCCGTTGCTGTCCTGGAAGGAACGGACGAGGACCTCGTAGAAGACGGCGCGTTTGAACCATTCGGGGTCCCGGTCCTTGGCGGGAGTGTCCTCGAAGGTGTCCGGGACAGGCTCATTGACGGTCACGGTGTTACTGGCCTCCAGTCGAGTACCGCAGGTGAAAGACGTGCGCGGGTGCCCAGCCGGGCTCCAGACGTACGTAGTTGGTGCGGCCCCAGCGGTAGGTCTCACCGCTCAGTTCGTCACGTACGGGAATCGAATACCGTTCGTTCTCCCGCCCGCCCAGGCCGAGTTGCGGCATGTCCAACGAGACCGTGGCCTCCTGGGTGTGGTGAGGGTCGAGGTTCACGACCACCAGAACTATGTCCTCGCCGGTCCGCTTGCTGTACGCGATCACCGAGTCGTTGTCGGTCCGGTGGAAGTGGAGATTCCTGAGCCGGTGCAGGGCGGGGTGGTCGCGTCTGATCCGGTTGAGCGCGGAGATGAGCGGGGCGATCGACAGCCCGTTCCGCTCGGCCCACTCCCAGTCCCTGGGCCGCAGTTGGTATTTCTCGGAGTGCAGGTACTCTTCGCTGCCGTCGCGCAGGGGGGTGTTCTCGCAGAGTTCGTAGCCGCTGTAGACGCCCCAGGT
>NZ_JBIRRV010000053.1:0-1346 GCF_044333925.1 Streptomyces sp. NPDC020898
GGCGAATTCAAGGGGTCGTGGCAACACCGCTGATCATGCGGCTGTTGTGAGGAGTTTAGCGAGGCGCTCGGCTGGGGTTTTCCAGTCGAGCGTTTTGCGTGGGCGGCCGTTGAGTTCGGCGGCGACGGCGTCCAGGTGTTCGCGGCTGTGGCGGGACAGGTCGGTGCCCTTGGGGAAGTACTGCCGCAGCAGGCCGTTCGTGTTCTCGTTCGATCCGCGCTGCCAGGGGCTGGAGGGGTCGCAGAAGTAGACGGGCATGCCCGTGGCCATGGAGAACTGGTGGTGCAGGCCCATCTCTGAGCCCTGGTCCCAGGTCAGCGAGCGCCGCAGGTGGGCCGGGAGGGCGCTGACGGTGTCGATCAGCGCGTCGCGGACGGTGATGGTGTCGCGGTTGCCGGGCAGGTGGACGAGCATCACGTAGCGGGTGGCCCGCTCGACCAGGGTGCCGATCGCAGAGCCGCTGTTCTTGCCGATGATCAGGTCTCCCTCCCAGTGGCCGGGAACGGCCCGGTCCTCGGCCTCGGCCGGCCGGTCGCTGATCATCACCATCGGTGCCGGATAGCGCGGGATCCGCTGGTCGGGACGACGTTGAGGCTTGCGGAGGGTGCGGCCGGTGCGCAGGGCCTTGGTGAGCTCGCGGCGCAGCTCGCCCCGGCCCTGGACGTAGAGGGCCTGGTAGATCGTCTCGTGCGACACGTGCATCTCCGGCTGGTCGGGGAAGTGCAGGCGCAGGCTCCGGCTGATCTGCTCAGGACTCCACTTCAGCCCCAGCCATGACTGGATGGTGTCACGCAGCACAAGACACGCCGCGATCTTCCCGCCCCTGGGGCGCGGACGGCGGGCCCTGGCCCGGGCGTGTGCCGCGTGCGGCCGGTACTGGCCGTTCACCGGATGCCGGTTGCGGCGGATCTCCCGGCTGATGGTCGACGGGCTGCGGCCCAGCTCGGCCGCGATCGCGCGGACCGTCGCCTTCTCCCGCAAGCGGTCGGCGATGTGTATCCGCTCATCCTCACCGAGGTAACGCGAGTCGCCACGAACCTCGATCAGGCGGGTCCTGGGTGCTCTGACACCAAGGACCGCGACCGCCGGCGCATCCTTCGCCCGCGGTCGCGGCCTCTTCACACGGCCCTCCGGCCGTCCGTAACGCCAATCCCTGCCGGTCCGCTCGTGCACTCCCACGACCCGGCAGGCCTGAGCGTTCCCCATCCCTTGATCCACAAGGGAAAGGTAGAGCTCACGCTCCTTCAACAGCTTCCGCGGCCCCTGCGGCCTCCGGTCCTCCCGAATCTCGAAGTCCACTGCAACTCCCTACAGACGGGGTGTTGCAACGACCTCTTGAACCCAAG
>NZ_JBIRRV010000054.1:0-1125 GCF_044333925.1 Streptomyces sp. NPDC020898
AGAGGTCGTTTTCATCTTTAGTACGGTGTTATCTCTAGCTTTGTACCTGCTGATGGTCTGGTGCTGGCGGGTCTGCAGTGTGGGTCGCGGCTGGTGAGGCGGATGGTGTGGTGTCTGGGGCAAGCGGCGCCCTACGCCTGTCTCATTCCAGGACGCCCGGTTCTGTCCCGTGCTTCGGCGCGGCAGAACGCACGCCTGGGCGCACGCCCCCGATCGGCGGTATGCCCAGGACATGACCGACCGTCGTGCGTATCCGAGTGATCTGTCCGATGCCCGCTGGGAGTTGATCGAGCCGGTGCTGTCCGCCTGGCGATTCGAGCGCCGCGGCCGGGCCCTGGACTTCGGCCGGCCGCCCCGGCACGATCTGCGCGAGATCATGAACGCGATTCTGTACGTGGACCGCACCGGCTGCCAGTGGGCCTACCTCCCGCATGACTTCCCGCCCCATCAGACGGTCTACGGCTACTTCGCCAAGTGGCAGACCGACGGAATATTCGCCCAACTCAACGGCCTCTTACGGGAGTTGGTGCGCCAGCAGGAAGACAAGAACCGCCACCCCTCGGCCTGCGTGATCGACTCCCAGAGCGTGAAGACCTCCACCTCCGTCCCCGCCAGGACGCAGGGCATCGACGCGGGCAAGAAGATCGTGGGCCGTAAGCGCAGCATCATCACCGACACCCTCGGCCTGCTGCTCGCCGTGCTGGTCACCGCCGCCGGAGTCCAGGACTCCACCGCTGGCCGCACCCTCCTGGAGCAGACCGCAGCCGATCACCCCACCCTGCGCAAGGTCTGGGTCGACGGCGGCTACCGCAAGCACTTCGTCGAGTATGCCGCCACTCTCGGCATCGACCTCGAAATCGTCCAACGCGCCCCTGGGAGCAGGGGATTCACCCCGATTCCGAAACGGTGGGCGGTGGAGCGGACCTACGGCTGGTTGATGCTCCACCGGCGCCTGGCGCGCGACTACGAAACCCACCCGCACCGTTCCGAAGCCATGATCCACCTCGCCATGACCGACCTCATGGCCCGCCGCCTCACCGGCGAGAACACCATCTCCTGGCGCGACCCGACATCACCGGATCAAATTCGCATCCCGGGATGAAACAACGGGATAAAACGACCTCT
>NZ_JBIRRV010000055.1:0-1096 GCF_044333925.1 Streptomyces sp. NPDC020898
TCGCGGCCGCTCTGACGCCGGCGGTGGACAAGGTGCTGGCCCGGTATCCGCTGCGGGAACTGGTCACCTCCTCCGAGCCGTTGGCGCTGCTGGTGGAGCGGGAGCGGGCCCTGTACGGGGCCTGGTACGAGTTCTTCCCCCGCTCCGAGGGAACCGCGGGCGAGCCGCACGGGACGTTCCGCACGGCCGCACGCCGGTTGCCGGCGATCGCCGCGATGGGCTTCGACGTCCTCTACCTGCCCCCCATCCACCCCATCGGCCACACCTTCCGCAAGGGCCCCAACAACACCCTCTCCGCCTCCCCGGACGATGTGGGGGTGCCGTGGGCGATCGGCTCCGAGGACGGCGGCCACGACGCCGTCCACCCCGCCCTGGGCACCCTTGAGGACTTCGGCTTCTTCGTCGCCGAGGCCGCCCGCCACGGGATGGAGGTCGCCCTCGACTTCGCGCTGCAGTGCTCGCCGGACCACCCCTGGGTGGCCAAGTACCCGCAGTGGTTCCACCACCGCCCGGACGGCACCATCGCGTATGCGGAGAACCCGCCGAAGAAGTACCAGGACATCTACCCCATCGCCTTCGACACCGACCTGCCCGGCCTCATCGCCGAGACGGTCCGCGTGCTGCGGCACTGGATGGACCACGGGGTACGGATCTTCCGCGTCGACAACCCGCACACCAAACCGGTCCTCTTCTGGGAGAAGGTGATCGCCGACATCAACCGCACCGACCCGGACGTCATCTTCCTGGCCGAGGCGTTCACCCGCCCCGCGATGATGCACACCCTGGCCCAGGTCGGCTTCCAGCAGTCCTACACGTACTTCACCTGGCGCAACACGAAGGCCGAACTCACCGAGTACCTCACCGAACTGTCCGGCGAGGCGGCGGCCTACATGCGGCCCAACTTCTTCGTCAACACCCCCGACATCCTGCACGCCTACCTCCAGGACGGCGGCCGGCCCGCCTTCGAGGCCCGCGCCGTCCTCGCCGCCACCCTCTCCCCCACCTGGGGCGTCTACAGCGGCTACGAACTCTGCGAGAACACCCCCCTGCGCGACGGCAGCGAAGAGTACCTGCACTCCGAGAAATACCAACTGCG